>JAEUIQ010000026.1 GCA_016794985.1 Planctomycetaceae bacterium | reverse complement strand
TCGTGAATTAGGAGCGTGAATCCGACAATCTTTCACCAAACATCTTTTACCAAACTCCGACCGGTACGTTACAAGAAGAATCACACCCAAGCCAACTCGGGCCAGGCTTCTTCCTGCTCTTCGGCATCACGCGTCGGTGTTCGACCCACGAGCACCGGCAAGAGTAGAACCGCCCCCATGCCGACCAGCGTCATCAGCGTCCAATCAAGCGAGTAGTCGTTACGAAGCAAGCCGGACGTTGCGGCTAGAGGCTACACAGGCCATTCAGGTAACCGCTGATGAACACTTATGAACGCCAATATTTGCAAAAATCCGAAATGGCACAGAGCGATTGAGCAACTAACACTACAGTTCCAAAACTTCAGTTTGGCTGATTGCTGGCGTTAGCGTTTATTAGCGTCGATAAGCCGCTGGTGTCGGTTTCGCGAAAGTACAAAACAGAGCTGGATGGCACTTTGTTTCCATCCTTTGTTTCCGTGATTTCCAAGTCAGCTAATCTTCCACATTTCTCCGCACGAAGAATTTTTTCTGCACACAAAGCCATTCTTTCAGACAATCCTTCATTATCGACACCAACCTTTTGCATGACTTGGCTGATCCCTCCCATCAACACTGTGATTACTTCGCGAAAAACTGTCTCATCGAACGGAACCTTGCGAAACGGTAGAAAGATGGTGAACTCGACAGATTTGTCACGCTTAAAGACGGTTGGTCCGAGAATTTCAACCGACTCCAGCGACGATTATGCACTCATTCGCAAAACTAAATCGACATCGCAACCATATTTGTTGAAAAACGATTGCGGAAGGGGACAAGAATTTGTTAATAGCTCGCTCGCAAACATCTGAAAATGGTGAGACAAAGGATAGTTTGCCCCTGCCGCAACATATATCTGTGTTAGATAAATTGTCATCATGGTCGTGCAACTTCCCAACGCCCGATTCGAACTCGGGTGTTGCTCAGCCATTCGATGTCCTTTTCGAGGTTAGGAAGCAACGCGGGGCTGTTTAACGTCGTAGGAATCGTTGCGATTTGCAACAACTGGTCGACGTCTGTAGTCTTGAATTTTCGAAACGCAACAAAAACCAAGGTCTCTCGCAGATCGATCCGCACCATCAATTGGGCTGTCGACTTTTTGTCTGGCGAAGAAATCTTCTTTTTTGACCACAGCGGGTAGTCAAAATCTCGGTCAACAAGCTCAGCTCTTGCCGCCAATACTGGGCCCAGATCCCAGCCTTTCCATGAAAACAACTTTTCTAACGCTCGAACAAGGGAATCCAGAATCAGAACTTTTTTCTCATAGTCAGCGGCTTTAACGTACGAGTCGATATCAAACATCGCCCCAAAATCAAGCACGCCGTACGGCGCGTTCGGATAGCAGTGCTCAAGTTTGTTTGTGAAGCGAAGAAAAACATCACCACAGTCTACCGTTATCTTCCTTTCTATAAGCAGGCTAAGCGGCCATGAAACACAAATTTGTTCGCAAGAGAAAGAGCCCACAATAGCGTGGCCAACCTCATCGCACAGGCGACGATCGAGGCACGATCGGATTGATCGAAGGTACATATAGCTTCCTATGAGCGTGATCGAAACGGCGTAAGTTGACAGCGTTTCATTCTAGTAGGCCAGCACTATGGTAAGAACGGGCTCGTTCCTTTAGGTAGAAGGTTCATGGGTAGATCGTGGCGCATAGATCGCCAAATTCCAACGGTTGCCCTCTCCCAATCAAACATATCTTGTCGCTTGGAAAATTTCCTAAGAACGACCGTTTGCAGGTCCGATCGACTGATTCCCAGCGATTTGGCGAGTTTGGTCAACTGAGCCTCCGCCCGCTTCGAAGCTCCATTCCTGAGAAAACCCGTTTTGCTGACCCCGAATTTGTATATCTCCCCAGTCGTCTTGTTCAAGATGGCGTACCCATGATTACACGAATTATGAGCCAATATCCCGGTGGTGCCAACATAATACACATGCTCAGCATGAACCTCCAAGTTATAGACGGGCTCTGGACCGGGGCGGGGGAGTTTTTGTTGGACCCAGTGGATGTCGCCTGAGAGGGTTTGGAGTCGCTCGCCGATTTGTAACTCGCCCGCTTGTACGAACTCGGCTCGGTCCACTGACCAGAACGGGTGATTCGCTGTGACGCCGATGGAGTCGGTGGGAGTAGTGCCAAGGGCGGAGGGTGAAGAGCCAAAGCTTGTAGGTGGGGTGTTGGTTAGGACCAAGTCCAGGACGTTGGCGCTGGCGTGTTTGAAGGTGGCGGTGACGACCTGACCTGGACCTGCTGGGACGAGCGGGGCGGGTTCTAAATCGATGATCCAGGCCGGACCACGGATGCCAAGCTCTGGCAAGTCCAACTCCACAACCATCCCCAACACCTGGTTTCCATTCATTGTCGCTTCAAGCAACAACTCGGTGAGGTGACTGTAGATCGGACGTAAGGGAGCACCGAATGTGGAGATGCCTGACGATTCCAGATTGGCCGTTGGAAGAATCACATCGGGCTCGATCGCATTCTCGTTCGTTGCGACGGACGATGACTGTGGTTCTGCCGAAATCAAGTAATCTTCGTTACCGGATAACATCACCGGGATCGGTTCCACGACTAACGTCATCTGCTCGATCACCCAATCCTCGGGCCGCAGCATCTCGATTTCTAGCAGCGTAC
>JAEUIQ010000019.1 GCA_016794985.1 Planctomycetaceae bacterium | reverse complement strand
TTGCTGATCAATCAGTTCTTGCCAATAGCCCGCGCGGGGGCTAATCGATGGACGTTCCATGGATATACTCCTAGGTTAGGGGGGGTACGAAACCCCATAAACCTAGCAAACACCACAAGACGCACTTCATCGAACGCTCACCAGCATTCTATTGCATTTCCTGCAGTTTCTTCGCAAATTCTCTTCCGAGGTCGATGTAGCCGGCGGAATCGTAGTGGTACGGGTCGGAGTAACCATAGTTGTCGGTGCTTGTGACCAAACGAGCGGCTGGGTCGTTGGCTACAAAGGCCGCTTGTCCCGCACGGAGGATTTCGCCGTGCGTCCAAATCCGTTTATTCGTCTTCGCTCCCGAATCAGAAATCCGACCGATCACGACGGGCAGATCGTCCTCGCGCAGCGACGCTCGCATCAAGTCCATCAATCGCTTTAGATTCGCCGGGTATTGCTCAGCGATCTCGACCGAATACATCGCGTCGCTTTCCCCTTGCATCCATAAGATGCCAATGGGGTTCAACGCGTCGATCGTGCCGTCCTGATCGACGTCGGCGTTGGTCATCGCGTTTTTGATTGTCGCTAGAAAATGGTCGTACTGATTGATGTTTCGGTGTTCGCCGGACTTGGCCAAGAAGTCTGGTTCCCAGCAGCCCCACGCGGCGGCCGCATCTTGATGAATCGACGAACCATTGCGCGCGTATTTGATGATGGCAATTTTTCGTCCGGGCCTTAGACGCCGCAGTTCAGCCGCCAAGCTCAGTTCCACTCCAAACCGATCTGAATGGTTGTTGGCTTTTCCGTCTGATGTGAAACCGACACCGTGTCCTGGTTTCAATGGCGACCAGATTCCCAAGCCACCAATGGGATGTTGATCCAACGAAGCATTCGCGTGAAAGATATAGGAGTCGGGAATCTCTTGCCCCAATTCAGTCGGCAGTTCCTTGACAAAGCCGAACCCCTCCATGTTCGATTGGCCACCCAAAAAGATCACATCAAAATCCTCCGCCAGCACCAGACCATGGACTTGTGCGAAAATGAGGAAGCCAACTGCCAGACGTACAGCGATTCGAAAGGTCATTTTCAGTTTTTCCATTTCCAATCAAAAGGAATTCGGCAACCCACGCGCAGCGAACGATGGCTGGCTGACAAACCAATTCACCCGCGAGATTAGTTTGGTCAATTTGCGGGGTGGCTTGGTGGGGCGGCGGCCACAATCCAACCAGACCCAAGTGGTGTTGGGCCACTAATAATCTAAGGTAGAACACCATCAATTGGGAGCGGTTCGAAGGCCTGATCCTGCGGTAATGGAGCCGCGATTGAACTTAATTAGGACCAGCCGCCAAATTCATTTAGGCACTTTTATTGCCAAAAAAGCGGTCCCTTGACAAACCACCTTCAATGACCGCAAAATTAGAATTAGAATTCGGGTTCTGGTTCGGGTCGATTCGAGTTTGAGAATTGGTCGTCGTGCGGAGCGAGAGAGGGATCGTTTGCCAATGGGAAATCTACTAGTACGTCGCCCGTTGCAAGAACGGAGTCGCCGGACCGAAGATAGGGTCTTGAATGCGACTCGGCGTTTGCTCGAAAACAAGTGGTTCAGCGATATATCACTAGGGGAAATTGCGGAAGCTGCTGGGTGTGGTGTTGGCACGGTCTATGGGCGCTTCGCCAGCAAAGAAGCTTTGCTCCAAGTGTTGAAGCAAAAATTCTTGCAAGCCACCGAGCAGACTCATGATGAACTGTTTAAGACGCTTGAATTGACCCACGCAAATTTAGAGGTTCGGGTCAATAGGTTGATCGCGGTCATGGTTGATAGTTATCGCCAGCATCGCGGGATTGTGCGGGAACTGGTGATTGGAACTCATGGACACTCTGCGAGCGAAGACCGCCATGTGAATACAGCGATGACGAGTTTGTTGGAGCGAGACATCGATTTGCTGTTAGCGGCCCTACCAGCTCGGAAACGCAAGTCATCGCGAAAGCAAGTGGCGGTGGCGGTATTGGCCGCCATAAATTTGATCCAAAACCGAGTCGTCTTTCAAGAGACTTCGCCGTTGGAGTTCAAGGTTTCGGATCGCGACTTGAAACGGGAAGTACCGAAGATGGTGCTCGCCTATCTTATTGGTATTTCAGTCAATACTGGACGGAGGAGTGGTAAATAATGAGTTCGTACCCAAACCAAGGTCTAAGTTCAATGGTTCATGCAGCAGATAAGACGCGATGGCGTTTGTTACTCGCTCCAGGTTGGTCGCGAAGACTGACAGGTTCGTTGGTTGTGGCAATCTCGGGGATTTTTCTTTGTGAATCTACAAGCTTGGGATGGGACGGTGGCCAATCTGTCACCCAGTCAACCTTGTCGAATCGTGATCCGGCTCTGATGACGATCTTGCAGGCCGAGCGGTCGACGGCTGGTTCCGAGGAGTTGCAATCGGCTTGGCAAACGGTCTCGCAGTGGCCAACGGAGCGTTTGAGCGAAGTTCTAGATGCTGCCGACGAAGCTAACCCCGTGGCACTTAACTGGTTGCGGACCGCGATCGACGGCATGACCGAACAACCAGGATTCGAACTGCCTGTGAATATGCTAGAGCAAGTCGTCCAAGATACGACTCGCAAGTTTGCCTCGCGCCGAATTGCCTGGGATTTGCTCGAGTCAGCCGAACCGAAGCTCATGGAGTCGATTGCCGAGTCCTTGATTGCTGATCCGATTGCGACGTTTCGACGTCCTGCAATCCAGACGAAGATCGCTTTGGCGAATACATTTGAAAAGGGTTCGGTCGAACGCAAGCAAGTTCTGGACCGCGCATTTGGGGCAGCGCGTGACGAAGATCAAGTCGGCGAAATTGCGCGGATGCTGGAGACAGAATATGGTGAAAAACCGGATTTGGCAACACATTTTGGATATGTGGTTGATTGGCATGTGCTGGGTCCATTCCCTAACATCGCGGAAGCCGGTTTTCATGATTCACTTGCGCCCGAAAAGATTTTGTTGAGTGATTTTGATTCGCAGGGCAAACCCAACCCGGAGCTGGAATACGAAGGGAGTGCCGGATCGTTGAAATGGCAAACGCATTCGGCAGTCAGTGACACCGGCGAAATGGACTTGAACAAAGTTCTGGGTAACGAAAAGGAAGTGGTTGGCTATGGCGTTTCGATCTTCAACTCCTCACAGGAACGATCGGCAGAGATTCGCTTGCGAATGCAAAATGCCTTCAAGCTTTGGCTTAATGGAGAACTGATTCAATCCCAGCCGATTGGGCATACCGGAAATTCGTTTGATCAATATGTAATCCCGGTATCACTTAAGAAAGGTCAGAATTTGATCTTGATCAAGTCATGTCAAAACAAACCACCGCAAGAAATGGAATGGTACGATGTGTGGCATTTAAATGTGCGAATTTGTGATGCGTCGGGGACAGCGATCCGGGAGGGTGAGTAATGAACGTGAGATTTACAATACATCGCTTTTTGGTTCTGTTATTGGCATGCATGTCGTGCGGAGCGGAACCGATCATTGGCGAGGACTTCTTGCAGTTTCGAGGTGCTGACGGACGGAACGTTTTCGCTGAGGGCAAAGCACCAACCGAGTGGTCCGTCGAAAAGAACTTGGCCTGGAAAGTGAAGTTGCCTGGGCGAGCGGTGAATGGTGTGATTGTAGTGGGCGGTCAAGTGATCGCGACCAGTTCCAGCGGGCATGCGAATGATCGCTTGCACGTCTACTCGATTGACGAACAATCCGGCAAGTCGCGGTGGTCGCGAACCATTTATTCGACGGGCCGCGCGTTTTGTCATCCCCTGAGTTCGATGGCCGCTCCGACCCCGGCTAGTGATGGGAAGTCGATCTTTGCACTGTTTTCGACAAACGATCTGGTCTGCTTGGATTTGCAAGGCAACTTGCAGTGGGTCCGGTCACTTGGCATGGATTTTCCAGGCGCCTTTGACGATCGTGGTCTGGCATCTTCGCCCATCGTTATCGATGGAACGGTTGTGATTCAGGTGGCCTGCCAAGGGGATTCATTTGTCTTGGGCGTCGATGCGGTTACTGGGCAAGACAGGTGGCGCAAGGATCTGCCACGCACCACGGCCTGGTCCAGTCCGACTCCGGTGAATGTTGATGGTCGTCGTTTTGTGTTGGTTCATTCGGCCAGTGATTTCCAGGCGATTGACCCAACCACTGGTGAGTCCAAGTGGATGCTTGTCGCGCGGGGTGCGCTGATACCGTCGCCAGCGGTCAGTGATAAATCGGTCTTCCTAGCCTCGGCTGGGTTGACTCGGATCGATTTGGATTTGAATGTTTCGACTCCGGAAAAAATTTGGAGCAAACAAAAGTTATCGGCGGGATCGGCCAGTCCCATTGTTGCCGGCGATCGAATTTTTGTAATTCATGCCAGTAACATTCTGACTTGCGGCGAGACGAAAGAAGGGGAAGTCACTTGGCAGGTTCGCTTGAAAGGCACAAAGACTTGGGCGACACCTCTGTTGGTTGGAAAGCATGTGTATGTTGTCAATGACGCTGGGCTGACGCAAGTGGTCGATGTCTTGGGCGCCGAGGGCGAAATCGTCTCAGAAAATGATCTAGGAGAAGAAATGTTGGGCTCGCCGGCTTATGCCAACGGAGCACTGTTTCTGCGTGGTGTGACGCACGTTTTCAAGGTGGCTGAGTAGAATCCGCATTCGCTAAGATTCGAACGGGCGGTATTATTGATGATTCGTAGATCACCCGTTCGAATTGTGGAAACTTGTGATTCGTACTCTAGAAAGCAAGGGTGTGCCAAGTGGCGAGCTGACCACGCAAGACGGCATATTGCAAAGCGTTTGCTTGACTTACGACCCATGGTTGTGGTGCGGTTGTCGGCATGTGGTTTTTCCTGGGACTGCATTTGACTCTCTTCGAGCACCCTTTGCCAGCGTTTGGGGAGTCCTTGGTAGGCGCGGTCGTAGGTTGCTTGTAGTGGAACCGGGACGTAGCGGTCGGCGGTTAAGAACAATGGCATGTCGATTAGTTGTTTGCCGACAGCGGCTGGTTCGATATAGGCCACTTTCTTGTGACCGGCCGAATAGCTGGCTTGCACCAAGGGTTCAGCGGGGCTCAAGCGAAAGGTGTCTTCGTCCAAGACCTTCCAAATTTCTCCGTGCTGTCCGTTGAGGTCACGACATGCGGGTGGAAACAAATCGATGATCATCAGATGATAACCGCGAGACAAGGTTTCGATCGCTTTTTCAACAAAGGTTTTTACCGCATGTTCTGAAGCTTTGTTGGCGGGCGAGACCAGTTCTAGCCGGGCCACGATTCGATCATTGCTGGAATGGCGAATCGAAATCGTTCGTCGCTTCGGGATACAATCGTCTTTGTCGCTCTCGACGATCCAACGAGTCTACGGCGGGGAGGTCTCCAGCGCAATCCCGCCGTCGGAATGCGTGGCAGTCCAGTCGTTGTGCGGGGTTTCTTGCAGCGTGAGCACATCGGGACCAAACGGACCGATAATTTGTTCGGCCAGGGCATAGTAGTCGGGTGGAAGGCAGCCACCATTGAGTGCGTTCTGGATTTCTGCAATCCAAGCCAAGTGAAATGCGTGCCAAGTTCCGGAACTCACTCGCGTCCAATCGTGTATCGGCATGGTATGCGAACCTCCAAACCGATATTCTATCCCTTGGTTGTGTTCGGAAATAGTCTGTTTTCAAGAAGAAGGTGTGTTGCCGATGCGTGAGTTCGATTTCTTGCGACCGGTCGTGATCCGAGCAGCAACGTTGGTACTTGCCGCCAGCATCGTTGTTTTGTTCGCAGATGCTCAGCAGTCAGCGCCCAAAGGTCCGGCTTACCCTCAGGAAGCAACACCGAACATCGTTGTGATCATGGCGGATGATTTAGGTTATGGCGATCTGTCTTGTTACGGCGCGACCGAGATCCAGACACCGCACATCGACAGTCTGGCGGCGTCGGGTGTTCGTTTTACCAGTGGGTATTGTTCTTCATCAACATGTACTCCAACTAGGTATTCGTTCATAACCGGAAACTACGCATTCCGAACACCTGGCACGGGCGTGGCACCGCCCAATGCACCGGCGATTATTCAGCCGGGTTCGGTGACGATTGCTTCGCTGTTGCGGGACGCGGGTTATCAAACCGCTGTGATTGGAAAATGGCATTTGGGCTTGGGAGAAAAGGGTACCGGGCCAAATTGGAACGGTGCGCTCAAGCCAGGACCGCTGGAGATTGGTTTTCATTCGTGTTTCTTATTGCCAACGACGAACGACCGAGTTCCCCAAGTCTATGTGGATGATCATCGAGTCGCCAATCTTGATCCCAATGATCCATTGTGGGTTGGCGACAAACGACCGTCAGCGGATCATCCGACCGGTTTGATGAATCGTGAATCACTGAGGATGAATTGGTCCCACGGACACGATCAAACCATCCACAACGGAATCAGTCGAATTGGGTTTTACACCGGTGGGCATGACGCTAGGTTCCGAGATGAAGACTTGGCGGACAAGTGGGTCGAGAGGTCGGTTCAGTTCATCGAAACGAATCGAGATCGACCATTCTTTTTGTTCTTTGCTTCACATGACATTCATGTACCCCGCGTCCCGCACGAGCGATTCGCTGGAAAATCAAAACTGGGCTACCGAGGAGACTGTATATTGCAGCTCGATTGGTGTGTGGGCGAGATCGTTGCGACTTTGGAGCGATTGAAACTGCGCGACCATACTCTGATTGTGTTTTGTAGCGACAATGGCCCGGTGATGGATGACGGCTATCAAGACTTGGCCCTGGAACGGTTGGGGTCGCATCGAGCGGCTGGGCCGTTCCGTGGCGGAAAGTACTCGGTGTTTGAAGGCGGAACGCGGACTCCTTTTTTGACCTCGTGGCCGGGGCAAGTCGAACCGGCCGTTTCGGATGAGATCGTGGGCACGATTGACTTGGCACATAGCTTCGCAGCATTGGCCGGTCAAACATTGCCGGCCGGAGCCTGCGGGGATAGCTTCAACGTGTTGGACGCGTTATTGAACAAGTCCGGAGCGAAAGGTCGAGACCATGTGTTGCAACAGAACAACAACGGCAATCAATTGGGGCTACGTGTCCGCGAGAATGGTCGGGATTGGAAACTGATCTTATCGCCGAACAAACAGGCTTACAATTTGGTCGTGGAAGAAACGTTGCGTAGTACTGCCGTCCCTGAAATTCAGTTGTTCGATTTGCAGGCCGATCCTGGCGAACGGCACAATCTTGCCGAACAAAATCCGGAAGTTGTAAAGCGAATGCGAGAACGACTCGCAGCGATCAAGACCGGCGAAGGTTCGCGACCTAGTGCTCAATGATAACTCCCAACGAAATATAGAGAGACGATGCTGTTTCAGTTGCTATGGGTTTTGGTGTTACTGGTTTCGCCTACGGACCAATTCGGCGATGACACTCAGGCTTTAGTTAGGCAAATCGAGTCGGTTGAAGATGCCGAACTGTATGTATTCAAGCTGAAGGACAATCGCGGTGGCGGGATGGACTGCTTGAAAGTGTTTCAGCCAGGATTCGATCGGGAACCGGGAGTCTATTACGGTGTGTACCATAACTTTCAGCAGCGAATCTTGGTGACTCATCTGGCCCGTTCAACAGACTTGGTGAATTGGACGCATTTGGTCGAGTTGGACTCACGGGCATCGCAGCCGACGATTCATGCTTGTGACAACGGAGGCTACGTGTTGGCGTACGAACATGATGAACCCAATTCAGTGTGGATTCGACTTCGGTACTATGCAAGTCTGAGCGATTTACTGGTTGCAAAGTTCCAACGCCAATTCGATATTCCTCGGTCACTGGCACCGACGGCAGAGGGGACGCCAAGTTTCGAGTCGGTGCAGATCGGTGAGGCCGGGATCGAGTCGTCGGAGATTCGTGTGCGGTTCCATTACTATTGGAATGGCGACGTCGATCAACTAGCGTCGGGGACTCTAAGAAATTTCGAATCTTGGAACGCTGAATCCGCAACCGGTTTGAATTCGGAACTTCGAGATCAAGGCTGGCTCGGCAACTTGGGCGACCGAGAAAAGTTTACTTGGGGCGACGAGAGCTATTACTTGCAAGAGGTTCAGCGAACCAAAGGCGACTGGGGGTCGTGGCGAATTGGATTATGTGATTTACACGGACGCCTGATTCAAGTGTTGTCGATTCGAACTCCAGGCGGCTCAACAGCATTTTCCAATCCGCACGCTTCGTGGATTTGCGACAAGGATAACCAGCAAAAGTTGGTCCTGACTTTGTTCTTGCATTCGAAGGGGAATCCACGTGAAGAAACGGGCGTGTTGTTGTATCTATTGAAGACGAACACCGAATAGCCACAACCAACTTACGAGAAATCACGCAGATCAGCAAAGTTCGTTTGGTACCGCTTGAATGGAAATCGTGCCCCGTAACGTTTTTGCGACTGGGCAGTTATCGACCAATCTCTCAATCATGCGAATCTGTTCTTCGGTTGGGCCTGTTAAACGCAAGTCGTAATGAAGAGTGATTTGGTCGGCGGCGTGTCGTTCCAAGCGGACATCACATTCGGCTTGATCGAGCTTCCAGTCTTTCTCGACCGCGATCATCCGAGCGGTCATGACAATGCATGTCGCCAACGCGGATTCCACGAGTTCGTGTGGTCCGAATCCTGAACCGGCTCCTCCTTTGGCAACAGGCAAATCGGCCGTGCCTTGGCCGCGTTCATTGGTGTAGGAAGTTTTGTAACTGTCGGGGCCAATTCTCGCTTGGATCATTTTGTGTGGTTCTTAGTTCTTAGTTCTTGGTTCTTAGTTCTTAGTTCTTAGTTCTTAGTTCTTAGTTCTTAGTTCTTAGTTCTTAGTTCTTAGTTCTTAGTTCTTAGTTCTTAGTTCTTAGTTCTTAGTTCTTAGTTCGCCTCTGGAACGAAGTGGCGCGAACCAAGAACTGATCTATTGGATTGACTCCCACCGATTTTGAAACAGGATCGCGCCATCGATTCCGAAGCCGTTGGGTTCGGTTGGTGGGCCGACGATTTCGAAACTGGGGCCGGATTCCAAGCGATCGCAAAAGTCCCATGGGCCGGGGCCGTAGAGCGTGGCGCCAAGTGAATAAGCACCCATTAGCAATGGTAACGATTCGATAGTTACGCGAAATTTCGTTATCGGAGCCCTGAGATCGCATCGGAAACCCGTCGCATGATTGGCGAACCCACCTAAGATTCCTAAAGCGGGTGAACGAACAAATAGTCGAACACAAGCATTGTCCAGCGGCGTTTGGCAGTGAATTTCAATCTCCGCCTCTAGTGAATCTCCGGTTTTCCATCCATCTCCTTGCGGTGGTGAACCCACCACACGGACGTCCGCGATCCTGGCATCATGAAAGGGAGCTGAGTCGTTTTTCTCGGACACGACAGTCAACAAGGCTTGTTCGTAGAGTCGAGCACCGGCGTCAAACGGTCCGTCGTAAATCGCCTGATGTTGGTCTAGTACCAAGGCACGGTTCGAGATCCGCTGAAGTTGATTGATTGCATGCGCAACCACAATTAGGGAAACGCCGGAATCTCGCAATTGCATGATTTTTTCGAAGCACTTCATGCGAAAGCGGACATCGCCCACGGCGAAGACTTCATCGATTAACAACAAATCCGGTCGGGTATGGGTGGCGATCGCGAATCCCAATCGCATTCGCATCCCAGTCGAGTAGGTTCGCACTGGATCGTCAATCACATTTCCTAACTCAGCGAACTCGACAATCGCGTTGAATTGTTGTTGAATTTCGGCGCGAGAAAGCCCCAATAGAGCTCCATTGACGAAAGTGTTTTCGCGACCGGATAAAAGCGGATTGAACCCCGCACCCAATTCGATCATCGCCCCCAAGCGTCCGCGTCGACGGATAGCACCTCGATCCGGACGCAATAGTCCATTGATCATTTTGAGGAGCGTGCTTTTCCCTGCGCCATTTGCGCCAAGGAGGGCCAGGCATTCGCCTCTTTGCAATTTGAAAGAAATGTGTTTTAGGGCAAAGAATTCGCCCGGTCGCAGCTTGGTTTCACGCTGCCGACCGATGGCTTGATACAACAAATCCTGCACCCCATATCGCAGCGACCGCTGGAGGTGTCGGCAATAGATCTTGGAGATGCGATCTACTTCAAGGATGGGTAAGGGTGGCACAAACAGACTCGAACATGTGGATGGACGCCGCCCATATCTTAACTGCAAACGACCCTTCCAAGAACTACGCGGCCATGGGAACACGACCGACACGCTAATTTCGGAGCGTCTATGCAGATTATGCCGCTTGTAGTGCCAATACAAAAAAACTCCCACCGCGTCGGAAAGCGATGGGAGTTTTAAAAATCAGACAGAACGCCCAACAAGCAACTAGTTGGCAGCGCCTTCGAACGCTGGTGCCGTTGCCGATTCGACGACGCGATCGTGCTTACCAACCAGCTCAATAATGGCCTTTTGCCCAGCATCCCCCAAACGGCGACCGGACAACCGCAATACGCGGGTGTACCCACCGGGACGATCTGCGAACCGCGGTGCAACCTTTTCAATCAGAACGTTGACGGCATTCTCATCGGCAAGAATCGCAATCAAACGACGTCGGGCGGTCAACGCGGGAGCATTCGCGGCCGACCACTTTTGCCAACCAGAACCTTGGCGCCAACTGATCCAAGCCGCTGAGCCTTTTTCTTCTTTCGTCGCCAAAGCATCGGCGTCGGACTGAGCAGCTACCGCTTTTTTGGCGATGGTGATGCACTTTTCAGCCATCGAGCGAACTTCCTTGGCCTTTTGCAAGGTCGTTTCAATTCGCCCCTTGATCCTTGGAGGATTGATCGGCGTTTTGCCGTCGGCCTGCAACAAGAATTCGTAGGCGTCATCGTCTTGTTCTGTCAAGAACAATTGGCAGACCATATTACGGAACAGGGCTTTGCGGTGAGCCGAATTACGACCAAGTTGTCGTCCGCGTCGTTTGTGTCGCATGGCAATCTAGCGTCCTAGAAAAATCAGTGAATTAGGAAATCAACGGAGCGGCCGGAACTCTCATGCCCAAATGCAGGCCGAGTTCTCGCAGTTTCTCGCGAATTTCGTTCAGAGTTGTCTCGCCGAAGTTTTTCATCTCCAGCAGTTGTACTTCGTTTCGTTGCACGAGATCGCGAATGGTGCGTACGCCTTCACCTTCCAGGCAGTTGCTGGCGCGAACGCTTAATCGCAAGTCGTTGATGGGCATATTCAATTTGGCTTCCATGGCGGCGTCGATACCACTGCTGGCACGAGGTTGGGCATGGATTTGGTTGCCGAGCTCAGTGTACTGGACAAACGGATTCAGGTGCTTTCGCAAAATCTTCGCAGCTTCCACGAGAGCCATTTCCGGCGACACAGAACCATCGGTCCAAATTTCCAGATTAAGTCGATCGAAATTTGTCTTTTGACCAACGCGAGTTGCCTCGACATCGTATCGGACCCGAGTTACCGGGCTGTAGCAAGCATCGACCGGAATGATTCCATTGGCCAAGTCGTGGCTGCTATGGTCAGTCGCCGCCACATAACCACGGCCATTGTCGACAACCATTTCCATCATGAATGGCTTATCAGCTGTCAAAGTCGCGAGCACATGATCCTTGTTGATGATTTCAACTTCGCCGCCGGTATCAATATCGGCACCGGTTATCGGACCGGCGGTTGACTTTTGAACTGTGATGACTTTCATCGATTCGGAGTGGTTCTTTACGACCAGACTTTTGACGTTCAGGATAATATCCGTCACATCTTCGAGGACGCCGTCCAAAGTAGTGAATTCGTGGTTGGCGCCGCCAATTTTTACTTGGGTAACCGCGCTTCCTTCCAAGCTTGAGAGCAATACACGTCGCAAGCTATTGCCAATGCTGTTTCCGAACCCTCGTTCAAAAGGTTCTGCTGAAAACTTACCGTAGGTACCGGTCAGCGTGGCTTGATCCACGGTGACTCGGCTAGGAAGTTCTAATCCGCGCCATCGAATATGCATTTGTAATTCCTTTTGAAAGCGGTGGCCAATAACCGCTGGTTTGGAGCAATAGCTTGCCCGAGGAAACTAGAAAAATCACAAACCCTGCATCAGCCCGCAAAACGGGCAGCAGAGTCAGCCCTCATTACACCCGTCGTTTCTTGCGTGGACGACAGCCATTGTGCGGAATGGGGGTGCAATCTTCAATAATCTTTACAGTTAGCCCGGCCGCTTGCAATGCCGTAATCGCGCTTTCACGGCCGCTTCCAGGGCCCTTGACGCGTACTTCGCATTCTCGCATCCCAAACTTCACTGCCTTCTCTCCAGCTTGCTGGGCAGCACACTGGCCAGCAAAAGGAGTGCTCTTGCGACTACCTTTGAATCCGGAAGTACCGGCGGTACCCCAGCATAAAGTATCGCCCTTCAAGTCGGTGATGGTCACAATGGTATTGTTGAACGTTGCATTGATGTGCACAACGCCCACTGTCACGTTCCGTCGGACTTTTCTTTTCTTCGTTTTGGCCACTGCTGGCAGCTCCTACCGAGTATCAAAAAACAACAAAAAACCAGACGATTCCATGGTTTCAACCAGGAATCAAGCGACATCAAGCTGACCGCGACTACCGCAGGTCCTTGACACCCTTCTTGCCGGCAACCGTCTTTCGCGGGCCCTTCCGAGTGCGGGCGTTCGTCTTTGTTCGTTGCCCGCGAACCGGCAAGCCAACGCGATGACGAATTCCGCGATAGCACTTGATTTCGCGGAGCCGGGCGATGTTCTGACCAACCTGGCGTCTCAGGGGACCTTCAACCGTGTAATCGGTCTCCATTAGACCAGACAAACGGGCAAGTTCCTCATCCGTGATCTCCCTGGCGAGCTTGTCAGGATTCACCCCTGCCTTGAGACATAACTCGCGGGCAGTGTACGAACCAACGCCGTACAAATACGTCAGCGACACAACGGCTCGCTTGTCATTCGGAATATCAACACCCAACAAACGTGGCATTTTGCTCTTGCTCCAACAACCCAATTGGTTGTACTAAATATCTTGCCCGAAACTTAAAACCCAACTCCATCCAAACGATCCAGCCGCTCAATTCACACATTTCAATGAACTAAATTGCTGAAACAGCATCTGCCCACCGAGACCAGCCTCAAGCGACGCCTAACCTTGGCGTTGCTTGTGACGAGGATTCACACAAATTACGTAAATTCGTCCGCGACGGCGAACGACCTTGCAATGATCGCAAATTTTCTTAATACTCGCCCGAACTTTCATGTTTCAATCCTCAACCAATCGTTTCGCTATAGGTTCAAGGCTCTGTTCTGCCTTGATGCTCGCACAAATAAAACACCGATGCAACTCGGTAAAAACACCGATCTAACTCGGTGAAATTAAACACCGCTAATCCGTCGGTAAAACACCGCCGAAAACGGTTTGCAGTCCCACGGTCGCCCCGTCCGCCCCATTTCAACTGCCAGTCCAAACTATCAGTCGAAACTGTCCGACAAGCCTACCGGACAAGCCAGACCGACATAAATGCTGACGCGTCCGCTCTCTTACGAGGCAATTTCGCCATTCCCAATCGTCAAAACCGGTTTGGTCTAAATTTTGGGAAGCCCAGCAGTATAGAGACTAGTTGTCGGACCTTTCAAGCCCAAATTCCAGAAAGAAACCCGGCAGCCAATGATTGACGCCAATAACTGCTACCGGTACTATAGGCCGCCAAGGGCTCGCCTAACCGGTGGGATTCCTAACGGTGGTGTATTGTGTCGAATTTGCCCAACCTCGAAAGGGGGCGTCAGTCGGCAAAATTTTTCGCAGGAAAGCCGCTGGTTGCGGACGGACAGCGACGCCGCTTTCGAGCGATGGACGTTTCCGTCGGCGAGGTCGTTCGTTTGGTGACCATCAGAACGCAAGTCGAGGGACAGTTCGGGTCGAGGGCTAGTTCGGGTTGGGGGCTAGTTCGATGCGATCGGTAGGTTCGGTCGAGGTGGTGCGGAATGGCAGAACTTCGCCTGGCGAATGTCAGTAAGCGCTATCGATCGTGCGGTGGGATTCGCGATGGCCGTGGAGTGATGCCTGGTGGCACCGGTGACCACAAGTCCGAGGCTCGGGTTTTGGACGGTGGGAGCGACGACCGTTTTGTTGGCCGGCGGGGTGCATGTGCTGGCGTTTTCGATGTGACTTTGGTGGTTCCTGACGGGACGACGCTGGTGTTGTTTGGCCCAAGCGGCAGCGGCAAAACAACGTTGTTGCGTCTGATCGCGGGGGTCGAAAGTTGTGACTCGGGGCAAATTTGGTTGGGAGATCGTGAGATTACCTCGGCGATTTCCCGCGACCGGTCTGTGTCGATGGTGGCGCAGTTCCCGGCCTTGTATCCGCACTTGACGGTCCGAGCTAACTTAGCATTCGGATTGTCGAACTCGAATGCTTTGGGAGTTTTCGATGTTTTGAGGCGTGTCCTTGGTATGTCGTCAGGGAAACTTGATCGGCATGCTCCTGAGACTTCGGTTCGGGAGGAGCTTTGGCGGCACGTGATACGCGACTTGCGTCTCACGGAGTTGTTGGATAGGTTCCCCCATCAGTTGTCCGGCGGTGAACGTCAGCGGGTGGCCTTGGGTCGCGCGGTTGTACGTGAACCGGCGGTTTTTTTGTTTGATGAGCCCTTGACGGCGATCGATGCTCAGCATCGTTGGCAGGTGAGGGCTGACTTGGCGAGGTTACTGCGGGGGAATGCTGCGACGGCGGTGTACGTAACGCATGACTTTGCTGAGGCCATGACGCTCGGTGACCGAGTCGCAATTGTGGATTCTGGAGTGGTTCGACAGGTCGGTACGCCACTAGACGTTTATCGGCATCCAGAGTCGCTGGACGTGGCCCGCTGGTTTGGGCCGCGTGGGATAAATCAAGTGTCGGCTCGTTGGATTGGTGGCTGGTTAAGCCAGCGGTTGCCGGGCCGAACTGGGGGCGGCGGTCGAAACTTTGTCGATTTGGGGATTGATTTGGAACAGGTGGTCGTGGCGATTCGTCCGGAGGCGGTTCGATTGGCTTGTTCGGGTCCGATAGATTTGTGCGGGGGAGACCAACCGCGTTTGTTCGGGCAGATTTGCTCGATTGAGGATTTAGGTTGCGATCGATGGTTGCAGGTCAAGTTGACTCTGGAGCATTTGGACGCGGCGGATCTGGTGTGGGCGAATGGGGTGAATGCAACGGAGAATCGAGGGCGAACAAACGAGTATTGGTGGGTCAGAGATGCTTGTGGGGTAGATGTGGTAAGTGGCTGGCGGTTGGGTCAGCTTGTAAGGTTGGAGTTGCCTGCCGAGCAGCTTCATTTTTTTGATGCGACTTCGGGTCAAAGTTTAGGGAAGGAATTCAATGAAGCCCAGTGATTTGCTGAGAATCGTCGATTCGATGCACCGGGACAAGAACATCGAAAAGGAAGTCGTTTTTCGAGCGATTGAAGCGGCTTTGGTTACGGCAGCTCGCAAACATTATGGCGAGGAGGCCGCTATTGTGTTTCAAATTGATCGTGACAAGGGTGAGATCACGGGTTCCTGTGACGGCTTGGCTTTGGTCTATGAGGAAGTGATTGGTCGCATCGGTGCTCAGACGGCCAAGCAAGTGATCATCCAAAAATTGCGTGAGGCCGAACGCGATGCATTGATCGAAGAATTCCAATCTCAAATGAACGAGTTGGTTTCGGGTGTTGTTCAACGGAACGAGGGTGGGGTGACCACGGTAGCGCTGGGGCCGGTTGAAGCGATCCTGCCGCGCAGCGAACAGATCCCCAAAGAGGCATACCACCCCAATCAGCGAATCGAGGCGATTGTCACAGACGTTCGAGCGCAAGGGTCGCGGGTCAAGGTTGTACTGAGTCGGACGCGTCCCAAGCTCGTTCAGCGGTTGTTTGAGCAAGAGATCCCGGAAATCGCCGAAGGCATTATCAAGATCAACGCGGTTTCTCGTGAACCCGGACATCGAAGTAAAGTTGCGGTCAGCAGTGACGACCAACAAGTTGATTGCGTGGGTGCTTGTGTTGGTGTTCGCGGTAGCCGAATTCGTACGATCAAGGACGAGTTGGGTGGCGAGCAAATTGACATCGTTCGTTGGTCGAGTGATCCACAAACGTTGATTACGAACGCGTTGAAGCCCGCTGATGTTGAAGAAGTTATCCTTTGCCAAATGCTAGGTCGGGCGATTGTGTTGGTCAAGGAAGATCACTTGAGCTTGGCGATTGGCAAGCGTGGCCAGAATGTCCGTTTGGCAAGCAAGCTGGTTGGGTGGGATATAGAGATAATGACCCAAGAAGAGCTTGAGAAGCAAATCGAGAAAGCGGTGGCGGGTTTCTGCAAAATTGAAGGCATTACCGAAGAGCTGGCGAACCAATTGGTCGGCGAAGGCTATTTGACTTATGATGATTTGTCGGTGATCGAGCCTGACGACCTAATGAGCATGGGAGAATTAACAGAGGATCAGGTGGACAATATCGTTACGACGGCAGAGGAAATGGCGGAGGCTGCGGCGCAAGCGGGAACGGAAGGCCGTGGTCGCAAGCAAGCTGGGGCTAGTTCTGCCGGTGATCAAGATGCCTCGAGTGATGAGAGTTAGGGAGCTTGAACTTCAAAAATTGAAACGGACTTAGTTGATGGCAGGCGTGGGTGGGGTAGTGATGGGATTGCGGATCGATACAAATCAATGAGGAAGGCCTCTCTCGGTGGCGATTAGGATTTACACGTTTGCCAAAGATCTTGGCTTAGACAATAAAGCATTGCTGGACATCTGCGAGAAGCTAGGCGTCCATGGCAAGGGATCTGCTTTGGCCAGTTTATCGGACGAAGAGATCGCAAAAATCAAAAAGTACTTGGAGGGCTCGGCGGAGAAGGCATCGCCTCCTGCGGCTGCGGCCCCCACTGCGACTGCCTCGGCACCGCGGCCTCTGGCTCCGTTAGAACGGATGCGGGCAAACGACCGACCGAAAGTGTTGGATCGGCCCAAACGTCCGATCGGGCGAGGAACTGGAGAGCGCTCCGATTCGCCTTCTGAGCCAGAGTCCAATGTACCGGAAGTGGTTCGTGAAGCGGTTGAGCCGATAGCGATCGAGAATCCGGTCGCAACGGTGGATAGTCCAGTGGTGCCGGCTGCGGTAACGCCGGAAGTCGTGGTGCCTAAGCCGCCTGTTCCACGAATGAACCCATTGGGGAATCGAAGGGGTCCGATCCGTAATTTGGACAAACGTCCGAAGCGCGACGACGAGGTCGAATCGGATACGCGGCGCGAAGATGCGAAGCCCGAGCGTTCGAAATTGCCCAATGTGCGTTTGGCTTCCATGCCAAAGGTAAAACAGCCAACGCCGACGGTGCAACAGCCTCAAGAAAAGGTTGTCAAGCCGGACATGACGTTGCCGCAAGAAGCGATCGCGCGCGTCAAGCAACGTGGAAACGCCGCATTGCCGTTGGCACATTTTACTGAGTCAGCCTCGAAGAAACCGAAGAAACCCCCGGGAGCGGGCTC
Source organism: Planctomycetaceae bacterium (assembly GCA_016794985.1). GTDB lineage: Bacteria > Planctomycetota > Planctomycetia > Pirellulales > Pirellulaceae > M30B19. Next base: position 148,920 of record JAEUIQ010000019.1, on the reverse strand, counting down.
GCAACCGAACTCCGGGCCGGCAGCGCCGCCGGTCTTGGACTTGGGAACATCGCTTGATCGCCGAAAGAAGTCCAAAGGCAAGGGCGATTCCGAAGTCGCGGATTCCGAAGCTGGAATGGGCTCGATTCGCCAGAAGCGTGAAAAGCGAGTCGATCGCAAAGTTGTCGATTCCAGGTTTTCGGATGATGATTCGCCGTTGCGGATTCGCCGCAAGAAGGGGCGGGCCTCCTCTTCGGTCAATACCGCAGCGCCGCGAAAGGAACGACCGGTGTTGGAACTGCCCTGTACGGTTCGCTCATTTTCGGAAACAGCCGGAGTATCTGCTGGGCAGGTACTCAAGGTGTTGATGATGGATTTGGGCTTGGGTGGCGGCGTCAATATCAACGCGACCTTGGATGACGAAGTGGTTGAGTTGTTGGTGACGGCGTTGGAACTCGATATCGAGATTCATCGCCCACAATCGCTGGAGGAGGAAACCTTAGGCGAACTTGAAATAGTGGACAACGACGAAGATCTCGAAACACGACCTCCGATCGTCACGTTCCTGGGGCACGTGGATCACGGCAAGACCTCCTTGTTGGATGCTTTGATTGGAATCAATGTTGTTTCGGGCGAAGCAGGTGGCATCACGCAGCATATTCGCGCGTACACCGTGGATCGCGAAGGTCGTCGAATTTCTTTCGTCGATACTCCCGGCCATGAAGCATTTACCGAAATGCGAGCTCGCGGTGCCAATGTTACGGACATCGCAGTGTTGGTGGTCGCGGCGGATGATGGTGTCATGCCGCAAACGGAAGAAGCCATCAGTCACGCGAAAGCGGCGGGGGTCCCCATCATTGTCGCGATGAACAAGATCGATTTGCCGGGAGCGAACCCAGATCGTGTATTGCAGCAATTGGCCGCGCATGAGTTGATGCCTTCGCAGTGGGGTGGCGAAGTCGAAGTTGTTCAAACCAGTGCAATCACGGGCGTCGGCTTGGATGATTTGTTGGAAACTATTTTGACGACTGCCGAATTGTACGAATTCAAAGCGAATCCAAACCGGGCTGCGGTTGGGACCTGTTTGGAATCACAGCAAGATCAGGATCGTGGCGTCGTTGCGAAGGTCGTTGTGCAAAACGGAACGCTGCGGGTCGGCGATATTGTGTTGTGCGGTTGTTCATTCGGCCGAGTCAAGGCCATGTACGATACATTGAAGCCCAATCAACGAGTTGAATCGGCGGGGCCTTCGGTTCCCGTGAACATCACTGGTTTGGATCGTGTCCCTGATGCTGGCGAGAAGCTGTGGGTCGTCGATGACATCACGAAGGCACGAAGCATTGCCGAGCAACGCGAGTCCTATCTACGCGACCAATCGCTGTCGGGAATCACCAAGCGTGTCTCGTTGGTTGAATTCCAGCAACGGATGGAAGCCGGTGATTTGGCGGGTGCCCAAAAGGACGTCGTCACTCTTAACTTGATTTTGCGTGCGGACACGCGTGGGTCGATTGAAGCGATTCGCAAAGAGTTAGGTAAGCTAGAACATCCGGAGGTTCGGATTCGGATCTTGCAGGCTCTGGTCGGTGGAATCACCGTGGGCGATATTCGTTTGGCGCAAGCTTCCGATGCCGTGGTCATTGGCTTTAGCGTGGTGCCGGATGAAAATGCTCGGGCTTTGGCCGAAGACCTTCAAGTTGAAATCCGGCGATACGACATTATCTACAAGGTTGCTGATGACATCAAAGCAACCTTGGAAGGGAAACTCAAGCCGGAAGAACAAAACGTCGACTTGGGCGCTCTATTGGTTCTCAAGACGTTTACCGTCAGTCGCATGGGAACCATCGCCGGTTGTCGCGTCATGCGGGGTAGCATTCAGCGTGGCAGTCGAATTCGCGTGATTCGCGACAATCGAATTGTCGGGGACTACGCGATGGAGTCTTTGCGGCGTGAAAAAGATGACGTCAAAGAAGTAAACAAAGGGATGGAATGTGGTGTCAAGTTGGCTGGTTTTAATGACGTAAAAGAGGGCGATATGTTGGAAGCGTATCGCATCGAAGAAGTCGCCCGAACGTTATAGTCGGGACATCCGACAACGAAGTCATTGGTTATGACGTATTCCTCCGCCCTGTAGAGATCATGAGTTCACGACGAGTATTGAAAGCCGCCGAAGCGATTCGCGAAGTCGTCAGTACGGCGATTTTGTTGGAAATTAGGGACCCGCGCGTTCGCGATGTCACGGTCACCCGCGTCGAGGTTTCCGGCGATATGCGAAACGCGAAAATCTTTGTTTCCGTCATGGGTGACGAAGCCAAGGAAAACTTGTGTTTGTTTGGTTTACGAAACTCGGCGGGTTTCTTGCAACAAAAAGTCGGGCAGCGAATTGATACGCGGTACATTCCCAAGCTCTCTTTCGAAATCGACAAAGGTGTAAAGAACTCGCTGAAAGTAGCGGAACTATTGAATGAGATTCGTCGCGAAGGTGGGCTCCATGAAGACGAAAGGTCGTCGGAGGTCCCGGTACTTCCCGAAGATTCTGAAATCGATCCAAATTCCACGGCTTCACCGTAGAAAGTTGTTGCATGAGTGAGAATCGGGCGAACATCATCGCCAAACTGGTCAAAGTCGCCAAGAAACAATATCCCGCAGTTTCTCCTCCCGCCGGAAGAAGTGTCTTGGAGAACTTGTTGTACGCCTGTCTGTTGGAAAACGCACAGTTTACGGCGGCTGACGAGGCATTTGCTCGATTGGAACAGTATTCGGATTGGAATGAAGTCCGAGTGACCACGAACCAAGAGCTCTGTGAGGCGGCAGCGTCGCTTGTTGATCCCTTGCCCGCGATCGAACATTTGAAGCAGCTCTTGCATTCGTTGTTCGAGACCCACTATTCCTTCGATTTGGATTTCTTGATTAAGGAAAACCAAGGCAAGGCCGTGGCACAGTTAGAAAAATACAAGGGCATCACGCCCTTTGTGGTGGCTTATTTGGTTCAAAACTCCTTTGGTGGTCACAAGATCCCAACGTCAGGCGCGACCTTGGACTTGGCGGATGCCTTAGGTTTGTTAACACCGAAGGAGAAAGAATCCGGGGTTGTCCCTGGGTTTGAACGTGCCGTTCCCAAAACGAAGGGGCCGGAGTTTTTCTCGACCGTCCATCAATTGGCCGTTGATTTCAAGAACAAACCGCGTGACAAGCAGGTGTTAGCTTGTTTGAAGGAAATTAATCCCGAAGCTGTCAAACGTTTGGAAGCGGCGGATGCTGCCGCGAAGAAGGCTGCCAAGTCGAGCACCGAGCCGCCAGCGGTTGAAAAACCAGTTGATGCCAAGCACGCGCTTGGTAAAAAGTCCGGCGATGGTGCGAAGTCTTCGGAGGCCGAAAAGAAGCCCACGCTTTCCGGGAAGCCTGGCGCCCAGGACGCGAAAAGCCACTTGACCAAGTCCAACGAGGGGAAATCGCCTGACGCCAAAACTGCGGCGGTGAAACCTGTGGCGACCAAGTCCCCGCCTTCGTCTGCGGGCAGTCCTAACAAGTCGGCTCCTGGAGGTGACAAGAAGCAGGTTGCTACGCCTCCGAGTGGAAACAAGTCGACAGCGACCTCGGCAAAAACTACCGGAAATGGGCCCAAACCATCCGTGAAGCCCTCACCGAAACAGCCGGAAAAACCCGTGGCTAAACCGGTCGCGAAAAAAACGGAACCCACGCAACCCCATAAATCGGGCAAACCGTTGAAGCCGATGGAATCGGCCTCAAAGAAGAACGCGCCAGCATCAAAAGCGACACCTCCAAAGAAGAAGCCACGATAAGGTTGGGGCGGTTCTGCCATGCCCACGGCAATTCGTAAACTATGGTTGTTGTTGCTGTTGGGATTCGTCCAGTGGTGTTCGAGTGTTCATGCTCGCGACTTGGCAAGTCACGTTGCGAACGATCCTGCATCGCGGATTGATGCGAAGATCTATGTCACGCCCAATCGGGTGCGCATGGTCCTTGGACAATTTAGCGACGATTTGGTTTGGTTGCATGGCATGGAAGCCAGCGAGCAGGGATTGTTTTCCCCGGAACAACTGCGCGAGAACTACGAGTATCATAAGAAGTTCATCGCCCAGCAGTTGCAGGTAATCGACGTCCACGGGAAACGCCTGACCGCGGTATTGGTTGACGAGGGACCGTATCCTTTCGATGATCCGCTCTTCAAAGATGGCGCCACGGAGTTCCATTTGGTTCGGCGTCGGATGAACTTTACGTACGAGTATCATAGTCCCGACGTCCGGCTGGATACTTTTACCATTCGCCACTCCGTCGTCGATGAGAACTTTCTCTACCCTGCTGAGTTGTCCTTGGAGTTGTTCCAAGGCGAGTCGGATTTGCCTTTGAAGGGTAAGCTTCGCCTGGATTCGCCCATGACCGTGGATTTGGACTGGGAGAGTCCAGTACCGACGCAATCGGCTTCCGACGCAGAGAAACTCGCTTGGTTGTCTCGACAAGACGAACGATTGTTGGGAGTAACAAACTTTGGGGCGACCTACTTATGGGCGTATGTTGAACCGCGCCAGCTTCGCGTGGAGCTACTGATACCACTCAATGTACTGGCAACCTTATTTGAGATCCAAAGTGCCGACCCTGACTTCTTGCAGCGTGACGAAATGATCGCGGCTGAACAGCGGATTCGGAAGTATTTCGCGACGGGCAATCAAGTTGCGATCAATGGATTGGAAGTGCCCGCACAAATCCAGAGTGTGGATTTCTTTCCGGCTGATCAGCGGGACTTTGCGTTGCGACGTGAAGTGGAGCGGATCAGTATGGCGAACGGTCGAGTCGGCGTCAGTTTTGCGTATCCATATCGAGACGTTCCTCGCGAAATCCAATTGAGTTGGGATAAGTTTGGGTATGGACTTCAATCCGTTCAAGGTTACATGTTCTTCGGTGAAGAAGTGCAAACCCAAGTGTTTTCGCGACAACTGGCTGAGAATCGATTGTTGTGGAAGAATTCCGGCGTGGTAAAGGCTCCCGATCCTGTAAAGCCGGTGCCCGTCAATTCCAGCGATCTTATTGCGGTGCCGTTTCCGCTTGGGGGAATCGTGCTCTTGTCACTTGCGGCGATCGCAATGGGACTTCTAATTGGGTGGTTCGTCCATCGTCGAGGAAGAGTCGCTTTGTACGCAAGTGTTTTGATCGTTTGGATCGGCACATGGTATCTGGGTTGGCAGACACGCGGGGAGTGGTTTGGCAAGACACCGCCGAACGTCCAAGCGTCTTCTGGGGATGCCGCGGCAAAAAACGCACTCGAAAGCTTGTATCGAGCCTTTGATTTTGTGCAAGATGCGGAGATCTACTCTGCGATGGAGAACTGTGTGGCAGGTGCCAAGCTGCGTGACTTGTATTTGCAACTTCTACGCGATCTCCAAGTTGAAGAACAAGGCGGCACCGTTTCGCGAATCGAGTCGGTTGAGGTCCTGAACGTGGAAGCGGTAAACGAGGGTTTATCGCTGCCTTCGCAGAAACTAGTTCTCGAATCTTTGGATCTCAACAAGTCGACCGGAGCGGTGTTTCAACGGCGGGTCCAATGGAAATTGACGGGACTGTTGGAACACTGGGGGCATTCGCACCAGCGGACAAATCAATATCAGGCCCTGCTGACGATCGCCGACCATGACGGCCACTGGAAGATCATCGATTTGGAGATCGAGTCTCAAACTACGGGGACCGTTCAACCGCGTCCCAACCGATTCCGTCCCAGTCGGAGCAGCGGATGATTCGAATTCGCGATCTTGTATTTCGCTATCAGATGGCGACCGCGCGAATGCAGCCGGAGTTTCGCTTGCAAATTCCCGCTTGGGATGTTCCGGATTCCGCTCGTGTGGCCATCGTGGGTCCGAGTGGTTCTGGGAAGACGACACTACTTCACTTGTTGGCTGGGATCATGGTGCCTCAAAGTGGGCAAATCGAACTTGGTGAGGTTCGGGTAACCGAGTTGTCGGATGCGGCTCGCCGCGATTTTCGTGCCGCGCACGTTGGCTTGGTTTTTCAGCGATTTGAACTCATCGAGTATCTGAATGTCGCAAAAAACATTCTGCTCCCCTATACCATCAATCGCTCACTTCGTTTCGATGATTCGGTTCGACTTCGCTTGGAGCACTTGGCTGCCAGCGTTGGGCTGACGCATCTTTTGCATCGGCCGGTTCAAAGGTTGTCGCAGGGCGAGCAGCAACGCGTCGCGATCTGCCGGGCTCTGATTACGCAACCGAAGTGGTTGCTTGCTGATGAACCGACCGGGAACTTGGACCCAGAAAACAAACGTCGGATCGTTGATTTGTTGCATCAGCAAGCCGAAGTTTCCCGAGCGACCTTGATCATGGTGACGCACGACGTATCGCTGACCGCGAGTTTTTCACACACGGTTGATTTTCAAGCCTGGTGTGGTCGCTCGGAAGAGGCGGGGCAGACAGAGGTGCGTCAATGAGAGCTTGGGTTTTGGTCTTCGCGCATATGGCATTTCATTGGCGGCGAACGGTGATTCTCGTTGGCTGTTTGGTCATTGGCTGCTTGGTGCCGCTGGTGTTGTCTCAAGTGATGCCCGCCGTGCAACGTCAACTCGAACGACGGGCCCGTGAAACGCCGGTCGTTTTCGGAAGTCAGGGCGGTTCGTTGGAACTGGTTCTCCATGCACTGTATTTTCGTCCGTCGCAAGCGTCGCCGCTGAAGTTTGGAAGGTGGCAAGCATTCCAGCAGGCTGGCTTCGAACGTTGTGTGCCGTTGCATGTTCGCTTTCAGGCTGGTGATTTTCCCATCGTTGGCACCCATTTGGAGTACTTTTCGCTACGGGGGCGTGAGCTCCAACACGGCGAGGCATTCGGGCGATTGGGCGATTGCGTGATTGGAAGCGAGGTGGCCCGCGAACTCGAACTAGGAGTTGGCGATACGCTGATTTCTAGCCCACGCAGTTTCTTGAACATCGCTGCAGATTATCCGTTGCAGCTTCGAATCGTGGGCGTATTGCAGCCGAGCTCAAGCGCTGACGACGAAGCCGTGTTTGTCGATCTCAAGACAACTTGGGTCATCGAAAACTTGGGGCATGGTCATACAGAGGTCGCCACAAGCAATGATCCAAATTTGGTACTTGAACGAAGTCGCGAAGGGACAGTCGCCTCTGCGGCGGTTTTGCCTTACACCGTGGTGACTGATGAAAACTTGGCGTCATTTCATTTTCACGGCGACATGGCAGATTTTCCGATCACTGCCATCGTCTTGTTGGACGATCGCAAACGGACGCAGGACCTGTGTGCGGGGTTGGCTTTGAAGCAGAACGACCTGCAAGTGGTATTTGCTCCCGACGCGATTCGCGAGTTGTTGGATGTCTTGTTGCAGGTGCAGAATTTGTTGGTTGCTGTGAGCGCGTTTGTGGGATCGGCCACCGTTCTTTTATTTGCGCTGGTCATTGGGCTTTCGATTCAGATTCGTCAACAAGAGATGGAAACGCTTTTTAAGCTGGGAGCCAGTCGGGGATTGACGATGACCATGTACGGATTGGAAATTTTCAGCATTGCGGCCCTGGCCTATTTGTTCGCCCAATTACTTTCGTGGCTTATTGCGTGGCTATGGAGCGCTGAACTGTATCGATGGTTGCTTGGTTTGTAGATTCGTAGAATCAACAAGTCGGCTCTAACGACATAAAAAAAGAACGCCCAACAAAGGTGTCGGGCGTTCTCCGTGTGTCGAACAACTCAAGGCGTAGGAACTTGATCGCTTAGTAGTTGCTGGTGGGACCGTAATTCACATTGCCAACTTGATGCAAGTGATTGTGGTCGATGTACAACACTTCGACGGCCTCGTCGTCAGTCAAAGTGTGTGGGATCGGATAGCCTACGATTTTTCGCTCCGTGAAGTACACGGTGCATTTGTAATGAACATGGTGCAGCTGCACGGGGCCAACCAGCGGCAGTACCCGCGGCTCATCAATGTAGTCCGCGATCTTTTCCTTGACGATCCGAACATTGCTACGTTGAACTTCGTGGAGGAACGGCACACCACCTTGTAGCGGTCGAGCTCGCTCCAGAGCCGCCATGACCTCATGATCGGAAGGTGGGTCCATCGCGGCCGTTGGCGCACCAGGAGTGATCGGGCCCAAGATCGGGACTTTGGCGTACCGGAGGTCAATTTCGTGTTGATCCTCTTTGATCTTCTGCATATACGGTGTCACCGGTACCGGGACCGACAACAAGCCGAGTGATGGACCTGTCGAATAAAAACAGCCAGTCGCTGGGAGGACCGACAAGCCCAATCCCAACATCAGGATCGAGGTGACGATTCGCTTGTGCATAGGAAAGGTTCCTTCGTGGAGAGTTGTTCCTAGGACAGTTATCGAACCCGGATAGGCGATTCTTTCGGCTTTTTCCGATTATTCAGCAAATTGGCCGCCATCCACGACATTTGCCCGATGCGACTATTTTGCCAGGTCGCTCTATTTTGAAATCCAGCGATTCGCCTGCACTGGGAATTACGCGGATTTGGTGCCTTGACTTATGTATCGCGTTCCGATATATTGTTTGTCGATACATCAAAAAGGACGTGGGGCTCGGTTAGGAAGACAGGCATTGCGATGGCGGATCAAATTGAAAGTGAGTTGCTGCGGGGAAGTTTGGATTTGATGGTGCTGAGTGTTTTGGCTCAGTCGCCCAAATATGGCTACCTCTTGCAAAAGGCGCTCAGCGACAACAGTCAGCAGCAAATCAAACTCTCGGCGGGAACGATGTATCCGTTGCTGCATCGTTTGGAGGAAGCCGGCTTGGTTAGTAGTCGTTGGGACGAAACGACGGGCCGCCGGCGCAAGTGGTACGAGTTGACGGCGAAGGGACGCAAGAAGTTAGTCAAGCAGGCGGAGTTATGGCAACAATACGCGAGTTGCATCACGCGACTGTTGAATGAAATCCAGTTGGTGGTTCCGGCCTCAGCCTCGGCCCCGGCTCCGGCACCACAGAGTTAAAGATTAGTTGTGCTTTTCGGGGGCTTTTTGCAGGAGCGGCATGATGTCTGAACGAGAGTTCGAACACTATTTGACGCTGTTGGGTTCGATGTTGCGGTTGCGTCCCGAGCAAAGGGCCGAGATTGCCGAAGAACTTCAGCAGCATCTGGATGAACGGTTGGTTGATTTGCAGGCCGAGGGTCTGAGTCGTGACGACGCGATTCAGCAAGCCTTGGCAGAATTTGGTGATGCCGCTGGGTTGGCGGCACAGTTCTCTTCAGTTTCACGGCGACGATATCGGAGATGGATGATGCGTGCGGCAACGGCTTCAGTGACTTCAGCGTTTATGGTGCTGGTGATGTTTGTTAGTTTTTGGCCGACGGGTGGTCGAATCCAGTTAGCTCCGCCGATGACGGCACAAGATACGCCGCCGACCGAGCCCGAGAAAACCGCTGGACTGCAAGATCCGAATGATCCTTTTGCGAACAGTCCGCCGATGTTGCACAGTGCAATTCCGGCGAGTGGCAACTCACCTTCCCGCGAAACTCGAAACGCCCGGACTCGTCAGAGTTTGGAGGAGCGATTGGCCCCGTCAATGGTTGGGGGCAGCATTTCTTCTCTTGCTGATCAACTTTCGCAGGTAGTCGAATATGGTTGCTTGATAGATAGAAGGCGGCTGGAGGAAGCGGGAATTGATCCGGAGAGTGGAGAATTTAATTGGTCGATCGAGAATTCCAGTTTAGCGACCATGTTGGAGATTTCACTCGAAGAGCTGCAATTGACTTACCAGATTCGCGACGGCATTTTGGTAATCACGACGCAGGAAGTTGCCGAACAAGAGTTGAGTCTGGTGATCTACCAAGCCGATTTTGTGTTTGATTCGGTCGTTGTATCACCGGAATATTCGGCGGAGCCAATTATCAGGCAATTAGCGGAGCTTGGTCAGGTCGGAATGGGATCGGGACCAGGAGCAGGCGGGCCTACCGCTGGAATGGACTTGGGCCTGTTGCAACAATCGATCGAGACGTTTGTCAAGAATCATGGCCCGAGCGAAGAGCAGATCCGGTTCAGCGAAGTTGCAAATTTGATAATGACTCAAGTCGAACCCGATTCGTGGGAAAAAAATGGCGGTACGGCAACGATTTCATGCGTTGGCAAAAAGCTGGTTGTTCGTCAGACCGAACGTACCCATCGCAAGATTCGCAAGTTGTTGGATGATTTGGGAGCGAGCAACGGCGCTATCACTCCCTAAAAATTGTCCATCCATTTGGCCGCAAAGTTCGAGTATATTGGTGCGTCGACAGGGGACTGTTGTTTGGAGACAAAAAATGAAAATCGCCAAATGGTGTTACCTGTGCCAACTGTTGGGGGCAGCGACAATTCTGTATTCCGAAGGATTGACGGAAGGCGACACCATCATCAACCAAGGCGGTGCGATTCGAAAGACGTGTTCCATAAACTGCCAGGCCTTCACCGATGGCCGCTGGGAAAAATCGACGATCGAGTCAGTTTGTGAGAATCCTTCTGATTCCAATGGGACAAGCACGATTGTCGTTGCTGAAACCAAGAGTGCTGAAACCAAGAGTGCTGAAACCAAGAGTGCTGAATCCAAGAGAGCTGAATCCAAGAGTGCTGAAACAAGGCGTCTCCTGGAAGTATTGGATTCTGTCTCAATTGACACTGCAAATCTGATCGACTTGGAGCGTCATCTCAACGAGAGGCTGCCACATGGTTGCCTAATCGATCAGAAAGGCTTGGAGGAAGCGGGAATCGACTCGGCGCTGGTTTCGTGTCAATGGTCCCTAAGCAATGCAAGCTTGGGAACGATGCTTGAGCTCGTGTTAGAAAAGGCGGAGCTAGACTATCGGATTCAGGATGGAATCTTGGTTATTACAACTGAAGAGATTGCCCAAGAACACTTAGAACTGGTTGTCTACGATGCAGCAGTCATATTCGAATCCGTCGTTGTTGTTGAACCGCATATGGTTGAAGATCGTCTCGTCCGAGAGTTAATCAATCGGAGGTTGATCGGCGAACAAATCGGTAACTTGGATTCCTTTCGTGAGGCTCTTGACAAGTACGTCGAGAAATTTGGGCCTAGGGCCGACGAACTACGCTACAACCGAGTTTGTGAGCTCATCGAATCTCTGGTCGATCCTGATTCCTGGGAGAACAATGGAGGTGTTGCTTCGTTGTCCAGTATCGGCACACGCGTGATCGTTCGTCAAACGGAACGTGCTCATCGCAAAATTCGAAAGCTCTTGGATAGTTTGGTGGCGACCAACGACGAGTAGTCAAAACGGCGGAGATTGTGTTATCTATCCATTGAGCAATGTCCACGTTCCTGATTCCACAAGGGTCTGCCCCCAAAATCCCCACCCCCCAAACCCGGCGAGAGGGAATGGCAGTGTTCCAGGAACGTGAACGATGTCTTTTGGAAACTGTCGATCAAAAAACACATGAACTCGTGGTGCCCACCTTACTAATATCACCTAGTTGTTCGGAACTTGACCAGCGTCTCGCGATTGAACTTCTTCTAGTGCACGGTCAACGGCAAGTTGAGCGAGGATGGCTTCCGCTTCATTTCGTACATTGGCGTCGAGGCTAACATCTCTCAGTCGATGCAAGGCTGGTTCGGCCAACCTGCCCAATTGCCGAAATTCCTCGGGAACGATGATGGGAGCGACCGGATGCTCGACACCTTGGGCCAACTGCTGATTCAGATTCGTCAATCGTTGTTCTGCTGCTTGTTTGACAATACCGATTAGCCGTTGTTCCTCGGATGCCGACATGATTTCTACTCGCCCGACCATCACTCGAAGTTGCTCGTCAGGTTGTGGCGAGATGTGCAGTGGTAGTTCGCGGTCCGTAGTTTCTTGGGGCACCATGTAAAACAAACGCGTTCCCTGTTCCATGAACCACGAGCTAGTCCAAGTATTGATCATGGCTGTGGCTTCTTTCTCATAGAGACCCGCGGCCACCAATTCTTGTCGCAAAATCTCAGCGACAGTGTTCATCTCCACGGGGCGGTTTGATTGGCGCACGGTCACCGACTTTCCCGGTGCGACGTTGGGCACAATCTCATAGGTAATCGTCTCGCCATTCAATTGGTAGACGATAGCCCGACGAAGAACTTCACGGCCATGATTGGTCACATTCAACACACCAGGTACTTCGCTGGTTACTGATACTGGAATTTCGAACTTCCCAACGCCGCGATAAAACAGAAACTTTTCGAAAAAGTCACCGGTCGGACCTTGGCCAGTCGGCGTTTTGGTCGCTTCCGATTCTAACCGCATGTGGACGATGGCCGAATCGGTATGTCGAGCTGCGTCATAGTGATTCCCGTGGGCTTCCGGAAAGATTGTCGTTGCCAAGTGGTCGCCGAGTATCTGAGAGGTCAATATGTCGGAAACCGGTGGACGTAACTGGGCTGTGGGAATGAGCGTGATTTCGCCCCAATGAAGTTTTCCATTGCCAATGGGTTCGCCATCTTCGGACGTCGCGGTTTTATCGTCGAATGGTGGATACTGGGAACGTACCGGAGGGTAGAACTCGGTCAATAGTCCGCGCGGAAATTCGACGTCGACATGAATTCGCCGTTCGACATCGGTATAGAAATAGGTTACTGGCGTCTCCATCCGAACTCGCGTTTTCAAACGACCTTTTCCAAACCACAGGTAACCGCTTTGATTCGCGCGATCAAAGACGAAGCCGGGTAGTTCCTGATCCTTTAGAGGTCGAAAGTCGAGATGAACTCCGTTTGAACCCGAGAACGTCGTGAAGGTGCCCCATTCATGGACGATAAACTTGCCGCTTGGTGGCGCGGGATTTGTTTCTTGAGCCTGAAGGGGGGCCAGTGTCGTGGTGAGACCTAGGCCGACACTGGCGGTTGCCGCTAGTGCTGATAGCAGCACGCGATACAAGTTCCTGATGTTCATTTAGATTACTCCTTGCCAAAAGATGGATGCGAACGTGAACCAGGATTCGCTTGTTCCGCGATGGGCACGACCACGCCAGAACACAGCGATCTTCAATCCAGTCGAACGAAAGACGCGGACAGACTGGCTGAAATCACGGCGCTTCCCGAAAATTTGAAAGATGGAATTGTTTTGAACCGGGGCCATTAACTAGCAACGCCGGACGAAAATCGCCAAAATTTCGATTTGTGGAAATTTAGACCAGTCTGCTGATCTTGTTCCAGAGACAGTTTCGGTGGATCCTGGTTTTGCAGTGTTAGATAAATGATGGAAGTGGCCGACACAAAAATGATCGACGGTGCACTGGTGGAACGCGCCATCGCGGGCGATCGCACGGCCTTGGGGGAACTCGCGCGCCGAGTCTACCCGCGGGTGGTCGCATTTTGTCGTTCGCGAGTATTTCAAACCGCCGATGCGGAGGAGTTGGCCCAAGAAACGATGCTCCGGGGATTGGGGAACTTGTCGTCGCTCCGCGACCCGATTCGGATCGGTGTCTGGCTGAGGGGAATCGCAGCGAATGTTTGTTTTGATTGGCACCGCCAGCGTCGTTTGGAGGTTCAACTGCCTGAAGAAATCATGGCGAGTCGCGAGCATGGCCCCGGCGAAGCAACGGCGCTGCAAGATGAGCGTTACTTGGTTCAGCAGTCGATTCGCCAACTGCATCCCAAACTTCAAGAGGTTGTTTACTTGTTTTATTTTGATGAGTTGACTTACGATGAAATTGCAGCTTGGCTTGGGGTTGCTCGCGCAACGGTCAACACACGACTGAGTCAAGCGAGAGACTTGCTGAGGGTTCGCTTGAGTTCACATGGGAGTGCACCGCTGTGAAAGACATGGAGCCAATGTTGTCGGCTTATCTCGACGGGGAATTGACGCTTGCCGAACGTCAGAACATTGAGTCGCAACTGGCCTGTGATCCGGAGTTGCGTTCGCGGTTGGAGCAATTGCGGGCCTTGGATCAGGTGTTGCGAACCGAGTTGCCACCGCCACGGTTGGATGTGGAGCAGCTTTTGAGTCAGTTGGAACCCTTGGGATTGGCTCGCGTCGAAGCTCGGCATGATCGACCGACGAGAGAATCTCGGAGACCTTTTTGGCGGGCTGGCTTGACCATTTCGCTCGCGGCGTCGGTCCTGTTAATCGTGGGCGTTTTGATTCGAACAGCGAACGAAGACGAAGAAGTTGTGAGCCCGACGACAATGGCCCAGGTTGTTCGCTTGGTGGGCACCGTTGAAGTTAGATCCAATCACAAAGCGGCTTGGAAGTCGTGGACCGATTCGACTCCAATCTCATTGGATCAGGGCGCTGCGATCCGTACGACTCCAGACTCGTTGTGCGAGATTTTGACTCAGGAATCGGCCACCTTCCGAATGAATCGAAACACGGAATTGGTGATGCAACGTTCCGATGAACTGGAGCTCATTCGAGGCGAATTGTGGTGCCACTCGGGAACCTCACCGGTGCGGGTCCAGGCGGTTGATTCACAAGCGGTTGACTCGGAAAACACGACGGGACCGATGTTTGTATCTCCGCCGGACACTCGCACTCAGTTCAAAATCGAGTCGGAGGCGTTGCGAATGGGCTGTGTGGCCGATGATCCGGTGAACGTCGAATTGCCGGGGCAGGGCGAATGTTTGATGTCACCTGGGGAATGGGTCGCAAGTTCGATGTCCCAAAGAGAGACTGAGACAGGACAATTTGACCGCATTCAGGAAACCGCTTGGCAATTGCCACTGCTGATCCAACGCCCGACCGAGGATGAGGACTTGCACGACTTTCTGTTTGAGATGTTGGCGCAATTGGGTCGATCAAAGATTCAGTATCTTTACGAAGAGCAAATTCGTGAACTTGGGGCTGCGGGCACGTTGCCGATGTTGGCTTTCGTCAAATCAGAAAAATCTCGTACCGATCCTCACGTGCGTCAGCAGGCGATGCGAATCATTGCCGATCTCGCGCCCGAGTCAACTCGGGAAGACTTGATTCAGCTACGCGTCGATTCGGATCCGCAGGTCGCCGAATTATCGAGACTCGCGTTGCAGCGTTTGGATAAGCAGCTCAAGTAGTCCGACCGGCGTCCGGTCTTTAGCGGTGAAGCTCGGCGACACCCGCAGGCCGCGCGACGGCAGCTGCGTCGTTTTGCCCCACCGTTGCCCAAAGATTCAGGCAAGCCCAGCTCCGTTGCCAATTTCGGGGGTAAATCGTGGCCGATTATCGAGCCTGGGTTTGGGGAGCTGGTCGGACGCGATGCTGTATTTTCTCTTGCTTTTGATACGGACTTTTAGGCGTTTTCTGCTGGAAGTTCCAGTCGAATCGGTGTATCCCGCCCATTGTCCAGAATCTTGGTGGACCGATCGTGGCCGAGAATTGCCTCGGAAAAAAGTCTCTTGGCTGGGAATTTCGCCTGGCTAGAGTTTCGCAAACGCGGGCGATGGCTTGGCAAGGGCAGTTGCTGATTGGAGCGGGATTCGGTTGAATGTTGAGTAAATTGCTTGGGGCGATTTTGGAAGACTCTCATGAGGATTGGTGCGGTTTCATACCTGAATACAAAGCCGTTGATCGAATACTGGCGATCTGCGCCTGAAGACGTGTTGGTGTTGGATCTTCCCAGTCGACTGGCGGATCAGTTGCGTCATCGGGAACTTGATGTCGCGTTGGTCCCGGCGGTTGAAGTCTTCCAACAACCGGAATTGGTGATTGTGCCGGATGCATGTATTGCGTGCACTGGACCGGTTTGGAGCGTGAAGCTGCTGAGCCGCGTCCCTTTTCAGCGGATCCAAACGTTGAGTTTGGATGAAGGGTCGCGAACAAGCGTCGTGCTGTGCAAGGTGTTGTTGTTAAACACGGTTGGAGTCGTGCCCGAGACGTTTCCACTGCCGATCGAAGCGGATTGGAAAACCGTGGAGACCGACGCTGTTTTGGTCATTGGTGATCGGGCGATGCGAGCCGATGCGGCGGACTTTCCGTTCACGTGGGATCTGGGCGAGATTTGGAACAAAATGACGGGGCTGCCCTTCGTGTTCGCAGTGTGGGCGACCCATGAAGATCACTTGACCTCTGATCCGGCGGCCATCGAGCGAGTCCAACGGTCGCTGAACCAGGCCCGCGATGTGGGGGTTGCGCGTTTTGATCAACTGGCAAACCAACATGCCGCGGCCTATGGGTTAAGCTCGGACGAGTGTAAAAAGTATTTCGGGCAGTACTTGTGTTTTCGATTTGGAAAAAGAGAACGAGAATCGCTGCATCGATTTCACGACATGGCGATGCGGCGGAAATTTGTTCCGACGGAAAGAGAATTGATTTATCATGATTGCACCTAACTTCAATACCAAGATGTCAAACACAAACGCCGGTCGCATTCGGGAAGTCTTGGATCGAGTGTTGGCGGGACAGCGAATTAGCGTTTCCGATTGCCGTTGTTTGTTTGATTGCGATGATTTGGCTCTTTTGGGAACGGTAGCGAATCTAGTTTCGTTGCGCAAACATCCAGAGCCCTATCGCACCTACAACATCGATCGCAACATCAATTACACCAATATCTGTACGGCGGTCTGTGACTTTTGCGCGTTTTATCGGGGACCGAAAGATCCTGAAGGCTATGTTCTTTCACGCGAAGAAATGTACGCCAAGATTGAAGAAACCATTCGCTTGGGTGGCGAGCAAATCCTGTTGCAAGGGGGTTTGCATCCGCACTTCAAGTTAGATTGGTATGAAGAAATGCTGAGTGATTTACGGTCGAAGTTTCCCACGGTGAACTTGCACGCCTTTAGTCCCCCGGAAATCCATCACTTCACAAAAGTCAACAAGCTTTCGCTGCGTGAAGTTCTGCAGCGCTTGAAGAATGCCGGATTGGGAAGTCTCCCGGGCGGTGGAGCTGAGATTTTGGTAGACCGGGTGCGTCAAGAAATCACACGCGGAAAGGTTTTGGCGGATGACTGGCTGAACGTCATGCGCGTGTGGCATGAACTCGGGGGACGAGGCTCGGCCACGATGATGTTTGGTCATGTGGAAACGTTGGATGAGCGGGTCGAACATTTGCAGCGATTGCGGGAGTTGCAGGACGAGACTGGAGGATTCACCGCGTTTATTTGTTGGACGTTTCAACCCGAGCATACCGACCTCGCCCATTTGCCCAAAGCGAGTGCGTTCCAGTATCTCAAGACATTGGCGATTGCGCGGATTTTCCTGGATAATTTCGACAACTTGCAGTCCAGTTGGGTGACTCAAGGATTGAAGATGGGCCAGTTGTCGCTCGTGTTCGGAGCGAACGACATGGGCAGTCTGATGATTGAAGAGAATGTGGTCGCCGAGGCTGGTACGGTCCATTTCTTGAGTTTGGATCAGATTCGAGACAGCATCAGCGAACTGGGATTTGAACCACGGCAAAGAAACGTGCATTATCAATTGATTGATCGGCAGCGGGAACTTGCGGCGGTCGAAGCCCATCGAAATTGGATGAGGGAGCGAAAAGATCAAAGTCCAGCGATGGTTGCGTTGGAACGCTAGTTTCGCGTAATTTTCGAATTATGCTGGGACAAACGGCGGATAATTGACCAAAATTCGCTTTACAGCGGGTTGGAACCCGTTAGAATCAGCGACTGGTTGATGATTGGAACGTTAGCAAGGGGCTTACAGGGCTGTAATTTCGGGTACGGTGACTGAATTATAGGGAGATCGGCCGATGCGGCGTCGTTATTTGGGAATGGGCGTTCTGGGATTGTCCTTGGCTGCGTTTATCGGTTGCGGTGGGGCAGCGCCCAAAGCGGATAGTGGAACGAAGGCGACTCCGACAAGCTCCAGCGAGGCATCAGCCGAGAGCGAGAGTCCTTCGGTCGCAGGTTCAAATGATGGGGCTTCGACCGGCGCATCTGCTCCCGAGGCAAGTGGCGGGTCGGGTTCGTCAGGCGCGTGGACAGCTCCGGACGAGCCGATGGTTGCAGGACCAGGGTCGGATTCGAGTGCTGCAAGTTCTTCTACTCCGAGCGGCAGCGGCGACAACGGCAAAACCGAATGGACAGCCCCGGACGAGCCGATGGTCGAAGGGTCTGGGGGGTCTTCGTCAGAATCAAGTGGAACGGCTTCCGGGCAAGCTGAGGATTTAGGCTTGCCGGGTGGTTCGCCAGAAACGGGGAACGGCGATCAATCCTCTAGTAACGCTGGGACGTCCGGTTCTGGGACATCCGGTTCTGGGACATCCTCGAGCGGTTCCGTGGGTTCGCAACAGCAAAGTGGACCTCCGCAAGGATCGAATAATTTACCTCCGGGTTATGGCAGTCAAGGCGGCCCACCGCCACAACAGAGCGGTCCTCCGCAAGGGTTTAATAACTTGCCGCCTGGATACGGTGGCCAAAATGGGCCTCCGCAACAGAGTGGTCCGCCGCAAGGCTTCAACAATTTGCCACCCGGATATGGTGGTCAAAATGGTCCTCCACAACAGAGTGGTCCTCCGCAAGGCTTCAATAACTTGCCGCCTGGATATGGCGGCGGACAGAGCGGACCTCCACCTCAACAGAGTGGGCCGCCGCCGCAACAAGATGCTGGGCCGCGAAGTAATGCTGGGAATGGTTCGGCGACCATGACCGTTGGCGGGTTTAGGCCGCCGGGGCAGAATGGTGGCAACCCTGGAGCGCCAGGTCAGCCGGTCGCTCCACCAGAGAAAGTTGACGCCAAGTCGTTTTGGGACATGGCCAAGAATGCGTATGCTGACGGACGAGACGCCGATGCGTACAAATTTTTGATGGCCGAATTTTCCGCGAACCGCAACCGGTTCGACGAGATTCCGCTGAGCTTTTCTGCTCAGAACAAGAGCACCACGATCGGAGTTCGGTTGGGGATTGGTGTATCGTACACGGCTCGCGAGGGAGTTTCTGGAAAACCGCCCGTGATCGGCGACCCGGCGCCCGCCGTGAATCGCGGGAATCAACGAGGGTCTCGGGGGTCGTTCCCGAGTCCAGGGGCGGCCAGTGGTTTTGGAAGCGGAATGCCTACCGCGAACAGCTCCGTGCCGAAGGACGCTCGGGGAATCTTGGTCTATTACGGCGGTGATTTAGCCACCGCGTTGCTGGACGAACTTGAACAAAGATTCAAGCGAGAGCCGTCTTATGGTTTGTTGTGGCCGCGGGTGACTGCCAAAGTCATGTTGAAAGAAGGGGTGTCGCAAGTCCGAGAGAATCAAGGTGGCGGCGCAGAAGTTGAAGGCCCTTCGATGGCGGGTGGCAACGGTGCTTCGGTTGGATTCGGTGGCGGCCAACAGAACGGCCCAGCGGAAGGATTGTTTCCTGGACTGACTTTTCTAGGGGAAGGCAATGCCACGGATCTGGTTCGGAAAGCCAAGAATGAAGGATTGGATGGTTTGATCGTGATTGAGCATTCGGCCTCGGTTGTTCGTTCGACTGGGGCAACCACCAGCCAAACGACGGTCAAGTACTTCTCTTCCAGCGACGGCAAAGAAAAGGCTGCCACAGCGCAATTGAGTTATGCAACGGTCGCAAACCAAGTGGCTGAAAATAAGGATCCAGTTGGTAAAGAACTCAAAAACCTGTTCGCGAAAATTGATCGTTTGATTGCGGTTGCCGAAATGCCGCAATTGACCGCCGAACAAGCCAAGGGGCGATTGGATTCGATCGTGGCTTCCAGCAAGAACGATCCGCTACCATTTGTCAATGAAGTAAATTACTACTTGCAAAAGGGATGGCTGATTGAGGACGACGCCCAAGCGTTGATCATTCAGGCATTGGGCGAACCCGCGGCGTTAGCGATCTGGTCGGGCGATTTTGAAAAACAGAAATCCGCGTTGGGACGTTGGTTGCCGGCGGAATAGTTCATTTTCTGACGAACGCAGTGGTTTCTGACGAACGAAGTGGTTTCTGACGAACGCAGTGGTTTCTGACGAACGAAGTGGTTTCTGACGAACGCAGCGGCTCAGGCCTCAGGATTCATCTTGACTTTATCGCTTGGAGTTGCGACCCTAGCGGTTGGAGTCGTTGCCCTTTGGGCATGCTGGGGCAAAGAGACTGAATGACGTTGGGCGAACGCTTGGCTTCGCGGCAGCGTTGTACCGTTCGCTTGTGCGGCAGCCGGTTTTTCCGTGCCCCGTTTGGTATCCGAAGGAGTGGATTCCATGTTCCACAATACAATCGCTCGATTTACTATCCTACCGCCATTTGCTTTGTTTCTCGCCTTGGGGGGATGCGGCGCGAAGGAAGAAAGCAAGTCGACCGAATGGTTACAGGGTCCGACCGATAATCAGGTTGACGTTGATAACGAGCAAGTCGAAATCGAATCGGCGACGTTGCCGAAGACGACTGCCGCCCAGTCCCAACCCTTCCAGATGGAACTTGACGAGGCGAAACTGGCCGAACTTGAGGTTCAGTACCAGACCGATTTGGCTGGGGTAACCTCCAAGAGCACGCCGTCTGAGGTGACTCGCGCATTTGTTCACACCTTGCATCGCAATGATTTGCAATTGGCGGAGCGCTTTCTGACGTTGAAGTCTCGCGCGATTATCCATGAAAGCGGCTTGGAATTGAGTCCGATTGCGGGTTCGCGTGCCGAGTACGTGATTGGCGAAGCACAATACGCGACCAACGATCGCGAGCGAGCCTTTGTCAGTTGTTTTGTGTTTGATCCGGAACTGGCGACTCCCGACGATCCGGAAAGCGGCAAGTACAAGGTCACTTGGGCCCTACGACCGGATTCGCAGTATGGTTGGCGAGTTTTCGGCATGATTAGTGAAGAGACGGGACAGCCGCAAATGGTTAGCTTCGAGAATTCACAGCATGCACAGGCGATCAACCAAATGTATCATGCCGACGATGCACTGGGCGCGGATCGAGTGCGCCAAGCCCAAGATACCAATGGCGATTCCATTCGATAGAAATATTCCCATTCGCTAGTATTCTCACAAATACTGGGATAACTTTGCGTTCATGTGCTGGATTACTTGGTCCAAGTTGTTATGATCAAGAGTCTTGTTGGGCGAACACGGAAGCGTATTTTCGGACGATTGCCCATTTGGTCACCACGAGTCTCGCTGCTGCATGCTGAACGAATCGCTAGATATTTCCCGCGTTGCTGCTGATTTGTCGTTGCCGTTGGTCCAGGTGTCCGAGGCGATTGAGTTGCTGGATGCTGGCAACACTGTTCCGTTTATTACCCGTTTCCGTAAGGATGCGACCGGGGGATTAAATGAAACTCAGTTGCGGTCGCTGCAACATCGACTGGCTCAACTGAGAGGTCTGAGCGAAAAACGCCAAACGATCCTGCGGGCCCTGGAAAAACGTGGCCATCTGACCGAGCAATTGAAAGCTCGGATTGTCGGTGCCTCTTCCACCAAACTTTTGGAAGATTTGTATCAGCCGTTTCGCTACAAAAGAACGAGTCAAGTTCAGCAAGCCCGCGAATTGGGGCTCCATCCATTGGCCGAAGCCGTTTATCTCCAAGGATTGACGGAATCCGATTTCGAACATGAAGTAGCCCAAGCACTGTCGTCGGCTGGTGAACCGTTAGATCGTGATGTCGTCCTTCGTGGTGTCAAAGCACTATTGGGAGAGTACTTTTCCAATCACCTGAAACTAAAGCAAGCGTTACGGCGTACGGCTTGGAAAACAGGAGTCTTACGTTGCCAGCAAGTTGTTGGCGATTCGGGAACCACGGCGACTGATAATCACGAAGAGGCGTCGATCACGAAAGACGATGTTTCCGCATCAGGTGAGTCGGGCGCCACACCGACCTCAACCGTCGCTCCACTTGCAACGACTCGGCGTCGAAAAAGAAAAAAGAAGCGACGCCAGGATGTATTGTTTCGGGCGTATTTTAATTTTTCGGAGCCCTTGCATCGCTTGCCGCCATACCGAATCTTGGCGATCAATCGCGGCGAGCGGAGCAAGCAACTTCGTGTCAAAATCGAGCTCAATGAGACTTCGTTGTTGGAGCAGATGTGTCGTGAAGTGGTACCGGAGTCGCATCCGTTAACGCAATTGATGAACGAAGCGGCGCGGGAGCTGCTGACTCGGTCGCTAGTCCCGGCCTTGGAACGCGAAATCCGGCGCGAGTTGACCGAGAAAGCCGAAGAGCATGCGGTCAAAGTCTTTTCGACGAATCTTCGCGGGTTACTCTTGCAGCCACCGACGGTTGGCAAACGTGTCCTCGCTGTGGATCCGGGTCTAAAAAGTGGCTGCACGTTGGCGGTTATTGACCAACATGGGAACTTCGTCGCGGCTGACAAAATCTCGATTGTTGGACGGGATGAGAAGCGACAATCGGCTGGTCAGAAAATTCTAGCCATGATCGATGAACATTCGGTCGATGTCATTGTCATTGGCAACGGTACGGGATGCCGTGAAAGCGAAGAACTGATCGCTAAGTTACTGTCGTCGCGAGAATCCGGCAAAGAGGTTCGGTATGTAATCGTTAATGAAGCGGGTGCCAGTGTGTACTCGACAAGCGACACAGGTCAAAACGAATTTCCGAACGTAGAACCCACGGTTCGGAGCGCGATTTCAATTGGGCGGCGTTTGTTGGATCCGTTGAGCGAATTGGTTAAGATAAATCCAGCCAACATTGGCGTAGGGTTGTACCAACACGACGTCAAATCGAAGCATCTGGAATCGACTTTGGCCGAAGTCGTCGAATCTTGCGTCAACTATGTTGGGGTGGACTTGAACACCGCCAGCGTTGATCTGTTGCGTTACGTGGCGGGGCTGAATCAAGGAACGGCTCGGAGAATCATTGAGTATCGTCACGAGCACGGTCCGTTTACCAATCGGCAACAACTGCTGTTGATTCCGGGAGTTGGTCCGGCGACATACGTGCAGTGTGCTGGGTTTCTGCGGATCTCTGGTGGCGAGCAACCGCTGGATGCTACCGCGATCCATCCCGAAAGTTATCCGATTGCCGAATTGATTTTGGAAAGTTTGGGTGTCGCTCCGGCGGATATCGCGGCGGTGCTCCGGCGAGAAGTATCGATCGATGACTGGGTAAAGAAGCTGGAGCAATTTGACTCCGCGGGTTTGTCCGCAAAGTTTGCTGGTACTGAGCCAATCGGTGAGCATTTGAAACGTGATCTGTTGGAGGCACTGAAGCGTCCCGGACGCGACCCTCGGGATCAGATGCCAACACCGATCTTCCGCAAAGGAATTCTCCAGGTTCAAGACCTTTCAGTCGGGATGGCCTTGAAGGGGCAAGTGTTGAATGTGGTCGATTTTGGCGTCTTTGTCGATATTGGCATTGGCGAGAGCGGGCTGGTGCATATCAGCAATTTGGCGCGCGAATACGTTCGCGATCCGCACCAGTATTTTTCGGTGGGCGACATTGTTGACGTATGGGTTCAGTCGATTGATCGCAAACGGGGCCGGGTGTCATTGACCGCCGTTGATCCTGCACTGCCCCACGAAAATTCTCGTGAATCCGTACCTAAGGATCGCAAGAGCGGCAACGATCGATTCGAACGACCCGCACCGACCGAATCCCGTGCTCGTTTCGAAGGGGCTCGTTTCGAAGCGGGGCACAGGCAAGCTGCCCAATCGCATTCGACTCCGAAGGGTGCCGCATCGCAACGGCGTTCCACGGATCAAAAGTCGGAATCCTCTAAATCGAATCGGCCCAACCGAAACGCGCCGAAGTATCGAGACCGAACCCCGAACCGCGACCGCGTCGCTGCCGCACCGGCAGCTCCGATCACCGATGGGATGCTGCAAGGCACGGAGCCGATGCGGTCGTTTTCCGACCTGTTGCAGTACGCGAAGTTGGCCGCGAAAACCCAGCAGGATACTTGAAGCGATGGACTTCCAAAAACGATTGCACGACGCTATCCAACGCGGGTCGGACCGAGCGTCAGGCAAAAAAAATGGTGACGCGGACGAGCTCACTCCCGAGAAACTCAAGAATCTGCACAACCGCTATCGCTTGGAGTTGTCAACCTACATTGAAGGCGTGGCACGGCAGGTTATTGATCAGTTGCCAGGTTTCAATCTAGAAACTCTGTTTGGGGAAAAAGGATGGGGCGCCGCGATTTCGCGTGATGACTTGATGTTGACCCGCAAACAGCGAGAGAATCACTATAGCCGCCTCGAAATATTCGTGCGTCCGATGAATGATTATTATTTGGTCGATTTGGTTTCGAAAGCCACGATTCGCAATCGTGAGATATGGACCAGAAATGTCTATCATCCGTTAACAGAAGTCAATCTTGCGACGTTACGCGAACAGGTTGATTTGTGGGCCGTCCAGTTTGCGGAGTTGTACTCGGCTTCATAACCGCCCGCAGGAATTCGCTAGCATCAATACTAAGCTCTGCGGCCTTGTTTGAAAGCTTGCTGTTGACCGAATTCGACTTTGTCCGTTAGTCTCTGCTCTCTGAGGAGCACTACATGAGACCTAAGATTTCGGCGATTATTCCGTGCAAGAACGAGCAACGCAATATCAGAGAATGTTTGGAAAGTCTGTACCCGTTGGCCGACGAAATCTTGGTGGCAGACTCCGGTTCGACCGACAGGACGATGGAGATCGCACGGGAGTTCGATAAGACGCGAGTTATCGAGCGAGAATATCGCACCAGCGGCGACTTTAAGAACTGGGCCATTCCCCAAGCGAAGCACGAATGGATCATCTTGTTGGATGCTGATGAACGCTTGACGGAAGCCTTGCGGCACGAAATCATGGCAACTTTGGAAGCGCCGACATGTGACGGATATTGGATCTACCGGGCCAATCATTTCATGGGACATCCGGTACCGTACGGCGATTCAGGGACCGATAAAGTCGTTCGTTTGTTTCGCCGGGATCTGGGACGCTACGAGGGGCCCAGTGATCACGGCGAAGTGCATATCTCCACCGGGCGTGTCGGAGTGCTAAAGACGAAGATGTTGCACTTCACATGCTGGGACTATGACCAAGTCTTTCAAAAGTTTCATCGCTACACCAAGTTGCAAGCCGAACAATGGCATGCAGTTGGAAAGGATACATCTTACTTTCGTTTGTTCTTGAACCCGATCTTTCGCTTCATTCGCGAGTACTTCTTGCAGCTTGGGTTTCTCAACGGTAAGGCCGGAGTGCAGTTGGCCATGTTGGCTGCGTTTTATTCGTTCACGAAGCAAGCCCGTTTGTGGGAACTCAACCATGGTTTGCCTCAGCCGGTTCCCGAGCAGGATCGCGAGTCTCGAGCGACTTGCCTGCCCACGAAGGTTGAGCCAAATTCGCGGCCACAACGTGCCGCCTAACCTGATCCACAACGCCCAAGGCAATGGCGAAGAAATAGCTGGACGGCTGAAATTTACTTTTGGCGATCTCGCTTAAGTCGGCGCTTGCTTGACCACTCCGACTCGCAGATCGCAAACGTTGGTACGTGTGTTTCCTGTGATTAGCAGGCCGCCGGCCTGGCGAAAGAATTCGTAGCTGTTCTTTGTTTCTAAGAAGTGCTGAGGGGCAAGTTGTCGTTGCGAACGTTGTCCGGGAACTTCACCAGTCAAGCATGCACCGGCCACGGAGGTGCTGCCGTCTTCTCCGTCGGTTCCACCGCTGATAAAGCAGATTTCATCCCGCGCCCAATCTGCGTTTGCGGAGTTGGTCCAGCAAGAGAGCGCTGCCAACGCGAGATGCTGGTTGCGGCCTCCGCGCGATTCCGGTGTCGAACCCGATAGGTCGACCAATGATTCGCCGCCCGTGATCAAACAGTCCGGACCAGGTTGGCGGTTCATCTGTGACAAGAGTTCCGCCCATTGTCGACCTTCCGCTTCAGCAGTAGGCGCGTGGCCGCCCAATTCTGGTTTCCCAGGCGGTTGCACATGCATGGCGTGTGAATAGCCGCGACGTTCTGCCTCGATGCCAGCTGCATCGACCGCCGTGGCCGTGTTTCCCAACACAACCAAATCGCTCTGAACCCCCGGCGGGACGAATTCGCTGGGCGGGTTGATGCGGCGATAGTGCTCCAGTGACTCGTAGACTCGCTTTCGTATGAATTGCCGCTGAGGATCGTAGACGTGCAAAACATCTAAGGCTCGATTCGCTCGCTCCAGGGGCTGCAAGCCGTCAGCAAAGGTCGGACCAGATCCGATGCTGGACAACGGATCGCCCAACACATCCGAAATGACCAAGGTCAACAAATGCCCAGCTCGGCAGCCGCGAGCGAATCCACCAGCTTTCACTTGACTGAGTGCTGACCGAACCGCGTTGATGTCTTCAATCGGTGCTCCGACCGAGGATAAGAAACGCGTGATTTGGTTCTTGTCTTCGTACGTTAATCCGGGAATTGGAGCCGACAGAAGGGCCGAAGCTCCGCCGGACAGCAAGAACACGCAAATGTCGTCTGGCCCCAGCTCTCGGACTTTTCTGATTAGCTGGTGCGTTCGCTCGACGGTAGTTGCTGTGACCAAATTGGCCCCGGCGGGCCTCACACGATGCAATTGTAACCAAGGCGGTGGAATCTCAAGTGGATCCAGAGCGGCGAAGGCCGGCCGGCAGTCGAACGGAGCGCGAAATGTATCGACCTCGCGATCAAAGTTGGCTTCTTCAGGAATCTGTACGTGGCCTTCCAATCGATCGGATGGGAACTCGCTCAATACTTGTGCAGCGCCTTGGGCCATCGCGGCAGCAGCCTTACCAGCACCAGCAACAAACACGCGGCGCGCGGACTTCAGGTCCATCCAGAGATCCGCATCCGGCAGTCCAAGCCAATGGTCGTCAATCTTCAACTGTTCCGTAACTAGTCGGAAGCCGTTCACGGCACGCACGCCGGCCGTCCAAATCGCTAAGGCGTCTTCGAGTAGCTTTTGCGGAGAACGATCCAATCGTGCGCGGTTCATCGCGAGGCCTCGAGTTTACGCTCCGCCATTCCGCCGATACTGGTTGCCTTTCGGCGCTGGCTTCGTCGGCTTGGGGCGGTCCAGGTTGTATTGGAGAAAGCCAACACCCAACAGTGTATCGATTCGCTGTTGCATTTCTTCATTTCGTTGGAGCTTCAACCGGTGCGATTTGCCGCGAATGATCTGACCATCGACAAGTCGAATGATCAGCTCGAGGGGTAGATCGCCGGGATAGCCGCGAATAATCTGATAGGCTTTCTCGGCTCCGTCGAGGCCATGAATCTCTTCGTCCAAATGGAGCCGCACTCCGGTTGTAAATTTTTCGTCCAAGCCTTCAATGGGGATCAATTGGTTGACGACCAAGTTGGGTTCGTCGCCACCGCGTCGGTCCAATACGCCACGGATAATCACGACGCTATCGGCTTGAATCAATGGCCCGCAAGTGGCATAGTCGGTCGGCCAGCAGATACAACGGATCGCGCCGTCGACATCCTCTAAATCAAACATCGCATACTTCGTGGGAGCGCCAGGTTCACGAACTTTCTTCACGTGAGCGATCTTGATCGCGGCCACCATCCCACCCATGAAGACTTCCTCGCGATCCTTGACTGCCTCCAAGTTGGTTGTCGTGTGGGAGCAGAATTTACGTAGTTTGTCTTGGAACTGTGCCAAAGGATGGCTGGACAAGTAGTAACCCAAAACTTCTTTTTCATAATTGAGTTTGACTCGTTCGTCCCACTCGGGAACGTCAGGCAAGACGACCTTCGCGGCTTCCTCTTCCGGCTCTTCCATGTCGCCGAACAAACTTAGTTGACCACTGCGACGATCGGCGGCTGCCGATTGTCCCGCCTGGATGGCGCGCTCCAATACGGCTTCAATTTGGCTTCGCTTCGACCCGAAGCAATCAAATGCGCCGGATTTGAGCAAGCTTTCCAACGACGATCGTGGGCATTCGGTCAGAGGCACTCGTTCGCAGAATTCAAACACATCTCGAAACGGACCCCCTTTTCGAAACTCTCGGACGATGGCTTCTGCGGCTGTCCCACCGCAACCTTTTACGGCCGAAAGAGCAAAGAGAATCCTGCCATTTTGCACTTCGAACTCGACCGCAGGCGAGTTAACGCTCGGCGCCACCACGACCACGTCCATCCGATCGCAATCTTCCAAGTGTTCGACTAGCGAGTCTTTCTTGGTGAAGTTTCGACCTGGGATGTCACCGGTGAGCAAGGCCGCCATGAACTCGACAGGATAATGTGCCTTCAAATAGGCGGTTTGATACGCGATCAAAGCATAGGCCGTCGAGTGCGATTTGTTGAAGCCGTAGCCCGCAAACTTCAGGATCATTTGCCAGAATTCTTCGGCCTCGGATTTCTTGAGACCTTTCGCGACGGCGCCGGTCATGAACTGATCATGATTCGCGGCGATGATTTTTTCCTTCTTCTTGCTGATCGCCTTGATGCATTTGTAGGCGTCAGGTAGCTCGATGTCTCCCAGTCGATTCAAGATTTGCATGACTTGTTCTTGGTAGACCATCACACCATGTGTTTCTTCCAAGATGTCTTTTAGTATCGGGTGCAGGTAGTGAACCGCTTTCCGGCCATGCTTGACATCGATGTACTGCTGCACCATGCCGCCTTCCAAAGGACCCGGGCGATAGAGGGCATTCGTCGCGATGATGTCATGGAATCCATCCGGCTTCATTTTGGTCAGCAAGTCACGAATGCCACCGCTTTCCAGTTGAAACACGCCCTTGGTTTCTCCGCGTTGCAACAAGGCATACGTGTCGGAGTCATCGAGCGGAAACTTCAGTGGATCGATGCGTGTACCCGTGCTCTGTTCGATCAAGTCGATGGCAATTCTCAGAATGGTCAGGTTGCGAAGTCCGAGGAAGTCCATCTTCAACAGACCAGCCGCTTCGACATCCCCCATCGACCATTGTGTGATCACGTCGTCTTTACCCGAGACCTTGGTCAGGGGAACGTACTCCGTTAACGGCTTGTCGCTAATCACGACGGCGGCCGCATGTGTACCCACATTGCGCGCAAGTCCTTCGATTTTCAGTGCAAAGTCCACTAATTCTTTGACGTCGGCCTCTTGGTTATACGCGTTTTTCAAGTCTTCGCTTTGGACCAACGCTTTTTCTAAGGTGATCCCCAGTTCCTCCGGGATCATCGCGGTGATGCGATTGACTTCCGGTAGTGGAATGCCCAACGCACGCCCGACATCTTTGATCGCGGCTCGCGCTGCGAGTGTTCCAAACGTGCCAATCTGAGCCACGTTGGCTTCGCCATATTTCTCTTTGACGTATCGAATCACCTCGCCGCGTCGCTCTTTACAAAAGTCGATATCAATATCGGGAGCTTCCACGCGGCTTTCATCGAGAAATCGCTCGAACAGCAGTCCATACTTGATCGGACACACGTGACTCAAGTACAGGGCGTAACAAACAAGGGCGCCGACGCCGCTACCGCGAGCTGTCGCGGGGATGCCGCGTTCGCGACCGTGTTGCACAAAGTCCCACACGATCAAGAAATAATTGGGAAAGCCCAGTTTACTGATAACACGAAGTTCACGATCCAATCTTTCTACGGCGACTGAGCTCAGTTCTCCGCCGGGCATCATTTCGTCATTCCCAGCGTATCGTTCTCGCAAGCCCTTCAAACAAAGTTCGCGCAAGTACTCGTCCGGAGTTTTGTCGTCCGGTGGATAAAAGACTGGAAAGTGGCGCTTGCCAAGTTCCAGATCAATATCTACTCGATCCGCGATCTCCTGACTGCGGGCAACGGCCTCTTCGAGGCCTACGAACTTGGCATACATTTCTTCGGGACTGCGCAGATGATATTCACGCCCGTCCATCTGCATCCGCTGTGGGTCCGAGCGAAACTTGCCAGTGTTGATGCAGAGCATGACATCTTGAGCTGCCCAATCGCTTTGGTCCACGTAATGACAATCGCTGGTGGCAACCAGTGGGAGCCCCATCGAATTAGCCAATTGCACCGAACCTTCCAACGCCAACTTTTGAATATCGACACCATTGTTCATGATCTCGATAAAATAACGATCACCGAACAACTTGTGAAACCAAGCCGCGATTTCCGCCGCTTCCGCCAAGTGTTTTTTCTCGTTAGGTTGGCCCTTAAGGATGGCTCGATTGAATTCGCTGGAGACGCAGCCACTCAGGCACACGATTCCTTCATGGTGGGCCGCCAAGAGTTCCTTGTCGATTCGAGGTTTGAAGTAAAACCCTTCGAGGCTCGCGGCAGATGCCATTTTTACCAGATTCTTGAAGCCAGTTTGGTTCTGACACAATAACGTCAGATGGTAGCTGTTGTCTTTGGACGTACCGCCTGCACGTTCAAAACGGCTCCCCGGCGCGATGTATGCTTCATAGCCAATGATCGGATTAAGTCCTTCGTCGCGGCAAGCGCGGTAAAACTCCAAGGCTCCATGCAAATTGCCGTGATCCGTCAAAGCCAGGGCATTCATGCCGTACTGCTTCGCCCGTGCCACCAGTTTCTTGATCGACCCAGCACCGTCCAAGAGGCTGTAGTGACTGTGGCAATGCAGATGTACAAAGGGACGATTCGACATTCCATTTTCCGAATAAATTAGAGGTCCGGCCATTCGTCGGGACGTCCGATCCCGGCGCGACCCGAGATTATACGAAGTTTGAGGGCCATTCCAACAATGGGCGGTGCCCCCGTGCGACCCGAGGCTGATCACCGCCCAGCCCAATTTTTCTGGAAGTTTGGCACTCCGGTCCACGTCGGCGGGAATGACTGTCCCCGGCCATTTTTGCTGTGAATTCGACATTTCCAGCGAATAAGCAATCCAAAGGAACCAGAATACTTGGACAGTGCCCGTTGGATTCGAATATGAACTTGCGG
Source organism: Planctomycetaceae bacterium (assembly GCA_016794985.1). Lineage (GTDB taxonomy): Bacteria > Planctomycetota > Planctomycetia > Pirellulales > Pirellulaceae > M30B19. The sequence goes on along the minus strand of JAEUIQ010000019.1, from coordinate 118,328 downwards.
TTAATTCCCGTGTCCTTTGTGGTGGAGCATCATGACTTCGTTTACAATGTTGGCTCGAATCTGGACCCACACTGCGGGATTGCCACCGCGGTGGAGGCAGTTCGAGGAAGGGAATGATCGATGAGCAACGGTTCGCACCGAGGATCACCGCTAGATGGAAGCGTGTTGGTTCTCAATCGATTCTATATGGCAATTCATGTGATTTCGGTCCGGCGTGCGTTGGTATTATTGTACCGCGACTTGGCCGAGGTTATCGACGTCGAAAATGGTCAGTACTTCAATTACAGCTTTGAGAGTTGGATGGAGCTGAGCAGCTTGATGGCGGAGCAATCGCCGGACGATGATGTCATTCACAGCGTTCACTTTGCCATCCGAGTTCCGCGGGTCATGCGGTTGATGAATTACGACAAGGTGCCGCGTCAAACGCTGCGGTTCAATCGCCGTAATTTGTTTGCACGCGATGACCACACCTGCCAATATTGCGGAAACGTGTTTCCCTTGAGTCAGTTGAGCTTTGACCATGTGGTACCCCGCTCGCGTGGTGGAGCCACCAGTTGGGATAACGTGGTGAGTTGCTGCTTAGGTTGCAACGGTCACAAGGGGGATCGATTGCCGGCCGAAGCGGGAATGAAGTTACTCAAAAAACCAGTTCGTCCAAAACAGAATCCCTTGCTGCGTCTGAAGTTGGACAACCCAAAGTATGAGAGCTGGCGTTCTTTTATTTCGCCAGCGAACTTGGCGTTGGAAGTGGCGGGTGACTGAAGTGAATGCTTGAGGCTGATCGACGGAGCGGTCAGCCACAATCACGATTTTAAGAAAAGCTCGCCCGCCGTCCCCACCGCTGCGCAGCATTTTTATTCGGTGAGCATAGGCCCGGACGAGTAGAAACAACCTGAGCCAGTGTGCGCAAGCCACCGGTTCGAGTGACATCTCATCCAGAAATGGCCAGACAGGCCGCCACCGTTACTGGTCGCACTTATTCACAAGTGCGTCAAGGCCTTGCCCCCCACGGGCTCGTTCCGTGGGAGCGCAAGTTCGAAAGCTAGATCTCACGCCACGCCCACGAAGCGGTCGAGGGACAGACTTGTTTAGCAAACAAACTCCCACCGAGACCGCAACGGTTCACACTCGCAATCTCGGTCGATTCGCACCCAAGAACAACCCCCGCGCGACGATCGCCCCCCACGGGTTCATCCCGTGGGAGCGCAAGTATGAAAGCTAGAGCGCACGCCACGCGCACGAAGAGGTCGAGGGACAGACTTGTTTAGCAAACAACCCTCACCGAGACCGCAACGGTTCACACTCGCAAGCTTGGTCGATCCGCACCCAAGAACAACCCCCGCGCGACGATCGCCCCCCACGGGTTCATCCCGTGGGAGCGCAAGTTTGAAAGCTAGACGGAACGCCACGCGCACGAAGCGGTCGAGGGACAGACTTATTTCGCAAACAAACTTCCACCGAGACCGCAACGGTTCACACTCGCCAGCTTGGTCGATTCGCACCCAAGAACAACCCCCGCGCGACGATTGCCCCCCACGGGTTCATCCCGTGGGAGCGCAAGTTTGAAAGCAAGAGCGCACGCCACGCGCACGAAGCGGTCGAGGGACAGACTTGTTTAGCAAACAACTCCCACCGAGACCGCAACGGTTCACACTCGCAAGTCCGGTCGGTCCGTACCCAAGATCTAAAACGATCGGCTTACTTGCAGGAGTGTCTGAAGCAGAGCCGGTCTTACGGTCTCTAAAACCTTGGAGCCTGTTGTGTAGCTGTTCAGTCAGCGCCCCATTGGCATGAAGCCAACGGTGGCGATCTTGTACCTGAGATCTAAAACGATCGGCCTACTTGCGGACATGACCGAAGCAGAGTCGGTCTTACGGCCTTCAAAGCCCGAGTTGTCATATGTAGCGCGAATTTTAACAAACCGCCGAGTAAATCGGGCGGGCCTTGTCAACCAATGCAATGCGAAATGATGTTGGCCCGAGCATTGCGACGAGAGACAGGACGGTAGCCGGAAGCAAACAACAAAAATCAGCAGCGGGAAGGCCGCAACCGAGCTCGTCTCGGTTGGGCCAAGGATTCACCACTAAGCCAACACGACCATCGCAGGAGCAGCGGTCGAGAAACAGACTTATTTCGCAAACAAACTCCCACCGAGACCGCAACGGTTCACGCTCGCAAGTCCGGTCGGTCCGTACCCTAGATGAAACACGATCGGCCTACTTGCGGACATAACCGAAGCAGAGCCGGTCTTACGGCCTTCCAAACCCTTCGAGCAAATTCTGTAGCTGACCAGTCAGCGCCCCATTGGCGTAAAGCCAATGGTGGCGATCTTGTACCTGAGATCTAGAACGATCGGCCTACTTGCAGGCGTGTCTGAAGCAGAGTCGGTACTACGGCCACTAAAACCTTGGGGCAAGTTCTGTAGCTGACCAGTCAGCGCCCTATTGGCGTGAAGCCAATGGTGGCCGTCTCGGAAAAAGACATCGAGGAAAACAACCTAACCAAACTGTCGCACCTGACGCGACGGACAAGCATCAACTTCCAGCAGCGATCCAAACCGCCTGCTTCGCTACCGCTCCGCACCGACTTCAAGATCAACAACACCAAATCAACTTCGTCAGCGCCCCATTGGCGTGAAGCCAATGGTGGCGATCTTGTACCTGAGATCTAAAACGATCGGCCTACTTGCGGACATGACCGAAGCAGAGTCGGTCTTACGGCCTTCCAAACCGTTGGAGCAAATTCTGTAGCTAACCAGTCAGCGCCCCATTGGCGTGAAGCCAATGGTGGCGATCTTGTACCTGAGATCTAAAACGATCGGCCTACTTGCAGGCGTGTCTGAAGCAGAGTCGGTCCTACGGCCTCTAAAACCTTGGGCAAGTTCTGTAGCTGACCAGTCAGCGCCCCATTGGCGTGAAGCCAATGGTGGCGATCTTGAACCTGAGATCTAAAACGATCGGCCTACTTGCAGGCGTGTCTGAAGCAAAGTCGGTTCAACGGCCTCTAAAACCTTGGAGCCTGTTGTGTAGCTGACCAGTCAGCGCCCCATTGGCGTGAAGCCAATGGTGGCCGTCTCGGAAAAAGACATCGAGGAAAAATAACCTAACCAAACTGTCGCACCTGACGCGACGGACAAGCATCAACTTCCAGCAGCGATCCAAACCGCCTGCCTTGCTACCGTTCTGCACCCACCTCAAGATCAGCAACACCAAATCAACTGCATTGCTTCATTCATCCGCAACATCGGCTCCCAATCGCACCGACATTCAAATCAAACACTGACGCGAAGCTCAAGAATCGCCACATTTTTCGGTTAGCGAACACCATGCCAACAAACCCAGCGTAGCGGCAGCTCCACGCCTATTTATCCAAATCAGGCTTACTCATGGTTCTTTCTTCGAGCGTGTCGGAGTGTAGTAGCTTAGTGATCTCCATCTACCCTACAGCACTTGCTGTACGATAGCCAGCAGAAGTATAAACCCATCATGCCAAAAACCATCATAGGAATTACTTCACGAATCGGTAGATTGCCCCAAAATAGACGATTCAACTTCTCTGCAGCGGAACACAATGAAATCACTCCTAACCCTGCGGCGACAATGACAAATTGGGGCCTCATTCGACTTGATTCCTAATTTGCTTAGATACTGGTAGTTTTGGAATTTGCGCTACGACCTATGAAGCTTGCATTGTTACATAACACCCATGACATAGATCAGAGCATCCGTTGGCCAGTTTTCCGTCGTTGGACACGTCCAGCAATCATAGTATCCGCAATCCCATCCCATCCAGTAGCGAGCCATACTCCAGCAAAACTTTGACTCAATCGGCTTACCAATTTTTTGGCAGCCGTAGCTTGCACATAAGCTCCGACAACCTAGGTCATAACCAAGCCCAAAAAAACAATGGCAACTGATGCGTGTGGAGACCGCCCTAGATACGCTTCAAAGATTCCACCTGCCCCAGCGACAGCGGTTGCTCCTGTAGTAACCCATCCTGTACACTCCGAGTAACATTCGCCTTCAGATGCAAAACCATTTTCTTTCCAAAATACTTCGGCGCGTAAACAACAAACTGCATTCTCGCCAACATCCTTTGGACCGCCTGCGCCAGTTGTCCATCTAACTGTAGACAAACCGCTCGGATCAAGCATTTTCACCCCAAAATACCCCCGATACAAACTCGTCCCATCCACATACCCCAGCGGATCTCGCGATATGAAAGCTCCGTTGCTGGGATCGTACCAGCGGGCGCGGAAGTGGTAGTGGTTGAGGTCGGGGTCGTACTCGCGGCCGGTGTAGGTGTAGCGGTTGGCGTAAGTGCTGGCGGTACGAACCGTGCCACTGGGGTCGTAGATGCCTAGCGTGCCGTACGCGGTGTAGGAGTAACGTTCAACCAGCGTTCCGGCGGCGTTGGTGAGGCCGATGATGGAATATTGTTGGTTGCGATGGTTGCACGGATTTGAGGTTTTGAATCTCGCACTGCGACGAGAAGAACACGACGACGAGAGCGGTGGCGATGGTAGGGTTCTTTGATGTTGCGATAAGTGCAGGGGATCGGCGAACACGATGACGCCCTCGTTGCGTTGGCTGCCTTGAATGGAACTCAGCGTTATTCTATTCGAGCACTTAGGCTCGCAGCAAGCGAAATCCGCTGCAACGGACTGGGATTTGTTCAGGCATTGTGTGAGTGAGTAAGGACCGGGACAAAACGGATAGATATCTGGAATTCTTTAGACAGCGGCGGCTGAGAAACGACTTTCGAGATGAGCCGTCCCGTTAGGGACGAAATGTCGGTAGCATTCGCGGCCCCCAATGCGTGGCGCACGTCCTGTTAGGGATGAAGTGTTTATTGCGACGGGGCGTCTTGGCGATGAAACATTCCGTCCCGAACGGGACGCTCCAGCTTCATACGAACGGCTACTACCGACATTTCGTCCCGCACGGGAAATGCCATTCAAACCCTTGGCTCACGCACACCGGCTGGGGTTGTTTCGGACCCTTCGGGTCTGTTTTCGCCAAGAAAAAAAGCTTTACAGCGTTGCCAACACGGGCGCTTCTTAGAATAGAAACACGTCAACATCGATTGGGAATTCGTGCTCGTGGCGCGATGGGGATCGAATACACTCTCCAAGTTAAACGGCTCGACGATGTGCCACCGCACCCACTTGCGAGCTGGTGATTGGAATCCACCGTCATCGCTTCGATTCCATGCCGGCCAGCAAGGCTGCAACGCAATCGTCTGGAGAAGGAATGCACACTGACTTCAGTTTCCTGACTTCTCGATGCGAATGTTGTCAAAGTCTGCCGTTCCGGTGCCGCCAAACATTCCGATTCGTACGATACCTTCACGAGCCGATGCGGGAACGCGAATGACCTTCGAATAGTTGCTCCAGCCTTTCGTTCCACGAAATGGACCGATGAAACCAAAACCAACTTCGGCTCGGTCTTCGTCATAAAACGTGATGGCGATTTGCGCCAATTGGTTCTTGTCTGGCCCCACTTTGACATTGGTTCCGCGATAGCTACCGCTCAAACGAACTTGCTTGACCTGACGTCCATCGATCGCGAAACCTTGCATCACGTGCGAGGCTTGATTATCGAGATCATTCTCGAAGCGAACGTAAGTTTGTCCGCTCGGAGCATCGGGAGCGTCAACCAAGGATGCCAGTCGTTGATAGTACCAGCCTTGGATATGGCCTTGTTTGTCTTGCCCTTCCTCGAAATCGGGATTGAGTAAGGACGGATTGAGCGGGTCGGGCAAGACCTCGCGTTTGTCCTCGGCTTCGCCTGTCATTGGCACAAATAGCGTCGGTTGCAGGGCCTTGCCCTCCAATTTGCCATCTTTTTTCGTCATCAAATACAGAGTTTGCTGGTGTCTCTCTCCAACCGGAACCACGATTTGACCACCTTCTTTAAGTTGATCGACCAAGGGTTGTGGGACGTTCTCCGGTGAGCAGGTGACAATAATCTTGTCGAACGGAGCGTGCTCCGGCCAGCCAAGGTAACCGTCACCAACTTTCGTAAAGACGTTTTTGTAATTCAGCCGCGAAAGAGTTTGGGCGGCTCGGCGACCCAAGGGTTCCACGATTTCGATCGAGTAGACTTCCTCGACCAGTGGACTCAAGATGGCGGCTTGAAAGCCGCTGCCCGTGCCAATTTCCAGAACACGGTCCGTCGGTTGTGGGTCTAGGACTTCCGTCATGTAGGCCACGATGAAGGGCGACGAAATGGTTTGGCCATCACCGATGGGTAAACCCGCGTCCCGATAGGCAAAGGGTTTCATGTCTGCCGGAACAAATTCGTGCCGGTTGGTCTTGCGAAAAACATCCAAGACTTTCTCGCTCTTGATTCCGGCGCCTTTGAGGAACAGGCGAACCATTTCCTCGCGTTGTTCGGCATACGACTCCCCTTGAGGGATTTGACCCTCTGCCGGTGCCGAGGTCATCCCTAACCCGATTGAAAAAACAAGGAAGCTATGCCAAACCGCTACAATAAGTCGCGAGATACTGTGACGCATGATCAGATAAACTCCACCGAGAATTTTCGGCATTCCTGGGTAGCCAAAACATGCCGTGCCTGTTTTGATTATAGCATCGGCAGTTACCGAGATAGAGTCCACCCTACAAACCATTTCGGAAGTTGATGTATGGACTTCGTTCCAATTGGATTGACAAAACAAAACGACGGGCGCGAATTAGAAATTAGTTGGAGCGACGGTTGGGTTCAATCTTTGACCGTTCGAAGTTTGCGGGATCGTTGCCCTTGCGCCACTTGCCGCGAGAAGAAAGCCGCCGAGCAGAAGAAGTCTGGTTCGGGGATACGCCTTTTGCAGATTGTCAGCGAGGCGGAGATGCAGCCGTTAAGCCTGGTACGGATGACGCCCGCAGGAAATTATGCGTACAACTTGGTGTTCAGTGATGGGCATAACTCCGGTGTTTATACCTTGGAATACCTGCGTGGGCTTTCTGCCGGGGTGTCCGGCTGAAGATTTGTTGGGCTCTTAGGTTTTTCCGCAATTGGCGCGAGTCATGAAAATGAATGTTGTTACGGTCGTGTTGAGTGGATTGCGTCATTACTGGCTGATCCACGTGGCCACGTTATTGGCGGTGGCGGTGACCGTGGCAGTGCTGACGGGCGCTTTGTCGGTGGGCGACAGCATGCGGGGGTCGCTGCGCGAGTTGACGCTGCAACGGTTGGGACCGGTTGAGCGAGTGATCGTCTCGACTTCATTGATGGACCGACAAACACCATCAGAATGGGTGAAAACACCCGAATTCCAAGCGGTGTACCGCGAATGTGTACCGGCGTTGCATTTTCCGGCGGCCACTTTAGAGGTCTTGGAGCGACAGCAGAATTCCGCAAGCGACCGAGGAGCTGATACAAAGTCCGATCAGGTTGCTGCGGATTCTACTTCGGTGGCCTTTTGGGGAGTGGACGATGGTTTTGCGAGGTTGCATTGGGGGCGAGAAGCCTTTCCGGTTCCAACCGGCCCCGAGATTGTGCTCAATAAAACGGCGGCCACGAGATTGGGGCTGCAAAGCTCGGACGTTGGTTCGAACTTAGCCCTGCGAATTGGCAAACCTAGCGATGTCCCGGCAGAGAGTTTCATTGCTACGAAGAACGATCTGGTGAGTTCCCTGACGCGACTGAAGTTGGTCGCGATTATCGAAGATGATGGCGTGGGGCGGCTCGGATTGTCGCCGAGTACTGAAGTTCCGGCGAATGCGTATGTCAATCTGGATCATGCTCAACGAGTCATTCCCGAGGCAACGCGACAGGTTCGCGCGGACCAAGTTTTGGTCAATACACTGTTGGTCACTTCGACATCGGCAACCACGGTCGTGTCGGAAGATCTTGCGGCCGCGGCTGTCCTCGCGTTCCGTCCCACGCTCTTGGATGCGGGCGTCAAGTTGATTCACGTGCAACAGGGGGCATTGGACTATTACAGTCTCTCCTCGACGCGCATGCTGCTTGACGAAGGGCAACAGCGACTTCTGGAAACGGCGTTGCAGGGGATCGAACATCAATCCGTGTTGACCTATTTGGCTAATGATATTCAAGTCTCCGCGAAGTCTGCCCCCGGGGTACCGTTTTCTATGGTCAGTGCATTGCAAGACGCTGCGATGCCGGGGTACCCGTTAACTGACGGTCGACAGATTGCAAACATCAAGCCGGGTGAAATTTTGGTCAATCGTTGGACGGCGGAAGAGTTGGGGGCCAACGAAGGCGACCCGATTCGGGTCAAGTACTACGAGCCCGAATCCGTCGATGGTGAGGAAGTCGAACGCGAGGCCGAGTTTCGTTTGGCGGGAATTGTCGAGTTAACCGAGCCCCGTGAGCCTTATCAAACCCAAGGACAGCAAACGCGACCAGCGGTCTTTGACCGGCCTCCAACGATCGCGAATGATCCGTGGTTGACCCCCGAGGTTCCTGGTGTAACCGATGCGGACTCGATCGAGGCCTGGGACTTGCCGTTCGAAACGTCTGACAAAATTCGCCCGCAAGACGATGACTACTGGCAGAACCACCGCACGACTCCCAAAGGATTTATTTCACTGGCTGACGGGCAGAAACTCTGGGCAAGTCGATTTGGCGATGTGACAAGTTATCGAATTCCCGCGCCGTCCATACCACTGACAGATCTGGAGAATCGAATCATGGCTGCTTTGGCGAAGCAGCCACTGGATGCCGGGATTCAGATATTGCCGGTCAAAAAACAAGGCTTGTCTGGGTCACAAGGTTCCACTCCGTTTGATGTATTGTTTCTGTTGTTCAGTATGTTCGTCATGATCTCCGCCTTGTTGTTGCTGGTCTTGTTCGTAAGGTTGGGTTTGCAGCAAAGAGGTCGAGAACTGGGATTGTGGTTGGCGGTTGGGTTCAGCGCTGGTCGAGTCGGAAGATTGTGGTGGGCCGAGTCGGTGTTGGCCTCGCTAGGTGGTGTCTTGGTAGGGACACTCGTGGGAGTTGGTTACGCGGGGGTGATGATCTGGTTGTTGCGAACGGCGTGGGTCGGGGCAGTTTCTTCATCATTTTTGCAACTGCATTGGACTTGGCGCAGTCTCGTGATAGGCGGTGCCGTGGGGTTGTTGGTGTGTGCCATGGTCATGCGCTGGTCGATTCGCCAAGCGGCCGCCGTTCCCGTACGTACGCTTTTGTCTGGAAGGTGGGACCAGGATGGTGGCTCGGGGGCAGATGTGCCCTGGTGGAGTCGGCCTCGCGTGTCGGTGGTCTTGTTTTCGACGGCAATCCTGTCTTCCGTTGCGGGACTGTTCGTGGTGGGTGATGCTCAGGCGATGGCGTTCATGTCTGGAGGTATGTTGTCGTTGGTTGGTTTGTTATCGTGGATCTATCACAAGTTGCTTCAACCCCGCGATGAGCTTCGATTCGAATGGGCTCAATTGGGACGCTTGAATGTATCTCGGCAGCCGAAACGTAGTCTGTTGATTGTGGGGTTGGTTGGCATTGCCGCTTTTTTGATCTTGGCTGTTTCGGCGTTTCGTTTGGGACCATCAGAACGGGGAACGGCCGGTTTTTCGTTCGTTGCCCGAACAAATACGGGGATCATGCAGGATCTTAACTCGCCGACGGTACGACAGAGCCTGCTGTCGCAAGGCCAAGTCGAGTCGCAGGCGCCAATCCGTATCGCGGATGTTCAGTTTTTCGGATTTCGTTTTCACGATGGGGAACACGCCAGTTGCAACAATCCATTCCAGGCCGGTCAGCCGCAGGTGCTCGGTGTGAGTGCCGCGTTCGTTGATTGTTTTGAATCGTCCGAACAGAAAAGGTTTGCTTGGGTGACGCACACGGCGAACGAGACAAAATCTCGCGACAATCCATGGCGATTGTTGCAACGCGAACCGTCTCCGGCGATTCCAGTGGTGATCGACAAAAACACGGCTTGGTACAGTTTAAAGGTCTACCTTCCCGGCACGAGGTTTAAAGTCAATTATCCTGGGGCAGGCGAAGTCGAATTCGAACTGGTTGGTTTGTTAGACAATTCGGTTTTGCAAGGGGCTTTGTTGATTTCCGAGGAAAGCTTTCTGCGGCTTTTTCCTCGCAATTCGGGATACCGCTACTACTTGATCAATGCATCCACGGCGGACGCGAAAGACGAGCTAAACGATTTGGGGAGGTCACTTCAGGCGACGGGATGGCAAGTCCGACGAACTGAAGAGATACTCGCGAACTATCTCGCCGTTCAAAACACCTACTTGAGTGCCTTCCAGAGTCTTGGGTCGTTGGGATTGCTGTTGGGAACGGTCGGATTGGTCGTCGCCCAGTTTCGGTCAATCCTCGAACGCCGGCGTGAATTGGCTCTGATGCAAGCTTTGGGATTCCCCGTGTCCAGGATTCAGAATTTAGTGACCCGCGAGACGAATTGGCTCTTGGGGCTAGGATTTGGAGTCGGCTCCATCAGTGCCGCCGTTGGGATCTTGCCGCATTTATGGGTTGGAGCGGCTGAAGTTCCTCTGGTTTGGCTGGGGGGGGCGTTGGGGGCAATTGCCTTGATTGGTTGGGGAGCCGCTCAGTGGATCGGACGATGGGCCATGCAAGGCAATTTGCTGCAATTATTGCGAAACCAATAGCAACCTTGGGGGGCTTGTTGATTTACGAACTCTTCATCTAGAATGGACAACTCATTCGGCGGCGTGGCGGAATGGCAGACGCGCTTGATTCAAAATCAAGTTCCCTCTGGGAGTGGAGGTTCGAGTCCTCTCGCCGCTATTGAACTTTCTTTCTATTTTTGCGTTCGCGGGTAGCTTCTTTCAGATTTAATACTTCTGGCGCGAGGAGGATTTATGGCAGCCCCGTCACAGCCCGATCCGAAGGAACCGCGGAATTCAAGTTCGCCGGAAAAGAGGCAGCCTCAAACCAAGGGGCAGGGCTCAGGGCCAACGCCCGCCATGGTTCCGATCTTCTCGGAAATCCCGGAAAGCCAGCCGCCTCAAGTTCAACCTCCGCAAGTTCAACCGCCTCAAGTTCAACCTCCACCGGTCCAAGTGCCACGGGTTCCAGCCGGTAGCGGGCCGTCTTCGGCGCCTTCAGCCTATTCTCAAGTAGCAGCCGACCAGCCCGTTGATTCGCCTGCGAGCTACCCGCAGGCTCCATTTGCCGCGACTCCCTATCCTCAGGCCGGCTATCCTCAGGCCGGCTATCCTCAGGCAGCTTATGGTCAACCAGCTTATGGTCAACCAGCTTATGGTCAGCCGGTCGCCGGCCAACCTGGCTTTGGCCAGCCAGCTTATGGGCAGCCAGCTTATGGCCAGCCTTATTCGGGATTTCCAGCCGGGGGCCCGGTCCCAAGCGGTCCTCGAAAACCAATTTCGATTGTATTCTTCGGCGTCACCAATCTGATTATGAGTTTTTTCAGTTTGGCGTGGGTGGCGGGTTTATTGATGTGGCTGTTGACTGGGCCCGGGTTAAGTGGTCAACAACGCCAAGAGGTTCGAATACCTGGTCAGCCATCGATCAGTCGTTTTGAGCGATCGGACAGTTCGTTGGTTTTGATTTATGAACAGACTGGCTATGTGCAGTATCAAATCTTCATCATTGTGTTGGGGGCGTTGCTCACATTCGTGCTGGTCGCGGCGGGAATCTTGCTGTTGATGGGCAAAGAAAAGGGTCGGGATTTGTCCGTTAGTTACAGTATTGGGTCAATCATCTTGAACTTGCTGTCGATTTCTTTCCAGGTCTACACCGGGGTCGTTCTGTTTTACGGTTTCGACGCTCCGCGCCGAATTAGTCACGAGGCTGGATCGATGTTGATTTTTGGCAGTGTCGTGATGTTCTTTTTTCTGATCTACCCAACGCTCCTCCTCATTTTCATGACTCGCAAGCCGGTTAAGGATTATCTAGCGAGGGCTTGATCGTAAAATTCTTGAAGGATTCCGTGGTTTTACGTAGTGTTTCATTCGGTTACTGAGCAATTGCCGGACCTGGACTGGCAACTAGAATGTTCCGGTTGGATTGGAAATTGATTGGTTCAATTTTGGGAACTTCGCCGGATTTTTCTGGGTACGGAGCGACGTGGCTGCAGGTTACCAAGAAGCATTTTCCGGGGATTTCGTCTCTGAGTTGTTTTTGGCCGTCAACGTCGATTTTGGGTCATTGGTGAGCAATACATGAGTTTTTTAGTCAAGACGGTCGTGATCCTGTTGGTGATCGTCGGTTTGGGGTGGGCCACGTACCAACCAGCGATGACTTATTTCCGTGAGCGGAATAAGCCGACTTGGGAAACAGCAAAAGTGATTCGCGGCGATGCCAAGCGGATTATCAATTCCACGGGCAAGATCGAACCAGTTCTGAAAGTGTCGATCGGTGCGTTTGTTTCGGGACCGATTGTTGAATTGCACGTGGACTTTAATGATGAGGTTACGGAAGGGCAGTTATTGGCCAAGGTTGACCCCTTGTTGTATCAAGCTGCGGTGGACCGTGATCAAGCTTCATTGACGACGCGTGAAGCAGAGGTCGTGCGCGTCGAAGCGCAGCTCTTGTTGGCCAAGAACAACCTTGAGCGTGGGCTTCGGCTTCGGGAGAAGGATGAACGCTATCTTTCGGATCGAGAATTGGATGGGCTCAAGGCGGAGTTTGCTGCGCAAGAAGCATTGTTGAAAGTAGCCAAGGCTTCGATCTTGCAGGCGCAGGCGCAATTGAATAACTCGCAGACCAACTTGAACTATTGCGACATACGTTCGCCGGTCAATGGCGTTGTTCTGGCCAGAAAGATTGATCCCGGGCAGACGCTGGCATCCCAGTTTCAAACTCCTGAACTATTTGTCGTTGCGCCCGATTTACGCAAAAAGCTGCATGTCTTTGCCACAGTGGATGAATCGGACATTGGGCTGATTCGGCGGGCCTACGACGAACAACTTCCAGTTTCATTTACCGTGGATGCGTACCCAGGTGATAAATTTGTGGGTCGCATCGAGCAAATTCGCTACGAGGCGACCGAGTTGCAGAATGTGATCACGTATCCGGTCGTTGTCGCGACGGAGAATCCCGAACTGAAATTGTTGCCCAGCATGACGGCACAGTTGAGCTTTGAAGTATCAAGCGTCGAGAATGTTTTGCAGATCCCGAACACGGCCTTGCGTTATTATCCTGAGAACATTGCCTTGGTTCGCGAAGCCGACCGCAAGTTGCTGGATGGATCCCAATGGAATCGGGATGCCAAAGGGGAATCCGAAGCGGTGGTCGAGGCCGAAGAGAAAGTGGGTGATGAGGCCGCGGGCAACGCCGATGAAGTAGCGACGGACGGGGCCGATAAGGTCAAAACTTCTAATGTTCGGCATGTCTGGATCGTGAAAGACAATCAGTTGCAAGCAATTGAAGTCAAGATTGGCTTCTCCGATAGTCGTTACACCGTCGTGGAATCTGGCGAAGTTACCGAGGGCATGGAATTGGTCACCGGAGTGAAAAAGTAATTACCGATGACGATCTGGGATACATTTCGAGTCGCGATTCGGGCCCTGCGCAAGAACAAGATGCGGGCAGGCCTAACCGTGTTGGGAGTCGTAATTGGAATTGCAGCGGTGACGACGATGGTCTCGATTGGCCAAAGCGCCAGCGCGTTGGTGCAAAACCAATTCATGGCGTTGGGAACAAATGTGATCGTGGTGTTTCCTGAATCGCAACAACGGGGAGGGGTTCGGCAGTCCTTGACGGTTACATTGACAGCGGCCGATAGTCGGGAGATCGCCAATCAATGCGATGCGGTCTTGGCTTCGACTCCGCTGGTGGGAGCGCAAGGACAACTGATTTACGGGAACACGAACTGGAACGCCAACGAATTATCTGGGGTCGGTGCCGATTATCTTCTGGTACGAAATTGGGCGATGGCCGCCGGGGACTTTTTCACGGAAGACGATATCAAGTCGGGGGCTAAGGTTTGCGTGATTGGGCATACGGTGGTCACGAAGTTGTTTCAAACGGCGAATCCGATCGACCAAGTCATTCGGGTCAAGAACGTGCCGTTTCGTGTGGTGGGTGTTCTAGAGAAGAAGGGCGTCGACATGGTCGGCAACGACCGCGACAACATCGTGTTGATGCCATACACCACGGTCCGCAAACGCTTGCAGGGATCGAGTTTCGACAATGTCAACGCGATCCTGGTTTCAGCCGTTTCTCCGACGCGCATGAACGAAGCCACCAAGCAAATCGATCAGTTATTGTTCGAGAGGCATCGGATCGAGCCGGGCAAGTCCAAAGACTTCCGGGTCCAAGATACGACAGAGATCGCACAAACCTTTGGCATAGTGACTGGGGTGCTGACGCTGATGTTGTCGGCGATCGCGGGTATTTCGTTGTTGGTAGGTGGGGTCGGCATCATGAACATCATGCTTGTCTCGGTGACCGAGCGGACCAAAGAGATTGGAATTCGGATGGCGATTGGTGCCAGCGGTCGAGATATACTCAATCAGTTTTTGGTCGAAGCCATTGTGTTGAGTCTAATTGGTGGTGCCATCGGAGTCACACTTGGGACGACGGCTTCGGTTGGCGCGACACTGTTGATTAACTATTTCAACCCAGGGCAAGATTGGCCCATAGTGATTTCCGTGCAAGCGGCGGTGATCGCGTTGTTGTTTGCTGGTGGTGTGGGCGTATTTTTTGGTTACTATCCGGCGCGGCGTGCCAGTCGGATGGACCCCATCGAAGCGTTGCGTTACGAGTAAGAATCGCGTTCCAAGGTAATGTTCAGAAACTACTTATGGCCTTGATTGAATTACGCGAAGTGCAACGTGTTTATGAATTGGGCGACCACCCCGTGTATGCGCTTCGCAAAGTGTCGCTTGATATTGATCGTGGCGAATTCGTCGCATTGATCGGCCCGAGCGGATCGGGAAAATCGACGTTGATGAACACGTTGGGATGCCTGGATCGGCCCTCTTCGGGGAGCTATCGCTTGGATGGCGAAGAAATCGCAACGATGTCGCGGGACGAGCGGGCCAAGATTCGCAATCGGCAATTGGGATTTGTGTTTCAAAACTTTAATTTGCTAAACCGGACGTCGGCCGTTGAGAATGTCGAGTTGCCCTTGTTGTATCGTCGGGGTCTGAGCAGCAAAGAACGACGCGGAATTGCGGTGGAAATGTTGCGAAAGGTTGGGTTGGGCGATCGACTTTATCACCATTCCAGTCAACTTTCGGGAGGTCAGCAGCAACGCGTGGCGATTGCCCGAGCCTTGGCGACCAGTCCCTCCATCTTGATGGGTGACGAACCCACGGGCAACTTGGATTCGAAGACGAGTCGCGAGGTTATTGCCCTGTTTCGCGAGCTAAACGAACAGCAAGGCATCACTGTCATTTTGGTGACCCATGATCCGACCGTCGCGAAAAATGCCAACCGAATGATCGTTTTGCGTGACGGTTCCGTTGTCGCCGACACGTCTGACTTCCAGGTCGCGATGCGAGAATTGCATCAGGAGCCTGCCGAGTAGGCCTGCCACCTCGCCGCGACCAGATTTATTCGTTACTGTCGGTACAACCGGACCGAGTTTTGGTGGGGACCGCCCTAAACAACCGTTAGGGCTAGATTATCGGCTAAATTCGTTCGATAGCTCACAACATGAGCAATCGCTACCTCCCGTTCGGTATTTTGTGGTGCCTCGGCTGTTTGGCAACGGCGCAGGCACAGGAGATTCGCTGGGGAATCATGCCCGAGCAGCGGGCCCTGACGGTTCGATCTCCGGAGCAATTGCGACCGGCTGGGATCCCCCGTACGCCGGCACCTGCGACCGTGGTTTCTCCGCAATGGGACGCACAGGCAGTTCCGCTGTCGTTGTCGGAGCTGTTGAATCAAAGTTTGGGCAATATGAACGCGGTTCGCGTTCTCTCTGGGGTGAGCGCTTCCTCGTCGGGTCGAACCATCTATGATGTTGGAATCAATAACACCGGCATCGATTCGGCCCGTGGCGCGTTTGATCCCAATCTGTCGGTCAACAACAGTTTTCTCAATGGCAATAGTCCTGGGGCGATTCCTGATCCTGGGGACCCGAATCAGACTTTGATCGTGGGTACGGAAAACGATCGCAACAACTTCAACATGAATCTGTCGAAGCGTTCGTTGACGGGTGGCGTGATCGACTTTGGCGTGATCGGCGGGAACAATCGTTTTCCGGGCCTTACTTTGCCACTTAATCCACAACTGCAATCCAACGCCGCGATCCAATTGAGTCAACCGCTGCTTCAAGGGGCTGGGGTTGCGGTAAATCAGGCTCCGATTGTGATTGCCCAATTGGATACGGAACGCTCCTATTTTCAGTTCAAGGATGCGGTGCAGACGCACGTCCAGAGTATTATTCAGGGCTACTGGGACTTGGTCTTGGCGAGAACGGAACTGTGGGCCCGCGAACAACAGGTGCGACAGTTGGAGTTTGCCGTGCAAGAGGCCGGTGACAAGTTGGATGTGGGCGTCCAGAGTTTTAGCCCGCTGCTGCAGCAACGCGTGGCCTTGGAAAACTTTCGGGCCAACGTCTTGGTAGCGGAAGGCAATCTGTTGCAGCGTGAATCGGCCTTGCGAAACGTATTGGGCTTGAGTCCATTTGATAACGATCGAATCATTCCCACTACACCGTTGGTTGATCAAAAAATCACTTGGGATTGGAATGAACTACTGGCGTTGGCCGAACAATACCGTCCGGACATCATCGAGCTGAAGTTGATTTTGGAGGCCGACCAACAGCGAATGTTGATTCGCAACAATGATGCTTTGCCTCAATTGGACGCGGTAGCGCTGTATCGCTGGAATGGCTTGGAAGGCACCATGCCGAACGGATCCGACGTTCGCGGAACCGGGTTTGATGACTGGTCGCTGGGCGTGAATTTCTCGGTGCCACTAGGTTTGCGGGCCGCACGTGCCGGCTTGCGCCAACAAGAGTTGCTGATCCAGCGTGACCAAGTCAACTTGCAACAAGGTTTACATCAAGCCGCTCACGACCTGGCCATTCGCGTGCGAAACCTAGAATTGTTTTTCGCCCAATACGAACGGTTCAAACAAGTTCGAGAAGCGGCGACCGAAAATCTTCGCGTGCAACGAACGAACTTCGACGAAGGATTGGAGCCGTTTATTGTGGTCTTGCAAGCGGTGGTCGACTGGGGCAATTCGGTATCTAACGAAGCCCAAGCTTTGGTGCGCTACAACGCCGAACTGGCCGCCTTGGAACGAGATACGGGTACGATTCTGGAAACCCACGGGATCACGTTCGTGGAAGAGCG
This sequence comes from Planctomycetaceae bacterium, assembly GCA_016794985.1. Taxonomy (GTDB): domain Bacteria; phylum Planctomycetota; class Planctomycetia; order Pirellulales; family Pirellulaceae; genus M30B19. The sequence goes on along the minus strand of JAEUIQ010000019.1, from coordinate 101,113 downwards.
ATTCGGCTCGATCGGGCCACTGGGGCGGATCGCCGCCGAGGTTCAATATCCGGCAACCCTGTCACCATCCGGGGAAAATGGTCGTTATTCGAACGGTGCCGAGCCCGCCGAACAACAATTTCGCTTGGATCCGCCGGTCGAGACAGGCGACAAACGCGAACCAGCTCCTGCCGAGTTTCCACAACCGCCAGCCGAAGCAACGCCTCCGAAAGCTCCGCAAGTTTCCGACAACAACTCGTTAACGCCCTCGTTGTTTCGCTACTCGCGGAAGTGAACTGCTAACGTCCGCTGACCGCATGCCAAGCCTGAAACGGCACGGGCCCGGATGCTGTGTCGTTTGATTTCGCAAGTGTTCGCAGGCGTGGGTGTCGCTGTCGCAGCGCTGTTGAAGGAATGACCAATTCCAGTTGTTCCAATAGATAGTCCAAGCGACGGTCTCCATCTTCTTCGATCAGCCGTTGAGTGACTTTCTCCAGACATTCATCAAAACGGCCCGCTTCGAATTCTTCCAAAGCGGCGGCGTAGTTTTGCGCCGCTGTGACGAGGGCCTGATTGGGATGTCGATCGAGCAATTGAAAGACGTTTTGGCTACTTTCAATTCCGGGAAGCCACGTGCGGCATAGACGTAAGGTTAGGCAACGAGCTTCGACTCGGTTGGCGGTTGCTTCTGAAATCAGAATCGGGACGCCGAACCGTTTGGTGGCGTTTTCCAAACGACTCGCTAAATTGACTTCGTGTCCGCGGGGCCCGTATTTTAACTTTCCTTGACTACCTGAATTTCCAACTTGCGCTCTACCGGTGTTGATTCCGATGCCGACTTGCAAGGGACAATGGAGTTTGGAACGCCAGTTTTCGTTCACGATTTCTAGATCGTCCAACATCTGCCATGCGGTTTGACACGTAAGCCAAGCATGGCCCGGAGTTGGAACGGGAGCGTTCCAGAAGGCTGCCAACCCATCGCCGTAATAGTCAATAACGACTCCCTGCCGAGCCTGAATTGTGCGGGTCCACCGGTTCAGAATGTCGGCCAGCAGTTGGTGCGTCATCCCCGCTCCAAGCTTTTCACTCATAGTGGAAAAGCCACGCAAATCTGCGAACAGTATCGTGACTTCGTTCTCGCGAGAATCAAGCAGTTGAGGATCTCGCTCCAACAAGGGTACAACCTGCGGCGAAAAAGTTTGCTCCAAGAGAACGTGGGCGCGAGCAGCCTCGGCTTGGGCTTGCATGCGTCGCGAAGCGGCAGAAATCGTATCGGCGACCAAGCGAACGAAGTGGGCTTCTAAGGGACGAATTCCGTGACGCTTGTTGAAGGAGCTTTCAAATCGAACGGCATACAAAACCGAGGTCACTTTGCCGCTCTGATCCATGATCGGGGCGGCGACCACCCATTGAGCGTCAGGGTGTTGGAGTGCATCAAAGTCATCGCTGCCAACGTGGTACCACAACTTGCCGGTGACCGCGACTCGCTCGACAATTTCGCGGCGAAACGCGAAACCATATTCCGGAAATGGAACGTGGCTCGCGACAATTTGCCATTCTTCGTTTTCTAGTTTGAGTAAGAGTCCTAGATCCAAACCGCCCGGATCGAATGTGCACTGAACCGCATGATCATAAAACGCTTGGCTGCCAACTTGGGATCCTTGCAATCGGTTCAACGCGTCAAACCATTGCACCAGCGTCGATGCGGCCGGTGACGTGTTCATCCCCTTTTCTCGTTTGGAGGACTTGGCGTCCAAGTCACGTGACAAACCTGCCAGGGTTTGGTCGAAAATCCAGTCAGCGATCGGCCGAGTAAGTGACAAGCGGGTTTTGCCGATGACCAACTGGGAAGGCGTGGCCAGGGTTTGGCTTTGGCCTGCATTGATTCGGCGTCCGCTGGGCAACAGAATCGGACGTCCTTGATTCTCGATCTTTATCGACCCGTTAGGCAGCAAGGACAGCATCAATTGGGGACAGTCTAACCAGGGGTCGTCGATCACGATTCGACGCGAATTCGCCTCGGAATTGGCTCGGTCTTCGACCGATCGAATTGGTTCAATAACCGTCGGCCCAGCCTTGCCCGTCAGTTCGTAATTCCCGGGTTGCAAACAAAGTTGCAGGTGTTGATTGGGACTGAGCCACGCTAGTTCGAACATGTTCTTTAAGATTCGGGCAATAATGGAAGGATTTCATCCGTGGAACCAAATCGCGAGACTTCGCTGGTAAAGATAGGTCAAAATCATCGTGAACGCGTTTTACCGAATCGTACTTGCCTGGTATCCCTGCTTTGCCTGTCTTGTCTAGTCCGCAAATTCGCCGCAATCGGAATGATCGTTAAGCTTAAAAGTTGTCGCCCTTTCGGAGGTTGATCGAGGATATTTTCGGCTTCGTTTTGGACGAAATTAGAAGGGTTCGACGGAACGTACGATTCGTTAAACTTTAATCACTCAAATGGGACCGGAAGCTCATGGATTGGGTCTTCTTCATCGTTGGCGCCGCGCTCGTCCTGTTTTGTTTCGTACAGCTATTGTTCTGGACCTCGACGAATATCCGCCGCCATGTGGGAGAGCGAGGGTATTGGCAATTGCAGCGACAATTGCTGATTGCCAAGATTGAGGCCACGGAGGCCCAAAGGAAGTCGGCCCAGAATTCGGGAGTCGACAATTCTGGGAAATCGGAGGTTGAATCTCAAAACTCGGCGGCATGGCGAGGATGGCGGAAGTTTCGTGTCAAACGGCTTCATCGCGAAACGTCGAATGCGACGTCGGTCTATTTGGTACCGCAAGACGGCTTGGAATTGCCCGAGTTCAAACCGGGTCAGTTCCTGACATTAAGATTCGAATTGCCGAATCAGACTTCGCCACTCATCCGTTGTTACTCGCTCAGCGACGGGGCGCGGGCTGCTTCACACTATCGAATCACGGTAAAAGACGTTCACGGAAAGCCACTGTCTCAAGGTGGTGTGTCGCACTTTGTGAACTGGCAATGGTCCGTGGGGGACACGATCGAGGTCAAGGCGCCCGGCGGTGATTTCTTTTTGGACGTTTCCAAAAAGGAACCGGTGATCCTGTTGGCGGGCGGCGTGGGCATCACACCGATGATGAGCATGATTGAAACCGTTCTCCAACGCGGCGACCGCCGAGATTTGTTGTTGTTTTACGGACTGAGACACGGAGGAGACCATATTTTTAAGGATCGCCTCCGAGAGTTATCGAAACAGCATTCGAACTTCAATGTTCTCAATTGCTACTCCGAACCGGAAAAAGGTGATGTCGAAGGTCGAGACTTTCATTTTCAAGGTCGCGTTTCGGTCGAATTGATCAAACGAGCTTTGCCCAGCCCCAACTTTCACTTTTACATGTGTGGCCCCGGGCCGTTCATGAGTAGCCTATTCGAGCAGTTGATCGGTTGGGGTGTGCCCGAAGATCAGATCCACTTTGAAGCGTTCGGCCCAGCGACGGTGAAAGGGGCATCCACCGGTAGCCAATCCGTGGCGGTACCCGCCACAACCGACAATGGGGTCAAATGCAATGTGCACTTTGCTCGATCGAAGAAAGTGATCGAATGGAATGACGGAGACAAGACTCTGCTGGACGCTGCCAACGGCAACGGGGTTCCAATCAGCTCGGGTTGTCGGGCCGGTCAATGCGGATCGTGTCAAACGAAGTTGCTTCGGGGTGAAGTCATGTACCCGAACGGTCAGCCACATGATGTGGAAGCGGGGCATTGTTTACCGTGCGTGGCCATCCCGAAGCTGAAAAGCGGTAGCAATGGGGAGGTGGTTCTCGATGCCTAAGCTTAAGTTTGTTAGCACTTGGTTCGTTCTTCTGTTGGTCGGGTTGCCATGGTCCGTGGCCCAGCCACCGCAATGCGATCCCACCAAAGTGATCGGACCCATGCGCTGTGCCGCTTGCCATGAAAACGAAGTTCGAACTTGGCTACAAACTCCGCACGCCAAGACTTTGGAGGACTTGCATCGACGCCCCGAGGCCAACGCCATCGCCGCGAAGATGGGTCTCCGTTCCATCAAGCGTGGCGACGTCTGTCTTGATTGTCACTATACGAGCCAGACCGTCAGTGAAAAAGTTCAAATAATAGCCGGTGTTTCTTGTGAGTCGTGCCATGGTGCGGCTTTGGATTGGGTCACACTGCATAATGATTATGGCGGGCCCACGGTTCTCAAGAATCAAGAAACGGCCGCTCACAAAGAACAACGCCGGGAAACGTCCATTGCGCATGGGATGCGGAATCCGTCCAACGTCTACTTGATTGCTCGCAGTTGTTTGCAATGTCATTCCGTGCCCAACGAAAAGTTGGTAAACGTCGGTGGACATGGTGCTGGAACATTAAAGTTTGAAATGGTCAGTTGGTCCCAGGGAATCAACCGCCACAATTTCTTGAGAACCGGCAACACAACCAACGCGGAGAATGCGCCCGAAGCCTTACGCGTGATGTTTGTCGCGGGGCTCATTGCAGATCTGGAATTTAGCACGCGTGCCGTAGGGAAAGCCACCGAACGAGGTACCTACGGTTTGACCGTGGCCAAGCGAGCCGCCGATGTTGCCGTGAGACTAAAGTCCATTCAAGATCAAATACAAGACCCCCATTTGGAGCAAGCGTTGAGGTCTTTTTCTCAAGCCGTCTTAAAGACCAACAATGAAGCGGAACTCAATCGAATTGCGGACGAGATCCAACAAGCAGGTACAAGTTTTGCCCAATCGGCAGACGGCAACCGGTTGGCCGTCTTGGACACGTTGATCCCAGGCAAATCAGAGTACAAATAGTCAAAGTCGATCGAGCCGCGCCGCCGTGCGACTTGATTGACACGTCCGAAACTTTTAATACGAGCTGTTCATCATGTCGGCCACCGTCACGATCACACATCGACCACAACGCTGGGATCAGCCTTTCTGTGATCCTACAGCACCGATGGACGTGCGCGGACTGTTGCAGCAACCGCTATTCGCGAGCATGAAACCGGACGACTTTCCCAAGCAAATCCCTTTGGAGGGTATCCTACGGAACGACGCGCGTGTTGTCGATTTCGAAGATGGTGACATCATTATTCGGGAAGGCGATTACGGGAGTAGCGCGTTTTTGATCCTCTCCGGCAGCGTGGGAGTTGTCTTAAAGTCGTTGCCCAGTCGGATGTTGGGGCGACAAGAACGTCGTCAGCGATCGCTCATGGAGTCGGTTCGCGAATGGTGGCAGCGTTCCCCGGTGGTCGAGTCGCGCGCGACCGTTGGCGCCGCCGACCAAAACGAAGTGGCTTCTCGGCGTGGTCGAGATGGTCAAGTGCGGGTCTATCTGCAAGACATTCCCCGCATTCTCGCTCCCAACGAAATCGAATCGATGGGCGCAGGGGAGCTGTTCGGAGAAATGGCGGCACTGACGCGCAGTCCGCGCAGTGCGACCGTGATTGCCCAAGGTCGCTGTCGATTGTTGGAGATTCGGTGGCAAGGTCTTCGTGACTTGATGAAGTACTCGCCTCGCTTGCGCCAGTACACGGCTCAACAGTACCGTGAGCATAGTTTGAAGGTCCATCTTCGAGAAACGCCTTTGCTGCACGGCCTGGACGAACGGGCCGTCGATGCTCTGGCACAGAACGTACAATTTCAATCGTTTGGTGACTTCGAATGGCACCAACCCTTTCGAGAGGTGATTCGTCAAGACGTTAATCGCCAAATTGAAAGTGAACCAGTCATCGCGATCGAAGGTGAATACGTTGGCGGGTTGTACATGATTCGCAGCGGATTTGTCCGAGTAAGTCGGCGACGCGGCGATGGACATCACACGCTAACGTATCTGGGCAAAGGCGACTATTTCGGATTCTCTGAAGTGCTCCGCTACGCGAATTCGGGGACGAGCGTTCCTTGGCAACATTCCTTTCGGGCGATCGGTTACGTTGATTTATTGCAAATTCCGACTTCCGATGTGATTCAGTACGTGCTTCCGAACTGGCCGAATCCAAAACAAGCGGCGAAACGCGGTCGCGAAATTGCCGCGAGTGTCGTTGAAACCCTGCCTGATCAAACACGTCCGAAGTCTCCTTTCGTTGATCCGACAATCAACTTGTATGAGCCATGGGCCCGTTCGGCGGTACCAATACATGAAGCTTCCCCCGAACATCAACAACGATTGGAACAGTTTGTCCAACGCCGCCTGATCAATGGCGAGCAAGCCATGTTGATTGACCTGGATCGCTGCACCCGCTGTGATGATTGCGTTCGCGCTTGTGCTGACACGCACCAGGGAAATCCGCGGTTCATGAGAACTGGGCCAGTAGTCGGACACCACATGGTGGCCAACGCATGCATGCATTGCACCGACCCGGTTTGTTTGATCGGCTGCCCAACGGGAGCGATTGGGCGAGAACATTCCACCGGAGTCGTGCAGATCAATGACAACACCTGTATCGGGTGTGGTACGTGCTCGCAAAGTTGTCCCTATGAAAATATCCGGATGGTTGAGATTTTCGATAATCAGTTTCGACAACAGGTCGACGAACGACAGTTGCCGATCCTAAAAGCGACCAAGTGTGATTTATGTGTCGATTACGCGAGCGGGCCGGCATGCCAGAACGCTTGCCCACACGACGCATTGATTCGGATCAACATGAGAGAAACGGATGTGCTTAGTCAATGGCTAGACCGATGACCGAAACATTCTGGCGCCGTCGTTTGCGACACTTGACACTTTTCCTCCTGCTTTTGGCAGTGGTGGCCCTGTGGTCCTATTCGCAAGATCAACACTTGGGAAGAACTAGTTTTCCCACCGGATATGCTTTGTTCGCAATTGTTTTGGTGTTGGCCGGTTATCGAGTTCGGAAGCGTTGGCACTTTCTCCGCGGATTGGGCACAAGCTCTGCATGGTTGCATTTCCATATTTATCTGGGAATGGCAGCTTTCGTGATGTTTTGGCTGCATGTTGGATTTCGTTGGCCAATGGGGACCTTGGAGCAAATTTTGGCCACCGTCTTCTTGTTGATCACGGGCAGTGGATTTTATGGGCTCTATCTGACCCGAACCTATCCTAAAAAATTGACGGCGGTTGGCAACGAAGTTTTGTTCGAACAGATCCCGGTCCATCGTCGTCAATTGGTGCGACGAGCGGAGGCGTTGGCGCTCGATTCGAAGTATCAGAGCGAGATCTTTATCGACTTTATTGACCGACGTTTGCTGCCATTCTTGACGCGCGGTCGATCCCTGTACTACATGATGTTTCCCAATGGCGGGACCCGACGGGCTTTGTTGACAGAAGTTGAGAATCTCAAGCGTTATCTGACTTCGGACCATCAGAACGGTACCGTGCCACTAAAACGATTGATTCAAGATAAAGATGACTTGGATTTTCATTACGCGCTGCAAGGTCGTCTCAAAGGATGGCTGTTTGTTCATGTTTGTTTGACTGGGATTTTATTAGCCCTTGCTGGGCTGCACACGGTATTGGTTCATGTCTTCCAAGGGGGCTTTTAACGATGCCTTCTCCCGCAAACCCAAATGACTCCGAAGCGAAACCCGCAGTCGCGTTGCACAACAACTATCATCGTCCCAATTCGAATTGGGTGTGTGGCAACGTTTTGATCGGTGAACCGTGTTGGACGGGCCCAAGCGCGAACGGAAGTTGCGGTTGTCGAGCGGAGTGCTATCCAGTGGCGCGTGCGGGCGGGTGGGCTTGTAGTCGGCCGCAGCATCGTGGTGGTGCTTGTCCGGAAGGGCCAACGAAGGACGGGCAATGCTGCCTACAGAAACCGCCCTGTGTTCCGCAGCGCTCCCTGCGCGCCCAGCGGACACGTCTGTCGTTTGCGTTGTTGTGCATGACGGTCGGCTTGGGGATGATGGTTTATGGAAGCGGCCAAACCTACAACGTCATCGCGCCCGGGCCATTGAGTTCGCCGCATGCCGAACGATTAGCCCATCATGGCAACGATCGTTGCGCTTCCTGCCATCCACAAGCACATCAAAGTTTGGGCCAATGGATCGGGGGAATGTTTGGTAATGATTCCAGTGGCCAGAAAACGACGCAAACCGATCTGTGTTTGAATTGTCACCAACGTGACATGTCCCCAGGGCATGGCCTGTATGCACACAATGTGACTCCAAACGAACTAGCCGCCAGGACCGAAGAAGTAGAGCGAGCGACTAGCACAACGTCCAGTGCGATTCGTCAAGTTTCCGGCGCTATGTTGGTTGGGTTGCCCTTCAAGAATGGACAACCCATTGCTTGCGCCACTTGTCATCGTGAACACCATGGCCAAGAGATTGACATGAAAGCGATGACCAACCAGCAATGTCAGTCCTGTCACGGTCAAACCTTTCACAGTTTCGAATTGGACCATCCCGAATTTAAAAATTGGCCCACCATCGCTCCACAAGGAATTCGATTTGACCACAGCACCCACCATTTTAAACATTTTCCTCAAGGCAATCGCCCATTTGAATGCGCCCAATGTCATCGCGATGACAAGCAAGGGAATGTCCAACTTTTAGTCGGTTTTGAACAGGCCTGTGGTTCGTGTCATCAGGGCCCGATCGACCTTAGCGCCGAACGAGGACTCGCGCTGTTACGGATTCCTTCGTTGGATGTTCGAAGTTTGCAGGAGGCTCAACAGGCCGTTGGGCAATGGCCAGAAGCCTTGTCCCAAGGCTTTGATGGTCGTTTGTCTCCTTTTAGCGAGTTGTTGCTGCGAGCAGACAAAGACGCGGCCGCAGGGTTGGACGTGTTGGGTGTCGGCTTCGATTTTCTGGATTTGGATCCGGCCGACCGTACTCAAGCCCAAGCGGCGACTCAAATCGCTTGGGGAATCAAACGCTTGGTCGCAGACCTCGCGCTGCGCGGTAACGAAGCGATTCGTCAGAGATTGCAAATCGCGCTGCAAGAATCGATCGATGATGCACGCCTTGCTCGATTGACACAAAATTTTTCGCCAACGCTGGCGCAAGATTCCGGTCGGCTGTGGTTTCCGCAGTTGTGGAACGAAGTGAAGGCGGAACAGGTCTCGCCCGTTGCGGTACTCGATTCGGACCTGCAAGCTTCATCGAATCTCATGGAGGCTGGTTCTTCGAGGTTGGTGATTCCGCGCGATCTGTTGGCGAAAATTATGGAGTCCGAAAGCCAAACGCAAGACCGATCGCAAGAGCTCCTGCTGGAGAACCCGCTGGCGAATGCTTATGGCGCATCCGGGACACCAACAAGCCCAAGCTCCAATGTTGGACCTCAAGGCAGCGCCAATCAGGTTGCGAAACCAACGACCCCATCGCGATCGACCTCCCAACCGCCGTTGAGCCAATCACCAACCAGCCCTCCCAGTTCCGCCGGATCAAGCAGCGCGGCGGTGTCGCGGGACGTTGGTGGCCAATCCCCGCGAACCCCGAATGGTGCGAGTCAAGCGACAACGGTTGGACCCGCAAACGACGACCCGAATTTGTTGGCTTCCAATCCATTGGCGAATTACGGAAGCGGTGCTCCCGCTGCCGCCATTCGCGACTTGCCGGAGCCCAGTTCGACGAACAACGTGACGCCAAGGGACCAGGACCCGCCCGTAGCATCGTCGCGACCCGACGCGGTGACGGCGTTGGCTCCCGAGTCCGGCGGGATCACCACAGAAACTCAGACTAATCCGGCCGAGAATTTGCCGCGGAACACCGCGAAACACAAGCTTGTGGGTTGGGTCCGCAACGAAACGAGTTTTTCGATGGATTACCATCTGCAGGGACATGCAGATTTGTTGCTGAAAGAGTGGATTGACCTCTTGATCCAAGGACAATCAAGCGGAAAAGCACCGGAATGGGTGACCTACGCTCTGGGTGAAATCGCCGCTCCCGACAAGCCTGGTAATTGCTTGCAATGCCATGGAGATCAATCGGGGGCAGCGGTCACCGCCTCGGCGAATTGGAACGGAAAGTATCGTGATCCGGCTCTCAAAGGCTGGACGAAATTCAATCACCGTCCGCACACGTTGTTGCCGGGCTTATCCGACTGCCGTTCGTGTCATCAACTGCGGGAGACTCCGGCAGGGCAGGGCGGGGCAGCGGTCGAAATTGCCAAAACGGGGGGACAGGCCCTTCAGGTCACGTCGGTCGGCTTCACCAAGTCCGTCCTGGGAGCCAACTCGGCTCAGGAATCGGAATTGCAGCAGCTCCATGCCGGACACCGTTCTGATTTTCATTCTTTGACGAAGTCTCAATGTGCGTCTTGTCATCAAGCAGGCAGTACCAGCAACAGCTGCACGACCTGTCACAATTACCACATCGGGCAAAGAGTGCAGCAATAGTACCGCCTCCAAAAAATCTCAAAGTTCAAGAATTCTGAGAATCTGCACCCAATATCCCGATTTTCTTGGCGAATGGCTGACTGCAACGATGGATTGACCCGAGGTTGGGCCGGTCCCCGACGTGCCAGCGGTCGCAAGTAGAAGTTCTGGCATCCATGAGCTAACTCGTTACGGAGGAGTTTTCAATGCTCAAGAAAACGTTACTGGTGGGTGGCAGCGTCGCTCTGGTCCTGGCGCTGCTGTTTGGGACTTCAATCATCCCATACGCAAAATCAAGTTGGAGAAATGTCCAAGAAAGCGTCCAGCAAGCGATTCCAATACATGCCCAATTGGACGCAGCTCGCGAACAAATTCGGGACATCGGTCCTGAGATTCGCGACATGGTCGCCAAAGTAGCTTCAGAAAAAGTCGCGATTGGGGGCTTGGAGAAGGAAATCGAAGGACTGGCGGCTCAAATCAAGGACGAAGAAACCAAGATTGTTAGCCTGCGCGAGCACTTGAAGGGCGACGAGCAGCACTACGTCACCAAAGGTCGGGCCTATACCAACGACCAGGTCCGAAATGACCTCCAAAAGAGATTCGATCGGCTGAAGTCCAGCCAAGCTCGTTTGACATCGATGCAGCAAGTGTTGGACGCTCGGCAAGCGGCTTTGGATGCGGCGATGACCAAGTTGGATGAGACCAAGGCCCAACGACATGAATTGGAAGTGATCGTTGAGGAATTGGAAGCTCGGATGCGAGTGGTTGAGGTCCAACAGCAAGCCAATCACTTGAGCCTGGACACGAGCCAGTTGTCGGCCGCTCGCAAGATGATGAACGAGATTCGGGCGCGGATCGAAGCCGCCGAGCAGGAAGCCAGCCTGATGCCGAAGTATCTGGGTGAGATCCCTGTGGAAAACACCGAGGTCAGCGAAGACATCGAAACCCAAATCGATGCCTACTTCCAGGCCGAGGAAAATCGGGTCAGCAGCTAACTCTGGCCGCAGAATTGGTGCAATTGCCTCGTGTTAACCGAATCTGTCGCTGTAGCCTATCGACAGGCGGCCTAAAATCGCCTGTCGGTTGGTGAGTCCAAGCAGCCCAGTCGAATGCGCAATCAAAGCGATGGTCGTCCGACCATCGCTTTTTGCGTTGGCTCTTTTCGGCTTGGCACCTTGCCAAAACGGGCAATATCGGCCAAACTAGCGACCCGAACTGACGTTTTGCGGCAAGTCCGCAGGCAGTCACTGGACTTTTGGCCGAACGATAGCGACTGGCCGCGTGTCCTTGAAATGTGGCCTGGCGTTAAAGTTGGCTTTCGTCATGGTTCGATCAAACCGGTGTTCGCCAGATGGAAAATGGCCGGCTTCGATTTGAAGGCGCCGCTGGAATTGGCGGTGTTGAACGCAAAACGACAATTGGAGAGATGGCAGAGTGGTCTATTGCACCGGCTTGCTAAGCCGGAGTGGGGTTTTCCTCACCGCAGGTTCGAATCCTGTTCTCTCCGCTCTTGAAACGTTGCCCTCAGGTGCAGCGTCGCTTTTTCTGAGGTAGTATCGCGGCTTCCGTTCGCGAGCTGATTCACGAGTCATCTTATCGGGCTTTCTGTTCAGGCTGTTTCTCAGGCTGTTTCTTAGGGCAGCGCCACCAGTTCTTCGGCCTGCTGCACTGGAATCTCTACGGCCTTTTTTGTTTGGATTTCGCCACCGGGCGCCAATGTTGTGAAGCATTTTTCTCTGGCGAAAACAGGCCCGCACGGGCCGGAGCAACCCTAGCCGGTCGGCGCGAGCCACCGGTTCGTTCAACACCCACCATTTCAAAGGCCCGCATGGGCCGACACAAAATCAAACCTGTTCATCTGTTATTGTTGATCATGAATTTCTGTTCCATTCCTAAACTTTGAACGGCCCAAAATGAACACGCATCAACAACTTCTTTACCACGTTGTCTTCAGCACCAAAAATCGCAAGCCATGGTTGACCGATCAATTTCGACCAAAGGTGTTTGCATACGTGGCTGGGGGCTTGCGAGAACCTTGGTAGTTTTGCGTTGATCGTCAACGGTTATGTGGATCATGCTCATCTCCTGGTGCGTATTCCCGCCAAAATTGCCGTCGCCGAGTTTGTGGGTAAGCTAAAGAGCAACACGAGCAAACACATTAACGACACCAGTGGTTTGATTTTGAAATTCGGTTGGCAAGAAGGGTAGGGTGTCTTTTCAGTCAGTCGTTCGGCGAAAGATCGGTTCTATCAGTACATCGAGAATCAAGTAGCGCATCATCAGCATCAGACCTTTGAACAAGAGTATTTGCAACTCTTGGACAAACATGAAATCGAATATGATTTGAAGTACATGTTCGACTAAGCATTTGTGTCGGCCCATTCGGGCCTTTGTTGTCTTGGGGGCCATACCAATCGGTGGCTTACGCCGACCGGCTAGGGCTGTGTTAGCCCATTCGGGCCTGGGCATCGTGGCGGGCGTGTTTATCCGTTTGGACAACGCATCATTCCGGTCGATGCGTTGAGCCATGTGCGTTGATCGATTCCGTGATTTTTTCTGTACGGTGACACCACGTTGCCGAATTGCATTTGTGTCGGCCCATTCGGGCCTTTGTTGTCTTGGGGGCCATACCAATCGGTGGCTTACGCCGACCGGCACGACAACATCGAAGCGATCTACAAGAAATTGGAAGAACGCCGCGATACCGCTGACGTAAGCGAGTTATTAAAGGAACTGCACCGGATTGTTAATGAGGCGATTCGCACTTCGTCGCCGGGCGACGATCAGCGGGACTCCAAGTTTTTCGACCTGAGCCAGATCGATCTGGAGAAGCTCCGTGACGAATTTGCCAAGAAGTGCAAGCGGAAGGCGACGGCGCTACAGGATGTACGCCAGATCGTCGAAGAGAAACTGGCTCAGATGCTTGCCCGCAATCCGCAGCGTATGGACTACTACAAGAAGTACTGCGACATCATTGCGGACTACAATCGTGAAAAAGATCGGGTGACCATCGAAGAGACGTTTGCGAAACTTGTTGATCTGAACCATCGTCTGGATGCCGAACAACGTCGTGCGGCGGAGGAAGGGTTGAGCGAAGAAGAATTGGCGCTGTTCGATCTTCTGTCGAAGGCGACACTTACCAAGACCGACCGTGAGCGCGTCAAGCAAGCCAGTCGAAGTTTGCTGGCGTCGATTCAACAATTGATCGCGCCGCTGGAACGCTGGACCGACAAAGAGCAAACGCAAGCGGAGGTTGAAACATTTATTCTGGATCACGTTTTCCTTAATCTTCCATCACCGCCGTTCACAGATGATGAGAAACAGCAGGTAGCAAGACGAGTTTACGAGCACATTTGGCAGCAATCTGTGGCTCCGCAACCTGTTGCCGCTTGATCCGGGTTCCCCGAGCGATCGAGCTCGGGCAATACTCCGCAACCCAAGATCAAAGCGGTGCTTTTCGAAACACAAATTCGTACACGGTTGGGCAGTGGATGAATCGATTCGGATCCTGTTCGATCGAATCAATCAAGGACAAAAGTTCCTGACAGTCCGCGTCTGATAAGTAGCCCATCGCCACCAGTTTCGGGGCATAGATCTGCCACCACAACTCCGGCCAATGAAACATGGTGTCCGTTCCGCGAGCGATCCGAGCGTGAGTCGTGAGGTGAACACATTCACAGCCATGATTCGCGAAAATCTGCGGCAATTCGCCACCAATGTCGGTGTTGCCGCCGCGATCTCGCCAGCTCTGCATCGTGGCCCGTACCACTCGGTCGTGTACCGCGGACTTCGGGGCCGTTGTCAGCGATTCGTAATGGAAGTAATCGTGGACGACAATCGCTCCCCCGGGACGCAATGACTCGACGATACCCGCAACGACAGCGTTCGGGTCGCGAACAAAACACAATAACCAACGAACGTAGGCCAGGTCGAACGGTTGTTGGTCGGCCAGCAAATTGGGCAACGCGTGTACATCACCGACTCGTCCGCTGAGTTGCGGCAAATGACGGGCGGTTGCTTGTTCGTTGAGATAAGCGATAAATCGATGGGATTCATCGACTCCGACCACACAACCTCTTCGCGTCACCAATTGGGCTAAGTCGAACGAGGCGAAGCCCGGACCGCATCCAACATCCAGCACCCTTTGTCCCATTCGCAGCTTGGCAATCCGCCACGCCTGATGCGCGGCATCGCACCACAGACGATGTTGAAAGGCCAATCTTTCAAGTTCGTCAGCCCCTGTCCCTAAGACATACTCGGATTCATCTGGCATGAGACAAAGCCTCGGACCTTTTCAGTATGCTGGGCCGAGTCGGGTTCAACTCGGCAAGGTGGCGTTGTGATAAATCTCTTGGACGTCGTCGCAATCATTAAGCATGTTCATGAACTTTTCAAACATCGGTACATCGTCCGGTGAGATCTGCACACGGCTTTGTGGAACAAAGCTGATTTCTTCCGTTTCAAATGTGACGTTGGGGAACGATTGGTGCAACGCTTGACGAGCTTTGGCAAACTCGGAAGCCGGTGCGAAAACCGAAATCATGCCTTCCTTCGACTCCACGTCCGAGACGTCAACATCCGCCTCCAACAGAGCCTCCAAAACGGTTTCCGAGTTGTCTCCCGCAAATTGAAAAATTGACAAATGGTCGAACAAATGGGCTGTCGCGCCCGGAGCGCCCATTTTGAAGCCGGTTTTCGTGAAACAGTTTCGAACATCCGTAATGGTGCGGTTGTAGTTGTCGGTCAAACAGTCGACCATCACCGAACAGCCGCTCGGTCCGTAGCCTTCGTAGCGAGTGGTCACAAAATCTTCGCCACCGGTTCCCGCCGCTTTTTCCAGAGCCTTTTCGATCACGTGCGCGGGAACTTGTTCTCGTTTGGCTTTGTCAATCAAAAGCTTCAGTGCGCCATTGGCGACCGGGTCAGCTCCACTGTTTTTCGCACACACGTACAATTGCTTGCCGTACTTCGAATACAGTTTGGACTTTTGGGCACTCGTCTTCATGATCGAGTGTTTGCGATTTTCGAAATCTCGACCCATATCGTTTGGTCTCTTTAATCGAGTGATACACCGTTGGGGAACCCCGTTCCGAGTTGGCAACGCTGTGAAGCATGTCTAAGTGCGCGACCTCCGCACTTGTGTCGGCCGTTCAGGCCGTTTCTGATCGTGACATCAAACCAACCGGTGGCTCACGCACACCGGCTCGGGTTGTTTCGGCCGTTCTTGCCAGGAAAAATGCTTCACCGCGTTGTGGAGTTGGTAGGGTGCCAGGCAGCGACTACCAGCCCATGGTCGCGGAAGCCCCAGATTTTAACGAATTGGCCGAACTCTGCCAACGACATCGAGCGGTCTGTTCCAGCTTCATACCGGCAGAGGCAAAGAGTAGAAGCATTTTGGGTTGCCAAAGCGCAGCCTCTTGGGGCGGCCTTTCACGCCTGTTCTGGACGAGGTGTCCATCCAAGCGGTGGCTCGCGCCAACTTGTTAGGATTGTCTTGCTAGGATCGTTTCGCCCCGTTCGGGCCGGCGCTCGCCGGAAAAATCCTGCACGGCTTTGCAGTATCGCGGGGAGGTGGTAAGTGATCCCTCGATTGGATGAAATGGCTAATCCCACCACCAGATCGACTCGTCAGTTGGGAGTTTGACTTCGCCCGTCAAAAGCTCCAATTGCTGATTCGAGTCCGTTCGCAATACGCCTGGTTCCAAGGCGGAGGTGGGGGATATGGAGACACCGCCACCTACTGGAAATACCAACAAGCGGTTTTTCCAGATCGCGTTGGCGACACACGGCACCTGTTTGGCCGCGACACGTTTTGGTCCGCACCGATAGCTCGGATCGAAGAGTCTGCCGCCGTTCCAATCCATTTGTTCCCAAGCGTTGACTTTGTTTAGCCAAGCAGCCATCACTAACAGATCGACCACGGTTTGCAACTGAGCAAATACGGTTTTCTGTTGAGCTAAGGTTACGTAGTGTTTGGTGAATGAAGCTGCGTATTGTCGCGCCGCTCGCGGTGCAGCGGCTGGCGGGACCGCTGGTTGTTGGCCCGCTGGAAAAACGACGACATCCTCGGTATTCAATTGAATCCCTGGCCCCGAGATTCGCAAGGATTTGGCATCGGCCGATTGCGTCAATATTTCATAATTCGGAGTCAACCACCATCGCTGGGCTCCCGAAATCGGGCTGTCGATGGCTTCGCAGAAAGTTGTGATTTTTGGCGGCGCAGGCTCCAAATCCACCGCCATCATTTTCATGCGGTAGTCGGCTTCGATCATGATCAAGGCCATGCGGGATTCGGCGGGTATCCCCCAGACACGAACATTCGCTAAACCAAGTCGGTTGGCCAACTCTTGCGGAGCCGTCCGCGCCAGTTCGGCTTGCTGCGCGACTGTGACTTGAGCCGGGATTTGCCGAACGAAGTCCGTGTACGCCCGCAGGCCGGCCTCGGTAGGATCAATCGAGCAAGCAACCCAAGGATTCGCCGGCCCACCCGGAGCAAAACATTGCAGCGCCGTCAGCAGATCTTCCAATTGAAGTGTTGGGTGACCGTCATCGACGGCACGTGCTTGACCCGCCAAGTCGATCATCCAATTGGCAGCCGGGCCCGCGACAACGATGTCGTGGTCCTCCACCATCAGAAAGACAGCTTCGATTCGCTTCAGACCAGCCAGGCAACACAGTTCTTCCGGAAGTCGCGCGGAATCCAACGCGGCCAGTTGTGCTTCCAATCGACGCAGCGAGACCTTTCGCCACTTGGCAAACTTGGCCACCGGTTGCCCCTGTCGTTGTCTGGCCGCTGCAACCCGCTCCATCGCTTCGGCGCCACCAACGGCAGCGAACCGTTGGTGCTTTAGCAAACCATCCGCATCCAGTGAAACTCCGAAGACCGGCTGTTGAACCGTTATTTGTTGCGCCGCAACTTCCGACAGCCACGCGACGACGCAACCAAAGAACACCCCGTACCAGATAAAAACAAATCGACACTTCAATCGCGAATTGGCAACTTGCTGACGCGATCTACGACACTCTGCGGGATGAAAAATGAACATCCGCGAACTCCGCCGCTAGATTGCCGTTCGAAACCCTGGACTCGTTACGGCATACCCAATCCGGCCAACGTCGCAATTCTAAGTGGCTGACTTTCACGCGGCAAGACGCGTTATCCCCGCGATTTTGTGGTACGACTATTTGGATTGATTGCGTTCGAAGAAGTAGAGTCCCATGGCAAAGCCAACGCTGCCAATGATCAGCAGGATAGACCAAGGCCAGAGCATCTCTTGCAAAGAGTAGCCTCGCCAAATAGCTGCTTCCAAAGACACAATCGCCCATTTGACCGGACTAAAATCGCTGGCGACTTTCATGAACCCAGGCATGAAGGCCAACGGCATCATCGCTCCACCGAACATCGCCATCACCATGTTGATGGCCCAACCGGCCCCGCCCACGCCTTCTTCGGTCGTACCCAGCGCACTCATGGCCATCATGATTCCGACAAAACATAATGCGACAACGATCGACGAGCACGCCAACAGGGCAGGGCTTTGCGGACGCATGCCAAGGAACAGACCCAAGGCGACCATCACGACCAAAACAGCCATCGTCGCAATAAAGCAGCCCAGTCCTTTTCCCAGAATCACTTGCCACGATCGAACCGGCGATGTTTGCAAGCGAAGCAGTGTTCCTCGTGATCGCTCACGCACCAAGGAGATTGCGAAGCCTGCGGCACTGCCCATCACACCCCACAAAATCGACTGGGGAAAGCTAATGTCCCAGCCGCTGCGAATGGCCGGGCCTGTTTTTGTGGGTCTCTCGAATGCATCAAACGACTCGATTTTGGCGAATTGGAATCCATCGTTCATTACTGGATTGCCGACGCCCCCTTCGGCATTCTCGATTTCCGAAACCTTGTCCAAGTTGTCGAAAAGCCCATCCATACTCGAAAACAGTTGGCCCAATACCAGTTTGTTCAAGGGGTTCATTGTCGAGTCCGCTTCCAGGGCTTGCTTCTGATCCGCGATGACGCCACGTATGTAATTCGTGTCTCTAAATCGTTCCGCGATCAGCTTGCCAGAGGCTTCCATCAAGAATCCATCCAGCATCGCCGCTTCCGCAGCTCGCGAAGGATCGCGGCCAACACGGATCGGCACTTGGTTCGTCGCCCAAAAGACGCCGGCCGAGTCACCAAATCCCGGCGGTAGCACGACAATTCCAGCAATCACACCTTTGCGAATTTTTTCTTTGGCCGATTCCATGTCCATCGTCTCGACTTTCAAGACTTCGTTTGCGACGAGATTCTTGATAAATGTCTCCGACATTGTGGACTGATCTTCATCCACGACCCCAACCGCCAATCCACCCGGTTTTGGCGAGCCGGTGTTTTGGTACATGAGCCCAAACAGCACGCCCATCAGAACCGGGAATGCCAAAAGAAAAAACATGGCCATGCGATCTCGCGACAGCAACAGCAGATCTTTCCAGGCAATTGCAATGATGTTTTCCATTAGTCCCGCAAGCTCCTTCCAGTCAAACGCAGGAAAACCGATTCCAGATCGGGTTGATCAATCTGGAGTCGAGTAAAATGACTGGTCTGAATCGAATACTGCTGCAAAGTCTCTAGTGGCGATTCCGTTTCCATCCGCCAGACTAGCCCGTCCCATCGACCGGGCCACGTTGAAGGCGGAGCCGTGGTGCATTCGCCCGTGACAACGCTGACGCCACCGTGTCGCTGGATCAATTCCCGAACAGTGCCCAACTCCAACAGTTTTCCATGATCGATGATCGCGACTTGGTCGCAGAGCTTCTGTGCTTCTTCCATGTAATGTGTGGTGTAGATAATCGTCAGCCCCGATTTTTGCAATTGTCGGATGCCTTCGAAAATATGATTGCGAGATTGAGGGTCGACACCAACGGTCGGCTCGTCCAAGAGAACCAGTTTGGGCTCGTGGACCAACGCACATGCGAAGTTGAGTCGGCGCTTCATGCCGCCCGAGTAGGTCTGGACACGATGTCGCCTGCGATCTTGCAAATTCGCGAAGTCTAACGCCCACTCGACCCGAGCCCGCAGCCGCTCCCCGCGCAGACCATAGAGCCGGCCAAAAAAATTCAAGTTCTCTTCAGCGGTCAATTCTTCGTACAAAGACAGGGACTGCGGGGCGATCCCAATCAAGGAGCGAATCTCTCGCGTGTCGACCTGCTCGCTGCCAGAAATCGAAACGCGACCGGAATCCGGTTTCAGCAGTCCAATGAGTAGATGCAGCGTTGTGGTCTTGCCAGCGCCATTCGGCCCCAACAATCCAAGAGTCTGCCCTTGTGGGACTGTCAATGTCAGGCCGTCGACCGCAACGCGGTCGCCATACGATTTCCGCACTTCAAAGGCGTAGACCATCAGTGGATTGATCATCGATTCGGAGCACTCTTGCGCGGGCAGGATGGGAACAGGATCGTGGCTATTCGTAAAGCAATCAATCGATCTTGGCAAGTGCCCGGCAAGATTTGGGCGAAATCGGATCAACCAAATCAACGGCGGATGTTTTGAATCGCAAACTTCCAACGAGTTTCGTCGTCGACCGAATTTGATCTTGGGAGCACGCGTGGTGAAATGGACGCCGGCAAAGGAGCAGGCGCCGTCGGTGGCTGGGGCGGCTCCGGCAGAGGCATCGCCGTCCATGCCGCTAACGATAGGATGCCAAGCACTCCCAGCGACTCGGTTGTGATGGCTGCTAAAGGCGAACCACGCCGGTTGGAGCGGCGACGTCGATAAACAGTAGACACGTGCATTCTCCCGCAATACGTAACTCTGCACCAAGTCTAGTACGCGGTTACGGAACAAGATGTTCACGAGTCAATTGCTGATCGGGGCAAGGTCTCCAGGATTTTTCGCAGGCCATGCTAGCTCGGCACGTCGTGGCGCAAGGGCAACTAGCGAACCAGGATTTGGAGGAGTGGCTAATCGTTGTAGCGTTTACGCAGCGAAGGTGACGTGCGCAAAATGTGTTGGCAGCGTTCCAATTCCTCGAACCAGTTTTGGACGATGGTCGTGCGCAAGTTATCGCCTGGAAAGACCAAACCACTCGAGCACGCGGCACCATTCAACTTGGCTGCCATGTCTCGATACTTGGCCAAGGGACGGTCGCCCCAACGGTCGACAAATAGTCCGTCCTCGCTCAACACCACGGTTTGCGGCACGCGAGCTGCCCCGCAAATCGTCAAGTACTGTTTCAAATCCTGATTCGCTTCGCGGTCGATGAGACGCAATTGGACTAAAGAAGAATGAAGTTCAAAACGTCGCAAGATCGGAACGTGCTCGACACAGTCCCCACACCACGCACCGGCCATGCACAGCAGTGTCATGCGCCGACGAAACGTTCCCAGTATTTCCAGTTGATTGGGTGTCAATTCGACGGCTTCCAGCGAATACTGCCATCGATCGCAATCATTCGACGTACCGTGTTTCTCGAGAAACGTTTCGTAGCCTAAGGACTGAGCGAGAAGTTCGTTCCAGTTCATTCGATTTCATTCTGTTCGACGAGCATCCAGGGGGCATCTCCGCTCGACACAAGTGGAGGTTCCTCTGAGACGCAAATTGCTTGTTCTAGAATTTCCCAAACGCGCGGCGATGGCTGCGGGTGGTCCAGAATGTTGAGCAAGGGTTGGCCTCGTTCGATATGGCTACCAACTTCAACCAACAACTCGATCCCACATCGATAATCTAGTTGATCGATGGCTTGCTTTCGACCGCCGCCCATTTCGATAATCGCATACCCGAACTTTTCGCAGTCGAAACGCTGGATCCATCCTGTTCGCTCTGATAACCAAGGTCGTCGCTCGAAAGTCCGGCGAAACTGTTTCAAATCTCCACCTTGGGCTTGCACCATGGCAGCAAACTTTTCTCGAGCCGTTCCATTGTCGAGAACCGACTGAACTAATCTCCAGGCCGCACCCCATTGGCTTTCCAAGCCGACGCTCAGCAGACCATGGGTTGCCAGAACCATCGTTAGTTCACGAGTATCGGCAGGTCCACCACCTTCCAAGATTTCTAACGACTCTTGGACTTCGCAGGCATTGCCGATCATGCGACCAATCGGTTGGTTCATGTCGGTCAGGATGGCGCGGGTGGGAGTCCCCAAATGCCTGGCCACGGCCACGATTCGATGCGCCAACTCCAGGGCTTTCGCTCGCTGCTTCATGAACGCGCCGCTGCCCCATTTGATGTCCATCACCAATGCATCCAAGCCTTCGGAAAGCTTTTTGCTTAAGATGCTCGCGGTGATCAAAGGTATGGAAGCTACCGTGCCAGTGACGTCGCGAAGTGCGTACAATTTCTTGTCTGCGGGAGCAAAGTCCGCTGAGGCACTCACGATGACACAACCAACCTCCTGAACCACCTTGACCATGGCCTCGCGACTGAGGTTGACCTGGAAGCCCGGGATGCTTTCCAGTTTGTCTAGCGTCCCGCCGGTGGGCCCCAAACCACGGCCGGAAATCATTGGAACATCAATTCCCAACGCGGCCCATATCGGAGCCAAAGGCAACGAAATCTTGTCGCCAATCCCGCCGGTTGAATGCTTGTCGACTTTGGGGCGGTCCGATTCCGGCCAAGTTAGAGGTCGGCCGGAATGCAACATCGACGAGGTCAGTTCGATCGTCTCTTCAATCGTCATGTCCTGAAAGAAAATTGCCATCGCCAACGCGGACATCTGAGCATCGGCGATTTCGCCGCGCGCAAACTTGTCCACGACCCATGCAATTTGGCGGGCACTTAAGTCACCACCATCCCGCTTCCAGGCAATAATTTCCGCGATGTTCACTTGAGCACCGACATGAGGACAACCACGCCGACGTGGTAGAAAATTGAAAACAGACTCAACGCAATCGCCACCCAAGCGTGGGCCGTTCCGGAGATCACTGGGTTTTTCTTCACAGCCATCAAACCCAAGATGGCCAGCACGATGGCTACCAAACTCAACACAAGACCAAGGCAGGGAATCAAGGAAGCAACGCCGGTATAATAAGCAATCAACGCCAACGGGTTCTTGTACGGAATCAACCCGCCTGTGGCATCGCCCTGTTGGGGATACTGTCCGGGGTAAGGACCGGCTTGATAACCGGATGTGTTCGGCGTCGCATACGGCGATTGCGGAGGTTGCCCATATGGCGGTTGCTGTGACGGTGGGATGTTGGGATTGTTTTGGTTTGAAGGATCGTGACCCACAGTTTTACCTTTCGTACGTTGATGTTTCGATCGAAGGCGAGAATCCCAAAATAAGAGTCTGCCCTTTGCGGCTATTTTGACCAACAAGCAACCGAAGTCATAGCCCAGACGTCTCGATGGTTGCATTTTCGAGCAATGCGGATCGATTTTTGTTGCAGGACGGTGCACCGACTGTCGTGGTTTCTGCCCGTTGGGTCTTGGGATTTTCGATTGGAACCAAGCAATTAGCGAATTTTCAAGCCGACTTCCCCCTCAGATCGCCCGTTTGTAATTGCCTCGGCTTCGAGCAAATAACAAACTTAAGGTTCGAATCATGTTCTGGCACGATAAGTGCATTAGTATTGTCTCGTCCAATCAACCCGGGCCAGGACCAAACCGGAAGCAATAAATCGTCATCGCCGCAAGAACCCGCGGTGTTTGGAGCAGTGGTGACGATGGCGAGCGTAACGGTGGTCGTCCTGGCCCAGGTGAGCTGTAAGTCGAGTAGTCCTCGGTGTATTCGGAAAGTTGTGAATTCGTGCCCCTGGTCACAGCTTTCTGGTCAACGCGTGCTTGACGCACCGAGGGCTCTCGCATTTTTTTTATTCTCTGCCCACGGATTCTTCTGTCGCGTTGGCGTCAGCTTGGAACGGTCTATCTCTTTTGGGCTCGCACGGACCCTTGCCGGAAACCGAAAGCCTACAATTCTACTGATTTAATGCATTGACTTATTGGAATGTGTCGATATATTGTCTGTATCGGCTGAATGAACTTGCCACGGGGTTGGCCTCCGGAAAGGTTCCAAGCACGTCGTTAAGGACCGAATCATGTCGCAAGATACTCAACTCATTAGTGCTGCGGGATTACGGCAGGCGGCGGAGTGCCTAAAAACACTCGCGCATCCTAGTCGTCTGCATATCGTCCAATTGTTGTTGAGTGGAAAGGCGTACACGGTCGGCGAATTAGCTGAATCGTGTGAACTGACCCAGCCGGTGACATCCGAGCACCTGCGATTGTTGCAGCGGTGCGGTTTCCTGGAGAGTCAGCGACAAGGGCGGCAAGTCTATTACCAAATTGCTGAACCGCACTTAGGCGACCTGATGGCCTGCATTCGGGGCCGTTTTGGCCAAGTCATGGACGACGAATCGTAGTCTGACAAACGGTCGGAGCCGGTAGAAGGCGATTCGTCGTTTGGCAAACCACCGACCAATTAGGGGGTTTCGTAGCTCAAATACATTGACTTATCGCAATGTTTTTACTGAATAGCCCTAGTAGTGGAAGTGCGGTTGGCCAAGCTTGGAACGGGGTTTGGGACGAAGAAAACGTGAAGACTCGCGTTAGGGCCGAGCCCGAAGACGTGGCTGCCCATTGGCTTTGGAACGCGCTCGCGCCGTCACGGGCGATGAATGACGTTGTTCAGCACCCATTTTTTTCAACACAAGGAGAGCAAAATGTCGTACTCACAAATCACGCCACAAGAATTGTTGACTTTGAAACAGAGTCATCCGGAACTGCAACTGATCGATGTGCGAACGCCGGCCGAATTCGGAGAAATGCACGTGGAGTTTGCGCGAAACCTCCCATTGGATCGCTTGGACGCCACGAAACTAAAGGCTGATTTAAAACATGACCCACTCCAACCGTTGTACGTTGTTTGCCGTAGTGGGGGACGCAGCAAAATGGCCTGCGAGAAATTGGTGGCCGCCGGGTTCGAAAACATTGTCGATGTGGCTGGGGGAACCCAAGCGTGTGCCGCGACCGGCTTGCCAATCGTGCGAGGTGCCAAAGCGATGTCGTTGGAGCGGCAGGTTCGAATCGCGGCCGGTTCGCTCGTACTGATAGGTGCCATCTTAGGATTTGGGCTTCATCCCGGTTTCTATGGACTGTCGGCTTTTGTCGGTGCGGGGTTGGTGTTTGCTGGGATCACGGACACCTGTGCCATGGGAATGTTGATTGCGCGAATGCCTTGGAACCAACGCGCGGCGACTTGCAAGGCTTAAGTCGTTGCTGTCGATCATCATTCATTCGGGGCATTCCCTCGCAAGCTAACGGAGCTCAACTTGGTCTATATTGGCGCGGCAGTTATTGGCTTGTTGCTTGGCCTGATGGGATCGGGCGGTTCGATATTGACCGTACCTGTCTTGTTGTACTTGGTGGGGCACTCCGAGAAAGTTGTCTTTGCGGAGTCCATGGCGATTGTGGGCATTATCTCTGCGGTTGCCGTGATTCCATATGCCTGGCGACGAACAGTTTGTTGGAGAACCGTCCTGTGGTTTGGGATTCCAGGAGTGATGGGAACCTACGGTGGTGTTGCCATCGCTCTGCAAGTGGACCCGCGATGGCAATTGATTACCTTTGCGCTGGTATTGGCTGTGGCAGCGTGGTTGATGCTGCGGGGCGGAGCAGCACCCTCACCCGAATCACCCGTTACCACCAACGACAAAGCCAACTTCTCAACACAGAGCGCTGGGAAAACGCTGCAGGTCGTGACAGAGGGCCTGGTCGTGGGCGCGATCACTGGGTTTGTCGGAGTCGGCGGTGGATTCCTGATCGTCCCTGCGTTGGTGTTGCTGGGTGGCCTACGGATGCAGCAAGCCGTCGCGACTAGCTTGGTTGTGATCGTGTTGAAGTCGTTGATCGGTTTCTTCAAATATCAACATGGGCTAGCGGAGACCGGGCTCAGCGTTTCATGGGAGACAATCGGGATGTTTTCCGTGATAGGAATCTGCGGAAGCTTTTTAGGGCGTGCTATTGGGCAAAGAATGCCTCAAGAAAAACTGAGGCTGGCATTTGGAATATTTTTGATATTGATGGGAGTCTTCGTTTTGTACCAAGAGTTGAGCAAATTGGCACGCTAACGGAGAGGGGACGGACGACTAGTGGTTACCCCACCTTGGTCGAGCGTCCGAATTGGTTGAACGCTTCCGAACTTTCGCTTGCGTCGCGTTCTGTCACCGGGTTGAGGCGCCGCATTAGGCGTGGACGCCAACGCCGACGCTGGAGTTAGTGATTCGGCGATTCAAGTCGACATCAGAAGTGATGTTCCCTGGGATCGGCTCGAGACCGGGTTGTCCCAAATCCATATAAAAAGTGTTTCGTCCACCGCGTTTCGCCGCATAGAGCGCTTGGTCCGCTCGCTTCAATAAGCTTTCGATTTCTTCTTGCCGTTGGATCTCGGCCAAACCCTGACTGACGGTGACTTGGAGCAACCGATCGTTACTTGCGACGACCATACCGTTAACAGATTCATGAATTCGGGTGGCTGCGATCACGGCATTGTTGAGTGTCGTTTCCGGCAACACGGCCAAGAATTCCTCGCCGCCCATTCGATACAACACGTCCACATCACGCAATGTTGCCGGAATCGTTCGCGCCAAAGCTTGGAGAACTCGGTCACCAATGTCGTGGCCGTGTGAATCGTTGATGGACTTGAAGTGATCCACATCGATGATCAACACCGAAAACGGGGTACCATAACGTCGATAAATTGCCAAACGGCGAAACAATTCGGATTCCATCAAACGACGATTGCCGAGTTTCGTGAGCGGGTCGGTGGTCGCCACCTCTTGCAATTTGTATTTTTCTGATTCAGCATCGCGGCGCCACTTTTCGGAGACCAAGAATCCGAGAATCAAGCCGATGGAACCGAAGTTTACAAAGCCGGTCGAGTAGGGCGGGAGCAAGTACAACATCCCAACCCCAATGCTTGCGATGCAGATTGCGGCGACAACACGCAGCAGAACATGTTTCAGTGAAAGTTTGAGACAAAAACTCTGTGACATGGCAATGTGCTCGACCAATAGCGTGGCAAAGGGCTGATTGGAAAAGCAGCCTCTACGCGAACGCTACGTTTTGTCCGACGACTGTGAGTCACAGTGAAGCAGAAATCACTCGAATGGACTGAGAATAGGTAGCAGTTGTATCGATTCTACCGAATGTCTACTGGCATACGTACATTCGCGACTCTTGTTGTAAACCGGACAGTTTACCTTCCAAGCGACTTTGAATCGTGTTGATTAACGGATCGCCGTCGGGCGATTTCTCACGTTTGGCCGCTACTTCCAGAGCCGGATCGATATCAATAATTACTTTGAGTTGGCCATGCACGCGCGCTTGGTCGGTAAGATCTTCTTCAAACTTTTCAACAGTTTCAAGGATCCGATCTACGGAAGGATGTTCGGTCAAGTAGTTTTCTGGGTAGCAATCGATTTGTTGAGCGAGGTAGGTGTCTTCGATCATCTGCCAGAATCGTTCTCGTTCCGATTTAGGCAACCCGTCTTGAATCATTTGCGGAAATATTTTCATCCGCAAGTTCTTGATGCGAATCGCGATCCCATCGTTACGGGGCCCGCCCAGAAGTTCTTGTTCGAGTGGGTGCAGCAGGTGGTTCACAAGTTGAGTCTGCCGCTGTCGCAGTGTTTTCCCTTCGGTTTGACTGAGCCCGTATTGCATTTCCTTCAACGTCAGTAAGGCGTTGCCAACCGTAATGATTCGTCGGATCAAGGGCAGGTGAGAATTCGGTCGCCAAGTCAGTTTATGCTCGATGGCGGTCAAGACTTTTTCACAAGCTTGTTCGACATCCCCTTGGTACACATACCGAATCGCAACAGGATGCACCACAACTTTGCCAAGCTCTTGGCGACGTTTCGCGGCAGTGCGCGCGATAAAAGCGGGGCCTTCCATCAATGCCATCAGTCGATCATTGGTCCGACTGGTGGTTCCCTCTGGAAAAATCAGCAAGGGACGTTTGGCTTCTACCAAGACATTGACAGCTTCGTCCACGGCTTGCCGATCCAAACCTTCCCGATGCACACTAAACGCGCCCGCGGTTCGCAGAATCCAACGCTTCAAACTCCCCTGATGAAACAAGTGCCAGCTGGCCATAATATAGAACAGGCACGGCGTTTCCCGAGCCACAAAGCTCATGGCGAGTGGGTCAGCGGTACGGGGGTGATTCGGAGTCAACATGGTGCCATGGCCCGCCTGCAAGGACTCACGGAGGTATTCCAGATTTCGACACTCCCAATCGACCACGCCATGGTGTTTGGCCAATTGTCGTCGAAACAATCCGGACCACCCCAAGCACTTGGCCAAGAATTCGGATCGAATCGGCGGCACAAACGAGTAGGGTTTATCGATAAATACGTTTTGCATTGCTGACCACGAGGCTTCTAGAATTGGATCAACGTCGCAGTTTGGATTTCAAGTTCACAACACCAGACGCACGCAGGGGCCGGTTCGCCCGGCCAGCAACCACTGGCGAAAATCCAATCGATTGACCCTTTCAAATTTAATGCTAGTGACTCTTCAAGAGTAGAGGTGAGCGAATGAATGATCTTGGTTTGATTGAAGCTGCTCGAAGTCTCGTCGATTGTCTAGAACGTCATACGACCAAGTTGGTGTTGGTTGAGAGTTGCACGTGCGGTCGTGCACTCGCCGCGTTGGGAACCATCTCCGGGGTCAGTCGGTTTCTCTGTGGTGGACAGGTCGTGTATCGGCCAAGTACCAAAACTCGGTGGTTGGGCATTGATCCAACTTGGTTGGCCGAAGTTTCACCGGAAAGTATGGCCTGCTCGGAGGCTTTGGCCACGGCTGTCTTGACCCAGACTCCGGAAGCGAATTTTTCGCTGTCGATCACTGGCGACCTCGATCCTCGAGCGACACCAGAAAAACAGGGCCGCATCTTTATGGCCGCCGCATCCAGGTCGGCCACGGATACATGCCCAATACTTTACTCTGGCAGAGAATTGCGTTTGCAAGCCCAGACAAGACTCGATCGCCAAACCGAGGCTGCGCAGCGGTTGCTCGAATGGGCTCTCCGATTGCTCGAACAAGGAAATCCTCGCGTCAATTGATCGCTTGGAAAACTTGGGCCCAGCGATCGCCAGGGCAGGGGACATGCGATTGGAAAGTTAATCGATTGCCGTTACGATCGAGGCAGGCCAAGAGTTGCTGCTGGCCAATTTTCCGTCCTCTTTTTTAATATTGTTATCACTCCATGTCACTTTTTTCCGATTTATTGGCACAGGCATCAACACCAGACTCCCGCAGCCACCAAGAGCGGTGGGCGAAACTAGCCTCAACCGCAATCGCAACCAAGTTGCCATTTGCCGAATGCCGCCAACTATGGGATGCAGAGTTTCAGAGATGGGATTTGACCAAGGTTCCGCGTCCGGTATGGTCTCCGACGGCCCCAGTCGTGAATGCCGCGAATGCAACGAAGTTCATGCAACAGCAAGGGTTGACTGATTTGGCGGCGTTGCGGGAGTGGGCCGCCTCCGAACCTGTTGAGTTCTGGAAAGCGGTCTGTTCGAAATTGAAGATTCGTTTTCAGAAAGAGCCCGATTTGTGGTTGGACGTGAGCGAGGGCATCGAACGCTCCGTTTGGGGACGTGGTGCCTGTTTGAACATCGCCCTTAGTTGTCTTCCCGAATTGATCAGTGAAACGAGCGAGACCTCCGCTGCTAATCCGAATCGACCAACGATCCACTGGCAGGCAGTTGACGGGACTGTTCAAAGAATTACGGCCCAACAATTGGCAAAGCAAGTGAAGCGAGTCGTGACAAGTCTGCAGCACAACAATTGGGCCGGGAAGCGAGTCGCATTGATCATGCCGTTAACACCCATCAGTGTCTCGATTTACCTGGCCGCGTTGTACTGCGGTTCAACGGTGATTTCGATTGCTGACAGCTTCTCGGCGCCCGAAATTTCCAATCGCTTGCGATTGGCTCAGGCCGAAGCGGTGATCACGATGGAGTCTCTGGTTCGTGGCGAAAAGCGACTTCCCCTGTTACCGCGGGTCCAACAAGCGACCGACCTGCCGTGTCTGGTGATTGGCGGCGATTGTGCTCTCGCCGAGCAGCAATGGAATGGGCCATGGCTGGCTACGGAGCCACAAGGTTTGAGGTGCCAAGATTATTCTTGGAATAATTGGTTGTCCCCGACAGAGGGGCAGCCAAATCCGCCCGTGGCGCTTGACGCCGAGGCTCCGATTCATTTGCTATTTTCGTCGGGCACCACAGGCGATCCCAAAGTCATTCCATGGACGTCACTCACTCCTATCAAATGTGCGGCCGATGGATTTTTTCATCAAGACATTCATGACGATGACATTGTCGCGTGGCCGACCAACTTCGGCTGGATGATGGGGCCTTGGTTGATCTTCGCGACGCTCATCAACCGGGCGTCGATGGCTCTGTACGAAGATGTACCGATGGGGCGCGGCTTCGGTCGGTTCGTTCAAGACACCGGCACGACTATCTTGGGGTTGGTCCCCTCCATGGTGAAGGCTTGGCGAACGACTTCCATCATGGAAGAGTTTGATTGGTCGAAAATTCGATTGTTCAGCAGTACCGGTGAAAGCAGTCAGCGAGAAGACTATTTCTATCTATCTTGGTTAGGCGGGTTCAAACCAATCATTGAATATTGCGGCGGAACTGAAATTGGCGGTGGTTACATTTCAGCGACCGTCTTGGAAGATAATGCCCCGGCGACTTTTACGGGACCAGCCATCGGGATGGATTTCGAAATATTGGATGAAGACGGAAATCCAACGACAGAAGGAGAATTGTATATCGTTCCGCCTTCCATAGGATTGTCCCAATCTCTTTTGAACCGAGATCACTACCAAACGTACTACGCCGGAGCCCCTGCCGCTAGTTCCCATCGAACCCCGCTTCGAATTGCTGCGTCAGGTTGGGAGCAGATCGAAGTAAACCGAGTCTTGCGCAAACATGGTGACTATTTTCGTCGTTTGCCAGGAAATTACTACGAAGCCGGCGGTCGAACCGATGACACCATGAACTTGGGCGGGATCAAGGTCTCTTCTTTGGAACTCGAACGAGCCATGAATCTTGTACCTGGCGTACGAGAATCTGCGGCAGTGGCGTGCTCCCGTGACGGAGGACCTGATTTGTTGGTGGTATTCTTGGTCTTGCTGGACTCGCAACCTAGCGAAACCGACGCTGTCTGGCTGGGTCGGCTCAATCAAGCAATTCGCGAGCAACTCAATCCGTTGTTCAAAGTCAGCCAGGTCTGTCTCGTTTCGCAATTGCCCCGCACGGCAAGTAACAAGATATTGCGAAGAACTCTCCGGGATCAATGGTTGACAAGCTAGGTTTGGTTCAGGAACGATTGTCGTGGCTCGCTCCACCAACGATGGCTCATCCGAAAAAAAGGCTGCAACGGAATCCGCGGTTTTGCTGAGTTTGTTGAGACATTTTTCAATAGTTGTGTGACACCTTTTCCAAGTCTTTTTCGGGATGAGCCACGCAACCTTAGCTCGCGGAATGAAACGGGATTCAGCACGCAAGCTCGAACGCCAACTGAATCGCGGCCGTCCACGGCAACCTGGACAACTTATCGATTGACTGGATTCCCCCCACACCCAAAAACACCACAGACTTGATCGTTGTAAGTCCAGCATTCCTTGCAATGTGGCGTCCCACAGCGTTGACAAGCGACCGGTTGCACAGCCGGCGAAAAACAGATGGGGCACTGAGACTCCGCGCCGGTTGTGGAAGATGGACCAAGGACGAGAATCTCCCCACAGTGAATGGCATCCAATTGCCGTACCAACTGGATGCCGAAAACCAACAAACTCGAAAGCTCGGTCGGACTGCTAGTGAATTCACCGACCAGCAAGATCAGCCGATCATTGTCGATCGCGATGCGACCGGATCGTGGGTGTATTTTTCCAAACTGCGAGTAGGCTTGAATGAGCCCTCCGCGAAAGTATTTGTCTGCGGTTTCTGGTGTGGCAGTCGCCGCATGGACTAGCGGAAATCGGGCCATATCTTGGTCTTGGTAAACGGTCCATCCGTCGAGAGTCGACCGAGACAAGGCCGAATTGCTACAAACGAAACACTGAGCATTCGTCGCGGGCAAATTGAAATGCAACTCAAGAACGCGTTTTCCGTACCAGTGATCCGAGAGGGGAAAAAATGCCGCGGCAATGGTTCCCGCTTCACTGGGCAGCTGGACTTCGATCGATTCGTTCGATTCCCGCAAGACGAGTCCATGCAGCGAACGAACATGCAGCTTGAAGTCGTTTCGCACTCGAGACCGGCCAAACCAATACGAAAGCGCGATCGGGACGCCGATGACGATCAGCCAGAACAAGATGCAGCAGAGAAAGCTGTAGGACATCGTCAGTCTTTCTCAAAGGTTTCCAGACCTGGTTGTCGTCTTGAAATCCACCAACCGCCAAGTGCAGCTCCTAACACTAGACCAAGGGCGCCGATCCCAGTGCTAACCCAAGGCGATGTCCACCAAGACCCACCCAAACCCGTGGGCGTGTCGTTAGCTGAAGTTTGTTTGGCCAATTCCAACGATTTGATTCTGGCGTCTAGATCACGATTGACCGCGTGAGCTTTTTGCAGATCAACCGTGGTCGCTTCGAGCTTTTGCAATGTCTCTTGGGTCTGCTTTTGTGACGATTCTGCGGCGACTTGGAACAGTTGCGACTGGGTTCTCAATTCTTGAAGTTCTTGTTGCCGGTTCGCGAGCGCGTCAATTCTCTGTTTGGTGAGTGCTGGCGAAAGGCCGGGATCGGCGGTCGCGATCATTGCGGCAAGGACTTCGCGATAGGCCGACTCTTTGCTTTCGGCTGTCGTCCGTGATTCTCGGGGCATTGTCCAAACGGACCAGCCCACCAAGGCAATCAGAATCGTTTGAAGTGACAACATTGCCATCAAGACGATCAAGGGCCAAGTTTGATCAGATTGCGCAACGAAAACTTGAGCTGGCGCAACGGAGTCTCCCGTTTGGGAACGCGATAGCGCTCGCCCGGTCCCCGATCGAGGTGCCGCAAATGTTGATGTGGAACTCATATCGCTCTCCGCTTCGTTTAGCAATTCGGCTGCCCGCTGCAATTGCGGTAGCCGATGTCGAGAATCAAACAAGTAAAACCCAGAGTTTTGTTGGCGGCGTTCACGGCCCATGGCGGAAGGCCAGTGAAACCAGCCTCGATAGTCTTGACAAGGGTCAACTACCAACGCGACATCCAACGGATTGTTGAAGAACCCACGGCAGATAAACATGTCTAGGTCGGAGAGGAATATCCCCCACCCAGGGTGACTGTGGTACCAGCCAACCATGCGAGTTGTTTCCGGGTAACTTGCGGTCCGTTGCAACAAATCCTGCCAAGTATCGTGCGTGAATTTGAAACTGCCCTTTGTCGCTTCAAAGTGTTGGCCATCCAATGCCTCGCGGACAACCACGAACGGCTGTCCTTGGTCATCGACATACTGTCCGCCCAGCAACACACCGCCCAGTTCGATTGAAGTGTCCTGATGGACGTGCTCTTCAATTGCTTGAAGTGTCGCAAAGTCCACGTAGATGCGGAGTTGTCTGTGCTCGGGCGTGCCGACCGAAACGACCGCCAGGTGCGGATCTTGATCCGGTCGCAACGCCAACTGAGGTTGGACGACTTGAAGTTCGCCAAACGACATCTCATCACTCATGCGGCGGTTGCCTTCCGACGTCAGGTGGCAACGGATCCTGGCAGGGCAGGGCAGGGCGATGCGTTCCTTCGATGGGCTCCAACGAAATGTACCATTCTTGCCCATTGGCGGATACCAATTTGAGGACGTCCCAGTCCGCGATCCCCAAGGACGACAGGGTGAGCATTTCAAACTCGTCTGTCGTAGGGATCTCGCATCGCATTTGAGGTCGCATGACTTGACCACACTTGCACATCGCTTCGTCAAGAGTCACCGAAAGGGCAGGGCGGTGGACAAGTTCTTGATGCAGACAGTGATCGCAGGACAAAGTCTCGACCCAGTCGCGATCCAAAACCACGCTGATGTCGGAGCCTGCCAATGGGCGGCTCCATTCTTTCAGTTGACCGATCGTCGCTTGATGAGTCAGCGGCGAATCAATAACCGGTTCGTAGGTCTCATGACTCAAGCAGTCGTCGCGCCGCGGCAGTTTGCTTTTGTAGCTTTGGTTGCCAAAGCCGTTGAACACCAACGCGGTTCCCGAATCCGTGGGTAACTTGTGCAGCAATTTCAAAAGCTCCTGAACCTGCCAAGCGCCAATCATGGACGCGATGGTCGGCGCGGTGGGAACGCGCCCAGCTTGAATATCTTCGCGTTTGAGCAAAGGGCAACTGTAACGCAACTGGATCAAACGGTAGTCATTCGCCGTCATGGTGCATTCGTAACATGCGCCATCGGGGGGCATATAGACTTTTACAACGCCGCTTAGTTCCTGGATCCCGCCATCGATCCACGGGATATTGGCTTTCCAACACAGGCGGTTTACCCATAAACGGGCTTCGCGATTATCCAAACACCCAACCACGACATCCAAGCTTTTGATCAACCCAATGCCAATGTCCAGCATGACGTTGCCATGAAGCGGGATGACTCGACTGTCCGGGTTCAATTCCTGAGCGCGAGCGGCCAAGACACATGCTTTGGGCTGGCCACGATCCGAATCTCGAAAGAAAACGCTACGGCTCAAGTTGGAGGCTTCGATCAAATCGAAATCAATCAGATAGATCGTGCCAATCCCGAGCAGAACCAGATTCTTGATCACCTCATTACCCAACGCCCCGGCACCCACCACAAGAACTCGAGCCTGGCGGATCCGCTCTTGATCCCACCAAGAAATCAGCCGCAACCGGTCGTACCGATCTTGGTCGTCGATGAACAACACCGGTTCGGACACGTTTCGACTTTCTTTCTCACAGGAAGGTAATCTCGGCTTCTCGTTGCGGCTTTACATGATTGTAATCAGTATCGCCCGTCGTCCAATCTGTCCGCGTCTCATGAAGACTGTTCGCTTGGCTTTCGGCACTTGTTGTCGGTCCACTGCGGGCAGAACTTTCGGAATGGGCTGGAGTCCGCAGCGGGCGCGGGTCCAACGGCAAGATAAAATGCCGTTGCGTTTTCGCCCATTCGGCGGCCACTCGGTTGTAAGGGCTACTGATATCGAAATTGCGATAGCGAATCATGTCCCACAGCATGAGGCACAAATCATCCAACCTCAGACTGGGCACCCAGTGCGTACTGTACCCTCCCAGGCACACCAAACCGTTCGCCGAAATATTGGGATGGAAGATCGGAGTCAACCAATGCAGTTCCGGCATCACACGAGGATAATTAGCTCCCAGGTTGACGCGAACTTCGTGAACCCACTGTTCTTGCAAATGTCCATTGGCGTCCATTGCCAAGCCCCGTCCGCTGTATCTAAACAGATACGTGCTTGCGGGGTCGCCCGAGCAACTCATTTCCAAGATGGTGGACTGTTGCACCAAATGCCTAACGGAGTCTTGGTCTGCAATCAGACGGCGAACTCGCGGCGAACTCATTGGCACGCTCCCGCAACAATTTCAGGATAAACGATCAGGTGATCGCCACTGCGAACGCCTGCGGCGACCAAGGTCTCGCCTTCTCGCAGTCGTTTACCGCCTTCCTTATGATCCAGGCTGTAGCTCATCGGCTGTCCATCCGGGCCCAACATCGGCAAACTTAGCTTGGTAATGATGTTTGGCAGGATCTTGCTGACGGTCACGCTGTCGGCGATGACGGCTTCGACACTCTTGGAACCTGTTTGATCTAGAATGACGACTTTCGTTCCTTGAGGTTGTGTGGGTTGGCTCATGATCGGGTTCCTTGACCGGCATTTTCGGGGACGGTTTGAATTGCACCGCCATTACTTCGTAATAGCATACCGAATCTTGGCAGGATTCTAGTCCATTTGGCCGCAAATTTTCGCCGACTATCATGAACCGCCATCGAAATGGACAAATTTCGGTTTTCGTTTCGGTCCGAGTCGTGGCGGGGCAGGGCAGGGGGTAAAGTTTCGACGTCTCAGCCGCCACCAAGTCCCGTTCGCAAGTCGGGATTTTGTTGGATGTTCTGATTGTATCACCCTGAGCAATCGTGTTTGGGAAAAAATGTTCCGGAATTTGCTCAAGCCCTGAAGTTTTCTTGATACCGCAACTATCGATGGCCTAGATTTCCCCGTGAGCTTGGCAGAGGGTCTGACCCGACCAACTGCCTTGCGGACTGATATTTCGCCGCTATCAATCAGGAAAACTGCCATGGGTTTCATGGAACGTTTTTTCACCAATCCTTCATCAGACGATGATGGGAATCAATTACCAATGAACAGCTTTGCCACAATTTCGCAAAACGAATTGGCAGCCCATTTGGATGTCAAGTCGTATGGTGATTTTGAACTCACCAATGCCGTTCGCCCGGCTTACGACTTGAAAATATCGCCCCAACAAGGCTATCGGCATGACGTGTACGTCGATGATGAAAATGAAACCCGAGTCCCGGTCATCATGGCGGCGGTCTCGAAAAAATCCCTGTTTCCGACGTTCATCCAATTAGTCGAGAAACTTGGCCCGGTCGTGGATGTCGTGCTGGAGACAAGCCATGACAACCAAGCAGGTGACCATGAAGATCTCTATCGGGAGCACATCGACACTCCGGTGTTGGTGAGCCTCCTTTGGGAATACGAAGACATGCTGCTGAACGACGGCTGCACCGGGATTGCGGTGATGAATCAAGGCCGTCCACAAGAAGTTCAATTTGACGAACACAAATTGCTCATCATGTACGGTAGTCCGTTGGAGCAATTCGAGTTCACCCTCGAAAAGAATGGCGTTCCCTGTGACGAAGAGATTCGTTTCCTCTCCGAAGCAGAACATGTTCATTCAACAACGAACGATTATCGCAGCGTGTTTCAAGAATTTTGTATGCGGTTGGGAGTCGAGCACGAGGCCGTTTAGGTTCTAGCTCTACCACTGCTCGCGGTTCAGCGAACGTTGAACTTCGTCCCCCTTATTCAAACAAAAAAGACCGAAGCCATCATTAATGGCTTCGGTCTTTTGGTTTCTTGTGCAAAGACAAGCCAAGCATTACTTGGCAGCAGCTGGATCAGCAGGCTTGTCGGTTGTGGTAGCAGCAGGAGCTGGGTCAGCAGGCTTCTTGGCTGGGGCTGGCGTTTCGCCACCACATCCAACGCATACACCAAAAGCAGCAATCAACAACATGGTAACGATCGAACGCATTAAGGTCTCTCCTCAGAGAACATGGAAAAAATGTGGACTAACGCAGCCCTACTCAACAAGCTATCCGACTGGTGGTTGTGAGTCAACTGGCTGGACGCGAAAAACGTCCACCACGCCGAACGGTTGTTCTGCATCGGCCGATTGACTCAAGGCGCCGGATAAAATCAAGGTTCGTCCGTCGC
This sequence comes from Planctomycetaceae bacterium, assembly GCA_016794985.1. Lineage (GTDB taxonomy): Bacteria > Planctomycetota > Planctomycetia > Pirellulales > Pirellulaceae > M30B19. The sequence goes on along the minus strand of JAEUIQ010000019.1, from coordinate 64,484 downwards.
GTAGAAATCTTGCCTTAGTAACGCGAGAATCCGTCTTGAATCCATGCACCAATTCTCCGGTTTCCAGCGAAAACAGGCCTGTGTTGAACGCTCCGCCCCTCAATCTTCCTGACATGGCGAAAGTACCCTCCTCAAGATTGACGGCAAGGGCCTCCATCAAGCCCTCGCCCACCCGTTCGTCCTGTGATTGACTTTTGGTTCCTGCTTTATCCTCTGAAAGCCAAAACCGCTGCCAACGCTGGCGTCCATTCCCAGCCATCGGGTCAACCATCGGTCCCATCCCTGCCACAATCACACTTAGCCCATCTGGAGCAAACGCGACGGCATGAATTCCACCCACCTGACAATGGCTTTTGATGACTCCAAATGCGGTAAAGTCAGGAGTGTGCCAACTCCAGTCCGGAGGACGATTTGTCGCAAGTGGGTCAGACTCCTTGTTCAAATCCCACACATGAATGTCGCCCATCAAATTTGCTGCGGCGACTCGCGTGCCACACCGACTGAATGCGATGGCTTGAACCGGAGGTAGCATCGTGAACTGATGCAACGGTTGGCCCGTCACGCCATCCCAAACTTGAACATTCGGGTGCGGGCTAGGTAGAGGTCGATACTCGTAGTCGCCAGCCAAATATTGACCACAAGCGGTCGCGATGCGAGGCTTCCCGTTTGCCGGATTTCCCAATGCGAGATCCCAAATCCATGATTCGGCAACTTGTTGCGATCGAATTACCTCTCGTTTCTCGATGTCAAACCAACGCAGTAGGCCATCGTAACCGGCGGAGACCAAGAGATTGGTCTCCGGTATCCTGACGACCCCGGAAACGTAACTGTCGTGCGAGTACAAGAGATCAAAAGCACCATTTTCCAAATTCAAGGTGCCTACGCCCGCAAAACAACCGACGTACGCCAAGGTTTCGTCCGGCGCTAGATCCAAACCCAAAACCGCGGTCGGCACGTGCCAACGTTGAATTCGTTCACTTTGCCATTCTTGACTGAACTTCATAACAGCACCTCCCTCACGGGTTCCGCCTGGTTTTCGACTCGTCGAAACTCCGGGAAATCATCCGGTAATTCGTAGGGTTGGTGGGGATCAATCCCTAACGCAGAAAAGATAGTCGCAAACAAGCGTCCTTGATCCACCGGATTCTCACTCACAGTGAAGCCCTCTGGATCGGTGGCACCGTAAACAACGCCAGGCCGAATGCCACAACCTGCTAACGCTAGTGACCAAGCATTCGGATAGTGATCACGTCCACGAGCGTCATTCAGCCACGGCGTGCGGCCAAATTCGCCCATCATAATGACCAAGGTGTTGTCCAAAAGTCCGCGATCCTGCAAGTCGGTTATCAAGTGATAGATGACACGATCAAGTTCAGGTACCAACATTTGATAAAGTTCATGATTCAGTACGTGACAATCCCAAGGCATCCCATTGGCCACCATCACGCTAGCGCATCCGTTTTCAATCAAGTGCCGAGCCTGCAAGACATGCAAACCGAACGCTCCAGGACCATATTTTTGCTTGTCAATTTCCGGCAGAGCGTTCAAGTCGAACAGTGGGGCACAACTCATCAATCCATCAACGCGCTCAAATATGGCATTGTACGATGCCGCTGCGGCACTTTTGGAATCGTTTTCGAACTTCCGACCCAGAAACCGGCGCAGCGCCAATCGATCCGCATGATCTATGTCGTTAATTTCGTCTGGCCGTTGAATGTTGGAGATTCCATACGTACCACCAGCCCGAACCGGCGCGTATTCGGCACCCAACCAACCAGCCCAATTCCCTGCTTTAAAGCTTTTGAATTCGTTACCTTCGGGACAGGGGTCCAACAAAACAAATTGTGGGACCGCCGAATCCAATTGCCCAAGTTGCTGAGCCAATACCGAGCCCAAAATCGGGCGTTGAAATGGCGGGCGCGGCGCATGGCCACGAGTCAGCATGTCGATTCCTTCGAAGTGCTCGGAAGGCTTGGTACTCATCGAACGGATGATTGCCATTCTATCGAGAATCGTCGCGCACTTGGGCATCAGTTCGCTGATGTGGACACCGGGAAGGCAAGTTGGGATGCTACGGAATGGGCCCGAAGTTCGCGTCCGAGGTTTGGGGTCCCACGTTTCAAATTGACTCGGCGCACCACACAGCCACAACATGATGCAACGCTTCGCTGTTTGTCGCATCGATTGGCCAAAGGCAGGGATCGAAAACAACCCGCTGAAACTGGCGGCGGAAGCTGCTAAACCTCCGCAGGCTCCTTCCAAGAACATACGACGATGCCAACGATGGTCGGCGCCACCACAATCGGTGGTCCGCCGTGTTTTCTGCTGTTGATTCATCACCGTTTTCTCCAAGGTCTGGGTTCTTTTGCCGTCTTATGGTGATTGGCTTCAATGGTTGAAGCGAAGTTCAGGTGAAGTGACCATCGTCCAGAAGATTTGGGCCCAGGCCGTCGCCGGACGATCCAGGCGAGATTCCAAGTAAGATTTGATTGCGGCTTGTTCATCTGTTGCGGGTGATCGCGCCACGACTCGACGGAACAGCAATTCAATTCGCTCGTCCAGCGTGAGCTCGTGGCTTTCTGCTACCCAACTTTCGGCAGCGACCAATAAGACGTCATTAAACTCTGGGCTATTCGTCAACGCCAACGCTTGGTCGATCGTCGCTTGATCGGTCGTGGCGATCACTTCGGGAAACATTTTTCGCCATTGCGCCGTTACCTGGCGCCAAGAATCCGACTTGATCACATCGTCTGGCAACGACAAAGCTACTTCCAACGATCGAGAGTATGCTTCAGCTGTTAGGGGTTTGAGCAAAGCTTTGGCAAACAAATGGTCCGGCACAGAAGTGTTCTCCAAGTCTGACGATTGTTGGTAGGCATTTGAACTGACAACCGCTCTAAGCAAACGGCGGATGTCGTAGTTGTGGTGCCGAAAATCGTCGGCCAACCAATCCAGCAGCTCGGGGTGACTGGGAACTTGAGTAGAATCCATCTTGTCAATCGGATGAACAAGGCCACGGCCCATTAACAATCCCCAAATGCGATTGACCATGGCTCGCGCGAGCAACGGATGATCCTGCACGATTTCGGCCACGAATTTTTCGCGGCGGGAAAACACGGGAACTTTCGGTTCACCCGGGATCGCAACATACAAGTCCTCCCGATCTTCTTGTTTGGTAGGATCGTCCGGGTGAACTTCGGAGACATCATTCCGCAATAGAAATGAAAGTGTTAGTTTTTCGGTCGTTCCCAATAGCGGATTGGCATAGTCATCGAAACCACCAACTGCCGATTCCGCAATCGCAATTCCGTTTTCGGTTTGGGTGTTGGTGCTGCGGCGAAAGAAACCTACGAGACCCCAATAATGGGCTTGTTTGATTTCCTCGGCTGCCAAGTGATCATGACACTGGGCACAGGCGATGTCCACTCCGAAAAACGACTTGGCAATACTCTCAGCAATTTCTTGATGTTTGTTTTCGCGTTCGTACAAGTACCACAGATGGCCTCTTTGGTCGGCTTTACCCCGCGCCAACAAGATTTCTTGAACCACTTCATCCCAAGGACGATTGTCGGAAAAGACTTGCCGCAAGTAGGCGTGCCAACCGTGCGTGCGGCGTTCGACAAGCTTCTGTTCTTTACGGCCCATCAACATCGTGTCGAAAATCGTCGCAAAGTAATCGAAGTGAGCGTCCGAAGCCAATAATTCCTCGATCAATCTTGCGCGTTTGGCAGGGTTCGTGTCGGACAAAAAACGATCTAATTGTTCGAGGTTTGGAATGCTGCCCGTTAAATCCAAATACAGCCTGCGGGCAAATTCGTGGTCACTGCATTGCGACGCGGCGGATAAACCAGCCTCTTGGAGCTTTCGCTGGATCTCGAGATCGATTCTTTGCGCCGGCACGTCGGTCGGCGAACTAGTACTCGCCGTATTGATCTGTTCCGATTGGGCATTGAGTTGACGGATCGGCAACCAAACGGCCACCAACAAAACCAAACCGGTCAACGTCCATTGGTCGATGGATAACGAACGACTCATGTTCTATCGAGTCCATTGGGGCGGGAGGGCGGGGCGGGGCGAGCGCCACAGTATAAACGCAGCGCACGTCGGTTACAACTTTACCTCCCGCAGGACTTGGCTCTGATCGAAAAGTGAACGACCGACCGGCGCCAACTGGCTGGCGACACGAACCGCATGCAACAGGCTTTGATGATCCGCCGTTCCTTGCCAGGCTCGGTCAAAGGCGGTCCCATGGGCGACGCTGGTTCGAATGATCGGTAGGCCCAAAGCGATGTTCACCGCACGCTGCATTCCCAGCAACTTCAAAGTGATGTGACCCTGATCATGATACATCGCGACCAACCCATCAAATTCACCAGCCGCAGCACGCACCATCAAGGTGTCGCATGGCAAAGCGTCGCTGGCCAGAATCCCCGCCGCGCGCGCCTGGTGGACCGCCGGATTGATTATCTCCAGTTCCTCGCGACCAAACAGCCCGTTTTCTCCCGCATGAGGATTCAAGGCCGCTACGCCGAGGCGGACCGAGTTGTCATGGCCCAATGCCAAAGCGAACCCTTCCATGACTCGATGCACCAACTGACACGTCTCCAAGACGCGCGCTGTTTGAATTTGCTCCAACGCATCTCGCATTCCTACGTGAAGCGTGACATGACCAATTCCCAAACCGAGCGGCCCCAGACGTAATCGAGGCGGAAGAGTTGCGACGGTCGGATCCGCAATGTCGAATGGTGGCAAATACAACATCATGGCCACCGACGACACACCACAGAGCTCGGCCAACATCTCCGTGTGTCCAGGCCAATGATGACCCGCCAAATGCAACGCCTGTTTATTTAAGGGCGCCGTTACCATCGCATCGATCTGTCCCGATAAGGCCAATTCAGCAGCGGTTCTGACGGCCTCGAAAGCCGCCTGTCCACCACGTCCGTCCACGACTCCTGGCAAAACATGCGTCGAATCGTCCGATACACAATTCAAGCAGTAGATACTGTCGCGCTGACGGGGGAGCGGCAGTTCCAAGAACTGTTCGATGTTATCCAAACGAATCACCTGGCGTTGCGAACCAACCAGTTGAAATGCTCGCTGCATGATCTGGTGGTGTCCCAAGATGATCGCCACGAGATCGCTGTGACCGGAGTACAAGTCGCCGGACGCCATGGCCGACGCGATCACTTCCGGTCCGACTCCCGCCGGGTCACCCATCGTGATGGCAATTCGTTGTGTCATGTTCAATTCTCTCAACAATTCGTTCGCAGGCCTCGGATTGGCTTCTCTGGACAATCCCTTCGGCGACACCTATCGTACGTCGTCAGTATAGAATTGCGAGTAGAGTGGGCCGAGGATTCGCAGCAAGATTGGATGGAAACATGCGAGCAGTAATTCAGCGAGTTCGTCGAGCTCAAGTTGAAGTCGAACATCAGATTGTCGGCCAAATCGATCGTGGGCTCGTGATCTTGCTGGGGGTTCAACAAGGCGACGCAACGCGAGATCTAGAATACTTGGTCGACAAGTCTATTGGGCTCCGAGTCTTTCCCGATTCCGAAGGGAAAATGAATCTGTCCGTGCGTGAAGTGGGTGGCAGTCTATTGGTCGTCAGCCAGTTCACTTTGTTAGGCGATTGTCGCAAAGGCAAACGCCCCAGCTTTATCCAAGCTGCTCCGCCTGAAATCGCCAAACGAATGTACGAACAATTCATCGAGTTAGCACGCCAGCAAGATCTACCAGTGCAATCGGGAGTCTTTCAAGCCGACATGCAATTGACGCTTTGCAATGATGGCCCAGTCACCATCATTGTGGACAGCCGATTATGAAGGCTCAAGCGAGATTGACGAGTTCTTCGAATGAGCAATTGCAGCTTCAACGCCAAAGTTCGTTTGTCACGTTTGGGTTGGCAACGGCTTCCTTTTCATCGTTCCCGGTGGAAGAATTCTCGCGAGTTCTCCCGGTGATGGAGTGCCACCACTGCACCAAGAAGCTCGGCTCTTCCGCTGGATTTGTGCTGGGGTGGGCGCGGCCGGAACCCGGAATGATGGGCAGCAAGTTCCGTTGATTGAATTCTTGATGTGTCAAGTTGTCGTGTGGCAACCATTTTCTAAGCGCCGAATACTGAAGGTTTTGGATGGCGGTCTTGGCAATCGGAGAAAGCCGAGTTTCGTCTTGCTCGATCGAGATCTGCAGCATTGGGTCGTTGATGGCCAAGAGTCCAACGACTGCAAGTTTGACGTAGGTTGAGTAGTTGGCCCAGGGACTCGTCCCCCAAAATTTTAACGCGGTCCCGAACGACTTCTTCAAACGGCGACCATTCAGATCGACTGAATAAACCTCATCCAAAACCAAATGCGACAGGAATCCCAACAACACGGCCCAAGCTTGATACAAGCGGATGCCAATGTCCGGATTGGAGCTCAACAAAAATGCGACAATGGCAGCAATAAATGCTGCCGGAATGCTATGCCACATGCCTCGATGTTTCGTGTACTGTCGAAACATTTGAAATACGAAAAAGCGAATAAAGAAATAGGCCAATCCGCCGGCCAAGACCATCGATGAATGATTCATGCCCATGCGCTGGAAGCGTTCCATCAGCAGCATGGGTATCACGGCAGATGTAAACAACTTTAGTTCGCGAATCGGCACACCGGAATCGCTGTCCAAGTCGGGAAACATACCGGCCAAGCTGCACATAGCCCCAGCAATCACGCAATTGCCCAACGGCAATTCGTGTTGCCAATAGCCCAAGGCACCATAAGCGATGCCCAAGCCCGTGCTGACAGTGATATGAGTCTTGAAATCGGCCATCCCCCGCAGTAAACCAATTTTCAGCAATTGCTCCAAGAGGAATCGCTTACGTGCGAATTGCTAGCATCTACGAATGGCATTGACCTAATCCCGCAGCATCCGTCATGCTGCCGCGCCCGGGATCGGAGGAACCAGGAGGCGGTTGGATTGACACAGGAGTGAGTTTCAAGCATGGAAATCTACGATATCATCATGTTGGCCATTTTGGTTGGCGCGGTGGTGTTTGGTGCTCTCAAAGGAATGGCTTGGCAAATCGCGACGATTGCGGCGTTGGTCGTCAGCTATTTTGTTGCCATTCGCTTCAGCGAGCCCGTATCTCAATTCATTAAGGTGGACGCTCCGCTGAATAAACTCGCGGCGATGTTGCTACTCTATTTGGCGACCAGTTTGGTGATTTGGATTGGTTTTGGCTTTGTACGGCGTTCTATCGAAAAAATGGCTTTAAAGGATTTTGACCGTCATGCCGGAGCGATCCTCGGTGCAATCTCAGGTGTCTTGATGTGCGTGACGGTTACGCTGTTCTCCGTGACGCTGCTCGAAGATGGCCAGCGCCAATACGTGACGCGGTCCAAATCTGGGATGCACATCACTCGCTGGATCAACGAATACCAGCGACTATTTCCGCCGGCAGTCAACGAAGTTTTGGCTCCGTACATCCAACGATTGAACGAAGAGATGGGCTACAACAATCTTGCTCCGCCGAAGTCGGCGGATCCGCCGCCACGTCCTGGTGTGTAAGTGAAGCACTAGGGTTCAATCGTGGAATACGCAGGCCTGTAGGTTGATCCATGGTCGAATACCGGATTCGAATGGCTTTTCGGTTAAATCCGCATTTTCCGGCCTAAAACCCCAGTACAAACCGAACATAAGAAACATTATCGGACGTTAGAATTAGGGTTGGAATTGACTGGATCAGAAGCGATCCGATCACGGGAGAATCTATTGCCCAGATTCCGGTGCCTGATTCTCAGCGCGGCATCAACACGAATTGACAAAGGAATTCGGCAAGAGAAATTTTCAGAATCTGAAGTTATCCGATCGCGCGAATGCAACGCGCGAAATTCATGGCCTGATTCTCAGTGCGGTACGAACACGAATTGGCTGAGCAATTCGGGAGACGAATTTTCAGAATCTGAAGTGAACCGATCGCGCGCGAATCCAACGCGCGAAATTCATGGCCTGATTCTCAGTGCGGTACGAACACGAATTGGCAGAGGAATTTACGCAGTGGAATCTTCAGAACATGAAAACGAGTTAATTAACGGCTAACCTCTGGTTCCAGGAACATTCCTAATTTACGGAATTTTTGGTAGCGATTCTGCGCCAGGCTCGACTTGGGCAATTGTGATAATTCATCCAGGCATTGCAGTAGGTATTTCTTGACGCGATTGGCCATTTCATGCGGATCGCGATGGGCACCACCGATTGGTTCTTCGATCACATCATCGACCACGTTCAATTCGGCCAAGTTCTTGGAAGTAAACTTCAACGCGTCGGCAGCCAACTCCGCGAACTCGGAACTCTTCCACAAAATGCCCGCACAACCTTCTGGGCTAATCACTGAATAATAGGAATGTTGGAGCATCGCGACTTTGTCACCGACACCAATCCCCAACGCGCCTCCTGATCCTCCTTCGCCGATAACGATACAGACAATCGGCGTTTCCAATTGCGACATCAAGAACATGCTTTCAGCAATCACTTGAGCCTGGCCGCGTTCTTCCGCCCCAACGCCCGGATAGGCGCCTGGCGTGTCGATGAAGCAGATCACTGGCAAGCCGAACTTTGCAGCCAACTTCATCTTGCCCATCGCTTTGCGATAGCCCTCAGGGTGAGCGCAGCCGAAATAGTTTTCTGTTCGCTCTTGGTAGTTCCGGCCTTTTTGGTGGCCAATGACCATCACCTTCCGATCATCGAGTTTGGCAAAGCCAGTGCGAATCGCACGGTCATCGCCAAAAAACTTGTCTCCGTGCAATTCGACGAACTCATCAAACACCAAACTTAAGTAATCGACGGTATGCGGACGATCCTTATGCCGAGCAACTTGAACGGTTTGCCAAGGTGTCAGATTGCTGTAAATTTCACGAGCGGCATCAACCCATTGCTGGCGGAGTTGACGAATCTTCTCTTGTTGCTCGCTCGAACCATCTTGTTGACCGGAGGCCGCATCGATTTCGGCTTGGATGTTCTTTAGTGACGTCTCAAACGGCAAATAGAAATCAGTTTTCATGGCGTTCAGCTTTTATTTAGGGGGATATGTCGTACTCAGGAACATCAATCTCAATTGGTTCCATCGATACGAGCTTGTACTTTTTTCTGGGACCCAGGTCGCAGGACACGGACCTTCTTGATCTCACTCAAGACCGTGTCAACGGTCTGATAACGATCCGCCGGGTTTTTGGCCATCATCTTGGTCAAGATATCAGCAAACGCATCGGAGACCAAGTTGTTGGCTGGCAACACCGAAGGGATAGGAGAGCCTAAGTGTTTCGAAAGCAGTTCATTCGGATTGCTGGCTGTGTAAGGCAATTTGCCACTAACCATTTCAAAGAATGTGCAACCCAAACCATAAACATCCGTGGCCGTTGATAACGGTTTGTTGCGAATCTGTTCGGGAGACATATAGCTTCGCGTGCCCGAAACCGACTTGTTGCTTCCTCCCCAACCACCGAAGATCGACTTCTGGAATTTTTGAGCAATCGAAAAGTCAATTAGTTTGACAATTCTTGTGCTGGGGTCGATCAGGAAATTGTCGGGTTTCATGTCGCAGTGAATCCAGCCCTTCTTATGTAAGTGCGCGACGCCTTCGCAACATGCAACCAACACCGAGTCGATATCCAACAACAGACGGTCCAAGTTATCCCGCACCTCTTGCTTGATGTTGTTGGCAGCAAAAAGCTCCATCGCGACGAACGGCAGCGAGTGCTGCTGGTAAAAGCCATGAATCTTAATGACTCGCGGATGATCCAACGTCTTGCCTACATTGGCCTCGTGGCGCAAGGCTTCCACGAGTTCCTTCTTCCGAAGATGTTCTTGCAACAAGACCTTCAATGCAACTCGTTCGTCCGTGCCCGTTCTTAATGCTTCCCAAACCTGACAAGTTTGGCCGGCACGAATGATCCGAACCAATTGAAAAGGTCCCAAGAAATGTTGTCCACTTGCCATGGGCTTACCTCAAAACTTGTCGATACACTTCGCGGATTTTTTCGGTCATGTAATGGTGGTCGAAAACCTGTCGGCAGCGATCTTGCCCTGCCCTGCCCAACCGGCTGCGAAGTTCAGCGTCGCCAGCCAATCGCAGTAGGCACTGCGTCAAGCCGGTCGTATCGCGGGGTGCAACCAACCCACCGGTTTCTCCGTCTACGCAAACTTCGCGAGCACCGTCGATATCAAACGATACCACGGGAACCCCCGCCAGCAAAGCCTGCGGCAGAACGCGAGCCAAGCCTTCTCGGAGACTCGTATGGACCACCACGTCCATCGCCGAAATCAGGCTCGGGATTTGACGGGGTGCCACCAACCCGGTAAGTACAAAATGATCGCTGAGTCCTAACCGGTCAATCTCGCGTTTGATTTCTTCTGTCTTGGTTCCATTGCCTACCAAGAAGAACTTGACTCGCGGGTTCTGTTGAATGACGGCGATCGCACTTTGCAACAAGTACTCGTGCCCTTTCAGCGGAGCCAATCTCGCGATCTTGCCAACCACGAGATCCTTTTCCTGAAAATTCCATTCCCTTCGCGTCGCGGCTCTTTGTTGAAAGGCCTCTAGAAATGGCTGAACCTCCATTCCACTGTAAATCGTGGTAAATTTCTCGCGTCGAGCCACCCGCGCCGCCACCATCAAATCCGTCATGGCGTCCGCCACGCTGATCATGTGATGACAGTGTTTGGCCGCGTGCCACTCGAGCCAGCGAAACAGCCAATAACTACCTCGATTTTGATACTCATGGAACGGGGCACCGTGCACCGTGTGAACAACCGCCGGAACTTGCAACCGCCATGCGGCTAATCGTCCCAAGAAGCCCGCTTTCGCACTATGCGTATGCACCACATCGGGCCGAATCTGCTTGATCGCCGACGAGATCGCCAGCAGCGCGCGTCGGTCATCCAGTGGGTGAATGCTTCGGCGTAAAGTAGGAATCACTTCGATGCGAATCGACTGGCGTGCCTCTTCGCTCAGGCCCTCCAATAACTGGCCTTCAGGACCAGTCGTCGGTCCAGTCAACAAAGTAACCTCGTCCCCAAAGTCTCGCGCCAAATCCAGACAGTTATAGAGCGTGTTCTCCTGAGCGCCGCCGATAATCATTCGCGTAATGACATGTACGATTTTCATACGCCGTTCACTTGATCGGGTCGTTGATATTCAACATGCATCAAAGTTAAACCAGCCGCAGGGGCGGTTGGTCCAGCAATCGTGCGATCTTTTGCCGCCAAAATCTTGGGAATGTCTTCGGGGAGCAATCGTTTGCGTCCGACGAGCATGAGCGTGCCAACAAGGTTCCGCACCATGTTGTAAAGAAATCCGTCGCCCGTCACGTAGACTTGAAACAAAGGAAAGCCATCGACATCTATCGTTTCACAGACCATCTTCAGAATGGTGCGTATGGTTGAGCGACGCGGGGCACCGGCCGACTGTAGACTTGCGAAGTCGTGACGACCGATAAACAACTGCCCTGCCCTGCTCATCAACTCAGTATCCAACTCGCGCGGGACGTACCAACTTCGTTGCAACAGGAACGGGCTGCGCCGGCGTCCCATCTGAATCGTGTAACGATATGTCTTGGCGACGGCATCGCGAATCGCATGGAAATCATAGTCCATTTCCCTCGCCTCCCGCACAACGATTGTTTCCGGAAGGTTTGCATTCAGCGCGCCTGGAATCGCAGCGACGGGTAACGGATGGTGGGTTACCAAACTCGCAACTTGCCCCACGGCATGAACCCCAGAGTCCGTGCGGCCAGAGCCCGTCATCACCAGCGATTCTCCGGTGACCGCCTGCCAAGCCTCTTGTAGATGACCTTGAATACTTGGCCCATTGGGCTGAATCTGCCAGCCGACAAAGTGGGTGCCGTCGTAAGCGACGGTCAACTTCAAGTACCGCATATCTCAGACATCTGACAAAGGAACGCTTTCGCTATCTGAACCGCATTTTCATCTAACATGCAGGCAATCGCCCGCTCGAATTCAACAATCGCTGTCGGCTCTGGGAGCCAATCGTTATAGGTTTCGCCCATGAGTTCCAGGGGAATTCTAGCTACCATCGTTGAGTCCGTCACGACCGGCGGGTTTCATTACGCGTCAAAAATAAGTCTTTCCATTCAACGAATGCCAAGTTCGCGATCACCATGATCACGCCAAACGTCATCATCCCCAGCAATACGCCGATTCCGACATGGACCAAGACCGCCATTCCAATGACCACTGGACGAGTTCTTTTGGGCCACACCAGAAACGTGTAACTAATCTCCCAAACAATTGTCAAATGAGTGGCAAGGGCCAATAGATTTGGGTATTCGTGTAACCAAGTCATGTCGATAGATTGATATTGATACGAAGCCAATGCACCCCACATCGCTTCGCCGTTCCACCACGTGACGCCCTGAAGCTTTCCAGTCCCAGCAAACCAATAAATGATACATAGCTGTAATTGGATTAGCCGAGTTCCAATGTTCGCCCACACACTCAGTTCATCCGGTGAGGTAGCACTTCCCTCTGCGATTGACCGACGTTGTCGCCACCATTGGTCGACGCTCCACGACCGCCCTGCCCCGCCCAAAGTCAGGTAAGTGACCAATGCGACATTCATTTGATCCAACCCGAACAATGCTCCCGTAGCCCGATGAGCATACGAGATGGCAAAAAAAGCAGCGAGCCAACCCGTCCAGGGCATACCGACTCCAACCGTAAAAGCCGCAAACGAGCCAATCGCAACCCAGTGTAGCGCCCATAGCGACTGCGAACCGGAGACGACATCAAAGTGGCTCCAGTGCCAAGAGGTCGGATTCATCTGCGGCGCAATCTCCGGGCCGATCATCCGATCGGTGCCCAAGAAGGCTTCAAAGTCGATGGTCCAGACGGCGTGCGTGTATAGAGCCATGCAGCCCGCGCCAATTCGTAGCAAGCCTAACCAATAGGTGCGACGTGGGGTAAACCAAAAAGAATTCCACCCGAGCCATAGTTCAGTCCCCGACTGAACCAGATACGCCAACACCTGAGCGCAGACCGCATTAAACAGGAGATGCAGGCGACGCGGATCATTCATTTTCAGAACTCTCGCTGCGTGTGGGGAACTCTTCAATCGTCGGCTCTGTTGATGGCGAGTCGCCAGCTTCCAAGATTTGCGCCGATCCAGTCGCAACATCCCATCGCCATCGACCAAGTTCAATAGCTCGCTCCGGTTCCAACAGTCGCGAATCCGAGGTTTGCATGCCAGCTCGAGCTTCCGACAGCGACGGAATCATTCTTTGATTCATCGTCAAGCGAAGTTCCACTCCCTGATGCCGCTTCAATAACTCTTGGGCAACTCGGGTCAAGATACGAACCCGATCTCGGTCCGCAACTGCCCAAACTTGCTGATCAAGGTTTAGGCCGGCCATCACACGATCGGCCTCCAGTGCCAAGCCACTCTGCCTTAGCTCATCCGCTCGCGCGTTTTCCAGTTCGACATAGCGCGCGAAGTCGGACGGGGAAACCCATTGCGAAAACATTCGCCCCAACGTCTCGGACCACATGAACCACCGATGATAGTTCAGCCGAGGATAGTCTCGGTTGATCGCATTTCGATCTGGGAAAATCCCGTTGATTTGCGAACCGTCGGCTTTTATCACCGAAAATCCAACGATATTCGCTGGACCAGGGTCCGGAGCAAAAAAGCGATAACCATGATTCAGATACAAAACCGTCTGATAATGGGCGACGTAGCTTTGAACAGAAATTGCTAATTGGCTCGTCGGCGGAACGGCCCAAGGCGAAACAAACATCGCCAACACGTGATAACCAAGCCAAATACTCACAAGTCCCCTAGCCACCGGGCCCCACCGGCCCCAGGCAGGCTCCATTTTTGTGTCCGTATTGGATCTGCGGTCGGCTGACTTTACCAATCCTGAAACTCCGAGTCGCAAACTCTCTTGGGAAAACTTGACGCCATGCCCACGAATACTAGACGGTCCGGACGCCCCGACGTGAAAAACAAATTGTCCCGGCCGGGGACTGCCGTGATCAAACGAAAAAAAGCGAGCAGGCCCAAACCAACTCGCTTTCAATAATTCTATTTATGCAATTGTCCGGCAACCAACACCCAGATCACCCCCCCCAATGAGAACCCTTCGAGGAGAATTCCCTTGGACAGAGCACCTGGGTTCGAACTAGGCCGTCGGCAGTGCAAATGGTTTGGCTTTGATCGCTTTGGTGATTCTACCGCTGCGGATGCACTGAGTACAAACTCGCATGCGACGAATTTCCCCATTGGGTAGCGAAACCTTGACGCTCTTCAAATTCGGCCGAAATTTCCGCTTGGTGATACCGGTTACCTTGGTACCCACACCGCCCAAATACTTGGCGACACCGCGAATTTCAATCTGCTTACCGGTCAAGGGCTTCTTGCCGCAAACTTCGCATTCCCGAGCCATTCGCACACCTTTCACAAACGCTATCAAACATCCGCACTGAAACGATCACTTCGGCCGTTTCAGCTTGACGTGGGGGAGCAGTTTAACGAAGAAAACCGGCGGCTTCAAGCGTGAACACGCCCGTCGTGCCGGTTTTTTGTCAAATAAATCCAATCGACAAGCCCCAATTCGAGGGGACGAACCCTCTACTGTTGGGTAAAGGCCGAGCCATTGGCCGGTGGACGGCGTGGTTCAAAACCTTCGATCTTCGGCTCCATGCTATCCAAGCTGCGAATGCTCGGTTCCGGATGAAAGCCATTGAGGTGCAAAAACTCGCGAACCGAGATCTTTTGGACTCGATAAGTCCCAGCATCCAAGTCCAGTTTGCTGAACGCTTGCCGAGCCCGATCTTCTTGCGGCTCGTCACCAACGATCAGATAGCGGGTGTTTAAATCGATCTTACCTTCGATTTCGCCGACTTCGTTCATGACCGCCGAAATCTGCCCATGGTTCTTGACAATGAACCCCTTGAGCCGTTCCAAATCCGATTCCCCATCGCCATTCAGATCGATAATCCCACTGATGGCAACCGGGACTTTGTATCCACCTGGTTCCCACGTTGCCGTTACAATTTGGTCGTTTGGCAAAATCGGGTCCCGCTCGTTCTGGCCAAGGATGCGTGCCTCGGAGGAGTGAGGTCCCAAAATATTGGTGATTTCAATGGTGGCCTTCTCCAAGCCGGCTTCCAACTCCACTCCGCGGCCAAACACGCTGAAGCTAATCTTGCGATAGAGTCCATCTTCCGAACCTAAGTTGACATATACTCGGCCGGTTGTCGGGGAAAGGTCAACGATCCGACCATCCGCAATCAAGAACTTTTTCCGTTCGTATTGCTGCAATTGAACCACTTTCGCATTCAAAACCTCTTCGGTCTTGTTGGCCTTGTTGTTGAGGGCGTCACGTTCGGTTGTCAAAGCCGCAATTTGATCACGGAAGGTCTTGACGCCTTGGTTGTGCGCTTCTTCTGCCGCCGCCAATTTCGCTGCAAAATCATTCTTGGCCGTTTCTAGCTCTGTTTGCAGCTGGGCCACTCGTGCGTTAAGGGTTGTTACTTCTTGTTGCAAGCCGTCCGCCCGAGCATTTGCCTTTTCAACATCGGTCTTCTTCTCAGTATTCGCGATGTTGACGTTTTCGGTCTCGACACGCAGGCTATTGTTCGTGTTGTTCACGACCGTCAACAGGTTCTTCACCAAGCTACTGTAAGAGCGATTCGCGGCGTCTTCTGATCCCGAAGTGAACAGCTTCATGTCGTTGTTGAACATCGTTTGTGCTTCGGAGATGTCCTTCTGCAACTCCGCATCGGTAACGCCACCAATGGCGTCTTGCAAGGAACTGCTGGCTGAAACCCCAACCATGATCTTCATCGCCGTCACAGCGCTTTCGGCTGACTCACGAACCGCTCGTTCTTCCTTCAGCTTCTTTTCAGCTTCTTGAGCACGTACGCTTTCTTGCGACGCACTGCTGAAGCCGAAAAATGCCAATAGCCCCAGGACCACGGTCAACATCACCGAAATGATCAGGCCAATCGTATAGACTTGATTCTCACGCAGCGCCATCGGCAACTCCCTGAAATTCTGACACGACCGGCTTAGAGACCGATCGAGCAAAATTAAGCAAAAAAAACACTATTCGGCAACGAATCCGACGCCAAAAACCCCGCTCGGCAAACGCTTACCAATCCAGATGCAATTCTAAATGGGCTCAAAACCAGTGTCAAACTGTTAGTTTGGGGGTTCTGGGAAAAACATCCGGATGTCGGTCTATCGGCACGAATATTTGGCAAAGGTCCCGTCTGGAACTCGGTCCACAGTTCCCGTGCCTTTCCCTTGAGATCGGATGTTTTCGTCGTTCAGACCAATCAGCCGAGACCTGAAAACAAATGTTTCAACGCCGGACTGTGTCGAATGTATCGGTTCTAACGGTCTCGCAAACTTTGTCATTCCAAAAGCAGCAAGTGCTTACTCCAAATAGAAGCCCGTCTTTGCCACAAGGACCGTCGAGTGACACCTTTGACGAAAGAATCAACATTAGGGATTACCACGAGCAAATGACCAAGTCGAACAGCATAACCCCACAAGCGACCGACAATCTTGCGAAAATTTGTGGGTTAGGCAAACCTTTCCGACGGCGCGAACGTAATAGTTGGAAGAAATCGCAATAGACCGCAAGTTTACGTTTGGCGTTTTGTTTACCTGAACGCTACGATTAGACGTGACGGTTTGATCGGTGAAACGCGACGAATTTGGGACCATGTTAACGGACCTATTGAGTCATGTTTTCTCTGATGATGACAAAGACCCTCCAACGTGAATGTTCGTTCACGTGCCCTTTGCCGACAAGCATCCCAATGAACTCACATCCACTATCGTTTTGCCTGATCCGGAATGCTCGAACCGTCGGATTCTTAATGATTCTGTGGGCTTGGAGTTTGGGCGGCCCGTTTGCCATGGCGCAGTCGTCGCCAACGCCGGTGTTGGGACAACCTATTCGCAACGATTCGTCACGACCTCAATCCGGTTCGTTTCCAGCGGAAGCCACAAGTGGGCAGCGAACAACCGTTTATCGCCCTGCCCTGCCATTGGATGCGCCGACACTCGAAGTTTACAGTCAGCTGAAAAAAGTCGTGGCTTGGACAGCGCCCAGTGTCGTGCATATCGAAGCCAAGAAAGTCACGACCAGCGAAGATCGCTTGTTGACAGGTGGACGCGACGCTTCAAGAACCGTGGAAACCGAAGAGGCGGGGGCCGGGATCATCTTGGAGCATCGTGACAAGTTTTACGTTCTCACCAATCGTCATGTGATCAATGGGGCGACGGCCAACAGTATCTTTGTTCAGTTTCACGATGGGACGTTCTACTATCCGACGCAGATTTGGGAAGATTCGAAAACGGATTTGGCCGTATTGGGGCTTAACGCGACGGGTTTGACTCCGGCGCCTTTGGGCGACAGTGACCAAGTTGGAGTTGGTGATTTCGTGGTCGCAATTGGCAGCCCGTTCGGCTTGAATCACTCGGTCAGTTCCGGGATCATCAGCGCGACCGGTCGCCGTAACTTGGACTTGGGAAAGTCGGGCGTTGCGTACCAAGATTTTTTCCAAACTGACGCTGCCATCAATCCGGGCAACAGCGGCGGGCCACTGATAAACTTGCAGGGCCAAGTCATCGCAATCAATACGGCAATCGCCAGCAATTCGGGTGGCAATGATGGGATTGGCTTTTCCATTCCCATTCGTATGGCTCATCGGGTTGCCACCGATTTGATTGACTACGGCCGCGTCCGACGAGCCTTCCTGGGTGTGCATTTGGACTCGCAGTACTCGGCCAAAACCGCGGCCAGTCTGGGTTTGAATACCGTCTTTGGAGCTAGAGTGCTGCGAATTGGTGCGGATTCCCCAGCCGCCGAATCGGGCCTTGAAATCGGCGATGTCATCCTGGAATTCGACAACCAACAAGTTCGCGACGACTCGCATTTCGTTTTGTTGGTCAGTCAATCGCCGATCAACGAACCGTTATCGCTGACTGTATTTCGCAACGGCCAGCGATACGCGATCTCGGTGCGTCTGACGCTGCACAAAGACGAATAACGACGAGGCAACGACCCACAAAGCTTACTGCGGACGTCGCAGTTCCAGCCATTCCGTGTGGAAGGTACCAGTTCGGTCATCCCGTTGGTACGTGTGTGCACCAAAGTAATCTCGCTGCGATTGCAACAAATTCATGGGCAGCCTGGCTCGACGATAACTGTCGTAGTAGGACAACGCCGCACTGAAGGCTGGGACCGGCAATCCGAGTTCCGTCGCAACTACAATCACTTTGCGCCAGGCGGCCTGAGCTTTGTTGACGGCTTGCTTGAAGTAGTCTGCCAAGAGCAGGTTTTCCAAGTTCGGTTGCTTGTCAAAGGCGGCTTTGATCACATCCAAGAACTGGGCGCGAATGATGCAGCCGCCTCGCCATAGCAAGGCGCAATTTCCGTAATTCAAGTTCCATTGGTGCTCTTGCGAAGCCGCTTGCAATTGCACGAATCCTTGTGCGTAACTGCAAATTTTCGAAGCGTACAAGGCTTGGCGAACTTCTTCGATAAACTGCTCCCGGTTGCCAATGAGTTGAATGGCATTTTTCGGGGCTGGTCCGGCGAGAACTTGTGACGCGCGAACACGCTGATCTTTCATGGCCGATATCCCGCGGGCGAAGACCGCCGTCGTCACCAGCGTACTCGGGGTTCCCAGATCCAAGGCCAATTGGCTCATCCACTTTCCTGTCCCTTTGGCACCGGCGACATCCAACACTCGATCGACCAAATGCCCATTGCCCAACGGATCTTTGACACTGAAAATGTCCCGCGAAATTTCGATCAAGTAACTTTGCAATTCGCCGTTGTTCCACTCATCGAATACTTCGTACATTTCGTCGTTGTTCAGCCCGGCCGCTTCCTTGAGCAAAAGGTAGGCCTCGCAAATCAACTGCATGTCGCCGTACTCGATGCCGTTGTGGACCATTTTGACGTAGTGCCCAGCACCACGCGGTCCCACCCATTCGCAGCACGGAATGTCGTTATTCGGGCCAACCTTGGCCGCAATGGCTTGAAAAATTGGCTTCACAATTTCCCACGAACCCGGCGATCCACCTGGCATCAAGCTGGGGCCTTTCAACGCGCCTTCTTCGCCACCCGATACCCCACTACCGCAGAACAAGAAGCCCATCGCCTCGACTTCCGCGGTCCGCCGCTCCGTATCGATATAGTGCGTGTTTCCGCCATCAATAATGACATCGCCTGGCTCCAACAACGGCTTGAGTTGGGCGATGATCGCATCGACTGCCGGCCCGGCTTTCACAAGCATCATGATCTTGCGTGGGCGTTTCAGCGAACGAACCAAGTCTTCCAGCGAATGGCAACCAACGACCCGTCGTCCCGACGCTTTTCCCGCCAAGAACTCGTCCGTGACCGATGCGGTCCGGTTATAAACGGCGACGGTGTACCCTCGGCTTTCGACATTCAGCGCCAAGTTTTCCCCCATCACAGCCAGACCAATCATCGCAAAATCGCAGGTCGCGGTGCTCATAACTTTTTTGTCGCTTTCAAAACGGAGTAATGGACGGGAAGTTGGTTGTGAATCGTTGGACACTTCGCGAAAATCGCGGGCGCATCTGCCGCTGAGCCTAGCCGACAACGGGCCACGGCGGCAAGTCCGGCAAGGCTGCGTCGAATTCCCGCAATAACTGGGCCTGGTATTCGCCCGCGAATCGCCCCTGAAAGAAATGGTCTAGTCCTTCGTTGTAGAGTCGAGCCCAACTTTCGGCTTCTTGGCCCGGCACAATCGGAAAGAACAAGCAATGGTTCGCCGCTGCGGCTTTGTAATCGCCGGGGGCATCTCCAATCATCAAACAATGATTGGCCGGGTACTGGCGGGCGTTGGCCAAGTTCTCTTTCTTGCTTCCTGCTTCTTGCCCGCAAATGGCTTGCACAAAAGAGCGCAGCCCATGTTCCGCCCATTCGCTTTCCAGTGCCGCATTAGGGGTCGCCGAACAAACAAACAGGTCCGCTTGCCGGTTCATCATATCCAAGCACTCATTGACCAATGGGAAAGGGCCCACTCCATGGACCATTTTTTCGATATCGTCATTCACCGCGACGGACCATTCGAGAGCCTGAGTTAAGCCGCTATCACCAGTGGCCTCGACGGCTTGCCGCAGAGCCGGATTACCCAATTTGTCCTCTCGCTTGACCCAAGCGACCAGGCTCTCCGGAAGCGCGAATCGAAGGCCACGTTGTCTTATTTCGGGGCGCCGATTCAGCCACTCGACGGTTTCGACCAAGGCCGGAAAACGGTTGATTCCCCGACTTTTCGAATAGAGGTTCACGAACTCGGCTGCTTGCCGCGCGTACTTACTAACTCCTTGAAGCCCGTAAAACCGAATGATGTTCGGAATAAAACACTCTTTGTGCTTCAGTTCCATCGTGTCGAATACACATCCGTCCGAGTCAATCCCGATCAGGTAGTCGTTTTGTTTGTTGATTGAATGCATGAAAGTCACAGTAACGCTAAGTAACTGAACGCCCGCCACAACGACGTCTCGAATTCAAGCACGTTCGTTGCTCCGCACAACTTCGCAATTAGAGCAAAACTCCAAATTCTCTCCCACTCCCCATTCCGCCCTCGACTGGTTCATGCCGAAGGATCGCAAGTTGCGTCGCGAGCATGCCGCCCCGCCCCGTCTCGGTTGGATCGCGGGTCTGTCGGCGAGATTCTCGTAGCCCACCGTTTTCAGTGGTCGAACGACAGGCTCCGTGCCTTAAAACGCCACCTAGACCGCAACGGCTCCCGCGCGGAAGCTGAACGCGGTTCCCACCGCCATGCACACACGCGGTTCCCACCGCCATGCACACACGCGGTTCCCACCGCCATGCTGACACACGGTTCCCGTTTGAAAGCTCCGGCATGGCCGTTGCCGAGCGTGATTCTCTGCAGTATCTCGGATTCACCACGCCCCCAAGACAATCGCCACGCACCGAATCTGTCGAAACATCGTGAAAAGTCCGATGACAGGGCTGGCATAGCCTTTAGACTTCCACCCACAGCCAGCTGCCGCTTTCCCCCGGCAGCCTGCTGCTCGTGATCGCTCTCCAACCAACAGCCTGTTATTGCACCCAAACGACACGCTCTTCTCCCCAACGCACGGAAGCATTTTGCCCAACGATCATAAGCTCGAACGGGCCGGCACAATTTTGCGGCCGCCAGCTCAGCCGTGGTCGCTGCGGCTGGTAAAAGAGGACTCGCAGTATTCTGGTGACAGGAGCACGGGCCGCCATCGATTGTTGGTCTATGGATTCTCGTTGATGGCCGCAATGAGGACCAAGCTGCCGCGACTGGTGAAGTGCGTCTCGATCAGCCTCTTGATAAGTCGAGTTATCATGCGACTGACTTCAACCGAAGTCCAAGATGTCACTCTGACCGGTGGCTTGCGCCCATTGGCTAGGGCTGTTTCGGCCCATTCTTGCCTATGAGGATCGAACAAAATGCTTCACAGCGTTAGACGATGGGGAGGCCCTCGCTTGGAGTGTGTTCGAGAGAAACGTCCGAACTTGCGAACGCAAGCTTTTGCCGTTTCGGTGCGTGACCGTATTGAAAGACCCCAAGGCGGTGCCACCGATCCATAGATTTTGAGAGGACAAAAAGAAGGTGCCACCCATTCATAGACCATGAGACGACCCAAAGACGGTGTCGCCCATTCATTGACTGAAAGGCGGTGCCACACATTTATTTGAAGTAAACATCGTGACGCGAAGCCTGTTAGATCGAACCTGAGTGTTAAACCCGATCGAACTGCTTATCGACGTGTCCGAGATGCAAGCGGTTTTAGGGCCTGCAAATCCGCTGCAAACGCCTGTAGCGAGAAGCCTAACCTTCCGCCGAATGAATTGGCGAGATTCCTACGCTCCGAGTGCAATCACTAGTTCCTTATCAATTGACTTGGCTTGGCCGAGATCAAGACAACCGCAATGCCTGCTTGGCCGTTGTATTGATTTGCGTTCATTAGTGTTCATTAACCGTTTGCTTTCCGGCGGTTTCCTTTCGAACGATTCCCAGCGCGACTATACCTTCTTGCCGCCATCTTCTTAACAGTACGGTTCCTCAAGGCATGAGTTTGAGCCGAGAACATGAGAAAGTTGGGTGAGGGTAAATTGATGGCGGAAAAAATCTGTGGTTGGCAGGCGAGTTTGGGTTGCTAACCAGTTAGCCAACCATTTATCTCCAGCAGACTGAGGGCGGCCAGAAGAGTTTAGAGACCCAAGATTGCTGGGGGCACGTTAATAAAGTCAGTTCTCCCGAACCGGTTTGGTGCGCCATTCCAGTTCTGGAAATGGCAGCGAGGTTTGATCCGGTTCAAGGAACAGAAGCGACTGCCGCCCACACTTGCGACGAAGTATCGTTGTATCCGCAGGCACCATGTGGATCCGTCGTTGACAATTCTTGGGAGCGAATCGGCATCACGGGCAATCATCCGATCTGGTCCGAGGACCGTCAGGACTACATCGATGCAATGGAGTTGCGCGTTGTTGCAGGGTTAAAGAATCTTCAAGGCGACATTGTCTAGGTCCAACACCTCCTCCGCCTCAGATTGATGTGCCCCTTTCAACACTCCGGCTGGAACGGCTTGCTCTCCGAGCATCCTTGAGGTTCGCTGAGTGCCGCAAACGACTCCAGGCCAGTGTCCTTTCCGACGGACACGATTCAGTTGGTTTTGCGTGGGGGGCCTTTTTGTATAGCTCTCGAAAAAAGAAATCCCATCACTCATAGGGCAAAAATGCTTCACGACGTTGCCACTCCCCACTCCCCACTCCCCACCCAAGTGATAGACTTCTGGCGGAGAAAAAAGGGGCACGACCAATAAGTCTGGAGAATCGCCAATGCTAAGTTATCAAGACCTGATGCGCGACCTGCATGTCAAGAATGATTCGAAAATCGTGATGTTGGTTGCGGATGGCTTGGGCGGCCTGCCGATGCAGCCGGGCGGAAAAACCGAGTTGGAAGCCGCTCACACGCCGCACTTGGACGCACTCGTTGCGGACGGTGTGTGTGGTTTGAGCATCCCCGTTCTGCCAGGGATTGCGCCAGGCAGCGGTCCCGGGCATTTGGGGTTGTTCGGATATGATCCTTTGCAGTTCTTGATTGGCCGCGGCGCCTTGGAAGCGACGGGAATTGGCTTGGAGCTTCAAGGCCAAGATGTTGCGGTTCGCGGCAATTTCTGTACTTTGGACGCTGCTGGAAAAATCTCTGACCGTCGGGCTGGACGGATCGCTTCTGAGGAGAGCTTGGGTGTTGTAAAAAAACTGCAGCAAGTCAAACTGCCAGGTGTCGAGGTGATTGTTGAAGCCGTCAAGGAGCATCGTTTTGTCGTCATTTTCCGGGCCCCGGGACTTGGCGGAAACGTGCGTGATACCGACCCACAACAAGTAGGTGTTCCACCGCTGGCAGCCGTTGCCGACGACCCAGCTAGTCAAAAGACAGCTGATCTAGCGAACCAATTCGTGGCTCAAGCTCGCGAGTTGATCAAGAACGAACCGAAGGCCAACGGTCTCACGTTACGCGGTTTTTCGGCCAAGCCACAAATTCCTTCGTATCAGGAACTCTACGGCTTGCGAGCTGCCGCGATTGCGGTTTACCCGATGTACAAAGGGCTTGCTAGTTTGGTTGGCATGGACATTGTCGGCCAAGCTAAAGACTTGCCCCAACAGATTGAGGTTTTGAAAGAGAATTGGTCAAAATACGACTTCTTTTTCTTGCACTTCAAGTATACCGATGCGGCCGGTGAAGACGGAGACTTTGTCGCGAAAGTCCGGCGAATCGAGGAATTGGACAATGTCATCCCAGCCATTCGAAAACTTGGCCCATCCGTCATGATAGTGACCGGGGACCATAGTACTCCGGCGTATTTGAAGAGTCATAGTTGGCATCCGGTGCCAACGTTGTTGTACTCGGATTGCTGCCGTCCGGATTCGTGCACCACCTTTGGCGAAGAATCATGCTTGCGGGGCGGGCTAGGACAATTTCAAGCCCAGTATTTGATGGGAATGGCCATGGCCAACGCAGGTCGATTATCAAAGTTCGGTGCGTAAGCCGTCGTTTTCGAGTCGATGTTCCGCGCCCAAGCTCGGATTCTTCTGCTGATGACCTTCGTTGCGACGGGTTCGAATTCAGGCGGCGATCGCTTGAGCGGTGATCGCTGCACCTTGATTGAATCGTGGCGTCTCAATGATCTTGGATTAAGGTTTTCGGATTGAAGACTTGGTGTTTCCCGATGCTTGCGTTTGCCCAGATCGGTTTACATAATGGGCGGGTGCGGACCGTTTGAATTGGTGTCGATCGTAAGGAGTGTCACTTGGGACTTTTTGATTCATTGTTTGGTGGCATGGAAAGTGCCAAAAAACTCTCGCCTCAACAGGCCTTTGCCGGCATCCTCTTAGCAGCCGGCGCTTGCGACGGACACATCTCGGATACCGAAGCGGATAACTTGATGACTGCGGTTGGTCGGATGAGGTTATTCCAACGCGTCAGCGACAAGGAATTCTCTCAGGTCATGAACAAACTGATGGGAATCCTGAAAAAGCAAGGGCCTGAAGGACTGATTGATGGCTGTTGTGCCGCTCTGCCAAAAGAACTGGCGAATGCCGCGTTTGCGAATGCTTGCAACATCGTGTTGTCCGATGGCGTCGTCGATACGGACGAAAAAGAGTTCATTGAAAGGCTGCGCGAAAGGTTGGCGCTGGATAACAACGTTGCCAAAGCGATTGCCCAAGTGATGGTGATCAAGAACAAGGGTTGAGTTCTAGCCAGGCATCACGTCTATCGCACTGTGGTTCGATTTCTAACTGTCACGCAGGATTCAACAGATGAGTTTGTTCGACGATATCTTGGAAGACGGAAACACTTTTCAAGAGCAACCCTATGGACCGCATGAGGGCTATGCCGGGGTGCTCCTCTGCGCTTCGGCCTGTGACGGCCATATCGCAGATGATGAAGGACAGGCATTGTTCATGATCTTGCGACAAAAGAAACTCTATCAACGTCTGTCCGAGCAGCAGTTCGGTTCATTGGTTGATCGGTTGCTTGGTCAATTGCGTCGTGGCGGCCCAGAAAAACTGCTAGAGAAGTGCTACCCCGTCGTTCCGACAGAACTGCGCGAATCGGTGTTTGCTAACGCAGTCGACATCGTGTTGTCCGATGGCACCGTCGAAGAGGCCGAAAGGGATTTTATCGATGGCTTGAAGGCAAAACTGGATATTGATGAACAGCGTGCCAAGACCATCGTCAAAGTCATGGTCTACAAAAACCACGGCTAATGCTCCTTTGCGAAACATAGCCAGAGTCGCCTCCAATTGCCCAGCTCCGCGGAATTTTTCCAGTGAAATAAGGATTTGGTAGGTGGTTCGGTCGCTACCGAACCACTCATGGCACGTCACGATCCGCGGCAAGTGCCTTAAATAGGTTGATGTACATTTGCTAAACCTCCCAAGTTTCCTGGGGGTGCGTTTGATTCTTCATAATTTCTACTTCCTCCTTAATGTTTCGCTTATCCAGACATTTTTCCTAACCGATACCAATTTCCAAAGTCTGCGTTGGTTGGAGATTGGCTTTCGCCAGGAGTTATTGGGATGTCTCGGATCTACGCACTGTCATTGTTGTTGAGCCTGGTTGGCGCTGCTGTTAGTTCTGTTGACGCCCAGATTGCTAGTCCGCTCTTAACGGAAACCTATTCGAACGTGGATCAGGACCTGATGCCGCAGCCACTTCAACCAGGAATTTTCGCGAGTTTCTCACAAGATAAAGCGGCTGCGGCGGACGCCGACAAGGCAGCTGAAGCGGAAAAGAAAGAAGAGAAGAAAGAAGAAAAAGAGGAAAAGAAGGAAGAAGAGAAAAAGAAGGAGTGGTACGAGAAGATCAGCATACGGGGCTACGCTCAATTTCGGTACAACTCGTTAGCATATTCCCCAGCCAGTTCGGCCGCGCCAAACTACGCGGGCGACAGTTCGATCGGTTCGGATCAGGAGTTCTTGATCCGCCGGGCTCGGTTGATCTTGTATGGTGACGTTTCCGAGCATTTGTATTTGTATTTTCAACCGGACTTTGCCAGTACACCGGACGGTTCGAGCAATGCTATCCAATTTACCCAAATTCGCGACTGGTATGGTGACGTTTACGTTGACAAGGAAAAGGTCCATCGTTTTCGGGTGGGGCAATCCAAAATCCCCTACGGGTGGGAGAATTTACAATCCAGCCAGAATCGACTGCCATTGGACCGCAACGACGCGTTCAACAGTGCGGCTCGAAATGAACGCGATTTAGGCGTCTTTTATTATTGGACACCTCAATGGGCACAAGACACCTTCAAGTACATCTCCGACAACAACCTCAAGGGTTCCGGCAACTACGGTATCTTTGGTTTCGGAGCCTACAATGGTCAGGGCGGTTCGCTGCGAGAATTGAATGACGAATTGCATTTGATTTCGCGTCTGACCTATCCGACGTTTCTGCCAAACGGACAGTTGACCGAGTTTGGAATTCAAGGCTTTACCGGACGCTATGTTGTCAATGGCTCGGCCATTTCGCCGTTAGGTGTTGGCCCGGCTGCGGTACCGTTGGGGACACGAGACCGTGCCTTTGGCGAGAACGGCATTTTGGATCAGCGTTTGGGCTGGACCTGGGTTGTTTATCCTCAGCCATTTGGAATTCAAATTGAACACACGATTGGTCGCGGTCCGGAACTGAACGAGGCTCAAACTCGAGTCGAACGTGGATCGTTGCATGGCGGATACGCCATGATCAACTATCGTTACGATACTGGTTGCTACGGCGAGTTGTTTCCTTTTATTCGTTGGCAATACTATCGCGGCGGTTATCGCAGCTTCAACAACGCTCCGTCTACGGATGTCGACGAGTGGAACATTGGTGTAGAATGGCAAATCAAGAAGGACTTCGAATTGGTCGGCGAGTATTTGATTACGGATCGGACTAATTTGCAGTCGTTGTCGTCGGGCCGGTCGTACGATCAATTTGTTGGTCATGTGTTGCGGCTACAATTCCAAGTGAATTTTTAAGTGGCTTTGCAGGAATCGTTCGTGGTGGAATCCTCTGGAAATGCAAAGCCCCTGCCCTGCCCTGGCCGACTATTGGGTGTGGATTTCGGCACGGTCCGTATCGGTTTGGCGATCAGTGATTTTGAGCAGAGGCTTTCGAGCCCACTGGATGTCTATCATCGCCAATCCAATGTTCGAATGGCGCAGTACTTTCGCGAACTGGTGGTGGCGGAACGGATTATAGGCGTGATTGTTGGACTTCCGGTCCACGCCAGCGGCCACGCCAGTGAAAAGAGCCGGGAAGCGACGCAGTTTGCCCGTGGGCTAATGGCAACCACCCAACTACCAGTCGTTCTGTATGACGAACGGTTCACGACGGCACTAGCACGAGACTTGCTGAGCCAATCCAATTTGAGTGGCAAAAAACGCAAAGAGCGATTGGATAAAATCGCGGCTCATGTTTTGTTGAGCTCGTATTTCGAAGCGCCGGACCGAGCAATCGCATTAGATGATTCGGCTGAAGGTGCGATCAAAACTTCTAGTTTGGACGATTCCGGCGACCAAGTTTAAGCGCGCTGTGCGGTTCGACTTCGCAACGGTTCGCGTGTGTTGACGAACTTCATTGAACTCGGGCTTGGCTGACCAGATAAACGCCAAAGACCGCGATCAGGCTGCCCACAACCGCAATTCGTGTCACTCGGTGTTTGAAGTAAAAGTGAACGATGGGAATCGCGAACAACGGGCTAGTCGACATCAGGGTCAAGGCAATCGCGAGGGGTGCTTGGTTGAACGCGATTTGGCTTAACCAGATTCCCAACCAAGTACCGATTGCAGCCGCAGGCGCCACTTTCTTTAAATGTTCCCAAGTCAGCGACGCTCGAATGCTCTCACTTAATGTTCCGCGGCACGAAATGTAAACCAGCGTTACCAAAAACGCGACGGTCGTTCGAATGGCGGCGGCTTCGAGTTCTCCGGTCGACTTGGTTGCTTCCTTGGAGAGAGCGCCTCCAATGGCTTGGCATAGTGCCCCTCCCATACCGCACAAGACGCCCTCCAGGACCGCCCCATGGAACAGGCCTGGCGCTTCGGCTCGAGAGCGTCGATCTGATACAACCACAAAAACTCCCAACAACGTCAGCCCGACTCCCGTCCATGCGAACAGCGGCAAAACCTCGCCAAAGACCATCAGTCCAATCAGAGCACCGAACAATGGTGCGACGGTGGACATGACCAGAGCCAAACGTGGGCCGAGGATTTGAATGCTGCGAAAATACAAAGTGTCGCCGATGGCGATTCCGATGATGGCGCTGAGGCTGAGCCAGGCCGTGCTGTGCCAATTGCCCAGTCTTGGCCATTGCTGCCAGATCAAGGATACCGCGATCACATGCGTCAACAAGAGACCGCACCCAACCCAGTTCTTAGCAAAATTTAGAACCGCTGGGGTCAACCGGATCTTGCCCCACAACATGCTGGAGAAGGTCCATAACAAAGCGGCCAGCAAGGCGCACGACTCTCCCATTCCCATTCGGTTTGCTTTCCCACGATGTCTCTTGTCAATGAAACCGCGATCACTGTAATCGTTCGCTGCCAAATTCGTCGATGGCACGTGTTCCCGCCCATCTGGTCGTGCTGCCTTACTTTTCGGCAAAATGGCCCTTCTACGCCCATGTTCGCTGCAAATCACCGGCTCGGGTTCTTATCTTCATCGCCTAGCTCTGGACGCCAGCGGTATTGCGGGTAAGATACGATTTTGGCATTGCGAAGTCTCGCACTGCGTCTCTCAACATCCAAGCAGAGGAGCACGCAACATGGACCAGCCCGCGAGCGAAATTCTAACCAATAAGGCCGAAATAGAGCGAACCGGCTTCGAGGTGACCCAGGGTTCGCGGGATCCTCGCGCGATGACGATTATTGGAATTGCGGGGGCGTCGGGTGCTGGCAAGAGTTTGTTGGCTCGGCTCTTGTACGAGCGTCTTTCGGTAGGGCGCAGCGCCGCCGATATTGGGATTCTCAATGAAGATTCCTACTACCGCGACCGCAGTGATTTGACATTGGCGGAACGCGAAAAGATCAACTACGACCACCCAGACGCCTTGGAACATGACTTATTGATCGAGCATCTTGTGGAATTGAAGCACGGTCGCGCTGTGGACGTTCCGCAATATAATTACGCATTGCACAACCGCAGTCCTGAAACCGTTCGCTTCGTGCCGCCAAAATTGTTGATTTTGGAAGGGATTCTCATTTTGCATGTTGCGGCTTTGGCCGAGCGGTTGGATCTGAGAGTTTATGTCGATGTTCCGATGGACGTCTGTTTGATTCGTCGCTTGCGACGTGACATTCAGCAACGTGGTCGGCAGCTGGAGTCGGTGCTCCGTCAATATGAAACATCTGTTCGGCCCATGTTTTACAAGTTTATCGAACCTTCGAAATCTCACGCCGATCTGATCGTGCCGCGCGGGGGCGAAAATAAGCCTGCCCTGGAGGTCTTGATGGCGCATTTGGAAGGGGTCTTGGCCCAAGCTGACGAAATCGCCTAAGGTGGCGGCAAAGATAACGGCTAATCGAGCGAACTTTTCTGAATCTCTGGGGTAGTTCCAGGGGTAGCGGCGTACGCGGGATTCCATGTCCACTTTTCGAGAATCGGATGGCTATGCATCGACGGTTTCATTTTTGGCTGACTTTAATCCTCAACGTTTTCGGACTGTTTTGTGTCCAAATGACTGTCAAGGACGCGTTTTGCGTTCAGGAAAATCCGGCAGCGGAGGCGCCCGACGAGCCACAGTTCGATCGCGAACTTTTTCTCAAGTCGTTTGATGAAGTCGTCAAGACCATTACGGAATCTCACTGGGATTCGGAGCTAGTCCAACAGCAATTTTTGCCGCTGGCCGAGCAGCTCCGCGTTAAGGCCGCCGACGCGAAGTCCGCTGGTGAGTTTAGAAAACTTATCGAAGAATTGTTGGCCTCGCTAAAGCAATCGCATTTCGGATTGATCCCCAATTCTTCATATGAGCAAATGGAGGCGCGGGAGAAACGCGGCGGGACGGGTTACAGTGGCTTGACCGTGCGAATGGTGGGGTCGGACCTAATGATTACCGAAGTTCGCCCGGATTCACCGGCGTTCAGTGCCGGGGTTCGACCGGGTTGGAAGCTCATCAGTACACAACCAGCTGACAAAACAAAAATCTTGCAACAGGCCGAAGAGTACGTAGCAAACAGCACGTTGCGATTGGAAACGGCAGCAGCGTTGGTGGCCCAGCAGTACATGGGTGCCCCGGCGGGAAAAGAAGTTACTTTACACCTCGAAGATTTGACTGGTACCACGCGCGAAGTCAAATTTGAAATGGGTCCGCCGGTGGGGCGTCCGTCGCGATTCGGCAACTTGCCAGAGATCCCGGTTGAGTTTCGCGCCATGTTGTTGGACGAGAACGTTGGCTACATGTCGTTCAATGCATTCCTGGATGCGCCTCGCGTTATGAAAGAATTCACACAGGCGATCGAACAATACCGGGAGTCTGACGGTTTGATTATCGATCTACGCGGCAACATGGGCGGTTTGATGATGTTGACGATGGGAATGTGTGGTTGGTTCGTCGAGAGCGAAGTTGAATTGGGCAAAATGCAAATGAAAGGTGCTGTGCTTAATCTGAAGTTGAATCCACGTTCACCGCGATTCGAAAAACCGGTGGCCGTGTTGATTGATGAAACCAGCATCTCAGCCGCCGAGGTCATGGCGGGTGGGATGCAGGATGCTGGCACGGCCAAAATATTCGGTCGTCGAACAGCCGGTTTGGTTTTGCCTTCCAACGTGGTTCGTCTTTCGAATGGTGATGGGCTTCAATACGCCATGTCGGATTACCAATCCTTGTCGGGAAGAACCCTAGAAATTGAAGGTGTGAAACCGGACTTTGAAATCGAAGTGAATCAGGAGACGTTGAAAGACGGTTCTGACCCGGTGTTGGCTGCGGCGATAAAATGGATCAAGTCGCAAAAGAAATAGTGCGATACGGCAGGCGTTGGCGGGAAAGCAGCGGCGCGAGGCGAATAACTACACGGTGCGTTGCCGGTGGTTGAATGCGGATGGTTGATCGGAATCAGGTCAACTTGTTGGTAATTTCTTGGAGAAATGATGATGCGAAGATATGTAAGGTGGACTTTGGCAGTGGTGTTGGCGTTGGGTGGCATAGGCATTTATCCGGCGACCACCCAAGCTCAAGATGCTGCCGCAAAAGTGGAAACGGCGAAAACGCAAGATTTGCCGAAAGCCGAAGCTCTGTTTGACAAATACAGTGAAGCGACGGGTGGTCGCGAGGCGTTTGCCAAGATCAAGAGTTTGTCGAGCAAGGGTACGATTTCAATCCCACAAGCTGGAATCGAAGGCGACATTGAAATGTGGCAAGCCGATGGCAAGATGCTCATGGTGATCGAAATGGCGGGGGTTGGGAATCAAACCGTGGGTTTCGATGGAAAAATTGGCTGGCAAGTGGCTGATTTGACCGGCCCCCAATTGATCGAAGGGGCGATGTTGGAAGAGTTCAAGTTTCAAGTTCAGATTGACGGCTATCAAAACGCAGCGAAGTTTTTTGATTCACTAGAAACCGTCAAAGAAACCACTTTCGAAAAGCAACCTGCTTACGAAGTGGTAGCCAAGAAGGAAGGGTTGCCCGAACGTTCGATCTATTTCTCGAAAGAGACTGGATTGATCATCGGGACCATGGGTGAATCTGAAACAGCGATGGGCAAAATGAACATGACCAACGTGACGTCGGATTACAAACAAGTTGGCGACGTCAAGATGAGCCATGGTGGCGAACAAAAAATGCCAAATGGAATTGCCGTCAAAATGACCATGACTGAGATCAAGCTGAATGTAGAGGTGCCAGCCGAAAAGTTTGCGTTGCCAGATTCGGTCAAGAAGTTGATCAAGTAATCAGTTCTTGGTTACATCGGTCAGTAATTTGAAAGCGATTCAGAGCTCGGATTCTGGGTCGCTTTTTTTATGCATGAACATGACACATTTTGAAGAAACAACTCATGCAAGCCTGGGTATCAGCGAGCGCATTGTGCGCATTGTCGAAGTCGTTACCGAACAGGGTTCGATGCAACCGTCGCAGACTCGGGTAGCGGAAGCCGCTGTTCGAATCGCGCCAAGTAGCACCTTCGCTGGGAGTGGCGGGTTCGATAACTGAGCCTGATGAGGGGCGCCGCGGCCCGCCCGTTACGTCCCTTGGGCGTTGGGGAGGATCAACGCGATAGTTCGTCGTCGCTTCACGAACCGTTGATTCTTGTTCGTCGGTCGCCCCAGCTTCCACGGTGGTTGCCAATTCTAGTTCGCCGGCTGATGGGCCATTTACAACCCAAGCGACTTCTTTGGACGATTCTTTGGTCGCTTCGAGACGTTGGCCAGTTTGGGTATTGCGTCCCCCGACATCCACTGAAGTCGGTTCTTTCGACCAACCGGGGAAATGTCGATAAAGATAAGAGGCGCCCATCTTCATTGTGCATTGAGCGTGTCGCTTCTGTAACGGATTTGATTGTCCAACTCTTAAGAATTCGGCTCCCAGGATTTTCTGATCAAACTGGACGTTATGTCCAACCACGGAATCTGTCTGTAAAAGATCCAGTGCGAATCGATTCAAGACCTCCACGAGTGGCAGGCCATGTTGTTGGGCATGACTAATGGAAATCCCATGAACTCGCAAGGCACCGGGTTGCATTCGCCAATTGCTTGGTTGAATCAAAAACTGCTTTTCACTAATGACCCGCCCAGCAAAGTCAGTTAAAATCCAAGCCAGTTGGACAACCCGAGGCCAATTGTCGAGCCGCGCGACGGGGGCGTCCATCTGGCGGGGCAAGCCAGTGGTCTCGGTATCGAAAAACATGTAACGAGTTGATTTGGACACGGAACCGGCTTGACGCATCAAAATAACTGAAACGATTGAACCTGGCACTGCGGTAAGCACGAAGGCAACCTTGCACAATTCTATGATGGCGAATCGAACATACAACCACAGTTGGGGACCTCAGTCGTGAATCTCAAGCGATTTCGCTGGACAACTTGGTGCGGCATGGCGGTTTGGGTTTCCTTACCATTGGCGATTTGGCTCATCGTGCGTGCGTTTGTTCCGCTGGATGAATTGTCGGCGGGGGTAAACCGTTTGTGGCGCCAATGGCAGAATCGACCGATCGAACAGACGGCAGTGACCGAAGAATGGTTGATCGTCAACTATCGCGACCCGGTGTTTTATTACGACGAGTTCGGCCAGCCCAGCCGAATCGGTCACGTGGTAAGCCCGTCGGAAATTGGGGCTCCAGCCGGGACCAATGTGCGAGTCCAGGTTTACGATGCCACGTTCCCCTGGTCGCAGGGAAGATTGGAGTTGCATCGGCCCAACCGAAATCTCGCGCGGGTTGCCGAAGTCATGCTGACGGAAGAGCGGCTTGAACGCTTGCAGGCCATCTTGAACCAAGTACGCCAGCAGCATCAGGCGGAAGTTTCGGCGGAGCTTGGCCCAATCATTCGGCAAGCGTTCCAAGAGTTGCGACCAGTCATTGAGTCCGAACTGCGAAACGCCATTGAAACGCACCGACCGCAACTGGATCAACTTTCCGAGAAGTATCGAATGCGAATTGTCAACCAGCGGTTGGTACCTCTCGTTCAATCGGAAATTCTGCCGGTCGTGCAAAAGCATGCCACTCCGCTGATGGAGAAAGTCGGGGCTGAAATGTGGCAAAAAGTCTCACTCTGGAGATTTGCTTGGAGGTACATCTACGATGGTTCTGTCGGTCCATCTGAGAAGTTGGTCCAGCAAGAGTGGCGGAGGTTTATGGACCAACATGCAATGCCGATTTTGCAGTCACATTCGGAAGATTTTGTGGATGTGCAAACCGTGATTGTCCGGGAGTTGTCGGCCAACCCACGAGTCAAACAGGCGATTCGCGATAGTTTGGACGAAGTCATCGATGACGAAGATGCTTGGAGGGTCGTCCGTTCGATTTTGTCCCAAGCGATCACCAGTAATCCTCAAGTCCAGCAAAAGCTGCGCGAGGTCTTGCAGAGCCCACAGACTCAGGCAACGTTGAATCGAATTGGCGATCGGCTTGAGCCGTACGCAGTCCAAATCGGTGCCGAGTTGTTTGGAACTCCACAAGAGGTCAATAAAGAGTTTGCTTTGGTGTTGAGACACATGATTTTGAACAAAGACGAACAGTGGTTGGTGTGGGTGCCGAATGAATCAGTCGGAGGGAACTCATCACCCATATCAATTTCTGCCGCTGCGGAACTTGGGATTCCGCCGTTCTTCTTGCAATCGCCCGTGAATCAGGGGGACGAAGCGGGCACCGATCGAGGGAGCGAACCATGAAGTCGAATGACTCGGATTTCACTTCGACGGAGCGAGCGGCGAGGTCGATTGAACCCCTGCCAATCGAAGTGCGACAATTGCGATTGCAAGTTCAGGAAAAAACCCTGATTGAACAACAGGAACTGCATTTTCGACCGGGCAAAATCAATCTGCTCCTTGGGCCATCTGGAGCCGGGAAAAGTCTATTTTTAAAGATCTTGGCGGGATTGCTGGAGCAATCGACCGCTGTGAGTTGGGGCGGTGAGATTCTCATCGGTGACCGACCTGCTCGCGTGGGTGACGCGGGAGTTGTGTTTCAATCGTTCGCCTTGTTTGATGAATTTTCGGCCGAAAAGAACATTCGCTTCGCGTTGGATCATCGCCGCCAGAAATGGAGCCACGGGAGTGCGACTCAATGGTTGGAAATGTTCGGTGTGCCCGGCAAGACCCGAACGACGCTGCTCAGCGGCGGTCAGCGGCAGCGATTGGCGATTGCTCGGACGATGGCCAGTGATCGGCCGGTGGTCTTGTTCGATGAGCCGACCAGTGGATTGGATCACGCAAACGCTCAAAGGGTTGCGACCTGGATTCGGCAATCCCAGCAACAGTTTGGGCAGACTTCCGTGATCGTAACTCACGACTTCGAGAATCTGCTGGGGATCGCCGACCACGTGTACTTCTTTGATGTGGCCGACAAGCAGATTATCGAATTGCCGCGCGAGCAATGGGGGACGATTGCCCAGCGATTGGAGCAATCACCGATCCTTCAAAAAGAGCCCGCGAAGTTGGGTGACTTGGGGTCGTTGTCTGGGTCAGTGATTGGCAATGGGGCAACACCAGAATCTTTGGGAGCAAAATTGGGCTCGGCCGTTGTTAACTTTCTCGACACGACCACTTGGTTTGTGGTCGAGATACTTCGGTCGCTGTGGTACTTGATCCCCATGTGGAAAAGCGGTTTGTGGGGGTGGCGATTTCACCGCCAAAGTCTCGGGCTAGTCATTGGTCCCGCGAATTGGTTTTATATGGGCATTGCGGGTGTGATTATCGGCTGGATTGCCACGCATTTTACGTTTCGGTTCTTGCCGTTTCGCAACTATACAGAACCATTGATTATTGAAAACCTGTTATCGGCGATTGGCTTTGCTACCTATCGGATTTTGGTCCCAATCATTGGGACGATCTTGGTCGCGGCCCATTGCGGAGCTGCGGTAACGGCAGAATTAGGCGGCAAGAAACTGAGTGGTCAACTGGACGCGATGCGTTCGTTTGGTGTTTCCCCACGACGTTATCTGCAACATAGTGTTGTCTGGTCGTTTTTGCTGGGTATGCCGACCTTGGTGTTTTTTGCCTTCTTTGTGGCTCAGACCGCCAGTCAAATCTCGTTTAACTTCACTCATCCCGACCATGGCTACTCGATGTGGCGGCAATATTACTTTAATCGGTTGGAACTGCCCGACGGTTGGTTTTTCGACGGAACGTGGTGGACGCTGGCCAAGTTGATTTGTTGCGGGTGGGTGGTCGGCTTCTTTTCGTATTACTTTGGGAGTCAAGACAAGTTCAGCCAACGCGATGTTTCCCAAGCGGTAACGCGAACGATCTTATGGTCGACGATCGCGATTTTGGTGGTTCATCTCATCTTTGCATTTTGGGAGTTTCCGCTACCGAGGTAACTGAAGCGTCAAGAAGTCGCATAGTCGATCAGGTTGTAAGGTCAGCGGCGGTTTTGTTCCAGAAGCTCGCGAGTTTCACTTAGCTGTCGCTGAATACTTGCCAACTGCACTTGCAGTTCATCCATTTTGTGATCGATGGTGTCGTTGTTGTCGATCGTCATTTCATCGACAAAGACAGCGTTTGCCAACGACAATCCAAAAATGCCGCCGAATAAAACGACGGTCCCAAAGTAGAAGCGGGTTAACGCCATCAAGCCGTAACCGTCCAACATGTACCATTCAAGATTCGCGGCCTTGATGGCCGCATTGATTTCCGTGGGAATTTCATTCCAACCTTCGACGGTAAAGAGTTGAAAAATCGTAAACATCGACAGCAGCGGATCACCGAATAACTCAGGTGCCAACTTCCCATAGAAATGGCAAGTCACGATGGCCAGAATGAAGTTAAAAAATGCGAGAAAGATCAAAACCAATAGCGACGCTTTCAAGGCCCGCACTAATCCGCTTAAAAGATGATCAATATTGGGAATGAACTGCAAGAATCTCAGCAACCTCAGCAGCCGCAGAATGCGAAACAGCAGCAAGAAGGAAGTGTCGGGGATGTCAATTACACCGATGAGCAACGATGGGAGACTGATGATCACCAAGGCGAAATCAAGCCGATGCATTCCAGTGCCGAAGTATTGACGCGAACCCAATAAACCAATCTTGGTAACCGCTTCGCAAACAAAGAAGATAGTCAGAAATTTATCCAGCGCCATCAATGCCGTATTTCCGTGAAAGTCCGGAAAATAGGTCCAGGTGACGACAGCCGCATTAAGCAAGATTGCCGCGATCACCACCGGTTCCGAACAGAAGATACGTTGCAAAATCAGACGCCACATGAGGTTTCTTTCAATGAGGCCAGCCGAACTTTTCGAGCGCCGCCAGGACTTGGTCCACGTTTTTGGGTTCGATTTGGTGGGGAGGTTTCCAATCGAACCAGCGATACGACAAGTGCTCGGTCAAAGCGATTTGCGGATCGCCGCTGACGATTCCTAAAAAAATGGTCAATTGCTTGTTGGTCGGTTGTCCGTCGAAGCCTGTCACACGATAACGATGGCAATACTCGAATTCTTTCAGGACCTGAACCATCGATTCGGGGATCCCAGTTTCTTCCCTCAATTCTCGGAAAGCGGTTCCGAGCGGCGTTTCCCCGATTTCGCATAAGCCTTTCGGCAGGTCCCATCGATCGGCATGACGCAGCAAAAGGAATTGCCAATTCGTCTGATTTTTTTTCAGCAGCAAGAAACCGCACGAATGAAATTCGGTTCGGCCGCCATGGTTTGCTGAGTTATCCATTCCAAGAACCCTCGGTTGCCGCTACAACAGTTTCATCGCCGATCCAAGGGAAAGTGCTCGAGGTCTGCGATTTAGCCGACCCCGAGTGCGTTGATGTTCAACAAGATCCCGGTTCTGAATTTTTCGCAGCGTTAGGAAACATGCCTTGAAGATTTATACCAAAACCGGGGATGCTGGTGAAACGGGACTGCTTGGTGCGGCTCGTGTTTCCAAAGCCGACCCCCGAATCCAATGTTTGGGTGAGGTGGACGAACTAAACGCAAGCCTGGGCTATTTGCGTTCTCAAATTGCGGTCGCCGCTCCCCCTGCATTGGCCAAAGAAGTCTCCCTTTTACTACCGATTCAGAAGCGACTCTTCGAGATTGGGGCGACCGTGGCGGACGTGCGTCGCGATGTGTCAACTTTGGATCTGTTCGACGCGACGATCGATTTGGAGCAGTCGATTGATCGGCAAACGGCATGGCTACCGCCTCTGACGAGTTTTATCTTACCGGCTGGAACACCTCAGTCGTCGTTCGCACACGTCACTCGGTCGATTTGCCGTCGCGCGGAGCGTGCTTTGGTAGCCGTGTTGGAGGGGAAAAATGAAAGCCAAAACGTTCGAATTCAACAAAACTTGAGTAATGCTCAGATTTATCTTAACCGTTTGAGTGACTGGCTTTTTGTTTTGGCGAGATCGCTCAATCACGTCCTAGGGCAGCCGGACGAACCGTGGCCGGGCTGAGTTGGGAGGGTTGAGTCGGCTGGTCTTAGCCCGTTTACTTGGCGGGGAAAAATCGTTACCCTAGGAGTGGATTTCGAGTCGCTAGTTCCAACAAAACCAGCGCCGGCGGACCCGTCTCGACAACCAAACGCTAGGCAAATTTGATTGCGCTGGCGGCACCACACTCGTACAGCAAGACAGCGGAGTTGTTCGTTCAATGAAGAAAATTGAAGCGATTATTCGGCATTTCAAATTGGAGAACCTGAAAAACGCCCTTTCCGATCTGGGTGTGAAGGGCATGACCATCACCGACGTTCGCGGGTACGGTCGGCAGAAAGGGCATACCGAAATGTATCGCGGTACCGAGTACGCGGTTGATTTTGTGCCAAAGGTCAAAGTCGAAGTCGTTTGCATGGAAGATGAGCTGCAAAAGGTGGTCGACCGGATCATTATGACTGCCCAAACGGGACAAATTGGCGATGGCAAGATCTTCATTTCCGAACTTTCCGACGTGATTCGTATCCGCACGGGAGAATGTGGGCCGGAAGCCATCTAACATCTCGTTCCGGTATCGCTAACTGGCAAAGCCAAACATGATGCGGCCGTTTCTTGCCGAAGCCAAACAAACGCTGGTTCAGGGCTACGAGCAGCTGAAACGACAGCACGAACTCGGTGCGGGTGGTCGTGTCATCTGTCAGGGGATGACCGCGTTGTGGGATGGGCTCATCTGCGACATCTACCGCACGGCATTGGCCGACGTCATTCCGGATGTCAACGAGCAAGATCACTTGGCGCGCAGTTGTAGCCTGTTGGCATTGGGTGGTTTGGGACGCCAGGACGTCGCACCACATTCCGATGTCGACTTGATGCTGTTGTACATACCCGGAATTGAATCGAAGATCGAAAAAGTTGCGGGTCGGTTGGTTCAGGACTGCTACGATATTGGCTTGAAATTGGCCCTGTCGTCGCGCACGGTTCGCGATGCGAACACCTTGGCATTCACTGATGCGACAATTCTTACATCGCTAACGGAAATGCGTTTGTTGGCCGGCAGCGAATCGTTGCTGGAGAAGTTTCGGGATCGATTCTTGCGATCGGTACGAAAGCGAACCCAGTGGTCGTTGGATTTCGTGGAGAAAGCGCGGCGGCAAGAGCAGTCGCAGTACGGCGAGTCGGCGTATTTGCTTAGCCCGAACGTCAAACGCTCACGCGGCGGCCTGCGCGAGATTCACACCGTCCGTTGGATGGGTTTTATCCGCTACGGCGAGACCAGCCTCAATAAACTACGTGAAATCAAAGCTCTGTCGCGTTTGGACTTCAATAACTTGATTGAAGCTCGTGAGTTTCTCTTGCGATTGCGGAATGAACTGCATTTTCACAATGGACGAGCGGTTGACTTATTGGATCGTGCCGAACAGCTGCGGATCGCGGAGGCGTGGCACTATCCAGCTGGGCTGGAAATCCTGCCAGTTCAGGAATTCATGCGGCAGTACTTTCGAC
Organism: Planctomycetaceae bacterium; assembly: GCA_016794985.1. Taxonomy (GTDB): domain Bacteria; phylum Planctomycetota; class Planctomycetia; order Pirellulales; family Pirellulaceae; genus M30B19. The sequence continues at coordinate 24,871 of JAEUIQ010000019.1, read as the reverse complement.
ACTCCACAGCGGCCCGTTATAGCAGTTTTCAGTTTTTTAACGACGTGCGCGGCAACTTCGAGCATCGCTCGTTTTTTGATACATGGGTTGGTCGTCGGGAAGACGAGCACTTCTTGGTCACGCCCCGCTGTGTCGCGGTCGTGAAAGAGTCACTGGACTTGGTAAAAAGCGACATCGAGCAAGTACTGCGGTTGATGGAGATTTCCAACCGTTCCAAACGGTACATCGAGCAAAACACGTGGCGCAGTATCCGTAACGCAATGCTCAAGCAAACGCAAATCATCATGTCTTCGGAAGCGAAGAAGAATTTCATGCGGATCTTGGCGAATCCGAATCGGTTGCCCAATCTCTTGCGGCGATTGCATGAAATGAACGTGTTGGAGAAAATTATTCCTGCCTTCCGACACGCTCGGTGGTTGCTACAGTTCAATCAGTATCACAAGTATACGGTTGACGAGCATACATTGATTGCGATCGAAATCATGGCCGGATTTCAAGATGATGCATCGCCCGTGGGACAGGCGTATCGCGAGGTACAGCGGAAAGACTTGTTGCATTTGTCGGTTTTGCTGCATGACGTAGGCAAAGGTTACACCGGTGACCACAGCGAAGTGGGGGCCGAATTGGCGGAACAAACCGCCGACCGTTTGGGGCTGAACAGCGAAGAAACGGAAACAATAACCTTCCTGGTGCGTCAGCACTTGTTGATGTCGACTTTGGCGTTTCGTCGCGATATAACGGACCGCCAAGTGATCCAGCAATTGGCGAATGAAGTCGGTTCTCCACAGATGTTGCGCATGTTGTTTACACTGACTTGCGCGGATATGGCCGCAGTGGCACCAGGTGGCTTCAACGAATGGCGGCGGAGCTTGATGACGGAGTTGTATTTTCGAGTTGATTCTTGGTTCACGGATCAGCAAAACCCGGATCAGCCCCGTGAACGGGCGGATCAAATTCGCTCCACGCTCATTAACTTGGCTCCGGACGAATTTCAGAGTTGGATGGCGACCAGCGTGGGGCGGATCGCCAAAGAAAATTTTCGCGGGCAATCTCCGGAGAACTTGGCCAAAAACTTGTTGGACGTGGCTCGATTGCAGCCCGGTGAAGTTGCCGTTCACACGCGATCGCTTAACGAGCCTGGTTTGATCGAAGTCACCTTAGGGAAACAGCAGCAGCGAGTATCCGGTGCATTTTATCGATTGTTAGGGGTCTTCGTTCGCCTCGGGTTGTCGATACTTTCCGCGCGAATCGAATTGCTACCAAATCAATTGGCGTGGTATTCGTTTGTACTCAATGATCGTGATTTCACTGGCACTCCTTCAGAGGATCGGTTCGCAAAGATCAGGGAAGCAGCTCAGAAGGTTGTGGTTCAGCCAGTTGATGAGTTGGTGCGACCTCGAAAGATATGGGGTGTCAAAGAACGAGAGCCCGATTTTTCATGGCAGCATGCCAAAGTGATTCTCGATAATGAGACCGCCGAGCATGCCAACGTCGTCGATGTTTTTTCTGACGACCACCCTCTACTGATTTATTCGGTGGCCAGAACCCTCTACCAGTTGGGATTAGATATCCGTTTTGCCAAGATTGCGGCCCATTTGGATCAGGTCGTCGTCGTGTTTTACGTGACGGATTCGGCGGGAATCAAGATCGATGATCAACGACGGTTGGACGAGATCAAACGCACGTTGCTTGAAACCATTCGTGATCTAGAGTCTCCTGCGGGAGGTCCGGCATGAGTTGGCTACGGTACGCGTGGTTGGCGATCTTGTTGATCGCCGTGGCGCTGTTGCTCCAGCGTTGGCCGCATGAAATCAAACAATGGCAATTGGCACTTGCCGCAGAATCTCAATTGAATGGCAATGGCATTCAATCCTTAGAGCGACTCCAGCGTTTGTCTGAGGCAGATCCAGAAAACCTGGATTTGCAATTGGCTTGTCTGGAAAGGCAAATCGATTTGCAACTTGACAAGCCAGCATGGGAGTTGTTGTCAAAACTTGAAGCCAACGAAGCGCTTCTACCCCTCCAACGACAACGCTTGGCCAGCCAATTGCATCGAATGCAACAGCACGAATCGGCTTACAAACAACTGCAAAAAGCGTTTCGCGACTTTGAAAAAGGTCTTCAAGCGGACGTGAAAGAGAACGAAACCACCAAGAAGGCTGAGAAGGAAAGCCGCGAGCTAACCGCTTACGAGAAGGTTTTCTGGACGAACGCGTTGGCTTATGCAGCCTATCTATCCGATCGCGATCTTGAATCACAATTTGTGGAAATCAATTTGGTGCTCCGGCAAACGGGACTTGATGATCAATTTGCAATCTATCGTTCACAGGCACTACGATACGTCGGCCGCAGTGAGGAGGGTCTACAGCACCTCCGAGTGGCAATTCGCAACCTGGAACGTCGCCTCGATGACGAGAATCAGCTGTTGTCTGAGCGGTTAGGAATTTGGATGAGTCAATCCGAATGGCCGGGTGCCGAGGAGCCACGCGATGTCCGTCAAATTCGAAGCAACGTTTTGGAGATTCGGTCCACATTGAGGCATTTGTATCATCAGGGCTGGGAATTGTGCCAGGACGTTGGCGACGATCCAGGTCGCAAAGAATACAAGAACAATTTGGTCGTGATGACCGCAGGGTTAGAGCATGTTGCCCTGGATCTCTCGCCGCAAGCGGTTGCTCAACAGTTGATGTACATTGCGGGATTTCTTGACACTCGAGGCGCACTTGCGACCAAAATCAAGAATTGGCGTCGCGCGAAGTCGGACTTGGATGCAGCCATTCAAGCCGCGTATTTGGCGCGTGCGATTTCCTTAGATACCGGGCTGGCCAACACACCGACGGTGGTGGACCATCGAGTCATTCGCGAGTTAGAACTATCCAGCGATCACTCGTTGGCCGTGTTCCATTACCACCGAGCGTTGCTGATGGAAGCGATGCAAGGTCGCAAGGCGGCCTACCCAGATTTATCCGCCGTTCGAACGCTGGGGCATGACGCGGGGCCCGAGCTTCATTAAGTTTTTGACCGGTTGAAGCTCGTGCTGCCCCGGTTGCGGATTCACTTGGTTTCTTTTTTTCGGGCTAGATTTTCCACAAGCCTTGGGATGTTTGCTTGGGCGTTGGTCTGTTTTTCTCGGTGAGAATCCCCGTTTCGAAGAGTGATTCAACCGAGAAAAAGCCTGGAATTGATAGAAACGGACTCCGAAAAAATCCCCCGGACCCCCTTGATAATTTTTTGAGCTTTTAGTTAAATCGACGAACCTTCCGGAACGATAAGTTGTCGGGAGAGCACGGCGAATGTTTGAAATCAGTCTGTCCCGCTGTCAATGAAGGTTGGTGGCGATCGGACTGGGACCCTACATGACGCCCCAAAATGCCCGGCATTCAAAGTGCTCGGCAGCCAAAGTGCAGGTATTGAAATTTGGCGCGGTAGCTCAATTGGTTAGAGCACTGGACTGTCGATCCAGAGGTTGCGGGTTCGAGACCCGTCCGCGTCGCTGCTTAAAGCGATTTTGCTTCTGTTGGGGTTTCAGCTGCTTGCCGACCTCTCCTCCCTCGGTAGAACATTTAAAGTCCTTTCGAGCGGGAATTGTGGCCGCTTTTCTGGCCTATGTTGCCTTTCTGGCCTCTTCTGAATGAGCTGTCACTCGAACGGGTGGCTTGCCTACAATGGCTACAGTTGTTTCGGCCCTTTCGGGCCTACGCTCATCGGAACCGCTGGTTCAAAGTGTTGCTTCGTCTTCCGCTTGCTTCTACCTGTCGCGAATTTCCGCCTGTCGCTAGTTTCTGCGTCATGGGTGGTACTCCGTTGCTGTTTTGCGCGAATCGATCGCGACGCGTGAAAGCGAAGCGGTTGAATTTTTACTATCGGTCTGAGCACGGCTCGGTTAGCCAGTCCCGAGAGATCGCGGCCACGAAAGCTCGTTGAAGATTGAGACTCCTTGCCCACACGCACACGGATTCTTCCGCCAAGTCAGCTGCCGTGGCTGTGGGGCCTCGGGTCCCGTCGTCAATCGCGTCCGAGACCTCGCTGCACTTAGGATTGCTTTGAGTCTTGGGTGGTTTGGGACGCAGGGTTCAGGATCGGTGCTTCATGTGGATTTCTCTGGTGGTATCCGCCTCTCGATACACACGTGGGGCAGTTTCCAAAAATCCACTGCCGCGGACGGTAATGCCCAAACCGGTCCTTCGTAGCTATAATCAAGGCGAATTGACCTGTGTCGTGAGTAGAGGGGCATTGTTGGACCGATAGCTGCGGAAGATTTGTGAGTAATACAACGAATTGGGCTAGTCCCGACCTGCAGAGTTTGGTCGATCTTTTTTTTCCCAACCCAGCAGAATTGGGAGTGTTCCGCGAAGTGCCCTCCCCTGCCCTGCCGGACGCGTACCGGCGACTGTTGGCGCATCCACATCATATGACCGTTGCCAACGAAGAATTTCACCACAGTCCTGTCGCGGTGGAAGTCTTGGCCGAGCAACAAACCGTTTCGCATTACAGCCGCCAGATATTGCTCCGTCGAGCGACCGATGGTCAAGTCGTACAATACGGAATCGTCCGGATCAACCGACAGCAGATTCCTGCGCCAGTCATGGCTGAAATTGAAGCTAGAACTTTGCCATTAGGCCGAGTCCTCATCGATCACAACATGATGCGTACCGTCAAGCTGTTGTCGCTTTGGCACGTGATACCCGGTCCGTATCTGATCGAGCAGTTTTCACAAGGTCCTTTGGCGGAATGTTTTGGTCGGACCGCCATCCTCTATCTCAACGCCCTGCCGGTGGTCGAACTTTTGGAGATTGTGAAGGTATGAACCCTTTCAACAAGTGGATTTGGTTGGCACTCGTCGTGTTGTTGCTCTTGCACCATGACTTTTGGTTTTGGGACAGTAGCTATTTGGTCGGCGGATTTATGCCGATCGGATTGGCCTATCATGTGGCCTATTCGATCGCGGTAACGATAACCTGGGTGGTGCTAACTTCAAAGTTTTGGCCCGCGGATTTATCGCAGGAGTAATTGCGTCATGGAAATTCTGGCTCAAGCAAACGCGAATGCCACTGATGCGTTTTCGGCGGGTATCGTTCGGGTGCTCGTGATAGTGACCTATTTTGCGATCCTATTGTTGTTGGGGGGCGTTGCCACCGCCTTCCTTAAGAAGAACAATAATAAAGATTACTTGTTGGCAAGTCACTCCATAGGGCCGTTTCTGCTCTTGATGAGTCTGTTTGGCACGACCATGACCTCGTTTGCGATGGTGGGCTCTAGCGGTGAAGCATTTGTCAGTGGCATTGGCGTTTACGGGAAGTTGGCCAGCATCAGTGGCCTGATCCACTCATTGTGCTTTTTCGTGATTGGCACTCGGGTTTGGAAGTATGGCAAAAAGTTTGGTCACACGACGCAAGTGGACTTCTTTCGCGACCGCTTAGAAAGTCCGCGAATTGGGTTGTTTTTGTTCCCAGTATTGCTCTTGTTGTTGATTCCCTACATCTTGGGTGGCGTGATCGGAAGTGGGACAATCATACAATCTTTGACCGCAGGCGCTTTCCCCGACTGGTTTCCTCACAAACAGCCGGCGTTGGCTGGCGGGATTCCATCTTATTTAGGTTCGCTCGTCGTCTGTGCAGTGGTGTTGATTTACGTGTTCTTTGGCGGTATGCGTGGGACGGCATGGGCCAATTGCTTCCAAACGATCGTGTTCATGGTGCTGGGGGTCCTAACGTTTTACTTGATCGCGATCAAACTAGGCGGTAGCAACAATCTATTGACCGCGATGCAAAATGCCATCAAAGATGTTCCGGCGACACGTACTTCGCGGAGCGAAATGTCGCATTCTCTGTTTATTGCCTACATGTTGGTGCCGCTGTCGGTTGGCACTTTTCCGCATTTGTTTCAGCACTGGTTGACGGCGAAGAACGCGGCTGCATTCAAGCTGCCAATTATCATGCATCCATTTTTTATCATGATCGTGTGGGTGCCTTGCATCATGGTGGGCGTGTGGGCCGCTGCGCCAGGAGTTTTACCGGCCGAATGGTACGCCAACCCATCAGAGAATCAGAACAAGGTGCTGGGATACCTCGTCACCAAACACACGACGCCCGTTGTCGGTGGCTTGTTGGCCGCCGGTGTCCTGGCGGCGATCATGTCCAGCTTGGATAGTCAGTTCTTATGTGTGGGAACCATGTTCACGAATGATATCTATCGGCGGTTTATTAGGAAGCCAAATGCCAATAGCCACAGTCTCCATGCCACAAGCGGCGAGCCTTCGGTTTGGGTCGCCCGCACGTTTATCATTTTGATCGTGGCAATTTCCTACGTGCTGGGAATTGTCTTAGAAGGACGTAGTATCTTCGCTCTGAGCATTTGGTGTTTCTCCGGCTACGCGGGTTTGTTCCCGATTATCTTTGCGGCTTTGTATTGGCGAGGTCTCACTGCCACGGGAGCTCAGGCCGCGACGGTGACCATGATCGTCACTTGGTGCTACTTCTTCTATGCTGGTGGTGAAGAGTTGCTCATCCCAGGTACTGATTGGGACATCCTGCCAGTCGTTCCGATCACTTTGGGCACGACCGTGGTGATGATTGTGGTCTCGCTCGTCACGAAAAAACCGACGGAAAAAACATTGAGTCGTTATTTCGAAGCGTGAAACATATGGTCATCAACATCATCGGCATCGGCGAAATTTTATGGGATGTGTTCCCGGACGAAGAGCGGTTTGGCGGTGCTCCATGCAATTTTGCCTGTAGCGCTGCCGAATTGGCCAAAAATATCGTGGTTCGCTCGGCGAACGAGCATTGGAGCACGGAGCGAGGCACGACACTGACAGTTCATTTCGTTGGAGCGGTCGGCAGTGACGCTTACGGCGATCGAGGCCGCCACGCGTTGCAAGAGCGTGGTGTTGCCACGAACGCGCTCCAAACGAAGGTTGCTGCAACCGGTCGAGTCACGGTGAAGTTAGACGCGACTGGCGCGGCTTCCTACGTGTTTGATCCGACATCGGCATGGGACTTTTTGTCGTGGTCGGCGGAATTAGAAACTCTGGCTGGGCAATGTCATGCGGTCTGTTTTGGAACCTTGGGGCAACGTGGTGCTCAGTCAAAAGAGACAATTCGTCGTTTCGTTACGCAAGTGCCGCGCGAGTCTCTTCGCGTCTTGGATATCAACCTTCGAGCTCCCTATTTTGACGCTTCGTTGATTCGCGAATCTTTGGCATTGGCTAATGTACTGAAGCTCAATGAGGCAGAGTTGCCGGTTGTGGCAGGTGTCTGCAATTGCTCTGGGTCCGAACGAGAGGTTCTCGTTCAACTGGCGCAGATGTTTTCGCTGCACTCGGTTTCGTTAACCAAAGGCGAGGCGGGAGCAATTTTGTATTCTGGAGGGAAATGGAGCGAGTTGCCTGGCCAACGGGTTCAGGTGGTGGATACGGTTGGAGCCGGTGATGCCTATACCGCATCGATGGTCTTGGGACTGCTTCGTGGTGACGATGTTGAATTGATCAACCGTCAAGCTATCGCGGTCGCAAGTTATGTTTGCACCCAACCGGGCGCCACAATGCCGTTCCCCGCACGATTGTCGCTTCACGGATAGAAGGTGAATCCCCAGGACTGCGGCAGGCAGCTGCCGCGTTCCACCCATAAACTGTCGTAGTCGAGCAAGCCCCATAAACAGCCTAGCTTCGCGAGGAATGATTCAGACATCGTTTCACTTCGAAAGTTATCGCTTAAATCACGAGTCTACGCCAAATGTTCGATTGTCGCCCGACCACGAAGTTGTAAACCATCCAGTACTTTATGAATGATTTTTCGACTTTCGTCACCATCGAACAAGATAAGATCGATGTAGCTTTTTTCAAAACCGAAGGCACCGTCTAGGGTTCGACCACTGGCGGCACTGACCAACGCGTCGCTCACCACATCTTCAATATTACTTCGCACCGCGGTCTGTTCACCTTGAGGAAACACGGAGCCGTCGATTGCTAGGTAAGCAAATTCGGCACCCGTACCCTCGAGTGGATTGTCTTCGATGCGGCCTTTGTTCAGGAACTCCAAGATAACCCGAGGGATACAAGTGGAGCCGACCAAAGTGTCGCCGCGCGGGGTTGATGTTTGTTCGTTGAGTTCGTAAACAGAATAAGAATGTAGCGGCGGTAGTTTTTTCCATTGATAGTAATGATTCACTTGCTGGATTTTCGCGGGTAGTTCGGTAAGCGAAATGACACCCGTTCCCGTTTCGAAAGGTTCGATTTTGATCTCACCCAGCCACATCTCCGTGCCGAATTCGCCGAGGGCTTCATCCAACAGCAAGAAAAAGATTTGATAATGGTCTTCCTCAGGTACAAGTTTCAGTGCGGGATGCCAGGCAACGATGTCAATTTTTTCCTCGTCGGCAACCACATCGGTCCGAATAAGGAATGAATCGGAGTCTATCGACTCGTGTTCTCCCAAACGAATGGCCATCCCTTTCAAGTGCTCGATGTCGGATGGTTGCCGCGACCCATAAAACGTCCAGTGTGGGATCGACACAGCGCGAGACAACCAGTACTCGGCGAGCAATTGCTTGGCAACCACGCCTTCACCTGAGACCGTGAACGAATGGCCACCGCCTTCGCCGGGGCCGAACACCCAAGCCATGTCGGGCAAAGTCGAATTCATGAACTTTGAGACTTCTCCCGCCAGCGATTCGCATTGCTTGCGTTCAATCGTCTGAAAGAAGCGATCCGCGACTTGTGGATACCATTTCCAGAACTCAGCGACCCGGTGCTTGAAGGTTTTTTGAGCCGGCTTTTTTCCAAATCCGAAAACCATTTTGACTAGTTCCTGTTGATGGAGCTTGACCGTAACGAGACTATATCGTACGACGCTTCGAGGATTCCAACCAGACGCGAGAAAAATCGCAAGGGGTTGTCCCGCGTTTAAACAGGGAATCGCCAGCATTATGGTTATGGAGTCCGAATTCAAGAGACTACGGCCGGCAAACCTTTCGAATTCCGTGGGCAGAACATCGGCTTTGCTGCGACGTTTGAGTATTGTTCAGACTCCAAGCCTGCAATTGAAGTTTAGGTGAACCAAGAAGAAGTCGCCAGCTTGTTGGTTCAAGTGATTCGGAAATGGTTTTGGAAAAGTTGGCTGGACCCCCAAATGATGTTCGACAATCGCTCGGTGAAACATGTCTCCATCATCCAAGCTCTGTTTGACCACAATGATTGGGCCAACCACCGCTTGCTCCAGTTCTGTGCACCGCTTGCCGCCGATCCACTGGATTAGGTCTGTGCCGAACTTGATGAAAATGCGGCTGAGCGAATCGTCCGAGTAACACCCGGAGGCCCGGTTCTCCATTTTCGAGTATTGGGGTCGTTGTTGCAATTGTGCGGACACGCTACCCATCACGGCGCCCAAATCCTGAATATGCTGAGGCAACTTGAAGTGCGGCCACCGGCGTTTGATTTCATAATTTGGTACCGCGACTGAAACCTGATCAACGAAGTCCCACACAACGATAGGAAAGCATTGATGCCGAGCATGAATGATGGATTGATTCCCACAGAATTCGCCAAACAACTAGCCGAGTTTCCGCCACCGCTGGTGGAATTAGTTGCGGAAGAATTGCGAGCAGGCAATTCGATTTTGGCCATGACGAGTGGGCACCCAGCAGCACCGTGCGGCGCTTGCGTGCGCTTGGCGCAGCCGGTGCAGTCGGAACGCCGCGTCTCCACGAGTGAAGTGAAGTTCTACGAACGCAATAACTGCAGTCACGCCGGTGAGTTCACGACGGCGGAGCGATACTTCTTCGTGCTAGAGCCCCCGCGTCCCCCGGAACCCGAACCAGACATGGACGCCATCCGCGAAGAGATGCGAGCGAGGGAACGCGCTGAAGACGAACGAAGGTTTCGCGAAACATACTACTAACGATGGATTTGATCGTGCTTCGATTCACATCGTGCGAGCGGTTGAGCCGAACCCTATAGCTCCAACTGCCGTAGCATTCAGCCGCACAGCCCGAATAATCGATACTTCTTGCCTAATGCGAGTAATGAACAGCGCCTCCCGCATGAGGAATGCGGCGTATCTCATGCTACCTTTCCTGGTCCCCAACTGACCTCGCACACAAAGGTGATAAGAATGCTTGTCGAATCGATTACTGCAGAGCGGCAAGGTTGCGAAGGCGAGTTTATCTCCGCATCGGAGATCATTGCTGCCATGTCCACGGCTCTGGACCTCACAGAGGGACAGCCAACGGGACACGCTGCCCGCTCGTGTTGGATCGGAATGCATCTCGCCAGTCAGATTGGAATTGGGGCCGAGGAAAAATCTGCCTTGTTTTATGCTCTCCTACTTAAAGACTTGGGTTGTTCCAGTAATGCGTCCAAAGTCAGCTACTTGTTCGCAGCGGATGACCGCGTGGTGAAACGCGAGTTCAAAACGGTTAACTGGCAATCGTTGTGGAACAACGTGCGGTATGTGGTTTCACAAGTGAGTCCAGAAGGACGAACCTGGGATAAACTCACACGCATGCTCGCCTTGGCAAAACAAGGACCGGAAGGTACCAAGAATCTTATCAAGACTCGTTGCGAGCGAGGGGCGATGATCGCACGCCGTCTCGGATTCAGCGAGTTAACGGCACAGGCTATTTTGGATCTAGATGAGCACTGGAATGGAAAGGGCTACCCGCTTGGGAAGAAAGGGCACGAAATTTCTCAATTGGGGAGAATCCTAAACATCTCGCAAACGATTGAAGTGTTTTGGCGTGAAATGGGATTAATCGCTGCCAAAGAAGTGGTCAAGCAGCGCTGCGGGACATGGTTCGAGCCGGCGCTCTGCCGAGCGTTCTTACGCAGTTGCCAGGAACGATCTTTGCAACGAATGATGTGCTGCGAGAATTTGCTCACTGAATTGGTTGTATTCGAACCCGATCAAATGCGTTTCTCGGTCGACGCAGCATTCTTGGATCGAGTCGCCCAGGGATTTAGTGATGTGGTGGATGCAAAGAGTCCGTGGACATACAAACATTCTCAGGGTGTCGCTGAGATTTCGGTGGGTATCGCCCGCTCTATAGGTTGGGCCGATGATCGCATCGTTTCGCTGCGCCGCGCCGCTTTACTGCACGACCTTGGAAAGCTTGGGATTTCGAATCGAATCCTCGACAAGCCAGGTAAGATGACGGACGAGGAATTCGCGATCGTAAAAACTCATCCGCGGTTAACTGAAGAAATCTTAAGCAAAGTGCCTGCTCTGAGCGAGTTGGCGACCGTTGCTGGGGCACACCATGAGCGCTGGGATGGGCGCGGTTACTTTCGCGGAATCGAGTCGTCTAGTTTGCCTCTGGAAGCCAGAATCTTGATGGTTGCTGATATCTTCGAAGCATTGACGGCTGCACGACCCTATCGTGATGGCATGCCACAAGAAAAAGTACTGGCTATCTTGGAGAAAGACTGTGGCACCGCCGTGTGTCCCGAAGCGTATTCGGGACTGTTGAAATGGATCGACGGTCGGAATGTGGCGAGTCGCGTCGAGGTGCAATTGGAGGCGGTCGAGAAATTACTGTGCGGCACCGGAGCCTGTTCCTAGCCAAAGGAATATTTCGTAAGGACAGGCGAGTTTTTTTCGTTCTTGTCCGCGAGGCTCGCATCCAATTACAACGCGGGCTGCGCTAGACGCCATGGATTCCTGTGAACCGCATCGAATGGCTAGGCCACTTCGAAAAGGCCGATATGGCTTATGGCTCAAGGCCCGACTTCCCCCGATCGCGACGCTCCTGCCACTCTTGTGCAGATAAGAACTCGAATTCTTCGAGGTTTGTAAAACGCGTTCCAGTGCGGATTTCCGCGTCTCGAATCTGATCCTCGATGGATAGTTCACTTGGCGTACTCAACGACCATTCGAACAGCGATGTATCGGATACGGCCATGACGGAGTTCTCGCCCGTGAATTCTGCTTTCTCGATCCAATGCACTTGCCCAATCTTGGGAGTCAATGGCTGACCCGTTCGCCCGCTCCAGACTCGCAGATACTTGGAAACAGGATAAACAGGTTCGTACGAACGTAGTGGCAATTCACTACTCCAAGTGAGCACCCGTTTCGAATCGGCATCGAACACTGCACCACCAACGGCGACCACTCGCATGTCGCCTCCCACTTCGACTTCGAGTTGCATGGCGGGTGCCAAAGGTTCGCCGTTCTTCGCGTCCCAAAGACGGGCCGGTCCTTCTATTCCCCACGTCACAATGCGTGAGCCATCGGGACTCAAAGTTCCGCCCTCCAATCGATCGGACTTTAGGCTTGGTACCGCCGCCGCAACTTGTTCGGCGGTCAAAATGTTGGACAAATCAACCACCGAACCAGGCTCTCGTTCACGCGCGACATACGGCGACCGGCTTTCCAGTGTCCATAGTTTTACCAGGGCATCACCGTTACTCCAGCTCAGTACATGATTCGAATCTCGGCTAAAGATTGCTTGCTCGATTTTGGCTTCGTGAAACAGTGGCGACGTGAGCGGTTCGCCTGTTGCGATATCCCAAACTTGAAGTTGATTCTTGTGCCAAGCCGCCAAACGCCTTCCATCGCGACTGCGTTGGACGCTCGCGTTTGGATGGATCTGGCACACACCCAAATGTTGCGGATATTCGGACGCGGGATCTGGTCGCCAACGAACTATTCGTCCATCAGGTGGTTGGTTGCGAGTTAGTATTGGTTGATTGAGGCCATGCATCGAGACACTTTGTGTTTCGGAAGAACCAATTAGGATTCGTTGGCTATGATCGGTTAGGCTCATGATCGTTGACTCTCCATTCGAGTTCGTCACGATCAAGTAGCCGCGATCGTCGCTGATGGCCGCATTCTCAAGGGGCACGTCTCCAAAACTCAACGCTGAGATCTGTTTGGAGATCGGGTCAATCTGATGAATGCGATTGTCAGAATCAAGTACAATCACTTGTCGGTGATCCTCCGAAACCCACAGGACATTAAATGTTAGGTTAGGTTGATAAATGAGGGCGGGCGGCTCGCTAGAAATCGGCCAACGGTAAAACGCTTGATCGGTCCAACCCAACAAATGCTGGCCGTCGGGTGTCGGTTGCCATTCCGTGAGGATTTCGCCAGAAAACGGGGCCGAGTGTTGAACGCGGCCGGTATTGGAATCCAGTATCATCCATTCGTTGGGCTTCGCGACGAAGAGGGTCTTTCCATCCTGACCGAAGGCCACTTGAGCGTTTTCATTCTCCGGAAATTGTGCGAGAACCGGAGCGTCATTTGGGCCTTTGGTGACATCCCACAATCGAGAGTTGCCCGCCAAGTCGCGCGCCAATACACGAGTTCCATCCGGACTTACACTGACGCTTTCGATGCGGGTTGGAAAACGACTATCTTTCGATAGATACAAACGAGGAGCAACCGATTCGCCGGTGAGCGTGTCGAACACGCGAATATCAGGTGCCGACCGAATCACCGTCGGCATGAACGTCCAAGCGACCAACCGTGTCCCCGTTTCATTGAGTGTCGCACCTCCAATTGGCCACTTCCCATTCAGTTCAGTTTCCATGTCGAAAATGCCGGACAGGGTCGCTCCACGCAACAGCAACATCGCCGCCATTCTTGCGTCCACGATGGTCTCTTGGTCATGTTCTTCCTTGGTTCGCGAGTTGCCCGCTTTTTGTCTCGCTAGGCTTTCAGCGCGCAGAAAATGGTGAATTGCTTTGGGGACGTTGTTGGTTCGGTCACGTTCCGTAATGCCCGACTCCATGTGCTGGCTGATTTGACGCGTGAATTTTTCCTGTTCGGTCTTGGCCTGCTCGCGACTGGCCAATTCCGCCGAACGCCAAAACGCTAGGCCAAGCAAACTTATGATGGCTAGGAGTGCGATAGTAACCCACCGGAGCAGCCGATTTCGTTTCAACGTCGCGCGGCTCGCTTCGATCAACTGCAGCTCGGCCTTGCTCCAACTCCGCATGCCGAGTCGACCTTTTTCAACGATATTCAAATCCGTTTCATCCAAGCGGTTGTCGGTCGCCACACCATCTCGGTCGTTCACTTTGTTTTCTAGAACACGCAGCGCGCGTTGTCCCGGTAGATCCGATTCCTCAAACCGCCGACGAACCAAAGGCGCCAACGTATCGTGGGCCAATCGCATCGTTTGGCTGTCCGAACTTGCTCCAGTCGCAACCGTAATTAAATACCGATCCTGACAAGACCGCAACAACTTGGGCAAGTCCGATAGCAAATGCGGGTACTGCTGCTGAAGCATAGCCAACGAACGTTGATCCGCCGTTCCCAAAGTCGTTGTATGCCAAGCCAAAAAATCCAACAACAAACCAGACTCAACCGTATGCGGTTGTTCCGAATGAATAGCGGAAAACTGTTGAGTCAGAAAGTCATCCAGCAGGACGCCCTCGCGACGCAATTGTTGGTACAAATCCCGACTGAAATGTGGTTGCGCCGGGTTCACGGCAACCGCCTTGGCCCACATTTTAGCCAGAAGAATTTGCAGGGTTGGGGCCAAGGCGGAATCACGATCTTCGTTCAAGTCGTCCGCAATAATCTCTGGTAAGCCTGCTTCGATCGTCAATCCGTAGTGATGTTGCAGTCGTTGGGTGCGAGTCGGGCCTAGCACCGCTTCAAGAATACCTCGTCGATCCAAACGCTCGAGAAATACTTTGGTGCGAGATAGCTCATGATCTTTTAGACGCGACTCGATATCCGCCAGCCATTCCTTGCGAAAAGCCAGCACCAACCTGCCATGGGGCCGTTGTCGTGAGTCCCCGAAGACTTCTTTCACAACCGCAAGCAAGTCATCCAACTCGCGAGGATGCTGCGTTAATGGACGAGTGTAGACTTCTTCGATCTGATCCAAGAATATGACCAGCGGTTTTTGCCGCAGTTGTTCTTGAGCCAACCAAGCAGACTTGATGGAGCCGTTGCCGGGGTCACTGGAAAAGGCGGATCTCAATGTTTCAACCAACCCGTCCGCGCCGCGCCTTAGGTAGACAACATCGTGGTCTCGTTTCAATCGTGGCAAGACTCCCGCATCGAGGAGCGATGATTTACCTACTCCTGATTGACCGTAAAACAATATAATGGGTGCCGTACCGGTTGCGGTGAGCCGGTCGTACATTTCGCGAATCTGATGGCCACGTCCATAGAAGACTTCGGCCGTCGATTCCGTATAGCGGTTGAGATGTCGAAAGGGGCTTTCTGGCAAATCGATCGCCGGCACTGCGGGCAAACCGAACAATGGATCGTTGGCGGCCTGGGGGAGATTCCATTGAGCCAACTCTTCGGAGCCTTCGCGAGTGTACAAGTTCCATGGAACGCGATCTTCGTCAATCGCGACCGTGGACTTTCGTTGTTGGCCATAGTACAAGGCGCGAGTGTTGGCACCCTTGACGGTTTGAATACTGGCCTCCGATTCTTTGAATGCGGTGCGAATGGTGGCTCCGCCCACCAGACCTTGATAAAACCGATTGGAGAAATCGGTTGCCACAAGATCGTCGATCGCTCGCGAAGTGGAAATGACTGTGGAGACGTTGGCCTCCAACAAAGCTTGCGTTTGCCCTTGGGTCGCGCAGCCATTTAGAAACACCAACTGCAATCCCTGTTGCTGGCCCAAAAAGGCCGCGAGTGCACCAGCGGAAGCCGTGGCGGTTCGGCCATCCGCTGACTCCAGCAACAATTGATAGCCATTGGCGTGGCCGCCGTAATGAAAGATCGCGATTCGATTGCGGTACTTCGCATCTTGAAAGACGCGAAAGATGTCGTCCGCCGTGCAGTTCGTGCGAACAACGACCTCGCATAGCCCTGCTTGTTCGGCTCGCTCCAACACGCTGCGCAGTCGCCGAGTCTCTTCCGGCAAGTTTCGCAAATAATCGACATGGTCGTCGCGGTCGTTGGCAAAGGCCAAAAAAATCACTGGCTTGTTTGCGGACGTCGTCATGGTGCTCTCGGTAATTTCGTCGGGCCTAAGATCAGGCATTGTTTGCAGTTAAGGTCGTGGATGCCAAGTCATCCGAAGTAGCATAGCAGAATTTCAACATGAAGCGCGGTCGGACGTAAATCACTTATTGGGCGGTGGCGCAGGATTATCTCGAGACTACCGACAGAAGAACATAGAAACACTTCAAATCTTGAACTGGCGACTACTCCAGCGGACGCTGCATCACGAAAAACGCATAGCCGAAATAGCTTGAATTTTTGCGGAAAATGGCAATCTCCTCTTTCGCCTCTTCGAGGACTTTAAGTGCCTCTGGAATGTGGGACCATGGATCTTGCTTTTCAGATATCAAGCGTTCCATGGGATCGTAATACTCTGCGGTCCACGCACGATCAGGCAGAATGAAATGCCCAACCGACTTGTAACCCAAGCGGCTAATGACTTCCCACTTGCTCGTGACGCTCGCAATCTCGGGATACTGGCGCCAGAATTCAACCAGACGAGCTGGGGGATCTGCCTTGAGCCATACCACCTCACTCACAGCTACGAAGCCACCAGGCCGCACGATACTCCGGATCGTCTTCAAACCGCGTTCGAAACCGAGATTGTAGATGGCTCCTTCGGACCACACGACATCAAAGCTTGCCGGTGCGAACCTCATCTGGTTCATGTCCTGTTCCAGCATCTCGAGTTTTTGTGCAACATTCGCCTGCTCTGCCTTGGACTTGGTCCGCTCGAGCATCAGCGGCAAGAAGTCCAGAGCAACTACGTGTCCACCGGAAATCTGAAGCAGATCAACCGTTTGCGCTCCGGGGCCACAACCTAAATCCAGTATTCGCGGGCATTCCGGCAAACCATCCATCATGTCGTAGGCCCGTTTTGTACATTCACGCGAGCCCGGCCCCGCGCGAGGCAAATGTCCATAAATTTCGAGAAAGTAATCGATGTTCAATGAAGTTTTGCTCGCGGAGGTGTCTGTATCTGGCGGACGCGGGCGATTTACAACTGGAAGGCCAATCGCGCAAAGCACTGCTGCCCCAACCGCAAACACAAGCAAGCCGACCCCAAACCAAGGCAAAGCAAATATGATGACCGGCAGTTTCGCTTACGGAAACCAAGCAAGCCAAGCAATTTGATAGAAATCGACTGCAGTCAACGTGCCCTTAATGGTCGCGATCGACAATAACCAACCGACTGGTGTCTAATCTTCCAAGCTCATTTTCATGTCAGTTCCTGTCCTTTGCCAGTTGTGAAGTTCGTGAGTACCGAGAGATCACGCTCCCGACAGCCACTTACATATCAATTGCAAAACCTTCGCGGTTCTCGCGTGACAAGAACGAGTTGGCTTGTGCGTCGTTGATGACTTCGCGTTTGACCGGGTCCCAGGCGAGCGGACGATTCAGTCGCATGGCGATGTTGCTCAAGTGGCAGATTTCCAACATGCGGTTATGTGTCCAAACATCCGAGATTGGTTGCTTGCGAGATTTCATCGCATCAGTAAAGTTTGCCGTGTGATTGGCACTCACTGGGCCACCGTAGATCTCTTCAATCGCACCGCCTGGCAATGGGTTGGACGCTAATTCTTCGACAGGCCGTCCAGCAATCTTGCCGCGATTGACAAAGAAACGGCCTTTGGTCCCTTCGAACAGAATGCCGTTGTCCCCTTCGCTAGTGATGATCATCTCGACACCGTCTGGCATGTCCGCCTTGATGCGAAAACTGGTAGCGGCATTGTATTGATCGGCGACGGTCGGGTGCCCGTCCTTATATTCGACAGGTAGCGAAAACTCGAGCGGCGTGACGCGACTTGGCCCCGTGTCGCTGGCACCAATCGCCCAGCAAGCGATATCCACGTGATGAGCGCCCCAGTCGGTCAATTTGCCGCCACTGTATTCGTGCCAGTTTCGGAATGCGTAATGGCAATTGCTGTGTAGCGGTACTCCACCGCCGTAACCTTCTCGCAACTCCGGCAACGCGCGGTAATCAACCTTCGGAGCCGGCCCAAGCCAAAAATCCCAATCCAGTCCTTGGGGCACTGGAGCGATGGGGATCACGGGCGAAGCATCCATTCCGTTAATCCCGCAGGTGACACGCGTCACCTTGCCAATTCTGCCAGCCTTCACCAGCGCCACGGCTTGCAAAAAGCGTTGCTCCGATTCCGTACGTTGCATTGTGCCGACTTGGAAGACTCGGCCAGTCTGCTTGACCATCCGTTCGATAAGTTTGCCTTCATCGATGGTTAACGTCAGCGGCTTCTCACAGTAGACGTCTTTACCGGCCAACATCGCTTCGACCGCGATCTTTGTGTGCCAATGATCGGGTGTCGCAATCATGACGGCATCAATGTCTTTTCGCTCCAAGATCTTTCGATAATCGGCATAGGCATCCGGCCTGCGGTTTTGAGCCTTCTCGACATTAGCAACATTGGCCGCCAACACGTTCGCATCGACATCCGCCAAGGCTGCGAAGTCGGCGTACGCATATGATTGGCTGGTAATGTACGCTCCTTGATTCCTCAATCCAATCGTCGCAAACACCGGACGATCGTTTGCGGAACGATATCCCACCGCCCAAGCAGCCGAGGGCAACCAAGCGGCAGCCGCACCACCGAAAGCGACGCCTTGCAAAAATCGACGACGAGACGAGCCATTCCGCTGAGACATGTTCTGTTTCCTAAAGCAAACCTACCAAGCCCCACGCCCCCTCTGGCCCACCATAATAATCGGTCCGGCGTGAAGATACAGTAGTGATTTGTCACAGTGCTATTTTAGGGGCCAGCAGAACGTCGTTAAGCGGCACCCCGCTTGGGCTTGCTCGCCACAACCAAGTAGCGTTTCGTTCTGGTTGATGGCCGAGCGTTTGTGTGTTCCATCAAGCCCACGTGTTCTACTTGGAAACCAGCCTGCTCGAGCAAGTACGGAACGGTCGCGGTTGTTCCACAAGCGGAAAGCGGCAGTTGGTCCACGAGTCCAGACCATTCTCCGCTCCAATCGCCTCGGTCAAACAAACCATCCATCACCACCACCCGGCCTCCCGGACAAAGCCAATAGTTCCAATTGCGAAACGCGGCCAATGGATCATAGAGATTGTTGACCAGCAATCTTGAAGCAATGAGGTCGAAGGTTCCCGATTTGAAGAGCGCTGCATCATCCGAGTGGTCACAAAAGCCTTGCACGACTTCGACACCGCGTAACTCCGGTCTGGCCCGCAGTAAATCGAGCATGGTTGAGGCTGGTTCCAATGCCGTGAGTTGGAGCCCTGGAATTCGAATCAATGCCAAACACAGCGCCCCGCTGCCACTACCGGCGTCAAGCACCAACTGCTTGTCAGAGAAATCAACATGGGGGCGAAGATCCGCCAAGCAAGCGTTGTGATCGGCGTCAACCATGGCGTCGATCCACGCATTGTACTTGGCTGCCTCTTCGATACCGTTCATCGCCAGATAACGCTCGCGCGATTTCAATTGAGTATCACGAAAACTCAAGTTAGCCTCTCCAAGCATGTTATTACCAGGAAACAATTGTACTTACTTCAGGTCAAATCCTACGGAATACCCCGCCATCTTGGGCATTTGAACTTGCTGCGGAAGTCTTCTACCGTGTTGGCGAGTTCGTCATCCAAGCGATTGCGAGCCGGCAGCCACAGCCCGTCCGGTACGCCGCCAAAAAACGGTTCGGCAATTGCGCCAGAAATACAAGCCATGGTGTCGGAATCCCCACCGAGCGACACCGCCAAGCGAATGGCGTGCTCGACCGAAGTAGATTCTAGGAACGCGGTGATCGACTCAGGGACCGAACCGGCGCACGATACATCGAATGAATAGCTCGGACGAATCGCGTCAATCGAACGTGAAAGGTCGTAACCGATTTCGGCGACAATAAATCGTCGGACGTCGTCAATGGATCCTCCATTTCGTGTCACGAACACGCAACCCGCCACCGCTCGAGCACCACGAATTCCCTCCCGATGACTGTGTGTAACGGCTGCCGTTTCTTCCGCAAGCTGGAGGACTTCACGCAATGAATCCCGAGCGTAGGCAACGGGCGAGACTCGCATCGCCGAGCCATTGCCCCAACTGCCGTAGGGCGCAGGCTCGCGACTTCGCGCCCAATTGAGGAACGTCCCACCATAGCCTGCACCCGGATAACGCTCGACGTAGTCATGGAAGTACGTGCGGAGGTCGCCGCCATTGAGCAACCAGTCCGCGACGGCAACCGTGAGGACCGTGTCATCGGTCAACATCGAGTTTTCCGAGAAGAGGTCGAAATCGACCGACTTCGTTGGAAAGTGTTCGAAAGAGGAACCAACCACATCGCCGACTATCGCACCAATCATGGATGAACACTCTATTCCGGTAAACTGGTTTGGGAGCAATCGACATGTAGGTGAAGTATTGTAACCGGAATCGACAAAGGCAAGTCCAGGCAGCATCTCGCGTTTGCTGGTGGCTGAAGCTAAAATAAGCCCGTTCATCAAGCGACAAATTACCGGGAAGACATATGACCATCACACACAACTCGCGGCGCCAGTTCCTGCAAGCATCAACCGTTGTTGCGGCGGCCGTCTTGTCATCACCGACGCTATTCGCAAATGGATTTCGTTCACGCAACGACCGACCGCGAGTCGGAGCGATTGGCACCGGCAGTCGTTGGTCATTAAAAGCGACTGGGATCGACGGGCCTTGGGGTTCGGCTCCGGACTTCATCAAGTACGGTGACTACGTGGCCTTGTGCGACGCCGATGAAAACCGCCGCAACCGAGCCGCCGAGTTGGTCAAAGAGTGGTCGGCCAAGATGCCCACTGTACACAAAGACTATCGGGCGATCATCGACGATCCCAATATTGATGTCGTTCACATCAGCACACCCGATCATTGGCATGCCAAGTTGGTAATTGAAGCGATGTTGGCTGGTAAAGATGTCTACTGCGAAAAGCCACTGACCCTCACTATCGATGAAGGCAAGAAAATTTGTGAAGTCTGTCGTCGGACTGGTCGCATCGTGCAAGTGGGCACGCAACAACGCAGCGAACAACAATTCATCACGGCGATTGCCTTGATTCAAGCCGGTCGCCTGGGGAAACTCCAACGAGTTACTTGCTCGATTGGTGGGGCCCCGACCAGTCCCGAACTTCCCGTCGCCGCTGCACCCGCAGGTCTGGATTGGGATCTTTGGCAAGGCCCAGTCCAAGCGACTGATTTTCGATACTTGGCCGGCGACAACGGCGAGACAAAGAGTTGGTCGCGGGGGCATTACGAGTTCCGCTGGTGGTACGAATACTCGGGCGGCAAACTAACCGATTGGGGCGCGCATCATGTGGATATTGCGACTTGGGGAATGGGGCAAACGGCCAGCGGTCCGATTTCCATCGTACCCGAAATGGTGCAACACCCTGTCGAGTTCCGCGATGGCATGCCCGTCGATCCGGCGAAGTACAATACAGCCACAGCGTTTCTGCTCCGAGCCAAATACGCGGATGGAGTGGAGTTGCTTATCCGTCACGATGGCGACAACGGAATTCTATTCGAAGGGACTGCGGGGCGCATCTTTGTCAATCGCGGGAAGCTGACGGGTCGTCCAGTCGATGAACTGAAAAACAATCCGCTGCCGGGCGATGCGTTGATCGCAGCGTACAAGAATCGTGCTTTGGTGGATCATTTCCGCAACTTTTTCGAAGCGGCTCGCGACCGCGTGGAGCCGATCTCCGACGTATTCAGTCATCACCGAGCGCTCAGCACCTGTCACTTAGCTGCCTTGGCCGCTCGCTTCAATCGACCAATTCAATGGGACCCCGAAGCCGAACAAGTTGTTAACGATCCCCAAATCCAAGCCCAACTGGCTCGGCCTTACCGGCAAGGGTTTGAGATTGAGATGTAGGACCATGTAGATCGCCAGTCCGCGGGCGGATCGCGGGCGGATCAGCTCATACTCTTCCACACAATCGCGTGTGAATCCAACTTTACTACTCAACATCGTCGCTCACACGAAGATTCGCAGGGCCAAGTAATGAGCAATCCAGCACCGCACAAAAAGCCCGATGAGCCCTTGTACAATCCCTACGAGACTCCCGTCACCGAGCCATTCGAAGCACCGAGTCCGAAGTTTCGAGAATCGTCGAGTAAGTGGGTGTTGTTATGGACGCTACTGGTGCCTGCGTTCGTAGCCAACGCATTATTTTGGACGTATTTTGCCTTGGACGAGATGTTTCTTCGTGAGGGCATGCGATCTTATGGAATGAATTTTTTGATATTCATGCTGACCGCGGTTCCATTGGGTGGTTTGTTGTACGGAATATTTGTAGGTAATTGGATGCAATCAAAAACCGGGGGTAACAATGGATTTCTTACGCCATTGGCCCAGTGTTTCTTTCAACCATTTTGGTTCTTCATTTCTGTTACCGCCGGCTGTTTTGTTGTTGCCCCGATCATGGATTCCCTATATTGAACCTTCTTAAAGCAACAACCAGTCTTTGCCCAATCTGCCTTCGGCAAGTGCCGGCCACTGTCGTGCAAGTCGAACAAGAGATTCACTTGCACCGAGTGTGCCCCATCCACGGGCGTTTTGCGGCGGTGATCAACAGCGATGCACGACATTACTATTTGTCGCTGGGAGCAAGTCACGTGTTGGAGCCAAGTCCTGAAGTGTCGCCTTCAATGTCTTGCGGCAGCCAGTTATCGAACTCGGAACAAGAGTTTGGTGCTAATGAGTCGTCAACGTTACGATTTCCGACTTTGCCTGTGATCGCCAGCGACGCCGTTTCGTGGGAAGCGGAAGCGATCGTCACAGTTGAGACAGCCGCCGCCGATGAATCAACAGCGTGCTGCTCGGCTTTAACTGGTTCGTCCTGTGGCGGGGTCGAGAATTTAAGCACTTGCGTGGCGTTGATCGAGATCGTTCAGTCCTGCAACTTGGAGTGCCCGGTTTGTTTTGCCGATAGCCCGCGAAGCTCAACCGTCGACGCCCTGCCCTTTGTCGAGTTCTGTCAACGAGTGTCCGCTGTGACGCGACGCAAAGGTCGAATTGACATCTTGCAATTGTCAGGCGGCGAGCCGACCATTCACCCAGAATTTTTTCGCTTGTTGAATTGGGCTTTGGCGAACCCTGACGTGGGGCATGTGTTATTGAATACCAATGGGATCAAGGTGACCAACGAGCGATTCTTTCAACAAGTCGCCGAGTTGCGCGCGCAACATGGGAAGCTGGAAATCTATCTCCAATACGACGGTCCACAAGCGGCGGGGCAGATTACCATGCGCGGCGTGGACCTTCGCCACGTTCGATATTCGGTGATCCAAAAATGCCAAGAGGCCCACATTCCCGTCAATTTGGCAATGACCGTGGATCTCCATAACCGTGGCTATTTGGGCGAAGCTCTCCAAGTGGCTATTGATCATCCATGGGTCAGTGGAATCACATGGCAGCCGATGTTCGGATCGGGCCGTGTCTACCAGGGTTTCAATACGAAATCGTCGCCCGAGGCAAAGGACGTCACCCAGTGGCCTGATACTCGTCGACTGAATGTGGCCGACATCATTGCTGCGGCCGTGGAACAATCAGCTGGCCGGCTTTCTATTGCCGACTTCACCCCTTTGCCGTGTGGCGATCCGAACTGCCATACGGTTGCGTACTTATTGAGGCAGGGTCAGCAATTGGTTGGCCTTTCCGCCTTGGTCGACCTCCCGGACTTGCAAGGATTTTTGCGAGATCGTTTGAACTACAACTTGTCGGACTTGCAACGCTGCGGTTGTGAAAGCGAGCCGTTGGGACGTTTGTTGCAACAGTTGGAATTGGGGCCCCGGCAAGTGTTGCGTTTGGTGATTAAACCGTTCATGGACGCGTGGACGTACGATCAACATCGAGTCGATCGTTGCTGTGTTCACGTGATTGGTGCGGAAGGTCGCCTGGAAAGTTTTTGTCGCCACTATGTTTTGGCCGGGCAATCGGCGAATCGATGAACGACCACGTCATTATCGGGATCAATCCGTGGAGCAATTTGTTCCTGTTGTTAGGACTGTTTGTGTCCGTGGTCTTGTGGGCCAAGCGACCTCGGCAGTCGAGTGACAATGTGCCGATTTTGATGGGCGGTCTGATCGGCGGATTTCTGGGTGCGAAACTGAGCTTTGTTCTATCCGAATGGGCCGTCTGGCGAGACTCGCCATGGTTGTTGGTACAATTGTTATACGGCAAGTCGATCTTGGGTGGCCTCTTGGGTGGCTGGGCCGGAGTTGAAATCGCCAAGCTAATGACCGGGCTGAAGCAACGCACCGGCGATGAATTTGCGCGAATTATTCCTGTTGGCATTGGAATGGGACGGTTGAGTTGTTTGGCTCACGGCTGCTGCCTGGGACAAGAAAGTGATGCCCTGCCCTGGCCTAGTATCGGGAAGTTCTTGGAGTCAATCGGAATGCAACGTTGGCCCGCACCCGTTGTTGAAATCGGTTTTCAAATTTTGTTCCTAATCACGTCCTATTCGTTGCGAAACAAGCCTTCGCTGCGCGACCAGCACTTCCATCTGTACATGATCAGCTATGGCTTGTTCCGGTTTTGTCACGAGTGGCTCCGCGACACACCTCGCTACTTCGGCGATTCGTTTTCGCCATACCAATTAATCGCAGCCACGTGCTTCATTGCCGGGATGTGGGCATTTTGGAAACGATCACGCATGGATCACAGCCACAATCGAGACGGGGGATGATTGGCAAAGGAATGGATGGCAAAGGAATAAATGCACCAGGACTGGTGGAATGTTTTCCGAAAAGCAACGCTAGAAACTGACGCCTTCATCGTCATGAACCTGAAACCCGACGGAGCCTTATACTGCGTTGGAGTTGCAAAATAAACGAAGCCGCCCATTCCCCTGCCAACCATTCCTCTGCCAACTTTGATGCTGCCGCGGTGAATATTCAAATGGCAAAGGAATGGATGGCAAAGGAATAAATGCACCAGGTCTGGTGGAATGTTTT
>JAEUIQ010000016.1 GCA_016794985.1 Planctomycetaceae bacterium | reverse complement strand
AATTGCGAGCGCGAACCGTTGCGGTCTCGATGAAGTTCGTTTGCGAAACAGATCGGTCCCTCGACCGCTTCCTCGCTTAGGGACGTTCTAGCTTTCAAACTTGCGCACCCACGGAACGAGCCCGTGGGGGGCAACGCTGTGTAGCAATTTTTTATGCTCACGTTCAGCACTTGTGTCGGCCCTTCAGGCCTTTTTTGTGGACGAGGCTCCACTCGAACCGGTGGCTTGCGCCGACCGGCTGGGGTTGTTTCGGCCCATTCGGGCCTGTGATCATCGAACAAGATGCTTACGAGCTGCACTTGTTTCGGCCCGTTCGGGCCTTTTCTGATTGTGATACCAAACTAACCGGTGGCTCGCGCACACCGGCAAGGGTTGTTTCGGCCCGTTCGGGCCTGTGATCATCGAACAAGATGCTTACGAGCTGCACTTGTGTCGGCCCTTCAGGCCTTTTTTGATCGTGATACCAAACTAACCGGTGGCTCGCGCACACCGGCAAGGGTTGTTTCGGCCCATTCGGGCCTGTTTTGGCCAGAAAAAATGCTTCACAGCGTTGCCCATTCGGGCCTGTTTTCTCCAGAAAGAATGCTTCACAGCGTTGCCCCCTGGGGACACGCCATTTTCTTGTAAGAGGAGGACGGGCCGATATTGATTGTTGGCCGGTGGAGTCTCATGGGTAGCGGCAATGAGGGCCAAACCATCGCGTCTGGTGAAGTGCGGGGAGTCGCCTGGCGACAGGCCATTTTCAGGTCTTTCACCTGGGCAACCCCACGCCCGATCACCAACATGAGGGACCAATCATTGTCGAAAACTACCAACTCGGATTAAAAGCAAAAGCCATGCCGAACCGTTGTGCTCGTGTCCCCACTCACTTCCCTGGTTCTTTAAGGTTGGGATGCGTTCCACGATCTGGCTGCTGGGCAATTTGGGGAGCGCTTCCAACGTTAGCTTGGCGTGGAGTAGGATGAGAGGCTGGCGAACTCCCACTTTAGTCCAACCTCCGCGTTGGCGGATCGATCAATGATGAAGAATGATTCCTCCGACAACTCGGAAGCGATCGAAGATCATGTGGAGGAGTTTCTGCGCCGTCGCCATGCGGGTGAGTTGACTTCGGCGGAACAATACTTGCGAGAACATCCGGGGTTGGGGCCAGAGTTTCGCGACTTAGTGTCGGCTCTGGAGTTGTTGGAGCAGGATAAAAGGGGGCTGCTGGGCCGGCCGCCGGTTCGCGAGGAGAACACCTTGTCGTCCGCGCCTCCTCAAGTGCCGAACTACGAAATTCTGGCCGAGATCGGTCGCGGCGGGATGGGAATCGTTTATCGAGCTTTACACCAGACGTTGAATCGCGAAGTTGCCCTAAAGATCCTGCCCACGTCCGGGATGGAGAACCCCCAGTTGCTGGCCCGATTTGAACAGGAAGCACGGGCCTGCGCGAAACTTCATCATACCAATATCGTGCCGATTTTTGAGGTCGGCAGTGCCGACGGTGTGCCGTTCTTTGCGATGCAATTGATCGATGGACTTGGACTGGATCGAGTGATCGAGAGCCTATCGCGAGTCCACCAAGATCGCCGAGGACCACGCACTTCCAACGAAAAACAGGATGTGCACGACCAAGTGATCGCCGGATTTGCCACTTGGGACACGGAGGACTATTATCGTCAAGTCGCCAAGATTGGATTGCAAGCGTCGGAAGCGTTGACCTGCGCGCACCAGCATGGCGTGATCCATCGCGACATCAAACCGGCGAACTTGATATTGGATCGGAATCAAAACGTTTGGTTGACGGACTTTGGTTTGGCCAAGTTGAATGAAAGCGATTTGACTCGGACGGGTGATGTGTTTGGCACGCTGCGGTATCTGGCACCGGAGCGATTGCTGGGCAGTGCTGAACCACCATGCGATCAATACTCGTTGGGGATGATCCTCTACGAGTTGGCAGCTTTGCAGCCGGTGTGGGAAAAAGGGGATCGCTTTAGTGTTTTGGAACGGATTCGGCAGCACCAGCCGAAGCCTTTACGTGCCTTGGCTCCGGGAATGCCTCGTGATTTGGGCACGATTATCGCCAAAGCGATGTCGAAGAACGTGACGGATCGATATGCAAGCACAGCGGAATTGTCGGACGATTTGCGTCGCTACTTGGATGGTCGTCCGATCCGCGCGCGGCGTTTGGGCGCGGTCGAGCAATTGGTTCGATGGGGAAAAAGAAATCCAGCGTTGGCGGCCTCGTTCAGCATGATTGTCGTGTTGTTGACGGCTGGTTTGGTGTCCACGTTTGTTGCCATGAACCACTTCCGAAACCAACGCGACATTCAATCCCGATTGGTGGAAACCACTCGCCAACTGTTGTACAACTCCGAAATGATGTCTGGTATTGACGAAGTTCGCAGCCCAACGGGAGTTAGCCGAGTTCACGACGTATTGAGACGGTGGCTGCCCGAACCTGGCGAAACGGACTTGCGCGGTTGGGAATGGTACTACTTAAAAAACGCCAGCGGGCTGGATGACCGTCAAGAGATCGTTGGCCAACCTTGGCATGGAGCTTCCTTAAAGCCTGACCAGAGCCAACTTGCCGTCTTCTTGTTTGTGGTTTCAATATTCGAGCGGGAGTCGAACAAGCAGATCGTTCAATTGATGAGCGAAAGTGACAAGATCATCATCGCGGCAGGCTGGATGAATTCAAGTCATTTTGTTGTCGTGACCGAGCCTGGGGTTGTTGTTCGTTTCGATAGTAAGACCTGGACTGAAATTGACAGACATTCGTTGGACATCCACATACAATCGGCGGCCATTCATCCCATCGAATCCAAGGTAGCCATCACGAGCACAGATTCCGAACTCTTCTTCATTGATTTTGAAAATGCAGGAACTCCGAGCCTAGAGAAAGCTCCTGCTAAACCAGATTTTAGAAACGCCGTTACCGATTACAGCGATGACGGTAAGTGGTTGGTTGCTGCAACGACGAGTGATTCAGTTTATGCTGTGCGCCTTTTGGACGCCACTTCGCTGCAAGAGGTCGCTCGGGTGGGCACAAGCCATGAGCAACCCTTCAAGCAGATCCGCTTTGATGCGCGCAGTCGGCGAACCGTCGCCTGCGGTTGGGACGGTCGAGTGTCGTTGATTGATTGGACCAACCCCACCAGTCCACGATACCAAGAGCTGATGCATTGGCCGACCGCCGTGTTGTCCGCAACATTTGTCGGGGACGATTCGCAAATCGCGTTCGGAGGGTTTGACCGCGTTGTCCATGTTTGGGACATCGATTCCAATAAATTGAATCGCGATTTCAAAGGGCATCTTGGCAGCGTCGAGGCACTTCATGCGGTCGACACGCAAACGCTGCTCTCGGTGGCACGCGATGGAACGTTTCGAACTTGGGCCTTGAACGATGTGCCTCCATTTCAGCAACTTCGCTTTGCGTCTGAAAAGCACATCAATTGGTCGGTGACGTGGCCTTCCTCCGACAAAATCGTGACTTGCGCGATCCCTGAAATTTGGGAGCGCGAATTGTTCAATCTGTCCACGATCCGACAATTGCCATGCGAAATGGCCCTGTGGAATGAGGCCCGCCGCGAATTTATTTGCCAAACGGGAAAAGAGCTGAACTGGTTTCAGGCGGATGGAACACTCATGCGATCCGCTACGTTCGGGCAAATCTTGTTCTATGAATTTGGGGGCGTTGAGCTTCCGGTTGTCGTTGCCCTGGTAAATGGGGTTGATTCGACGGGGATCGGCATCTACGTCTGGGACCCGAAAACGGATCGAGCTCCAGAGCCCTTGTTGGCGACCCTTCCGTATTGCAACATGATGAAAATCTCTCGTGATGGCCGATGGTTAGCCATTAGTTCTAATGAAGCGGTCCAATTGATCCACATCCCAACTCGAAAAGTTGTACAGAAATTCGGCTATTTCGGCAAAATGGTCTGTGCGGCGGCATGGAACGCGGACGCGACCTTGTTGGCACTGGGCAGTGAAGAAGGGGTTATTCAGACGTACCGTCGGACAGAAAGCGACCAGTTCGAGTTAGAGCGGGTTTTGCCTGGCAACCGTCTGCGCGTTCGTGATCTTGCGTGGCACCCATTCGATGATCGACTTGCTTCGGTGGGGGAAGATCAACGTCTGAATCTTTGGAACACCAACTCGGGAACGTTGGTCATCAACCAAGAGCACGAATCAGCGGTGATCGATGTGTCTTGGAGCCCGAATGGCGAGAGCCTGGCCACGGTGACTCAGTGGGGGGAGCTACGTATCTGGAACTCGGGTCCACGGGACGAGTAATTGTATTTCCGATTCATTGTTCATAGTAGGGGCAGCGTTACACCTTGAGTGAGCGTTCGATGAAGTGCGTCTTGTGGTGTTTGCTAGGTTTATGGGGTTTCGTACCCCCCCTAACCTAGGAGTATATCCATGGAACGTCCATCGATTAGCCCCCGCGCGGGCTATTGGCAAGAACTGATTGATCAGCAA
>JAEUIQ010000055.1 GCA_016794985.1 Planctomycetaceae bacterium | reverse complement strand
ATCGACCGTGCCGACAAAGCAGTAATTGTCCAAGATGTTGCGGATAGAAGACTGCATGGTCGATTTCCCGGCCAACACGTCGCCGGCCTCGCGGAACGATCGCATTGCTCGCCCAATTTTCGAGATCTCGTCACAGGCGCCTGCCGTTTGTCGGAAAATTCGGCCCGCGATCCTCAACTGGGCCACTGAACCCTGGGGACACTCAACTTCTTTGGAACCGGAAGTATCGCCGACGAGCAAAGAAACAGCGGTGTCTTAGCGAGCTACCAATACGGCCACGGCGAGACCGGATGCCGATACTGTCCCGTGATTGCAACAATGGGCGTCCTGCGTGCCTACAGAAGCTGTGTGTCCCCAGGTTGTTATTCCTAGAGGCTATTCGACACGCAGTTCACCAACAGCGGCGGTTTGGTCCTCATTGCCGCCACCAACGGGACTACACAGGCTAACAATCAATGGCGGCTTTGCTCCGATCAAGAGAAAATTGTGTGTCCCCAGGGGGTTCTCGCTCGGATGGGATTCAGATCCACATACATCGAACAAGCCAATAATCCAGCTTCATCGACGATGCGTTGGGCTTTGAATCGTCCCTCCCAAAATCGGCCCGTACAGTCGTCCTGACGGTTGGCCATCCGAGCGATCGGTTCCGCCAACGCCCGCATGAACCACGAGATATCCGATAAACGCTCGCGGATCTCCTTCATCTTCTCCGCGTTATTGACCATCGCTTTGACGTCGGATTCCGAAGAAGCCGCCAATTGCTCTTCCATGCGACGACCGGGAAACACCTTGAGCCAGCGGGTCGCCGCTTCTTCGTCCGACCAAGCGGCCACGACATCCGGGCGATTCCGCAAGATCACGTGGATGTGATTGCTCATGATCGCATAGGTGAGCACATCCACGCTCCAGGTGGAAGCGAGCGCCTCGAGTCGCCTCCGAATCCAGTCTTTGCGGTACAAGTAGTCTTTCCCCGTCGTTTTATCGACACCCGCGAGCCCTGCTTTTCGCACACATCTTTGGACACAATGACAAATGCAAACCTCGGACACCGAGAAAATCTCCGACCGCAAACTCCGCCCCATAACCTGCTACCTCCTACAGACACGCACGCTTGTCAGACCACGACCCAAATTCCAGCGAAATCCGAATAATGAGTCAATACATGGGTGGCGCCTATATTTCCAGCTACGAATCTCTGCGTCGGGGAAAGGTCTTGCTCAAATTGCGTTGCGAACGCAAATGTTTTGCCAGTTACGGTTTCTGCGATGGAGACAGTTATTCCAATAGCTGGCATAACATCAGCGACCATTACTTCCATGTCGTAATAGAGCTTTAGGTTAGCCATGCCGACGCGATATGGGCGCCCGGTCGCTAATGAGTCAATAGATGGGTGGCACCTATATTTCAGTTCTCGATCAACACTTCCAGTGCCAATCACAGCCTACAACTGCCCAAGCTGACAACCAAGCAAATGTCCGAACAGTTGTGTGTGTCCCCAAGGGTTTAATGCCCAAATCACTATCCCACACGTGTCTACCACGAATCAATACACAATCTTGGTTCTATACAAGAGGCGTTCGCCTTTTTCGCACTCCTGAAGTCCAAAGACCCCAACCGCCCGCATCTCGGGGTCACGTAAGAAGAAATTATCGATTGTGGACTGCAGCTTTTCTTTATCTCCCAACGCAGAAACGGATTCCACTTCGGCTTGGAAATCAATTCCAACCTGTTTCCCGCAAGCATCAAAGATTGCGAATGCAGCAAGTGCGTCTCTCCAATCCACCTTAGGGCTACCCGCAACCAATGCAACTAACCCGATATTGTATTTGGACGGTTGCTGATGTCGCACGGCGGAGATCGCAAGCCGGACACCAAGAATGACAAGCGAGTAACAATCGCTCCAATCACGCGCTTTCGCCAATGTGGATATTTGTTGTTCGATCGACAATCCGCTTTCTTGCAGCGCCCGTACTAACGCCTCCTCTTGCCTAGTCAACAGTTCATGTTGACCACCAGCTGGGAATTCGTAGTCTTTTCCACACGATTTCAAAAAATCGGCAACTGAATCCGTTAAGAAGTTTGTTGAACCGTTCATCGATTAAAGATCACCTTTCCTCCGCGACTTAATACACGCATCATTTCTCTCCATGTAATTGACCCAACCCTGATCTTATCGTGCGGTGTTGCAACCAGAACCGGTTTTCCTGCGTCAACAGCACCGTCAATCCAAGCCCAATTGATTTCTTCGGTATAGTCCTTGCCTTTCATTCTGAATGCCTGCCAACCGTCGAAGGCTTGATCAATGGGATCGAGTTCGTGGCCGATTACGAGTCCGTTTTTTGCTTTACTCGCCTTCTGATAGGCCGCAAAAGCCCTAACAGCTTCCGCATCGCCCCCTTTGAAAACAAGACCTGAATTGGCTTTAAAATCGTCTAGTGAATCAAAGAGCTTGCGCCCTGCTGAGCCGATTGCCGTGTCTGCAACGTCATCTGCGATGTTACCAAGTCCTGACGATGCTTTCGGGTTTCGGAAAATCCGCCAAAAACTTTTTGCTGCACCCGGCAACCACGCATAATTATATCCTTCCGACGCGACAATGGTAGTTGTGCTATTGGCGTCATTGCCGAGCGCTACCATCAGGTTGCGAATCGCTTGAGTTCCAATCGTATCGACATGCTCGCCAGTAATCGCGCTGCCACCCGCCGAAACCAACTGATCTGCCGCGTAGAAAGAATATACTCCCCAAAGGGCCCGGCCACCCCACGTCGTGGCAGCGGCCCCACCGCTAAAAGGAAGAGTCGCGATCGATCCGACGACAATTCCGAACTGCCGACTGGCGTATCCACCGACATACAAGTACCGATCCGTTTCGTCAACCTGCAGACCGCCCCAAATGGCGTTGTTGTAGTCATAGGCCCATTGCCACGTACTGTATCCTCGGATTTCTCCATTGACCGGCGGCTTAGCGATGTGGTCGTTGGGTCCGTGCTCCCCTCCATACAGCATGTAGTGCAACTGTCGAGCACGATTGTACTGGGATGGGATCGCCGACCAATGCTGAAATCCGTCTTCGGGTGTGAAGGTCTCCATCACCCAGTTGTCATAGTCACGCGCGTCACTCGGACAAGTTGGGTCGGGCCGAGGCTGATATTGCGTCGCCGTCGTCACCTCACCCATTTCAGTGATCAATGGATTTTGAATCGTAAGTGCTGTGACGGATTTGCTAGTTCCAGTGTGATCCTCGCCGCCCGGGGCGACCGTAGTCTGCCCGTTATGCGTATTGTCGGCTGCGGGCTTTTGGATACGGATCGAGTTATTGATCTCGTTTGGTTGTCCGTTATTGAAGCTACGACTTTCTTCAAATCGCACGCCATCAATGTAACCATTTTCATAGGTACCCGACACCGGCACGCGAACCAAGCCCCGATATTCAAACACCGTGCCGTTGTTCGTTTCAGTGAACTTTGATTTCGAGCGGAGAGTACTGCTGCCGTTGAAGTCGTAGCCGGTTTTTTCTACCCAGGCGGTGACGTTAACCTTTACTTCGTCCAAGTAACGATACAAAATCGGGTCAGCGTTCGGGCTGCCATCGGAATTGTAAGACTCGATCCAGTTCTTTACCGTCTTCGTGACGTCGGCCAAGGGCGAGAAGTAAAATGTCGTGTGCGTCGCTGACGAAACCAATTGACTGCCGCTGGGTGCGTTGCCCAGGAGCGATTGACTTGCACTGGGGCTGGCCGTGCGGAGGGCGGTCATGGTGGTGGATGGGGCCGAGGTCGGCGCGGCGTACTCGCGGTGTTCGCTGCGACTGCTGATAAGTTTGTCCATCCAGTTATGATTCGTCTTGACTTTGTCCTCGGCCTGGTTGATCGTGAACTGGCGGCCGACTCCGTGAGTGGCGTCGAAGGCACTACTGGTCTCGCGCGACATCTCCTCCTTGGACGATGCTTCAAACTTGACCACGCTCACCTTGCGGCCTTGTTCCATGCGCATCAAGTCTTCCGACGACTGCGACAATTGCTCGCGATGCACGAAACTGGAACCGCCACTTTCCGTGACCGTGCCGGTTAGATCAAAGCCTTTGTCAGATGCATCCCACTTCGAAATGCCGGTCTGCATGTTCTTGTATTTGTCGGCCAAGGACGTTTGCGTCAGACTCGAACCGTCGGGATTCGATCCACCGAGACTGGAACTGCCACTACCACCCGAACTGGTCGAAGTGCCG
>JAEUIQ010000088.1 GCA_016794985.1 Planctomycetaceae bacterium | reverse complement strand
CCGCCCGCGATCTATTATCGCGGCAACCCAGCCGAGTTGGATGCGAACCGGGCAATAAAACTTCGCCACGCTCGCCATCGACGCCGAGAGGTAAACCTGAAACTAAAACAAAAAAACCTAGGATTATCGGTAACCGAAAGTGTCGCTTAAATTGACTTCGAAACGTGCCACTTCCCGCTGAAACAAATCACGACCCGTTTCTAACTGCTCAATATCATTCCAAAACTCTTGAAGCTGCTTGTCGGTCCACGCATAACCCCGTTGGTAGTCCGGGATACGAAAAAGCCGCTCGGAAAAAATCTTGGAAAGGGTTAATAGTTGAGTCTCCATGTCTGCGCCTTGTGCTTATTGGTTTCACAAAATCGAGATATGACACTTAGGAATTTACCTCGAAGGATCGATCTCGTCTGGGTTGGCCGCACTTCTTGCAGTTGGTACTACGCCACACGACCTGGGTGTACTCGCGGCCTTGGTGGATTCCATTGTAGGTGGTTCGAGTCGTGTTGCTATAGTCCGTCCGTTCCGTGCTGCCACACTTCGGGCAGCAGCTCGCAGGGGCGTCGACGACCGGCGTGTGGGATTTTCTTCTAACGGCCTTCGGCTTGGCTTTGGGCTTGGCGGCTTTGACCGGGCGGGCTTTGGTGGCTGGTTACTTGGCCATGGGGTTCTCACATTCCTAAGGGGGTGACGTAACTCTTGCTGCGTTTGGTTTTGGGGGCTGGAGGCTTGCCGCCGGCCGAAACCTCCAGTTGGATTCCTTGCATCGAAGCGCCCACGTGGCAGCCGATGATGACGTCCCATAAGTCGTTGTCGCGACCTTGGGTTTTGTAGGAATCTGCGAGGCACGCCGGCGAAGCCCTTAATGGCCATTTCGACATTGGTCTTTGAAACGTCGACCGAAAGATCTCGCGAGGCGTGATGCTTTGCGATTTGCTCTAAGGCGGAAAACAGTATGGCGCGACGGACGGTAGCGGCTGTGGACATCTAGCACTCAAAGGATGGATTCGGACTCAGGAATGATAGACGAGTGGTTTGACCATTCAGAGCCCGCATGATGCATAGACACGAGCTCAAGCACAAAATCAAAGCACTACTCGAGCAGGACGATCAACTCGGCTGTCGACGATTGGCAACGCGGCTCGATCCATCCGCTGGACGCGACAGATCGATTTTTAGAGATCTAAGAAGAAAAACGAAGCCGCATCGCTGTCCTCGAAGCGGCTTCATGCATTTTGTCGAAAAACGAGGCCACGGATAGACTTTCGAATCGACCGGTACACATTAGTTCAGGTGCGATTCTCCGCCCCAAATTTCTTAAGGACGAACGATGGCGATAACCGGAGCGCCGCGAGCGATTCACCGCGAGCGAAACTCGCGATCGGCGGCTCCGAGTTTGTCGCTTTGTTATGCGATATTCAATGCGCGGCTACCAACTGGCGATTACGACTTGGCGCGACGAGTTCCAAGTGTCGCATTTGCCCCAATTCCGGTAGCCGCAGCATTTGAGACCAAGCGTCTCGATCCAGGCGACAGCATGTTTTCGACCGAAGTCAATGAGGATATGAGCGCGAATTCCAACGCCATCTCCGCGCACGTGAACATTGTGCCGATCGAGGTGGTATACACCGTTGACGGCACCAGCGAACCCGCCGTCGGTGTACGTGTCTCGACCATCGCTTCCGCGAATATAGAGCATCCCTGCAAAGGTAACCGCGCCGATCGAAAAAGCATATGGAATATCGGCATTTGCCGGAGCAATGTAGTAATTGTTGCCAAGGTCTCGAGCAGGAACGATCGTGTTCAGCCCAGCAGGCGCAGGAAGGAAGTCAATCGCCGAGTAGTCGGGTGCTGGATGCTCGAACCGGACATCCATTTCGCCGAGGGTGTGCTGGCAATCCGTAGCGCAAGTCTGATGGTTCATATCGTGTCTCCGAGTGATAAAGGTAGTAAGGAAACTGCATCAAAAGGTACCCCCCTAATTTGAGACGAATTTTTCCGGTGGGGGAGGGACAAAAATTTTGGAAATTGGGTTGGTTTTCGGAAAATACCTACTCGAATGAAAACAACAGTTCAAAACCGTCGGTCTTCGGACCCAAGGCATGTGGGTTCGAATCCCTTCGAGCGTATTAAAAAGACGTCGTTCATTGAGATGGAACGAAGAAGTGGGCGCTATGGAACCATGGGCTGTGGGGCGCTTGATGCGGGCTAAGGCTCATCGTTGAAGCCCGGGTGGAGGGTTATTGGACAAGTTCAATTGCCGTACAGCTTCGGTCAATTTTGGTAGGTCCATCAAACGCGTCGACAAGTATCAAGTAGATACCCGGTTCCGGTAATTTACCGGTATGATGCATGGTCAACGCAAAAACGTGACCTTCCGGTTTTGGTAGCATCACGTGTTCTTTAAGCTCGCGTATCACCGCTTTCGTTTTGGGGTCAATCAGCTGAACCGTTACCGTTGGTGCATTCGCCCAACGTTCATCCTTCGAATGGAAAAGAGTTCCCATAACCGAAATTGACGCTCCATTTACATAGCGAGTCTCCAGACAAACTGGAACTACCAGTGATAGCTTTGGAAGAAGCTGCGAATACCGCGCTCGCATATCTTGATTGTCGCGGTTGGATAAATAGAGCGCTATCCCGAGCGCGAGTATGGTCGCCAAACCAAGAAGCTCTCGGATCCCCATTTGAAACCAAATATTCTTCATCGTCGGATGGTCGCTATTTCGAAGGGCCTACGATGTCTCGACGTTCACGCAGTTCAGCACCAAAGAAAGTCCATCCGTCGAGGTTTCAGTTGTCGCACGTTGATCAAGAACCAAATTCAGGTCTACGGAACCCTGTTCGATTCTAGCCCCGAAGGCCAGTCGTCGCAGCCCAGGAGCTGGTTGGCGCGTTTTGCACATTTGTATTGAATGGGCGTTCGAGTGCGACGCTTGTGAGTGTGAGCCGTTGCGGTCTCGGTGGAGGTGGTTTGCTAAACAATTCTGTCCCTCGACCGCTTTTCGCGCGTGGCGGTTCTTCTAGCCTCCAAACTTTCGCTCCCACTGGACGAGCCAGTGGGGGGCGCTCTGAATTAGTCTTATACGCCACCCATTGAGGTTGTGTCGGCCCATTCGGGCCTTTCTCGACTAGGGGAATCCTTCACGGCGTTGGAGAACGGGTGCCAGTGGCCGGTTGCTGATTGTCACTGGGCTTGAATTTTGCATGGTGCGAATCATGTACAAAGATCCGCTGCTCGCCCGCGACGGACCAGACGCGAACTCCTACCGATTCGTCTTGCTCGATGCTCACCCGAGCAACAAAGGTATGGACCGTCTCTCCTTCGTAGCCTTTCCATTCGACCTGTAAATCTTTCCCGTCGATCATCACAACGTCGCCCTCGTAAACGCCACCCGAATGGGACAGCGCAAGAAAACGCAACGTCTTTAATGCTGGGTGGTAATAGAAGTACGTTTCGAGCAGCGCGGTGATCTCACCGTTGTCTGCTTTGTGGTCCGTACGCACGTAGACATAATCCGCATAAGGAACCCATTCGAAACGCGATTGAACTTCGGACGATTCGCTGTTTGTCCAATCGTCTTTTGTTGCTCCGATTTTTTTCCACACGTGTCCCAAAAATGGCTCAAGGGCTTGCAGGTGTATCGAAGGCTGCGGGAGATCTTCTGGTTGAGTCAGACGCATCGGAGTCCGTGTCTTGGCACGAACGATGTTCCATTCGGCCAATGGCTCGAGTTTGCCCTGGGCGTTCTTTTCGAATAGCTTGCTCTGGTAATTGTCTGGGCTCCGGAAGGAATCACGTAACACCATGTGGCGTTCGACGCCGGTTTGGTACAGCGTGCTAACGGTCTCCATGGTTTCGTTTTCGAATTTGACGGTGCCTTCGGACACACTGCGTTCGAAGGGATTCAAGCCCAACGTATGTATCTGCTTGCGACTCGGGTGCCAGTACAGCACCGACAACTCACGCCACGGTTTGTCGGCGGACTCGCCATGAGTGATCACGCGCAGGGAGTGCTTGCCGGGTCCCCAATCCCACGTATCGTATTGCCGGCCCCGCCACTCGCCGTTCAGCATTCTTGCGAACTTTGCCAAAGGGCTCGTGATTTCTATTGGTCCGGGTTGCACGTCGCCCGTCGGGTTCTGGCCAATCAAGTGACTCGGCCAAGCCATGACCATTGCCACAAACACGAGGCCGATACATGTTCGAAATCGGTGTTCGAAATCCATTGGAAGATGCCTTGTTGCGCGGAGCAAACGACTCGTGCCGTGGTCAGCTGTCGGCGTTGACCACCG
This sequence comes from Planctomycetaceae bacterium, assembly GCA_016794985.1. Taxonomy (GTDB): domain Bacteria; phylum Planctomycetota; class Planctomycetia; order Pirellulales; family Pirellulaceae; genus M30B19. Next base: position 55,696 of record JAEUIQ010000088.1, on the reverse strand, counting down.
AACCCGCAGGATGCGCTGCTCTGGTTCAGGCCATTGGTTGGTGCGACCGAAAGATTCTTGTTGGTTAACTTCATGTTTTTTGCAATCGATTGCGGGCGTGTCGCACACGTGTGTTGAATGGGAGTTCGAATCGGACTCGCTTGCGAGTTTGAGCCGTTGCGGTCTCGGTGGGAGTTGTTTGCTAAACAAGTCTGTCCCTCGACCGCTTCGTGCGCGTGGGGTCCGCTCTAGCTTTCAAACTTGCGCTCCCACGGGATGAACCCGTGGCGGGCGAGGCTGTGACGCACTTGCAGATAACTGCGGCCAGTAACTGTGTCGGCCTGCTAGGCCTTTTTTGGATGAGGTGTCAGTCTAACCGGTGGCTTGCGCACACCGGCTAAGACTGTGTCGGCCCATTCGGGCCTGCGATCATTGAGGATGATGTTTGCGGCTGCGATTGTGTCGGCCTGCTAGGCCTTTTTTGGATGAGGTGTCAATCTAACCGGTGGCTTGCGCACACCGGCTAAGGCTGTTTCGGTCCATGCGGGCCTGTTGTCGTCAGAAAAAATACTTCACGGCGATGCCAGTGGGGGCGGCGTTGCGAAGCTTTTTTGAATTGTGCATGCTTAGCACGAGTGTCTGCCTTTCAGGCCGTTTCCGGATGAGTTGTCACGCGAATCGGTGGCTTGTGCCCGCTGGCTAGGGTTGCTTCGGCCCGTTCGGGTTGGCGCTCGCCAGGAAAAATGCTTCATCGCGGGGAGAGACGGCTGGTTGGACTGGTGATGGGTCGGCTGGTTGGACTGGTGATGGGACGGTGGGGTGGACTGGTGATGGGACGGTGGGTTGGCGATGGGGATGCGTGACGGGTAAAGTATGAGGGGCAAGAGGCCTGGATCGCGCCAGGCACGATACGACGATTCATTCACAGGTAGTGCAAAGGCACAATGATGCAACAAACGGCCTTGACTCAATGGCATTCGACTCATGGTGGCAAGATGGTTGATTTTGCGGGCTGGTCGATGCCCGTGCAGTACGATTCGATCATGGCTGAACATGCAGCGGTGCGAAACCAGGCTGGGCTTTTCGATGTGTCGCACATGGGGCGACTTCGGTTTGCCTCGAAGGCCGCTGAATCCCTCTTGGAGCGATTGGCGACGCGCAAGGTCGCTGGTACGCCGATCGGCAAGATTCGTTATAGCTTGATGTGCAACGAACAGGGTGGCATCTTGGACGATGTGTTGATCTACCGGATGCAAGAGTTGGATGGTGGCGACAAGTATTGGATGGTTGTAAACGCGAGTAATCGTGAGAAGATCTTGCAATGGTTGCAGCGTCATGATCCGCGGAATGAAGCGGGGTTGGAAGATCGGACTCATTCCACGGCGATGATTGCGGTGCAGGGGCCTTTGGCTGTCCCGAAAATTCAAGAGTTGCTCAAATTCGATGTGGCTGGGATGGGATATTACTCGGGGCAATTTGTTGAATTCCGAGGTTTTCCGTTGCTAGTTTCGAGAACAGGGTATACGGGGGAAGATGGTGTCGAGTTGATTGCGCCGAACGAACATGCCGTGGCCCTCTGGGAGCTCGTATTGGCTGAAGGGGCGAACGCCGGCTTTCGTCCCGCCGGTTTGGGTGCCCGAGACACGTTGCGACTCGAGGCCGCCATGCCGTTGTATGGTCACGAGTTGAGCGAAGAAATCAACCCGGCCCATGCGGATCTGGGTTTTGCAATCAACTTGAAAGATCGAGAGTTCGTTGGTCGAGACGCGATTTTGGCGGCCCAGAAAGTGTCGGGAAGTCGCCGTCGCGTCGGTCTGGAGCTCGAAGGACGCCGGCCAGCGCGCGAAAACTGCCCTGTCGTCGTTGGGGGCCAGGAGGTGGGGATGGTCACGAGCGGGACGTTTGCTCCGACTCTACAAAAACCCATCGCGATGGCCTATCTCGATCCCGCGTATGCGGAGGTGGGACGTTCCGTGGAAGTGGACATCCGTGGCAAGTTGCATCAGGCGACCGTCGTCAAACTCCCCTTTTATTCTCGATCATGATATGGGACGATTTCGGAGTGGGTGGTTTGTCCATTGTTCTGGTTCCGTGCCGCGGCCGAGCGGCGGGTTGCAGAGTCATTGGCAAAGCTTGGATGAGCAGCGCCACCACCTGAAAGATCTGTGTAGACTAGATGTACGGATTTCAGTGAGGCTCGGTTCAGTATCGCGGCCTTCGAGCTGCGGATTTTGATGTGACGGAACACAAGAAACGCGTCGCTGCTTGATCAATCCACGCGGTGATTATAGTTTCAAGTGACTTTTGCTATGTTTCTTGACAACAAGTAGAAAGAACGCCAACGTGAAAGCGGAAGACCTCAAGTATTTGGAATCGCACGAGTGGGTAGCAGTTGGAACGTCCGGTGGTCAGCAAGTTGCGACCATCGGGATCTCGGCTTTCGCTGTCGAGCAATTGGGTGACATTGTCCACATCGAATTACCAGGGATTGGTGATTCGGTAACCGCTGGTGAAGAATTCGGCGAGGTGGAATCCGTGAAAGCAGTAAGTTCGCTGTATAGTCCAGTGACGGGCCAGGTCTTGGAAGTTCATGCGGGCTTGGTTGATGATTTGTCAGTTTTGAGTGACGACCCGTACGAACGCGGTTGGTTGTTGAAGGTCAAAGTGGATTCTTTGAGTGACCGATTGCTGGATTTCGCGGCTTACAAACAACAGTGCGACTCCCATTAGTGTGCAAGTCAGGAATGCGAGTTAGGTTGCGGGGCAGCTTCGTTGGGCGCGCGTCGGCCTTTCAGTCCATGGATGTGGAAAATGCCATGGCAATCGGTGGCTTGCTCGGACGGGCTAGGGTCAAGGCACGTTCGGGCTCTTGTTCGACCTGAAAGATGATTGGAATTGCGTGTCCCGGTTGAAGTGCCGTTTGATCGTTGATCCCCCAGCCGCGGGTTGCTGGAACATGGCGGTGGATCAAGCGTTGTTGGAGCTGGCCCAAGTACCGGTGCTGCGATTGTATCGTTGGGCGACTCCGACGTTGACCTTGGGGTATTTCCAATCTCTACGTGACCGGCGGCAGCACGAGTCCAGCTTGGACTGTCCGGTGTGGCGCCGATCCACGGGGGGTGGCGCGATCGTCCACGATCAAGAGTTGACGTACAGTTTGATTTTGCCGGCCAACGAGGTTCATGGGTCGAGCGCCGACTACTATGAGCGGGTCCATGGTGTTGCGGCATCGATTCTGTCAGAACGGGGCCAAATGGCCTTGCTCCATCCGGTCCGACCTGGATTCGATGGAAGTGAATCCGGTGACATGCCGGCCGAATCTGCAACGAAGCATCGAACCGGCAAATCGGCTTCGGAGCCATTTCTATGTTTTCAGCGACGTGCGTCCGGTGATTTGATCTTGTGGGTGCCCAGCGAGACCGGTCCGAGCGGAACGGGGCACAAAATCTTAGGAAGTGCCCAGCGGAAGCGTGACGGAGCGATCCTACAACATGGAAGTATTTTGCTGCGTCGATCCGAACAAGCTCCGGAATTGAGCGGCATCAACGACTTCTTAAGTCCGGAAAGGCGATGGGACTTCGCCGAGTTCGGTGAGCAGTTCGCGGATCGCGTGTTGGCGAGTTTTGGGTGGACGAAGCAACCGTCGCAGCTATCGGATGCGGAAGCCGAATTGGCGCAGAGATTTCAACGCGAGCGATTTTCGAAAGCCGACTGGACCGGGATGCGATAGCGTGTTTGAAAGCGCTGATGGGTTGGGGTAGTTCTGGTTGGGACCGACTCGGTTGAGATTAACGGTAGAGAAGTCGGGGCAAAATCTGGGATTTTGTTGAACGAGCTGACGGGTTCGGATACAATACGGGTCCCGCGCTGACCGATTTGCATCGAATTCGACCACCTAGTATTGAGGTTTCCATGACTTTGGCGTCATCATCTGGTTCCGTTGGTCAGTGTGTTGAGCGTGCAATCGGCGATTATGAAAAGGTCTATGAATTTGTGGACCGGATTCGGCAGCGAATCGGAACCGTTGTGGTTGGGCAGGATGTTGTGGTCGAGCGGATTCTGATCGCACTATTTACCGGCGGCCATCTTTTATTACAGGGGGTTCCAGGTTTAGCGAAGACGTTGCTCGTTTCCGCGCTATCAAAGACGATTGATCTAAAATTTGCGCGAATTCAATTTACGATCGACTTGCTGCCGTCGGATATCTTGGGGTCGGAGATCTTGGATCAGAGGACTCATGAGTTTCGAATTCATCAAGGTCCGATCTTCACGAACTTGTTGTTGGCCGATGAGATCAATCGTGCGGCGCCCAAGGTGCAAGGCGCTTTGTTGGAGGCGATGCAAGAACGCAAGGTTACGATCGGCAATACGACGTTCAAGCTCCCGGCGCCGTTCTTGGTGATTGCGACGCAAAATCCGATCGAGCAAAGCGGGACGTTCGAATTGCCGGAAGCGCAATTGGATAGGTTCATGTTGTGCCATCGTTTGCATTACCCGACGCCGAGTGAAGAATTTGAAATCCTGCAACGCAATGTGAAGTTAGGCATTCGCCGCGAGGACCAGGGGGCGGTGGCTAGGACCGAATTTGATGTGTTGGAGTCGCAGCCGGTTGGCAACTCGGAGGAACTGATTGGGGCGATGCAGGCCGTTAATGAGATACATGTCAGCGATGTATTTCTGAATCATGTCGTCGAATTGGTTAATCGGACTCGGATTCATCCGCATTTGGAGATTGGTGGTAGTCCGAGAGCCGGAATTTCGTTGGTCAAGGCGGCGAGAGCCAGGGCTTTGATTTCGGGGCGCGACTACGTGATCCCAGAAGACATGTACCTCTTGGCGGAAGATGTGTTTTTGCACCGGATTCGCTTGAACTATGAAGCGTTGGCGGACGGAATTACCGGCAAGGATGTATTGAACTCGATACTCAATGACATGGGTATGACGAGTGGCACCATTTAGGACAAGGCAGGTTCGTCGTGCAGTATTCGCTGGATTCCGTCGACCATCTCAACGCGCGCCAGTTTGCGATCGCAATCAAACGCTTGGCGGACAGCTTGAGCTATGGGACGGATCGTTCGCCGTTTGTGGGGTCGGGAACCGAGTACGCGCAGTCCCGTCCCTATCAACCGGGTGATCCGGTGAAGGCGATCGATTGGCGTGTTACAGCGCGGACGAAAAAGTATTACATCAAAGAGTACGAATCTCCCAAACGATTGCCGGTTTATCTCTTGATCGACACCTCGGCCTCGATGACGGTCAGTTCGACGTCGCGGAGCAAATACGCGTTAGCGGTTCATATCGCGGGTGGACTAGCGATGGCTTGTTTGGATCGTGTGAGTCCGGTCGCGATGGTCGGTGTTGGCCAGAGGGAGTTGCGTTATTCGCCCAGTCTTTCGCGCGATCGGATACATCAATGGTTGCATGAGTTGCGGCATTATCGAGTCGATGAAACGACACGCTTGAATCGTCGTTTGGCGGAACTGGGAGCACTGCTTTACGAGAAGTCACTGTTGATCGTTCTGTCGGATTTGCATGAGCCGGAGGCGATTCCTTCTTTGAAGCAATTGGCTCAACAACATGATTGTGTCGCGCTACAATTGATTGATCCAAGCGAAGATTCACTCCAAGGAGCGGGTTGGTTTCGCGGTCGTGAGGCGGAGACGGGGCGTGAGTTCGTTTCGCGCGGGCGGAACATGGGGATCGATCAAGCGGCCTTGACCGCCGAAATGCGTCGCGGGCAAGTCGATCATTTGCAGATTCGCACGGATCAGCCATTCGTGCAACGATTGCGTCATTTCTTCAAGTCCCGCGGACTATTAGGACGGGGAGTACGATGAGGGGTACACAGTTCAGGTCCAAGCGAATCGAGTTTTCGGTGCTCGTGTTCTGCGTGATCGCAACGCAGGCGATGGCTATTGGTCACCTCGGTACCGAGTCTTCCGGCCGAGTGCTGGTACCCCAGGATGCAATGATTCAAGGGCAGGCGACAGTTGGTTCTGTGGGGCGATTGGATCAAGTGATGCTGCCCGGCAGTTTGTTGCGCGCGAAGCCATTGGAGGATCGCGATACGCCGATGGTGGTTCGTGTGGTCGATTCGTTTCAGCATGGCGATTCGTTTCGGTATAACTTGACCTTTATGGCGTTGGAGCCGGGGCGATATGATCTGCGCGATTGGCTGGAACGAGCGGACGGCTCGCCAATCGGTGAACTGCCAGCGGTGCCGGTCGAGGTGGTTTCAGTGTTGGAGCCCGGTCACGTTCTACCGCATGAACTGGATTTGTTTTGGCCGCAGATTGGCAGCTATCGATTTTGGATGATCTTGGCAGCGGTGTTTTGGGTCGCGATCCTGTTGGCTTTGATCTTTTGGCCGAAGCCATCATTGGCCGCTGCGGCATCAAGTCCAAATGTCGTGTCATTGGCCGACTTGTTGCAGCCCAGATTGCTTGCCGCGGCCAGTGGTCAATTGAACAGTCGTCAGTTGGCGGAACTCGAACGTTGGTTGGTCGAGTTTTGGCGGCGACGCTTAGGGTACACCGAAATTGAACCGCGACAGGCATTGATTGAACTTCGTCAGCACCCTGCGGCAGGGCCGTTGCTAAAGCAGTTGGAACGGTGGCTGCATAGTCCGAATCGCGAAGCAAAAATCTCGTTGTCTGAACTGTTGGCGCCTTATGTGGGCTTGGAAGTTCCTGGCGAGCTGGAGGGGGCCTTGAGTCGAACGTTGTCGAGTCTGGCGACAGGAGACTCGGAATGACGTTTGGTTACTGGCCGGTCTTGTTAGCGTTGTTCATCCCTTTGGCACTGGCAGTTTGGGTTTGGGTGCAGCCGTTGGGGCGCGTCATCGTCCCGCAGGATTACGGTCGGCAGGCGAGTGGTTGGGCGTGGCGATTTTGGTTGAACCTTTGGCAGATGTTGCCGTGTTTGATTTTGGCGTTGGTGGTTGTTTTATTAGCCAGCCCTCGGCAGTTGAGTATTCCACAATCAAAACGAGTGTTGACCAACATCGAGTTTTGCCTGGACTTGTCGGGAAGCATGACGGCCCAGTTCGGGGAAGGAACTCGGTTTGATGCGGCGGTGGCGGCCATTGCCAAATTTGTGGAACAGCGCGCTGGCGATGCCTATGGATTGACCTTATTTGGTCAGTCGGCAATTGGATGGATTCCGCTCACAGAGGATCCGTCGGCCTTCAAACGAGCGGCACCATTTATTCGCCCCGAGCAGATGATGTCGTCGATTGGTGGTGGCACCATGATTGGGGGCGCGTTACGGCAGAGCCGTGTACATCTGGAAGAACGGCAAGAAGGAGATCGAATGATCTTATTGGTCTCCGATGGAGAAAGCGCAGATCTAGAGAATGGGCAGGATGAAGTGGTGGCTCGGGAATTACAGCGATCTGGAATCGTTGTTTATGGAGTGCACATTGGGGAAGGAGAGATGCCGCCCGAGGTTGCCTCGATTTGCACGATTACCGGTGGTGCATCGTTTTCCGCTGGCGATGAATTGGGCCTGAGAGAAGTTTTTGCGCGAATTGATCAGATGCAGACCGTAAAGATGGAACAGACGGTCGCTGACATCCAAGATTTCTATTGGCCGTTTTGCGTGACGGGATTGGTCGCGCTGGGTGGGTTCGTGTTGTCTTCCTTCGGATGGAGATACACGCCATGGTGATTTTGGCCGAGATCACGGCGGTTGCGGGCCTCTTGTTGATGGCTGGCGCGGAAGTGCTGCATTGGCGGCGTTGTCGGCAATTGTCGCGGCTGGCCTTTGGGCCAACGGGTCGCCCGAATGCTTGGGTCGCCGTGACGCCGTTTCTGAGAGTGGTGGCTGTTGGAGCGTTGAGTTGGGGATTGGTCACGCTCTTGTTGTTGGATCCGAAGATCCACAGCCAGATCGAAATTGACCCGAAGAAGCAAAAAAACTTGCTGCTGGTTGTGGATGTATCACCCAGCATGTACTTGGTGGATGCTGGTCCGGAAAAGAACATGGAACGCCGAGTTCGAGCCTCCCAAGTGGTCGGCAGCATTCTCAATCGCATACCGGTTCGCGAGTACCGAATCAGTTTGGTTGCGTTTTATTCCGGAGCGAAGCCGATTCTAGACCAGACGACCGACTTCGACATTGTTCAGCACATGATGGAGAAACTGCCGATCTACCAAGGGTTTAACGCGGGGAAAACCGACCTATTCGCAGGGCTGACCGAAGCGTCGCGGCTAGCGAAAAACTGGAATCCGAAAAGCACGACCGTCATCGTGCTGACGGATGGGATGTCTGTGCCGTCGACCGGGATGCCGAGAATGCCAGCATCGGTTCGGGAAGTTTTGGTCATTGGGGTCGGAGATCCGGTTGTGGGGAAGTTTATCGATGGACATCAGTCTCGCCAGGATATCGCCAGTCTGCGACAAATTGCGAACCGACTGCAAGGCGTTTATCATGATGCCAACATCAAACACCTCCCTTCGAGTTCCTTGGCCGGTTTGATTGGTTCCGGAAACGATCGAAAATGGTGGGAATTGACTCGGCGAGAATTGGCGTTGATAGCAACTGCGGTGGGCGGATCGATTCTGGGAGTGCTCCCAGTCTTATTGATGTTGTTTGGTTCCAGTTGGCGGCCGGGAGTGAAATTCGGGCCGGCAAGCGTTACTTAATAGAGTAAGAGTTTAAGGAGAATCGTCATGCGAGTATGGATGGTTGTTGCTTGGCTGTTTGTTGGAATGGCCGGACTCATCTTTCATTACGGTCCTGGTCGCGAACTAGAGAAGATTGACGTCTTGAATGCCAATGTGACTCAAGCGCGTATGAGTGTCGACATGGGCAATTGGAGTGAAGCGATCGAGAATTTCGACGCGGCGATTGCCGGTCTGACCGAGGATCAGGTGGAACTGCGTTATCAACTACGCTTGGAAAAAGCCAAAGCGCAGATGATGGATTCGCAGTTGCCGGAAGCTCGCTTGGCGCTCGAGACATTGCTGCAAGAGGTTTCTGAAAAGTTTGAGCCGGAAGCTCCGATTGCTCAGGATACTCGTTTGGCCTTAGCATCGGCTCAATACTACGTCACGTGGCTGATGCGATTGGAGGGCGTGGGCCGTGAAGAATGGGAACCTGAAATCGAAGCGGCGCGCCAAAACTATCGCATCCTGAGCGAGATGTCAACGAATTCAGTGGAGACAGGGTCGTCGGCCAAGCGGCGGGAAGATCTAGAAGCTGCGGTACGCTTGGCTCGCATGGATTTGACCGACTTGCAAGCCCTGCCCTTGCCCAGCCAATGCAAGAATTGCAAAAGTGGAAAATGCCGTGGCAAGAAGCCAGGCAAGCCGAAGGAAGGTCCGCCGAAAACCGGCGCAACTTTCCAAAAGCCTGATGAACAAAGCGGTTCCTAACCAATTCCAATGGAGCTTGGCCACGTGCGAATTTTATGTTGCTTTTGTTTGATTGGTTTGGGCCTCGAAGTTTCGCCAGTGGAGGCCCAACAGGTACTCCGAACCGTGCCAGCGCCACGTTTGACACCTGCGAATCCTTTTGGAGGACCCGCGGTTGTTGTTCAAGACGGGATTGACTTACCGCCGAATGCTGTGATCATCGGCCCGGATGGGCAACCCGTCCAAAGTGCGCCGGGTGCTGGGGCAGCTCCTCCTACGGGAGAGTTCGATGCCGAAGCGATGCGTCTGCAGAAATTGCTGGCGCTAAACTTTGATCGCAGCCCGGCAGCGGTCCTGGCGGCTTGGGCGAAGGAGTTGTTACCGCCCGATCCAGAGACGCCGTCGGAGGAAGTGAAGTCGGCTGAGGCAAGTCCGTCGACCGATCAAGCCGTTGCTCTTGATCCGGCAGCATTGGCGGCCGCCGAGGAAGCGAAGAAAAAGGCTGCCGAAGTTGCGGAAAAAACAAAAGCGATCGATGCGGAGATTGAGAACTTTGCCCGGCACGTGACCTTGGGACGTTGGCCCGAAGTGGCGACCTATTTGGCGACTTTGCCGAAGGACCATCCCAAGCAAGTGTACCAAAAGTTGCTGCAATCTTTTCTGGCAGCGCCCGCCACGGCGGTTGCCAATAACGAGGTTCCGGCAACGGTCATGCCAAGGCATAGCTTGCGACCTGCCGACATTATTGCGCTTGCCGATGTGTCGCCGGAGAAGCCAAGCGAGTCCGACATCAGCCAATTGGCGACATTGTTGCTGAACTCGAAGCAACAGGGATTCGTGGCGGACGAAGTGGTCAAACAGCTTCAAACTGGAACCAAATGGTTTGGTGGAAGCGACTCGGAGAAGCGGGAATTTGCTGCGTTGTTCTTGTTAGCGGCCGAGCAACCCGATGCGGCTTTGGAGTTTTTGCCAAGCTGGCCCAGCGACGAGACGATTTCGGTGTTGGGTCTGAAGCTTTTGGCACGATACTTTGAAACCAAATATGCCCAGGACAACAAGCCCGCGATTTTGACGCAATCGTGGTTGGTTCACCAGAGATTATTGGCGGCACCAGATTTGAAACCCGCCGATCGTACGACCGTTCTGCGTCGCACTGTGGAACTTTCGACAATGGTCGAAAAGGAATTGGGGCAAGCGTGGCTGGACGAAAGCTTCACGACAAACTTGGAACGGGGTGTGCGAGTGTTATCGGAATTGGGCGTGGCGGCGTCCAGTGAACTGCCGATGACGATTCAGGATTCAGAACGACGGAAAACACTTTTATCTTTACAGAACAAGGCAGCGGAAGCGCTGGTAAAAACAGCAGGTGAAACTGCGGGGCAATGGCGTGATACGTTGACAATCTTGGCAGTCCATTGGCTCAATGAAGCTCAGGTTGCCGAAACTTACGCGAGTAGTTCTGGGCAGAACTCGATGATGCAATTTGATCGCTACGGTAACTTCTTTTATATGGATGGTTCGGACCCAAGATTTGGTGGACAAAACTTTCAAGGAGTCGCCCCGATTTCGGTTCTCGATCTTTTGGAATTGCAGCCGAGCCCGGCTTGGACCGCATTGATTCACGCGGAGTTACAACCGAAACTTGCGGCCATGTTGGCAAAACTGTATTTGAAGGTGAAGGAAGAGGCGAAGGCATTTCCGCAAATTGAAAAGTTGGCTCCAAGCCAGCCGGTTTTGGCTCGCGAATTGGTGCACGACTTCTTGCGTGCCTGGACGACAAACCACGATCCGAACTCCGAGCAACGGATGTTCAATCCGTACATGTACATTTACGGGTACAACCAGCAGGCGAGTGGGATTCCGCTCTCACGCTCTCGGCAGCAGCGGAATTTGGCAGAATTGTCGGCCTGGGTAACACGAATCCGAGCCTTGCCGATCGAACCGATTGAAGAGGACTTGTTGGCACAAGCATTTACGACCTGCCATAGTAGTGCGGAAGTGTTCCAAGTGGAGTCTTTTGTTGCGGTATTCGGACAGATTGACTCGTTGAAACCGGAAACGGTCGCCAGTTTGGCAACCACAATGCGGGGGAACTTGGCTAGTGTTTGGCGACAAGTACGTGTGCAAGAAGCCTACAAGACCAAGCGAAAAGAGCGGGAGATTCAGGCGGAAGTTTTGCGTGGATACCAGGTCGCTTTGTCGATTGTGGAGAACGCCCGGCAGAAACATAAAGATGATTGGCGATTGCAGTTGGCCGAAGCGACATTGATGTTTGATGAGAATGCTTATCGTCAAACGGTTCAGCCAACATCGGAGTTCGCGGATCGACGACAGACGACGTTTGCTCAGTTTCAACATGCGGCGGATCTGTATCGAGCCGCGGTGCCGACCATGAACGCACGGCAACATTCGACCGATGTCTACGACTATTGGTTTTATGCGGCCTTGGGAGCGACCGATTTGGGGCAGATCTCACACGAGAACCAGCCAGTACCTGGGCAGTTTCCTCTCATTTTGCAAGCGATACAAAGCTTGCCGGGAAAGACGGCTGACGAGCATCTTGGCCGCTTCGCCAATCAATTGTTCACTCGAATGGGAACTGTTCAGCCGCAAGCCAAGTATCGTTTTCTGAAGGCCGGTTTTGAGATCGTCGGCGACCATCCGCGAGCGTTGGAAGCCAAGAAATCGTTTGAATACTACAACGACGTGACGTCGGAAATCAAACTAGTCGCTGAAATAGATGGCAGTGATGTCATTGGGCATTCAAAACCTTTCGGAGTGATCTTTAAGTTATTGCATACGACAGATATGGAGCGTGAATCGGGTGGGTTTGAGAAGTACGTTCAGAATCAAACCCAGTCTCCGTATAGCTTCAATTACGGTCGCCCGAATGAAGACTACCGCAACAAGTTTCAAGAATCGACGACCAAAGCGCTTAGTGAGAACTTCGAAGTGATTTCGATGACGTTCGAGGAACCCAAGAGCATGAAATCACGTCCTGCGGACCGAGAGGGTTGGCGAGAAACTGCTTATGCCTATGCCTTATTGAAGGCGCGCGGGCCACAGATCGATCGATTGCCGCCAATTCAACTCAATTTGGACTTTGTTGACTCGTCGGGATTTGTCGTCTTGCCTATTGAATCGGCAGCCGTCGTTGTTGACGCTTCCGCCAAAGATTCCCCTCCCCGTCCGTTTGCCGATCTGGAGCTATTGCAAACCGTCGATGAACGGCAAGCCGCCGAGGGAAAGTTGATTTTGGAAGTTCAGGGCAAGGCAAAAGGATTGGTTCCGGAATTGAAAGAGATTTTGGATTTGAACTTCCCAGATTTGGAAGTGGCCAGGATGGATGACCAACAGGTGGCACCTAAGGGCTTTGACCCCGAGTCAAACGAGATTCTCATTACATCGGATCGTAGTTGGATTTTGGAGTTGAAAGCGAAACCAGGCCACAGCTTGCAGACGTTCTCTTTTCTGCAGCCCAAGGGCGAAGGGGTCAGTGTGCGGCGCCAACAATATCGTGATGCGGATTTGGTCGAAGCTTCCGAGACAATCCAGTTGGGGACGGTTTATCAGCGTGTCGATTGGACCCAGCGGATCATGTACGGTGTCCTTGGATTAGGGATCTTGACCGTTGGTGTTGTCGGGGCGGTGATGGTTTCGCGAAGAAAGCCGGTCGTGAAGCGGGCTCAGTTCCATTTGCCAGCTGAAATAAACGCCTTCACCGTCCTGGGGTTGCTGAAAGAGATTCTCGCTGAAGGAACATTATCCGATAAGGAGCGATCTGAAATCAATCAAACCATTGGTGAGATTCAAACCAGTTTCTTTGGACGTGGAACCAACAGCCGCATGGATTTGGAAAAGGTGGCTAGGAAATGGGTGGGTTAGCTTAGGCTTGCCCAAGGGGCGATTTGGGGGCGGGAAATAGGTCGGGGAAATTCTTGGTTTGCGTTACAATCGAACCAAACGGAAAATCTTGCCATAATTTGAACTTGTGACTCGCTTTGAGCCAATGATTAGCCTTGCTTCGCCCGATTTCGCGACAATTGAATGTCGATAAATCAGGTGAGGGAAGGTTCGGAATTCGGTTTGAAGAATGAGCACGATGAACAAGACCGCCGGGAACTCCACGAATCTATCGAGCGACTCGGCGGCCGATTCGCAAATGGATCAGTTGCCGGAGTTTACACGCAGCCTCTTGAAAGTGCCGGTAACCGTAAGTGTCACGATCGCAGCGACGCGGAGACCCATCTCGCAATTGCTCGATATTGGACCAGGATCCATTCTGCAATTCGAAAAGCACTTCGAAACGCCACTGGAGTTGGAAGCGAATGGCGAACCAATCGCGGATGGTATTGCCGTTCGCGCCGGTGAACATTTTGGAATCCAAATCACCGATATGAAGTTGCCGCCCGAACGATTCTGGAGCGTTCAACCTTCATCGTAGTTATTCTCCAAGATCATTCAGTAAATGGGCGGCTCGCACCGCGCCGTCCGCTAACAGGTATGGGGCCAGTTCAACGGCCTGTTTCCGCAGCTAGATTGTACGAACCAACAACGTTCCTTGATCGGAAAGTTCGCTAACAAGATTCCGCGGCGACGTTTTCCTGACAGATACATTAGCCCGCGGCGGACGCTTCAATTTTGCTTCCGATTCGATGTTGGCGGGCGGATTTGGCGGCTTCCCAACACTTTCGAATTTCCGATTCCAGCAGTTGCGTCAATGCTTGATCGTCGAGCTGGTCAATAACTTCGATTGGAATGACTGGGCCGATCACGATCTGCACGGTCTGTGGGGCTGGCAATTTTTGTCGGCGAGGCCAAGCGTCGAAGGCTCCGGCGATCGCCATGGGCAAGATCGGTGTTTTGGAACGTTTGGCGATTAGTGCTAGTCCGCCTTTAAGACTTTGCAGTTGGCCGTCGGGAGTGCGGGTACCTTCCGGAAAAATAAGGACTTTTTCGCCAATCTTTAGCCGTTCTAGGGTCCGTTTGACACCGGCAAGTCCCAATCCGTCTCGTTGAATAGGGATTGCGCCAAGGTAAGTAATCAACTTCGCGAACAGGCCTTGGAACAGAGTATCGCGGGCCAGGTACGTAATCGGCTCACGGCATGCCAAACCGACCAGAACCGGGTCCAAGTGTGATTGATGATTGCAACAGATCAGCATTCCGCCCTTCGTGAGGTGTTCACGTCCATGGATACGGAGCCGAAAGTACATGGCAAACAACAACGACGCAAACATGTGACAGCCGCGGTAAAAAACGCGAGCATGCCAAGGTCGGGTCGGCGAACTAGGGACGACGCTGGTTGGCGGTTGCGAATTTCCGGCAGTTGTCATAGAGGATTTGGTCCTGGACCACTTGGAGTTGCCGATCATGGCAAGTTCGAGGAGGCGAACGCCCTCAAACGCAACGCTGTGCAGGATATTTAAACACTTTCTCACAGCACTTGTGTCGACCCATCAGGCCTTTTCTGGACGTGACGTTACTCGAACCAATGTCCTTACGCACATTGGCAAGGGTTTCCTCGGCCCGTTCGGGCCTGTCGTCGCCAGAGAAAACGCGACACAATGTTGCCGCAAGCGGCTGTCGCAACCGACTCAGGATATTACGTACCAACTTTATTTGCTAGGGCTTCATGGCGATTGACCGAGGGATTGGCTTTGGTCGCGAGTTATCGATTTTTAGACGGACTCCATCTGAGGCAAAAAGCGACTCGGATTGCTTGGCCGCTGCTCTTTTTTTGTGGAAACAAGAGAGCCGAGACACTTTGCGAGTCGTAGAATTCGCTGGCCGGTTTCCTTAAACCCAGCAAGGGCTTCCATTCCTTTTCAGGAACGGTCCTGGATTTGATTTCAGACAAAACGAAGCGATTCTGTGTCAGCCACTCGCGAATTCGCTCGGCACGCAGCGGCAGTACCGCCAAGACTTGAAACGTGGAGCACAAATCGTCTTCCGACTCGCGCGTTTGATCCGAGGTGAAATAACCGGACCCCGCTAGTTCGGACCAATTGTTCATGAACGCGAAGGCCTTGGTCATTTTTGCTGCATAGAAAGCCGGATGGGGTTCCAGCAAGAATTGCAATGGCTCGGCTTGGGACGAAGGGATTGTGGGGGTGGTTGAAGGCGAGCGCCAGAACATCCACTCTTGAGTGTCGCGATTGGCGACCGCCACACTGGTGAGAGCGGGCGGCCAACTCCGTTCGAATCCGAACCAACCCAATAACTGTTTGCATTCACGATCGGTGCCGACCCATTGCCAATGTGCCAGGGCTCGCCACGCCTGGTCCAAATCGGTACTGGGAGCCAGCTTCAAGATTCCAATTCCGGAGTATTTGGCTAACTCAGCGACAAACTCTGCGTTGGGAGACAGTTTCGTCATATTGGAGTGGCGGCCTTGGTCGTCGCGTCGATCGGGATCCAAATGCCAAACGACGAGGTGTTGCAAGAGTTTGTGGCTAACTGCCCAATCGCGGGCCTGGGCCGGCAAGCGCGGGAGCCAATCGGCCAAAATAGTTCCGTTCGCTGGTTTTGACGAAGTAGTTTGCCGAACGGATTGGACAGGATCGCCTGGCAGAAGCGACAGAACATTGGCGGAGACAACTAGACTTGGAGCTGGAGCCGCCGAGGTTTCCGAACGCATTTGAACCTGCTGTAAGTTCGTTCTTGCCAAATGAACCAAAGCCGGATCGAGGTCGATGCCAATACAGGGATAGTGCTGGGAAAACTCGATCAGATCACCGCCCACGCCACAGCACAGATCGAGGATGACAACGGGAGCGTTTGGGAAGTGGGTTTGGATACCCTTGAGTTTCCAATTCGCGATGTTCTGGCCACTGGACTGTTCGTAGGCTCGGCGAGTAAAGAACAGTTGATCGGCGTGTTCGAACTTGGCGCGCGCTCGTTGGCGCAGCTCTTGCAATTCTACAATGGCGGATGCTTGTTCGGGATCCAATCCACTTTTTCTTAGGCGGACGACCGCATGGGCGAGGTCACGTTCGGGCAGAAATTCGGAGAGCAGCTTTCGGCCTGGGTCCGACTTGACCCATTCGGTCATCCACTGGGCGACTTCCAAGCGCAGCGCCAAGGATCAACGCTCCTGTTCGCGGCGTTGACGATGGTTGAGCAGGTCTTCCTCTTCCAACACGCCGACAAACGGCAAGTTTCGATATTCGTCTTCGTAATCCAAACCGTAGCCAACGACGAACTCGTTGGGAATATTGAAGGTGACAAAATCCGGCCTTAGATCCACCTTTTGGCAGCCATCCTTAAATAGCAAGACGGCAGTGCGTAGGCTGCGCGGGTTCATGCCATGTAGCAATTCACACAGTTTGACCATCGTTCGCCCCGTGTCGAAGATATCGTCGATGATCAACACATCACGGCCGGCGATGTCCGGCATGAGTCTTGAGTCGACAAACAGCTCACCCGCCTTCATACCACCGCGATAACTACTGGCTTGGACAACGCCAACTCGCAATGGCATTTCCAAAATTCTCACCAAGTCTGCCAAGAGCATCACGCTGCCGGTCATCACACCCAAAATGGTCAGCGGTTGATGTCCGTAGGTATCGCGCACGTCCGCAGCCAAACGCCGCACACCGTTGGCCAGCTGTTGTTCGTTCAAAAGTATTTTCACAATAAATCCTGTCCGGGTAGGGCTGCGAGTGATTCGGCTAAGATTTTACGGGCAAAGTAGGCGATTGCTCAAGGATGGTTCTGGCCCATTGAAGGGAAAGGACCAACTATGGTACGCTTGGGAAATTTTACTTTTTGGGGTGAAGAGAGTCCCAGCGAAAGTAAAGTTTTGGCGGTCTGCTCAGGATGGCAACCGTTTTCCCACCCGCTCGCCTTTTGAACAGAACAAGGTATCACGGTGCCGCGTCGCGAAGACCTCAAGAAGATTCTACTGATCGGATCTGGCCCAATCGTTATTGGCCAAGCTTGCGAATTTGACTATTCGGGAACTCAAGCCTGCAAGGCCTTGCGCGAAGAGGGGTACGAGATCGTTTTGGTCAACTCGAATCCGGCGACGATTATGACGGATCCTGGGATTGCCGATCGGACTTACATCGAGCCGCTGGTTTGGCAGGTCGTTGAGCGAATCATCGATCGCGAACGTCCGTGCGCCGTGCTGCCGACGCTGGGGGGGCAAACCGCATTGAACTTGGCCATGGATTTGGACAAGCATGGGGTGCTTAAAAAATATGGCGTTCAAATGATCGGTGCGAATCCGCAGGTCATTCGTAAGGCGGAAGAGCGGGAATTGTTCAAGCAGGCGATGGAGAAAATCGGGCTGGATGTTTGCCGCGGCGAAACGGTGCGCGATCTGAATCATGCTCGGAAAGTCCTGCAAGACGTGGGCTTGCCCTGTGTCGTTCGGCCCAGCTTTACGATGGGAGGTAGCGGTTCCGCGATTGCCTACAATCGGGACGAATTTGACGTCCTGGTCCAGCGGGGTTTGGATCAGTCGCCTGTGACGGAAGTCTTGATCGAAGAATCGATCATCGGCTGGAAAGAATACGAGATGGAAGTGATGCGCGACGTGGACGACAACGTCGTGATCATTTGCTCGATTGAAAATTTTGATCCAATGGGTGTGCATACGGGCGATTCGATTACGGTCGCACCGGCTCAGACGTTGACGGACAAAGAGTACCAGCGGATGCGCGATGCATCCTTGGCGGTTATTCGCGAAATTGGAGTGGAAACGGGTGGATCAAACATTCAATTTGCGACCAATCCGCAGAATGATCGGATGATCGTTATCGAAATGAACCCACGGGTAAGTCGCTCCAGTGCTCTGGCGTCCAAGGCCACTGGGTTTCCGATTGCCAAGATCGCGGCGAAGTTAGCGGTCGGGTATCGCTTATGGGAACTGCGTAACGACATCACCCAAAAAACAAAGGCTTGCTTTGAACCTTGCATCGACTATGTCGTGACCAAGGTCCCGCGTTTTGCGTTCGAGAAATTCCCGGAAGCGGATCCGACCCTCATGACGCAAATGAAGAGCGTCGGTGAGACAATGGCAATTGGCCGCACTTTCAAGGAGTCATTCCAAAAAGCCCTGCGTGGATTGGAAGTGGGGTCGTTTGGCTTTGGGTGCGACAAGCAGGACCTCTGGTACCATGGACCGCGACCGACCAAGGACGAGATTCGCAGCAAGTTGTCGGTTCCCAACGATCAGCGTGTTTGGTACCTGCGGTATGCCATGTTGGCCGGGTTCAGCTTGCACGACATCCATGAAATGAGCAAGATTGATCCTTGGTTCTTGCGTCAATTAGCCGATTTGGTCGACATCGAAAATCAGATTCGTCGAGTGGGAAGTCTAGCTCGGTTGGACGCCGATTTCTTGCGAACGGTCAAACAAGCGGGGTTCAGTGATCGGCAATTGGCTGAGATGCTGGGGTGTGGCGAGATGGATGTTCGCCAATATCGCAAATCTTTGGGTGTGGTGGCCATTTACAAGTCAGTCGATACGTGTTCGGGCGAGTTTCAAGCTCAGACCCCTTATTACTACAGCTGCTACGAAGAAGAAAACGAAGCGCCGTCAAAGCCCGACGGTCGACGACGAATTGTGATCTTGGGTGGCGGGCCGAATCGGATTGGACAAGGAATCGAGTTCGATTATTGCTGTTGCCATGCTAGTTTCGCCTTGAGGGAAATGGGCGTCCAGAGCGTGATGGTCAACAGCAATCCCGAGACGGTGTCGACGGACTACGACACGAGCGATTTATTGTTCTTCGAACCGCTGACCACGGAAGACGTTTTGAACATCTGTGACCAGATCCAGCCCGATGGATTGATTGTGCAATTGGGCGGTCAAACGCCGCTGAATTTGGCGCGAGCCTTGAAAGAGGCTGGCGTGCCGATCATTGGTACCTCGGTCGAAACAATCGAAGCGACCGAAGATCGAGAAAAGTTTCAGAAGCTTTTGGTGCAGTTGGGCCTTCGGCAACCGGCCAATGGCATTGCTCGGAAGATGGATGAGGCCGAAGCGATTGTCAAACAAATTGGCTATCCCGTGTTGGTACGCCCGAGCTTTGTATTGGGCGGACGAGCCATGGAGATCTGTTACGATGATCAACAGTTTCAGAAGTTTGTCGCAGCGGCGTTTGTGGTTGCTCAAGGACAGCCCGTTTTGATCGACCAGTTCTTGGAGGACGCCATTGAGGTCGATGTGGATTGTTTGGCCGATGGCCAAGAGGCTGTCATTGCCGGGGTCATGGAACATATTGAAGAAGCTGGGGTACATTCCGGCGATTCCGCGTGCTCCATTCCGCCCTACAGCTTGCCCGCCATGGTGATCGATGAGATTCGTACGGCCACCAAGCGAATGGCGTTGGAACTTCAGGTTCGGGGCTTGATGAACGTGCAGTACGCCATCAAGTCGATCGATGG
The DNA here is from genome assembly GCA_016794985.1 of Planctomycetaceae bacterium. GTDB lineage: Bacteria > Planctomycetota > Planctomycetia > Pirellulales > Pirellulaceae > M30B19. The sequence continues at coordinate 35,963 of JAEUIQ010000088.1, read as the reverse complement.
CGTTCCGACTTTGTTTGTCTTGGAAGTGAATCCGCGTGCGAGTCGCACGGTGCCGTTTGTGGCCAAGGCATGTGGTGTCCCGGTTGCGAAGATTGCGACGAAGGTGATGGCCGGAATGACCCTTCGTGAGCAAGGAATCACTGATCTCCCCACGCCCAAACACGTTTCTGTCAAGGAAAGCGTGTTCCCGTTCCGCAAGTTTGCTGGTGTCGACATTGTGCTTGGCCCCGAAATGAAATCGACGGGCGAAGTGATGGGGACCAGCGACCGATTTTCGATTGCATTTGCCAAAAGCCAATTGGCGGCCGGTGTCGTTTTGCCGACCACCGGGACGATATTCATTTCAGTAAGCTCGCGGCACAAGACCCGAATTGTGCCGATTGCCCAGAAGCTGGAACAATTGGGTTTCAAGCTGATGGCCACGACCGGGACGGCCTTGGCCTTGGAAGCTGCGGGGATCTCGGTGGCTCGAGTCAAGAAATTGGCCGAGGGTCAACCGAATCTTATTGATCACCTCAAGAATCGCGAGGTTGATTTGATTATCAACACGCCGATGGGCAAAGGTGGTCGCACGGACGAAGGGAAGATTCGCGCCAGTGCGGTGCAACTGGGAATCTCGTGTATCACGACATTGCAGGCTGCGGAAGCTGCCGTGTTGGCCATGGAAGCAGACCAGCAACTTCAATACGAAGTCATGGCGCTGCAAGATCGATTTCCCAAGAACTAAGTCTGAGTTGGCGCTCGCGTTGCCACGATCAAACGCAAGGGGCGTCCGTTCGTTAGGGTTGTTAATACTGACGAGGTGACGCTCCAGCCGAGGGGCCGCAGATAATCTTGGAATGTTTCTCCGGTGTCGCGGCCTGGTTCGGTCAAGATGATCTGGCCCGAATCGGTGATCTGGTTCGAAAAGAAATTGGCGAGGGCGGACCAGTTGCGTTGTTCGTAGACAATGTCCGCTCCCAAAATGCAATCGTACTTTGTTGGCAGTTGATCGAGATGCCAATCGAGGACGATTGCCTCGGCATGCTCACGCCACGGCCAAGCATTGGCGGCCGCAAACCAAATGGCTGGCTCGGCATAGTCAGCCAAAGTGACGGTGGAGCCCATGGCTGCGGCCACGCAACCGCAGAGGCCGACGCCGCAACCCAAATCCAATACGCTTCGCCCGCTCCATTGCTGACGCTTTTCCGGCGCCGTCATCCAGTGGGCTAATTCCCGCGCACTTGGCCAAGCCTGGGCCCAAAAAGGTTCCCATTGGAAATCGCCATCGACAACTCTGCCCATCAAACGATCGATCTGATCGTGGGGATTGGCGACCGAGAACACATCGAGTTGCAGGTCACGAACCAAAATCGAGTCGTGGGCTACCGGGAAATGCGCGTTCAAATGGTGGATCAGTGCCGAACGGTCGGACCATTGCGACAGGAGGTCAACGGGCATTACCAACCCATTGCCATGTTGGATTCGATGGCCTTCTTGGCGGTGTCGAGATCATCTCCGGTTTGATTCATGTACAGTCGCACGGCTCGCACTTTATCTCCCCCAGCCGTTTGCAGGCACTCGCGGGCCACCATGCACGGATTGGTTTCTTTCGACATGAGGCCAAGAGCGCTTTTGCTGATTACCCAGCTGTCACGCGGTCGCTTCACCAGGCGCCGGACAGACTCGTACGGAAATGCCTCGGCGACAACTTGGCGGGCCGCCGACTCGTCGTTGGCCCACGTGATCACAATGTGGCCGTCGGTCTCGATCTCGTATAACGCCATGCCAATTCCCTCGCCAATTGTAATTCTTTGAGCCGGCCGCGGGCCGGAATCCGTTCTTGGATATTCTCTAGGTCGAAGTTCCGCCGTAAGTGCCCTGCTATTAACTCCAAATTTGAGCGTTTTGTCGAGGGCACTCGGTCCGGTTAGCCATCGGCCACTCGTTGGAGTTTTCCATTTATCCTTGGAGTTGGCAAGAGAAATTCCGGGGCGGCTACTAACGACTTTGACGAAATTGGCGATTGTCCTAGGTGCGGAATTCGCCGGCGAGCGGGAATCTTATCGAGAAATGGGTTCTCGTGACCTAGCCTTATCCGCGTGCGGCATCCCTGGAATTGGGTGGAAATGTAACCGACCAATTCTCGAAGGTTTGCCAAACATTTGTTTCGATTGCCAATGTGCACGAGGCGTGGTACCGGTCCTTGCCAAAGTTGGTGCCCAAAATCAAACTCACCCTCTGCTTAAGACCGTTCCAATGCCGTCCGCCGCAGTGCCGGAAGCGGTTTGCAGACCTTTAAGAGAGTATCCGAAAAATGAAGATTGTGGACATGATGCGCCGGTCAATAAACCGACCGACCCTGGTAATGTTGGCGATGCTATTGAGCTTGTCGCTGCCGAAGGACTCGAGTGCGCAAGATTACCCTCCGCTAGAGAAGGTGACGGAAGGTTTCGAATTGATCCCAAGTCCAGAGGGCGAGACTCCATTTTACAAGCTATGGATCAACAAGAAGACCAACCAAATGTTGGCCGCTTTGCCGAAAGACTTCGCTCGCCAAAAGCATTTTATCGCAGTGACGGTTTCGAGCGGCCAAGTGATGGCAGGATTGCAGGGAAGTGACTTCTACGTCTATTGGCGCCCGATTGGTCGCCGTGTCGCCTTGATTCAAAAGAACACCGAGACGCGTTCCGAAGGTGATGCGGAATCGAAGCGAAGCGTTTCGCGGTTGTTCACCGATCAAGTCTTGGTTGACTTGCCGATCTTGACAATGGATGGGCCGAGCCCGGTCATCGATCTGGATGATTTGTTGGTATCGGAATCCAATAAGTTCTTCGGGCCAGTGGACCGAATCAATCCTCGCTTGGTGGCGTTCACTCGCACCAAGGCTTTCCCGAACAACATTGAAGTTGCTTTTGAAGCCCCCAACATGGAGGGCAAGCTGCAAACACTGCATTACTCGATTAGCTTGGTGCCAGACCGAACGGATCCGAATTATCGATACAAGGCTCGAATGGCAGACGAACGAGTTGGCTACTTCACAACCGTTTATGATGACTTCGGCAAATACGATTCGGACAAGACTCGTGTGCGGTACATCAATCGTTGGCACTTGGAAAAGAAGAGCCCCGAATTGAAGGTCAGCCCACCGAAGAAGGCCATTGTCTTTTACATTGAAAACACCACGCCGGTTCGTTATCGCAAGTGGATCCGCAAAGGTGTTGATTATTGGAACAAGGCGTTTGAAGAAGTCGGTTTTGATCAAGCGATTATCGTTCACGATCAAGACTCGAACCCATTGTACCAGTCGTATGACGCTGAAGATGTGCGTTACAACTTTATTCGTTGGCTAAACAACGACATTGCCACAGCGATTGGCCCGAGTCGGGTCCACCCCGAAACGGGTGAGATCTTGGATGCGGACATCATTTTGACCGATGGATGGATCCGCGCCTTCCAAACCCAATTCCAAAAGCAAATGCCGAAGATTGCGATGGACGGCATGAGCCCCGAGACTTTGGCATGGTTGGCTGAGAATCCTGAATGGGATCCACGGGTCCGCTTGGCGGCCCCAGCCGTTCGCGACATTGTCAAGCGGCAAATCCTGGCGGCAGCAACATCGCTGACCCCGGACATGGGCGGAACGTCTTTGCAGACGGCCTTGATTGGCGATGAACCATTTGATGGTTTATTGGGACGCACCAGCCAAATCAATGGCTACTGTGCCGCTGCGGATGGACGCTCGTTGGACATCGCGTTCATGAAGATGGCTTTGGCGATGCAAGAGCCTCAACCGAAACCAAATGGTGAGCCGACTGCGGACCAGCCGCAAATGTTGGATGGCATGCCAGAAGAGTTTATTGGACCATTGTTGGCCGATTTGGTTTGTCATGAAGTGGGTCACACGCTTGGCTTACGGCACAACTTCAAGGCCTCCAGCATCTACGATTTGTCGCAAATCAATAGCGATGAAATCAAGGACAAGAAGCCATTCTCCGGCAGCATTATGGACTACAACCCGACCAACTTCCGATTGATCAGTGGGAACCTGCAAGGTAACTACGGCATGACGGACATTGGGCCGTACGACAAATGGGCAATCCAGTACGGTTACGCGGATGACAAGCAAGTCCCGGAGATTTTGAAGCGAGTTGCCGAACCAGAACTGGTTTATGCGACTGACGAAGATACGATGGGACCGGATCCATTGGCTCGCCGCTACGACTTTGCGAAGAATCCGTTGGACTTCGCCAAAGAGCAGATGGCTTTGGCAAAACATCATCGAGATCGAATCTTGACGGACTACGTAAAAGATGGTGACAGTTGGGCCAAGAGTCGCGAAGGTTACATTTTGACGCTGCAGATGCAACTCAAAGCAACGTCGATGATGGCCAATTGGATCGGCGGCGCGCATGTGAATCGCGATCGAAAAGGTGATCCGAACGGTCGTGTACCGCTGCAACCCGTCCCAGCCGAGCAACAACGGGCGGCCCTGGCATTCGTCATTGAAAATACGTTCCGCGACGAAGCGTATGGTTTGACTCCGGACTTGTTGACCAAGATGACCGTTGACAAGTGGTTGGACTTGGGAATGGACATGATGGGAACCGCAGGGGAACCAACGTGGCCGTTGCACGATCAAATCATGGGATTGCAAGCCACCACCATGACCCAGATCCTCAATCCAACGACGTTGCGCCGTGTCTATGACAACGAAGCTCGCGTCTCGGCCGAAGAAGCCTATTTCACCTTGCCAGAGTTACTAAAGTCGATCAGCGCAGCCGTCTGGACCGAGTTAGGCGGCGGGGTCGATGGCGTGTACAATGAACGCAAGCCAGCGATTTCTTCGCTACGGCGCAATCTACAGGCGGAACATGTCAATCGACTGATTGGGCTGTCCCGCGAGCATTCCTCGCCAATGGCGGCGATGCGACCGATTTCGACGTTGGCACGTCAAGAACTGCGAGAACTTGTGGCAAAGATTGACGGTTATTTGCAAGCCGGCGACGGAAAGTTGGATGTCTACACCAAGGCCCATTTGAATGACCTCCAACAACGGGTCACGAAATTCCTGGACGCCCAGCACGTGGTCAACTAAGTCGATTCCGGCACGACCTCGATAATAGCGAGGTCTTGAGGGAATCAAGAAACTCCAAAGACTGTCCAGTGGAAACACTGGGCAGTCTTTTTTTGTTAAATCGTTTACAATGAAGCGGCAGCGTGGACGATTGAATTGGGCTCAGTTATCGAAATTTCTTGGAGTTTAAGAATCATGTTTCGATTTATGATGCAGTTGTTTGCAGTTGCCTTTGTCGCAACCGTGTTCGCTGGCCACAGCCGCCTCTTGGCTCAGGGTGAGCCATTGCTGAAAGACTTGGCACCGGGTTTGGCCGTTGACAGTTCGACGATGGTCCCGGCAGCGCAATTACCCGCGATCAGCAATAAACTTGGAGGGCAGATACAACGATTGAGTAATTCGATGTTGCGGGTCCATGGGGCCGCCATTCAAGTGAATGTCATTGCCGCGACCGATGAAGTCCAAGCCGCGCAGATTTTCTCCAGTTTGAAGAAAATCAAATCGGAGCCATTCATTGTGCAAAAGGGAAGCACGGTCGTGGAGTATGTCGGCCAAAACATCGACGAGAATTTGGCACAAAAAACGACTTATGAATTGGGCTTGAAGTCGAAGCCAAAAGCCGTGACCTATTTGATTGTGGCGGAATTGGCAACGGTCGAGAAGGCCGATTACATGAACTGCAATGTGTTGTTCAATCACTTTTTGACTTTGCAGAAAGGCAATGATCCGGCCACCGATCGCAAGATTCGGGAGTTGTCCCGCGGTTTTGTTTTCGGGCGAACCTTGGCCCTGCGTAACCCGGCTTTGGACGGGTCGAACGCGAAACATGAGTTTGCACCCAAGGCGGTAGACACCAAAGTTCAAACGCCTGTGGTTCAGTACTCTTTTCGTGATCCGGTCTTGAAGTCGGGGGTTCCATTCGTGACAGCAACCTTGGAAATCCCCGTTGATGGGACGGGAAGACGCGATGCGCCAAACGATCCTGCGGCGTTAGGAGCTAATGCGTTTTGGCCATCGGATGATCCCGAGATACAAAAACTGGCCCAGCAAATCACGAAAGGGAAAACGACCAATCAAGAAAAGGCCGACGCGATTCTGCTCTGGTTAGCCCCAGGGCGCAACTTGAAGTACTCGGGGCAGACCGGTTCTCGGTGGGGCACTCGCCAAGTCTTGCAACAGAAGTTCGGGCACTGCTGGGATTTTTCGGATTGCTTTGTGACCCTCGCGCGAGCCGCTGGCGTGCCCAGTCGCCAAGTCGCGGGTTGGCTGTTCGGAAGTAGTGGCCATGTGTGGGCCGAATACTATCAAGATGGTCATGGCTGGCAGCAAGTCGATCCGACTGGAGGCGGACAAGTTGGTTGTGGCATTTATCACATCCCTTACTTCACAGCGAATGACGGTGAGATGTTGATTTTGTACGGTGGAATGCCAAAAATCGAAATTCGGTCAGCGAATTAAGCGTCGATCGAGCGGCCGAATTCTGCGAAGAACGTCGCTTCCGAGGCTACGAAGGAGAAACGTCTTCCGCGGGCGCTCTTGATGGTCGAGGATTGCTCCGGGCTCCGCTGTGGATCGTTCAACGGCCGTGTCCAACACACAGACGCCTTGGCTCATCGCAGCGACTGGGAGGCCAATCGGAATCGCTCGCACAGGTCTTGGATTTGGGCAACCGTGAGTTCCTCGGCCCGGGTGGTCGGGGAATAAAATGAGATATCGGCCAACACGGCATCGACTTGCACCTTGTTCATTTGTTCTTTGAAGGCGCTGACCAAAACTGACCTCAAAAACTTGCGCCGGTGGAAGAACAGGGAGCGGGTGAAGGTATGAAAAAATGGCAAGTCTGGGATGGCAGCTCGTTTGGCGGCAATCGGCTCGATGCGCATGATGGCCGAATCAACTTTGGGGGCTGGCCAGAAGACATTCGGTGGCAGGACGCGGGCCATACTCACATCGCACAAAGCTTGAACCCAAACCGACAACGCGCTGTAATCTTTCGTCGATGGTTTGGCCATCATGCGTTCGCCCAGTTCTTTTTGGATGGTAACGGCGATCAATCTTGGCGGCAGCTCCAACATCAACAAGTTTGAAATGATTGGCGTGGCAACATTGTAGGGGAGGTTTGCCACCAGTTTGAAGCCGCGACCCGGCGCTTGGTTGATCCATTCATAGATCGGGGCGAGCACGGTTGGGCTGAGGTTGTTTTTGTTCTTCAACGCATCTTGAAGCAACATCCGAACGTTGTCGAATGGCTCCAGTTCTTCTTTGGCCAATTGATGCAGGTGTTCGTCGATTTCCACGGTGACCACCAAGCCCGCCTTCTCGGCCATCATTGCCGTCAGGGAGCCGGTTCCAGTGCCGATTTCGAGCACGGCGTCCGCAGGGTGAATGTCACCGGTATCGGCGATGAGACGGACCAGGTTCAGATCGACGAGGAAGTTTTGACCGTGGCGTTTATTGGGTTCGAGTCCAACTTCGCGGAATCTGCGATTGAGATAAGAGATCGTCTGACGGTTACTATTGGACATTCGGGTTTCAGTCGCTCGGAAGGTCGCGGTAGGAGGGCTCAGTTTGCTGGAATGGCCGTTCTCAAGCCTAATTGCCGTTCCACGTACTTGGCTAGGACATCGGTCTCTAAATTGACCGAATCGCCCGGGTTTCGGCTACCGAGCGTGGTAACCTCCAAAGTGTGGGGAATCAGGGCGACGGTGAATTGATCGGAAGTGACTTCGACCAACGTTAAGCTAACCCCATCGACCGCCACGCTGCCTTTGCTGGCCATTTGACGTGCCAAGGCCGGCGGCACCTCGAATCGGTAAGTGCTCCATTTTCCGTCATTGGAGCGATCGACCAAGGTACCTAAGCCGTCAATGTGGCCGGTCACCCAATGCCCACCCAGCGGATCGCCCAGCCGCAGGCTGGTTTCGATATTCACTTCGTCGCCTGTATGCAGTTGCCCCAAATTGGTGCGCGCCAAAGTCTCGGAACCGGCCTCGAACTCCCATTGTCGTTCATCGTAATGCACGACGGTCAGGCAACAACCGTTGATGGCAATACTGGCCCCCAGCGAGACCCGGTCCCTGAACGAACATTCCGGAGTATCAACAGGCCGCTGCAGCACGATTCGGCAACCGCTGCCTTCAGGAGTGATCCTTGTGATTCTTGTCTTCGCTTGCACCAAACCAGTAAACACGGGCCATGACCTCGATGGAATCAACGCCAGGCAAAGGGAGTCCACAAGCCTCGCACGTTTGGCTATAAGATATACCTGGAATCCCTTGCCAGAGCCATAGGCTCAGTTCCCAAAGTCGGACTGACGCCTCCACCCGATGCGTGAGCGACGGGATCGTCAAGCGTCGCTGATAGACATTGAGGTTGCATCGGAAGTAGAATCCGCACAAATGGGGAATTGGAAGATTGGTTTTCTCGATCCCTAACAGGAAATCGGCATGTCGAACATGAAGCCCATCGGAAAGGAACGACCGGGAGGCGTCAAAATCAAACGCGGTGAATACCCGGAGTTGACATGGACCGCGATCATGGTGGGGTGGGGGCTGGGAACATTGATCACGATTTCGGTGGCGTACGCCGCCTTGGTCGTGGGGTTTTCCATCGAGGGCTCCGAACTAGCTGCTATTTTGGGTTGGGGGGTGCTGCGCGGGATCATGAAGCGGACCAGCATCGTAGAAAACAATATCAATCAAACGGCGGCGTCGGCCGTCAATGGTGCGTCGGCGGGCATCATGTTTACGGTACCGGCACTTTTTATATTGTCTCGCACAGAAGGGTTATCCAGTGTCGCCGACTTCACGCCATCATTGATTGCGATCCTGACGCTGGCTTCGATTACCGGGTGCTTTTTGGGGATTGCGTTCGTCGTTCCACTGCGGAAGCAAATGATCGACTTTGATCGGTTGGCGTATCCCGGTGGCGTTGCAGTCGCGACGATCTTGAAGTCACCTGGGGCTGGTATCCGCAAGGCTTTGCTCTTGTTCTTGGGTATCTTGCTTGCGGGCACCGTCAAGTTGGTGCTGCACTATTTTGAACTGGAAAAGTTCGACTTGGGGGCCGCCGCTGGGATCCCCTCGATGTGGAACTTGGTGTTTTACTTGTCGCTGATGACGGTGGGTGTGGGCTATTTGTCGGGACGAGGTGGGTTATGGTTCGGTGCAGGCGGCTTCTTGTGCTATTTTGTGATTGCACCGATTCTGAGATTAGAAATGATTGGATCTCCTGGCGTCCAAGCGATTCTCCCTACGCCGGACGACATGCGGAAGAATCTCTTCTTGCCTTCTGGCATCGGCATGTTGATTGGAGCAGCGTTGGGAGGAATCATCATGGCCTTTCCTTTGATACGCAGCGCCTTTAAATCACTTCGACAATCGAACCAAAGGTTTGGCGGCACGCAGACCAACGATGAAATGCCGCTGGCGTTGTTGTACGCAGCCGTCGGATTGGGTGCCGTGGCGATGATTGTGATTGCCTACCTTTCCGTTAGCGAAATGACCTTGCCACGGGCTATTGGCATGGCGGTTCTCGGAACATTGTGGATTTGGGTCGCTGGTGTGATTGTGTCCGAGTGTGTCGGGCGTACGAATTGGTCGCCGTTGTCGGGTATGACGTTGATTTCGGTGACGCTCTTGATTGTGATTGCCAAAGCCGGGATGTCGGCCCCCGCGGCGGTTGTGAGTTCGATTGTGGTTGGCGCCGCGATATGCATGGCGATTTCGCAGTCGAGCGACATGATGTTGGATTTGAAGTCAGGGTACCTGACGGGAGCGATTCCAAAACGTCAACAGTATGCCCAGTACCTTGGTTCTTGGTTGGGTCCTTTGCTAGTCATCATGCTGATGATTGCTCTGAACCAACAATATCAAATCGGCAGCGAGGCTTTGGCGGCACCGCAGGCAACCGCCTTAGCGACGGTTATGGATGGAATCCTGAACGACAACGTGCCTGTTTATCGTTACGTGGCCGGTTCGGGCTTGGGGTTTTTGTTGGCGACTAGTGGCCTGGGTGGAATTGGTGTGTTGGTTGCCTTGGGGTTTTATATGCCATTTTACATCGTGTTGACGTATACGATCGGGAACTTGCTCAGGATGGCCTCCGACGCGGCTTTCGGCGGGGAATTCGCGCACCGCGTCGGCATTCCAGTAGCAGCGGGGTTGATGATCGGCGAAGCGTTGGTTGATATTGGAGTGACATTTGTAGCGATTGGAATAAATGTCGTCGGAGGACTCGGTTAATGAACAGCTTACGAATGTTCGGACACGTGTTGTTGTGGGCAGGCTTTTTGACGGGTTCGGTTGGCATGTTGATGCGCCGCGAGTTGGATTTGCTGCCGGAGGCCGAGCGAACTGCGATACTGGCATTATCGCCGACAACGTCGGTCGCCAGCGATCTAGCCAATCAAGTGTCAGGAAAGTCTTGGGCCGAACTCGAAACGGACGAGTTTGTAAAAGTCCTCGATTCGATTCCGAAGCCGGTGGAACCTTCAGAGCAGACGACTTCTGAGCAGGACACAGAAGAAGCGCCGGCCTCAACTCCCGCTGAAGAAGAAACCAAGCCTAAAGTAGTGGTTCCGTCGTTGAATAAAGCGAGTCTGATCCAACTGCGAACCAGCCGCATTGAATCGCTCTGGCCAACGATCAATTGGTACGTGTATGTTCCGGCCTTATTGGTGGGGGGTATTGGAGCGGCACTACTGAGAAGCACAAAACCCAATGCAAACGGAGGAGGCGGGTCCAGCGGCACCAGTTTGGAACCTTTGCGCACCGCTTTGGCGAATTTGTTGGCCGAGGTTGGCGTACTGGAGAAGGAACTCCCACAGATGGCCCCGGAGGAAGTCGTGGCCTTCATCGACGATCGATGCGTCCGGCATTGCAATAGCTTTGCGGACCAGCGCGAGATCATCAAGAGCTTGCTCGGTTTATCGCGCTTTGGCGAAATCATGAGCGAATTCGCCAGCGGCGAATGATTCTTGAATCGAGTGTGGTCGGCCGCTGCGGACGGCTACATGGACGAAGCGTATCGCTCGGTTCAGACGGCGCGCGAGTTCTTCTCGGCTGCTGAGAGAGCTTTAAAGCAAGGGTAGGTCCGCCGTTAGACCCTGGATCAATTCGCGGACTCAAAACCATTGGGGTTGTCGAATTGCCAACGCCCATGATCTCGGCACATGTCATCCAAGCCGCGCTTCGCACGCCACCCCATCAACTCCGCGGCCAAGGTGGGGTCTGCGTAACAGGCAGCCACGTCGCCCGGCCGACGTGCGACAAGTTTGTAGGGAACCTTTCGTCCGGTGGTTCGCTCGAAAGCAGAGACCATCTCGAGTACGCTGTATCCGACACCGGTTCCAAGATTGCAGGTAATGAAGGAGTGGTTTTCCAAGGTCTTAAGGGCTGCCAAATGACCTTCGACCAAGTCCAGCACATGAATGTAGTCGCGAACACCGGTACCGTCTGGAGTTGGGTAATCCGATCCGAACACGCTTAAGAACTCGCGCTTGCCAACGGCAACTTGAGTGACGTATGGCATCAAGTTATTGGGAATTCCATTGGGCGATTCGCCAATCCGGCCGCTGGGATGGGCACCGACTGGATTGAAGTAGCGCAATAACGCCATCCGCCAATTCGGATCGCCTCGATGGAGATCGCGCAGCATGTCTTCGATATGCAGTTTTGTGGCGCCATAGGGATTGGTATAGGACAGCGGGAAGTGTTCGCGAATGGGAACGGTTGCCGGTTCACCGTAGACGGTGGCTGAGGAGCTAAACACCAGACGCTTGACACCTGCCGCATGCATCGCTTGAAGCAAGCGGACCGTTCCGACGACATTGTTATCGTAGTATTCCAAAGGCATACTGACCGATTCGCCAACGGACTTTAGTCCGGCGAAGTGAATCACGCTCTCGATTTCGGAGTCGCGAAAGATCTGGTCCAAGAGTTCCCGGTCGCGGATGTCTCCTTGGAGAAATTTGGGACTGCGACCTGCCAGTTCAGCGACGCGACGCAGCGACTCGGAGCTGCTATTGGCCAAATTATCGACCACGACGACATCGATACCGTGTTCCAACAACATAAGCACGGCATGAGAACCGATATAACCTGCACCACCCGTTACCAAGACTGCCATGAAACTTCTCCGCTTCGTTGCCTGTAAGGACATGGGACCGGGCCCATTGCTTGGCCTCCGAGCGATCAAAGGCAGAGCACTGGGGAACATACCCTCTAAATTGAGTTGAAGCGAAGCGGAAATAACGTCGTGTGGCTAGTTTCGGGCGATTTTGTCGCAATTTATTTAGTTCTTTCCCCGGAATGGCTTGGTTTCGGTGTTGCCTGCACAGGGGAAAACTGGCAAAATCCCACGGATTGAACCAACGCCCAATTCGAGAGCATGAGGCAACCGATGAGCAAGGGAAAAGTGATCCCACTATCCAATGGGCGGAGATTGGTCGACGATGTTATTCGCATCGCTCGTTCGCAGCCTATCGCGTCGTTCTATCGAGACGTGGATGTGTCCGCGGTTGACAAACTTCGGAAGCAAATCAAGCCGAAACTTTCCTGGAATGCCATCATGATGAAGGCGTTTGCCCTGGTTTCGGAGCAGGTTCCCGAATTGCGCCAGTTCTATCGGAAGTTCCCGTGGCCGCACCTGTATCAAGTCGAGGAGTCCGTGGCCCAGTTAACGGTGGGGCGAGAGGATGACGGCGAGGTTCGCTTGTATTTCGCCCGGTTTCGCAATCCACATCACCTGAGTCTGCATCAGATCCAGGAAAAGATCGATTATTTTCAAACGGCCCCGATTAGCGAGATCAAACAATTCCGCCATCAAGATCGCTTTGCCGCATTGCCAGGTCCGCTGCGGCGCTTCTTATGGTGGTCACTCATGGAGGCGTGGCCAACCCAACGCCCAACGTACATGGGAACTTTCGGGATGACCCTGTCCGGATTCAACAACACGTTTGCCTCTTCGTTGTTGAGCCCGAATACGACCAGCCTCGGAGTGGATCCGACACCGCGGAACGGCATCGCTCGGATCCTTCTTACCTTTGACCACCGAGTATTGGATGGGAAGCCGACGATCGACATCATCAGCAAACTTTACTCCACATTAGTCGGGCCGGTCCAACAAGAAATGGAGCGGTTGATCGCTGAGAAAACTCCGCTTCCCGAGAGCCCCTCCGTCGCGGCATAGGCGTTGCCATAGGTCGCACGACATCTGATTGAGCGGCGAGCCAAGACGTGCTTGCGAAAGCCGCCTTCCAACCGGCAACGCTGTGAAGCATCATTTTGCCGAAAGGCAGAAGCCCGATGGGGTCGCAACTACCCTGGCTGGCTGGCGGAAGTCACCAGTTCGAATGACCTCTCATCCAAAAGAGGCCAGAAAGGCCGACAAAATGGCCGAACGCAGGCATTGAGAAATCGCTTCTCAGCGCTGGTCCACTCGGTCGCAGGCACCACTCCGCGTGCCGTCGGCTTCATTACAAAACGACCGCGGTTTACGGGCCTCCGAGCCCCGAATTTGTGGACGTCCGTATGTTCTTTGAACGAGATTGCCGATGGGCGGGTCGCACACGAAAATGGTAACTTGGTTGCCACCACGGCGTTCGCCATGCACTAGTCAGGCGAGCGAAATTCTCGACAATATCCAGTGACTTGGGCTGGCGACTGCTGCCCGTGAATTCAAAGCATTGTAAAGGAACCTCGGAAAATGAACTTGACCTGCGCCTTGTTGCTGTTTGTTGGCACGTTGTTTCAAGAACCGGAAGCCCCACCGGTTATCAAGCCGTCCGAAGCAGCGAACCACGTCAACAAAACGGTCATCGTTGAAATGGAAGTTGAAAGTTCGAGCTTCCTGAAAGACAAAGAACTATGTTTCCTGAATTCCTTAAAGGATCATAAAGCCGAGGGCAATTTCTCGGCGGTTTTGAAGAAAGAGGGCATCAAGGCCTGTCAAGACAACAAGATTGACGACCCAGCCAAGCACTATTTGAAGAAGAAAGTTCAAATTGAAGGCAAGGTCGAACTGTTCAAGGACAAGCCGCAGATTGTTGTCTCTAAATTTGAGCAACTGAAAGTCGTTGGCGTGAAACCGGAAGAATAATCGCTCGTGGCGAATTCGATACTCCCGGTGGTTCCGCACTCGATCAATAAAACTCGATTGATCGAATCGTTACGGCAATGGGCTCAGCAACCGGAGTTCCGCCGGGCCGTCATGGACCTGTGGAATCGCCGGGGCCCAAGTTTTGCAAATGTTTGGGGGTCTTCGCTCGCCAGTCTGATTGCCACCTTACGTTGGTCGGCCTCGTCTTCCGCACAGACGCAACCGTTCTTGGTCGTTTGTGATACCGACAAACAAATGGACGTGTTGGCCGATGAGTTGCTAACGTTTGGCTTGGCCGAAGAACAAGTTAGTCGATTTCCCACAGTTGAGGCGACTCAGGCCGAGAAGATCCCGAGTGACTGGGCCTATGGGCATCGGTTACAAATCAGCCAAGGTTTGCGCGCGCGGGGCAAATCGGACGAAGTACTGTTGGCATCCGTCGCGTCTCTGATGCAGACCGTCCCTTCTTTCGAAGAACTCGAAGCTCGGCAGAGAACCATTCATGTCGACTCGGAGGTGGACATGGACGAACTGTGTCAGTGGCTGACGGACGGGGGGATTCAACCGGTAACGTTGGTGGAACATCCCGGTGAGTTTTCACGGCGTGGCGGCGTCGTGGATGTCTTTCCACCAAGCTCGACGCGACCATTTCGCATTGAATGGTTTGATCAGACCATTGATTCGATTCGGCAGTTTGATCTCGCCACGCAGCGCAGCACGGAGCGACAAGAAACGGCGCTGCTGCAATTGCCATTATTGGAGTCGAGTGGCCAGAGCTGTTTGTTGGACTTGTTGCCGGCCGAAACCGCCGTCTTTTTGATCGACCCGCAAGAGGCTCAAGAAGAGGGCAAGCGTCATGAGGTTTATGGCAAATCACCGATCCCGAGTCTAGCATGGGACGAGGTCCGGCGTCGAATGGCCCGCTGTTGTCTGGCCAGCATTGAAGAACATTCGCTGGATGATGTTCCTAATCAGTACGTTTTGCCCGTCCAGCCGCTCGAACCGTTCCAAGGCGACTTGGGAGAGCTGCGCTTGCATTTGGATCGGTTGGCGAAGGAGCACGAGCTTTATCTGTTGACACCGATCGAAGGTGAATTGGAGCGTTTGACCGAGATCGTTTCGAGTACCAATGCCGCCGCGAACGGCAAGGTGCATTTGGTAGTTGGCGATTGCACGCAGGGATTTCGCGACACTCATAATCGGCTGGCAATCGTTAGTTGCGACGAAGTTTTTCGACGAGGTGAACTGCGACGCGGCCGCGGACGAGCCGTGTTGGGGCGCCGAATCGACAGTTTCTTGGACTTGCAAGCAGGCGACTTGGTTGTTCATCTGGCGCATGGCATTGGGCGATTTCGCGGCTTGGCTTTGCTAGACAAAGACAACGTCAAGCAGGAGCATTTGACGATCGAATTCGATGGTGGAACGAAGCTCTACGTTCCCGCTACCCGAATGGATTTGGTGCAAAGGTACGTCGGCGGAACGAAAAAGTCGCCGATGCTGGCACGTTTGGGTGGCAAGGCTTGGATCAAACAACGAGCCGCGGCGGAAGAAGCCATTCAGGATATGGCTGCCGAGATGCTCCAAGCGCAAGCCCAACGGGCCTCCATGCCAGGGATCACGTTTGGACCAGACACGCATTGGCAGCTGGAATTTGAACAGGCCTTTCCTTACGAGGAGACTCCCGATCAATTGACGGCCATTGCCGATATCAAGCGCGACATGCACGACCATCGACCAATGGATCGACTGCTATGCGGCGACGTTGGGTTTGGCAAGACGGAAGTCGCGATGCGGGCGGCATTCAAGGCGGTGGAAAATGGCTATCAAGTCGCTTTGATGGTGCCAACCACCGTTTTGGCAGAGCAGCATTACCAATCTTTCCGTCGGCGGATGGCGTCGTTTCCTTTGGAGATACACAAATTAAGTCGCTTCTGCACGCGGCAAGAGCAGAAGGAAACCTTGGCGGGTCTGAAGTCAGGTCGTGTCGATATCTGCATTGGGACACACCGGTTGGCGGGAAAAGATGTCAAGTTTCAGAACCTTGGATTACTGGTCATCGATGAAGAGCAGAAGTTCGGGGTTGCCGTGAAAGAACGCTTGAAAACTATGCGGAGCAGTGTTGACATCTTGACCCTGTCAGCCACCCCGATCCCACGAACGTTGCACCTTTCTCTGGTCGGCGTCCGGAATATCTCGAATTTAGAAACACCGCCTCAAGAGCGATTGCCGGTGGAAACTCGCTTGACTCGTTTTCAACCTGAGTTGTTTCGCGAGTCGATCCTCCGCGAGCTCAATCGTGGCGGGCAAGCGTACTTCATTCATAATCGCATTAGCGATATCTACTCGCTCCGCGACCGGTTGGCAGACATCGTACCCGAAGCCAAGTTCGCGGTTGGGCATGGCCAAATGGACGAGGAGGAATTGGAAACCGTCATGACCGAATTCGTGGCGGGAAAATATGATGTGCTGTTGGCAACCACCATTGTCGAGAGCGGACTCGATATTCCCAATGCCAATACCATCTTCATCGATCAAGCCGATAAGTATGGACTGGCGGACTTGCACCAGTTGCGCGGTCGTGTTGGCAGGTACAAGCACCAAGCGTATTGCTATTTGTTGATCGATCCGCACACTCGGCTCAAGTCGAACGCTTCCAAACGGCTTCAAGCCATCCAACACTACAGCGAATTGGGGGCCGGCTTCAACATCGCCATGCGAGACTTGGAAATTCGCGGAGCCGGAAATCTCTTGGGTACCGAACAGAGCGGACATATCGCCGCGATCGGCTACGAACTTTATTGCCAGTTGCTGGAACGGGCCGTGCGTCAACTGAAAAAAGAACCGATTCCAATTGCCGTCGATGTCGATATTCGACTTCCTGGACGCGGATTTTTGCCGGATGACTATGTCGAGGACCGCCGATTAAAAATCGATATCTATCGGCGTTTGGCTCGCGTCGAAACCTTCCAGCATCTTATCGACATGCAGGAGGAACTGATCGACCGATTTGGTCCCCTCCCGCCTCCAGTGGTCGATCTCTTTCAGCGATTGGAATTGAAACTAGACGCCGCCATCTGGGAGATCAGTTCGGTCGGCGTGGCGGAGAAATTGTTGTTTTTCGAGTATCGCAATCGAGCTAGAATGCAGCAACTGTATTCGATGAAGCGGTCCCGTCTGCGAATCGTAGACGATGGCCGCGCCTTTTGGCCACTCGAGGACGGCTACGACTGGACGCCGGAACGGCTTTTGAAGCTAGCAAAAAAGATATTGCGACCCGACGCCCAATAATGCTATCTTCTAGGGCGGATGGATCGAGCCACTTCACGGAAGAATTCGGAGAACAGGATGCTTATCCGAGGCATTTTCTTAGCATGTCCCCTATGGTGCTTCCCAATGGGCGACTTCAACTTCAACCGCGTCATGGCCCAGGAACTCAAGCCGGCAGGGTTTCAAACACCAGACTCGACGAAGAACGGCGAGACTTTTGAACCGGGCCGTGTTTTGGCGATTGTCGCAGGCCAACCGATTTTGGCCGCCGATCAAATGCTGATGATCAATGAAGTAATCCAATCCCAGGGAGCAAATGTTCCCCCAGCGGTGCGGGAGCGAATGGTCGAACAAGGCATGCGAGAACTGCTTCCGCGCAGTATTGAGCGAAAGATGTTGTACCACGAAGCTCTTCTCCAATTACCAGACAGCACGAAGTTGGACGAGATCAAAAAGGATCTGTACAAGCAAGTCGAGGACAAGCAGCTTCCCCAATTGTTGAAGAAGTACCAAGCAACCAATCTCAGTGAGTTGGAAGCTCGCTTGCGATCGTTGGGTAGCAGTTGGCGAGCACTGCGCGAACAAATCGTTGAGCAAGAAATCGCGAAGTATGCGGTCGTGTCGCAGCTAAAGGAGGACAACGAAGTATCCTACGACGAAATGTTGAAGCGATACCAAAAGAACCAAGATCAATACCGCGTCGAGAACCAAGTTCGGTGGGAACACTTGATGGTCAGTTTCGCGAAGACTCCGGATCGCGCCGAGGCCAAACGCAAATTGGTAGCCATGGGCAACGAGGTGATCTACGGTGCTCCATTCGCCGACGTGGCGAAACGTGACTCCGATGACTTCTTCGCGGCCCAAGGCGGCTACAACGATTGGACCAAACGGAACAGTTTAACCAATCGTTTGCTTGAGGATCGCGTGTTTAGCGAACCGGTCGGTCGTTTGAGCGATATCATTGAATCGGACTTGGGCTTTCACATTATTCGAGTCATCGAAAGGCAAGAGGCGGGGTTGGTTCCCTTTACAGAAGTCCAAGACAAGATCCGCGAAGAGATCTTGGAAGAGCGACAGCAGGTGGCCGTCAAAGAGATACTCGCCAAAATCAAGAAGCGAATTCCCTGTGAAATACTGATCGACGGAGTCAAGTTCGAGTAGGTCGTTAGAATCCGTATAATCGATTCGAACAGTGAAGGTTCTGCGCTCGGTGGCGGATTTCTTGGCGTTATCTTACGCCCCGCAAGCCAAGTTTTACTCGCTAGATCCGCTGCTCCGCGCCAATGTCGTGGTTCGCTCCGCGAACCAATTATGAACGGTCGTGGTTCGCTCCGCGAACCAATTATGAATGGTCGTGGTACGCTCCGCGAGCCATTTTTGAATGGTCGTGGTTCGCTCCGCGAGCCAATTATGAATGGTCGTGGTACGCTCCGCGAACCAATTATGAATGGTCGTGGTACGCTCCGCGAACCAATTATGGATGGTTGTGGCACGCTCCGCGAAACCACGACGGCGCGCTCTGCGACCCACGACAATTCTGAGCCGACATAAGGTGTCCTGGTAGCGACAACAACAATCGGCCAGTTTCCCAATCAAGATGACCATGACCACGACGAAACCCTCTCGACGCTTGGACGATATTGATAAGCTGAAAGGCTTAGCAATTTTTTTGGTCGTCGTTGGACACATCGTGGCTCGTGAGGCTCCGGCGGACAATCAGTGGTATTTGGTCCTCAAGGACACGATCTATCGGTTTCACATGCCGTTGTTCATGTTTCTTTCGGGCCTGATTTTGGCGTACTCGCGAAGACCCATCGGCAACCTGCAGGAATACTTTCGCTATGTTGTCGGTAAGTTCAATCGATTGATGCCCGCCTATTTGCTGTTCTCGTTGGTCGTATTTTCAGGAAAGATGTTGGCGGGGCAATTTCTGCATGTCGACAATGCTCCGGAGTCTTGGCTGAGTTACTTCGACGTGGTCCTCAATCCGTTGGGATCGTACTGCGCTTTCCTCTGGTACATCCAGGTTCTCTTCTTGTTTTACGCGATCATGCCCTTGGGTTATTACCTGACTGGACAAAGATTGCAGTATCTTTTGCCATTTTGTTTGATACTGCATTTTGTACCGTTGCCCGCATTCCTGGGCTTGTCGAGTGTTGGGGAATACGCCTTCGTCTTTTGTTTGGGTTGTTTGGCCGGCGATCATTACACAAGCTATACAAGTTGGATCAAGCGATTCGGAGTCGTGTTGGTCATCCCTTTCGTGGCAGCACTGTTGGTAGCGACTGCTTGGGGCGTTCCCAAGCTGCTGCTCGGCGTGCTGTCCATTCCAGCGTGTCATGTCGTGATGGGACTATGGACGAAAGATCGGTGGCACGTATGGAGTACTCTCGGAAACTACACGTTCCCAATTTACTTAATGAATACGATTTTCATTGGAATTGCCAAGGCGGTCCTCTTCAAAGTGGCCACCTGGGACGGCCCAAACTTCTATTGGTTCGCGCCCATTCTGCTGGCGTCCGGAGTGATCGGGCCCATCCTGATTCACGAAGCCTATCGGATCGCGCGGGAAACAAAGTGGCCGCTGTGGACAAGTAGGCAATGGCCAGCGCGCCGAGTGAAATCCCCGGCGTAAGTTACATGCCCCCGAGAAAACATGTGCAACGGCGTGCAATCGCTCTCACAAACTGAACGATTGGTTCCTGTAACGCGGCAGCCATTCCTTTGCTCAGTCATGCTCAATGGCGGCCATCAACTCTGGCACCGAATTTCCGACCCTGGAGAGTCCGGGGCAACGAGTGCCCCGAGTGAATTCGTGTTCCGAAAAGTCGCAAGGGATTAGAAGTCACACGAGCCCGGAGTGCGGGGGAACGGAATCACGTCACGGATATTGTTCATTGCCGTAACGAACTGGATTACTCGTTCGAGACCCAAGCCAAAGCCCGCATGTGGAACGGTGCCAAAGCGTCGGAGATCCACGTACCACCAGTAATCTTCTGGAGACAGCTTCATTTCTGCCATTCGTGCCAACAGTATGTCGAGTCGGTGCTCTCTTTGTGAACCGCCAATAATTTCGCCAACTCCCGGCACCAGCACATCCATACCGCGGACGGTTTTGCCATCGTCGTTGCAGTACATGTAGAACGGTTTAATGACACGCGGATAGTTGTAAAGGATGACCGGCGAGTCGAAATGTTTCTCGGTCAAAAAGCGTTCGTGTTCGCTTTGCAGATCCATTCCCCACTGAACGGCATAATCGAATTTTTGACCGCTTTCTTGCAGTATCTTGATCGCATCGGTGTAGCTCAGACGAACAAAATCTGCGTTGATAATTCTCTCAAGTCGACTCAGCAAAGACTTGCTTTCGTCGATTCTTTCATTGAAAAACGCCATATCTTCCCCGCATTTCGTCAACACGTCGCGGAAAATGCGTTTGAGAAAATCTTCGGCCAACTGCATGTTGTCGGGCAACTCGTAGAACGCCATTTCCGGTTCGATCATCCAGAACTCGGCCAAGTGTCGACTGGTATTGGAATTCTCTGCGCGAAACGTTGGGCCAAAAGTATAAACTTTGCCGAGGGCACAAGCGTAAGTCTCGGCTTCCAGTTGTCCGCTGACCGTCAGGTAACTTGGTCGATCGAAGAAGTCGAACTTGTAATCGATCCCGGCCATTTCTCTCTTGGCGATGGTTGGCAAATCTAGCGTTGTGACTTGGAACATTTCGCCCGCGCCTTCGCAATCACTGGCGGTAATAATCGGCGTGTGGACGTACAAAAATCCTCGCTCTTGATAAAACTGATGGATGGATTGACAAACTTGGTTTCGAACCCGAGCCACCGCCCCAAACGTGTTGGTCCGCGGGCGGAGATGGGCCCATTCACGCAGTTTTTCCAAAGAATGCTGCTTCTTTTGAAGGGGATACTCTTCCCCGTCTGCGATTCCCACCGGAGTCACTTGGATCGCTTGGACTTCCGTCGCTTGCCCTTTACCTCCCGACGCAACCACTCGCCCATGAACGGTCAAACTGGACCCGACGGTCAAGGACTTGATTTCCGTTTCGTAATTCGGCAGCCCAGCATCGGCAATCACTTGGATGTTCCCCAAGCAAGAGCCATCGTTCATTTCGATGAAACTGAAGCCCGCTTTCGAATCGCGGCGCGTTCGAACCCATCCACGGAGCAAGCCTTCCTTACCAATCGATTGTTCGGTCCGCGCTTCACGAACGGAAATTAATTCCATGACTGTTCTCCTTTTTTATCTTTAGCAGTCTGCCCAGAATTGACAGAACTTGGGTCGCATTTTGGCCCTGAAACTGCACGAATTCAAGGTGTGCATTGGCCAACCTCAGGTTACTTCGACATCTTTGTTCATTACCGCCGAATCCCACAAGGCCTGCATCACATGCTGCGCCTTTTGGGCAATCTGTGGCCAATACGTATCCGGACTCTTGGTAAGTTCGACAAATTTGCGAACCAATTGAACTTCCTGTGCTGAAGGATGGCCGTTGCCATACTCGTCATACCAAAAATCCTGCCCATGGCATTCGTAATTAAAATCGAATCCTGATTCGTTGAAACTAACCTGCCGCTCGCGGACTCGTAAACGATTGCCAAACCAAGGCAGGACGAAATCATCGACCCAGAAGTTACCTTGCGTGCCGGAAAAATGTACCCATTGCTGATGTTGATTCAGGAAGCTGCAATACAAAGAAGCCGTGCGCCCAGCTGAAAAGTACAGTTCACCGCTAAATTCACGGGCTGGAACGTTGCTGCTTGACGGCTGCAGCAGCTTGCCACGTACAGCAATGGGTAGTTCATCGTTCATCGCCAAAAGACAAATTCGAATGCAGTACCAACCGAGATCCCCCAAACAGCCCCACGGCTCCATCGACACTTGGTTGCGAATGTTTTCCTGAAAGAACGGTTCGTCGCCAAGAAATGAGAACTGAGTCGCCACACGTTGAATCGCCCCAATTCGCTTTTCGACATGCAACAGCTTTCGTAGGGCATGGGTTCGGGCCGAATGCATGAACATGACGTTGTCCATGAACTGGACCCCAGCACTCGCGCACGCCTCAATCATTCCCTGCATTTCCGAATTCGTCACCGCACACGGTTTTTCACAGAGAACGTGCTTGCCATTCTTGGCCGCTTCGATCACCCAAGCACTGCGCAGCCCGGTCGGCAGCGGAACGTAAACCGCATCGACTCGATCCGACTCAATCAATGACCGATAGTCCGAAAACACGCATGGCTCGTTGGAAACCGGGAAACGAGCCTGCAACTGGTTCACAAACTCCACCGCTCGGTCCGCCGACCGAGAGGCGATGCCGGTAATCGTCGAAACCCCCGACAGCCGCACCGCTTGCCAGAACTTTCGCGCGATGACCGCGGCACCTAAAATTCCCCAACGCAAGGAAGCGCCTGGCTCGATTCGATCCATCGTGTTCTCTCCTTTGATCATAAGGCGACATCCGATCCCGCAACTTGGTCTCGTGCGCCGGTTCGATTGGGGCCCGCGGCCACACTGGATCGCCTCTCGCGCTGCCTAACCCAGCAAACGGCTGCCGATCCGCGGCATGTGGTCCATCCCCCGCACCCGCTCAGTGTATTGAATTGCCCCTGCTTGCCTATTGGATCAAACGCGATGCCGCTCTCATTCCCGCAGATCCGGAATACGGCGGTTTACAAATCTATACTAGATGGTGTAGATTTTGGTTTCCCAGAGCCGAGACGTTCCAGGACGGCGTTGGGAGACCTCGCTTTGCCAGCGTCGACAAAGCGTTAGTCGCGTGTTCTGCAGTTAATAGGAGTGGATGATGATGAGAACCTTTGTGGTGGTTGTGGCCGTGGGGCTGGTCGTGTGTGGTTTGTATTTCGATTCTTCCGAGACATGGGTTGTGGTGGATCAGGCGGTGGAGAGCCCTGCTGTTTTGCAGGAGATCCCGCAGTCGCCGGAAGTCGAACGGACTCGCAAACAGGCTAAAATGTTGGACACTCTGTACAAAACAGCGATTGTCATCGTCACAGAGCACTACGTTACTGGAGAGGAGTCGTTAGCGGCCGGCGACGCATTCCAAGCGATCTTCAAAGCCATGAAGGATAATGGTTTCCATGAGGTCCGTCTGTTGGACGCGACGGGCCAGCCCTACGATAGCGACAATGCACCAACCGAGGGATTTGAGACGAATGCAATCAAGGCCATCATCGATGGGAAGGCGATCTATGAAGAACTGGTCAACGAGGGCGACAAGTCGTTCCTGATGACGGCCACACCGATTCCAGTGGTGATGGAAAAGTGCGTGATGTGTCACTCCAATTACGAAGGAGTCACAGGGCCAATTGGTGCCTTGGGTCTAAAGATTCCGGTCGAGTAACTTCATGCGTGAGCGACGGCGGTGGGCTAACTAACGGGCGTAGCGCAAGGCCCCGACAGCCGAATTCCTGTCGAAAGGAAGAAATGGGCAACGAGTCGCGCCAATTCTTCCTTTCTTTTTCACCGCTACATTTCTTGTGGGTTCACACCGGCCATCATGCCAAAAACGGACCCGTTCCGGCTTGGTCCTAGGCTACTCGGCGGGTGTGATGTTTGCCAAGAACTCTTGGAAAGTGGTGGCAAACTCGGTTACCGCCTTATGGTCGCCTTCCAGTTTAATGTACCAAGCGTGTTCGGCTATTTTGACGCGCGCAATTTGCAGAGACTTTTCGGGGGCAACGGACGCAGGGTCTGTAGACGGGACCGGCCAAGAAACGAAATCGGCCGACTGCCCCGCGATGGTCGAGGTTTTTATGGCCGCCGTGAAAGCGTCTTCGGTCGGAGGATTGGCGTTCACACGCTCTCCCCAAATTGAAACCATCTCCATAAACGAAGCGTCGCTCGGGAACTTGAAGACTTCTAGTTTCATACGACCACTGTCGCCCTGTCGCTCCCATCGCGCCAAGGCCATCGTTGGAGGCAACTTCGTCCACTCGGCAGGCAATTCAGGAAAGCGAAAGGGGATCTCCGTCGATTCCCGAGCTGGCCCCGCACCTGGCGGAACCGAACTTGTGGACGGAGCCGTATCCCCGAGCGGTGCGCCTGAAGCCCCACCCTGCGCCGCCCGACGAGCGTCATAGATGATGACTTCCTGGTCGCCAACTTTGACTCGCTCAATTTTCAATTCCTGCTCGGTCAACACCGGCAATCCCAATTGACCTTGCCAACGATTGACATTGGCCAACACATCCTGGCCGGCGGAA
Organism: Planctomycetaceae bacterium; assembly: GCA_016794985.1. Classification (GTDB taxonomy): domain Bacteria; phylum Planctomycetota; class Planctomycetia; order Pirellulales; family Pirellulaceae; genus M30B19. Next base: position 11,303 of record JAEUIQ010000088.1, on the reverse strand, counting down.
AGTTGTGAGACGAGAACTTCGATTCCGGACGGAGAGGTTAATGTTGCCATGCGAAATTCCGCGCCACCTTCGCGTTCGGACCAACCCGCGGGAAGTTTCCACTGGATGCCGCCATTTTCGTAGGTCAATGATTGAACCAGTTGATCGAACTCCGGGCGGACAATATCAACCGCCTGGATGGTCGGTGATTGGATCCGCAAAAAGTAAGTGCTCTCTGGCCGAGCAATCATGGCTATCAGCAATCGTTCGAGCTGTCGATTTCCCGGCTGAAACTGTGGCGCGTCCAACCCGGATTTATCCCGTGGTACGCGAATTTCTCGAATCGTTTGGTCTTCACATCCGATCGCACAAAACAACAACAGCCCGATGGACCATCGATTCCAGGCGAGGTTCAATGATGGAATCGATCCGATCCGAACAACAAAGCACATCTGTCGCAACTCCTACTTACGCCGCTTCGCTGGAAAACGACAAAACTTGATTGAGGCCCTCGGGTCGCTGCAATACGACCTCCATTAGATAACGCAGCAAGTGCCGCAGTTGGGGCGATTGAAATTGGTCAATGCAATGCGCTGCTTGTGATTCCAATTTCTCGATGATCCCCGCAGCCGCTTGGAAGACCCCCAGATTTCTGTACAAATCGCGAACTTCGTCGATCCTACTCGTTCCCGACCGCAAGTCGTCGCTGGCCACGAGCGACATCAAGGTCTTGTGTTGCTCGAAATTGGCGGCTTGAAGTGCCAACGCCCAGAGCAACGTCGGGCGTCCGTGCAAAACATCACCACCGACCTGGACTTTATTGGACTCGTTCTCGCACCAATCCTGCAAATCGTTCAAGATTTGAAACGCGACTCCCAGATATTCCGCGAAAGCACGGACAAATTTCGACTCCACTCCGACTCGCCCCGCCAGGCGCAAACCGGCATAAAAGGCAACTTCGAAGGCGGGAGCGGTTTTTAGAGCATATATTTGTAAGGCATCTTCTGGAGTCAGCAATTTGCTGGGCGAATCTCGCCACAATAGCTCAGCCCCCTGCCCTTCGCTCAATCGCTGGTGAGCGTGGGCGAGGCAGTCCAAGATGTCAGCGACGGTGTCACCACCTAATTCTGGCTTGCTGCTCGATACAAGTCGATAACCTAATCCAACCAAGTAGTCGCCAACGTTGATCGCCGTGGGGATTCCATAGCGTCGATGAACCGCCGGCTCGCCATAGCGATAATCGTCGTTATCTTCGATATCGTCGTGAACCAGCGAGGCTTTGTGAAAAACTTCAATCGAGATTGCCGTCCGTTTCACGCCGTCCGAGAAATCACTGCCACTACTCCGCGAATGGGAGCCGCCCGTCTCCGAAGCCACAGCTTGGTAGGATGCCAACGTGATGAAAGGTCGGAAGTATTTCCCGCCGCGACTTAAGAAGTCGAAAGCAATCGCAGCGGTGCCTCGCAAAAAATCCGATTCACCCTCGACCTTGAACCATTCGGATGCGACATTTTCGCCGTTTTTCGCCCGAGTACTCGATTCGATTGATTCCGATCCTGCCGCCCAATTGAAACGGAACGCCGCCGACTCTCGAGGCATTAAACGCACCAAGTTGTCGTAACGAAACAATTCGCGCGACTCGCGAATCAGGCCCAAGTAATCATGACCGCCGGTCCGCTGTAACCGATGTGACAGCCGCAACATTCGCTCGACATGTTCAATGTCCACCGAGTCCAGCGTGTTTGCTGCCGAGCCATCGTCCGCAGAATTGTCCTCGGGAAGCGGTTCCGCCATACAGGGAACGCCCCAAGTCATGACTTGCTCCACGGCTTTTTCCAGGCCGCGCAGATCAGAAATTCCCACGACTGCATCGATCTCTCCAGCCCGAATCGACTTTTCCACGTTGGCAAATTGCGTCGAATCCGCGATTCGATAGCCTAACCCTTCCGCCACCGACCGCCAATTCTTCAGAGCCGATAATCGACTCGCCCCCCCATTCGACTCGGCTTGAGAATCGTCCGATCGAGGCAGCAGCAAGAGGCGACGGTGGAACGGCACTGCCGCAACGGCATCTCGCCAAAAATTGCTGGCTAAAACCACCATGAACCAGTTGCGAAAAGCCGCCGAACAACCCTCTTCCGACAAGATCTGGCTGGATAAATCGGCCAATTGGCTTTGTCGCAGGGGGCTTGGGAATTCGTTCCAATTCGTCGCAGCGGCCCGCTGACGCAATTGGCGACGTACTTCGGCACTCGGCGGGATTTCGATCGATCCGACAGAATGTTCCGGGGTTCTCAATTCGGTTGCTCGACTCTTACTTGGACAAATTCCGCTGGGCCCGGTTCACGACCGACCAGGTCTGCGGTTCGGCCCCTGCGAAGTGTCATGGGAAGTGTTCCTACCATCCACCGAGGTCGGCGAATGATACCAGAATTCCCAGTAAAGAGAACCGCTCCTTGCGGCCGGACCACACTGGTCATACTGTCGCAGGTCATTCCAGCATTTCAGTCGTTGTGGAGCCGATTGAACCCGTTGAGCGCGGCGACCCGGTAAGCTTCGGCCATGGTTGGATAGTTGAAAGTGGTATCCATGAAATACCGGAGCGAGTTTCCTCCGCCCGTTTGCGACATCACGGCTTGGCCGATATGGATGATTTCTGCCGCTTGGGAACCAAAGCAATGAACCCCAAGAACTTCCAAGGTATCGCGGTGAAACAGGATTTTCAGCATCCCAACCGCCCGACCGGAAATCTGGGCTCGAGCCAAACTTTTGAAGTGAGAATGCCCGACTTCGTAAGGTATGCATTGTTCGGTGAGTTCTCGCTCGGTTTTGCCAATACTACTGATTTCCGGGCTCGTGTAGATCCCCGCCGGAATATCGCTGATTTTTTCGATTTTTTCATCGGTCCCCAAAATATGGCGGGCGGCCGCACGACCTTGCGTGTAGGCGGCACTGGCGAGACTTGGAAAGCCGACCACATCGCCCACCGCGTAAACATGTTCCTGCTTGGTCTGAAAGAACTCGTTGGTGGCCAAATAGCCGCGTTGATCTGGCTCCAAGCCCAAAACCTCCAATCCCAAATCCGAGACGTTGCCCGATCGCCCTGCCGCCCATAACAGGATGTCGGTCTTCAGCGACTTGCCGCTCTTTAGATGCAAAACGACTCCATCATCCTGAGGCTCAATTCTGTCCATCGTTTCGTTGTGCCGTATGAGCACGCCGCGATCTCGCATGTGATAGCTGAGGGCATCGGTGATTTCGTCGTCCAAGAACTCAAGTAGCCGAGACCGGGTATTGACCAAGTTGATTTTGACATCCAAATTCCGAAACATCGAAGCGTACTCGCAGCCAACCACGCCCGCACCGTAAACCGTCATGGAATGCGGTTTGTCGTCGAGGCTTAAAATCGTGTCGCTATCGAAAATCCTGGGATGGTTGAAATCGACATTTTTCGGGCGAAAAGGGCTCGAACCGACTGCCAACACGAACTTCTCGGCTTGAACCTTCAAGTTGTGCCCCACGAGAACTTCGTTGGGGCCGATAAATTTCGCATGTCCCGAGAGGACTTGCACGTTGTTGCGGGAATAAAAGCTGCGCCGCATGTTCTCCTGTTGCGCAATGATCGATTGAGCGCCTAGTCGGAGGTCGCTCATCGAGGGATCGCATTTGACTCCTGCACGAACCATGATCGGACTCTTGAGAGCCTCGGTCATTTGATAGATGGCAAACCGGAGTGCTTTGCTCGGAATGGTGCCCCAATGTGTGCAGCCGCCACCTATTCGGTGATATCGCTCGCAAACCACCACTTCGCGGCCACCTTTGGCCAACTGCATGGCGGCACCCTCGCCTCCAGGTCCCGAACCGATGATCAGAATTTCCGTCTTGATATTGGCCATTCGCAAGTCCTCAGTTTTCGTTGACTGGATTTAGCTGCCCTACTCGATTTTGCTGCCGCAAAGTATCCTGGCCGGTTAACATCGAAACAAGGGGATTATTGAATGGCTCGTTTGGCGGTCCGCCTCAAACCCACCCGTTCGTCGTCCGCTTGCACCGGCTGCGAATGGTCGCGGATTGGCGTCGCAATAACTCGCAAAATCAACAGCCCGCTAAACCTTTGAGACCTTCATGAACAATTTTCGCGAATCCATACACAAGATTTGGCATCAACCGCTAGGTGTTCGCCAAGTCCTAATGGTCGCCGCCCCACTGATGGTTTCGACCGCGTGCTACAGCATCATGCAGTTTTTTGACCGCTTGTTCTTGGTGGTCCACTCGAGCAGCGACGCGGGAGCCGTCGGCTTGGTCGGGACCTTGGTTTGGACTTTGTGCAGTTTTTCTTTGGGTGTCGTTACTTACGTCACGACGTTTGTCGCCCAGTATCGCGGGGCCGAACAACCAGGTCAAATTGGGCGATCGGTCATGCATGCGTTCTATTTGGCCTTCGCTAGTGTTCCGTTCCTCGTGGTTCCCGGTTTCTTTATTGAGGACTACTTCTCGTGGTTCGGGCATACTGCGGAGTTGGCGAGTGCCGAAGGGGTTTGTTTTCGGATTTATATTTGGTCTGGGATCGGGATGTTGATCAATGGTGTCCTGGAAGGGCTTCTGATCGGGCTCGAGAAGACCAAACCCGTGATGATTGCGAATATCTATGCCACGATCCTCAATGTTGTTTTGGACCCGATCTTGATCTTTGGTTGTGGGCCGATCCCCGCTTTCGGCCTGGAAGGTGCCGCTTGGGCGACCGTTATCGCGATGTGGTCCAAGTCTCTTTACACCTGGGCGGTCATTCGTGGCCTGCCAGAATTCCAAACATTTGGCTTTCGCCAGGGCATTGCGTTTGATGGTGCGTTCATTCGACGGTTTTTGTTTTACGGTGCTCCCAGCGGACTGCAATGGTTTATCGAGGGAATCGCGATCGTCTATTTCATTGCCGTCATGGGCCGATTGGGCGAACACTATTTGACGGCGACAAGCTTGGCCTTCAGTATCAATCTGCTGGCCTTTGTACCGATCTATGGGCTCGGCATGGGCTTGATCTCCATTATTGGCAATCAACTAGGGCAAGAGAATCCCGAGTTGGCCAAGCGAGCGGTAAGGAGTGCCTTGATCATCGCGGTCGGATTCACGAGCTTCTTTGTCGCATTGTATACGATCTTCCCGTCGACACTCTTGTCGTTGCATCGCTGGCAAAATGATGACTTCGAATCGCTCGAACCAATCATCTTGAACTTCTTGTTCTACGTCGCAATCTATTGCGTGTTCGATGCCATACAAATTGTGAAGGTCAGTGTTTTGAAAGGGGCCGGGGACACTTGGTTTGTGACTTTGACGTTTTTGCTGACCAGCATGCTCTTCGTGTTTTTAGGTAGTAGTTTGGACCATCCAGACACTCCGCCCGAACAAATTGCCACTCGGTGGTGGTTGGCGTTGACCGGATGGATCGGTTCTTTAGCGGTCATTTTCTCGTTGCGAGTCCTTCAAGGACGTTGGTTGCAGATGAAGGTGATCGAGTCCAATCACTAAACGACCGATCGTATGGATAAATTAGCTCTATTATGTAGCGGGAACTCTCACTCTTGCGTTCGCCAACATTGAAAATCGCCTGGGTTTCTAATCGCCGTGGCAGTTAGAATCTGCCAACGACCGTCTTTGGTTCAACCGTATTGCTGCTGAAGGTTTTTGCCCTGCCAAAATGGTCAAAGTCAACAACAGCCCCCGCTAGTCAGTGACGGGCACGAAGGTAGTGGACCGGTTGCGAAAGCGGTTTAGTCGGTCCAAAATAGAGATCGTCCCAATTCCCAAAGTAGAATCGAATTCGATGAGTGATACGAAGCAATCCCCGCCGCGAACGTTGTTCCAAAAAATATGGGATCGACATTTGGTTCATGCCGACGAAGGACGTTCGTTATTGTACATCGACTTGCACTTGGTCCACGAAGTAACCAGTCCACAGGCTTTTGAAGGACTCCGATTGGCCGGGCGCAGGGTTCGGAGGCCCGAATTGACCGTCGCGACTCAAGACCACAACGTGCCGACGACCAGTCGCTTGTTGCCAATTGTCGATGAAATCTCGAAGCAACAGATTGAGACACTTCGGCAGAATTGCCGCGAATTCGGAGTGCACTTGTACGATTTGGATTCGATCAACCAAGGCATTGTTCATATCATTGGCCCGGAGCTTGGCTACACGCAACCGGGTATGACGATTGTGTGCGGCGACAGTCACACTGCGACACATGGTGCCTTTGGCGCGCTGGCGTTCGGAATTGGAACTTCCGAGGTCGAGCATGTGTTGGCGACCCAGACCTTGATCCAGTCCCCGGCGAAGACGTTCGAATTGCGCGTGGATGGAGACTTGCCTGCGGGCGTCACTGCCAAAGATCTGATTCTCTATTTGATTGGGGAGATTGGCACGAGCGGCGGTACGGGATTCGTCTTGGAGTACAGCGGGTCGACCATCCGTAAACTGAGCATGGAGCAACGCATGACGGTTTGCAACATGTCCATTGAAGCGGGCGCGCGAGCCGGGATGATTGCTGCGGATCAGGTGACAATGAATTATCTGAAGGGGCGACCGTTTGCTCCCCAAGGCGCCGCTTGGGACCGCGCTATTGAACATTGGTCGGATTGCCGATCGGACGAGGGCGCGGTGTTCGACAGACGGGCGACATTTGCAGCCGGTCGAATCGCGCCACAAGTGACTTGGGGAACGAGCCCTGGACAAGTTGCCAGCGTCGATGCGGCCATCCCACAGCCCTCGGATTTTACCGATCCCGTCGCCAGTAAAGCGGCTGCCGATGCACTCGTCTACATGGGAATTCGGCCCGGTACCAAGTTTGTTGACTTGTCCGTTGATCGAGTCTTTATTGGTTCGTGTACCAATGCCCGAATTGAAGACCTGCGTGAAGCGGCGGCGGTCTGTCGTGGGTATCAAGTGGCCTCCGGCGTGCAAGCTATGGTTGTCCCGGGGAGCGGCGTTGTGAAACAGCAAGCCGAAGCTGAAGGGCTGCACCGAGTCTTCATTGAAGCGGGACTGGAATGGCGCGAGCCTGGTTGCAGCATGTGTTTGGCCATGAATCCCGATCGTTTGGAGCCTGGGCAACGCTGCGCCTCAACCAGCAATCGAAATTTTGAAGGACGCCAAGGCCGTGGGGGACGCACGCACTTGGTGTCGCCTGCGATGGCGGCTGCTGCCGCGATTTCTGGTCACTTCGTCGACATTCGAGAATGGAATTTTCGCAAGGCCAACTCATGAAACAATTTACCGTTCATCGCGGCTTCGCAGCATTTATGGATCGAGCGAATGTCGACACCGACCAAATTATACCGAAACAATTTCTGAAACGAATCGAAAGGACCGGTTTTGGCCGGTTTCTATTTTTCGATTGGCGATTTGATACGCAGGAACAACCGAACCCAGATTTTGAACTGCATCGACCCGAATATCTGGGGGCTTCGATTTTGGTTGCCAAAGATAATTTCGGTTGCGGTTCTTCGCGCGAGCACGCGGTGTGGGCTTTGGATGATTTCGGGATTCGCTGCGTTATCGCGCCGGATTTCGCGGACATTTTTTACAACAATTGCTTCAAGAACGGTTTGCTGCCGGTGGCCTTAGGAAGGCAGAAGACCCAGGAATTATTCGATCGTTTTGCGGCCGGCCGCCATGAATTGACCATTGACCTGGCGCAGCAATCGGTAAGTGCGGACGGCTTCTCTGCCCAGTTTGAAATCGACCCGTTTCGCAAACGATGCTTATTGCAAGGTCTTGACGACATCGGCTTGACTCTCCAGTGGGAAGACAAGATTCGTCAGTTCGAATTGGCCCGACAAGACTTGCGTGAACACAATCCCACTTAAGTAACGTTGGGCGTGTGACGTTAGTGGCCTGAATGGCATAGGTTGCGTGCCGCAAATCGGGTGACGAGAAGAGCCTGAACCGTCGCAAGACCTTCGATCGTTTGGGAGCGTTCGATCGATAACAGCGCGACGAACATAACGCATCAATACTACTGATTGTGCGGTAACGGACTCAAGCACTTAAAGGAATCCGCAAATGGATCGACGGCGATTCTTAGCACACGCTTCATGGAGTGCCGGTACGACGTTCATTCCTTGGGGAAATAATTCTCCGATTTCGCAAGGGGCTGTTGAGGCAAGTTCACGACTCGAATTCTCGCCAAAAAAGGTGCGAAGGAGATTTGCGGTCGCAACCGTTCACGAACGGGCAAGTGTCGCGGCGCGTGACATTTTTCGAGCGGGCGGCAATGCTGTGGATGCGGCGATCGCGGCGTCGTTCATGTTGTCGGTCGTGGATGGCCACAACTCGGGAATTGGGGGCGGATGCTTTGCCTTGATTAGAAACCCGGCCGGAGAATTCTTTGCCTTGGATGGCCGCGAGCAAGCCGGAGCGGCGGCCACAAAGGATATGTTTCTGAAAAATGGCCAGCCCCAACCCGAATGGAGTCAAATTGGCCCGTTGGCCGCCGGTGTGCCCGGTCAAGTCGCGGCCTTGGAGAGGCTCTCGAAGCAATTCGGCAAACTGTCTTGGGAGATGCTGGTCGCACCCGCAATCGACGCGGCGCGAAATGGATTCGAAATGGGACGTTTGGCGAATGTCGTTCGCTCGCACGCGAAAGAATTGCAACGATTCGAGGAAACCAAGCGAATTCTGTTTCCTGATGGAAATCTTCCCACTGCCACGACTCGATTACGCCAACCGGATCTAGGTGCGACGTTGGAACTGATTGCTCGCGACGGTGCCAAAGCATTTTATCAAGGACCAATCGCGAGCGCGATTACGGACTACTTATCCCGCCAAGGCGGAATCTTGACCAATGAGGATTTCGCGAGCTACAACGTCATTCAACGCGACCCTATCCACACCAAATACCGTCAAACTCGGGTCATTGGCTTCCCACCGCCCAGCAGTGGCGGAATTCATGTTGCTCAGATGCTCGGTATGCTGGAGTGCTTCGATTTGCGGTCACTTTGGCAGCGCGAACCCGCGACGGTCTATCACTTGTGGCTGGAAGTCATGCAGCGAGCGATGGCAGATCGCGCGCACTGGTTAGGCGACGCCGATTATGCGAAAGTCCCATTGGGCTTGCTTGACCCAGGATACTTGTTGGCGCGGGCTAGTGAGATTCAACTCGGCCGGGCCAACTCTGTCGCTGGGCACGGGATGCCGCCCGGTGCCGAGAAGCAATTCTTCGGCGAAAAACATACGACCCATTTAACCACCGCGGATTCAGATGGCTGGGTCGTCGCCATGACACAAACGATCAACACATCATTTGGCAATAAAATGTATGTGCCGGGTACGGGAATTGTCCTGAACAACGAGATGGACGATTTCAGCATCGCTCCCGGAGTGGCCAACGCGTTTGGGTTGATCGGTGCCGAAGCCAACGCGATCGCCCCTGGGAAACGACCACTATCGAGTATGAGCCCAACGATTGTCATCAACTCGAAGGGCGAGCCGATGTTGACCTGCGGCGCAGCCGGCGGGCCTAGAATCATTACTTCGACGCTTCAGATAATTTGTCGCGTCATCGACTTGGGGCAGGACATTGCGGAGGCCCTGCAGGCACCACGAGTCCACCAACAATGGCGACCGGCGGAAGCCATGGTCGAGGAAAAACTGGACACAAGCCTGCGAACGAAGCTCGCAGGTTGGGGACACACCATTGCGACAACCTCCGCTTTGGCGACGGCGCAGGGGATTGCGTGGACGAATGATGGACAGCTCCAAGCCGCCGCCGACTCACGCGCCGGTGGTATCGCGATTACTGAACCCACCGCGTAAACAGCACAGCATTGCACAGCGGCGCGGCAACGCTGTGAAGCATTTTCAAAACAGGCCCGAACGGGCCGAAGCAACCCGAGTCGGCGTGCGTGAGCCACCGGTTAGTTTGGAATCACGATCAAAACAGGCCCGAACGGGCCGAAACAACCCTAGCCGGTGTGCGTGAGCCACCGGTTAGTTCGGAATCACGATCAGAACAGGCCTGAAAGGCCGACACAAGTGGTGAGATCGGGCACTAAAAAAAGTGCTTCACATCGTCGAATGCTCGGGTCAACATCACTTTGCATTGCATTGGCAGTCGAATCCCGCCCGATTTACTCGGCGGTTTGTTACGTTTCACGCTACACGTGACGACTCGGGTTAAGAAGGCCACAGGACCGACTCTGCTTCAGACACGCCTGCAAGTAGGCCGATCGTTCTAGATCTAAGGTACAAGCCCGCCACCATTGGCTTCACGCCAATGGGGCGCTGACTGGTTAGCTACAGAATTTGCTCCAAGGATTTAGAGGCCGTAGGACCGACTCTGCTTCAGACACGCCCGCAAGTAGGCCGATCGTTTTAGATCTAAGGTACAAGCCCGCCACCATTGGCTTCACGCCAATGGGGCGCTGACTGGTTAGCTACAGAATTTGCTCCAAGGATTTAGAGGCCGTAGGACCGACTCTGCTTCGATCATGCCCGCAAGTAGGCCGATCGGTTTTAAGCTTGGGTACGCAGCGTTCGGAATTGCGAGCGGGAACCGTTGCGGTCTCGGTGGGAGGTTGTTGGCTAAACAAGTCTGTCTCTCGACCGCTGCTCCCGCGATGGTCGTGTTGGCTTAGTGGTGAGTCCTTGGCCCAACCGAGACGAGCTCGGTTGCGGCCTTCCCGCTGCTGATTTTTGTTGTTTGCTTCCGGCTGCCGTCTTGTCTCTGGTAGTAATGCTCGGGTCAACATCATTTTGCATTGCATTGGCAGTCGAATCCCGCCCGATTTACTCGGCGGTTTGTTAGGTATGAAGTGGACCCGGATTCACCACTAGCAGCAACAACCGGCCGCCAGTGTCTTAAGCCGTAGGATCGGATTCGCTTCGGAAACGTTCGCAAGTCGGCCGATCTGGTTTGTTCTTGATTCCAGAATGTGCCGTGGCTTGCGCTCGAACGGGAACACGCTCATTGAATTAGTTGCTAGGCTTTCGATTCTGAAGCTTTTTCTGGAGGTCGGTCGTGATCGCTTGCAGCTCCTCTAAAGTGCGGTCCGACAAGTCAGCGATGTTTGTCACTGGAAGCTCAAGTAGATTCTGCAAGATGCGAATCGTCTCGATCTTACCTTCGATCTTGCCTTCGTTCTTACCTTCGTCGCGCGCGACGATGACGGCCCATTCTTGGTCGCGAATGGCCTTTTCTCTGGCATCGTACATCTTCTTGTCCTCCGTCTCTTCCGATATCTTGATCAACTGCGTACTTGCCAACTGAAATGCCACGTCGGGAAACAATTCCATCAACCGCTCAGGCTCGTATTCCTCCGCGTGGATCAACCAA
>JAEUIQ010000051.1 GCA_016794985.1 Planctomycetaceae bacterium | reverse complement strand
TTGCTCAATGCAATCCTCAAATCCGAGGTCCCGATTGTTGATGTCGTGATCCTCAACCCGTTCAACCTTCAAGACTTCGAGCAAGATAAACTGTCCGTCTTGGACGTCAAAGCGACTGACCAAAACGGAGTAATCTACGACATTGAGATTCAAATTGCTGTGCGACCGGGTTTGGTACAGCGATTGGTGTTTTACGGGTGCGAAGAGTATGCCGGGCAGCTGCGGGCGGGCGATCCGTATACGGTACTCAAGCCGGTGGTCGTCATCGCGCTGTTAAAGGAAACATTGTGGACTGAAACACCCCAGCTCCATCATCGGTTCGTCTTGACGGATCGAGAATCGGGGCGAGAATTGACGGACACCTTGTCGATTCACACCTTGGAGTTGGGCAAGTACAATTTAAGGGAGACCGAGTTGGGTTCGGCGACTCCGTTGCAACGTTGGCTGTATTGGTTGATCCACGCGGAGGAATACGAGCCTGAGCGGTTGATGGAATTGTTTCCCGAGGCGGCGTTTCAGTTGGCAAGTACGCAGTTGATCAAGATTTCGGAAGAAACGGAGGACAAGAAGATGTACGATGCCAGAGAAAAGGCCATTCGCGACCAAGAATGGGCCGTCATCGTGGCCCGCGACGAAGGCAAGATCGAAGGCAAGACCGAAGGCGAAATCAAAACGATTCGCATCTTGCAGAATCTACTCGATATTCCGGTGACAAACATCACTGATTTGTCGGACTGCACCTTAGAGGAGCTGCAAGCGATCACGACCGACCTCCAGAAAAAGCTTCAGAATCGAAAGCCGAGCAACTAAGTCGGATGGCATTTGGTTTCGCTTGCCTACCAATTGGCGATCGTGGTGTTTAAGAGTTTGCCGATCGGTATATACGCAGACGTGCCAGACGCGTAACTGGCTCCACGGCCAAAAACTCTAGCGGTTGGGTCATTGCGGCGAGTGATGAATCCGGACTTCGCCTAGCAAAATCAGCGGCGGTCGTGCATGTGCCTCAAGACCAACGGCCCAGCCGCACATTGGCAAAGTTCAGAACGATGACAACAATTCGGCCAATTGCGCCGCACTCTCCAAGTGCGACCGCAATTCCGTTAACAACCCTTCCACACAACTGGACTCAGCGTTTCGGATATTGATAGGCTGGGTTGTCGGGGCTGAAGGTTTCTTCGGGTAAGCCAGGGTTGATCTGTATATCGGTGTACGTGTAACGCTCCAATAGCTCCGGTTTGCCGTCGGCAGTCGTGGGCCAGGTGTACGATTCATAATGAATCGGCAGGTTCAACTGGTCGTCAATCGCAATTCGCGCGATATGGAAATCGTAAGGCCCCTCCTGCTTGTCATGAACAATTTCAAACATCGTACATGCTCGATTATTGACCGTGGCCAGTCGATCGACACGAACTTCGCACGGTCCGAAATCGCGATCGCGTTGGCCTCGCTCCAACATTCGCTGAATCAACACCTCGAAGCCAGCTTCGGTCATTGGATAGCGACTGCCGCGCATCGCCAAAAAGCCTGTCGGGGGCAAATAGAAACGCTTCAGGTTCAAGAGCCCGGTGGTGTGCGCCACAATATTGCCATCGTTCGCACCTTCGACATAAATCGCTTCCTGCCCCTTAAGTGACGCCGGTGCTTCGTGACGCGTGTAAATGCCTCGTGCCACAGCTTGCCCGCCGTTTTGCTCGGCCGTCAATCCTTGGCGAATCTTGAGCGTGATGGTCTCGGCGGGCAATAATTGATCCCCAACACGCTCTTGGCGTTCCAATGTCGCTGAATAATCGCGCAGCGAACCGCGCAAATTCTCCAGACCGCGTTGGGCAATCAAAAGCAAGGGGTCCAGTGGATGCGCAGCGGCCGCAATCGGATGGTCGTTCAGCAGGTCGGTGATACCGCCTTTGATGATCGGTGCGGCCTCCAGCGGATTAGCAACAGCGGCGTCCGAGGCTCGGTTTGCACCCACCTCTCCTGTGCCCGTTCCAGCTCCCGCAAAATTGAATTCCAGCTTTTGTTTTGTTTCTTCGACGGCCACGGGAGTCTGATTCCAATACACGATCCCGGCCGCTGCCAAGAGCACAGCCCCACACCATAGCCATCGACGCGAACTCCCCCGCGGTGTCGCCTCGACGGCGTTCGAATCGTTCTGTGAATTCGTCATGGAATCTCTTTCCAACTGAGAGTAATCCCTGGCTCAGGGCCGTTGGTTTTCCGCCGGCACTGATCCTAGAGTAACCAACACGTTCACAATAGACCAAAAAAAACCAGCAACCGCGCGAAACGGTTGCTGGTTCAAGTTTTTCGTTTTCCCGAGGACCGGTCCTACTTCAAACAGCGAAGGTCGAGTAGGTCGCCAACCTCGGAGCCGCGATTGGCTTAGTAGCGATCACGACCGCCACGATCGCCGCGATCGCCGCGATCACCACGATCTCGGCCGCCACCGCCGCCGCCACCGCTGCGACCACCGCCGCCGCCACCACCTCGGTAACCGCCGCCGCCACCGCCGCCGCCCCCACCACCACGATAGCCGCCGCCGCCGCCACCGCCGCCACCGCGTTCATCTTTAGGACGAGCTTCATTGACCGTCAAATTGCGGCCATTGAACTCGGTCTCATGAAGACCGTCGATCGCAGCTTGTGCTTCGGCATCCGAAGACATTTCCACAAACCCGAATCCCTTGCTCCGACCGGTTTCCCGGTCCGTAATGACCTGGGCGCTTTGCACCTGGCCATACTGAGAGAACAATTCCTCCAAACTTGAACTATCCACGCGGAAGCTCAAATTTCCACAATACAATTTCCTTCCCACTACTAACTCCAAACGAACAGGGAGGGATTTAGCTCACAACTTTTACTTTCCGAGCCAAATAGAAAGGGGCCAACGTGGCAGCCCACCAGGAGGGACGGACGAGTCTCGGAGCAAGCACAGCCTGAACACTCTACCTTTTTAAGCAGGCAATCGAGTGTTCTCTCTACGCAAGTCAACTGCCGAACAAAAAAGGAAAATCCTTTATGGCCCCGCAGTCACTTCCAGCAATCATCGAACCAACCGGGGGTTAGTGTAACCGATTCCACAGTCCGAATCTAGCGCGATTCGCGGTTTTCTCCAGGATATTCGGTTTTCGGTAGGCGATTGGTCAGGCTGGCGCGTACAAAGCGGTCGCCATTCCGGTGACATCCACGGCAAAAGGCAGCCAGACAAATTGCTGTTTAAGCACCGCCAGATCCGACTTCTTCGGCTTGATTTCGACCTGTGTTAGCGGGATTTCCGCCGCATTCCACTCGGATTCGATCGCTTCCACAGCCTGTTGGAACTCCATTTCCAGCTCTTGTTTGGCCTCGATCAATCCCTCGAGGGAGTCTTCGGCGTGTTTCATCTTGGTTTGACCCGCCGCAGCTTGCCCAGCCTTCTTAATCGTACTCGCCGTCCGACTCACGGTGGTTGCGGAGATGGCCTTTTTGCCCATCAAGGCGCCCAAGATCGTCTGCCCCATCGTCAGAGCCGTGTCCCACTTGCGTTGCGATTGACGCGATTGCTCGGCCTCGATTTTTTCCTTGGCGCGTTGGATTTTGGCTTCCAGAGCTGTTAGTTTGGGACCAAACTTCTTGCGCAGTTGCTCGGTTTGCAAATCGCGTTGTTCGAGAAACCCTTGGCGCAAGCGCACGCGAAACTCGCGTTCGGATTCTCCCGGCTTCGAGGTCGCTTTCAGGGGCTCACAGGCATGGAGCCGCAGCACTTGTTCACGAAACAGGAACGACAAAAACTGCTTGTTCCACAACTCGAAGTTTTTGGCACTGCTGGCCTCCGTCGGCAACGGCGCGTGGTCAGCGGCCAAGCCTTGATCCTCGACGGCCGGGTCCACCAAAGTTTCGACGGCGGTCCAAACGTCTGGCGAAACAGGCGAGGACAACAAGGTCAAGAACGCGCGCTCTTCCCAGGTATCGATCTTTTGCGCTGCACTGACAAAGTGCAGTCGACCTGTCGCCAACAAGGCTGGCCGATAAACCAACTTTTGACCCGTGGGCAGCGCTCGATTGGGCAGCAGGTACTTGGCGACGACGCCCGCCGGCAATACGACTTGGGGCGCGGCCGACAAACCAGCGCTGTCAAAATTTGTGGTGCTCAAACGCGCGGCGGTCGGAGGGACGGACTCGTGGTTCGGCTTGGCTAATCCCTGAGCCAGAATTTTTAGCTGATCCCGGGACAATGGCCCACGCAAGTACGACATGGCCCAACGAGTTTCGAACAAGGTGGGCTCGCGGTCGTGCACGTTATTCATCAAGAATCGCCGCGCGCCCAAGCCTGACAACGTGGTCTCCATCTCGCTACGTGAAAACGAACTGCCCGTCGCTGCTGACGCACCTTCCAAGCCATCCAAAATTCGCTGTTTGTCGCGTTCGGTTTGCAGGCGACCCAAGAACCAAGTGCCAATGTTCGACAATCCTTTGTAGTCCAAGTCGACGGGATTTTGCGTCGCCAACAAAACACCCAGACCGTAAGCCCGAGCTTGCTTCAACAGCGTCAACATCGGGCCTTTGCTGGGTGGATTCGCCAGTGGTGGAAAATAGCCAAATACTTCATCCATGTACAAGATAGCCCGCAGGCTGCTTGTGCCGGACTGGGTTCGCATCCACGCAATCACTTCGTTCAACAACAGCGTGACGAAGAACATTCGCTGCGAGTCGCTCAAGTGGGCGATCGAAACGATCGAGATCTTTGGTTTGCCGGCCTCGGTATACAATAACTTGCCGATCTCCAAAGGCTCGCCCGACATCCAGCCCGCAAACGTGGGGGATGCCAACAAGTTGTTGATGGTCATGGCCAAAGCGACGCGGTCCTTGGCTGGAAAGAAGGATTCCAAATCCATGATTCCGACATGGGTCAGCGGCGGGTTCTGCAATTGACCAATCAACTGCGCCAACGTCAAACCTTGCCCCGCCGACCAAGCTTGCTCCAACAACTTCGAGAGCAAGATATGTTCGCGACTTTGTACGGGGTCGGCCTCGATTCGCAACAACGCCAGCAATCCGCTGACCGCCGAAGCGATTCGATCGTGAAATAAATCGACATCTTCGAGAATCGCACGGGGCGGTGGTGAAAACTCGCGGAGCAAACTCAACGAGCGAGCGGTGTTGGAGCCTGGCGTGTACAACGCGATTTCCACAGCGTCACGGAACATTTGGATTCGCTCGGGCTCTTGATCCCACTTGGCTAACCCGTCGCGCCATTTCTTGGCTTCCTGTTTGGCATATTCAGCGGGACTCATGCCTTGCCGCACCGCTTCCGCCGGTTCGACCCATGGCTCGAAGTCTTCCGCACGCAATTGTGGAAACGTCAGCAACAAGTTGGCAATGTCGCCCTTCGGATCAATAACGAGCGCCGGAATACCATCGATACCGGCGTCTTCCAGCAGCGACAAGCAGAGACCGGTTTTGCCGCTTCCCGTCATGCCGACAACCATACCATGCGTCGTCAAATCTTTCGAATCGTAAAGCAACGGAGCCGCCGTCGTCTGTCCCGCCGAATCGAGTGTTCGGCCCAAGTAAAAAACCCCAAGTTTTTCGTAGGCTTTATCTTGCTGCGACATAGTCAAAGTCTCCAACCCTAACGGCACCACTATTTTCCCCAAGCGGGCATTCTAACGAGCGAGACAGTCCTTGGCAGTTGGGGAAAGACAAGGCTAGTGCTTGGTCACAACCAAGCTAATAGAGTTGATTCGCAGCGGAAGTCGTCGACGCCAGGATTCGGCTGGGACACAGCACCAGGCATGAATCGGTATTCATTAGCGTGCATGAGTGTCCATGAGCGGTTTGCCAACTTTTGCTCGGGGACTCGAACAGTGCGAGCCGGTTACACCGCTAATTCACACTGACGAACGCTAATAGCCGGGCAGCACGCACGACACGATTGGGCAATCGACTGGGATCGACGAATAAATGTGACTGACACCGTGCGTGGTCACGAACACGATATAGAGTTGAGTCGCAGCGGAAGTCGTCGACGCCAAGATTAGGCTGGGACAATACACCAGTGGTGCAAAACTGTAACCAGTACACCGGCGAGGTATGTGTCGGCCGATTCGAGCCTATGTTCGCCGCAAAAAATACTTCACAACGTTGGCTTGGTGTGATGCGTGTTTTTCCGATATTGAAAAAAACTCAACGCATTGGGTTGTTCATTGGAGGTAGATTCAAAGCCGGCGGGCGAGTGGCATCGGGTTATTGTTTGGGCGCCGATTGAAAATCGGCGGGCGAGTTGAAGTTGAGCAAGCTGCGCAGGTCCGGGTCGTGGACCTTCAGTTCGGAGGTAGCAACCCAATCCACTCGAAGTTGCTCCAACCATCCCTTGAGGCTGCGATGGCCTTGCTTAAGATACAACGATAACGACTCGCGACACCGCAGCCGATAAGTGGCGCATAGCGGATAACTTTCAGGAAGTCCGGTAGACGAACAAGGCACCACCGCATCCGCTTCTGCATGTTCCTGTAGCCGGTGAGCGAGATAGCTCAATAGTGAAGTCTGCAACAGCGGTGAATCATTGCCCGTCACCAACACCAAAGGAAGTGTTTCAGTTGACTCGGCCGAGTGAACGGTCGCCGCACGTGACTCCAACACGCACGAACGCCACAAGGCCTCCAATCCGACGTGCAGCGATGCCGCCGGCCCGCTGTGCGGCAGTTCATCCACCAATATCTCGACCGGGATTCGAATTTCGAACTCTGGCAAAGCTTGCTCTGGCGCCGACTTGATCAAAAGCAGCTTCGTGCAAACGGGCTCTACAGCCGACAAGACATTTTGCAAAAATGTCCGACCCGCCCAGATCACTTGATTCTTGTCCTGCCCCATGCGGGTACTTTGGCCGCCACACAAGACGATTCCGACAACCGGAGGCAAACGCATCACGGCCGACTCGAAGGCGTTTCTTCCAGAAGGATCTCTACAGCCGCCTTCAAGCGTGCTGCTGACAATTGGCCCACCAATTTGAGACGGACTTGCCCGCTTCGGTCGATCAACAGCGTCGTGGGAAATCCTTCGAAATTAGGAATTTGTGTCAAGGCAGGTTCATCAATGACCGCGCAGGGGTAGTTGATTCCAAACGATTGGATGGCGGCTTTGACCGTCGCGGTTTGCTCGGCAACCGTCTCTTCGTTTTCCACATTCAAGCCGACGACCTGAACGCCTTGGTCGCCGAATTCGTTTTGCAGTTCGATCAAGTGCGGCAAACTCTTGCGACACGGCGGGCACCAAGTCCCCCACACATCGACCACCAACAGTTTGCCCTTCCATTGATTCTTCACCACGGGCTCGCCAGAAACACTCTTCAGGTCGAAATCAAATTCGAACGATTCAAAGGTCTTCAATTCTTGACGCAGGCGGATGGCCAAGCGCTGCGGCACCAAGGCCTTTTGCTTTTCCAGATACGCCTGAAACTCGGGCTGTTCCAATAACTCCAACATCGGCTTGGCCTCATGAATTGCTGACCAATTGTCAAAACCCAATTCACAGGCTTGGTCCAACGCTGCGTACATCAAATCCGGTTGCTTGTCGGTCGCGTAGGTCTGAGCGGCATGAAAAAACAACTCCGCGAATTCTGGCTCGATCGCTGACAAATGTTTTGGGTCGGCCAAGACGACTTTCGCCAAGGCTGCTGCCCGTCGAATGGCGGCATGGCCTGTTTCGATCTGCTGCTCGGCCAATAATTGGACGCCATGACTGGAATGAAGGCTGATCGCCAACAAGTGCAAGTCGCTATGGGCCGGAAACCGATCCAATACCGAATTCAAGTATTCGATCGCGCGAGGAACGCCGGCAGTCTCATCTTGCAGCAACCGATTCAGTTCGCGGTTGACTTCCGCTTCCGTAAGTGCTTTGTTCTCGTCTTGCGTCACCTCTTGTCCTGAACCTTGAGCCAAACTTTGACTCGGCATCAGGGGCATCCACAGCAGCCCTAGACAACAGGCAAAACACAGCCAGATTCGCAAACCTTGGCTCTCGAAAAATCCCCATACAATTTGATTAGACATGCATCGCTCCTCCATGCCCCTTCGTAACCGGGTCATCATATTCAACTAACTGATCCTTCCGAAACATACCAGACACAGATCATCCGCTTGAGGTACCTTTTCCGAGAAGATTTTCAGGTCGGCGATTACCCCTTTGCCGATCGCCTCGACACCCTTGTCGGCGTACTTTTTGATTTCACGCAGCACACGCGGGCTGCCATAAATCTCCCCGGCCGAGTTCACTTGTTCACTCAACCCGTCCGTGTACATCACCAAGGCATCGCCGACGGCCAAATCAAACTCCAATACTCGGTACTTGGCTTCATCCACCATCCCGATCGCAAAGCCATTGTAGCTAACATCTTGTAGCGTCACTTGCCCGCCACGACGCGTGATGGTGGCAACAGGATGCCCCGCATTGATCAGCCAAACCTTGCCCGTGCGCGGATCCAAGATGCATAAAATCATGGTAATGAATCGCCCCAAATGCCAATTGTAAATCGCATGATTTAATTGGCGGCCAACGTCGGACAATTCTGGGTTCGCCAGCAGACTGTAACGTACTTCGGTGCTAAATTTCGCCATCAACATCGCTGACGCAACACCATGCCCGGCGACGTCTGCAACGATAATCGCTTGGCGACCGTCGGGCAATTGAATGTAGTCGTAATAGTCTCCGCCGACCAAATTCGCGGAGCGGTAATAGTCGTAAAAGCTAAAACCAGTCAAGTCCGGGCGGCGTTGGGGGAGAATCGCCCGCTGCACTTCATTGGCGACCTTGAGATCATGTTCTTGTTGCTGCCGAGTCAGTTCGGACTGGAGCAGATGCACCTTTTCCAAAGCGTTGGCCGCCTGCATGCCAACGACCAACATCAATTCTAAATCTTCTTCGCGAAACGCAACGGACTTGCGAACCGAGTCCAATTGCAGCATGCCGATCGCACTGCCGTCGCTATTAAGCAGTGGCACGCACATCATCGAACGAATCTCGATGTCGACAATACTCGCGGACGAATCAAATCGCGAGTCGGTGGCCGTGTCCGCGGACATGATGGCTTGTTTGGTTTGCATCACATGCTCGAACACCGTTCGACTGCAACGCATTTGTCGTTCGGAGACCCCCGCACGGTTCTTGGCCGATATCACGCGGAACGTCGAATTCTCGCGCAGCACAATAAAGCCGCGGTCGGCATTGGCAAACAACTTCAATAAGCAGTCCAAAACTCGGGGACCGACTTTATCCAGTGAGATCGCACCGCTGAGTGCCCGCGTGATCTCCATCAACGCATCCAGCTTCAAGGACGGATCCACTTTGGTTTGGCGACGGGAATCCAGTGCACTTCCCAAATCCATATGGGACATGATCGTCGAACCCTCGTCTTCGCCGGGCGACTCGTCCCACACCACCATGTTGTTGCCAATCATCGTGGCATCGGCAACACCAGCCACCGAATCACGTCGCACGGGTCGAACCGAGTTCCGCGGGTCAGTGTCTTGATTGTGATTCGGATTGCGAAAGACCAAGGATAAATCGCAGATTCGGATTCGATCTCCATCGCGGAGAGGAACCGCTTGGTGCAATCGAGCATCGTTCAAGTAGGTCCCGTTGCGACTATCGAGATCTTCCAAATAGAAGCCGTCGCCATCAAAGGTAATCTGAGAATGAAATCGACTTACCGACGAATCTTCAATCACGATATGGCAATCAGGATGACGGCCCAAGGTCATCACTTCTTTATCCAACGGAAAGCGTTTCGAGCTTCCCTCGTTTGTATCACTCGTTAAAAATGCCATCGTCAAAACCTAAACGATTTCCACTTGGGAGGGATCGACCAGCGAGCGCCAGGAATCCACTTCGGATCAGGCACCAGCGATTGCTTTGGCTTACCTTACGTTTGTCGCCAGCTCCGCCAAGGCGTCTGCCATTTGTTGGTCACTGCTTACTACCAGCGGTTGGTAGCTCGAGTGACGCACTTGCTTGTAGGGACTGTTGCTTCGCGCGTTGAAGCAACAGATCAACGACCAACGCGACCGCTCGCTACGATTGGCGTCGCTACGATGCAACAAGTTGCAGTCGAAGAACAACACATCGCCAGGCTGGCATTCCACATACGTGGGTGGTCCTTGTTCCAACAACACATTAACGCGTTCCATGTCGGCCCCGGTTTGACCAGCCACTTTGCTGTGATCGATTCGCCCCAAGCGTTGCGAGCCAGGCAGAACTTGCAGGCAGCCGTTTTCACGATCGGCCCGGTCCAACGCAATCAAGCAACTAATCATGGCTGGTCGGAGACAGGCGTAGTTGTACCAATATCCATAGTCTTGGTGCCACTCCCACGCTCCCCCGGTTCGCGGCTCCTTCAGCATCATCTTCGAGTGGTAGTGATAGATTTCCTCACCCAACAATTGCGTCGCCGGTTCCACCAATCTCCTGGACCGAGCAAAGAAACCAAACAAATTGTGGGGCGGATCATCCCACAAGCTGAGCTTGGTCTGATTACC
The DNA here is from genome assembly GCA_016794985.1 of Planctomycetaceae bacterium. GTDB lineage: Bacteria > Planctomycetota > Planctomycetia > Pirellulales > Pirellulaceae > M30B19. Next base: position 111,781 of record JAEUIQ010000051.1, on the reverse strand, counting down.
TTCGGCATCCAAGCGCCCGGTAATCCGAGCCATCATGTCCGGATCTTGCTGCGCAAACCGAATCAATCCGCCAACTTCGTCCGGTGTAAACAGATTTCTACGAATGACGAAACCATCGGTCTGGTATTGGAGCACTTCGGCGCTAGACAACATCACTTGACTCCTAAAACGCCCCCCCTGGCCACCTTATCATCAAACGGAAAGCCGCGAAAACGGACCTGCCGGACACGCCAGACGACGGTTTCCGCTCGGCCTTTTCTATTGTAGCTTGCTATTACGGAATTCGTAAGTCTTATCCATGCAGACGGGTCGCTAAGGACGCCGGATCGGCTGCGGTATCGGGAGACTAGTACCATTTAGTGCTGAATGTGCTTGGCAGTTGGAGGTTGACTTGGCCAGTAAATGCCAACTCATTCTTCGGGCGGAACTGCAGCATCTTCGTGCAGGCGAACGGGAATATCCATGCATTCATGAAGAACGCTAACCACACCGATACAATTCGAGGAAAGTTCGCGAAAGAAAATGCAGTTTTTGATAGCGAAAGAAGTAAACGCTGCTCAGAAATTCATCGGCGACCAGACGCCAAAGGTGGCGAAAACTTGCAACTCGCTGAATCGCATCATTCAAACCTTTCAGGTATTTGTCCGCGCGTTCTTCGCCCCCAAGTACGTTCTGTGTAATGCCATACTTCGAGGAAACGGCTTTTCGCAGCGGGCAGAAACTTAACTTCCATGCTGCGTTTTTTCTGCCTTCGCTTCCGCGATTGGGTCGTCGAAATCGATCGGAGAAAACGCGTCTTCCTCAGCATTCAGGCCCAACTTCAATTCGTGTCGCAACCACAACCACTTGCGTTGCTCTTCGCGCTGATAATCGCGCTAATAATTGCGCTAATAATCGCGCCGGATAAGATCTCGAAGATACTCGTCAACTGAAGAATAGACTCCCGAAGCGCCAGTTCTCTGGTGGATAAACCGTTGAAGCTCCCCTGAAAAACCTACACTCACGAATTCAGAAATCGCCGTAACTCCGTCCTAAGATATTACTTGCTGCGATTCGAATTGTCAATTTTGGCAGACCGCGTTCCGTTTTTACTGGCGTCTCTTGTTTCTACTGGTCGCCTTATCGTGTGGATTGATTTTGTTAAGCTGAGCATCCGGACCGAACTCCACCGTCGCAGGATAATTCTGATGCAGGCCCACTCCATCAATCCCAAGGTTGCAACACTGCTGTTCGACATCGATGGCACGTTGCTTATTTCGCAGCGGGCCGGTGGGCGAGCCATTGACACGGTGTTCGAGCAAGTCTTTGGTCGGCCTCGATCGATCGAATTGAGATTGCATGGCCGGACGGATCGCGGGATCTTGACCGAATTGTTTGAGGCAGAAGGACGCCAGCTTTCGGATCAGGATTTTGATTATTTTATTTCCAGTTATTTGCGCGAACTGGAGCGGAATCTACAACAACAACCGGCGACCGTTTTACCAGGCGTGACGGAGTTGCTGCCCTGGCTGTCCGAACACCCTGGCGTGGCGCTCGGACTTTTGACTGGTAACGTGCGACAAGGGGCTCGGACCAAACTGAAGCACACAGGCTTGGATCACTATTTCTCCTTCGGCGGTTACGGAGACCGTCACGCCCAGCGGGATGACGTGGCTCGAGAAGCCGCCGCAGCGGCCCAGGCTCACCTCGAACAGCGTTATTGTCCGGCGTCGGTCGTGGTGATTGGCGACACCGTCCACGACATCACTTGCGGTCGGGCGATTGGTGCGAAAACGATGGCGGTGCTGACCGGAGGAATCGCGGAAGCCGAGCTGGCCGCGGCCCAACCCGATTGGATTTGTCCGGATTTGCGGGCGGGATTCTCGATCTTGCAGCACTTACTTGGGTGAAGCCAAATTGTTAAAATCGGATTGCTAAAATCGAGCAGCGTCATCGGAATGGCCGAGGGACGCTTCGTCCGGTGCATGAGCGCTTCAATGAGCGCTGGGAAGAACAAAGAAGAACATCATGAGTGACCGAGAATTACACGTAGATGACGATTGGAAATCTCGCGCTCAGGCCGAAAAAGAGGCCGCCGCGGCTCAACCGCATGACGAGGAGGACATGGGATTTCCTCCGGCCTCGATTCCGTTGTTGATCAACACATTGGCGATGCAAATCCTGTCGGCCCTAGGACAGATTCCGGATCAGCAAACCGGCAAGGCGATGATTTACAAGCCGCTGGCTCAGCACCTGATCGACATGTTGGGCGTCTTGGAAGAAAAGACCAAAGGCAACCTCACCGCGGATGAGACAGAAATGTTGACGGACGTGTTGACCCAACTGCGAATTCTCTACGTGCAAGTACCCGATCCGCCGGGCAAGGGATCGGGAATCCAATTGCCGCCTGGCGCAAAAGGTTCGGGCTCTAGCATTGTGCTGCCGTAAACGAGTATTGCCGTAAACGGGTGCTGCGATAAGCAATGGACGGATTAAATGCAGCTCAGCGGGAAGCGGTCAACACGCTCCGTGGACCGTTGTTGGTTTTGGCAGGCGCCGGGACTGGCAAGACCCGCGTGGTCACGATGCGGATTGGGTTGCTGATCAAGTCCGGGATCGCCGCCGATCGCATTTTGGCCGTGACGTTTACCAACAAAGCCGCCAACGAAATGCGGGAGCGGGTTCAGGCCCAAATTGGCAAACGTAAGGCCAAACCTTTAGTTGCGACGTTTCACTCGCTATGCGTTCGCATCCTCAGACGCCAGATCACGGCTTTGGGGTATCCGGCGAAGTTCGCAATCTATACGCGCGCGGATCAGGAAAGCGTCATCACGTCGGTGATGAAAGAAATTCGGGTTCGCGATGCGTCACTCAAACCAGCCGATCTCCTGTTCCAAATCGGCAGCTGGAAATCTCGCGCTTTATCCCCCGAACAAGCCGCCATTTCGGCGCAATCCGACAAAGAACATCTGGCGGCGTCGGTTTATCGACGTTATCAACGCGAGTTGAAAAATCGAGGCGTGGTCGATTTTGATGACCTGCTATTGCTGACTGAGAAATTGTTCCGTGAGCATCCTGCGATCCTGGAACAAGAAGCCGCACAATTCGATCACTTGCTCATTGACGAATATCAAGACACCAACCAATCGCAGTACCGCATCGCGAAAGCGTTAGTCGCCAAACATCGCAACTTGTGTGTCGTGGGTGATGACGATCAATCGATTTATGCCTGGCGTGGGGCAGAGGTCCAACACATTCTGCGGTTCCACCACGATTGGCCTGATGCCAAAGTCGTCCGCTTGGAAATGAACTATCGCTCGACGGGACCGATCATCGAGTGGTCGAATCGCTTGATTGATTTCAATGTCGTTCGCCACGGCAAAGTCTTGCAAGCGTCACGGCCCACAGGACCGCCACCGGAGATCCACCAATACAAGGACGAAACCAAAGAAGCGCAGGACGTCGTGTTTCACATCTCCCAGCGTCTGCAAACGCCGGGAGTCGAACCGAATCATATCGCCGTGTTGTTTCGCACCAACGAACAGCCTCGTGTCTTCGAAACTGAATTTCGCAAACGCGGGATCCCGTATATCTTGATTGGAACACAATCATTCTTTGACCGCCGAGAAGTGAAGGACCTGCTGAGCTATTTGCAAGTCTTGGTCACGCCCGGCGACGAAGTCGCGTTACTGCGGATCATCAACAGCCCCAAACGCGGGATTGGGAGTAGTGTCGTGGAAAAGCTCCGCGATGCGGCGATTCGTGGAGGGCGTGACACCTGGGAAGTGATGAACGATCCACCATCTTGCCCCGAACTCAAAGGCACTCAACGCGAGGCGGTACAAAACTTTTGTGAATTGATCCGCGACCTGCAAGTACAAATGGGGCAGATGACCGTTCGCCCACTGCTGGAGCTGTTGGTCCAACGTGTCGGCTTCCGCACCTATCTAGAGAGTCTGTACACGGAACCTGACGAACTAGAAACTCGCTGGAACAATGTCGCTGGAGTGATCAACGCGGCCGCCGAGTTCGATCGTGACAATGCGAACCAGGGGTCCTTGGTGGATTTCCTCAGCGAATTGACGATTGGCGATCGCGATGCCCAGAACGATAAGGAAAAACAACTGCAGCGACGGGGCGTGGTCCTGATGACACTGCACAGCGCCAAGGGACTCGAATTCCACGAAGTTTACATGGTTGGAATGGAAGAGGGAATTTTGCCGCACAAGCGAAGCTTGGAGACCGAAGAGGCTATCGCCGAGGAAAGACGCCTGTGTTACGTTGGGATGACTCGGGCCCAGCTACGACTCACCTTGTCGTTGCCACTAAGCCGCAAAAAATGGGGCCGAGATGTGCCAACCGTACCGAGTCGATTTTTATACGAGATGATTGGCAAGGCCGAGAACCCCAAGCACCTCCAACGTAGAAAGTAGTCCCACATGCCCTCCAAGATTCTGATGTTGGTCGGTGACTTCGTCGAAGATTACGAAGCGATGGTGCCGTTCCAGATGTTATTGATGTTGGGTTACGACGTCAAAACCGTTTGTCCCGGCAAAAAACCTGGTGACGTCGTGGCCACCGCGATCCATGATTTTCAAGGTCACCAAACTTATTTGGAAAAGCCGGGGCACAACTTTCACATCAATTTCGATTTTGCTCAGGTGAACGTCGCGGATTTTGCTGGCCTGGTCATCCCCGGAGGCCGAGCCCCGGAATACTTGCGACTCCACACGCGAATTCTGGAAATCGTCCGCGAATTCGATACCGCGAAAAAGCCGATCGCGGCCATTTGCCACGGCCCACAAATCCTGGCCGCCGCTGGGGTCCTGCGGGGAGTCGCGTGCTCGGCTTATCCTGCGGTCTCGCCGGAGGTAAGTTTGGCGGGTGGGCAACCGATCGCACCGAATGACACTTACTCCGATGCGCATGTGACTGGCCACTTGGTGAGCGCCCCCGCTTGGCCGGCTCACCCGGCGTGGATCCGAAAATTCGTCGAACTGTTGGGTGCCAAAATCACGATCTAATGGGTCGATACTCCCAGGAGCTTGCAGCCGTGTCTCATTCTGTTTCGTCAAACCGCTTGGTCGACCGAGTCGTATTGCAAAATCAACTGTTCGCGAAACTCTCCGAAATGTTCGCGGACGAAGTTCCACTGTACGACAAGTCGTTGGTTGTGAATCAAATCTGCAACCGCGCCATCTGTGATTTGTTGGCGCGGCTTTTTCCAGGTTTCCGAATGGATGATGCCGATATCGTGGCGACGAGCGGCGAGCGTCATGGCGCGATTCGGATTGGGCGGCGCGACGAGTATCGCTGGATGTGCCGCCTGTTCGCCTGCTTTGCAATGGAGCCACACAACTACTACGACATGTCGAGCATTGGAGCCAAGAGCCAGCCCATCATTGCGACGGCGTTTCGCTCGCGATTCCATCCCGAGCATCGAGTGTTTTGCTCGTTGTTGTTGACCGATTTTTTCGACGCGCGCACCAAGGAGCGAATCGAATCCCTCCTCAGTCGTCGTCAAGTCGTGTCAGCCAACGCCCAAGCCCTCATCGAACGCTCGGAGCAACAGGGGGGCCTCGATCAAGCCGAGGCCGAGTCTTTGATCAACGAATGCACTTCGCAGGTTTTCAAGTGGACCGGACACGCCCATGACTATGTCTTGTATCGTGAACTTTGCGATGCCGGACTGAAAATCGCGGCCGACATCGCTTGCTTCCAATCGCACCATTTGAATCACCTGACGCCCAACACGTTCTGCATCGACATCTATACGAGCGCAATGAAGTTCTGTCTGGGGGAAATTTTGACCGCGGAACTGAAGTCGCGTTTGGAATTGGCCTGCGCACGATTGGTCAAACAAACCGACCATCATGCCTTGCGGTTGTTGTTTCGTCATTTGTCAGCTGAGACCTGCGCAGGGTTCCCGCGACGAGAACCCACAACCGACGAAATCGAGTCCGTGGTGGAACAACTGCTCGGTCGATTGGCTCAAAACGATTTGGTGCTGACGCGATTGAATCACTCCGGATTCAAGGATGCCACGGAAGGCCCAAGCCAGGACACTCCCGTTTTGTTGCGACAAGATGCTTACAAAGCGTTGTCGGAGCCAGTGATCTTCCATAACCCGGACGGCACTTCGGTAAATGCGTCCCACACGGCCAGGTTCGGCGAAATCGAACAACGCCTGTACGCGACCACGGCAACGGGACGACAACTTTATGATCAATGCTTGGCCAAGGCCGAGCAATTATTGGCTCAAACCACTTTGCCACTTCGCGATTGGCGCGGTCGCGAGGCGTTGTATGCCTCGGCTTTTGCCGACTTCCCCGAAACGCTGCCCGAGTTGTACCAACAAGGTCTGGTTTATGTTCGATATTCGGCAACCGCGAGAGGCCAAGAGTTCGCTGGGCGAATCAGCACGGCCGATGTGCGGGAACTCATCGAGTTGGGTTACGTGCGCTACGAGGGGCAACGCTATGAAGACTTCTTGCCGATTTCAGCGGCGGGTATCTTTGCCTCGAACCTCAATCAATACGGTACGGAATCCACGGCTGAACAGCGTCCCGTTTACTATCAAGCGGATTTAGAGTCGATCTTGGGGCGGGAGATCATCGATGCCAACGCTCAATATGAGGCGATCGAACGGGAGTCCTTGGCCGAGACGCTGGCTCAATTGCGAGTGGCCCAACGGATGGCCTGATCAACCAAGGATTGACTTCGGAAAAATCCTTGCCAAAAGTTGTGACCTTGGCCCGAGACCACTTCCAGCGACATCAAGGATGCCTCCCCAGCGTCCGCATAGATCCGAGCCAGCGTTTGGCTGTTCTGCTCCAGCGGTACAACCGTATCCACATCGCCGTGAATGATCGCGACCGGAATTTTGGCTGTCGGCAACACAGAGGCACCGGCAATCGGATTCCATTGTTGCAATTGGTCGCTCATGGTTTCACTGGTCAACCCAAAAGCTGGGGCCGCTTTCTCGACTCCGGGATAGGTCGTGAGATCGAAGACCGGATAGATTGCGATGATGCCCGCGACTTTGTCCGGGTTCTTGATCGCCCAACTGCTGACCCACAGCCCACCGCGACTACGACCAAAAAGAACCGGCTTGGCCGCGAACCCTCGTTTCTGAATCAAATGTTCGTAGAGGGCAGTCAGTCCTTCGTTCCCGTTGGGGCTGCCGTAGGCTTCGCCAACATCAATACCAGCAACAGCAACCCCAGCGTCCAGGAACTTTTGATGCATCCACCGTTCGTGAGTATCGGGATAAGCCGGCAAGGTTGGGGCGTACATGACCCACGGCTGTGGGTCACGTCGTTTGGCCGGTTCCGGCCAGAGGATAAACGCCGCCCGATCACCAATTAGAAACGACTCACCGGGCAGTATCAGCTCTTTGACCGGTTCTTGCCCAAACACCTCTCGGTCGGTGGTTGCAAAGCACCAGAGGGCGACCAGCAACCACCAAAAAGGTCGAGGTTGAGTATCAGGCAAAAAATGCATCGACTTACCCATCCTTCGCACACGAGGATTAATGATTGTGGGCTTCGATCGCGACATGGAGTTTGCCATCCGCCGTTTCCACAATTAGCTCGGTACCGATGTGAGTCGCAGCCAATAAGGCTTTATCAACTCGTTCAAAAGTTGCAGCAACTCCCTCAGCATTCGCATCGGTGGCGGTCAAGTCGAACTCCTTTTGTTGATCACCGCTTTTGGCTACGAAATAGGCTCGAGTCACCTTGCGGCCTTCGAGTTGCTTCTTATCGGCCGACAACAAATAGACGATGACCTTGTCTTCGTTGTCCTTGTGATCCCATGCAGCCCAGCCCTTGTCGTCATCGAACTTCACGACGTGCCCACCCTTGGGGCCCATCTCATGCGAGTGGTCATGATCGCCGTGATCGTGGTCACCATGATCGTGGTCACCATGATCGTGGTCACCGTGATCGTGGTCGCCGCTGGTTTGACTGGTCTTCTTGTCGTTTGGCTTCGTCGTGTTGTCGCACCCGATCATCCCGGACACAGCAAAGACGAAAGCCATCCACAGACCGATGTTGTTGAACTTCTTCATGTGACTTACATTTCTCCGATAAAAAGCTCGCGAAGTGCGACGCCCGTCTCAAGTCGAAACGGGGCCAGGCACCACCCTGGGGCGACCACCAACTACGCAACGAGGATCGCCACAACCGCTGGCAATCATAAACAACGGGCGAAAGATTGTCATCTAGTTATTGCAAGTCAGTTGCAATTGAATTTTTTACCGGCAAATTGTCAGTCTGCCAACGGTCGACTTGACAGGCCAAAGGGTCATTTCCGCCAATTCGCTAGCATCAAAGGATCAAAAAATGCGGGAAATGGCCTCTTAGACCGAAATTCTGCTCATTAAACGGTGACCTGTGGTGACTAACTCTCGGTTTGGCCTCCGACTTGCATCAGTAACTCTCCGGGGACAGGAGAGTCGGCTGAGGAAGCCGAAGGTCAGCAACTTTTCCGCAAAGGAGTGTTTCCATGTTGGTGTTATCAAGAAAGCTAGAACAGTCCATTCAGATTGGCGACGACGTAACGATTACGATCCTCTCGGTGAAAGGCAACACCGTTCGTTTGGGGATCTCCGCCCCCGAGCACGTCCGAGTCGCACGGACCGAGCTGGCCCAAAAGTCAAATCCTCAGAGCTCGTCTGGTAGTGCAAAGCCCGCAAAGTCCTTGCCACGCGGGATGGAAGTCATCGAGGTTCAAAGTCGCCCAAACGCACCAATCAAGCTGGAACGCTCCAACACTTTGTCGATTGGAGAAGCCCCGGCCGCTCCTAAAGGACAAATTCCTTCGACGCCCCAGCCGCCACTGTACTCGCGCATGATCATGTTCGCAGATGACCAGTACGAAACCCATCATTTCCGAATCCGAATGGATGAAACGCCGGCGCACGACGTGTCCCAATCGTAGATGATTGTGGGGTCGGGCTTGATGGCTTGGTCGCGTGGTTTTGGAAGACGCCTGGGCTTTTGGAAGACGCCCGGGCTTGCGGAAGACAACCGTGCTTTTGGAAGGCAACGTGGCGTGGCGGTTGAACTCGTGGCCCGCGTCTGCGAATCGCCCTGACGCCGGCCATTTGCCGGTCGGTGATCAACTCGCAAGACTTGAGAAAGGATTTAGGCCGCGGAGCGACCGTTGTGTCGCAGACGAATCTCCTCCGAATCCACGATGTGCTTCTGAGCGTGTCCTTGCAGCGTGTCTTTGACTCGACGCCGGATACTGCGTCGGATGGCGCGATGATACCCCACGGAGGCGGTGAATAGGGTCAACAGATCAATAAACTGGGTATCATTCACCAACTCGTGATCGACGAGGTCGAGATAGCTATCGGAACCAAAACACAATAATTTCCCGTCCACGAGCCCGACCCAAGTTCCATCGACGTAAACGTCAAAGTCCGGACCCAGCGAAATCCAGCGCTGTTGCAAACGGACGTACCACATCCTTTGTCCGTCGAAGTAACTGAAGCTAAACATGGAAGGATAGCGAAACGTGCGATGATTCTCTTGAATGGTAGTAACGAATTGCGTCTGCGGCAAAATCACCAACAGGGTGAGAAGGCAGCGACGACTGCCGATGCTATTGTGAATCTCGGCGCTGGTAACCTCTTCAATGGTGCCGCACCACCGTGTCGTTTGCCCCGTGTTCTTGAATAGCTTCAGAATCAAGCGGCGCGACTCGATATCTGTCTCGCTGAGGTTCCAAATCTCATCGGCAGCCAGCTTCCCATCCAAGCTTTCGCTTTGCGCGGCATTGAGTGCCCCAGAGGAACGGACACTGTCCTTGAGCCAAAGGCGGCGTTGCTTTTTGATGGCCTTCAACGTTTGTCGTACTTCCGACGGAGATGGTTTCCAGGCGTCCGAACGAACACCAATCAAATGGGTTTGAACCCAACCTTGTTCGCCATCCAACTCCGAAATAGTACCGATCACCTCCATGTTTTTGGTGAAGTGCGAGGTGTCAGAGCCTTGAAGCCGCCGCAACAACTGAATATTGCTCGGATGAAGATTGGGCATGGCCCACATATCAACGTACCGACAGCACTCGTTTTGGTAGGGATTGGTCATTTGGCGCCGCAGGTCTCGGGGGTTCAGCGATTAGAACCGGATCGAGCCACAGCAACTACAGCGTTTCGGCCAGAAAATCAAGGCCAATCCAAGGGTGAGGACGATGACTGTGATCTTGAAAACGAACCATACCTTCACCGGAATATGCTTATCATAGCGATAGCATTGCTCGCAAAACAAAACCATGCGATCGGAACCAGCGGAAGACTTACTTGGCTCTGTCGAACTTGGTTCGGACATGATCTCGAATTTTCCTGCCTTTCCCGGGTGTGAGACGTCACGGACAATTTTGTTCATAAAATGCCTGTTACAAATAGTTACAATCCAAAAGACCTTCGGAAGCTGATGTGTCTCACTAGCACCAGCAGCCCAACCTCTCTGCAGCTATCATGCCCATCCGCAGAAATTCCCTTTGGAAAGTTCAGACATCTTAACCCGAAGCTTCCAATGGTCCAGTCAATCTAGGTCGGAAAGCGAAAAAGACGCGGCGAAATTACGGACCTGTGACAAATTTTGCGAAAAAGTTCTCGATTTGGGATCGATCCCAAGAGCCAAGGTGGGCCGAAATAGGGCGAATTCCTGGTGATAACTGCAAATTCGCGGCGAACGGCCGTTCGCTCCATTTCTTTGACCGTCGATGTATAGAACGACAGAAGACACACTGCCGGTGCCGTCCGCCAATCTCCGCAAGAGCGGGGCGGCATTTTGCAGGTCACGGCTCATGGAACATGCCTACGCCCATCCTTTATGGAGCGGCATGTCGTTGACCGGAGGATGCCACTCAGTGGTGGCGCTGAATACTCAAGTTGCCCGATTCCTGTTCCTGAATCATTCGCCACAACTTTTGAATCGCGGCGTTCTTGACTTGTTCGGCTACCTGTTCATAGGTTCTGGGGCCAGGAGTTTCCTCCAACACCGTCAACAAATGAACGCCATGGGGCGAAACGATCGGCGGGCTAATTTCGCCTCGATTCAACCGAAACGCCGCCCGGGAAACGACTTCTGAAAGAGGCGCCTCGCGGACGATCCAGCCCAGATCGCCACCTTGCTCAGCTGAAGTTCCTTCCGAGTATTCCGCAGCTGCTTCTGCAAACGATTTCTTGCCGGAAACGATTTGTTGTCGCACGTTGGCCAATTCTGCTTGCGCCGCTTTTTCCAAATCAGCCCTTGCTTCCACCGCGTTGGGTCGAGTTGGATCGAGCGGCGGAATAACGCGCACCACATGAGCAACACGTTTGCGAGTCCCATCAAAATCGGCTTTGTTCTCTTGGAAGAATCGTTGCAACGAATCATCAGTGACACGACGATCCAAATACGATTGCCAGCTGAGTTCCCAATGTCGGAAATGAAACAAACTCTCGGCCGTGATGCCGGATCTGGCTCGATACGCATCGAGACTGCTACCGAGTTCGCGCAGGCGGTCGTCCCACGCTTTCAAATCTGCTTCGGTCTTGGCACGTGGGACCGCCAAGCCTTCGCGTTCGAGAAAGGACAGGACCACGAACCGCTCGATCCATTGATCGACCGCGGCTGTAACGACCTCTGACGGAATCTCGGTGGGATTCGAGGTCGGACCTGTTGTGGAATTCGGTGGCAGCCATTGATCCAATGCTTCCTGTTGTCCGGTTGTCGTTGGTCGAACCTGACTGAGCAAGAAGCGAACCTCTGCGAGTCCAATCGGATGTCCTTGGACCGTCGCGAAAACGCGGAGAGAATCGGAAGATTCTTGCGCCTCCACACGAGTGCCGTCCTGCGGAAATGCGAACGGTGAAAAAATGCCTTGGCTCCAAACGCCCATGACTACGACGGTCACCCAAAGATTTCGACGCACATCAGCTCCTTGCTTGTACCGGATGAATACCTGTCGCTGTGTTTGTTCAGCGCAGCGGGATACCCTTCATTTCGAAGGGCACTTCCGTCTCGATTAAGATACCTGGGCTACGATAGACCAAGTCGAGCCCCTCGAGATCATCGAACCGGTCAAAAATATAAACCAAGGCCAAGCCTTGTTCTCGCGCTCCGCCGGATTCGATCGTCAAATACGAATGGACTTGACCTTCACGATCGCGAATTTCAATGGGATTCTGAAAAATCCAGCCGAAATGCGACTCCAAACTTTGCTTGGCATCGGAAAACTGAATGCCGATTTTGATCAGCATCAAGTGTTCGTCATAGTTGACTTCTTCCAACTGAACTTTGATCCCTGATTTCTCGATCAATTGCTTGTTCTGCAACGCGACTTTGAGATTTTCGAAACGAAAAGTCTCCTCGCGACCAGCAACCAACAACTGGAATTTGCCACGCACATCAACGACTTCAGCATCCCAAGCATCCAAGTTCGGCCAAGCGAAATGAGCTTTGGCCCCGGACTTTTCATTGGTGACACCAAACCCGATTTTCTCACCTGAATTGCCCACGGTTTGTTTGATGGTCGCATCCGTTGGATGCACGATCTCAACGCCATCCAACGGGAGCTCTAGTCGAATGACCCGAAGCTTGGGCTCCCATTCCAATTGAAGCGAAAATTGCGACTGAGTTGCCTGGGAACTGGTGAGATCCCGCGAATGCTGCAATCGAGTTGGGCTGACCCGAAACGCTCCGTGGTAACTGGCGTAGGTCTTGCGTGGGGCGCGATCGACGGCGGGAACCAAGGTCACTCCTGGCGATTGGTCGCTATCGAAACTCATTTGTGCGCGGTCCATGATCTCATCCAGCGCAACCCAGTAGGGGACGTTTTCCCAATCAATCGCCAATCGTTTTGGCTCAGCCGGTGCGACTTGCGTCACGTTATTTGTTTGCTGCCGAATATTCTCGACCAATTCGGGCAAACCATATTCTCCCTTCAATGTCACTGCGATCGGCTTGGCAACTTCTTCGGCTGCGCGAGTCTCCAACGTCACCCGGATGCGAGTTAACCGCTCCCTTAACTCTGCCGATTGTCCCGCCGTTTCCGGTGGCAAGTAATCCAAGAGCAGGGTCCCTTCTGCCAACATCTCCCGTTCGGCCTGATCGCGTTCGCTCAATTCATCTGCGTTGAGCTGACGGGTCCACAAACGGACCCGGCGTTGCATCTCCGGGTCCAACTGCGCAGGTTTTTCTGGCTCATCTTGTACTTGGTCTGGCAGTAAGTCTGGGATAAAACCGTGCGCCGACCGCAGATTCCCCACGGAGATAGCTGCGAACAGCAAACAGCAGCCGGTCGCAAGCGCTCGAGCCCAAAGGTGTCGCGCCAAATGCGTTTGGAAACAGGTGGCAACGTTTGCGTCACCGTTTCCATGGTTGACCATCGAAGAGACGTTCACTCGCTTCTCCTGCTCTAAATCGTGCCGGGGGAAATATTGGAGGCCAACGTTGCCCAACCCAAGCGGGTCGCGAACCTTGCTGCAACGCTGATGCGTTGGGATAATGATTACAAATCCAACCGCCTCACTTTGCCAATGAGTGCGTGTCAGATAACCGCGCGGGCACCACTGCGTCATCACAATCGCACCAGACGGTGCATCCATCATAAACCAATCTGACCTGGAATGCGATTCGCGGAGACGCTGGCCCACGTCAAGCATGTCCAATCGTGCAAGCTAGGTTTGAACAACCCGCACACTGGTTCGGGGAAGGTTTCCATCGACCTTGGATTGTAGACATGGTGCGCTTGTACACGATTTTGTTGATGCTTTCTTCCTTTGCGGTCGGTGGGTTGATTCTAATGCAACAGTCGCGTGGGCCCGGAGGCCTCCTGTCGGGCGAATGGGGTTCGTTCTTGTCCCACGCATTCGACCGTGGACGGCTGATCGATACGTTGAAGTCGTTACCAGAGTCGAAGGCCAACAATCCGCTGGATAAACTGCGGGAAGCCGTTGGTGTTCAAGCGCTGGCTGCGAATTCACCGCCCCCGAATTTGACGACAAACGAAGTCGTTCGCTTGGAACGGGGCACGACCCCACTCTGCGGCCGCGTCTTGGCTTGGGACGATTTTCAATTGGTTCTGTTGTCGGATCGGGGCGAATTGTGTTACGTGCCCTGGTCAGAGCAAAAAAATCTGACCAAAACCGAAGGGCCTTTGCAGGCTCTTCCGTCCGCTCAGCTACAAGCCGAATTGCAAACGGAATTTGGCCGAAATTTTGTGGTCCGAACCTCCGCCCAGTTTGTGGTCGTGCAGCCCAAGACTTGCCAACGCGATTGGGCGCGTGCCATGCAACAATTTTACGGCAACATTCAAACCTATTGTTCGGCGCGACAAATTCCGATGCAGTCACCACAGTTTCCCTTGGTGGCCATCGTGATGCCCAATCGGCAGTCCATGCTGCGATACGCCGCCGAACAAAAGGATGAAATCGGCCCCAACTTTTTGGCTTACTACAGCCTCCGGTCCAATCGGGTGCTGATGTACGACGCAGAGCAAAGCAAAGCCGAGCAGTCCGGCGGCCTGGACTTAGAAACCGTCTTTCATGAGGCTTTTCATCAAGTCGCGTTTAATACTCGCTTGCACAAACGAACCGCCGCACCACCCCTGTGGGTTTCCGAGGGCATGGCCTCGGCCTTCGAAACGCCCGGGATGTCCGACCATCGGCGGTCGCGAACCATCGCCGATCGAATTCATCCGCATCAACAACGCTTGTTCTTGGAATACGCGGAGGAACGGGATTTCGCCGATAACGTAAGTCAAATGGTTGAGGCAGATAGCTTGTTCCAGACGGATTCGACGCGAGCCTACGCGCTCGCTTGGGCCATGGCGTTTTATTGGATGGAACACGCTCCGCATACCTTTGCCCAGTACTTGCACACCGTCAATCAACGCGCTGCCTTCACCGAATACGGTCCCGAACGTCGACGACGTGAATTCGAGTCGCTGGCCCAATGTTCGATCGCGGAGTTTGCGACAAGAATCAAAAGTTACCACGAGCGACTGGCACGGTAGAGGTCGCTGGACAAGTCGCCTGCATGATCCGCCGGACCAGAACCACTCTCGCGTACGCCTACTGCTAACGTTTCAGCATCGCATGTTAGCCGATCGCTTGCTGGATCTTGACGATCAATCCGTTCGTCGCTTCGCCGGCATGTCGCATCTTGAACAAGGCCGACGCGAAATACCGATCGCGCCACGTCGGACCGATCTGGAAGTAATCTTCCAACACTGCCGAGCTATACTTGTAGTCGTGTGAATCGTTGCCCTTGAGAAAAATCAATTCCCGCGCTTGATGAATCAGTGGGTAAATCGGATGACCGTGCTGGAGGTAGTTGTACGCGGTTCGTGCTGCGGACATTGGATCGGGTCCCAATTTCACGAACACGTCTTGCGGTAAGTTGTCGGCTTCGGTCGGTGCATTGCTCACTTCCAACTGCTCGACCGCCCGATCCGCCAAGGTGCCACGACGACGAGCTTCTTCGCGAAAAAGCGCCAAGAACGCGGCGTTTTGCAACAACACAAAACCGCGTGTGGTCGAGCGACGAACTCGGCGAAAAATGTAGTTCATCGCATTGGTTGATGTCACCGCATGCAAAGGAACGATGGCGGGTTGCCGCATCGTTAATTCGCTGGCGAACACGAACAGCGCATCATAAATCGAACTGGTGGCCACACCGCGTTGCAATTGTTCAAACACCAATTGGCTCACTTCGGCAGCCGTGTCTTGTCGCAGGCATTGCAGGAGTTCGTTGGTCGCGGCATCGTCGGGAGCTCCGGCCAACCAATCTTCGCGAAGCTGTTCGGCCAAACGCCAGTTGTCGCGGCCAGCGCGATCTGGCGCCAAGTCGTTGGTGCTTGGGTTAGGTTCCCCGGCGTGATTGAGCAGCGCGTAACTGAGACTCCGTAGGACTGGCTCGGCGTGATGCCAACCGATGGTCTCCAGTGTGCGATAACAATTCGACAAGTAAATGGCTTTGTGTCCGATGCTGCGAAAATCTCGGACCGCGTATTCGGCGAATTGTTCGAAAATCTCGTCGGAGCTGTGCATCCGGACAAACATGGTTGTCGCTAAGTCGGCTTGATCTTCATCCCAGTTGGCCATAGCGGACCGAAAATTGGCGAGGCTTTGATGCCGCGGCGGCAGGCGCGACTCATCGATCGCAGCCATCGTCCAATTCCCTTCTTCCACATCACGGGCTTGCGAGCTCTTGAAGCTGTCGATGGCCCAAAAAATGGGCAACCATTTCTGCGCCGCCGGAGCGTCCATGCTGGCCAAGTGGGCCGAGTTCACAACCAAGACGGCATGAAATTTGAATCCAACGGACGGACGCGGTTGGATATTGCGAATACCCGCCAAAAACAAAGCCGCCAGCAGTTGTCGGTAGCCGATTTTTCCCGCAGTGACATGTTGAGCCATCACCCCAATCACTTGGTCGCGTGGGGTCTCTTCCAAAACCCTCACCCACGGTTCAATTTCGTCATTGAACCGGACATCGTTCGCCGACAAGATCGGTGCCGAACCAAAGGCGGTCGTGGGCACCGGAAACTTCGTAGCTAGCCCAGCGAGCAAACTGCTTGAACCAACTCCGGCCAAAAAACTTCGTCTGGGAACGATCATCGCGGCATCACTCCTTCCCGCTCGGCCAACAGCACTGAACCAAAGGCAAGGCTGCCAAGTTCAATGGAAGCCGTTGACTACTGATTCGACGCCGCAGGCCAGCCCGGTATTTCTAGGTTGCGTAGAACTTCGGCCAGGTGCTCGCCGGTGATCGCATAGCTTGCGGTGCGACCGTTTCGTGCAATATTGATCCCGACGACTTCGCCTGACAAGTTGACCAAGGGCCCTCCGCACTGCTCGGGCAACAAGGGCGAGTCGTGCTGCATTGCCCACGGAAATGCCCCACCTCGTTGGCTGTTGATACTGCCCAACATGTTCATGGCTTCGAACCGAGGTGTGTCCATCGACAACGAACGAACCGTCCCTAGTTTCACGGTAAAATCCAGGACGGTGTCGCCCCGTTTGGTCTTGACCGTCAACTCATCACCCGGTCGATACTTCCGAATCAAACTGACGAACTCGGGGACCTTTTTTACTTCGCGTCCCTGGACCGACATGATCACATCACCATCGCGCAAACCGGCGCGGTAGGCGGCGTTGGTCACTTGATAAATCGCGATCCCATCCGCAGCTTCTTGAGGCACCACCCCAATCTGACCTCGATTGCGTTGCAATAGACTTCTTGCTTCGCAACTGCAAACGCCCAACGTCATGATCGGTTCGCGAACGCCAACGGAAAGCAAAATTTGGCCTGGCTGCGGTTCCGCCGCATGCAAGTGGATCGGTTGATAGGTGCCCTCTGCCAATTTCAGCAGAGCAATGTCGTTTTCCGCATCGACTTTCACCAATGTCGCCGAGACGGTTTTGTCGCGACCGAATCGGGCTTTGATTGGTTGATCCTGTTCCAATTCGCTGGCTTTCGTGATCGCGTAACCGTCGCTGGTCACGACGGCACCGACGGCTGCCCAGTACGTCGGGTTGATCACTTCGAACGTCGACGCTCGGACGCCGCTCACGACTGGTTGCAAATCACGAAGCACCGAGGCGTTCTCGCGTTCGAAACTGCCGACCCGACGTTCCCGAATCTCATTGAGTTCTCGCTGACTGCGGCGTCCCTCGTTATCTTGCAATCGCTGCAAGATTTCCGGCGTGTCTTGTGCCTCGGTTCGATGCAGGCAACTCCCCAGACTCAGCCAACCGGCAGCGAGAACTGCTAGCGAGCCAAACACGAGATCGCGGCGTTTCAGTTGGAACGATTTCGCAGCGCGACAACCCATACTCAGCATGTCTTCGTTCTCCTCGATAAGACAAATCGAAAGCAAATCCCGTGGGCTACTTCGTTTGTAGTTGCCCCAAGATGATTTGATATTCTATTCTTTCGGCCCCGCGCCGGACAACAACTTTAACAGAATCCCCTGCCCTTTTGGCGGCGATTTGATCGATCAACTCCTGCGGTGACTGAATGGCGACTCCGTTGAATGACTCGACGACATCACCGACCCGCAGTCCAACTCGCTCAGCCGCCGAATCTGGTTTGATGACACGCAGGATTGCCACCTGGTCCTGCAAGTCCAATTCCACGCCCAGGACAGCGGAGTCCAGCGGCGGGGCAGGATTCGCTTTCCCTGGGTTTGGCTCGCGAGGCGGACGACGCTCGCGCCGCGGTGGTGCCGCGTCCTCTCCGTCCGACTCATTCGACCGAGTTCCGGGGAGCTGTCCCCACGATTCACCGGCCTTCAGTCGGTCCCAATCACGCAAAAACGTTTGGACCGAAACGTGGCGGTTTTCAGCGATGGACTCACCAATCGAAGAATGGATGCCGATGACTTGGCCTTCGAGATTGAACAAAGGCCCACCGGAGTCCCCGCCAATGATTGGACAGTCGGTGGTCAATGCGTCGCGCTCCGTCTGCAAAATCCGTCCGATCCGCACGGGAGGACGTCGGCCCAAGTCGTAGCCACCAGAATGCCCCAAAGCCACCACCCAAGTCCCGCGCCGCAAGCCGCTCGCTTCGCCGATCTCGACGTGAGGCCAAGGCCCAGTTTCTTCGATTTGCAACATGCCCGCGTCGTGATTCAAGTTCTTTCCCAGAGGCTTCGCTTTAGCAGTTTTTCCATTCGGCAACAGGATCGTAAACTCGCGCGCCGGCGACAGGATCACATGCCCGGCAGTCAGAACGAGTCCGTCCGGGCTAACAATGACCCCACTGCCAAAACTCTCTTGGTCGGTTATCGCAACAACGGCATCGGTGGCGTCCGCCACGACTTGTTGCACCGCCGCTTCACGTTGCCGCCATTCATCCAGCGATCCTGCCGTCGTTGGCAGGGTGTTTTTTGATTGAGCCTTGACCGGCGTCGCCAGGGCTAAAACCGCCACAAACGCCGTCACGACAACCAGTATCGAGGACACGAATCCTTGGACTTCCAAACGACGTTCGCCGCTTGAGCATGCCCCATGATTGTTAGCTCTATCCACTCGCATTCGAGATCTTTCGGAAAAGGCAGTCTGTTGTAACCCCGTCCACGACGCCGAGTTTCGCGGGGCCAACAATCGACCCGTTGGGTTAGGTTGACCGTTGGCGTCCCAGCCATTGCGACCTCGCCAAACCCCACGCTTTCGCTAGCAGCAAAAGCCGACTCCGGCTGCGATGGAATCGCGGGGCCTGTGCCGATCGTAACCGCAAGGAAGACAGACTTGTACCCGTATTTTATCCGGATTCGTTTCGAATTTCTCTTGGCAATTCGCGAAAAGTTACCGAAATACGGTTGTTGCCGCCGTGAGCGATGTTACCTTCGTAAAAAACGCTCTTTTCTTTCACGAAAATGCGATTGCGATGTGGGGGAGCTCGATTGAAGCAAGGACGATTCGCGAGAAACCGAAAGTGCGCACTGTTCATAGCCGCCATCCCAGTTAAAATTTGGGCAAGTCGAGGCGAGTTGCGGTGGTTCATTGACGATCGTGAACCTTTCCCGGACAGGGGTATCCCCTGGTGGGTCGCTTCATTTCCCGTGATGCGGCTGGCCAATTCTCGCGATTTCCTTCTTTGGAACACGATCCAAAATGTCCTTGAACCAATTTGATGATAGTTTTGAAAATTTCGACATCGAAGACTTCGACGAGGATTTTGACGAGGATTTCGAGGCGGAAGTGCCTGGCGAGTACGAACTCGACAACAGCGAATATCAGGACTTTGACGATCCGAATCTGATTCCTGCTGTCGATTTCTGCGGCGAATCGGACGATGAAGAAGAACCGGCTGCCGTTGAAGAAGAGCCGGTCGCCGAGGACAACCCCGAAGCAGAGCCAGAACCGGCTCCGAAGACCAAATCGGGCAAGAAGACCGGCAAATAAGGAAGAACGCCCGTTTGTTGGATAGAGGAAGTCCCCGGCGATGTTTCGCAAAATCTCGAATCAAGTATCGTTTCCGGAAGTCGAAAAACGGATTCTGACGTTTTGGAAAGAGCGAAAGATCTATGATCAATCGCTCCAGCGGCGCGAAGGGGCTCCTAGCTTTGTCTTTTTCGAAGGTCCACCGACGGCCAATGGGATGCCGCATCCGGGCCATTGTTTGACGCGCGCGATCAAGGATGTCTTTCCGCGTTACCGGACCATGCGCGGCGATTATTGTCAGCGAAAAGCGGGGTGGGACACGCACGGCTTGCCGGTCGAGATGGAGGTCTGCAAGGAACTGGGCATTCACTCCAAGGAAGACATCGAAAACTATGGTGTCGAGCCGTTCATTCAAAAGTGCCAACAAAGCGTTTGGCGCTACATGCGGAAGTGGGAAGAGCTAACCGAGCGATTGGGTTTCTGGATCCACTTGGACCAAGCCTACGTCACTTATCATCAATCGTTCGTCGAGTCTGTGTGGTGGTCACTCAAGACGCTCTTCGAACGCGGTGATTTGTATCAAGGGCATAAAATTGTTTGGTGGTGGGCCCAAGGTGGAACGGCGCTGTCTAGCGGCGAAGTGGGCGATGGCTATCGTGAAGTCGCCGACCCCAGTGTTTATGTTTGTTTTCCGTTGTTGGATCGGCCTGGCACCTCTTTGCTAGTCTGGACGACGACGCCTTGGACGTTGCCTTCGAACCAGTATGCCGCTGTGGGTTTGGACATCGTTTACGCCACGGTGCTCGATGCCGATAGTGGCCAACGACTGATCGTTGCTGCCGACTTGGTCGAGACCTTAGCGAAGAAGCGGAAGACCGAACTGACCGTCGAGTCCACGTGTTCGGGTCGCGATTTGGTTGGCCTGCGTTATCGTCCACCTTTTGACTACTACTATTCGCAGTTGGGCACGGCGACCGGAACATTGACGACGGGCCAGCAACTGCCGCTGTATTGGCGGGTCCTGGCGGGTGATTTTGTGACCACCAGCAGTGGAACTGGTTTGGTACACCAAGCGCCGGCCTTTGGTGAAGTGGACCACGAGGTATTGGTGGCCGAACAGGCGCGATTTGTGGCTGGCCAACAACCGCAATTGTTCTGTCCGGTGGCGGCCGATGGCAAGTTCACTTCGGAAGTGCCTGACTTCCAAGGGCAATGGGTCAAGGACGCCGATAAAGCATTGATTCGCCTTTTGAAAGAGCGGGAAGTCCTGTGGTTTCAGGAGCAGTATCTCCACGACTACCCGTTTTGTTGGCGGGCTGACAAGGATCCGTTGATTCAATACCCGCGTCGCAGTTGGTTTATTCGCACGACGAAATATCGCGACCAGATGTTGGCCAACAATCAACAAATCAACTGGTTGCCCGAGCACATCAAGAATGGACGCTTCGGAAACTTCTTGGCCGACAATGTAGATTGGGCGCTCAGTCGCGAACGATTTTGGGGCACGCCTTTGCCAATTTGGGTCTGCTCGGAATCCGGACAGATGGAAGCAGTGGCCAGCTATACCGAGCTGCTCTGTAAACCGGGTGTGACCGGAACCGAGGTATGGGCCGCTGCCAAAGCCGCACATCCTGAACTCCCTGATGACTTGAAAGTTCACAAGCCTTACATCGACTCGATCTCGTATGATTCGCCGTTTGTCCCCGGCGCCAGAATGCAACGGGTGAGTGAAGTGATCGATTGTTGGTACGACTCGGGTGCCATGCCGTTTGCTCAATGGGGATACCCCCACAAGGGCGCGACGGAATTCGCGCGACAGTTTCCGGCTCATTTCATCTCGGAAGCGTTGGATCAAACTCGCGGTTGGTTTTATTCGCTGACCGCCATCAGCACGATGTTGTTTGGATCACCGCCGGACGCGACGGATGCCATGTCGTCGGCAACCAATACCCCAACGACTGCGTTCCCGCACCCTTTCCGCAATTGCGTTGTGCTGGGCTTGATGTTGAGCGAATGGTGGGAGAGCAAGGATGGCAAACAACTCCGCCTCAACGAAGACGATGCCCGCCGAGATCTCGGGCCAGGTTTCACGCATCATGTCGGTAAAATGTCGAAGCAAAAACGGAACTACCGCGAGCCGTTCGAAATCTTCGACACGTATGGCGCTGATGTGCTGCGGTGGTACTTTTTTGCGACTCAAGCTCCCTGGAATTCGATCAACTACAGCGAGCAGGCGATCAAGAACAGCGTGCCCGAGTTCATGCTGCGATTGTGGAACACTTATTCTTTCTTCTGCGAATATGCAGTGATTGACGGCTTCAACCCCGCCAATGGGTTATTGGGCTTGGAGTTGTCAGGCTCCGCGCAGACTTTGGATTTGTTCAGCTTGGATCACCGCTGCTTGAACCAACTGCCGGGCTACACTCCGATCGCGGAACGTGGCGAATTGGATCGTTGGATCATGAGCGAACTACATCAGTCGTTGGATGTTGTGGTTTCGTCCATGGACCGCTTTGAAAACTATCCTGCCGCTCAAGCCATCAATCAGTTTCTAGATTCGCTGAGCAATTGGTACGTGCGTCGCAGCCGCGATCGATTTTGGTCCAGCGAACCGCTTGAAGGCGGGAAGCTAGAAGCGTATTGGACCCTGTTCGAATGCTTGGTCACGCTCAACAAAGCCATTGCCCCCTTTGTGCCATTTGTCGCCGAAGAGTTGTGGAGCAACTTGGCGAGTGTCTTTGATGGACAAGCCGCCACCAGCGTGCACTTGACCGACTTCCCGACGACCGAACCCGCGCTTATTGATCGCGATCTCTCGCAACGCATGGAAATCCTACGCGAGATTGCGTCGCTTGGGTTGCGGGCGCGGACGGAGGCCCGGCTCCGGGTTCGCCAGCCATTGGCAAAAGTCGAAGTGGTCCTCAACAGCGAGCAACACTTGTCGTGGCTGGAAAGTCACCGCGAGATTTTGCAAGGTGAGTTGAACGTCAAGTCGGTGCACTTCACCACGTCGGGACGTGAGTACGTGAACTATGAAGTCATCCCCAACTTTCCTCGGCTGGGCCCCAGGTACGGCAAATCGCTCCCCCAGATCAAAGCATTCCTGAATCAAGGTTCCGGAGCGGAGTTTCTCGAACAATTGCAGAACCAAGGCGCCATTCGCTTCGCACTTGGTGAGCAAACCATCGAGTTGACCGCCGACGATGTCCAAGTTCGTTTGAATGCCAAGTCGGGCTGGGCCGCGGCCCAAGGTCGAACCTGCGTCGTGGTCTTGGCAACAGAATTGGATGCCGCGTTGATTCAGGAAGGGCAAGCCAATGACGTCGTCCGTTTGATCCAAAATCGTCGTAAAGAAATGGGCTTGGATTACACCGATCGGATTCGTGTGGGACTGCTGACCTCGGACTCGGCGCTTCGTCAGGCGATGACGGCATGGCGCGACCATATCGCCACCGAGACCTTGGCGATTGAAGTGCATTGGAACTCGTTGGCGGACGTTCCACCTCAATCATGCACTGTTGAATCGGCGGAACTGACCGTCTTTGTCCAAAAAGCCTAATCTCGTTTGACAAAACGTTAGCGGCATTGTTGTTTCTACTTGGACGCGCTATGATTCTGGAAGAAGCTCTGTATGTCAGCCCCGACGGGGATTTGGACCAGGAACACGGGAAATGAAGTGTCAACGTTGCGATAAACAGGCTGCGTTTCACATTACCGATTTGACCGGCGAGTCCGTGTCTTCTGTGCATCTCTGTCCCGCTTGCGCGAAAGATTATTTGGAGCCCCAACAGGCCAAGAAAGTTGAAACCTCCTCCCTCATCAGCATGCTGAGCAAGCAATTGAAGGTCGGGCAGACGGCCGAACAATTGGCGGCTTTGGACAAGAAGGTATGTCCGGTTTGTGGGATTTCATTTTTTGAGTTTCGTAAGCAAGGCCGTTTGGGTTGCCCGCATGACTACACTTTCTTCCACGAAGAACTGGAACCTTTGATTGTCAATATACATGGCGTGACCGAACACAAGGGCAAAACGCCACAACACAGTTCCATCAGCGGCGAATCTCAGATGCAACTGATTCAGTTGCGACGACAAATGAACGAGGCCGTCGAGCAGGAAGACTACGAGCAAGCGTCACAGATCCGCGACATGATCCGGAAATTGGAAAACGGGGAGCAACCATGAAAGTCGATCACTTCCCCAACCTGGTTGGTCCGTGGATGCGGGGCAGTGGTCCCCAATCCGACATTGTCATTAGCAGTCGAGTTCGGCTGGCGAGAAACGTGGCAGAGTTCCCGTTCATCATGCGCTGCAATGAAATGGATCGCGCGAATATTGAATCGACCGTCAGTCGGCGACTCCGCGAATTGCCACTGGCTCGAACTTGTGAATACTTCAATGTGGCGACCCTGAAAGCTGTGGACCGCCAGTACTTGGTCGAGCGACAACTGATCAGCCGCGAATTATCTGAGAACCAAGGGGCGCGGGGCGTTTTGGTAGATCGCGACGAAAACTTCAGCGTGATGATCAACGAAGAAGATCACTTACGGATTCAAGTCATGCGCAGTGGGCTGGACTTTGAAGACGCCTTTCAGCAGATCGAACATTTGGATAACGCGATCGATGAGAAGATTTGCTACGCGTTCCATCCTCAATATGGCTATTTGACTGCCTGCCCCACGAATGTTGGAACCGGCATGCGAGTCAGTGTCATGTTGCATTTGCCGGCGTTGGTTTTGACCAAACAGATTGAGAAAGTGTTTCGCAGCTTGCAAAAGATTAACTTGGCCGTTCGTGGGCTGTACGGCGAAGGGTCGCAAGCGATGGGTGACTTTTATCAGATCAGCAACCAAATCACGCTGGGGCGTTCCGAACAACAACTGATTGAGCAAGTCGGCAGCGTCGTACCGGTGATCATCAGTTACGAAAGAAAGGCCCGGCAGTATCTTCTGCAGGACAGCCGCGATGACTTGCAACGTCAGGTTTCGAAAGCGCTACGG
The DNA here is from genome assembly GCA_016794985.1 of Planctomycetaceae bacterium. Taxonomy (GTDB): domain Bacteria; phylum Planctomycetota; class Planctomycetia; order Pirellulales; family Pirellulaceae; genus M30B19. The sequence goes on along the minus strand of JAEUIQ010000051.1, from coordinate 86,915 downwards.
ACCTTACAAAAGGCTGGGCAAATCAGCAGCGAGGAGACGATGCATTTGCTGTCCAAGGTGCGTTTGGGGATCAACCTGTCGTTGATCAGTGATCTCGATATTCCAACCGTCAATCGCTTGTTCGTCTACACACAACCGGCCCACTTGCAGAAGTTGCGGGGCAGTGAAATGGATACGACCCAGCGCAACAAGGCCCGCGCGGTCTATCTGCATTCGCAATTGGAGCAACCGTCGGGTGATGCTCCGCAGAGTTGAGAACTTCCGAGACAAGCTAACTGGCTGGTGTTGGCCGATTGTCGGCGCGTTGATTTTGTGTCTGTTGTTTGCTCCGGTCTTAAGTGGCAGAAACATCTTAGCATTTCGCGACGCCGCGTATTGGCACAGCAATACGCTGCAATGGACCGCGACACAATGGCAAGCGGGCAAGGTTCCCTTGTGGAATGACCTGCACGGTTTAGGAGTCAATTGGGTTGGCCAAGGTACGACCGCCGTTTTCTATCCAGGAACTTGGCTGTTGGCGATTCCTGTGGGAGAGTTTGGACAACGTTACGCAGCGATCATCGTATTGCACTTACTGTTGGCGGGTTGGGGTGTGTTTGGTTTGGCACGCGTGTGGAACCTGTCGCCGTTGGCCGCTTGGTTCGGCGCTCTGACATTTACGTTGAGTGGCCCCGTCCTGGCATTGCATGGCAATTGGCCTTTCTTGATCGGAGCCACGTGGCTGCCTTGGTCGCTGGCGGGACTATGGCAAGCGATTGTCCAACGGCGCCGAGCGGGCGTGTGGAACGCGGGCTTGGCTTTGGCTTTGATGGTCTTGGGTGGTGAACCCCAAGCCGTCGTGTTGTGGATGTTGGCGGCGATGAGCTTGCTCGGGATTCAAGCGTTGAATGCTCCAACGCCGCAGCACGCGGGTCTGGCGACGGCGGCGAAATGGTCATGCCTTTGGACTTCAAGCCGAACCGTATTGGCCATCGCGGTCTTGGCCACCGCGGCCAGTTGTGTTCAATGGTGGCCGCTTTGGGAGACTTCCCAAGCGAGCACGCGCGCGATTCGTGATAATCCGACTAACGTGTATCAGGCTCTGGAATTGTGGAACTCGCGTGCACCCGATTGGGCCGCGCGAACTCAACAGGGCCTGCTTGGTCAACCCAAGCGTGATAGTCCTGCCGACCATGCTTTGCAGTTTAGCCAGCCTCCGTGGCACTGGGGCACCTTGTTTGCTGGCAACGTGATGGGAACATGGCGCTGGGTTCACGCGCGATGGGATCGCCATTTGGCAGCCAATGATCGGGTTTGGAATCCAACCCTCTATGCCGGTGCGACCACTGGTGCGTTGGTTTGTTCGCGTTTCGGGGCGTTGCTGTTGCTGCTGATTCGCCGAGTTCGCTTGGGAAATCGTGGTCGTCGACTTTACCGAAGGAGAATCGGAGCGAGTGATCCGCAAGCCGCCTGGGACTCGAACGATTCGATCCGTCGACACACTTTGGTCGAAATCTGGTTGTGGTTGATATTGGTCTTGTTTGGTTTAGGAAGTTGCGGCTGGTACGGTCCGGTTTGGTTATGGACCGAGATCCAAGCGGCACTCGGCTTCGCTGTGGAGACGCCATCCGTTGGTCCGCACGTCGGTAGTGTTTATTGGTGGCTAACACTGTGGTGTCCGGGCTTTGATCAATTTCGATATCCCGCCAAGCTTTGGATCTATGCGGCCCTGGCCTGGTCGTTGCTGGCCTCGTTCGAATTCGAGCGTTGGTTTGTGTCTCCTCACAAAACTTCCTGGTCGTCGCGTGTTGCCGGTTGGCCTCGTGCCCTTCGGCGACCAATGTTGAGCGTTACCCTATTGCTGTTGTTGTTGCTGTCCGTCTTGGGTATCACGATCTCACGGCCGTTTGTCGAGCGTTTTTCTCAAGCCTTTGAACAGGTTCCGATCGATCCATGGTTAGGCGGACTGCAAGTTTCGCAAGCTTTGCTCGAAGTGCATTTGTCCTTGATGCAGGCCTGCGTGGTCTGTGGCCTGCTGCTGGCGGGGCTGTGGTGGCGCCATCGCTGTCCTTCGGCGTGGTGGGGCTGGTGCATTGTGGCCATAACGGTTGCCGACCTGACGATTGGCAACGCTTGGATGGTGCAATCGATTGATCGACGAGCCTTGACCGACAAAACGCCATGGGATCGTTCGGAAAGTCCCTATCTCGATCCCTTGTCGAGCGAGCGTTCCTTAGCGCAACAGCGGTTCTGGCACGAGCCAGAATTGCTTCAGCAACATCGCCTGCGGCAAATGTCCGAGAAGTGGGGCGATTACTGGCCATGGCAGCCCGTCGACAAATGGACCTGGCAATCCATTTACAGCATGCGTGCGACGGGGGCACCGCAATTTCATTTGACGCAGGGAATCCCCAGCGTTAATGTCGAACACACCCTAGAGCCTGCAGCGTTCACATTTTTGCGCGATGAAGTCGCCCGCGAAGTTCGCTCGCTTCCTGAGGAAGAAGGCCAGTTTCTGTGGCGAAGTTATCTGCGTGGCATGGGAGTTCGTCATGGCCTGAGTTGGACGGTTGACCTCGCCAATCCGCGGAAACCCGCGAAGTTGCAGTGGATCACATTGCCGGAAACTCCGGCAGCGGTTTGGTTGGCGACGGACTGGGAAGTGCGGCCAAGAAACCAACCAGCGACTTCCGCAGACGATTGGAAAGCCGACTTGGGCTCGATCTGGTTACACGAACACCAAATCACGGATTCTCCCGAACGGCCCATCCTCGACGACGGGCCCGCGAGTCCATCTCACGCAGCGGGGACGATGTCAACGGCAACGACGGCGCCCGACGGATCGGCGGGAATCATCTCCTGGCAGTACACGGAGCAGGAAAAATCCGCAGTAGTGAAGTCGGTTCGACCGGTCGTGGTGATTTGGCGTCAAGGACATGACCCGGGTTGGTGGGCCGTTGTAGTTTCCAACGGCGACTCACCAAAGTGGCAGGCGACGACGGCTGTGCATCGGTTGTTCACGGGAGTCGTTTTGCCGCCCGGGGAACATCGTGTGCTCTTGGTTTATTGGCCGCGTTGGTATTGGATTGGCGGCGCGATCACCTTGCTCAGTTGGTGTGGCTTGTTTGGTGTCTGGATGTTGCGATGGATATCACCATTACGGCAGCTGCGGCAGCGCGAGAGATCGCCATCATGACACCATATGTCGGGCGATTCGTTCATGAACAGCCGGTCGGAAGAATGTGGCGATCGTCAAGGGCAAGTACCACGCCATGAACAGGCCGCCGCCATAACCGTGCCAGAATTGGACCGCGACCAACAGCGCGGCGTTGTAAGCCATCAAGGTTCCAAAGGTTTTTCGGATTGGCCAAGCCACCATCGAGGTTCCCAACGAAACGAAGGCGACGAGAATTGGCAAGCGGAACCACGGATCCCAACCAAATTCCCAGATCCCTTTCAAACCGCTGACGCGTGGCAACCACACGCCGAACATTCCTTGCAAGTTTTGCACGAAAGTTCGATCCTCGGTGGAGAACAAGAGCAGGCTGACAATCATCAGCAGTACCGTGACACCGACGCCCGCCAAGTACTTCATGACCCCGCGTTCCCAGTAGAAACTGAGCCAGAGCGCCAATAAAAAGATTGGGTAATAGACCAACCCCATCGTCAAACCGAACAACAAGCCCGCCCAAAAAGGATGTCGATACAGCACGACCGCCCAGAGCAAGAGGGCGCCGGGAAGCACGTGATCGACGGCGCCCGACATTTGAACCGTATAGGGCAACATCAGATAAATGGTGGCCATACCAGCACCGTTTTGCCAGCTACTGAAGTGCATGCCACCCATCCAAACCAATCCCGCGACGATGGCAAATTGGCTCAAGATAGCCATTAGCTTGGCGACCCAAATCATCGACGCATTGCGTTGGACTTGGAGTTCAACGGCATTCATACCCAAACGTGAATTCGCGTCGCGCAGCATGGTCGGAATCACTGGCAACAGATGCAACAAAGGATAGGCGGGGCCCATCTCTTGCTCCGCCATCGGCGTCGAAGATTTACCGACCTCCAGCAACTCGGCCGCGGACTGCGCCCCAGAGACATCGGTTCTGGTTGGCGAGCTGACCATGATATTGGCAACCAAGAAGCTCAGCAGACTGACGACCAACAACCACAATCCGCCCAGACTCAGATTGGTTTCCAACGCCGGTCGACGCACGAGCAACTGGTCCAAAAACAGTCGGACGACAAACAAGAGTCCCACGACCAGCATGAACAGAAAGCCCGCGTACAGAAACGAATGGCTCAAAGTACGTCGAGCCAACCACAGTTTCTTTGCATCTTGATTCGGATCGTCCGACACCAGCCCTGGTCCGTCCGGCGAAAGCCCCGGTTCAGTTGCCGGATCCGTCACGCGAACCTGCGGTTGGTTCGCGTCGTCTGGAGTGGACGAATCAAGCTCTTTAGAAGTCGGAGGAGCATCAACGGAAGTTGGCTCCGTTGGTGGTACTTTCTGGGTTTGAGTCGAATCGTCTGCTCTTTCGTTCGACGCCGCGCTGCTCGCTGGTTGCTCGCTCTTGGCAGGATCAAATGGTCCGGTCGGAGCCATCAACTTATCGCCGGGCAAACGGTTGGGAGCAGGCGATTGGTTCTCGAGCAGGCCACCCGATGTCAGCGACAACGAGATGGGATGCCCCAGCCCCGCTAATTCGGCCGCAGCGCGGCGCTCCAGGCTGACGCCGCTGTTGTAGAGCAAAAGCCCCGGCGCCAAGAGAACAAGCAGAGTCAAATCCAGATTGCGCATGCTCCACAGGCGACTGAACTTGAAGAACAGCGCCAGCATCAACAAGGACGAAACGTACGCCCAAGTCGTGGGTTCGATCTGCTGGAAGGCCCAAGGTAACTCGGACATGAAGTAGCTCGGAGCGTGATTTCGGATGTTGCCGTCCTTCGAAGGAGCGATCGGCGACGTTAAAATGGCTGGTCTGTGCTTCGCCTCGCTTGATTGCTGGAGCGACAATTGCCGACATGAGAGGCCCTGGGGGCTCGCATTCTGGCAACCGCAGCTACGGCAGTCCTGTGGGACGAGACACGCGTCGCAGCCTACAGATCGTAACAGCCATAGAGGGCAAGACTGAAGGACCCTGATCGGAAAACCGAGGGTCTGGCTCAGGCTCCCCTTATTCTGACCGACTCCATCGGACAGAGTAGCGTTAAAATCCGAAGTTGCCAAATAGGTTTCGTTAGGAACCGCCTTGGCCACCGGACAGCCCCTACAATCGCCAAAGTCCCGCCGTCTGGTTGGCGACTGACGATTATTCGCCGTTAACAAAGGACTCGGATGTCGCAACGTCAAATCCTGGTGACCAGCGCTTTGCCTTACGCCAATGGCCCAATCCATTTGGGGCATCTGGTCGAGTACATCCAAACCGACATTTGGGTTCGCTTTCAAAAAATGCGCGGCCATCGCGTGATTTATGTATGTGCGGACGACACACACGGCACCGCGATCATGCTCAGCGCTCGCAGAAATGGGATTAGCGAAGAGCAATGGATCGACACGATCAACCGACAGCACCAGCAAGACTTCGCGGGCTTCGACATTCAGTTCGACCAATATGGCAGCACGCACAGTGCCGAGAATCGGCAATTGTGCGCTCAGATTTGGCAACAAGCGTTGTCCAAGCAACTGATTGCTTCACGAGACGTGCAACAACTGTACGACCCCGAGCAGAAGACTTTTTTGGCCGATCGGTTTGTCAAAGGCAAATGCCCAAAGTGTGGTGCACCGGACCAGGCGGGTGACAACTGCGACAAGTGCGGCCACACCTATTCCGCCATTGAATTGGTCGACCCCGTCAGCACCATTTCTGGCGCCGCACCAGAGATTCGTTCGGCCCCGCATTTTTTCTTCCAATTGGAGAAGTGTCGTGAGATTGTGGAGAATTGGATCGCGCGACCGGGCACCTTGCAAAGCGAGACGGCAAATTACTTGCGCGGCCACTTTCTTAGCGACACCTTGCGCGATTGGGATCTCTCTCGCACCGCCCCGTATTTCGGATTCGAGATCCCGGATCAGCCGGGGCATTATTGGTATGTTTGGTTTGATGCACCGGTGGGCTACATCGCTACAACTTGGCAGTGGTGCCAAGCCCACGGCGAAAGCCTGAACGATTGGTGGCGAAATCCCAACGCGGAGATCCATCACTTCATTGGCAAAGACATCGTCTACTTCCACACCCTATTTTGGCCCGCGATTCTTCACACAGCCGAATACGAATTGCCGACGCGCGTTCATGTCCATGGCTTCTTGACGGTCAATGGTCGGAAGATGTCAAAACGTGATGGCACCTTCATTCGCGGGCGAAAATACTTAGAGCATCTGCAACCCGCGTATTTGCGGTATTACTATGCGACCAAATTGGGCGACAATCAGGACGACTTGGATTTGAACGTGCCCGAATTTGTTGAAAAGGTCAATTCGGACTTGGTCAACAAAGTCGTGAACTTGGTCGCCCGGTGTGCCAAGTTCGGAGCACAAACTGGCTTGGCAGCCCAGTACCCAGATGACGAAGGTCGTTTTGCGTACGCGGCGGCTCAGAGTGATGCGATTGCCGCCGCCTACGATGCGGGCGAGCTCAGTCGAGCGATGCGTTTGATCATGGAATTGGCCGATCGGGCCAATCAGTTCGTGGATCAGGCTCAGCCTTGGAAGTTAGCCAAGTCGCCGGACCAAACGGAACGCCTGCGCGATGTCGTGACAATCACGCTCAATCTCTATCGGCAACTCGCGATCTATTTGGCGCCGGTTTTGCCGACCTTGCAACAGCAATCTGCGGAACTGCTCGGAGCAGAATTGCAGGATTGGAGAATGGCGCAAGTGCCTTTATTGAATCAAACCATCGGGACGTACTCCCACTTCATGCAACGCTTGGACATAAAGGATGTCGAAAAAATGATCGAAGAAACGAAACACGAAAACGCTTCGGCCGCAGCGACTTCGGACTCCGGGGCGGTAGCTCCCACTGCAACCGTCGATTCCGACGCGGCCTTGCTCGCGGAGCCGCTGGCCGCCGAATGCACGATCGAGGATTTCGCCAAAGTCGACTTGCGCGTCGCCCGAATTGTTTCGGCCGAAGAAGTGCCGGAAGCCCGCAAGTTGTTGAAATTGGTGGTTAGTCTGGGCGGTGACCAAACGCGTCAAGTTTTTGCCGGTATCAAGGCGGCCTACGAGCCGGCCGATTTGGTCGGGCGTCTGGTCGTCATTGTTGCCAACCTCAAACCGCGGCAAATGAAATTCGGCTTGAGCGAAGGCATGGTTTGCGCCGCAGGCGGTGGCGGAACCGAAGTGTTTCTATTGTCGCCGGATTCGGGTGCGGTACCGGGCCATCGAATCCACTAGTCCGTCGTCAGACTGCTCCCTCAAGAATCTCAGCCCGATGCGTGAGGGAGTTATTGAGCTACAAGCGGGAGTGCCGACATGGGAATCGAATCGCTGCGCGTTCGTCAGGAAGTCATCCAGACCCCAGAGGGCGAGGCCATGGGATGCAGCTATTCTTGGCCGGGCGGCCAATACTGTGCGATCCATACCGACCGCGGGATCCTCGGTTGTGGCATCTACGATTGCCAAATCGCCGGAAAATTTAGGATGGCCGTCGCCATTTGCCGGGGGACCCCGGAACAGCCGTTGCGGGAGCCGGAGGACTTATTGGACGCGAAAGTTGCTGAAGCCAGCATTCCGGCGCAGGAATTGGGGATCCGAGCTGGAATGCTCGGGAGCGAAGCGCTGCGTTTGCTCCTAGAAAACGGCTTTACGGGCGACAGTTAAGCGGATGGCCTTGTTGTTTGGCTGTTTGAATCGTATTATAGGCGGCGTTTTCCCAGGCCGAAGAAATCGGCGTGGCGGGGTGTTTTTTTCACGCGAGTGTAGTGGTCGATGAATTTTTACGTGTGCTTGGTCACCGCATTGGTGGTCCTGCTGGCACCGGAAGGCTTGCTGTTCCCCGAGTTGTTATTGGCCCAAGAAACGGCCAAAACAACCGCTGGGGCGACCGCCGAGCCCACGGCGAGCAGCGGTACCGGTGACCTCTGGTTTATGATTTTGTTGCCGTTGGCGATGGTGGTTTTCATGATGTTGGTCATGCGCCAACCGAAGGACCAAAAGCAGCGGGAACAGATGCTCAAAGAGTTGAAGAAGAATGACCGCGTGGTAACCGTTGGCGGCATCATTGCCAAAGTTGCCATCGTGAGCCCGGAAACCAAGTCGGTGAAATTGGTTCTGGACGAGAAATCTGGCAGTTGCATGACCGTCACCATGTCCTCGATAGCGCGGGTGCTGACCGGCGAGGAAAAAGGCGATTTGGGCGAGGAAACCAAGTAGCCGCACTTGGGATTTCTGCCTGTAACGTTTCTTGACGCCAATGGTTGGCGATCCTGATCTTTGATTCCATATTTTGTCCGCAATTTTGGGAAACTCGAAAAATGTTAGCTCAAGCCGTCTCCGATGCCACCACCGCCCCAGAGGCGGCTACTTGGTTGACTTTTTTGCAGGACCCTTGGGTTTACGGCGGCTTGTTGGTCGTTGCCATCGTGGTTTCGACGGTCCTCGGTAATTGGATTGCTCGTTCTTCGCGAATGGACGACTCCGGTTGGCGGTTTGCCATTGTGATTGGCAGTATTCTCGTATCGTTGTTGGTATTGGGAGCCAAATGGCCGCCTCGTTTTGGCGTCGACTTGAAGGGCGGTACGGTCATCGTCGGTCAGATTGACGTTTCCAAAGTGGACGAAAACGATCCCAACAGTGGCGAGCGTGGCAGTTTTGAAATCGACGACTTGATCCGCCAATTGAAGAATCGGATTGACCCGACTGGCTTGTTGGAAATCGTCATTCGCCGCTTGGGTGCCGACAAAATTGAAGTGGTCATCCCCGACGTCGACCAAGTGGAAGCTCAGCGCATTTGGAACAAGATGAACAAGATTGGTTTCTTGCAGTTCCGGATCGTGGCCACGGATCTGGGTGAAGGTGTTCGAGCCAAAGAGTTGGCCAGCAAGCAAGCCGAATCAACCGATCTGACCATCCGCCGCTCGCGAACGGTGACCGAACCCGCCAGCGGAACTGAACCGGCCAAGGTTATCGCGAGTTGGTACGACATTGGCCGAACCGAAGTAACCGCAGCGAGTGCTGCGGAAGGCGAGACCCCGCCGTATCGCATGGTCCCGCTGCCGTCTTGTTTGGTGCGAAACGGAGCCACCGGACAAATCGTATTGCCAACGCTGTATCAACGCGCAAAAGACGGTGCGGAACTCAAGAGGTTAGCCGAAGAGCAAGGCATCAATCAACTTCAAATCTTGTTGTTGGAACCAATCAACGAACGCTCGCGTGTTGATGGCGAACATGTCCATTCAACTCGAGTCGGATCGCAAGGATTCCAGCCGATTGTCGAGTTTACCATGACTTCGGGCGGGGCCAGCAACATGTTCCGCTTCACGGACTTTTATCGACCTGTCGGGCAAGAAAAGCACTTCATGGCCGTCGTCCTAGACGGCAGCATCATGACGGCTCCTGCGCTTAATTCGGCGATCCAAGATCGCGGGATTATCGAAGGAAACTTCACGCGCGCTGAAGTTGAAGACACCGTCGCGATCCTCAATGCAGGTCGCATTCCGGTGGCTCTGAAGAAGGACTATATCAGCCTGGACTCGGTCCAAAGCAACTTGGGTGTGGAAATGCAACAGCGCGGCATTTACGCGATGGTCATTTCAATCCTGTTGGTATTGGCCTTCATGTTGGTTTATTACTACGAATGGAGCGGCGCGATTGCTTGTGCGGCCTTGCTGCTCAACATCCTCCTGGTTTGTGCGGGCGTCATGGCAGTTGGGCAAGCGATCACTTTGACCGGTTTGGCCGGCTTTGTGTTGATCGTCGGTATGAGCGTCGATGCCAACGTCTTGATTTTTGAGCGCATCCGCGAGGAAATGGAAAAAGGCACCGCACTGCGGATGGCAATTCGCAACGGTTTTGATCGTGCTTCGGCCACGATCATTGATGCGAACGTCACGACGCTGTTGACCGCGATTGTTTTGTACGTGATCGGAACCGAACAACTCAAAAGCTTCGCCGTCGTGTTGATCCTCGGCATTCTGACCGGCATGTTCACCGCGGTCTTTGTCTCGCGCGTCCTGTTCGACTGGTTGGAACGACGACGCATGATCAAGGGCCTCAAGATGCTGCAAGTTTTCAACCTCAAACAGTTGAACATCGTCGGCATGGGCCATTTGTTGTTGCCCATCAGTTCTGTGCTGGTGGCAGTTTCGTTGGTCTTGGCCGTCATTCGTGGTGGCGAAATCTTCGACTACGACTTGCGAGGTGGTTCTTCGGTCCGCTGCGTTATGGTCGCCCCAACGACTCAAGAAGCCGTGGCAGCCGAGCTAAGCAAGCAAAAACTGGTCGGTGAAAATGGCGAAGAAATTCCCATGATTGTGTCGGCGTTGAGCTCTGAGGAGTATCCGGCGGGCACCTATTTCAAAGTCGAATCCACGCTTTCCGTACCGGAAGGGGAACAAACCTCCGAATTTCGTGATCTCAAGCAAATCATTAAGGAAACCTTCGGTGACAAGTTGATTCGATTGGAAGTGGAAGCGTCGGCTGTTCGCGAAGCTGGCAGCGACGCCCCGGCGACTTCCGAAAACCAAATCAAATCTTGGCCGACGATGAGTGCTCCGATTTATACCTCGATCGGGCTGCGCGGTTTGCCTCAAGACGAGCAAGCAACGAAAGGCCCTGAGTCCGACCAACAGGGTGAATCCCCACCGCCACAGGAAGGCGCTCCCTCCGCAGCAGAATCCCCCAAACAAGATCCGCCAGCCACCGAGGATCCTGCCAAAACATTGCCGACAGAAAACCCGACCGCACAGCAACCTCCCACGGAAAGCCTACCACCCTCCGGCTTGCCGTCGGTGCCGAGTTTGCCACCGTCCGTCCCGGCGCAAGATCCGGCAACCGCCCCAGCGCCAACCACCGGTGTCTTGGGCGAATTTGACCTGACCTTCAAGTTGGAAGTCGCGACCGAAACCGTTCACGGGCAGTTGATGGAAGTCGCCGACGCCTTGGAATTGGGGATTCCTGAGGAAGGAATTTTGGTGACCGCTGTCAATGGTTCTGGTCGGGATAAGAGCTTTAAAGCCCAGATGCGAGCTTCCACGTTGGCAGATGTGCAAGCAGTAGTCGATCGCATGACCGCGAAGTTGTCTTCAGAACCTTTTTTCCCGAGTGCTTCAAGTTTCGGTTCTCAGGTCGCTGGTCGCGCGCAGCTGCAAGCTTTGGCAGCTTTGTTGGCCAGCTTGGTCGGAATTGTCCTGTACATTTGGTTCCGGTTCCAACATATCTGGTTCGGTGTTGCCGCGGTGGCCGCGTTGATCCATGACGTGGCGATTGTGATTGGGGCGATTGCACTTAGCCACTGGATCTATCAAGCGGTCGGTGGTGTCTTGTTGATTGACAACTTCAAGATCAGCTTGTCGGTCGTGGCCGCGTTGTTGACGGTAGTCGGGTATTCGTTGAACGACACGATCGTGGTTTTTGACCGCATTCGAGAGGTTCGCGGGCGCAGCCACAGGTTCACTGGCGACATGATCGACGCATCAGTTGTCCAGACACTGAGCCGCACGACGCTGACTTCGTTTACGACCTTTATCGTCGTGTTCATCCTTTACGGTTGGGGTGGTGATTCGATCCATGCGTTCGCCTTCTCTTTGGCGATCGGAATCATCACCGGTACGTACAGCTCGATTTTTGTGGCCTCGCCGATCTTGTTGTACTTGATGCGATACAAGTTTATCGACGTTCAACCCGTCGTAGAGGCCAAGCCGGAAGAGGCCTAATGGTTCGCAAAGAATCAGGCGCTGCCCTAAAACCTAGAACATAGTGGAAGGCGGCATTGTACCTCGCCAGCCCCCTGGCGGTATTGTGCCGCGCCAGTCCCCTGTCCCCTGGTGGCATTGTGCATCGCCAGCCCTCTGGCGGTATTGTGCCTCGCCAGCCCTCTGGCGGTCCACGACAGGAAGCATTTCTTCCAGCGAATACAGGCCCGAAGGGGCCGACACAACCCGAGCCGGTGTGCGCTAGCCACCGGTTAGAGTCGGTCCAAATTCAGAAAAGGCCAGCAGGGCCGACACAACGGTTCCGGATCGGCTTGAAAACATCCTACATGGCATAGCCCAGCGCCCCGACAAGCTCATTCCTCGGGCAATCCTACGCGAGACCTCCATACATCCTCGCGGGTCTCCAATAGCGAGGTACATCAGCTCTTCCTGCTCGCCAACTCGAATTCACTTACTCCGTTGACTGTGACCTGATGTGTCCATCTCCTTGGCGATGATTACCGCTAGTCCGGCAACGAGTGCCGGTTTTTGCAACCCGTAGGACCCGCTTGAGGAACACTGCCATGTTAGTATTGAGTCGCAAGAGCAACGAGAGCATCGTTATCGGAGACCAAATTGTTGTCGAGATCTTAGAGATCAGCAATAACAAGATCCGAATTGGAATCGCCGCCCCGGACCACATCCGCGTGGTCCGCGGGGAATTGACGCCCAAAGAAGTGATGCATGGTCGAAGCGAGGGAAATGGGAAGAAGGCTGGGAATCGACTGCACGGGACGGGCACGAATGGGACGGGGATGAACGGGCGGGGCACGAATGGAGCGGGAAACTGTACCTCAGGGAATGCATGCGCAAATTTGGTGGGGAACCTTGATTCGGCCGCGGCGGCTGGCCATGCTCCAGTGGGGTCGAAGCCTGTTGAAAATGGCCGCGCTGCGTTGACGAGTGGTCCTCTGGGAAAATCGCGACAACGAGTTCGCGGCGGATCAGAAAACCCCAACGTACGTACCGTGTCGGATTTGGCCCGGTACCGTCTCCGCCAATTGCGGCTCCAAAGTATCAGTGAGTCCGTTGCACCTAAAGCGTCCAAGCCTCTTGATACGGACGACACTAACTCGCGTTTTGCTCGCAAAAACAGGATGGGCCGCTACGATTCGAGCCAAGTTGAGCCGGCCCGGTTTGATAAAGCCCGGCTTGAACCACTCCCGAGTCATGCGGCGCCGTGTTCTTTGGCAGATTTGGAGTTTACGGGGCAGGAAATCGCGGAAACCGCGTCGGAATACCATGTCCCGGCGAAACAGGTTCCGCTCGACTTCGAGCAACGCATTCGCGCGGCCGAGGATCGGCGGACAAACGCTGAAGCTTACTGGCAGGTTGCGGCACTGAACCATTACCGCAACGAATGGGTTGCGGAAGAACCAACTTGGTACCAGACTTCGGAGCTCGAGAGTTCGTTTGCCCACGCTGAAGTTGGCCGGTAAGGCGCATCAAGTCCACGACAACCCGAGCCGGTGTGCGCGAACCGGTGTGCGCGAGCCGGTGTGCGCGAGCCACCGGTTCGGGTGGTTTCTCGCTCACGAAAGACGCAGCAAAAGTCATTCCAGGTTAATTCACCCCCTCGGCTATGGCGGTCTCGCGGTCACAACAGGCCCGACAGGGCCGACACCACCCGAGCCGGTGTGCGCGAGCCGCCGGCTAGGGTGGTTTTTGTCGATTGAAAAAGGCCGGGAAGGCCGACACAACCCCCAAGCATCGGAAAACAAACCGACGTCAACGCGTTGCCTTATGAGCTCGTCCTGTTCAACGCACAGGATTGAAAACTAGTCGCCCACCTAAGAAGCGAGCGATCGATAAAGTTCTCGCTTCCCAGTCCAAATCGGGACGAGACATTCGCGCGCGGAATCGAAAAAACACCGGAAGAACAAACTGCCGGCTGGAACCATTTAACTTCCTAACACCAGACTTTTCTTGTTTGGGCGGCTCGACTCTCAACCAAGCTTGAAATTCGGCGGTCAGGAGGCACCTACGTTCTGATTGCATGACTTCGAAACTAACGAAGAAAATCGACCGGAAATTCCGAAACTTTCGTTACCATGCGTCACGCGGAAACGTTCGCCGTCAAATCTTCTCTTGAATGTTTCCCGTAAAAAATTCCAATCACAGACTTGACAACTTCCCCGCGATTTCATAGAATCCGGTCGTCCGGAGGGGTGTTTGGTTTTGTGATCGCCTCTTTGGTTTTGTGATCGCCTCTTTGGTTTTGTGATCACCTCTTTTTGGAAGGTAGGAGTTATGATTCGCGCATTCTTAGTTTTTATGATGTTCTCCGTTACTGCACCGAACTTGGCTTATTCTCAACCACAGCAGAGCGTGACTTCAATAACGGAAGTAACCCTTTTTCATGACAACAACTCGGGAGGCGTGAACGTCGACCGGATTTATGACTGCGTTGTCTCCAATGATATTGGATTTACCGCGGAGTCGTACTGCAATAACACTGCAAATCATGCGATGAAATATCGATTGGAATGGACCTGGTATCGCTACAAATGGTCTGGTAGTGCAAAGAAATCAAAGGTTATGGTTGAATACGGCTCTGGCACGTCAGACCCTGTAACGGTTGCGGCAAATAGCGAGACGACGTTTGTGACGGATGAAAAAACTTCGGGTACATTTAGTCCAATCTTGGACGGACATGTAATAGTAAACATCAGGCTTGTTAGTAAACCGGTAGATAACAGTAGCAGTGGACTTTGGTTGGGTGAGGCTACTCGCTCAGGTCATTATCACGAGGGGCCGAATCCAAATGGTCCTGGGACGGGGCCGGGAGGTCCGGGCGAATAAGTTCGTTTGTTTTTGATTGAAAAAGGGAGAGGTTGACGTGGTTCATTTGCTTCGACTCCGAATTGGCGTACACCAATTGTTTGGGTTCGTGCTCTGCTTTTTTGCTGCCGTACCAAGTCCGGTGTGCGCCCAACCCAAGCTGCCGAATCGAATTGCGTACCGAACGGCTGGCGTCGCCATGGAACATTTCAAAGCCGGTCTATTGGAAAATCACCCAGCTCGTGAAGCTGTTGCAGGCGCAATATCGGAATTGCGATCGATTTCCTTAATGGACGTTGAAATGTTGGGGATTTGGCCGCCAGAACGTACGAAAAAGATGTACGAGGATGTCCACTGGGAGCTTCAGTTGTCGTTGCGAAAGCTCCACCCCGAATATTTTCGTTTGCTCGAATTGGATGCGACGGCGCAGTATATTCGTTACCACGCTGTGTTAACCGGCAAGTATGAAGATCTCGTACTATACAAGCACCCGGAATTTCGTGAGTCGCTGAAAATCACAAACGTGCAAGCGGAGAGATTGGCGGTTACCGAGAAGAAAATTGAAGGTAAATTGGCTGAAACGATGGCGGCAACGGAAAAGCGGATTAAGCACCTGCTAAAAGAGCATTACGCTAAGCTGCGAGAAAATTTGGGCACCGAACAGCTCGATTGGTGGGACGAAATGGTCGGAGAACCCATTGCCCTGGACGACAAAACTCGTCTCCTCGACGTTTCGGGCAAACTTAGTTCGCGCAATCTGTATAGCTACAACGACGACGATCGTGATTTCCGAGAAAAAATCCATAAGGTTTTCTACGACGAGGATATGGCGCTGAAGCCTTCCGAAATTGCTTTGAATGAATCAATTTGTAATTCATTTCTTGGAGCTTTGATACGATTTCCAAACGAAATTGACGACACGAAAATTGCTGAGATTAAACGGCGAATTTTACAGAACACGGATCTTGGATTCCGAGAGTTTAATGACGGTAGTGAGCGTGAACGCATGCTCGATGATCCAGATTTTCGGTACCCTGCGGCGATCGTCGAAATTTTGTCGCCCACAGAACTAAAACGTGTTAAACAGTTGGAGTTTCAACATCTCGTGGGTGGAGAATTTACGTCCTTTGGTCTAAGCTGGGCCCACTATAATCGTCGTCTGTCGAATGATGATTGGGCCAGAGTTACCGAAGCGGTGGGCCAAGTCAAACAAAAAATTGACCAGGAGCTACGCGATTTTGCTGTCAAAGTTAGGGAGATATTGCAAGAGGCTTACGTTGCCTGTGAACGTGATTTGACTGCCGCACAAATTCAAGCACTCGGATTGATCACTTCCGAATACGACATCGCTGGCTGGATTTCTGGGGCGACGAAAACTGAAAACGTAGAGGATACAGTTCGCAAGCTAAATAGTCGTAACAAACTCTGAGTCTGATTGACGACTTAAATTCGTCTTCAAGGTATTGAACGAGCCGGCTGCAACATGCCACGGCGTCTTCGAAGCAAACCACTTCCGAAGGTGGTCGGCTCTCGGGTGCCTTCGGTCGCCCACTTATTCGCGACAACCTCAACACACGCCCGTCAGCCGCATCAGATTGAAGATTCGCAAATCGTTGAATAGGACCGGCGAAGCATAATGAAATGGTTCTTCGCGACCTTTGAAATGTCGCTTGTACAAAGCGTGGCCTTCCAGATTGTAGAAGAATCGATTGACCCACCATGCGCGAAAAGCGTACCGAAAACTGTGATGCAAAAACGGATTGCGACGAAAGGTCTTGTTCTCGATCCAGGCCAAGGGTGAAAGGCCCAAATTGACCTGCTCGATTCCTTCACCTTTAAACTGCTCGACCGCAAACTTCATCAATCCTTGCTCGGCATAGATGGGAGCGTCGGGCAGGCGTCTCTTGATTGCCGTGGCATACCCTACAACCTGGCCCGCGCGATACAGCGGGTCAAAGTAGAAAAACGCCACGCAACGCCCCGAGGCCTCACGCAGAAAGAACTTCCGGACGTCGGGCTCGTCCTCGTATCGGATCGGGCGATTCAAGAACTGCATCTCGGCTTTACGGCACTTCATGCCATCCCGCCAACCGTTCGTGACTGCCAACGCTTCGTCGGTGGATGTTTCGGAGTAAGTCGACTCCGTGATCGTATAGCCGTGCTTCTTTAACCAATTGCTCGCGTACCTGATTCGCTCCATGGACTTTCCCGCAAACGAATATTGCGGCAAATCCAGACAAGTATCAACGCCCATTTCGTTAATGTAGTAACCACATTTGACGAGTTCCGCTGCCGTTGACGAGGAAATCTGAACAAAGGTCGGCTTGCGAAACCGGGCCAGGAATTCCCGCAACAGTTGTGGCACCTGCTCCCGCTGGGCCACCGGGTCCCCCAGCACAAACACGTAACCATTGTAGGATCGATACGCGATGTACCCATCGCCCGACCAGAAATACTCGAGACCGTCCTGAACGGCGGTGTTGTAGGCCAGTGTAAAGCCACCATACTTTCTGGCCGCAGCCAGCGGTTGGTTCGGCTTCGGAACGATGGAATCCAAACTCAGTGAGTTTATGGAGTCGTTCGGCCGAATCGATGAAGGCGCAAGCGCCACCAGCGGAGCTTCATCCAGTGCGGCGACCTGATTCACGGCTGCCGTCAGATTCGACCAAGAATCTTCGATGGTTGGGACGCCTGACCAGGAGCGTGGTCCAGCACTCGCATCCTGAACGGAAGAATGCCACGGCTGAGGACACGAAGTTTCAGGAGCCATGGTTGACTCCCGAGGATCGGCGATCAAGAACTTCCGGTGCTACGTTCGGGACGCCCAAATGCGGCTTTGGTACGCTGCTGGTCAAATTCGCGAGCTTCGTAGCAGCGACGGATTGAAACATGATTGGACCAAACCCCGCCAAGCGGAAGTTGCTCACCTCGTCCACTTGAATTCCCAACTGCCGCAATTCATCGGCATAGTTGTAGTTCTCATGCCAAGGCACCAAGCGCATGATCCAAAATGCCGCCATGGCCCACTTGGAATAGGCAATATTGAAGAGACGTGCTGGCCAGGAGCCTTGCGGCGGGCTGACATCTGCCACAAAGAATCTCCCTCCGGGGCGAACCAAGCCTAACGCGTGTTGCATCATCTCGCGCATCATTGGCCGTTTGAAGCAATTCAAGAAAAAGTTCGTAGCCACCGCATCATACTCGCCGAAACGACAATGATCGAACGCATTACCACAAATCAGTTCCGCGTCCACACCAGCACGATCAAGTTTTCGCTGCAAGCGATTCAACATTCCTTGGCTAATGTCCAGGCATGTCACCTTGAGCCCTTGCTTGGCGGCTTCGCAGGCATCTTCACCGGCGCCAACGCCAAGATACAGGATGGACTGTCCCGGCTGCATAAACCGCAGCTGACTCAGTTTCGCAACTTTGATTTGACCGGTACTGTAAATATTGGACGAAGCTTCATAAAACCAAGCAGCGCGATCGTAATTTCGACTGAGCTTTCGCTCGGTGGTCTTCATATCAAGTGATCCTACTCTTGCTCGGCCAGAGTTTGGCGAGTCAAGGCTTCAAAACCAGCTGCATCAATGATGGCATCAAGGGTGGGCGCTGATGAGCTTCCTGAATTCGTGGTCCAGGCGACCGTCGCCCAACCCTCCGCAAAACTGATGGTCGCCAAGCGAGTCGTCTCGACCAGCTTGAGGATTTGTGGCTCTTTGACTTCTGCCAACCATTTTCGATCGATCAGGTTCGCGGGAATCGCCGCTCCCGCAGTTTCTCCCGACCGTTCCCGCTGCCGTTCGATCTCGCGGTTCAATGTGTTCTCAATCAGATCCAATACCGTGGCGGTATTCAAATCGATCTTGCTAGGATCCAACAAGCTCGCCCGAATCTTGCCAACTTGAGCCAGACGAATCAGTTGTGCGTCTTTCGCGTCGCGATGAAGCTTCAAACGAATGAGCACTTGCACATCGTTGACGGATTGGCCTTGTGCTTTGAACGTGCGAATGTTGAGGACGACCTGTACCATTTGATCCTCAAACCGAATTTCGATCGGCCGAGAGTTCGCAAAGGTCAACTCGAATGCCTCACGGGCCGGGCCGGCTTCGTCCGAGATTTGTCCACTCGCCGCAGCCTCCTTCTTCAACTCCGCTTCCACGCGGGCCACATCTTCATGAGTCAGCGTTCGTCCACCGACGGCATCTTCCAAGAAATTGCTGAGAAAACTCTCGTGAATTTGAAACGCAATGTCGCAAGGCGTTGCAATCGTTGGCGGCGTTTGCAGCGCCATCGTTTGCGAACCACTGTACTTCTTGGCGTGTACTTGCAAAAAGCTTTCGTCCGTCAACAAGTAAGCCGTGGGTCGAAGCGATCGAAGCAGACCAGCCTCTTGCCGTTGCTTTTTCAACTGTGCGCGGCCGTCGCGCAGCGCGGTCGATGTTTCTTCTTCAAACTGACGAACCAAGCGATTCTCCGCCCGCCGCGCTCCGATCGCTTCTGCCCCCGCTTGCTGGTTGGCGAATTGCATCTCGCCCAAGCGATCGATGATTCGCCCGCAGCTGGTTCCTTTGAAGTAGGATTGCAAATTGGCTGCCCCATACGGAGCACGCTGATAGAAGCCGCCCACATTCAGGTAGATACTTCTTCTGGCTTCGACGTCTGCTTGCGAACCCGTGAACGCCGTCACTGGTCCGGCCGGTGTGTAGTTGTCCGAGTCGACAATCCCCCGCAACTGCAAACTCACATGCGCCTGCCGATCGTCGGGTACAAAGTCGATCCGGACTTGCCCGTTGGTCGTCGCCGTACCAAAGACTTGATTGTCGAGGATGACTTCATAGACCGGTTGCGTCTCATTGACCGGTCGCGACGCCAATTGATTGACCAATGATTCGCCTACGAATACCGCCGCGTTGTTGCGGAAGTAAGCACGCTTGAACGCCGTGATTAACTCGGGAGCTTGATCCACGCTATCCAACAGGCCGATGATCCGCCCCACTTCCGCCTGCTTGTTGCGATCGCCGCGTGCATGCCATTCATCCAAAGCCTGAACCAAATTATCGATTTGCCGTGCGAGTACTTGGGTCATGTTTTCACGACGACCCAGATTCAAAGCTGACTGATAATCATTCAACAACCAAACGACATAGCCCACGTAAGGATTGGGGTCCAAGCGGCTATTCGTTTGCAGCCATGCCTGCTGTTGCCTCAAGCCGACCAAGATGTCGTTCAGAGACGGGTCTGCCGGAACATCTTGAAAGGACACGGTTCGAATGGAGGCGCGATCATCAACCTCGCTGCTGTCCCCGATCCGATAAGCATTGCTACGCTCGTCAGAAATCCGACCAACCGCTGGCACGGCGGAGGTTGGATTCTCCCACGCGAAGACGACGGGAAATTGCAACCATTGGATCAAGCGGTCTAGTTGTTCCAATTGCTCGGCGTGAATCGCCGCCGGCTCCTTCGCGGTCATGCCGGGATCCAGTGCCGACAGCACAGGCGGCGGAGTGACGTAGTTCGCAAATCCAGGACCGCGTTCCACGATGTACTGTCGCAGCGCCTGGACTTCTGACAACAACAAGATTCGTTTTTCGTTCGCCTGCGAGCTCGAGAAAGATTTTAAATTCGCTCGCTCCGCAGCAAACGCCGCTTTCCATGGCTCGATGCTTGCCGAGGAGTAAGTCGATTCAGGATACTTCGCATCCGCCGCTTGGATGCGACGGAGTTGCTCTTGCAAGGCGGCCTGCACGGCGCGAAAATTCGGGTGAGCCAGCGACGGATTCGATTCACCCAAGCGAGCTGCCGCCTGAGCTAGATCCGCGGCAGAAGCGCGATAGCCGCGCCCAGCAACCGTCTCCAAACTGTTGAGGTCCAAGTAAACTCGCCACGGTTCGGCATCCGGTGAGTCCACAACCCAGTCGCTCAATCGCGTAACCACCGCTGCCAGTTTTTGGCTGTGGTCGTCGGCGGTGACCGTGTGGCAGGCCAGCATCGTTCCCGCGCTGAAAACGCCGAGTCCTGTAGCAATCCAAGTTCGAAGTGATTTCTTGCTCATTATTTGTCTTACCGGTCTGGAGGTCTTTCTATGGCGGAGGCGCCACCGCCACAGCTTGCCCAATCATACCGAATTACCCGCTTTCCCGAGAGCCCGCTATCCCTACTGCCGCACTTCAAACTGAATCGTCAGGGCTCGTCCGTTTCTTCAACCCGTCCGCTCCCGCTAGCGAAGACTCCCGAAAAACTCGCTCGCCTGTTTCGCGTTTCGCACAACCTTCAGCTCGCCGGACCTCAAGTCGAGCACATTGCCCCTGGCGGCGGGCAAGTCCTTCCCTTGATCGATCAGGCCGTGAATCTGGACATACCGGGCCAAACCGGCCATTTTTGTGGCCGCTGTAGCCTCACCCGCGATCTCCTTCCCAACCGGACTGCCCCAAATGATCTCGTTGCGGCCGACCGTCCATAGGCGAAATTCGATCGAAGGTTCGGGCCGATCCGCCGAGCTGCGTCGCGGACCAGAGTCATCAAGATAGCGACCGTAAATCCCGGCCAATCCGGCCGCCTCGTGGATAGAAGCCAGTTGCCGAGCCAAATCCGTCGCCAGCGTGACTCGACGATCCGGCCAAGGTTGGCCCAAAGCCGCCGTCGCAGACACCAGGTCGCTCGCAGCAATCCGGAGAACCTGCCGGGAGATTTCCGGCGAGAGACCTGGGGCGTCAACTTTCTCACCGCGAGGATTCACCAGAGCCACTTTGCCATCTGGAAGCTCCACCAATAGAGGCTTCCCGAAACGAACATCGATTCTCAGCTCGGAAGGAGATTTACGAATCTCGATGATATCTTCGATCCACGAGTTTTGCTGGAGGGAGTCCGCAACCTGCACGACCAGTTCCGGTTCGAACAAGTTTGCTCCACTTTCAGTCACTTGGGCAAGGATTTTGGCATGCACCCCTTCAGGTAGCCAAGACGGTGCCTCGGTCAAACGAGTATTGTTGAGCGATAATTGATAGGCCGCTTGCTGCTGCAACGTCGACCGATACCCGTCCCACATCCGCCCCGCCAGCATCAATCCTCCCGTCGTAATGACGAGAATCAACACCAGCGGGTTGGCAACAAATTGTTTGAGAGGGACCATGCCGAGCATCCACGGAAAACCGATCGTCATCGCGACGACCTTCCGCCCAACTATCGACTGTCCATGGCCCGCCCCGCCATTCGAGCTCAATCCTTGGAATAATCGCTACGACCCGGGCCTTTGGGCTTGCCGATAACGGGTGACAGGCGAAGCGACTTGCCGCGAATCTTGGTCATCCCCAACGACTCGACGACATCCAGTGGCAGACTCTTGGGTAGGTCGACAAACGAATGCCGGTCTTGAATATTGATGGTGCCGATGTCGCGTCCATCGAGCCCGGCTTCGTTGGCGATCGCTCCAACCAACGTGCCCGGCTTGATGCCATCGTCCCAGCCGATTTCCACGCGATAGCGATTCATGTCGTTGCTGGGCGGTGCCGAACGAGACGTCGCTTTTCGGCTCTCTTTACCTTTGGCAGGAGCGTTCGCGCGAAAACCCTTCGCAGGTCGTTCGTTGAAACTTGCTCGATCTGACTTGGGTCGACGGTCCCCGCGGTCATGTTGATCTCGCCCCTCAGCGCGATCACGTCGCGGAGGGCGTTCCGATCGCGAGGCACGCGAGTTACGGTCATCGCGGTCGTAACTGTCTTCACGATGGCGTCGCCCGGTCGGTCGATCCTCCAACAAAAATGGCCGACCATTTTGCAGCATTTGGGCCAGTGCGGCACCGACTTGCTCGAGGGAAACTTCCGGCGTTTCCTGCACCAATTCCTGCACCATGTGTTGAAAAATGGCGAGGTCCTGATTCGAGATCGCTTCGCGAATCCGGCTCTTGAACCGCTCGACACGTCGCTTGTTGATTTGCTTGGCCGTTGGGCGTTCGACAACTTCGATCGGCTGTTTGGTAGCTCGCTCGATCAAACGCAGCTTGCTCTTTTGGCCACCGGTCAAGAAAACGATGGCGTGCCCAGACCGACCGGCTCGACCGGTTCGTCCGATGCGATGAATGTACGATTCGCTGTCATGCGGCAAATCGAAATTGAACACATGGCTGATCCGCGGAACATCGAGACCGCGCGCCGCGACATCGGTCGCAACCACAATGTCCAGGTACCCAGACTTGAGTTGCTGAATCGCGCGCTCGCGAACTTTTTGTGGCATGTCCCCATTGAGTGCCGTGGCCTTGTATCCATGTTCAACCAAGTATTCCGCAACCGTGATGGTCGATTCCTTGGTTTTTGTGAAGACAATCACACCATCGGTGGTCTCCATCTCCAAAAAGCGCGCCAAGACATCCAACTTGTCGCTCACTCCAACAAACACGGCGCGCTGCTGGATCGATTCGGCCGTCATCGTTTTCTGTTTGATCGTCACATGTACCGGATCCCGCAAGTATTGCTCGGCAATCTCGCGAATCGCCGGCGGGAGCGTGGCCGAGAACAAGGTGATCTGACGCCCGTTTGGCATCTTCTCCAAAACGAACTGCACGTCTTCCAAAAAGCCCATGTTCAACATTTCGTCGGCTTCATCGAGAACCAAACAGTCGATGCCGCTCAGATCCAATCGTCCGCGATTCACGTGGTCGATCACTCGACCTGGTGTCCCGACCACAATTTGCGGCTGACGGTTCAATTGTCGGAATTGAACCTCATAGTCCTGGCCACCATAGATCGTGGCAATGTTTAGCCCGGCCAGATTGCGACCATATTGCTGGAACGATGCGGACACCTGCATGGCCAGTTCACGAGTCGGAGCCAGCACCAAGACTTGCGGTTGACGTCGGGTCGGCACTTCGATCTTCGAGAGAATCGGCAAAGCGAATGCCGCCGTCTTGCCGCTTCCGGTCTGGGATTGAGCCAAGACGTCGCGCCCCGCCAAGACATGGGGAATGATTTGGGCTTGAATTGGGGTTGGTTGAACGTAACCAGAATCCAGCACCGCTTGCTGGATTTCGTCCCGCAACTCCAAATCACTAAACAACAACAGCGCAGCCTCGGCTGCCGGGCTAGCAGCCGGTAACACTTTGGACATGAAAGCAATCCCAAGGGGAAAAAGGAGGAAAGGCAGGTACCCTCGGGCCTGTAAACTTGGGCAACAAGTTCGTCCCGAACACTCATACCTACCGGCGTCGACCTTGTGCGCGACGCTGCTTCTCTCCTAGTCACCCACTTGTACTGACAGCCGATGCTAAAGTCGCACCGGAGTCAAAAATACTCCAGTGCAGAAAAAACACCTGCGTGAAAAACACGCTATGCCAGCCCTTCCGGGGACTAAATTGGTCTCTACCAGACCAGCGAAGACTTGTCGCGAAAACACTGCTTGTGCTTGAACTTCATGGTGGTTTCTCGGTTGCCGGGTCTGCAAGACAGACTCGTATTCGGCAACAACCAGCAAAGCAAGACAAAACGGTCGGGGGTAATGTAGTCGCCTCAGCTCCGTTAGCCAAGGGCTTTTCGCAATAATTCAGCATTTCATCAAAATCCGGATCAGCGATTGCGGTGTTTACGGAGAACGCCGTCGATTATACTGGTACCGGAGTTTGGGGGCCGTTGGCGGCGAATTGGGGCCGAACTAGGGACGAAAGTGAATCAATGGATCGGCGACAATACTTGAAGGCGTCGTTGGGAGCGGTTGGCTTGGGATTGTCTCTGGCCAGCACCAGCAGGGCGTGGGCGGATCGCAAAGCATCGGCCAACGAGAAGAGCCCTGCCGAATTAATGACGGAAGAGACTTTGGGGGCAATCGAAAAGGCCCATCAGTACTTGGTCCGCAAGCAAGTGCGCGACGGCAAATTTCGCGGCGCGTTTGGCAACAACGGCTATGCGGCTGGTGTAGCCACGACTTCGTTGGCTGGTCTCTCCTTCATGGCCGGTGGCAGCGTCCCAGGGGACGGTAAGTACGGTCGCAACGTGGACCTGTGCGCCGAGTATGTCTCGAACAATGTCCAAGAAAGCGGTTACATCGCGTTGGCGGATAACTCCGTCCACGAAAACATGTACGGCCATGGCTTCTCGATGTTGTTCTTGGCTCAAGTCTATGGCATGACGCGGAAACGCGAAATCGGCGAAAAACTGCGCCGCGCGGTTGACCTGACCGTCAAGGCGCAAAACAACCAAGGCGGTTGGCGGTATCAACCTCAACCTGTGGACGCGGACCTTTCGGTGACCATCTGCCAAATCATGGGCTTGCGCGCGGCGCGAGACGCCGGGATCCATGTTCCGGACGACGTGCGCGAGAAGTGTATCAATTACGTCAAAAAGAGTCGAAATCGGGACGGTTCGTTTTCATACATGCCAGGGTCCGGGCATGGCTCCCCGGCCATGACCGCCGCCGGAGTAACCTCACTCTACAGTGCAGGAATCTACGAAGGCCCCGAAGTCGAGCAAGGCCTCAAGGCAATCGATCGAACACGTCCAGGAAAAATGGTCGGCATGGGAATGGGCGGCCATTACTTCTACACTCATTACTATTCCGTCCAAGCCATGTGGCACGCGGGAGGTGACTATTGGAACAATTGGTACCCCGCGATTCGTGATGAATTGGTCAAATCCCAACAAGGCGACGGTTCATGGGCTAACGATGGCGGTGGCCCCGAATACTCGGCAGCCATGGCGACCATCATCCTGCAAATGCCTTTGAATTATTTGCCCGTATTCGCAGCCTAGCGTTTTGTCACAAGTTGACATTGTTGACACAACAAAGGCAAGCGAAACTTTTGGTTTGAAAAACTCGCGAGGCGGTTGGCATGACGATGACTAATTTGCCGCTGCTCGATTCTTTTGGACGACGCCACAATAATCTCCGGATTAGCGTGACGGATCGTTGCAATATCCGCTGCTTCTATTGCATGCCCGCCGAGCAGGTCAAGTTTTTGCCTCGAGCCGAAATCCTCACGTTCGAAGAGATCGAACGTCTGGTTCGGCTCTTTGCCCAAGTGGGTGTCGACAAGCTGCGACTAACGGGCGGCGAGCCCCTCGTTAGAACCGACATCGATCGATTGATTCGATTGCTCAAAGGCATTCCGCAAATTCGCGACGTGGCAATGACCACCAATGCCGTCACTTTGGCTCGGCACGCCGAACGTCTCAAGCTGGCCGGACTCGACCGCTTGAACATCAGTCTGGACGCCCTAAACCACGACACGTTCTTGAAGATCACACGACGCGATGTTTTGGACCAAGTCCTAGAAGGCATCTCGGCGGCGCAAGAGGCCGGCTTCACTCGGATTCGGCTCAACGCCGTCGCCATCAAAGGTTTAACCGAAGCGGAGGTCCTTCCGTTGGCTCGATTCGCATGGGAGCGAAATCTGGAACTGCGTTTTATCGAGTACATGCCCCTAGATTCCGAGCAGAACTGGGCGGACGAAAAAGTTCTCTCCGGCGCGGCCATTCGCGAACTTGTCGAGCACGAATTTGGGCCATTGGTGCCGGCGCCTCGGACCGATCCCGCGCAACCGGCGTTTGATTATCTTTACGCCGGCGGGCGCGGACGTTTGGGACTGATCCATCCCGTCACCGCTCCGTTCTGCGGAACCTGCAATCGATTGCGATTGACTGCAGAAGGCAAGTTGCGGAATTGCCTGTTTTCATTGGAGGAGTGGGATCTGCGATCCTTGCTCCGCCAAGGTGTCGCGGAACCGCTGATCCTCGAACAAATCCGCACCTGCGTCGCAGAAAAGCGACCTGGCCACCTGATCGGTCAACAACAGTTCGAACGACCCGAACGAACGATGCATCAGATCGGTGGCTAGCGCCCATCGGCTCACGCGATGCGAATGGAACGGTTCAACCGGGCGCCTCGCACGGTCGTTTAGGCCTCGTCCAAAATTTCGACCGCGTCGAATTTGTTGCCTTCCAGCATCTCGAGCGAAGCACCACCACCTGTCGAGACATGGCTGACGCGATCCGCTAAGCCGAACGATGCGATCGCAGCAGCGCTATCACCGCCACCAATGATGCTGGTTCCGGACGAAGCTGCGATGGCCTCGGCCACCGCGCGTGTTCCTTGATCAAAGGGCGGCATTTCAAAGACACCCATCGGTCCGTTCCAGACAATGGTCCGCGCGGATTTGACCAATTCACTGTAATGCTTGGCAGTCGCTGGTCCGATGTCCAGTCCTTCAAAGCCGTCCGGGATCTCGCCCGCTGCGACCACTTGCTTCTGACAGTCAGCAGAAAACGCGTCGCCACAGTGCGTATCGGTCGGCAGAACCAACTTATTGCCGGCGCGCTGCATCAGATCTCGAGCCAACTCCACCCGGTCTCGTTCGACCAAACTCTTACCGACTCGACCGCCGCTGGCCAAGGAGAACGTGTAAGCCATCGCACCGCCGATCAAAACTTGATCGCACACGTTCAACAAATTATCGATCACTTTGATTTTGTCCGAGACCTTTGCGCCACCCAAGATCGCCACAAACGGTCGCTGCGGTTGACTGATGGCGTCCGACAGGTACCGAATCTCCTTCTCGACCAAGAACCCAACCACTCGAGGCTTGCCCGACATGGCCTTCGGCACGGCATACATCGAACCATCATTGCGATGGCAAGTTCCGAACGCATCGTTGCAATAAATATCAGCCAAGCCGGCCAAGGTCGCCGCGTACTCGGCATCGCCGTCCTTCTCGCCCGCGTTGAAACGCACGTTTTCGAGAATCAGAACCTGACCATTTTGCAGCGCGCTGGCTTTCGCTTTGGCTTCCGGCCCGACGGTATCGGCGGCGAATTCAACGCCCTGCCCTAACAACTCACTGAGACGCGCCACGGTCGGGCGTAAGCTATACTTTGGCTCGACTCCAGTCCCCTTGGGTCGGCCCAAGTGGCTGCACAAAATGAGGCGTCCACCGCGACTAGTCACCGAACGAATCGAATCCAGCGCCATGCGGATTCGCAAATCGTCCGTGATGTGTCCTTGTTCGTCCAGCGGAACGTTGAAATCCACTCGCATCAAAACTTTCTTGCCGGCAACGTCCACTTGCGCGATTGTCTTCTTGGCCATGCTGATCCAGCTTTCTTTAGCGTTCGAGTTTTGTTGGCAGTCTTCTCGCCACGAGTCGACATGATCCCAGCCTACAGGCTATCCCTTGAGAATACCGATTTATCCGCCCCGGGGGCAAGGGTCCGTGACGTCCCGACCTGGCCCTGATTCGTCTGAGGCGGTTTGCAATCAGAAAACACCCCGGCGGGCGCAAGTATGGGTGCCGACTCGGACGACGCACCAAACTCGGTTAAACTGGAAAGCGAATGCATCGTGCGGATGCTCCCTTTGGGCCCGATTTAATGGAAGATGATCTTGCCTAGACTTAGTAACCAAACCGTCATCGTTACCGGTAGCACGACCGGAATTGGCAAAGCGATCGCCCACCATTGCTTGACGGAAGGGGCCAACGTGATGTGGCATGGCTTGGAAACCGACTTGGCGGCCGAACTACGTTTGACGTTGAACCGTGAATTTCCCGCTCAGGAGCACCGTTGGGAGATTACCTTATCCGACTTGGAGCACGAGGGCTCCTGTGCGGATTTGGTCGCGAGAACCGTCGCCCGGTTCGGCACGGTCACCGGACTGGTCAACAACGCCGCCTACATTCCGTTCACCAACTTGGAGACCACGGACGCTGCGTTGTTCATGCGAGCCATCCGCGTCAACACGTTGGCACCGTTCTTGTTGATTCAAGCCGCGCTCCCCCATTTGGCCAAAACGTCCGGTAGCGTTGTCAACATTGGCAGTGTCAATAGTTACTGCGGCGAACCCAACTTGCTGCCCTACAGCATTTCAAAAGGTGCGCTAATGACTTTGACACGCAACTTGGGTGACACCTTGATGCAAGAGCATGGGGTCCGAGTCAATCAAGTCAACCCCGGTTGGATTCTCACAGAAAACGAACAGCGCCGCAAACGCGAACATGGCCTAGGCCCGGACTGGGAGAAGGATTTGCCCCGCATCTTTGCTCCGGCCGGACGGATCTTTCGTCCCCACGAAGTAGCCGCAACCGTCGTGTTCATGCTCTCAGCCGATGCCGGACCGTTCAGCGGACAAGTCTGGGACTTGGAGCAATACCCAATGATCGGGCGCAACCCACCTAAGAACGAATCAACAGCTGTCCGCGTCAATTCGTGAGCCGATGCCTGATCCACGACCGATTCATTCACGTCCATTTTCCTTGCGTCGCTGGATGTTGGATCGCCTGTGTTTGCGACCGACTCGCCATCCGCTGGACCATGCTCCGCAAGAAAAGTTTTGGATCGAACGGCAGCCAATGCGATTCGCCTGTTTTCGCCAACAGCAAATTCCGCAACTTCTTACCGGCAACCCCTCTCGTGTACCAGTCGATCGCTCCCTGGAGCTATTGATCATCAAGTTCCCCGGCACCGCAGGCCGCGCGGAGCTATCACCGCCTCATCCCGCCAATGCTTGGCCGGACAAGCGAATCGAAGTTTGGTCCATCAATCCGCCGGGCTATGGCGAAAGTCCCGGTCGAGCCTCTCTGGATCACATCCCCGCGATGTCTCTGGCGATGTTGGACGAAGCACGCCGCCAATATCCCGGCGTGCCGCTCTTGGTCTACGGCAATTCGATTGGGTCACTCGCAGCCATGCAGACCGTCGCGTTTGCGACCCAGCAACAATACGCCCCAGTCATCGGACTCTTGTTGCGCAACCCGCTGGACCTTTTCCCCTTGATCATGGAGCATCGCCGACGCTGGTATCATGGCCCCGTGCCGAAATGGTTAACCAGCGACCAGCGGAAGAATCGCGAGAGGTACAACGCTGCCAACGAGTCATTCGCCAATCTAGATTCGACAGACTTGGTCAAGGCCTGCTCCTGCCCATTACTAATGGTTCAAGCAGAGTTTGACACAATAGTGCCACCCACGAATCAGGACCGCGTTTTCGCGGCTCACCCTGGTCCCAAGATCAAGTTCGTTATCCCTCAAGCCGATCATCATCAAACCCCAACTCCGGACAATGAGAATTTGTATGGACAATATCTCGCCACGATCCGCGCAGCGTTCAGCAGCACGTTCGCGATGGAATCAACAATTGCCTTGAACGAGAGTTCAAGGTAAAGTAGGAACCTATCAAGCCGCTCCGATCCCTTCTAGCGATATCCCCCGCAGACGAAGCAGCCGACCATTTTTTTGTTCGAATGGACGCCTGGCTGGGCTGAAACAAACCCAACCGGCGGATGTGGTCCGCCGATCGGCGCGGAGTTTCGCTCAATAAGGGCTTGAAAGACCGAGACAAATCAACCGCTATTCGGATACAATTGCTTTATCTCATGGCTAGACAAGGCCCGCAACTTGGGAATACATGTGGCAACTTCAATTTTTCGTCGGTTTAACTACCAAGACACGATTCGCAAATGACCGAAACCAAGCATTCATCAATTCGACCAGGAAGCCAAGTGGGTGGACCAACCCTGCCTGAACGGATCGAAGTGCTTGCGGTTATTCCGATGGGAACCTCCCTGAAAATCATCGGACGAGGGCTAAAGACCGGTTTGACTCACGATCCGGTTCTCAGCGCAAATCAGGTTGAGCAATTGACGATCTCTGCGGACAGTCACTCTTGCGATGGGGACGCGAGGCTGTTTCGTCTCGGCGTCGAAGCCCATCGCCTTGGTCTCGCCTACGAGTACGACCCGTTCTTTTCTTTATCCATTGCCCGCGTCGATCCGCTACCCCATCAATTGGAAGCGGTTTACAGCTACTTGCCGACGGTGATCCATGCCTAGCACCGGTTCGTCGCCGCATCCACCGATTGCAGTGTTGATTGCTGGAGCGAACGGTGCTGGAAAATCGACTGCTGCGTCACGTCTGCTGAACGGAGCATTGGGTGTCATTGAGTTCATCAACGCCGATCTGATTGCCCAGGGGTTGTCACCGTTTGATCCGGACGGTGCGGCACTAGCTGCCAGGGATGTCATGATTCAGAGAATGGAAGCTTTATTCGCGGCGGGAATCAGCTTTGGACTCGAAACAACTCTGGCCGCCCGGACACTCGCGCCGCGTCTGAAGAAACCAATCGCCGCAGGGTCTCAGTTTCAGTTGGTATTCTTGTTTCTGCCCTCCGCAGACTTGGCCGTTGCACGAGTTGCCAACCGGGTCTTACTGGGCGGCCATCATATTCCCGTAGAGACGATTCGTCGCCGATACCGAGCCGGATTAGAAAATTTCTTTGAACTTTACCAACCCATCGCTACAAACTGGCAGGTCTTCGACAATTCTCAGGCTGGAGCAATGAAATTGATTGCTGCCGGAAGCCAACATGGCAAGCTCAGAGTCGTTCAGAAAACTTTGTGGAAGCAAATCGAAAAGGACGATCGCCCATGATCAACAAGATAAATCAACACACGGAAACTCGGTCGCCGAAGGGCCAGCAAACGCCGACGTTGCCGCGAATCCAGAACGCACTGAATCTGGCGGCTCAGGATGCGGTCGAACTGCACCGTGAACACGGCCTGCCGCTCGTTGTCTGGCAGGATGGCAAAACAACACCTATCGCGGCCGCTAGCGTGAAGCCAAAAACCAAAGCACGGAAGCCGACCGGAAAGTGACCAGCGTGACCCCGTACCCAAAACGTCTCATCGAAGTGATTGTTCCTTATGCTCGGATTACATAGTCTGATTCGTATTGAGATTCTGTTTTTGCTCTTGGCTTGGGCCGGAAGTTTGTGTGCTCAAGAAACACTTTCACTGCCTCAGGACCAAGTGACTCGTGACGCGGTGGAGCGGGCGGGCGAGTGGCTGGTGCGGCATGTGCAGACGGGATCGTTAGTAGTAGATGGTCGTGAACAGGCGGTATCTGTTATTGCTTGGAAAGATCCCACGCTATCACCAGAAATTCCCGATTGCTTGGCAGGATATACCATTACCGATACGTTGTGGGCCTCGTATGCGTTGTCGCTGACGCATCCAAACGTAGCCCAAAAACTTCGTGAATCGCTGGAACGACTCGGCTGTAATTCGAATTCGTTGCATGAAGTTGTATGGCAACCGCTTGCATCCATCCATCACAAGCCGACTGGTCCGGATATCGTCCACGGACGATCGCTTGGGATCATGACGCTCAAGGACCACTCGGTCGGCGACCCCAA
Source organism: Planctomycetaceae bacterium (assembly GCA_016794985.1). Classification (GTDB taxonomy): domain Bacteria; phylum Planctomycetota; class Planctomycetia; order Pirellulales; family Pirellulaceae; genus M30B19. The sequence continues at coordinate 55,071 of JAEUIQ010000051.1, read as the reverse complement.
GTCCCACATGGTTACAGTCGATGTTCGCAACTTCATCATGACCGAGGACCCTGCTTTTACCGCAGGACATCCGATGTTGTTTGCCGAACATGCGGTGTATCAGTCTTTATTCGAGTTTCGCAAGGGCCAGGTTGATTCGGCACTTGGTCGCCTCCGAAGAATTTTTCGACCCGAATCAAGTAACGACCCGAACCACATTCGCTGGGACACCAAACACGGCGTGCTGACCGATTTCGCTGGCAAGTCCGAATACGACAATTTCCTAAGTGGCCAAACAAACTTCTGTCGTCAATACTCGTTCAAGTTAGCGGTGTTACTTTACGGCTGTCGGTTCATGGGACTGGAGCAAGAATTCCCGTCGGAAATGGAACGTATCCATCAACGGCTACAGGACGCACAACTAGAGTCCGGTGGCCTGCCCCACTTCTTCGACATCGCTGGCGAAACCAACTCCACCATCCGCCGCTCCGACGCCACCGGCGAAGCCACTGCCATCTTCATGCTGGCCGAGACTTGGACCGCAAAGCAATAAATCCAATATTGCGGGCCATTCGTTACCACACCAAACGAGAATTGACTTGTTTACAAACGATTCTGGAACTGGCCCAAACACGGTCGTGGATTCGACTGGCAGTGGCGGGCGAAGTTTCACATTTGCCGCAAGACCCAGTGACCATCTTCTTGTTGGGCAATAGTTGCTGCGGTGCGGCTTGCGCTTTATTGAACTCGACGGCGGAAGACTTGATCGATGAGCTGCGCCGCGAAAATAGCACCGTCCGCATGCGGTCGATTCGCAATGGTCTGGCAATGCTGTTGAAGCTCTGCATTGCTGAATAACTGCGACAGTAGTGCTGCCGCTCTGTGTCCATCCAAACCACGCATTGCCGCTGGTCCCAACACCGTGCCAATCCCTAAACGGCGGACTCGAGCGGCATTATCGAATTGATCATTAAACCGAGGAAAAACCAACTGCGGAATTCCGGCGGCTGCACAACGAAGCGTTGCTCCGATCGAACCACTATGGATCAAAACGGAAACCTGCCGCAACAATGGCTCCAAAGGATAGTACGGGACCACTCGAACATGGTCCGGGAGCGCGGAAGGCAACATCGCTAGATCCTTCTCAATAATAACCAACCCTCGACCCATCGCTGCACTGGCCGAAATCCAGGCCTGATAGAAGTCCGCAGATGGTGCGCCACCCGAACCCGCCAGAATTGCGATCGGCGGACGACTGGTATCGGTGCACTCGAGTTCTGCACAACTTGTCTCGCTGTTGGGGCCCCGCTTTTTCCCGAGAGTCGAAGGCTCCCAATGGATCGGGCCAACATGCTGAAACGTCCGCGGCCAATCTCGCTGGACCGGCGCGAACCATTCCGGAAAACAGCCCACAACCAGCTCCGGCGAGAAACACCACTCCTGCAGAAATCGAGCCCGCGGTTCCAATGCCATCTGTCGGCGAAGCGGTCCAAGAATCGGTCCAATCACGCGATCGACCCCCCACCGATCCGCCGCCCAATACTGGAGTCGCTTCAACCACTGTGGCATCCAGGCTTGGAGGAGCAGCGGAGGCACCACAGGACTTGCCATGACACTTCGCAAAACGTAGGGGCTGAGGACCAACGTCGCGGATGGTAGCTGATACTTCTCGGCAATCAACCGCATCCCAAAACTCAGTGGACTGCCGACCAGCATCGTTGGATATCGCAATCGGCGTTGTTCCAAATACGCGACGGACTCCACTGCCGACTCGGCTGTCCAGCGCAAAGCGACTTCCCAGACGCGAGATTTTGGAACGCTCGTTAGACTTTGGCCGACTCGATTCAATTCGGCTTCGGACCCCAGCGGAATAAACTCCAACGCTGCCTCACCGACTCGTTCCTTGAACAAGGGATTGGTCATTACCCCAACATGGTGGCCCAGTCGTTGCAATTGTTTTCCTACCGCCAGAAACGGATAGACATCGCCGCCAGAACCGTTGGGATTCAAAAGCACTTGAGTTCTCAATTCAAGTGCCTTTTGATCGAACCATGGATCGAATGGTGATCATCGCAATCGCGGCCGCTACACCTTCACCGACTAACCAAATGTTTCGCAATAGCACAGCGGATACTACGATTCCAAGTAGAAGCAAGATACCGAAGACCTGGATAAACCACTCGGGCATCATGGTGATGCCGTTCTGGGAACGCTCTCGGCGTATCAGCCGAATGACCATCCAAGTGGTCGCGAAAGCAAGGCCACCGAAAATTGCCATGGATCCCAGAATCGAACCTATTGGGGCTTGGGGATCGTTGGGGACAAGGACCAAAGCAACACCGACAACCAGGACAAATAAGGGCCAACAGACCATCGCCGCAGCGCCCAACCCCATGATGGCCACCTTGCGCGTCTTCTCACCCATCGGTGCCAAGAAGTCTGATCTGGTCATGCCTCAACCCGTTCATCATCTACCTGCAAGAACAATCACGACCTGACATTGTATCAGGACAGGCGGTTGCTGTCGCCACGTTTCACTCGGACTCGACCCGAACGTGCAGAATCGCTCCACTCACTACAATCCGCCCCGCAGGGCAGAGCCATTGTTCGAGAAAAACGAATCGAGAATTTTTTTCACTCGGAGGGTCCGGTTGTTGCCTTGATACATAGTGGACAATTGAGATATGTACCATTCCGAAGTTAATTCCGACCCACAACACGGATCATGATTCGCATGCTTTTCAAACAGCACCAACTCCGCAGAGGGACGACTGCCGTTGAGTATGTCCTGATGTTGAGTCTGATTGTTCTGGCATGCCTCGGTAGTCTGCAAATGCTGGGGCAGAATACTCGACAAACGTCTTTTGAGGTCGCGAGCGCGATCATGGCCGCTGGACCAGCCGAAGTGGGCGCCCCGGTCATTCGAGACGACCCCGTCAACTAGCGAGTGCGACAATCGATCGAACTAAGGCGATTTGACCTTTCACCCGGTTGATTTGGGGGCGACTAGTCGATAGTTCTCGTTGAGTTCAATTTTCCAGGGAAGCGTTTCCGGGCGAGCACCGAAAGGAGTCGGAAAAGAAATCGTCATCGGCGAGGCAAAGTCGATCACCGCTCCGTCCGGGGCCTCAATCGTTCCACAATGGTCAGACGCTCGCCAGGAACGATAAAATGTGCGCTGCTTGCTTAGTGATTCGGCGGTGTGCGGATCAAAGGAAAACTCTCCTGCATGAACAAACGACCACGCTCGCAACGAGAGCTAGGTATCCCATCCCTCAGCACCATCGTCCAACGAACACCAGCCCATTTGAGACTGGTATTCGCTGGCTAAATGTGGTCAGACAAATGTCCGCCCCATCGTTCGTCGACCGCGATCAAGTGACCTTCACCATCGGCATGCGTGGCGACGATCTCGCGCGTGCTCTGGTCCACAATCATGATTGGACCCACAAGCGACACTCCCCACATGCGAGCGCCATCCGTTTCGGTGAACTGTTTAGCCTGGACAAAACCGTCTCGCGCCAACTCCCGCGAGATCGCTACTCCGGTTTTTGCTGAACTTGGAGTCGCGACTGCCAACAGGAATCGCGAAGCGATTCGCGTTGGCAGTACTAGAGAGGGCTTGAAACGCATCGTGCCATCGATCGACAAGACAACCTTGAGTGAGTGGCAGCGAAACCGAGAGCATCCTGGCCTTCGTCACTATCGGGGCTGGCGAAGATCGGCGGCCGCTGCGGGCGCAACGCTGTCTTGCCGATACCTGGGATTGCTGTTTGGTAACAACAGCGGAGTGCCGATCGTTCCAAAGAACTGGTTCGAATCGCCGCTGGGCCAACCCAATCCATCGGTTTGACTGAGCAACATTTCCAGTTTGAGTTCAACCATCTTGGCCTTGGCTTCACGGCGTCGCTTCAATTGCTCGCGCAACGCCACCACTCGCTGTTCCAGTTCGCCAATCTCTTTCTCTTGTCCGTCCAGCAATTCGTCATAGATGCTGGCCAAGGCGGCGTTGGCCTGCCCTTTGGCTTCTTGTTTTGCGGATTCATCGCGGGCTTCACGCCAAGTTGCCAGGGCCGCATTCAAGGCTTCGTTAGTTTGCGGATTCCCCGTGCCATAGGAATGCAACCATGCCCTACGAGCAGACGACGACGGATTGGTGACATCAATGCCCTGCGTACTGCTTGTCGCAAAACCAAAAGGGTACCCGGCGACATTCGGCGCTGCGGCCGGCTGTTGGCCACCGGGCGTCGTCGACGGGTCATCGTAACGATTGTCCGCAGCGTTCACCGTCGCACCGATTGGGGAACTGGCAGTTTGTCCCGGAAGTGCCTGGGACGGGGCTACCGTTGCCGTGTCCTGAACCAAACCACCGTTCGCCAAACCTAACCCAAGTGCCACTGCCAATGCGCCAATCACTGCGGCAAACGAATTCAAATTCTTCATGATTATTTCCCTCTCGAAAATTTGACGCCCCAACCAAAAAATCAGCCCTGCTTGTGTTTCACGCGATCGACTATTCGGCCCACTCTGCCAAGCGACGTTGAAAGGCATCGAGATCGTTGCGAACGCGATCAATCGAGGCGTCGAATGGATCTACCTCATGGCTCTTGCTATGCCCCGCTCGTTGCTCCAGCGAGATAATGCTTCGCCATGCTTCGTCAAGTTCAACGCGATCCAGAACCCAATTCGGAGCAGCACTCGATACACTCGATCGCTGGGAAGGTTCAAGATCGGGGATCGGTGATTTAACCGAGCCTGGCGGAAGCCGATTCGGCCAGAAGGAGGCCACAACGAGCGCCGCGACCAAGGCCACTCCAACGACTCCAATCACCAGCGAAGTTCGAGGGAGGCGTCGAACTTTCGGCAGTGCTCCACGTTGATACTGTGCCAAGAGGTCGCGCAACATTTCGGCTACTTTGGCCGCCGACTCGACGCGATGCTGCGGTCGCTTCTCTAGCAATCGATCAATAAGCCGAGCAAGCGGTTGAGGTATCGCCGGACTCAGTGAACCGACGGACGGCACCTTTTCATTCGCAATCTTTTGCATGACCGCCAATGGATGTGAACCACGAAACGGCGGCTGGCCAACACACATCGTGTACAGCACACTGCCCAGTGCAAACAAATCCGAACGCGCATCTACGGCCTCGCCTCGAGTCTGTTCGGGCGACATGAACTGCGGAGTCCCGGCCAACACTCCCGTCCTAGTCATGCCAACATCATCCGTCGTGCGGGCCAGGCCGAAGTCGGTCAATTGGACGCGTTCCACACCTTCGTCCAACAAGATATTGCCTGGCTTCACATCCCGGTGTACCAAACCTTGTGAGTGCGCCGCAGCCAACCCCTGGGCCGTTTGCATGCCGATCCGCAGGACCTCTTCGATCTCCAGTGGACCTTGATCGCGAATTCGCTTTTCTAACGTCACGCCACGACAGTAGGGTGACAGGATATAAGGCATCCCATTCCATTCGGCCACGCCGTGAATCGGCATGACATGATCGTCCACGACAGCCGCCGCTGCTTTGGCTTCTCGAGCGAATCGTTTTCGGGCGGCAGCCGACTCGGCCAAGTGCGGCAGCAACATTTTGATCGCTACATAGCGATGCAACGAGCGATCAAAGGCTTTGAAGACCACTCCCATACCGCCGCGACCAATAATCGCCGCCACTTCATAGTTTCCAATTCGCCCTAACATGTTTGGATCATCGGTTGGACCCAGCATCCTGAGGAGGCTGGCGGTGGACGGACCTAGGTCCAGCAACTCGTCGGCAACCAGGGCCGGGATCGATTCGATCGTCTCGGCCAACGATTGAATGATCTCGCTATCTGCCGATTGGGCGCCAACTTCCACTTCCAATAGCTGCATGCATTCATGGCAGCTATCGACATGTTGCTCCACTTCGCGAAGTTCGTCCGGCGACAAGTCATTTACCGCCAAGCGTCGCAGCGTGTCACGCGAGAAAGCCAAACAGCATGATTTCATGATTGCGACTCCGGTGCGATGAGGTCCCATTGTTGAGCCAGCTCTTGAGCCCGTTCTTTCAAACGAGCCAGAACACGAAACCGCGCGACGTAAATGGCCCCCGCACTGCGGCCAAGTGATTGAGAAACTTCAGCGACCGAATCGCCATCGATCGCCGTGCGCCAGAATGCCGCCCATGTGTCAGCACTAAATTCTTCGCGGACTTGAGTGGCAACCCAACGAAAAATTCCCGCCTTTGCCTCGCGCTCCAATTCGGCCGTTGTCGCCTCGCGATCGGGCCACTCCAAGAGCATGTCGCTAACTTCCGAGGATCCCGTCGCGATGTCGGGCTTGCGGCGTGTCAATGTTTGCGTGATGGCATTCCGAGCGATGGTCGAAAGCCACGCTCGGAATGGTGGCATGTCGTCGCCGCTCTGCCAGTTCCCGATCGAGCGTGAAACCGAGAAGAACACTTGCTGCACCACATCCAAGGCGTCCGCTTCCTGGAAGCCGCGCCGCCGCGCCATTCGCAGCACGACCGGTTGGTAAATGGCCAAAAATTCCGCCCACGACGCCCCGTCACCCTGCTCTTGCACGCGGGCGATCAACGAGTTTCGTGTATCCGGGAATTCGTTCATTCGATGGGGTCCTCACCAGTAACAGTCAACCGATTCCGAATTCTTACAGCAGAACCAGGGAAATTCTACGCATCTGTTAGCACCATGCTTAAGCCACCGATTCTCTGGAGACTGCAAGCTGTGAAAAAGCGAACAAATTGAGATTATTGCCTTGCCTTTGGGTAGCGAGTTTGCGAGAATTTCGGATGATCGCTTGTGGGTTGCCTTGTTTGTAAAGCGACGTTGGCGGATCACTGCATTCTCGCGACTTGCTTGACACATCCACCGTTTCAGGGGCCTTGTTTCGGCTGAAACGAGAACGGTATTTCTTTTCTGGCCGGGTCGGCGGCTTGTCCTTACTCAGGAGTCAGTAAGATGATGCGAATTCAATCCTTCTGGAATCAAGCCTTTGTCGCCAGTTTGCTCGTTTGTGTCTGTTTGCTTCCGCACGGAGTTGCGTCGGCTCAAAACGATCGGTTGGCAAACTATTTATCGCTGCGACAGCAGACGACGGATGATCAAGCCGGGCACTTGGCCCTGGCGCGTTTTGCTAAGACGCAGGGGCTGACCGAACAGGCTCGGGCGCACTTGCTTCGGCTCCTGAACTTTGACCCCGAAAATGAACGAGTACGCCGCGAATTAGGGCATGTTAACCTCAATGGTCGTTGGTCTACCAAAGAGCAGGTTGATGACTTGGCGACGGAACACCATCGTCAGCTTCAGTTGTATCGAAAATGGTTGGGACCTGTGACCAAAGCGACCAAGCAGTTGACCTCGACACGACTGCCGAATCAGCAACGTGGTCAAGAAATGTTAGCAGCCATCGATGATCCCGATGCGACGTACGCCATTGAACACTGTCTGTGTTCACTGCCGACGCCCCAATCTGCCGCTGGAATACATAAGTTACATCGTTTCGACGGCGTGGATGCAACCGAAGCATTATTGCGGGTAGCGGTGTACCACAACGATCCAACCGCTCGGCAACTTGCCACGGAATTACTCAACCAACGAGAGACGGCCGAATTCATTCCGAATCTAGTAGAAATGTTGGAGTCTCCCGTCGTTAGTCAATTTGTTGTATCCAGGGTCGGATTTGGACAGTTACTGCATCGCCATGTCTTTGTCCAGCAACGTTTCGATCAAGACGTGATCCGCCAGTACGATCAAATGCATGCCGCGATTTTAATGAATCCGCGACAACGCATGGCAACAAATGGCGACGTTAATCGAGTTTTGAATGAAAACAGGCGAAACGCTGCTGCATCCATGCAGCAGATGGAGCAAGCTCGGGAAGTGTACAATCTATCCATCGAGCAACAAAATTCGCGGATCATGTTCGTGTTGCGGCAGATTACGGGGCAAGATGCGGGACCAACACCGGACGCTTGGTGGACTTGGTGGTACGACCAAAATGACTTTAGCTATTATCAGCGGCCCGTGTCATATCGAGCCCAGTCCCTGCCAACTAGCCTGACGACTGGGGAGGTCATGGGGTCAAGCGGCACTGTAACGTGGGGTACGGCGGGAGGATCAGGCGACTGCTTTGTCGCCGGTACTGTGGCATGGACCGAGCGTGGACGGTTGCCGATCGAGACGCTCCGGACGGGGGATCGCGTCTTGTCTCGTGATTTACGAACCAACCAATTGGTTTACCGAAATGTGATTACCTCGACAATTCGCGAGGCAACTCAGACTCTTCAAATACAATTGCCGAATGAAACGTTGCGAGTCAGTGGTGGTCATCCGTTACATGTCGATGGAGAAGGCTGGGTTCGAGTCCGAGACTTGAAACCCGGCATGGCCCTGACCGGACGTGAAAGCCCGGTCGTCATCCAAGCCATCTCGCCGGGAGCCACTGAAGTCTTGTACAACTTGGTCGTTGAACGCGATTCCAATTTTTACGTTGGGCAACAGGGTGTCCTGAGCCACGACCATTCCATCCCAGCAACGCGAACGGTCGTTCCGAAACCAGTACAATAACACTTCGGACTGAGGACGCCTGACCGCGACCTTTACCCACGGCCCGAGTCGTAAGTCACATGTTTACTCGTTGGTAATTCTACTTTTGTCAACGGTTGGTTGCCGGTCATTCGCCATTGGCCCGTGATCCGCATGTTGACTCATGCCGTAAACGTTCGGGACCATGCCTCAATCGGTCGCATGAACACGACAAGAACAACTGTCAGACGGCCCACCGGGCAACCTGCGACCGCACCCAGTCTTGATCGTCGGCTGACAGTGGTGGCGGCAGCGGCTGCTCGTAATTCGTTCGATCGCACCGAGCATCGCGATAACACTCGTCGATCAACGTTTGCAATTGAAGTACGACGGCGCGGTCCGTGGGTCGGAGCGGGATGGGGATATTCGGCAATGGCTCACGGAGTTTGATCGGATAGGCTCGAATGGTCTGCGGATCATCATGGCAGTAGACGCTGACGAGATACGGTCCGCGGCGATCCGGCGTCAAAAATTCAATCGGGGCCAATGCCACATGTTCCCCTTGGCGTATCAGGTTGATCTCGACCAAGTTCACCCCACCGCGCATGAACTCATCCTGGTTTTGTCCATACTTGCGCCGCGCCTTGACGCCAATCTTGTTCCACGGGCTGAGCAACTCGATGGCTGTGACAACCCGTCCCGCAGGGTCGATGATTTCTAAATGTCTCAATCGAGGCGGTTCCACCGGGCACAAAATCGGCTCAGCGACCGCGATAGCACTATCACCCGCGACCGCTGAAGAAACGTTTGAGTAGGAAAATGAATCTTGAGTGACTCGAACGTCGGGAACAATCTTTCGCGAGTAGTCCCCGCCTTCTTCCTCAACCGACAGAGTTTCCTCAATTCGAGCTGACAGGTCGGGGGGAAGTTTGGCATTTAGCTGATTGGAGGCGTACACAATCAGCCTCGCATGGATATCGGCCCAGCGAGACTCGAGAAAGGGATCCATGCCGGGAAACGGACTTTGAACTCGATCGGTCGAGATTGCTTGGTAAATCCTTGCCAGAAAACAATTCTTGCCAACGCTGTATTCTATCCGGTCAGGACGCTTTAAGAAAGCTGCAAAATTGATTCAGGAGGCTGCTGGCTTCATTGAATTTGTTGCGTTGGCGATAATTTTTCGGTGTAGCTGAGTTCGAGGCTGAAACTCAAATTCAGAACATTCAGAATGCTAACATGTCCGTCGCTGCTTTAATTTATCCGCATCAATTGTTCGATCCGCACCCGGCTATCTCGGGGGCCGATGCGGTATTCTTGATCGAAGACCCGTTGCTATTTAGTCAATTCTCTTTTCACAAACAGAAGCTCATCTTGCATCGAGCAACGATGAAGCGATACCTTGCGGAGCACTTCCCGCACGCCACGTACATCGAAGCACATCAATTGCGGCAGTCGGGCGACATTGTCGAAATCGTCCAAGCCGCGAAATGCCAATCCATCCGTGTCGTCGATCCGTGCGACGATTGGCTGAGTCGACGATTACAAGCCGCATGTGCTAGTCGCGGTGTCGCGTTGAATATGCTTCCCGATCCGCATTTCCTCACTCCAATCGATCAGATCGAAGCGATGACGGCAGGCAAGCAACACCTGCATTTCACCGATTTTTATATCGCTCAGCGGAAACGAATGGGCATCCTACTCACGCCGCAAGGAAAACCCCGTGATGGGAAGTGGAGCTTCGATGCCGAAAATCGCAAGAAACTTCCAGTCTCGGTCCAACCACCCGTTCCCAAGTTTCCACGAGAGAACTCGTATGTTCAAGAAGCTCGGCGATATGTCGCCCGTCACTTTCCGAAGGCGATTGGCAACGACCAGCCGTTTGGTTATCCGACCTCGGCGACCGAGGCCAAAGCTTGGCTGAGCGACTTTCTGCAGCATCGCTTTTCCGATTTCGGGATCTATGAAGATGCGATTTCGACTCGACATCGAATCATCTTTCACTCCGTCTTGACCCCCATGCTCAATATCGGTTTGCTTTCACCACGAGAGATCGTTGAAGAGGCGATGAGATATGACGGGCGCGTGCCCATGAATTCCTTAGAGGGATTTATCCGGCAAGTGATTGGATGGCGCGAGTTCATTCGTTTGGTTTATTTGACCCATGGTCGACAACAACGCACTCGCAACTTTTGGGAACACGCTCGGGCGCTGCCCGCCGCGTTTTACTCGGGCACGACGGGAATTGCACCGGTGGACCACTCGATTCGCTCAGTGTTGGAGACAGGCTACTGCCATCACATCGAACGCTTGATGGTCCTAGGAAACTTTATGTTGCTTTGTGACATTCGGCCTCACGACGTGTACCGCTGGTTCATGGAGTTGTTTATCGATGCCTACGATTGGGTCATGGTGCCCAACGTGTATGGCATGAGTCAACACGCCGACGGAGGCCTGATGACCACCAAGCCTTACATCAGCGGCTCGAGCTATATTCTCAAAATGAGCGACTATAAAAAGGCCGCTTGGTGCCCGATTTGGGACGCACTTTACTGGCGGTTCGTTGACCGACACACCGATTTCTTCGCTGCCAATCCACGGATGTCGGTCATGGTAAAGATGAAAGAAAAATTGGGTTCCAAAATGGCGGAACATCATCGGGTCGCCGACAAGTTCTTGGCGGACTTGGGGTAACGCGGCTCTTGGTTGTTGGTGTTTGGTGGTTCGGCTATTCAATTTCCAGCGTTTTCAGTTTTCAGTTCAAATCAGGCGCGGACCAGCGAACCGGCCTTTCATTATCGGCGTCTGAGACTTGGCAACGTCTGTGAAGATGTTGGCAAGTGTCTAGGAATGGTCGCCTGGGAGCGGACTCGGTCTCCAAAGCCGAAGGACAGTGTTCGAATCACTGCGTTCCTGCTTGTAGGCAAGCGTTTGATCTTTGTCGTTCCGTCGGCGCGAGACTTTCTGTTGCGGCAGTTTTGGTTTCGTGTTCCGCTTCCGGGTTCCAAAAGCGATATCGATTGAAGTAGCTCAGTTGGTTAGAGCATCAGGCTGTTAACCTGACGGTCACGGGTTCGACTCCCGTCTGACGCAACCATTGGTGAAGAACCAATTTCGGGCGCGCATGCGTCCACCACTCGCTGGCGGGCAACGGTTGATTGGCTCGATCGGCATGCGATGTCGCCTTCGTTAGATGGATAGTTTTGCGAGCCTTGTGCTGCGAACTGCCTGTCCGAACGTTCGACTCGCAGGCAACAACCAGGCGAGCTTTGTAGAAGTATGTCGGGCCGACGAAGCCCGCGATCGACTCGAGGGCCAGATCCTCTTTGCATTCGCTGTGAAGTGGTGACGGACTCGTTTGAAATCGTGCGGACGCGTCGACTCAAATGCTTCTCCGCATCGCCCTAATTGTGATCGACCGGCAATCGTTGCCCTAAAGCTTTTCTTGAGGAGGCAATTCCCATGTTAGGAAAATTCATCGCGATCCGCAGTTTCGAAGTCGGTTTGAAGTTTCGTGAGGGCGAATTCACGTCCCTACTTGGCCCAGGCAAGCACTGGATCATTGATCCTTGGAACAAAATTCAAGTTCGCGTTGTCTCAAAGCGATCGCCTTGGTTGGTCGACGAGCAATTGGACATGATTGTAAAGACCAAAGCTCTAGACGGTCAGGCCACGGTGATTGACTTGAAAGACAATCAACGAGCCTTGGTTTGGATCGACGGACGCTTTGCGCGCGTCTTGGGTCCGGGCCTGCACGCTTACTGGCTGGGCCTGCGCGAAGTTCAAGTCGAAATCTTAGACGCTCGTCAAGTGCGATTCGATCATCACGAACTGAAAAGCGTGATCCAGTCGCCCGAAGCCAACCGCTGGCTCGATGTTCACAAAATCGACCGCGATCACACCGGAGTTGTGTTCATCGATGGACGCTACGTCGATCAACTGCCTCCAGGATCCTACGCATTCTGGAAGGACATGGCGGAGACTCGCGTGGTAACGCTGGACATGCGCGAAGCCCAACTGGACGTCAGCGGGCAAGAGATCATGACGCTGGATAAAGTAACCTTGCGCATGAATGCCTTGGTCACGTTCTTGGTCAAAGATGCTCGGCGAGCGGTTTCCGCAGCCAGCGACGTGCGACAGTCCTTGTACCGCGAGGTGCAATTGGCGTTGCGCGCGGTGATTGGCGGTCGCGAATTGGACAGCTTCCTGACCGGCAAGGACGAGGTATCTCAGGAGTTGGAACAACACGTTCGTCAGCAAGCAGGGGCCTTGGGTTTGGAAATTCGTGCGGTGGGGATCAAAGACGTGATCCTACCGGGCGAGATGAAGGACCTGATGAACCGCGTGACGGAGGCCAAGAAAGCGGCGGAAGCCAACTTGATTGCGCGTCGCGAGGAAACGGCGGCGATGCGCAGCCAGTCCAACACGGCGAAACTCTTGGCCGAGAACCCCACGCTCATGCGCCTCCGCGAGCTGGAGGTCTTGGAAAAGATCGCCTCGGCAGGTCGCCTGAACATTGTCCTGGGCGAAAAAGGCCTGGCGGATAAAGTCGTCAACTTGCTGTGAAAAGAGCCGTGGACCGCTCCGTGGTCCAATTGGGAACGCGGATCGATCCCCTCTTTTACCGACCGGTCAACCAGCAAGCGTGTATTGCAAACACCATTGGACCGCGGAGCGGTCCACGACAATGGCCTCCCACACGAACACTCCAGTCGCACCATTTGGCTGGAGTGTTTTTTTATTGCCAAGCGATGATAATTGGCCAGCGTTCACACCTCGACAGTCTTCACAAGAAAGGTTACCAATGGGATCCAAACAACAGACCGCTGATTTCATTGTCGATCAACTATCGCCTGTGGGGCAGATTACAGCCAAAAAGATGTTTGGTGAGTTTGGTTTGTACTGCGATGATATTTTCTTTGGTTTGATCTGCGATGACCGGCTGTTTGTGAAGCCAACCGAGGCCGGCAGGCAGTTCATCGGTCAGCCCACCGACGGCATTCCCTACCCCAACGCGCGTCCGCATTTTTTACTCGATGACAAGATCGACAACGGCCCCTGGCTCTGCGACGCCATCCGCGCCACCATCCAAGAACTTGCCTCGCTGAAAAAGCCGAAGCGAAAGAAGTAGTTAAACCTTTGGCGATGCGTGCGTCTACACGTGATGACAACAAACTGGTTGTCTATCCCACGGTTAATTCTGCGTCAATTTGCAGACGCAACCGAAATACCGTAAACTTTTGAAGACACCTGCGGGACAACGCTGTGAAGCATTTTGCGCGGCTACATGAAGGCCCGAATGGGCCGGAACAAACCTAGTCGCAGGACTGATCGGAACTTTGCGGCGAGCGTTGGCCCGAATGGGCCGAAACAGCACCAGACGCGACAGTGTGAAGAATGCTTCTCGGCGAGCGAAGGCCCGAATGGGCCGGAACAAACCTAGTCGCAGGACTGATCGGAACTTTGCGGCGAGCGTTGGCCCGGATGGGCCGAAACAGCACCACACGCGACAGTGTGTAGAATGCTTCTCGCCGAGCGAAGGCCCGAATGGGCCGGAACAAACCTAGTCGCAGGACTGATCGAAACTTTGCGGCGAGCGTTGGCCCGAATTGGCCGAAACAGCACCAGACGCGACAGTGTGTAGAATGCTTCTCGCCGAGCGAAGGCCCGAATGGGCCGGAACAACCTTAGCCGGCGTGCGCGAGCCACCGGTTAGAGCAGTACTTCCTCCACAAAAAGGCCTGGAAGGCCGACACATGTGCGAACAAACTGCCGTACAAGGAGGTTTGTGTGGATAACGACTGTATGAGTTCTCTGGATCATCGAAACCGCTGATTAGAACTCAGCGAATTCCATGCCATGGATCGAACGCAAACAAACGGAATAAAACCATGACAAACGTTGCATCGGGTCAGTGCGAGAACTCCGGACAGTGGGCTGAACTGCTGGAGCGCCAGTTGGCGTTGGTGAAAAGCGGGGAAGACATGTCGCGGCAATGGACGTTCGACATGGACGATCGTTCGGAACTTGTTGTGCTCGAAGCTCCGCAATTTCAACGCTTGAAGCGAGCGCTCGAATTCCTACAAGCCGAGCTTTATCCGCAATGGGAAGAAGCGGATCGGCGAGCGATCGACAATCAGAACCGACATCGCCAAGTCACGCGCATGGCCATTGGCTTTGGCGTCACCGCGGTGGCGGCGGCCATCGTGTCGTTGGTTGTTTCTCATTTATTGCCTGGGGTGATGTTAGCGATCTTTGGAGTTGAACTGATCGCCGTGATTGCGGCGTTGATCGCGGTCATTGCCGGGGTTTGGCTCAAGACCCACCACGAATGGTTAACCAAACGTCAAATTGCGGAACGCCTCCGTTCGCTAAGATTCCAGTCGGTGACCTGGCCCGAACTCTGGTGCGACGAACCGCGCTGGCAAGCTCGGACCAAGTCCGCCATGGCGGGTTTGGTCGGCCTAACCGACGAGCAGGCCGAGCACTGGGCCAAAGAAGCGGACCAGACTGCCCCGGCGGAGGTGCTCAAGCCAAGCTGTGACGTTCCCGCAGAGGAGTTGGCGGCGTTGTCGTCATGGTATCGAGTGAAACGGCTGGAGTTCCAAAAACACTATTTTGATTTCCAAGCGAATCGAACCTATGGACGTTCGTGGGGGCATCGCTGGAAGCTCTCGTTGAAATTGTTTGTGGCCAGCGTGATTATCGTTTTGTGCCATGGATTTGTCGCCATCTTCTTGGTCCAAGGCCATCACGATCACGCGCATGTTCCACATCCACCGGCACCCGCCGCGCAGAATCCCGGCGCTACCCAGCCCGGTACAGACGCCGCCCAGAACGACGTCGCAGATGGCACTTCGGGATCAGCAGCAAAAGGGCATGATGTCCAACAATTGAGCAGCGATAAGCAAAGCGGGCATGATGAGGCGACAGCACAAGACCCGCACGGTTCTGGACATGGGACAAACGATCCCGCTCATCACGGAGCGCCCGCCCACGCACCCGATTTTTGGCATGGAGTCGAAATCGTTTTGATAGGTTTAGCGGCATTGCTACCGGTCGTTGGGTTTGGCATTCGAGCCTGGACCAGTGCCTTTGAATCGCCGCGCAGCCACAATTTGTTTCGCGCGAAGTCTTTGGCACTCAATGAACCGATCCGGCGTTTGCAGACGGTTGCCGCATCGGCCCTCAACTACGACGACGTCATGTGGACCATTGCCGAGAACGAGCACTTCTTCGTAGGCGAACACCACGAATGGTGCCGCCTCCAAGTCGAAGCCGAGTGGTACTTTTAGACGACGCCATCTTTGACCATGCGACGGCCTAGCGCAAACGTTAGCTCACCGGAAAACTCAATTACCGGACGCCTTGACCGAAGAAATCAGTGGAGGTCGTCGTATTCCCACAATTCTTGTGAAATTCCAGTTGCGGGCTCCGACCTCCCATGGCAATGAAACGACGAAGTCAGGTGCGATGCTTTTTATCTCGCAAGCGACGCCGAACATTTCTTAACCAGGCTGACAAGACCTGATAGATTGAATTGGGGTTGTCCGGATCGTACGCCGAATCACCATCTGCAAACGTCAATACGACATGCCCCTGGATGTTCGATAGATTTCGCTCGATAACGTTTTTCTTGGCCAAGCTTTGCTCAACTAAAAAGACGACAGGTTTGTCTTGGCCTTGGAGGAATCCCGCCTCGTGGGCGAGATTCCCACTCATCGATTCAATGTTCTCCTGGTTGATGACCAGCACGATACCCAGGTCGCTGGCCCACAGCCTAGCTTCAACTTGGTCAAACGTCGTTGGATTGTCATCGAGGGGATCAGGCCGAGCTTCGATAGGAGCAAACTTATGTTTCTTGAGGGTGCGATGAACAATCCGGGCAATCTTCTTGGCGCGATAGCCACTCCCCGCAAAACGTCGCGAAATAAAGGCCGGAATGAAGCTACTTGGAATTTCATCTCTTATTGACTTAACCGCTTCACGGAGACGTTTGGGAACTTGAATAATCCGATCTTCGGGATGCCGTAACGTGAGGATATTCGCGGGAAGCTTGCCGAAAGAGACTCGCGGATCACCGATGCGGTACATCGCTGCATCTTTGACGCGTCGAAGGGCCTCTGTCAAGTTTTGAGTCAGCAATTCAACGCCTATCTTTTGAACGCTGGATGGTTCACAGACCGCGACTAAAGTCGCATTCCCATGGCCCGCCCCTCCACGCCGAATCAAGGTGCTCAGCAGATTGAGCTTTTCCTCCTTTAAGCTATTTGTCAAAATCTCTAGGGCGCCGGGGATGTCCGCATGCTCAATTTGAACGGTAAAGGCGTTGGGCTTGGGCAGCACAAACCTCGCCACTCGGTTCGCTTGATCAGAATAAACTACCACACGACTGCAATCGAATCCTCGGCAGTCAAATCGACCGCCTAGATCTCCTCGAGAATTTATCGATCTCGTAAGCCGGACTTTCGATTTGAGCTCCACACTATTTGACGCGTCAATTCGTGGTTCAATTTGCGAGTACCAGTCGCAATCGCAAACCCATCCAGCCCGTATAACCCCCAAGCGGCTAAATACGATGTTCTTAAGTGGTCGCTGCCATACAACAAGTGGTTCGGATTCTTCTTGAAGGCTTCCATCTCCTAAAAGATTCTCGAGCTCCAGTTTCGTTTCTTCAATCGTTGCTTCGTCGACTTGATTTAGAAACTCACAGACCAACGTCACATCATGGCTTTTGCGACAGTCTGTTGTCACCGTTTCTGCTAATGCAATATTGATTCGATGCTTATTAAACAAATCATGAATCTTTTTGAACACTTCGTGCAACGCGCCTTGCTGTTCTTGTCGCTTTACTTGCACGCGAAAAACGTGTCGCATTGGATTTACCACAGATACGACAATGTCGCCGATGCGCGGTCGTTTTTTCTGCTGGCCATCGCTTGAAGATTGTTGGCACGTATCGGCACTTAGCGAAGGCAAGATCGGCACGGAGGAAACAGAAGCGGATGATTCAGTGCTCTCGCCTCCAGAGTCGAGAACTTCGCCGTTCACATCCGAAACCGGGTCTTCCAAGATCGCCACGTGCACCGTGGTTCCACTCAACAACCCGAGTGGTGCACGTTGGTACCAAGGGATTGGCAAGCGTACGATTTCATGCCGTCCGCGCTTTTTGGCACGACGAATTTCAGGCTCCAAATTGATTAGCTCACCCAGGACGTACATGCAAACGCTCTCCTAGCAAATATGCCAGCGGACGGGATGGAAATGGATGGATGATTGGCAGGATCCGCTTGAACCAATGGCAAGGGGAAGAAGAACATTCCGAGAACGAAATAGAGCCTGCTCATCTTGTCCCCCCAGTTCATGTCAGACGATTGAAATGACTCGAATATTGTAGTTGGCCACTTCAGCCAGGGCAACTTCTGCGAGTTCTTGATGGAAAAATACTGGAGACTGGCAAGAATCCCCAGGTAAGCCCGATTCGGTGCGGCAACTCCGAGACACGCCCGACACCACACCATGCCGTTCCATGAAGTTCGGATCCAGCCGACCATCACGTTTGGTGAAACGAAGTAACGGGTGCTCGGATAAAGTTAATCGCGCAGAAATAACCGGATATCTCTGACTCATCATCTTTCACCAAAATTGGGTGCTGTTGGGCCGGTGCGTGACGGGTGAAAGATTATTGAACACTTGACTATTGGGAGCGACGCTTTATTCGCAGTCTTAGCATAAAGAAACTTATCAAAAGGTTCGAGTTAAGTGCCACGTGCCGAAAAGCTGCGACGACTTCCGCTACCTCCAACCCTCCATATGTCGTTTGAAGAATTTTTTACGAAACTCCCCACTTTTTTCTCTGCGTTTTCCGCGCCAACGGGTTTGAAAAGTCATACGAACCATTTCTGCGAACCATTGTGTCGGCTCGCTAGTGGCCGTTATTGATCTTGTAAAAATGACAAAACCTCGGTTTGGTTTCCAGGAATGCTGTTTGGCATAAAAAGCCTGGGAGTTTGAATTAATGAGCCAGAAGTTTGAACATTACACGCTAGATTGTTCGCATCGGGCTCCTGTATTCAAGTGGCTCCACCGTTAGCAAGCCAAGGTGGATTGCGGCGAGCAGCAGTTTGACAATTTTCGCGTCTTTAATCTTCTCGTTCACAACCTTGCCCTTCGCTTTTTGTTCGGCTAGGTAACTGGCGGAGGGTTGGTCTAGCTCGGACCAGGGTGCGATTTGCCAGCGAGTGCGATTGACCTCGGAATTGTCTTCATCGAATCGCCATCCTGTCAAAAGACGCTCCGCAACCCAACGATAATGTTCCATCATCCGCAGCCGCTCTTCCAATTCAGGTGTGATGACAATGGCCGTTGGGGTCGTGCTTGGTTTGGTCGAATAACCGGTGATTCGCAATCCCAACTGGGCGACCTTCAAGACCGCGTGAGCGGCACTGGATCGATTCGAGGCTCGCTTCCATTCATCACACTGGTCCCATGCAGCGCGGGAATCTTCGTCCAATTTTTCCCACGGTTGGCTCAATAAATTAGCGAAGTTTCTTGCAGGAATGGCGCCACTCGAAGTTGTTGCCCCCGGATCGCCATCTTCCAACTCCGCGGCATTTGATTTCGCAAAGAGGTTCAACGTTTCCAGTGCGGTTTGAAAATCCTGGATTCTCGCTGACCAAATTGTAGGATGGTTCTTTCGATCAACCCACACCAGATGCAAGTGACGGGCCAGCCAATCAACCCACGATTGGTTCAACTCGGCGTAAGAGACACTGCCATAACATTGACCAAATGGTATGAGCCGACACCTTGAAGCGGCAACGTGGCCGGTGACCGACAGCGGGGGGCCTGCTTGTGGTGATTGTTGCGTTGGCTCTGACAGCTTCCGAGTGTGATCCATTGGACCGTGGAAACGATCCACGACCTTCGACGGCTGTTGATTGTGTTCCAGTAACAACTGGGACAGTTCACGTTGGCGGGGAATCCAGACAAAGATCGGCCAATCTTTGCCCGCCGCTAACAATTTCGCTCGGAGTCGCTCGGCACGGGCAAAATTTTCTCGTTCTTCTTCGAAACACACCAACACCACGGGTTGCACTGATTTCGATTCGGTACATTGAAGCATCCCCTGAAGCATTTCGCCGTCGGCGACGTCAAGGTATTCAACGAACCGAGCATTACAGACATATTCGATCCCACGCGCGCTGTCGGCCAAGCGATAGGCCGACGCAGGACGGTGAACTTTTCCGATCCAATCGTCAGCGTCGGGATCAAACGTCCAGGAATATTGTGGATCAACCTGCGGACAGAAACGATGATGGCGGGCCAGAAACGTCTGGCGTCGTTTCCCGATTTCTGTGTCGAGGATCGACATACGGTTGCGCGTGTTGGCCGAGAGCTGGGATAACTCAGCGAGTTTCAACGCCAGTGTCTGACCGAAGTCTCCAAAGCCGAACATGAAGTAATGCAAGACGTGGTTCGTGTTTTCATCGTCGTCGGGCTCGGTCGATTTCGTCGCCTCGGTCACATCGTTGGAAGTGCGATTGGCGTTCGTTTTGGCATGCATCGCCTGGGTGATGTCTTCCAATAGTTTGCGAGCCGTCCGTTCGATGGCATTAAAGACTTCGACTTCAATTAGAGCTGGGCCGGAGCGGCGCAGGGGAAACGTGGCCGGCGCGGCGGTCGACTGTTCTAACGAAGTGGAATTCTCGCGCACGATCCCGGCCAGATCTTGGTTAAGGATATGGACGTGACAGTTCAATTTCGGTAGCGTCCAGCCGAAAAACGACTTTCGACCGCGTCGCCGCAAGATGTCGCGAATTTCGATGACGGACTCGATATTGCATTGGTCGCTACCGGTCACCACAAAAACTTCGCGAGCTCGGTGAACTTGAGCTGCCTCCAACACGTCACCGTGCGTGGCATCGCCGACGACCACCACGGCACCCATTTCGCGAGCCCAGGCGATTCGTTGGTTCTCAGGGTCCGATTCGATGACGACGATTTGCGACTCGGCGTACTCCAGATCCGCCAAGATCTGATAGCCAATTCGTCCCAGCCCACACACAACCACATGCTTCGTTTTGAATTGCAGCACCAATTGTTCATAAGATGAGCGGAACAAAACGCGGATACCTTTCTCCGCCACGATCACCGCCATCAGCATCGCCGAGAACATGGCGATTCGCAACAAAATGGACTGTTCCAGTTCGGTGGGATCCACATTAAAGGCGAAGATCTGAAGTGTCTTGTAAAAGGCTCCCCCAATGGTCAATACGCCGCGTTTGGATTGCGAAGCCTCGGAACGTTGTGAAACCGCATTGGTTGTCGCCCTGTCGTCGCCGGTTGTTTGCGTCGAGACCGATGGGTCGCCGGCTTGTTGGTCGGAGCGATTTTCCGCAGGCGTCCATTCCGCCTGCGACGGAGTCGAATCTTCGATCGCAGCGAATCCAAATAGTCCACACACCAAGACGGACAGGCCGAGCGTGATGATCAAGGCCCCAGTAAACTGTTCCATCCACCGCAGCGTGCGCAAAAACAAGCGTGGTCGGAATCGGTAGGACACATAAGCCGTTACGGCCATCATCCACGCAATTATCAGGGTCCAGACGAACGGCGAAGTCATTTAGATTCTGCTTTCGTTGGGGGCTGCCCCTAATCCTGTAAATCATCGCATAGCAAAGCGACAACTTACGTGAAACTTTTTTGGCTTCTGTGCGTTGTCTAAATCAATCTGTCAACGTGAAGGTTTCGGATCAACCAATTCATAGCTGGCGCGAAAAATGACTTGATCGACGAGCCAGATATCGGCGGGGTCGGTTTTGCTTCGGACGACAAAGTCGCCGGGCTTCCCGAGGAGTTGCCCCCATTGAGCAATCACCTGAAAGCCGTGTTCGACTTGAGCCGCTTCGACCGGTCGGGAATCTGGCTTGGGATCAAATCGTTGCCAACCTTCTGGGTCGGGTTGACCGGCAGGCACGTACTTTTCGAGCAACTTGGCTTCTTTTTGCGGCCAGAACTCATCAGCGATTCCACGACAGAGGAAGTCGCCCGGTTGGACAGCAATCTGCCCTTCCAACGTAGCAACGTGACCCGCGGTCTCGATCCTGCGGGCCCAAATTGGCTTTGTCTTTCTCACCTCTTGCAATCGCTCGAGAATTGTAGGTAGCAACTGGCCGTTGGGATTCAGCAAAATCGGTGTCGTCATTCAATGGTTTCGTAAATAAGTAACAGGCTTCCGCCAAACCATCAGGCGTATGGCTAGTCTTAGTATACGCGAAGTTTCCGCAAGATTCTCGGGTTGGCTGTGGAGCTTTTCAGAGCCAATTTGGTTATGATAATCGGATGGCGAGAGGCGGAATGAGTGGTCTATTCGGGGGGCGGGATGATATCCAAGCCGTCTTGCATTGATCGCATTTTGTGGGAGTTGGTGTTGGCTAGAGTTTTCATTAGTCATTCGGACCTTGACCGAAAATTTGTCGAATCGCATGTTGTGACCACGTTGCGGGCCGCCAATTTAGAGACCTGGTATTCGAAAGAAGACATTTTTGGCGGACGACACTGGGAACGAGAGATCATCAAGGGCCTCGAGTCCTCGGATTGGTTTCTGGTGGTTGTGTCCTCGAATGCTGTCGACTCGCGTTGGGTCAGAACAGAAGTTCACTGGGCGTTCGAACATCGATCGGGTCGAATTGTTCCGGTATTGAAAGACGATGTTGAGCCAATCAAGCTGCACATCGCGTTACCTGAATTGCAGTTTGTCGATTTTCGTCGCCCAAACTCGGATGCCAAGTCAAACTTGATTCGCGTATTTGGTGAGTTGGGAGCGACGGCATTAACGCCGCATCCGTCTGCGGAAAACGAGATCGAGCCAGCGGCCGCGATCACAAATTTCGCTCCGCAACAGGCTCATTCTGCACCATCTGTTCCCGCGATGACGAAACCTGAACCACTGACCCCACCGCGAGCCCGTTTCCATTGCGGTCCGTCAGTGCCAGCCGATTTTTTTATCGGTCGGATGCACGAACTTGAAGAGGCGTGTGAGCTCATTGACGGACAGCAAAGCTTCTTGATCGTTGGGCAGCCTCGGGCAGGAAAGACGAGTTTCTGTCACAAGCTCAAACAAATGTACGACGGTCGTTCATCGCCCATGCTGCTTAGCTACTTGAATTTGCAGCAGTATTCAAAGTTGACGATTGAGACATTCCTCGAACACACCATCCTCAACATGATTGGAGAAATCGCTCGGAAGCTTTTTGCGTGCCGATACGTTGACTTAAAAAGTTCGGATCCAACCGAACGTTATCCTGAGTTGCGTGGCGATTCCCAGTTCAAGGTTTTTCATGATCTCTATCGTCATGTCAGTTCTTTGGCGCACGACAATAGTTCAAATTCGCCGGTCAATTCCATTTCGCGTGAATTCGTGTATCTAACACAAGATTTACTTGACATCTGCTCATCACGCGACCGGAGCGGCTTTTTGATGTTTTACGACGAAGCCAATCGCTTGCCTTTGGACATCTCAGGAGACTTGCTGATTAGCATCGGCGAGACACTAAGCGAGACGGGTGTCACCGGGGCCTATGTCGCCAGCCCACAAATGGCGACTCACTTTGGCAAAGTCGAACAACTCTTCGGCTCGCGGTTGGCAGTGGGGCCATTTCAGAATCCCAGAGAAATGCAGCAATTACTGAGCCGCTACTATCATGACGACAAGTCATGCAGTCAAAGTCTACCAATTAGCCAAGCCGCCCTAGATGAAATGTGGACTCGAAGCAACGGCCTGCCATTTCATATACAGCTGATTGCCGATCAAAGTTTTCGTATTGCTCGGACGCTGCACGCCGAACGAATCGAGCATCAACATGTACTGTTGGCCTACGAAAAACTCCTGGTGGATCGACCGGCCGCTTTCGATTACAAGTAGGGTCAAGTGACGCGATGCATTCCGATTCCACAACCGACAGCAAGAACAGCTTCGAGGTGATTGCCGATTTGGCGATTGGAGATGAAGGCGATGGCCGGGTCTGCCGCTGGATTTTCGAACAGGAAAATGTCGAGCAATTTACCTTGCGACTTGCCGCTAGCCTGCGACACTCGCGAATTGTCTTTGTGCCGGACGGGGAGGCGCGTGGGTCATGGGCCAATCAATTGTTGACGACTGACCGGTTGCGCCAGCATATCTCCGAAGGCTTCTCGAAGTTGATTGTGTTGGACGTGGCGGCTGGCCTGGATGAACATGGGCGATTTCAACTCTCAAATTTTTATCGCTATGCTTTTGCACAGATTGTTGCAGCTTTCGGAGTGGAGCCGGGTGGTGCTTACCACGAAGAGGACATCGCTCAGTTTCTGCGTGATGAATCGGGCTTATGTTTGTGCATTCTCAACGCGCACTTGGCTCCTAGTCTGGAGCGAAAACGGCTGCGGTGCCTGACTCAAGAGGGGCATGCCTCGCTGGTTGTATTCCACGACAGCGCCTCAGGTGAACGGGATGACTCTCGGGCAACACCGTTGGACTCCGAAAATCTCCCCGCCGCCCTACAATCGAAGATGAACCCATCGAGCCACTTTCTTGTTGTGCGTTCTGATTCGGGCATCGCGCAATACCCGCTGCACGGCTCGATCATCACGCTCGGCCGGCATCCGGATTGCGATATCGTTCTGGATCATTCAGCGGTCGGGCGTCGTCACGCAGAGCTAAACTGGGCCAACGGGGTTTGGTGCTTGCGTGACCTTGGTAGTCGGAATGGCACCTACTTTGATAATAAGGCGATCCCCTCAGACACTTCAACTAGCGTTGGATTTGGTGTCTCATTTTCAATTTGTGATTATCAGTTGTCCTTGCACGAGTCGATGGTAAATTTGAAAGAAATCGTGTCACTTGGTGCTGGGGTCATCATCGATGAGGGAGCATCGAACGATTTATCGGAGACGCCTCTAGATCACCTGATGCTCGCAGAATTGCTCAACAAGGTCTCCGACGATTTCGATGACTGTGGCAGCGTTTCGATCTACGACTTGATTCGCAGGGCCGAGCAGGATTCAAACAAAGGAACAACTCCCGAAAATCCGCCTCCAAAGCCGATAGCCGATTCGAATAGCAAACAGGCTGCAGCCGAGACCTTGAAAAAGTTCTTCAATCGGAAATGAGGCTGATTTGCGAGTCTTTATTAGTTGGTCTGGAAAAGAAAGCCGGTTGATTGCCGGAGGGCTGACGACGTTTCTGCAAAAAACTCTGCCCGCATTGAGCATTTGGATGTCGGAAAAAGACATCCCTCCAGGAGGCTTGTGGAAATCCCATCTGCATCAACGACTTGCCGATGCAGATTTCGGAATTGTTTGCGTCACCAGTACGAACACGACGGCGCCCTGGCTAATCTATGAGCTTGGTTGTTTGTCCATGAGGGTCCCCGCCAATCAACTCGTCCCTGTGCTTTGGGGGATCGAGTCGGCGGACCTGCCCGAACCGATAAATAGCTTTCAGGCCATCATTGGCCATCGCCAAGGAATTCAAGAACTTGTGGCCGCTCTTCAACGCGCCTCGCGGGAGCCGGTCGATTCGGATACGCTGGCTAAACAGTTCGATGCTAACTGGCCAAGCTTGGAATTGTGCCTTTCCGGACACGTCACGATAAGCGAAGTAGGCGACATCGGCGTAATTGCCGTCCAACAGCGCCGCTTGATTGACGAGCAGATCATTGCTGCATTCCGACGAAGGCTCTCTCTGATACTGGAGTCCGATCGCAAACTCTTGGTCGTCGATTTCTCGAACGTGGAGTTCCTCTCGAGCGCGGGATTCGCCGCGCTATTTTGGAACTGTAAAATCGCCAGGGATTCCGGAGGAAAGCTGGTCCTGGCGAGGGTTTCTCCAAAAATTCGGGAGGTATTTAAGCTCCAAAAAATGGATCGACTTGTGGAGATCTACGACGATCTGCCTCAAGCAATTCAGGCCCTGAACAGCAACTCCAACCAAGCCGGAACCGAGAGGTGGGGCTAATGCTTCGTCACATGCAAGTCTTTGTCAAGTGAATGATCTGTCGAACCCAATTGCCCAGTCCGATCTTCCCCAAGTTTTTGCTTGCTTCGCTACCTTCTGTTGTCATCAAGGCCCTCGCCGTGAAACGCAGCGAAAGATTGACCGGGTGAAGTACTACGGCGACAGAATGTTGTTGACTTGCAACCAGTGGCGGGCGGGTTGGGACTCTGTGTTGCGATAGGCGCGTGAGAGGCCGACGGAGACTAATGTTGATGTCTGGTGCGAAATCCCAGCGGCAAGATCGTTGATGAGAGGTTCATTCGGGGTGGTTTGATCGTCTCGGTACAAGCGGTAATCGGTGACCGGAACGTCGAAGTAGAGGTCGCCTTCTCGAAATCGCATGCGCACGCGACGACGCCCTTCTTTTTCGACTACCAAAAGTTGGGCCTGGGCGGCCCAATAACAACCCAGCGAACGAATGCCGCGATGTTGTTCGACCGCCGCTGTTCCCCAACTAGCACCCCACGTCGTTGGTTCATGATGCAACCACTCCAGGTCATCACCAAAAATGTGCTGCAAAGTTGGTTCGGCAAAGTCTTGACAGGCTCGAAAAAGTTCTGTGGGCGAATGTTGTTGCACGACGACGATTTGTTCAGGGTCGAAGCGGCGATCTTCGATCTCGGGGACAGTACCGCAGAATTCGGTTTCACCTAAATCAATAATGACACCCAATTGCAAAGGTCCACCAAAGCGTTCTAGCAATCGGTTGGGCAGGCCATGCCCCGACACAGGGCGAATGTGACGGCCACTGACAAGATCGATCCCGGCCGTGCAGATCCAGCCTGGTTGCATGCGCGTCAGATGATTGATGAGGAGACGCATGGGGATGTGTGTGATTGGTCCAAGATTGGGGGTCGTCGAGCCAATTCTACTGAACTGGCTCCCGTGAGAATTTTCGCATCGCCAGAGCCAGTTCGGGAGACCTGGCTCGACGATCGAACTAGCTCTACTATTCGGTTAGAGGTGAATGGGTTTGACTTCCGGCCAATGTTGCTGCAGGTACTCGACCACCAAGCGGCGGTGACAGTGGTCGGCAGTTGCTTCACTGCATAAGAGCACTGTGGGCTGAGCAAAATCGTCCGGACTGAGTTTACTCTCGACTTGTCGCTCTCGCATCAACGCCAAAAACTGCTCTTCATAAACGGACCACTGACCGCCGTTCTTCTTGTATGCATCCAAGATGTCTTGAGTCGGTGCGAGCAATGGTTCATGTCTGTAGTCCATGCCGCAGATCGATTCGAGAAAAAACTTCAAGTCATCCTGCTTGGCAAATCCTGCTAACTGCGAACGATTATTCAAGCGGATGTCCAGCAAACGCTGCAGACCAGCTTCTTTCAATCGCCCGAAACATCGTTCGGCTGAACTTTGTGTAAAACCGATCGTAAAGATTTCCACGAGTCATTCTCCATTTCCGCGAACAAAACCGGTTGATGCCGAGTATCCTTGCTGTTGGCGCAGACGGTGCCTTCGGATTCAATCGATCCATCACCTCGGATGTGCCGAATCTCCACTCCACGCTCTTCCATCACTCGGGTGACCAGCAAGAAGCGGTGACACACGCCGGGGTCTTCTTCGCTGCACATGATCACCACTCGGTAATCTTGAACTCCTTTGAGCAACCGCTGCACACCCTCTAAAAAGTTCGGACTGGCCGCGACCTTGTAATACAACACATGGCCGGCTTCATCATAGAACTGCTCGCCAACCGGCCGCCCACCCAATTGCTCGCCCATAAAGACGTACTTCAAACCCGCCGATATCACCGCCGCTTGTAGTTCCTCGCGATTGAAGTGCGTCGTATAGGCCGAATACGGTTGCGAACGTACGTCCGCCAAGACCTGAATCCCATGTTGATGCAACAACGCGATGAACGATTCCAAGTCGTGATTGGAATGCCCAATTGTGTACAACGTCGAATTTGGTTTGGTAGAATGGGACATGTGAAAGGAAGAAACGTGAAGGGTGCTTAACCGTCAGCCGAAGGCGTACGGGACAGCGCAACCGTTCGCAGCGTGTAGGGTGTCGTGGAGCAAATCGTTGCGAAAACGGTATACAGCAAATGCGAACCCGCTGCAACGAAACCGTCTCGAAGCAACATACGGACGACTTGCTCAACACACCAGCCCCTGCTGACGTGCATCGACCCTAAGTTTACAACGTCCCATTCTTGCCGTCGATTAGAGAGGAGCAGCATCCGATGACACAAAATAACTCTGTGCCGCAAATCCTCAAGCAGTTTTGGGTTACGAAGAGTTTCGCCCGCTCCAAACCGAGGCGATCGAGGCGACGCTTCAGCAGCGGGACTCTTTGGTCGTCTTACCAACCGGAGGTGGCAAGTCGGTCTGTTATCAAATTCCTGCCCTGGTTCAAACCAACCTGACGGTCGTCGTATCGCCGCTGATTTCGCTGATGAAGGACCAAGTCGATGCACTGAGGTCACTGGGGATCAATGCCGCAGCACTGAACAGCTCGATTCCAGCGAGCACTCAGCAGGCGGCCTTGGAACAATGGCAAGCCGGAAAATTGCGTTTGCTCTACGTTGCTCCCGAGCGATTGCTGGCCGATTCGATGCTCGAGCGACTCAAGCAACACCCGCCTGGGCAATTTGCGATTGACGAGGCTCATTGCATCAGCAGTTGGGGGCACGATTTCCGACCAGAGTACCGGATGTTGGCCAGTTTGAAAGCTCGATTCCCCAACATCCCAATCGCGGCCTACACGGCGACCGCCACTCCCGAGGTTCGCACCGATATCGTTCACCAATTGCGGCTGGACAATCCCGTTGTGTTAGTCGGCGAATTCTTGCGACCGAATCTGACCTATCATGTGCAGCGTCGCCAGGATGGCTACAACCAAATTTGTTCGGTGATGGATCGCTTTCGCGGCCAAGCCGGAATCATTTACACGATCTCGCGAAATCATGCCGAACAGTTAAGCGAATATCTGAATAAGCTGGGCTACAAAACGCTGCCCTATCACGCCAAGCTCAGTGAACAAGAAAAGACCAAACATCAAGAAGCCTTGGAACAAGACGAGGTCGAAGCGATTGTAGCCACCATCGCGTTTGGCATGGGCATCGACAAGTCCAACGTGCGGTATGTGATTCACGCCGAGATGCCACGCTCGATCGAGAATTATCAACAGGAATCGGGACGAGCGGGCCGCGACGGCTTGCCCAGCGAATGCTGGTTGCTGCATTCGGCTAGTGACTTGATGGCCTGGGACCGAATCAATCAACAGTCCTCGGAGGAACATCGCGCACGAGCGAAAACTTCGCTGAAGGCCGTTGAACAATTTTGTCATGGATTAACATGCCGCCACAAATTTTTGGTCGAGTACTTTGGCCAAACCTTGACGTCGCCATGTGAAGCTTGTGACATATGCTTGGGAAGATTGACCGCTGTCGAAGATCCGCTGAAAACTGCACAGATGATCCTGTCTTGCGTCTGGCGTTGTCAAGAAAACTTTGGTGTCGGTCATATCGCCAAGGTCTTGGTAGGCAGCAAGGAGACAAGGCTTGTGCAGTTCGGCCATCATAAACTGAGTACGTATGGATTGTTAAAGGAACACTCCCGGCGGCAACTTAGCGATTGGATCGAGCAGTTGTTGTCGAAGGGCCATTTGCAGCGAACCGGCGAGTACAGCGTGTTGAAACTGACGGCTTCCGGGCGCGAAGTGTTGCGTGGAAACTTGACACCCACGTTAGTTCAATCAGTGAAAGCAAGTTCCGGTGCAACCTCGCTTAAGGTGTTCGATTCATGGGAGGGCGTGGACCGCGATCTATTCGAGGAACTGCGACAACTCCGAAGGCAACTAGCCAACGAGGCTCAAGTGGCCGCGTTTATCATCTTCAGCGATGCTACTTTGCGTGATCTGGCCCGTCGGCGCCCCACTCGTCGCGAAGTCTTATTAAGTGTTCATGGCATTGGTCAACGAAAGGCCAACGACTACGGCGAGACCGTGATGCAACTGATTGGACAGTGGTGTTCCAAGCGTGAAATTTCGAGCGACTTATCATTACCGAATCTATCACGTTTGGAGGACCAAACCGACGCCGATCGACCCGCCAAGCAAAACGCGCTGCCTGCGTTTCCATTGTTCGACGAAGGGCTTTCCGTCGAGGAAGTCGCAGAGCGGCTGGGACGAGCGACCTCGACGGTCTATGAATATCTAGTTGCCTACATCAAGCAGCGCCGAATCACCGATGCCACTCGTTGGGTGGACGAGAGGTTGGCCAAGAAGATTTTTATCGCTGCGGATTACAGTGACTCGTCCCGGCTTCGCCCACTTTTCGAAGCCTTCCATGGCAAAGTGGCGTACGATACACTGCGAATCGTGCTCGCGTGCCGCGCGGCGCACGCAAATCAGGAATCGGCCAGTATCGACTGTGGAAGCTAAATCTGAAATGAATCGCTTTGGAACGAAGATCTGTGGTATCACGTCGGTTGCTGATGCAATAGCAGCCGTTGAATCGGGCGTGGATGCGATTGGCCTCAACTTCAGTATCAACAGCAAGCGCCGAGTCGAGACCGGTCAAGCGCAAGAGATTATTAGTGAAGTTCGGCGGATCGATCCACGTGTGATCTGCATTGGAGTATTTGTCGAGCAGTCCCCCGAGGAAGTTGAACAAATCGCTGCGCGACTCGAGTTGGATGTTATTCAATTGCACGGCGATCAACCGACGGCCTTGTTGGCCCGTTCGTGGAGTCGCCCCATCCTGTGGGTCGTCCGTGTTCCGATTTGTTCCGAGTCCGAAATGGCTGCGCGATTGTCCACTGCCGTCGATTCCGCAATCACAGATTCGGGTTGGCTGCCAAGGAATGCCGCGCATGGTCGCGAATCGCAGTTTCAGCGACTTGCAGGCGTGTTGATCGATGCTTACACCACTGCGGACTATGGTGGCACTGGGCAGACGGTCGCTTGGGACCCTTTGGGGCAGCGCCGTTCTTGGGTGAAATTAGGCTGGGCCGCCAGCGCATGGCCAACAGATTTGCCATTGATCTTGGCCGGTGGATTGAACCCTGACAACGTGGCGCGCGCCATTGGCTCGAGTCGGCCAACTGCCGTGGATGTTGCCAGCGGCGTTGAAGTCGGGCCAGGTGTCAAGTCGCCTGAAAAGATGAAGGCATTTGTGGCGGCGGCTAGGTCGGCTTTTCAATTGCTGGAGACGAACTGCGATTCATCAACAACGGAACGGTTTTTCAGTTGAACACGATGCTGTTTACTGCACTTGATAGATTCGCTCGACGCTGATGTGAGGCAAATTCCGTTTGCCGTCAACACCGCGGATGCCCATCACTCCAACCTTTTTATCCAAAAAGTTGTTTAGATTCACACCCGGTTGAGCCGAGATGTGGCAAATCGAGCGACCGTTATTGTCTTGCAGAACGTATTCGTTCGAGCGTTGCCCTCTTTCGATTATCAACTCTTTCAAGTATCCCACCGCATCGTAGGCGACATTGGTGGGTGGAATTGAAAATTGCGGCGCAGTTGCGGGCGATGTATTGGAAGGCGAATTGCCCGTTGAAGGAGTAACTCCCGAACCAACGAACGAGCCATTGGAAGCAAAACGTTGCCCCGCCCACGGGTCATTGTTATTCGTCGCCGTCATTCCTGGAGTAGGCGAATGGATGTTATTGCCGGATGCGTGCTGAAGCTGAAGCATCGCTTCGATTCGACGACCAACACTGGCAACCGCTTCTTGCTGTTCTTTAGTCGGAGCCGAATGCCACATCGCTTGACACTGGGTGAGGAGTGGCACCAAGTTCCACTGCTGCGGAGCTTGAGCAGTATCTTGATTCAAACGACTCTGAACCCACGCCAATTGTTGATTCCAGTCAGTAACTACCATCGGCGGATTGTAGTTCGCCAATACCGAAGGGTTCACATTGGGCGTCGGACTCGGCGATGGTTGCCCACCAGCTAAAGATGCATCCGCGACAGCATTGGCAACCGGGTCTTGCCGCAAACGATTGACTGCCGCATCCCAGGCATCCCCAGGTGAGGGTGGCGCATTCGAACGGCTCGAATCTTGTCGAGCCAGTGGCTGAACCAACGAGTCGGCAGACGATGGGTCGGGAAACGTCGAATGCGAAGCGGGATGCGATCCGAACTCGCCAACGGTGACGTTTGATGGGTAACGCGGATCGGCATAATCTAACACAGTTGTGGTTTGTTGAGCTGCTCGCCATTGATCCGAGTTCTGTTCGTTGGTGGCACCAGAATTGGCAGCACCAGAATTGGCGCTGCCACCGAACCCGACTTGCCCATAGGCTGGGTCAAGGTCTAGCTCCGGAACCGTAGCACTCCCCGGTCCAAGTCCTGACGCTGGATTCGTGTTGGCCGCATTTCCTGTCAATGGCGGCATGTAGCCACTCATGGGCGCATCGACCGGAGGTTTGGGTCGGTTGGCAATTTCAGAAGCCGGTGGTGCCGAATACTCTCGGCCACCCGACTGCAAGTCGTCTTGATGCACCCAACGGAACTCGCCAGCCGGCGGCTCAATTTGGTACCAAGTTTGCGCTCCGTTCTGTTCTTCGATGATCAAGCTGGAAATGACCGCGACTTTTTCGCCTAGCTTCATGCGGACCTGCGAAATGGGCGTATGATCTTCATCGATTTGGGTTCCAACCCAGGCCTTGGCCCGATCGGTGCTGACTGTAAAAACATCGGGATCGTTGGTCGCTTTCAAGTGCTTGGCATCCACCAGCGCGAAACTTCCGTCCGGTGGTCGGATTGCCAACCAACCATTGGGATCGTGCCTCCAAACCTCCAACGGAGTCTGTGGACCGACCGTCGCAGTCGCGTAGGCATCGTCGCTGGGCATGCTGCGAATCGGAGTCCGTGGATTAATCGTCGTCACTTGGTACGGAAACTTCGTTGATTTGGGAGAGCGAGCCGCATTGGACACGCTGCTAGAGTTCGAGTCGGCGCCAGCCAGGACCGACGGTGCCCGATTTGACGAACCGGGAGCGATTTGGCCAGGCAAAGGAGCGGCTTTTAAATTTGTCCCGCGCCGCGGAGGCAGAACGGGCCGACGCCCTGGGTTCGTGCCGGCCGCGCGCGTCTGGGCACTGGAGCCGACTTGTACGAACGGTGCAGCAAATGCACTGCCTGCCGTGCTGACAGCGATCAGCAGGCATCCGCACCAAAGCGGCCAGCCCATGCGGCAACTTCGCCCAGCTTTTTTTCGCATCGATTCACCCGAATAGTGCCATGCTAAGCAACCATCTGCTAGCGTTAGGAACCCGACCAAGCATCGGAACGTGGTGGAATTAGACGATTCTGCCAAAAAAGACAAGAGAAGTTCCGAATGGTCCGTACGGTGGGGTTGGCTTGGTCGTGTCGCTTGCGAGGGTCGCAACCAATCAAGGAGGGCAATTGTGGGGAGCTTGGATTCCCGTCCGATACGGCAAGATGGCGTGCGAATAGCTACGTCATTGCGGCGTTGTGTTTGAGCCTTGGTTCCGGCGATCGGTCGATGTTGATTCTAACGGTAGTCATCACGATCTTGGCAACCAACCTTTTCTTGGGCTTTTTTATCGCCCATTATTTAGGATATGGACCACAGAACTTCCAGGAGCT
Source organism: Planctomycetaceae bacterium (assembly GCA_016794985.1). Lineage (GTDB taxonomy): Bacteria > Planctomycetota > Planctomycetia > Pirellulales > Pirellulaceae > M30B19. Next base: position 21,956 of record JAEUIQ010000051.1, on the reverse strand, counting down.
GTGGACCGGTGTCTACTTGCGACCAATGAACGCGGTAGACCCAGAAGCCCACTCGCGGTCGATCCGTCCCGAGGTGCTTGATGCCTTGACGCAAGCCGCAGCCGCGGGCCGGTTGGTTGCCGAACCGACAAAACCCGACTCCAAGATCGTTACGTCGAGTTCACAGCCACAGACATTGGCTGACGAAGATCTGGTTCGAACCATGGTTCATGCTAACTTGGCCTTGCATCAAGCCGCGCTCGTGTTGGATCGAACGCGATGGGTCGAGCCAATCTCGCCGGGGATCTTCCCCGGATTTCCTGAATTTTCGTGGTCGCTAGAGATTGGAACACAGGAGCTTGCCGTTTGGCGACAGTGGCTACGCCAGGTTCGACCGAATGAAGAGGTTGCTTGGTGGAAGAATTACGTCGCGCAGTGGGAGAAAGCCCAAGAAGCCTGGCAGGAGTATCAACAAGCCATCGTTTCAATCGGGCGGATTCGCGGTGCCGAAAAACTCTACAAGGAGAAGGCAACCGATGTGATCTGCGAAGAAGGTAGCTGCCGTCTGGTTCCCAAGGCAACTTCGAAAGCTTCATGGTGGCAACGCTCGTCGGCCGAGTTGAGAACTTTAGCTTGGGTTCACGGTCAACTTGAACAATTGCACCAAGAAGCATTCGATCGATTTGTGACGGCGCGACGTTTTATGCGTCTGCTGCATGAAAGAACGTTAGGTTGGGTTCGGCAAACCTTCAAGCCGGAACGAATCGAGTACTGGTCCAATAATTTTGACTCGCGGTGGTCTTGGACTGGGCTCAGCGCTCCCATTACGGACGCCAACAAAAGCGAAGGATTCGTATTGGTTTTGCGTTCACAAGAGGATTGGGTTGCGGAGTATTCTTGGGGTGGAGTCGTCGCCGATGCCGTGATTCAGCACCGCACCGAATGTTTAGGACTTTGGTTTCAATCGGTACCCAGTCTATCGGTTGATACGATCTTGCCTCTGCGGCAGTCGATTCATGATCGGGCCGACGCGATCTGGATCTCCTCGGAGAATCCCGAATCCGCCCGAATTGCGGCGTGGACGATCGCGGATAAACTGGAGCTGGCACGCCGAAGAATCGACGAACAGGAGATCCGATTGCCGTGCCGAATCTTGATTCAACCTCTAAGCTCGAAAAGGACCGCTGTCGCGGCAATCCGACAAGCGATGAAAGTACTTGATGATCCGGAACATGCAATATGGAATCCGGGCAGCGATTTGGTTTGGAGCATGGAGCGACGCGGGCCTCAGCCAGTCCCTCGGCCGGATTCGCTTCCGTTCGTGGAAACGACTTTGGATCTGGCTCAATGGTATGTTCATTGGCGGCTTGGTATCGAGTTTTCAGCCCCGCAAGTTGGGGGCGACTCGCTCGACGCGGAAGTAACTGGTCGTCGTGATGCTCTCGCTGGAACTAGCCACTCGTCAACGAATGACCCATTCTCTGAGGTTGCTGGGAATGCCACCGCTCTGCCACCAGACGATGACGGAATCGAGTGGTAATTGAGATGCCACACCTTGTTTACTTGACCGCCGGTGCGGCTGGCATGTTCTGCGGCAGTTGCATGCACGACAACGCTTTAGCAAAAGCGATTCAGGCAGCGGGCCATTGGGACGTCACTCTTGTTCCAACGTACACACCAATCAGGACCGACGAAGAAAACGTCAGTGTTGATCAAGTTTTCTTCGGAGGAATCAATGTCTACTTGCAGCAAAAGATGCCATTTTTACGGTGGCTGCCTGACTTCATGGACCGGTGGTTGGACCGGCCGGCCTTGATTCGACGGCTGACGGCCAAGGCCTCGGACACGTCGCCGAAATTGCTCGGGCAATTGGCGGTTTCCATGCTCAAAGGTCGGAATGGCAACCAACGCAAGGAAGTTATCCGCCTGATCAAGTGGCTGAAGCAGGAAGCCAAGCCCGACGCCATTATCTTGACAAACGTGTTGATCGGGGGCTGCGTCAAAGACTTGCAACGCGAATTGCGAGTTCCTGTGTTGGCAACGTTGCAAGGCGACGATGCGTTTCTCGATACCCTGCCACCGCCTTACGCGAAACAAGCGACCGAATTGGCCGGTCAAGTCGCGAACGACTGCGACGGACTACTGGTACATTCCGAGAATTACGCAACGTATATGTCGAAGTATCTAAACGTTCCACGTTCGAAAATGCATTTGATGCGATTGGGTATCGACATCGATCCGTGGCGCAATTTTTCTACGAAAGCGAACTTAGATCGGCCGCTAGTGTTAGGTTACTTGGCGCGCTTGGCCCCTGAGAAAGGTGTGCATCGTTTGATTGATGCGTACCTTGGACTGAAGAAACAAACCGAGTTTCGCGATTTGCAATTGCGAGTCGCTGGGTGGTTGGGCGAACACCGTCGGGATTGGTTCCTATCGCATTGGAACAAGATCGCGGCTGCTGGATTTGCGAGTGATGCCCAGTACGAAACCGACGTTGATCGCGCTGGCAAACTTCAGTTTTTGAGCGAAATCGACCTGCTGTGCGTTCCGACACAACATGTGGAACCGAAAGGACTTTTCGTATTGGAAGCATTGGCCGCCGGTGTGCCCGTCGTGGTTCCCGCCATTGGAGCCTTTCCAGAGTTATTGGCCAGTACGAACGGTGGTCGTTTGTGTTTGCCAGATCCCTCGACTCCCGCAACGATCACCGCTCACTTAGAAGTGTCACCCGCCCCGACCAATTTGGAGCAAACGCTACGCGAGTTATTGCTTGATCGAGATCAGTTGAGGGAATTGGGACAAAAAGGGCAAACCGGTGTGTTTACAAAACACAGTGCCGCGTGCATGGCTCACGAGACGACGGAGTTATTGAATCGCTTCCTTTAGGCCGAACACGCGAACCTGGTCATGGGTCGTAAAGAAACGCCAGCCCAGCGGACTAGCAACCATGATGCCTGAGGACAAATTCTGCTCAACGTTGGTTAGAGGCTGCTCTAACTTGACCCAATGCAAGAGGTCGCGTGAAAAGGCTGCCGAACAGACCCAACGGCGTGGCGCCGCATGATCACTGGAACTATGAAAGAGTGCGACGAAACCATTTGCTACTGGCACAACTTGGTTCACGGCAATCATGGACTGGTCATAGTCCCGATCTTGCAAGCCGATAATCGGCTGGTCTTGAACGTTTTGCCAGAGCGGCAACGATCGAGGTTGATTGATGTCGACCGTTTCCGATTGGAACGAATTTGATTCGTCGGTATTCGATTGGTCTGGATCCCATTGTGCTTTTGCTAACCAAATACCCGCATCCCGACGCTCGTAGAATAGGTACCAATCGTTGCCATCGATAAACAATGTCGGCGTTCCACGTGGACCTGATGCAATCGGTTGGCCGTCCGTTTGTCGAATATCCAAAGCACCAAGTTGCTTCCAGGTGACACCGTCGGCCGAACAAAACCCGTGGGCGATATCGTTTTGGCCTTCAGCGAACATCCAATAAATTCCTTGGTGGCGTGTTACCATCACATCTTCAACCCATTGATCCGGAATCAGTGGAGCCTTCGATGACCGCTGCCAAGTCAAACCGTCAGTACTGATTGCCAATCCCACTCGCTTGATCGACGTGCGCTGGCCGTCGTAACCGGTGTACCACAATTTGAACTGCCCTTCGTCATGAAGGATCCAGCCACGTTCGCGAATGGCCTCGTCCCATGCCTGCGGCTCTCCGCGAAAAACCGGTTCTTCACTAAGCGGATGGATGCTGCGTAAGATCTGTTCGACGCCAAGTGGAAACGACTCCTCCTGTGCCGAGCCCCATTGTTGAGGCGCTGGAGTCGCAAAATCCTGGTACCAAGTTTCAAGCGTTTTCAAATCGGTTTCATCTGGAACGATGCGCAACTGATACTGGACTTGCAGCGGCTGTTGGGGCAACAGTCGATGTTCAAAATATGACCCAAATCGACCATAGTCTCGCTCGCTGAACCTCGCTTCACCAGGATTGTCGGGGTGCTCCAATCTGGTGCAGGTAAAACGTTTTCCTTCAACCACGAAACTCATCGCGTGAAAAGGCAGATTCACATGGGATTGATTGTCCGGCCAATTGCGAAAGCTTCCCGGTCGATCGATACCGTCCGGCCGAAGGTAATAGGTCTGGTCTTTGCTGATGTCGGCCACATGCTGGGCCGCCCGAAATTGGAAACCCGCATGTTGCGGATCGCCAGCCAAGGTAATCTCACCCGCCAAGGATTCCAATCGGGTAGAAAACTGCAGGAGTCGTTGGTCTCCGATCGGAAAGATGAGCAGTTCACGTGTTTCACGTATGAATGGAGCCGGCGGCTGGATGGTCTCGTTGATCCAGTTGACAACCAAGACTTGACGAGCATAAACCGGGCCGGCTTCTCGAACTTGCTCGCTCACCAATTCTTGATGAGCCTTTTTAGCGTGCCAAGTATCGACCTCCGCCGTGACTTGATCTTGTGTGAGTCCGATGCGGTTCCAGCCGACGAACAAACCGCGATGGTGTGGGAACAAGCCCCCGGCGCCCTTGGTGATCGGCCCTTCCACACTTGGCATCCATACCTGGTGAAAGACTTTGTACGTTTCATCTCGCGCCTCCGCCGAGGAATCGTCGTAATTGTCGGCCATCAACCGCACCACCGGACGCTGGTTCAACCGCAATTCGATGCCAACATCTCCCGCGCGAGTTGTTTTCTGAAGTGCTTCAGCCTCTACCCACTCGAGAATTTGGCCGGGCGGCTGCGGCGCTTCAACGGTGGCAATCGTCCACGGACCAGCAGCATCGCGCGGGGCGATCCAAGTCACCCAACGAGCTGCGGCGCTCGTGTTCTCTTGGTCCGACAACCACGCCGTCCCAACTTGGGCCGGGTACACTTCGCCCGCCGCTGACTTTAGCCAAACAACTCCAAGCGAAGCGACCTCCGGCGGCGCCGGCAAGCGCCGGACCACCCAATCGTTGACGGACTGCCGCGACATTGACTTGCCACCAGCATCGCCAACCGGCGCCGTTTCAGGCGCCAGTTCAGACGCTACCTCAGTCACTTTAGCCGCAAGATCGTGGCAACCCAATTCGTTGCCGCACACCACACGGTTGACTGGCGAGTGAAGACCAAACCAGCAGCCAATCAACACCAATAACCAAAAGCGTGCCATTGCCGCCAGCAAGTCTTTTCGTGTCATGCCTATTCCTCGTCGTCGGCGGATTCTTCCGCTGGAGTCGCAGCATCGACATAGCCACCCGATTCCATGATCTTTCGGCAAATGTCTTGGCAGATCGCCGGATGCTCTTGCAGGTACGCGCGAGCCTTTTCCTTGCCTTGTCCAATCATTTCGTCGTTGTACTTGAACCAAGCGCCAGACTTGGCCACGATCTTGTGAAGGATGCCAAGATCCAATACGTCGCCTTCGAAGCTGATCCCGTTGCTGTGCATCATATCGAATTCAGCAACTCGGAACGGCGGGGCAACCTTATTCTTGACAATTTTGCAACGGACGCGTTGGCCAACCACTTCCTCGCCATCCTTCAATGCCCCCACTCGACGAACATCAACGCGACATGAAGCATAAAACTTGAGCGCTCGTCCACCCGGTGTGGTTTCCGGCGATCCGTAGCTGACACCGATCTTGTCGCGAATCTGATTAATAAAGACGACGCAAGTCTTGCTGCGACTGATCGCCCCCGTCAGCTTGCGCAAAGCCTGGCTCATCAAGCGAGCTTGCAAACCAACGTGAGAATCGCCAATCTCGCCTTCAAGTTCCTTTTGTGGCACCAAAGCCGCCACCGAGTCGATCACGACGACATCAACCGAGTTGCTCTTGACCAACATTTCACAGATCTGCATGGCTTCTTCGCCACTATTCGGCTGACTAACCAACAAGGTTTGCAGCTGCACGCCCAACTTTTTCGCCCAGCGAGGGTCAAAGGCATGCTCCGCATCGATGAACGCCGCCACGCCACCCGTTTTTTGCGCGCTGGCAATCACATGCAACGCCAAGGTAGTCTTACCGCTGGATTCAGGGCCATAGATCTCAATAATTCGGCCAACCGGCAAGCCGCCACCGCCCAAGGCCATATCTAAGGACAAACTGCCCGTCGAGATCGCTTTGATATCCAAGTTGCTATTTTCACTCAAAGACATGATCGCGCCGTCGCCGAATGTCTTCTCGATTTGCTGGAACGCCGTTTTCAAGTTGGAATTCGAGTCGAGGATTTTTTGCAGCGGAGATTCTCCAGCTGAACCCTTGGACTTACCCGTTTCGACTTTGGCTTTTTTGGCCATGGGACTTGGCACCTTTTTGTTGGAAGACTGTTTTTTTTGAGGCGATTGAACTGGGGAAGAAGAATCCAAAGCTTCAGATTCCGTTTCCCGTCCGGCGATCATCGTAGCTGAGACCATGGCTGCTCTTTCTGGCGATTGTTGGAAAATGCGATCGCTGACACCCACGTCAACGACACCCCGATATCCCGATATCCATGCCACCCAAACTCCTGCGACCAAGATGCCAACAGGATCGAATCAAAGCTTCAGGCCAGACAACCACTTCTAAAGCAGCAAATCGCGGCTTCGCCGAGATCCCACTTACGACGCGGCCCATTCTGACCATTCAGTTCCCTGCTGGCAACCGACCTCCCCGTCCCGCGACCAGCCTCCCCGTCCCGCACCCAGCCGGCCCGTCTCGCACCCAGCCGGCCCGTCTCGCACCCAGCCGGCCCGCAACCAACCGGCCCCGCATTAAACGGAACCAGCACACGACCGAACCGTGGCATGGGGTCCGGCAACGTGCCTACGCGTATTCATCGGGGATGCGATGGACTCGTTAGGTCACTGTCAAACAAGAATTGGCGGACCCAGACACGAAGACAGGAACCGAGCGGTCATTTGGTAAGAATCAATTTGTCTTGCTTGGTCCGTCGCAGGCGATAGAGACTCCCCCCATGTTCAATCCAGACTTCGTCTCCACAACGAACCAAGGAGGAAAACGAGATGATTTTCGGCAAGGCGCTCGCGGCATGGTGACCCGACAAGTTCTCTGTGTCGGTCGGACCGAACAACGGTGTCCCATTCCCCGCGTCCGCACCGATTGCCGCACCCCCAGCGGCTGGACCTGGAGCGGCTGGACTCTGAGCGGCTCGACCTTGAGTGGCTCGACCTTGAGCGGCCGGACCCTCCGATGCCTTCAAACGCTCGTTCGCTGTTTCCTTATCCGCCATTTGTGCCTGACATGACTCTCTTGAAACCCCTTACCCTGCCCTCGCTTATTGAGACACGATCTCAATAAAGGCATTCTAGGACGTCTGGGCGGTGATGACAAGGCGCGTCGAACTGGTTTTGGCAGAGAAATTGCCGATTTTGGGACTGGTCAGCCACACGAATCTTTCGTAGAATCCGTGACCCCATTTAATGGACCCCGTTTTTACCTCGGTGGAGAGTTGGCCGTGGCCAAGAGCAAGAAGAAAGTCGTAACGGTATTTCTCGTGTGCGAAGAAACTGGCGATTACAACTACGCCATTCGTCGCAAGACCGGAACCGAAAAACTGAAACTGAAGAAGTACTGCCCTCGCTTGCGCCGCCACACGGTTCATGTTGAGAAGAAGAAGTAGTCGGTTGTTGGTTGTTCCGGTTCCGGGCTCTGTCGAATTGGTCGACGTGTCGGGTTGGAGATTGGAACGACCGAGCGGGGCGGATCTTGAGCATCATCAAATAGTGAAAACTCGCTGTGAGTTTTAGCGGTGTTGGCCGAATGGTCCCGCTGGAATTCGTCGCGAGTTTTTTCGTTGATGGCTCGATTTTTCATGAGCTGACGGGGTGCAGGCAAACAAGGATTGCGACAGCAAGTCGCTAGGACCGGGCGTCGGGCCAACGCTGTGAAGCATTCTTTCTGGAGAAAACAGGCCCGAATGGGCCGAAACAACCTTAGCCGGTCGGCGCAAGCCACCGGTTAGAGTGGAGCCTCGTCCAAGAAAGGCCTGAAGGGCCGACACTAGTGCTGAACGTGAGCATAAAAAAATGCGTCACCGCGTTGGCGTCGGGCCCGTCACGTTCAATCAACGAGGGGAACACCCAATCAACCCTATTCGGCTAATCTCAAGCGTCGTTCTAATGTCTCGGCCTGCACTCTGATTTATCCGAGTTCGAAGTTGGGTTTTTGAGGTTTTTCGAGGGGTTCCGGGCCACTCGACGTGTCGGTTTTCGGCAACGGGACTTCTCACTTCCGTCGCAGTCAAGCAGAATAGGGAAGACGGCGACGCCATGTTTTCCACGCAAACCGCTCACTGATCTAGGTTGTCTTCATGCCAATTGCGACTCGCTGTACTCATTGTGGCAAGGCCTATCAAGTTGCCGAATCGACCATTGGAAAACAGGTCAAATGCCAAGCTTGCGGTAAGAATTTCGTCGTCTCAAGGACTGCCGAGGCGGTCGCCACGCCAGCCCGTACTCCTGGCCCAACGGCCACCAGCGCCAACGCGGATTCCGCTCAAAGAGCCAAAACTGCGAAAATGGAAGCGGAGTTCGGCCTCCAGCCCTTGCCGCCCAACCCAAACCAAGTCTTTCCGAGCACCGAGTACCAAAGACCGCGAAACATCCCGAATCCGTTAGCGAATCACGTCGTTGAAGATCCTGGATTCGAGCAGATATCGGAGGCGGACTTGGAAGCCCATCGCAAAGCAGAGGCTCAAGCGCGGCACGAGGCCAGTCTCAGCTATGTTCCCGTCGATGACTTGGATCCCGAGTCGAACCAAGGTGGCGGCGTTGCTGCCCTAATCGGAGCCATCGTTGGCCTAATTTGTGTCGTCTTCTTCGTGCTCTACATGGCTGAGGTGATCAAGTTTTGAACGCGACTGATTGCACTGCGTTGCTCTGGCAACAGAGTACTCCGTTGATTCTGCCATCATTGCTGTTGTGCGACTTCGCCAATTTGCAACGCGAGGCGGAACACTTGGAGGCGGCGGGTTATCGGGCTCTGCATCTGGACATCATGGACGGGGTCTTTGTTCCCAACCTTTCCTATGGTCTTAGCGTGGTCAAGTCGTTACGGCGCGTGACCAAACTACCACTCGATGTGCACCTCATGATCGCCAACCCGGCTGAGTACGTGGATGCTTTTCGCGAGGCGGGCGCCGACATCATCACGTTTCATGCCGAAGCGACCAAAGACCACGTAGGGGTTCTGGAACGAATCCAACGCAATGGAGCCAAGGCCGGGATCGTGCTAAACCCGGGGACTCCGGTATCCGACGTGGCTGCGGTCATCGAGTTGTGTGATCTAGTATTGGTGATGAGTGTGCAAGCCGGTTTTGGCGGACAGTCGTTCCGACCGGAAGTCTTGGGCAAATTTGCTGAACTCCGAGCCTTCGCGTCAGCTAAACCGAATTTGATTTTGGAAATCGATGGCGGCATCAACCTGGCGACGATGAAACCTGCGTGCCAGGCCGGAGCGCAATGGTTGGTCGTGGGCTCGGGTATCTTCGCGCATTCCGACTACGCCGCCGCACATCGGGATCTGTTAGCCGCAGCCCAGTAAGAGTCTGCTCGAAGCCCAGCTCTCTTCGGTTCGCTCCGCGAACCCTTCATCGGAGCGGGGAGCGATTCGCGACAGTCGAGTTAGTCCTTGGGCAAGATCGGTGGATCGCTCGGTTCGACCGAGAGATCAAACACTGACCCCGGCGACACTTGTCCGCCAAAGAAGCCGCAATTCTCTAAATACCATCCATCACCTTCCACGCCTCCGCCGAAGTCCACTCGGTGTTTCTCGCCGCCTGTGCCATCGACCGAGAATCGTGCCGACACGCAGCGGTGCCATTGCCCCTGAGTATTGCGGACCCAAACGTTGTGATGTCGCGACTGTCGATGCAGGTGGCCGCGCGCGGGATCGAAGCTTTCGAGGAAAGAATGGAAGCCGCGCAAATGCGTCGTGGTTTTGGGCCGACGAAAACTGGCGATCAACCGCCATTCTTCTGCCGCCTTATCACCAAACCAAGCTGTGTACGTCGTGTTGCCTCGTTGGTCGGGGACCACGCGAGTCAAGAAGCGATACGTCTTTCCCGCTTCCCAAGGATAGACCAAAAAGCTCTGTCCGCCCGAACCTTCGTTCCCGAATTCGCCAATCTTGACCTCTGGCCCGCGATCAAGGGCCTCGATCCGCTGGTCTGCTGGGATGCTCTGCGGGTCGTCGGTTTGAAACGGACTCCAGACCGAGAACAACACGCGTCGTTCGGATTCGCTGTTGACCTGGATTCCAAAGTATCCTTCGGCAAAGCCATTGGCCATGAAGTAAGAGCCGATCGGATCCTCACCTTGGGGAACCGTGATTTCGCTATAGGCGTACTCCAGATCACCGACTTCTGGGGTTCGATAGGACAAGTGAATCGATGGACCTCGCCGTCCCCAATAGAACATGTTGCCATCGTTGTTCCTCACAAAACGTGCTTCCAGGTTCTTCGTTTGCGACGAGACGACCAAATTGACAAAACCGCCATAGTTCGCGCCTTGTCGCTTCAAGCCACGAAAATCGACGCGGACGTAACCTGCTTGCTCGACTTCCACTTCTCCAATCGAATACTCGTGAGTCCCGGGCCGATCGACTTCGATTTCAAAAACATTCTGCCCCACCGCGAATTCCCAACGAGCGTTTTCGTTGTGCTTCAGTTCGGCGGACAGTTTTAACCGCCCTGGCTGATCGATGTAAAAAAACACAGAGTACACATCGTCGACCGCCGACCAAGATAGCGTCCCATCGCGACCCACGCGTCCTGCCCCTGGTTCAGGCGCGGTACGAAAGTAGTTGCCAGCGACCGGTATTCGCCATTCTTGGGCAAGCACCGGTGCCGCGAACCAAACGCCCCAGCAAACGGCAAACCAACCCACTCTGCCTAACCACAGCCAGCGCCTTGCATTCATCAATGTGCCGTTTCTTTTGTTCAAGAGAGTTTAGCGATGGTCGAATTCGAGCGGAAACTCCGCTTTCGGATTCGTAATCTTGATGGCGACTTTCCCTGCCAGTAAATCCGTGATTACCTCGCCGACCACTTCTTTGCGCCAACCGCGGTCAAGCAGTGGCGGTTGATCCCCGGAAAACTCGCCCATGCTCCACGCGATTAGCTCGCGCAGATCTTGAGTGGTTCCCACCAAGGCCGGCGCCACTTGCTCGCGTCGGCACACGATCCCTAAGGCCGTTTGCGAGAATTGAATCACTTGCGATAACTTCGAGTAGTTCGCTTCGCTGCGCACTTTTCTCGGCAATTGTTCATCCGTCAACTGCAACGCTTGGCCAACCTGATGGGCGATCTCGTTCAGGTCATTGGAGTGTCGGCTAAAGTTCATACCTCGGATGCTGCGGACCTTGAGCGCTTGATCGCTTTTTAGTCGCGCAATTTCAATCATCAAGTCATCGCGGAGCACGCGACGCAGAGGATGATTTCTCGTCTGCGCCGTCTCTTGTCGCCACTGATACAAGTTCCGAATGATTGCCAACTCACGCGGTTGCAAAGAGGAAATCCCGGAGACTCGCCGCCACCTTTCTTCATCGACGGCGTCTTGGTAACGGCCGGAAACCGCTTGCATCTCTTCGTCCAACCAATGTTGACGCTTCCGTTTTTCCAGTTGATTTTGAATTGCCGTAAAAATTCGAGGCAGATAATACACGTCCGAAGCGGCGTACTCCAATTGAGAATCCGCTAAAGGTCGCTTGCGCCAATTGGTTCGTGTCTCCCCTTTGGAGATCGTGCGTCCGGCAAATCTTGAAACCAGCGTCGAATAGGCGGCCGGATATTCCAATGCGACCAACGCCGCAGCGACTTGAGTATCAACCAGATTGGCAGGCCCCCGTCCCGTATAACGTTGGCAAAATCGAAACTCTTCGCGAGCCGCATGCGCCAACGTCGTATGCGACCCATCAGCCAATTGCCGCCAAAACGCGGTCGTGTCGCCCAGCATCAATGGATCAAGCAAGAAAATCTGACCATCGATCCACACTTGAATCAAACATAACTCTGGCTGATAACAGTCTTCCGACACAAACTCGGTATCGAAAGCGATCAGTGACGCGTTTTGCATTTGCTGAACGACACGGTCCAGATCGCTGTTCTGTGTTACTAACTGATATTTGACGGCATCCACCGCTGGTTCCAATTTTTATTGCTAATTCGCTACGCCCGAAAACATCGCCATTATGAAACTTCTTGTCAGCGTCGTAAATGAGGAGCAAGCGGAAACTGCGGCCCAGATGGGCGTGCCATGGTTGGATCTTAAAGACCCCACGCGCGGGCCATTGGGGATGGCGGAGCCGACGGTTCAACGGCGGGTCCTGCAACGCTTGCTGGCCTGGCCACAGATTCAACGCAGCGTCGCGTTAGGTGAAGTTGTCGATCATCCGCAGGACGTCCCATTGCCGCTGCCCGAGCCCGGTTTCCAGTTGGCCAAACTGGGGACTTCTCATTTGAATCGATGGACTCTGGCGACTCCAAATCACTCTGCGGGCGAGTCGGATTGGTGGCTCCGTTGGCAAGAATGGTACACCAGGCTTCCCGCCAACTGCCAAGGAGTCTTGGTCGCCTATGCTGATGCTCGAACTTGCGACGGGCTCAGCATCGCTGCCTCGCTTGAGTTGGCAGCCAAGTATCGACTGCCTTATCTCTTGATCGATACTTATGACAAGTCCGCCGGAGGCTTGTTCGCGATTCTGCAACGCGAACGGCAGCTGCACCAAGTCTCGACTTGGATCCAACAGGCCCAAAGCCAAGGAACTCACTTGGCACTGGCCGGTCAACTCGGTCGCGGCGAGGTTCAACAATTGGCCGAATGGGGAGCCGAAATCGTTGGAGTGCGGTCCGCCGTCTGCCAACACAATCGAGACGGGCAACCACGGCGTTCGGGTGCGTTGTGTCGCAATCGTTTGCGGCGACTGCTGGAGTTTGTTGCAACCGTTCACGAAAGGTAGTGTATGCAGCAAATCGCCTGACAAAACAGGCGGAATCCGGCGACTTGTTTTCTATCACAAACGAACGTCTGAACTTCCACCGAACGAATTGCGGAATGCACCAACGGGAAAAATATTCCGACGGCGTGGTGGCGAAGCCACGACGCGGAGTTTAACCTATGAGGACAGGTTGGAAGCTGTTTGGCCACCCTCCCTACACCGAGAAGGATTTTTTGCGTCGAATACAGGCTCGAAGGGGCCGAAACAACCCTGGCCGGTGCGCGTTAGCCGCCGGTAAGAGTCGGTCCAAGATCCGAAAAGGCCCACAGGGCCGACACCTCGGTACTGGATTGGCTTGAAAAAATCCTTCGCGGCGTAGCCACCCTCCCCCACCTCCGTTTTCAGGATCCCCGGCATGAAGTTTTGCTCGTTATCGCGCGTGTTTCTGACCGTTGTCGTCATGGCTTTGGGTTGTGTTTCAACGACCGAGTTATCGGTAGCGGCTCCCAAGGATGACAATGTCCCACCGGCGGGATACGTTGCGTTGTTTGATGGCAAAACGCTGGATGGGTGGTTTGGAATGCCACATCAAGATCCTTACGAATGGGCCGCGATGTCCGATGAGCAGCGCGCCGAAAAGGTGGCCGCCTGGAACAATGAGGTGGCGAAACACTGGACCGTTGTCGATGGAGCAATCGTCAACGACGGCGACGGACCTTATCTGACAACAAAACAAGATTTTCGCAACTACGATCTGTGGATCGACTACAAAACCGTGGCTCAAGCCGACAGCGGCATCTATTTGAAAGCCAATCCTCAAGTGCAGATTTGGGACTACACCAAAGAGGGTGGTAAATGGAACATCGGCGCCGACAAGGGTTCGGGCGGACTATGGAACAATAGCCCAGGAGCGGAAGGCAAGGATCCATTGGTTCTAGCCGACAAAGCGTTTGGACAATGGAATCGCGTTCGCATCACGCAAGTTGGTCAACGAACCAGCGTGTGGTTGAACGATCGCTTGGTGGTCGATAAAGCCATCATGGAAAACTTTTGGAATCGCGCGAAACCCATGCTGCCTCGAGGCCCGATTCAATTGCAGACGCACGGCGGTGAAATTCAATGGAAGAATATTTTCGTGAAAGAGCTGAGCAATGAAGAGGCGACCGCGTTCCTGAAAGAACGCCCTACCGCAGCAACCGAAGACTTGTTCGATGGCAAATCCTGGAAAGGTTGGGCCGGACCGACCGATCAATACGATATCGTTGATGGGACGATCGTATGCAAACCCGGCAAAGGTGGTACCATTTACACCGAACAAGAATACTCGGACTTTATGGTGGCTCTCGAGTTTCAACTACCCCCAGGGGGCAACAACGGCTTGGCAATTCGCTACCCAGGTAGTGGGGATACCGCTTACGTCGGAATGTGCGAGTTGCAAGTCTTGGATTCTGAGCATCCCAAGTACGCGGGATTGGATGCCCGCCAATACCATGGCTCGGCTTACGGCATGATCGCTGCCGAACGCGGTTATCTGTACGAAACAGGAGAATGGAATTATCAAGAAGTGACGGTCCAAGGCTCTCGCTTGCGCGTCGAACTCAATGGCAACGTGATTTTGAATGGCGATTTGAAAGACGTCACCGACTTCATGATCCAAGTCACGGGCAAAGATCGCGCACAAGGTCACTTCGGGTTGGCCGGTCATAGTGACCCAGTCCGCTTTCGCAACCTAAAGATTGGGCGAATCAGTCCATAAGCGACTCGGGCCAGACGGGACTCGGGCCAGACGAGACTCGGGCCAGACGGGACTCGGGCCAGACGGGACTCGGGCCAGACGGGACTCGGGATTTTGTCTAGCTCTCAGGCTTTGGCTTGGCTTTTAGGTTCGCTCGACGAGCATCGCGACCGCATTGCCGCCTCCCAAGCAGAGGCTGGCAATGCCACGTTTGAGATTGCGTCGGGCCATGGCATGCAGCATTGTGACGATCACGCGCGCACCGCTGGCTCCGATGGGATGGCCCAACGACACGCCCCCGCCCAGTGGATTCACGCGTTCTTGGTCCAAATTCAACTTCTTGCAGCACGCGACCATTTGACTGGCGAATGCTTCGTTGATTTCAAACCAATCGATATCGTCCAATGTCAAACGAACGCGTTCCAGCAATTGCGAAATAGCAAACGCGGGGGCAATAAACAAATCGCGGGGTGGAACACCGGCAGTATGCGAGGCCACGATGCGGGCCACAATCGCTTGATTCGCCAACTTGGGAAGCTGATGTTGGAGTGTGGCATGGTCCATGACCACCACCGCCGCCGCTCCATCACTGATCGTCGAGGCGTTCCCGGCGGTAACGGTGCCATCGGATTTGAATACTGGTTTCAGTGCCGCCAAGCCTTGGTAAGTCGTCTCAGGTTTGTAGCATTCGTCGCGATTTACTTCGACCGTGGTTTTGCGTTGCGCAACCGCAACCGGGGTAATCTCCGCGTCAAACGCCGAGTCGTTGATTGCTGCTACCACACGCTGCTGGCTTTGCAACGAATACCGGTCCTGATCTTCGCGCGTGACTTCGTAAGCGGCCGCAATGTGTTCCGCATGGAGCCCCATGTGGCACCCTTCAAAAGCACAGGTCAATCCATCGTGCACCATGGCATCCTGCATCTTGTACTCGCCCAACCGCACGCCATCGCGCAAGCCACTGGCTAAATGCGGGGCAAGACTCATGTTTTCCATCCCACCGGCCACAATGATCTTCGCATCCCCACAGCGGATGGCTTGGTCGGCCAACATGATGGCCTTGAGTCCCGACCCGCACACCTTGTTGATAGTCACTGCGGCGACGCTGCTTGGGAGACCTGCCGCCAAAGCGGCCTGCCGAGCCGGTGCTTGTCCCACACCCGCTTGCAGGACGTTCCCCATGATCACCTCATTGACATCATTCGGATCGATCCCAGCTCGCTGCATCGCTGCTGCAATTGCCGCGGCGCCTAGTTTCGGTGCAGGTACGGTTGCCAGCGATCCACGAAAACTGCCGATCGGCGTTCGTGCTGCGGAAACGATATATGAAGCGGTCATGAGCAGAACCTCATGGAATTCAAAGGTAATCACGGCGCCCCAGGTCGGCATTACCTTAACGGACGACAACCACCGCTTACAGTCCCCGTTGTGGGCTGCTTCTCACCCGAAATGAACGGAACAACCTGAATCGCGTCAGCTTTCCCAGCCGGACGAAGCGACAAATCGGGAGCTACCTTTTTCTGCCAGAGTATTTAGAATTTGACGCATTGCAATTCCTAGGGGACGGCAATGCGGGGGCTCCACCTCGTCGGATCTGACGACTCCTCGTCATCATAAATCGAACTCGACCAACAAAGGATACAAGATGGCAACGCTCACGGACCTGGAAAAGCAACAAATTGCCGAGGCCGAAGAGATTCTGTTTTCGGGGCCAAATAAAGAAGGGTTCGCGAAGGATTTGTTCTTCGGCAAGTTTCGGGCGTCTTCGATTCGCCCATTTCCAAGTTTCGCAAGTTTGCCCGCTGAAATCCGAAATCGCAGCGAAGCGCAGGTCGCGCGGGTCCGCGAGTTTTGCCAAACCAAGATTGATGCGGCTAAAATCGATCGTGAAGCCCTCATCCCTAACGAAGTGATTCGAGGCCTCGGTGATTTGGGCGTTTTGGGGATGACGGTAAGTTCCGATTGTGGCGGACAGGGACTGAGCCAGTACGAATATTGCCGAGTGATGGAGATCATTGGCGGTCATTGCGCTTCGACCGGCGTGTTTGTCAACGCTCACCACTCGATTGGACTTCGTGCCTTGGAGTTATTCGGCACGCAGGAACAAAAGAAGCGTTGGATGCGACCGTTGGCCAGTGGCGAGAAGATCGCTGCCTTCGCGCTGACCGAACCGGAAGCCGGGTCGGACGCCAGCAACGTGCAAACCGTCGCCGTGCCGGATGCGGACGGACGTGGATTCACGTTGACGGGCGAAAAGCGTTGGATCACCAATGGTGGCATCGCCGATGTCTTGACCGTGATGGCCCGCACGCCCGACCCAAATAATCCCAAAGGCAAAATCACGGCCTTCCTGGTGACGCCCGATATGCCGGGCTTCAAGGTTTTGGAAACGAGGATGGAAAAGTGCGGCATTCGGGGAACGGCAACCGGGCGGTTCTCGCTGGAAAACGTGTATGTACCACGAGAGAACATTTTGGGGCCGATTGGCAAGGGCTTGAAAGTCGCGTTGACCGTCTTGGACTTTGGTCGTACGACTTTTGGAGCTTGTTGTACGGGCACAGCCAAGTATTGCCTGGAACAGATGATGGCCCGCGCCAAGTCGCGGCGCCAATTCGGCAAGAACTTGGCCGACTTCGAATTGGTCAAAGGGAAAATCTCGGAAGCGGCGGCCGACATCTATGCCATGGAAAGTGCCACCTATCATACGGCAGCGTTGATCGACAGCGGTGCCGATGATTACATGGTCGAAACCGCCATGATCAAGGTGTTTGCCAGCGATCAACTATGGCGAATCGTTAACGACACGTTGCAGATTTGGGGCGGTGCGGGATTCTTCACGGATCAACCATTCGAACGCATGATGCGCGACGCTCGTTTAAACTTGATCGGCGAAGGCGCGAATGATGTGTTGCGATGTTTTATCGCCATGGTTGGATTGCGTGGAGTGGGCCTGGAATTGAAAGGCATCTACGAAGGCGTCAAGGGCTGGCGCCCGCAAGCGTTCTTCGACGCAGGCAAAATGTTGCGACGTGCTCCGGCGATCTTGTGCCCGCACGATGTGTTGCGCCCCCATGCGCGGGAACTGGCGAAGCAAATCGGCGCTTTTGCTCAGGCTTGTCAAACCGTCTGCATCCGCCACCAAGAAGGAATTCTAAATCGTCAATTTGTTCAAGCGCGAATTGGCGATATGGCGACGGAATTGTTCATGGCCAGTTGTGTGTTTGCTCGAGTCATCCAGCTACTCGAGGACGATATTCCCGACTCGCAACAACAACTGGAAATCGAAACCGGTGTGTTGTATTTGAACCTCGCCAAACGTCGCAACAACGAACGACTAAAGGCCCTGGCCCAAACGTTCGACGACCAATCCGTCAAAGTCGCTGACTTGTGGCTGGACGGAGCCAAGTAAGCTTGGATGCCGACGTGCTAAAGATCTGGACCAATGCGGAGTTTCCCTCGGAACCCACGAACCTGCTCGAAACCGGGATCGGTGGCCATGAGCTGTTTCGCGCGATGCAAACCAGTCCGCTAAACTTGGTCTCTGCGCCGCGTGATGAACGTCTGTTCGACGCCGAAGTGGCCTTCGGGCAACCGGATGCCGAGCAGTTGTTTGAAGCAAGTCGATTGAAATGGGTTCACCTCACATCGGCGGGCTATACGAAATACGATCGCGATGACTTGCGCGCGGCGTTTCGTCAGCGTGGCGTGGTGATGACGAACAGCTCGAGCCTCTATTGCGAACCCTGCGCGCAACACGCCTTGGCCATGATGATGAGCTTTGCGCGTCAATTGTACATGTCGTACGACGAACAACGATCGGACCGAGCTTGGTCTTATGTCGGGATTCGCAAACGCTCGTTCTTACTGGGGGGGCAAACGGTAATTCTCTACGGATATGGCGCGATCGCCCGACGCTTGAGCGAGCTACTGGCCCCCTTGCGCGTCAAGCTAATCGGCGTTCGGCGACAACCACGCGGCGACGAGTTCATTCCGACGGTTTCCCTACAAGATCATGTCGATTGGTTGAAGCAGGCCGATCATGTGGTCAACATTCTTCCAGCCAGTGACCAGAGCCGTCATTTCTTCGATGCGGAAATGTTCCGTCATCTCAAGCCAACCGCCTACTTCTACAACATCGGGCGCGGAACCACCGTTGACCAGCCAGCTCTGATCGATGCGTTGCAAAACTCGCGAATTGCCGGTGCGTACTTGGATGTGACCGATCCCGAGCCCTTGCCGATGGACCATCCGCTATGGTCGGCACCCAACTGCTACATCACACCTCACACGGCCGGTGGCTACGACGACGAGATGTTCGGACTCGTGAACCACTTTTTGCAAAACCTGCGCCGCTTCGAACAGCAGGCCGAACTGATCGATCGAATCATTTAAAGCTGGCCCGCGAATCAAGGCAATTGGGAACCGCGTCTTCCGCGTCACGGCCCGTCTGTATGTTTCGGACAATTCGGATAACCAAGACCCAGTCGGAAAAGAATCTGCTTGATCCTGGCAGATATGTCGAATAGGATCGTGGGCTGTTGAGTGTGTCCGTCTCAATTTCACCGGCACTTATTGGAGATTCGCATGTCAAACATTGTTGAAGACGCGGCCGTTCCCCAAAAACAATCAAACCACCGCCTGTTGCTCTTGGTTGTTATCGTGTCAGTGATCGCTGCTGTATTAATGGTGGGTAGCTCGATTTTCGCGTTGTACTGGATTAGCCAACTTTCCAGTTCGAACTTTTCCAAACTGGAAATGGAAG
The DNA here is from genome assembly GCA_016794985.1 of Planctomycetaceae bacterium. Taxonomy (GTDB): domain Bacteria; phylum Planctomycetota; class Planctomycetia; order Pirellulales; family Pirellulaceae; genus M30B19. Next base: position 2,547 of record JAEUIQ010000051.1, on the reverse strand, counting down.
TGGGCCAACGGGCCATGATGATGCCAAGCCTCAAAGAACACCTCGGTACATTTGAACTTGATAGCATCAAATACGACAAGAAGCAAACCGATTTCGAGAACTTTATGCAGCAAAAGCATGTGTTGGCTTTTAAGATAACGGGCTCATTGGGCGAAGGTTATCTGTTGTTCGAACATGACAAGGATTATGGACTCGGAGCATATAAAGGTTTAGTGATGGGCTCGATGCGATATTTATGACCCATGCCGCGTCCCTTTTAATCGTAAGCCAGCAGCGTTTTCTGCAGTTGCGGTCTCAGTAGAAGAGATCTGCAAAACGGCTCTGTGCCCCGAACATTTTCGCACACTCGCTTCGCTTAACGAAAAGCCTAACGGATCGCTGGGCAAGCCAAGCGGGATCATATTCCTTGCGCACACCAAGCTCGGGCAAGTCTGACGAAATCGTGACGAGCAAGACCGCGACTTCCAACCGCAGCATCTTTTCTTACCTCTATCTTCTTGCCCTCCTCAAACTTCCATTGGCTCATTCGAAACACCGCGTAATGAGGATCGATGATGGTAAAACATGGAGGTAAGAAAACGTCGCTCCCGCTGGAATCGTTCGACAACAAACCGCCCGAAAGGAAACCGCAATTGGACACCAATGAACGCTCCTCAACGCCTGAGTCAGGAGAGCGATGGCAGCGTTCGCTACCTGGAGGCGTTCGAGGCGCAGTATCAGGAGCCTGAAACACCTCGTTTCGGATATCGTTGGATCCGGTTTCGATTCCTTGTGTGGCTGTTCCGAGACGGCTCGTCCAGGGTGCCAGCCATCTTAGCACCACAGGGAGACGAAATTATAGTTGCCCATAAATCGCGTCTAGCTCAGCATTTTTTCAAGATTCTGAAACTTGACTAGGACCCCAATACTGCGGATTAGGCCGGCGCGCCAGCTTCATGAGGCATAACCATTTGTCGGCAGTGGTTCTCACCAGACGTCCGCCAGCAGTCCGGAGCCCGATTGCCCTACGGAGCCTAATGCGAACTTCATCATGCGAATAAGCTGGCTATATCGATTGCGAAACAGCACCCGCAACGCGTCGCGGACGTCGCAAACCAAGTAACAACCCAAGGCTACCAATCATCATCAACGAACCAGGCTCTGGAACAGCCGAGAACAAAGCGATTCCATTCCCACCGCCTCCTGAATAAGTGATAAACAAATCTGTTCCGGAGTAGTTCCCAACCAAGGCACCTTCATCCAATCCTTGGAATTGTCCATTGATCGTTCCACCCACCGAGACAATCATGAAGTACTGGTTCGAGTTCAATGCGAAGGAATTGATCAACGACACATCCAACACGCTATCGTTGAGAAACACGTCGCCGGCGATTTGAAGTTGATCGAATCCGGTGCTACCGGCGGTTAACCCACCAATCTCAAAATGGGAGACGGCGGTTGACCCAAATGCGACATCCCCACCGAAGGTGACGATGCCTGGGCTATTGCCCGGTCGCAAATCGCCCTCGAAAAATACCGTGCCGGCACCCGTAAAGCTTCCCGCTCCACTGACTTCTCCCAAGAAGACCGTCGCACTGTCGGCAGACGTCCGAATCTCCGCACCGTTGTGAACCACATCTTCAAAGAAAGTCGTGGTGGCATTGCCGGATGTCACAATCAACGACCCCGCAAAGTTGTGAACATCGCCCACAACATCGGCAAATCCACCGCTGAAGGCCATGGTACCATGGTTTTGGAATCCGCCTTCGGCTGTGAACTCGCCACGTCCCGAAATGAGACCGCCGGCCAAGTTGGTGACTTGACCTTCGCTGACGACTTGACCACCTAGATTTGTAATGCGACCGGTTCCGGTATTGGTCAAGTTCCCAGCCAGGCTCAGCAAGCCCCCAGTGCTGTTGATGCGGCCGCTATTTGAGTTGCTATCGCCCTCAAACCGCATCGCTGAACTTCCCGACACGTCCACTCGGCCAGTGGTGTTGTTCGTGAACCCGGCCAAGATGGAACCCGTGCCAACGATCGTACCGGAGTTCGAGACATTCACTTCACTGATGTCCAAGCTGTTGCTTTGCAATGTTGTAAGCGTCGAGATATTGGTAAACGCGGTATTCGTCACCAAACCAGCCAGCTCACCGCTGCTACCGCCCATCCGAGCAAAGCTCGACAAACTCGAGGTGCCAAATTCGAAGCGTCCGCCGGCTACGGTGACTGCGTCATCCGCACCAATGGTTGTTGTGCCGCCGACCGTCACCAGCCCGTTATCATTGATCTCGATACTCCCAACACCCGCGGCACCGACCGACAAGTTACCGGCATTCGCCCAGTGCGATCCGGCGCCAGTTACCGTGGCTGTGCTTGTGCCACCGTGGCTGGCGATGTACCCATGATGATTCTCCACCACGCCTCCGTTGCTGACTTCGAGGGTTCCGAATCCCGATCGGCCGATATACAAATCTCCCGAGTTCTCCCAGCGACTGCCAGCGCCACTTACCGACGCCAAACCGACGCTGCTTGCCGAAGCTGCCACGTAACCACTGCCATCATTGACGA
>JAEUIQ010000085.1 GCA_016794985.1 Planctomycetaceae bacterium | reverse complement strand
TTGTCAACCATCGAAGTAGCGTTGCTAGGGAGTCCGCGTTCTTATGAACCAATGGCAAAAGATGGTTTAAGATCAAAGAGCACAAAGACCTTGGGTGCCAATCATCTTTTACCCACCATCTTTTACCATAATCGACGCAAGTCAAATTCCTTTGCCATCCATTCCTTTGCCAATCGGGAGTCGGGCTTAGGGTTCGACCGCCAGGGGACTGGCGATGCACTTTGCCAGACGGGACCGTCATCAGCGTGTAACGGTTTGCGAGTTTAGTGGCCGGCGGAATTGGCAAAGGAATGTTTGGCAAGGGAATCGGTGACGCAAACTGAGTCAGTTGAACGGACGCGATGTAGTTTTCAACGGTCGAAGTAGCGTTGCTAGGGAGTCCGTGTTCGTACGAACCGAAAGTAAAAGATGGTTCAAGATCAAAGAGCACCGAGAACTTGGGTGCCAATCATCTTTTACTCACCATCTTTTACCATAATCGGCGCAAGACAAATTCCTTTGCCATCCATTCCTTTGCCAATCGGGAGTTGGGCTTAGCCACCAACCGCCAGGGGACTGGCGATGCACATCGTGGCGATGCACATTGTCGGCACACTAGCGCGGTTCGTAGCCGAGGTTCGGAGAGAGCCAACGTTCCATCTCGGCGACCGTGCGACCCTTGCGGCGAGCGTAGTCGATGACTTGATCTTGTGCGATCTTGCTGACCGCAAAGTATCGTGCCTCTGGATGTCCGAAGTACAAACCACTGACGCTGGCCGAGGGCCACATTGCAAATGACTCGGTCAAAGTGATCGTCGTGTGCTTGGTCGCGTCCAACAAGCGGAACAGCGTTTCTTTCTCAGTGTGATCCGGGCAAGCAGGATACCCTGCTGCGGGGCGTATACCGCGATAGTTTTCTTCGATCAACTGCTCCAACGGCAACGGAGTTGGTTCGTAGCCCCATTGGCGACGGACTTGTTCGTGCAACCATTCGGCAAAGGCTTCCGCCAATCGATCGGCCACCGATTGCACCAAGATCGCATTGTAGGTGTCGTTCGCCTTGGACAGTGCCTCGGTCCATTCGTGGCAACCAATCCCGGACGTGACCGCGAAGCCACCGATGTAATCTGACCGACCACTGTCGAGTGGCGCGACCAGATCGGCCAACGACTTGAAGTTGGTTTGACCTTGCCGCTCCCATTGTTGCCGCAGCATGTGGAAGGTGCACGCCAATTGCTTGCGCTGTTGGTCGGTGTAGACCAAGATGTCGTCGCCCACCGTGGCCGCCGGCCAGAACCCATACACGCCTTTGAGTTGCAACTTGCCTTCGCGTTGGGCTTGGTCCAGCAAAGCGTTGGCGTTGTCGAACAGTTCTTTTGCTTCGCGCCCAAGCTTGGGGTCCGAGAAGATTTTGGGATACTTCCCTTTCATTTCCCAGGATGCAAAGAACGGAGACCAGTCGATGTACTGGCGAATGGTGGCGATGTCGCCATCGATCGTACGAAGACCGGTGAACTGCGGCTGGGAGATGTCGACGGTGGACCAATCGAAGCTCCAGCGTCGTTCGAGCGCTTCGCTGTACGGAACCAGTTTCAAATCACGAGTTTCATACGCATCCGCTAACTTCTGATGCTTGGCCGCGTTGTCGGCGACGAAATCGGCATAGGCGTCTTCATTGAGCAATTTTTCGACCACACCGACGCTGCGTGAGGCGTCCAACACGTGGACGGTCGGGCCCGAATAACGCGGAGCGATTTTGACTGCGGTGTGCTTGTCGCTGGTGGTGGCACCGCCAATCAAGAGCGGCATTTTCATCCCGCGGCGTTCCATTTCGGTAGCCACGATGACCATTTCATCCAAGCTCGGCGTGATCAAGCCGGACAAGCCAATAATATCGACGTCTTGTTCGATGGCCGTGTCCAGAATCTTCTCCATCGAAACCATCACGCCCAAATCGATGATGTGATAATTGTTGCAGGCCAAGACGACGCCAACGATGTTTTTGCCGATGTCGTGAACGTCGCCTTTGACGGTCGCCAAGAGCACTTTGCCGTTGTGTTGGTCGCCGGTGATGCCCGCCGCCAATTTTTCAGCTTCCATGAAAGGCGTCAAATAGGCGACGGCTTTCTTCATCACACGAGCGCTCTTGACGACTTGTGGCAAGAACATTTTGCCCTCGCCAAACAAATCGCCCACGATGCCCATACCCTTCATCATCGGACCTTCGATGATGTCTAAACAGCGGGGGAACTTCTGCCGCGCCTCTTCGGTGTCGGCTTCAATGAAGCGATCGATGCCTTTGATCAGCGCGTATTCGATGCGGGCTTCGACGGGTTCGTCGCGCCAGGGTTGTTCTTCGACGGTCCGTTCGGTTTTGTCGCCTTTGAATTTCTCCGCCAGAGCCAACAGGCGATCGGTCGCATCGGGGCGACGGTTCAGCAACACGTCTTCGACATGTTGGAGTAATTCCGGTTCGATCTGTTCGTAAACTTCTAATTGCCCGGCGTTGACGATACCCATGTCCATCCCGGCCTTGATCGCATGATACAAGAAAGCGGAGTGCATGGCTTCGCGAACTTTGTCGTTGCCACGAAACGAGAACGACACATTGCTGACACCGCCGCTGACTTTGGCCAACGGGCAAGTGGCTTTGATCTCGCGCGTGGCTTCGATAAAGTCCACGGCGTAGTTGTCGTGTTCGGCGATGCCGGTCGCAACCGTCAAAATGTTCGGGTCGAAGATAATGTCTTGGGGCGGAAAGTTGATTCGTTCGGTGAGCAGCTTGTAAGCTCGTTGGCAGATGCGAACCTTGTCGTCTTTCTCGACGGCTTGACCTTGTTCGTCAAAGGCCATGACGACGACAGCGGCTCCATAGCGACGAATCAGTTCGGCGCGACGGAGGAATTCGGCTTCGCCATCTTTGAGCGAGATCGAATTGACGATCGACTTGCCTTGCACGTTCTTGAGTCCGGCTTCGATCACTTCCCAGCGCGAGCTGTCGATCATGACGGGCACGCTGCTGATGTCGCTTTCGCCAGCCAACAGTCGCAGGTAGGTCGTCATCGCTTCGACGCCGTCCAACAAGGCGTCGTCCATGTTGACGTCGATGACCAAAGCACCGCCTTGGACTTGTTCCCGCGCGACCTCGACAGCTTTTTCGTATTCGCCGGAGCGGACCAAACGGGCGAACATCTTCGAGCCCATGACGTTGGTGCGTTCGCCGACCATGAGGAAGTTCGATTCGGGACGGAGAACCAAAGGTCGCGTGCCGCTGAGCCGCATCAGGGGGGCGGATTCGGGCACTCGCCGTGGCGCGACGCCGGTAACGGCCTTGGCGATTTCCCGAATGTGGGCTGGGGTCGTGCCGCAGCAACCGCCGACAATGTTCAGCCAGCCTTGTTGGGCGAAGTCGCGAATCTGCACGGCCATGGCTTGAGGCGACAAATCATATTGGCCCATCGCGTTGGGTAGCCCAGCGTTCGGATGACAGCTGATGTAGGTATTGGCGACGGTCGCCAGTTCCTTCAGGTGAGGCCTCATCTTGTCAGGGCCCAAGGCGCAGTTCATCCCGACGCTCAACATGGGAAAGTTCGAGACAGCATACCAGAAGGCTTCCACCACTTGGCCAGAAACAAAGGTCCCACCACCATCACCAAAGGCCGCAGAAACCATGACGGGAATCTGACAGCCCGTCTCTTTGTAGTAGCGTGAAATGGCAAACAAGCACGACTTCAAGTTCAACGTATCGATCGCTGTTTCGGGTAACAGCAAATCAACGCCGCCTTCACACAGGCATTTGACTTGGGCGTAGTAGGAGGCTTCCAATTCGTCAAAAGTGGTGCTGCGATAGGCCGCATCATCGGGCCGTGTGCTAATCGCCGTTTGCTTCGTTGTTGGTCCAATCGAACCAGCGATAAAGCGACGTTTGTTCGGTGTCAGCCGGTTGTATTTCTCGACGGCCTGTCGGGCGCAATCGATGGCCCCCTGATTGAGCTTGGCGACCATTTCCAATGGCAGGTCGAACTCTTCCATGCCCACCGGGCTGGCACCGAAGGAGTTCGTCTCGATGATGTCCGCGCCTGCTTCCAAGTATTGTTCGTGGATTGAAGTGATCTTGTCCGGTTGAGTCAGACAGAGCACATCAGAAAAGTTCTTCAAGTCTTTCTGGTGATTGGCGAACAGTTTCCCGCGCACGTCCTCTTCGGACAGCTTGTACTGTTGCAGCATGCTGCCCATGGCGCCATCGAGAATCAGAATGCGATCTTGTAAATACTCGCGAATATCGACTGACATGTTATCGTCCGTTGCACAAAGGTACGAACCGCCTCGACGCGCGGGCCATCCTCGCGAATCGGCGATTCAACGATCAAAGCTTTAGCTGGGAGCGATTAGGCTTCCAACTTGCTGATCAGCTTGTCGGCTTCTTTGGGGAAGCGGCGGCATTCCAACAAGGCCGACAGGATCAGCGGGGCGACAATCGTGGCATCGGACTCGATGACGAACATCGGGGTTTTATCGGTCAGCTTGTCCCAAGTGATTTTCTCGTTGGGCGTCGCTCCCGAATAGGAACCGTAAGAAGTAGTTGAATCGGAAATTTGGCAGAAGTACGCCCACGGTTTGGCTTTCTTCTCCAAGTCGTATTTGATCGAAGGCACGACGCAGATTGGGAAGTCGCCCGCGATCCCACCGCCGATTTGGAAAAAGCCGATCCCGGCTCCCTTGGACATTTCTTGATACTGGTCGTAGAACTCGGCCATGTATTCGATGCCCGACTTGACGATCGAGGCCGGGAAGTCGTTGAACTTGACATGCGAGGCAAAGATGTTGCCGAAGGTCGAGTCCTCGTAGCCCGGGACCACCATTGGCAAGTTCGCTTTGGCCGCCGCCAACAGCCACGACTCGTCGGCTTTGCCTTCGTGAGTTTTGGCCGGGAGCTTTTGAATCAGTTCGTAGAAATATTCGTGCCAGAAGCGGCGATTGCCGGAATCATGGGCCTGCTTCCACATCGGGACGATGAATTTTTCGACCGCCCGGAACGCCTCGTCTTCGGGGATGCTGGTGTCGGTGACCCGCCGCATGCGTTGCTTCAAGATCTTGGTGTCGTCGGCTTTGGTGAAGTAGCGGTATTCGGGGAAATCTTTGTAGCTGTGATGGGCGACCAAGCGAAACAGGGACTCTTCCAAGTTCGCGCCGGTGGACGAAATCCCATGGATCAGCCCTTCGCGGATGGCCGGGGCCAGGGTAATCCCCAACTGGGCCGAGGACATCGCGCCCGCCAAGGTCCAAAACATCTTGCCGCCGCCCTGCAAGTGCCGCCAATAGGATATCAAAGCGTCGCGAGTCACGCGGGCGTTGAAGTTCTTGTAATTGCGGAGAATAAATTCGAGGACCGGCGTCGAAGACATGGCAATCGCTAAACGCTATCAGGAAAGGGGCTGGGGCCACGCGGTGAAGCACTTTTTCAATGCCCGCGCTCCGCACTTGTGTCGGCCTGTGAGGGCCTTTTCTGGATGAGATGTCATTCCAAGCGGCGGCATACGCACACCGGCTAGGGTTGTTTCGGCCCATTCGGGCCCCAGCTCACCGGAAAAAAGTGCCTCACAGCGTTGAAGCCCAGTCTATTCAAGGCAGTGAAATCCAGCAATTGCCCGATTTGAATGATCTTGATCCTGCCGATCGTTGGCTCGGTCCACCATGCGGAACGGGGCAGGATCATGGACTGGGAAATGGCGTAAAGCACGGGGGCGGCGGGATCTGGTGCCGAGGGCGACAACCTGTGAGGGGGTGGTTGCGGGGGGAGGAAGCAAGTAAGCTATGCCAGCTTTTAGACGGCTGGTTGGCGCCGACGGCCAATCGAATTGTGGTTTGTTTTCCCCCGGGGAGACCCAAGTCAGTGAAATTAACGAAGGCCGAACTCAAGGAATACAAGAATATTCTGCTCAACCTACGGGCGCGGGTCAGCGGGGACATGTCGAGCTTGCGCGATGCCGCGATGAGCGACCAAAGTCTGGGAGCTGCCAATTCGACAATCCCCAGCCATATCGCCGACGCCGGCAGTGACGCGTTCGATCAAGACAACACCTTGAGGTTGATCGACAACGAGTCCGTCGCGTTGAATTTGATCGACGAGGCATTGGACCGGGTCAGCAATAGCACCTTCGGCTTTTGCACGAATTGCAACGCAAAAATAAGCAAGATGCGGTTGCAGGTCCTGCCGTACACTCCGTATTGCATCAAGTGCGCGAACGAATTGGACGCCTAGACTCGAAGTTTGGTTGAACATGCCGACGGACCCAGAGCCACCGAATTCGAAGCACCCCCCAGTCGATCCACTTGATCCGCCTCCGGCAACTGCGAGCTCCGAATCGGAGAGTGCCGCTGCGGTTCGAAGCCTCAAAGTCGCGCGAGGTTGGTCGTGGGCGATGGCAGCGATTGTTTTTCTGTGTTTGGCGACGGGCGGAGTGTCCGCGGACTTGTGGACCAAGTCTTACATGTTCGCCAACTATTGGCCCTACAATCAACATCCGAATGATTGGCCGATCACCCACGCCCCGCATTGGTGGATCGATGGCATCTTTGGCATTCAAACCTCGACAAACGGCGGGGCACTATTCGGCATGATGCAAGGCTACCAATCGGTGTTCGTCTCGCTGAGCATGGTGGCGCTGGTAGGGCTGTTGACATGGCTGTTCGCGTTCGGAGCATGGCGCGATCGATTGTTGGTGTGTTGTTTGGGTTTGATCACGGGTGGGATTGTGGGCAACTTGTACGATCGATTGGGATTGTGGCACGATGAAAGGACGCCAGAGGACTTTCATTATCATGTCCGTGATTGGATTCACTTTCGTTTGGCGGGTGTTCCTTACTTTGATCCCTGGCCAAACTTCAATATTGCCGACAGCTTGTTGGTGGTTGGTGTGATCTTGATGTTGATTCACAACTTGTTTTTTGTCGAGAAGCAGGAAGAGTAGATGGAATCGGATGTCCGTATCGATGCGGAGCTGCGTGCTCGTTGGCAACATGCTTGGGCGATTGCATGGGAGGGTGGCCGAAACACGCTGCGATACTTTCAACAAAGTGATGTCGGCTATCAGCGAAAAGCTGATAAATCTCCGGTGACGGTGGCAGATCGCGAGACGGAACAGTTGCTACGAAAGCGAATCTTGGACCGCTTTCCAGACGACGGAATTCTCGGCGAGGAATTTGGCTCGGTCGAAGGTCGCTCCGGGTTTCGCTGGATCTTGGACCCGATTGATGGAACCAAAGCCTTTATTGGTGGAGTTCCCCTCTATGGCACCATGGTTGGACTAGAACGCGACGACCAATGTGTGGTCGGTGCCGTAGTGATCCCGGCGATCAACGAGGGTATTCACGCCTGCGTTGGCGGCGGAGCCTGGCACTATCAATCGGTGGCGCCCCAGGTTGTGCCACTCGATTGGAACCCGATGAACTCCCCGTTGCTGGAACCTCCGGTCGCCACGCGACGCGCTCAGGTGTCACAAGTCGGCTCGCTGTCCGAATCTCTGTTGGCGGCTGCGGAGCCGCGGACGTTCCAGAAGCGGGGTGTTCTGGAAACTTTGTTGGAGCTAGACCGACAAGTTTATGTTTCCAGAAACTGGGGCGATTGCTTCGGTTATCTATTGGTCGCGACGGGACGAGTGGAAGTCATGATCGACCCCATCATGAGTGTGTGGGACGCGGCCGCCGTGGCCCCGATTGTGACCGAGGCGGGTGGCACCTTTACCGATTGGCAAGGTGAACCGACCATTCACCATCAAGAAGGTTTGGCCACGAACGGTCGGGTGCTGGATGAAGTTTTGACTATCACTCGAAGAGCGGCGGGTGCCACAGTTGGTTGACACGACGCGGCGAACCGATTTTACCATTGGTTACTGTACCAACGTCCATCCGGGCAACGACTTGGCCACGACCTACCGGCAATTGGAGCAACACGCGGTCGCGGTTCGGCGGACGCTGGGTTGGCCACGCATGGGTGTGGGGCTGTGGCTGTCTCGCTCGACGGCGACTGAATTGTTGACTCACGAATCCACAGCGGGAGCCGCGAACGTTGCGTCGGTCGCGAAGTTGGCCGAGTGGATGTCGTCGCATGGCTTGGTCCCTTACACGTTGAATGGCTTTCCATATGGCAACTTCCATAACGATGTAGTCAAACATGAGGTGTACCTTCCGAGCTGGGCTGACGAAGCTCGTTGGGAATATACCGTGGATTTGGCCAAGCTCTTTGCCCAACTGCTATCGGCGACAGCACAAGACCGCGGAACCATCTCGACCTTGCCATTGGGTTGGAATGCGACAACCGACACGCAGTTCTTTGAGCAAGCGGCGCATCAACTACACCGCTTGGCGGAGGCGCTGGAAAGTTTGGAAGAGCGAACGGGGCGCCGAATCGAAGTGTGTCTGGAGCCTGAGCCTGGCTGCACTTTGGGCTCGATGGCGCCGATGGTTGAATTCTTCACTCGGTATTTGTTCAATGGCGACGAACGGTTGCGGCAACGAAACTCGCGCTACTTGTCCGTGTGTTACGACATCTGTCATGCCGGTGTGATGCACGAGTCTTCACTGGGCAACGTACAACTCCTCCAAGCGGCTGGTGTTCGAATTGGGAAAGTGCAAGTATCGAGCGCTTTGGAAATTGATTTCGAACGCCTGACCAGCGAGGAACGGGACCGAGCTTGGGTGAAACTCCAAAGTTTTTCTGAGCCACGTTACTTGCATCAGACGGTGGTCTACCAATCCGGGCGGCCACCTCGTTTCTTTGAAGATTTGCCGTGGGCTTTGCAAGACCCGACGGTCAGACAGCAGGGTTGCTGGACGGTCCATTTTCATGTTCCGATCAGCGAGCCGAAGGCAGGTGAACTTGGCACCACGCAGTCTTCGATTCACGACTTTATCGAAGCGGCTTTTCAAGCGAATTGGCTCCCGCAACAATGGGAAGTGGAAACCTACGCGTGGAATGTTCTGCCGCGCGAGCTGCAAGCTGAAAGTTTGGCGGTTGGTATCGCCAAAGAAGTCGCTGCCTTGGATGGTTGGCTTCGTCCGTACATGGTTAGCAGCGACCGTTCTGATTAGTGAAAGGTGTACAGCATGTCGGCTTCGTTTACAAATCGACAAATTGCTCAAGCGATCGACCACGCGCTGCTGCATCCCACGATGCAAGACCATGAAATTGTGGCAGGCTGTCGATTGGCAGCTCAGCTCCAATTGCGTTCCGTGTGCGTCAAACCCTACGCGATTCCGTTAGCGGCGGAAACCTTGCGTGGAACCGAAGTGGCCGTTGGCACCGTGATTGGTTTTCCGCACGGCAGTGCTCCGACCGCCATCAAGGCCGCCGAAGCCGATTGGGCATGCCGCGCGGGGGCCGTCGAACTGGATATGGTGGTTAATGTTGGCCGAGTACTCCAACACGATTGGGACTTCGTTCGCAACGACATTGACGCGGTGCGCCATGTCAGTCGGCAGCATGGAACGATCTTGAAAGTTATTTTCGAGACCGACTTTGTCACTGGGGATGCGGACAAACAACGATTATGTGAAATCTGTGTCGAGTTGGGCGTCGACTTCACCAAGACCTCGACCGGGTTTGGATTTCGCAAGCTTGGCTCGGGTTACGACTACGTGGGCGCTACGGAAGCCGACATTCGTTTGATGGTCGCCGCCTGCGGTTCGAACGTCCAGGTGAAGGCAAGTGGTGGGATTCGGAATCGTCAGGATGCGGTCAAGTTCTTGGCTTTGGGTTGCACTCGACTGGGGACCAGTGCCTCGGCGACGATCTTGCAGGACGCGGGCAACGACCAGCAAAGCTATTGAGATCAACGCACAGGTTGGTAACTTGTTGATGCAGATCGGTTGCAAGTGCTGGGCAATTTTCGCGGCCCGATTTATAGTGAAGGGGCGTTGACGGTTCGCCGGGACGCGGCCCCACTGCCAGACGCTAACGACTGCCCTTTGTTGGCTGGACTCGAGACGATCCATGAATCCTTTGCGACCCGCTCCCACGGATGTGTTACCGCCTCGTCGGGCTCTAGAGCAGTTGCGGCAAACGTTGAACCAAGCCCTGGTTGGCAAGGCGGACGTGATCGAACTGGTGTTGACCTGCTTGCTGGCCAAAGGGCATTTGCTGTTCGACGATTTGCCGGGCTTGGGAAAAACCACCTTGGCGAAAGCGATCGCCAACGGAATTGGGGCCAAATTCGCGCGGGTGCAATGCACGCCAGATCTTTTGCCTGCGGATATCACGGGGTTCAATATCTTTGATCAGCGCGAACGCGAATTTCGTTTTCGGCCCGGACCTATCTTTTCGGACATCTTGCTAACCGATGAGATCAATCGCACCACGCCAAGAACACAAAGTGCGTTGTTCGAGGCGATGGCCGAACGACAAGTGACGATCGACAGTCAATCCATGTCACTGTCTTCGTCGTTCTTTGTGATTGCGACTCAAAACCCTGTCGAGAGCCACGGGGCCTATCCGCTGCCGGAAGCTCAATTGGATCGGTTCACGATGCGTTTGAGCATCGGCTACCCTGATCGCCTTTTCGAAGTGGAGATGTTGGCGCGCAACGTTCTGAACACCGCCGCGTCTTCGAAGAGCGTTGAGGATGCGCCGGTGTTGTCGTTGTCCCAGTTGGCAGAGATTCAAGCCGAAGTGGCCGCGACGCCGGTTCATGAAAAACTGCGCAGCTATTTGATCGACTTGTGTCGTGAGACTCGCGAACATCGCGATCTACCGATGGGCATCAGCCCGCGAGGTGCGATTACTTGGATGCGGTGTGCTCAAGCGGCGGCATTTCTGGCGAATCGCTCGTTTGTGGTCCCTGAAGACATTCAAGCGGTAGCAGTTCCCGTGCTGTCGTTGCGATTGAGTCCCTTTTCCGAAAAACCCGAGTCGTTTGTCGCAAAACTGCTACAATCGGTCCCGGTCCCGGTTTAGGACTTGCGGAACGGCTGAGCCCCCCTGGTCGCGGACCGCTCCGTCTTTCCGATGACCACGGTTTGCGCCAAACGCACGAGCGGCGGCCGCAGGGATTAAACGCAGCATCGATCATCATTCACCGTCACTCGCGTGGCATGGGGCTTGCGTCAGAGGCAGCCATCGCGCCGGAGGAAGTTCATGCAAAATCAAATTCTCGGGATGCTCTATCGTTTCTTAGAGGTCTCGGCAAACGCAGCACCCACGTTGCTGGTCGGTTTCTTGATTGCTGGGATCATCAAGCGGTTGATCGGCTACGAGATGACGCGCAGCTTGTTCGGCGGCGCATCACTGCGGAGCATCCCGCAAGCTTGGTTGATTGGCATGCTCTTGCCGGTGTGTAGCTTAGGAGCTTTGCCGGTCATTCGACAATTGCACAAAGCCGGAGTTCCGGGCGGCGCGATCTTGGCCTTTGCGATCTCGGCTCCGTTGTTCAATCCCATCAGTCTGCTGTATGGGTTGTCGGTGGGCGATCCGTTGGTGATTTTCACGTTTGCCGCCTTGTCGTTGTTGATCGTCACCATCGTCGGCGTTTTGGTCGAGAAGGTCCTGCCATTTCCTGATCAGGTGGCCGAGACAGTACCGCCAGTCAGTTTTGGTCTGCGGCGCATGTTGGCGGTGGGGGTGACGGCCAGTCGTGAAGCTTATAGCGGCTTGTTGGGCTATGTCTTGTTAGGGTTGTTGGGTTCGGCGGTTCTCAGTTTGTTCCTGCCCTACGGCTATCTCCAAACGAAAGCCGAACGAACCGACGTGTGGGCCCCACTTTTTATGGCGGTGGTTTCGCTGCCGATGTATGAAACGCCGATGACGATGATCATCAAACTGGGTGACATGTTTCAGCACGGCAATTCGGTGGGCGCGGCGTTTTCGTTGATGATCTTGGGGGCCGGGGTCAATGCGGGTGTGTATCTCTGGCTGTGGATGCACTACGGAAAAATGCGAACGTTTTCTTGCGTAGCGGTTTTGTTTGGCATCGTGATCGGACTGTCCTATTTGGTCGACGCACCATTGACGCAAAAGGGAGTGGAAGCTGTGGGGCATACGCATGCGTTTGATGTTTATTGTTGCCCGTTTCACCCCAGCGATTCGGTATCCTTGTGGACCGTCTTCGAGCGAATTCGCAGCGACTTGACTCAAATGCAGCACTTCTACAAAGGGGTCGCGTTGGGTGGTATGGCCCTGCTGGTTGTAGCAGGGTGGGTGCTTCGTCCAGTGCGGTTCCCCGGCTTGGAAAGTTGGCTAGAAGAACAAGTCGACCGAACGGGAACTTGGGATGTCGAGCTATCACCAAAGGTGCTGGGTGGAGTCGCCCTTCTGGGCTTGATCGCGTTAAGTGTGATCGGTTGCTATTCGTATTACCCGCCGTTGGAAGAAGTTTTCGAAGAATTAAAAGGTGCGCAAACACCGCTGCAATCGGCCGGCGTGACACAAGATTGGGACGGCGTCGAATACTGGATCCCCATCGTCGATGATTGGTCGCGCCGCGTGCAAGTCAGTGCCTATTTGCGTGGTATTCCTCAAACGGAAGAGCATGCTCAAAAGGCTCAGAACTATCGGGAAATGTTGGATCTATTGCGTCATGCGGCAGAAGACCGAGACGCCGACGAAGGACGCGAGTACGGGTTGAGGCTGCAAAAAGCCTACTCAGAATTCAAAGCGGTCTACTTCCCCTAGGAAGGCATGCGGCTTCCATCAAGGCCTCAGCCCTGAAGGCACCACCCATGGAGCCCACGACGAGACCCAAGGCGCAAGTCCCAAGGGATCCACACCGGCCACCCACCACAAGCCTGCCTGCGTCAACAGTAGAGAAACCGTGAAAGCCAAGAACAGGCGCAGCACATCTTGTGGGCGAGTCTCGACGGATGCGAACTCTTCATTGGGCGATTCGTCGGGTTCACGGATCGGCAAGCCATCGACACCGATCTCGTTCCAACTTCTTTCGGCAGACGACCGACGCGAGGATCGCCCGGACGACCGACGTCGCCGCGAGCGCTGCTCGTCCGATTCGGGACCTGTCTTTGCCGAAGCGGGAACGACTTCCACTTTGGCTGCCCCAGTTAACGCCGGCGGAGATTGACCGAGTGGCGCGGGGGTTGACCTGTTCGGATTGGCCGCTGTCGATTCGGAGCCTGGTTCGGCTGTCAGAGTTCTCGTATCCGTCACGGGGTCAGTTCGACGTGCATCGCTGTTCGACGAAATGGGTTTCGGGGAATTGGACGAGTCGGAAACGGGTGTCCGTTCGCTGGAAGCTGAATGATTTGACGGATTGGAGCGCAAACGACCGGTTGGGGCTTTTCCAAGACGAGGTGGATTCGTCTCTGCAGGCAGGCTAGACGGTCGTTCAACAACCTCCTTGACGGGCGCAACGACGCGAGCACCACAACTGGGACAATCAAGACCCTGACCGGACAACAACTGCTGAGCGGCAATCGAACAGGCGTGCCCACACGCCGAACAGATAATGCGAAATTCTTGATTCAATGTATCAGCGACCATAGGGTTGGTAAGCATTTATGAGGCATTTCGGGAGACCCAATCCCGATTTTCTTTACCCAGCGCGGGCCCCGCAAGTCACTTCTCCCCAAACCGCACCGCAACGAGCCACGGACTAGCGGGTCGGACCGACTATAGGGGATATAAGGACCCGGCGGTAAAGTGCCTTGTCAAGCTTCGAATTGCGGGAAAGCCTGCCGGTCATCACAATAAGGCCAAGCAACAACACCAGGCCGGACAACACCACAGGGACGACCGCCGAATCGGACGGCCATCCTTTGCTGCGAGATGATTAGGCTGACCAACTTATGACCGAACCCAAACATGTCTTGATTGTGTTTAACCCCAAAGCCGGGGCAGCGGATCGGCGTGACTTATTGAATTCGCTGCAAGGTCGGCTTGGTGAAATGGGCCTTGATGTTGAACTCGTGGTCGATTTGGAGAATCTGAAATCGCGAGCGGCCGAACTTGGGCGGGCTGGTAAATTGCGGTTAGTCGTATCGGCGGGTGGCGACGGGACGTTGGCCGCTGTCGCCGAACGAACCTCGCCGGAGACTTGTCTGGCGGTTTTCCCGCTTGGTACCGAAAACTTAATGGGCAAATGGTTGGGCGCATCCTCCGATTTGGTTCGCTTCTGCGCCGCCGTGAGGGCGAACCGGACCCGGGTCATCGATGTGGCCACCGCCAACGGACGATTGGCTTTGATTACCATCGGGGTTGGCTTTGATGCAGAGGTGGTGCGCCGCGTTCATACCCAGCGGCGCGGCCACATTTCCAAGTGGACCTACGCCTGGCCGATTTGGGCCACGTTTTGTTCGTTTCGCTTTCCGCGGTTCCGTGTAGAAATCGAAGGCTGGAATCCCGTCGACCCGCGATCACCAAACTCGCTGCCAAGCGGGGTGTCCGATTTAGAGCCAGTCGAAGCCCGGCACTGGACGGCCCCTTGGGTTTTTGTGGCCAACTTGCCACTGTATGCCGGCGGTCTATCACTTATTCCGCATGCGTTGCCGACAGACGGTAAGTTGGACGTGGCTACCCTGTCCGGGACCGGGCGGATCCGCGGCCTGTTCTACGCTTTGTGGATCGCGCTTCGCCGACACGTTTATTTGAGGGATTTCGAAGCCTTTCGCGCGACCGCGATCCGAATTTCCGCAGACCTGCCAGCGGGTTACCAACTGGATGGCGACTATGGCGGTCCGCTGCCGCTGGAGATTCAAGTCC
Source organism: Planctomycetaceae bacterium (assembly GCA_016794985.1). Lineage (GTDB taxonomy): Bacteria > Planctomycetota > Planctomycetia > Pirellulales > Pirellulaceae > M30B19. The sequence continues at coordinate 35,629 of JAEUIQ010000085.1, read as the reverse complement.
AACCTCATCGACTCAAACTCTTGGAATTCGCCTAGTTTGGGGCAACGCGGGGCATGTGGTGCAGGGAGTGACCATTTTGATCGTCTTCGTCGTCACTTTGACTTCGCGGCAAAACCGTCGTGTTGTCTCGTTTTGACAGCATCGGTTGAAAATATGCAGCGCGATTCAGGTTGGGATGGCCAGGAACCCTGAAGTCACCCCCCAATTCTTCCCGATCGTTACAGACAGTCCTTTTGTGGTGCGTGAATTAACTTTAAACGGTATTTAAAGGCAATTCACACTTCACTATTAATCAACAAATCATAGAATTACTATAGACACACAAAATCACGGTGATTTTGGCCCAAGAAGTGCAGTTGAGTAGCGAAGTGGAAAGACTGGTATTTTGGGAGGTATTTCGCCTGCCAAATTAACAACCGGGAATCGAGCCATGAAACACGCACATCAAAAACTCCAGCCGACGTGGGAAATGAGTACCCAATGGGTGCTGAAGTCTATTTCTGGGGCCGCCTCCGCTACGTCGGACAAGAACGCGAACGAAAGTGGCGACGGTGAGTGGTTGTGTTTGGCCCAATCTGAACTACTAAGTGAAGAAATTGAGCGAGGATTAGCCCAACTTGAAGTCGAGCACGAGTCGTACGTGACGACCAACTCGCGTCGCAGTCAGCTTCGCAGCGGTCGAAACAGCGCCTAGGCCATTTTCTGGGCCTGGAGCTCGCAGATTGTCCCCATTGGAGTCCTGATTGGAGTCGAGCGGTCGGCCGCGGTTTTAGCCGGGAACACTCCTTGATCCGCACGTCCGCGTGTGGCTGACGGTTCGACTCGAGACCGTTCCACAAAGTGGGGGCGTTCGCGCATTCCACGTGCGGCAATCATCAGAATGCTGTCATTTTTGAGGCTCGGCGGACCCTGCGGGAAGTGTTCCCGCCACTATTGGAGCGACCTTACCGTTAAACATTCCGGCCATTTTCAATTCCACCGATTTATAGCGGTCTAAAACGAAGTTTTGGTGGTTAAACTGAATTCTAGGGGTTGGAAAGTCACCTGAGCGGCAACTGCCGAGGGACTCCGGTCGGTGGGATCGGACTGGGACGATCGGACTGGGACGATCGGACTGGGACGATCGGACTGGGATCCCGGAGAAGCTCGGCGAGTTAGTCGTCCGGGCATTTCGCGGTTGCCTGTTTTTCCTTGGCTCGCTACGGTGTCGGTGAGCGGAAATTCTGGACAACCAGAATCATGACGTGGTCATGGTTGCTGTGGGCGTTGCTTGGCATTGGTATTGATTTGGGCGAGTTCATCGCTGGGCGCCATGGGGACGAGATTAGGAGTGATTGTAATGTTGAAGCCTGCCGGATTCTCTTTGGTTACCTTGTTGATCGGGGTGGTGATTCTGATTGCCATGGGCGCTGGTGGGGTGTATTGGTTCAAAGCCCAAACGGCCAACACCGTTTTCAACCCTGTGCTGGCGAAAGTTACCAAGGGCGACTTCGTAGCCAATGTGTTATGTGACGGAGATTTGCAGAGCAGCGAAAACGTGGAAATCAAGTGCGAGGTTCGCGCGAGAAATGGCGTGGTGAATGTTCTGCAAGTGGTTCCGGAAGGAACTCGAGTGAACCCGGGTGATTTCTTGGTTTCGTTGGATTCGGCGTCGTTCGAGAAGGAATTGGAGCAACAGCGGATTGCGGTCGCCAACGCCCAAACCCAAAAGATTCGTTCTGCGACCGACTATGAAACCGCCCTTGTTTCCTTGGAAGAGTACGAGAACGGCACTTTTGAGGAAAAGCGGACCGAGTTGAGCATGAATTTGGTGGCGGCCGAGCAAGACTTGAAGATTGCTCAAGAGAACTTTGGTTATAGCGAGAAGATGCAAGCCAAGGGATTCATTACCAAGCAACAATTGGAAACCGAACGTTTGGCAATGATGCAAGGCGAACGCAAGATTGAGCTGGTGAAGAAGCAGTTGGCGATTCTGGAAGATTACAGCCGAAAAAAAGAAACCATTCGCTTGAACAGCGATATTCAAGCAGCGAAAGTCAAAAAGGAAAACGACGAAGAGGCTTTGCGGGTCGAAACTGAAAAGCTGGAAGAAATCGTACAGCAGATCGCCAAGTGCAAGATCGTCGTACCGCCGGGAGTTTCCGGGCAGGTGGTCTACAACAAAGAGTCCTCGCGACGTGGTGGCGGAACGGATTGGGTGCTGGAGCCGGGCGCTGAAGTCCGCGAAGGACAAGTGTTGGTTCGCTTGCCCAACCCCGAGAAGATGGAAGTCAAAGCGTTAGTACAAGAACAAAGCATTACCTCGATTCGCGTGGGGATGCCCGCCGAGATTCGCGTCAACGCACTCAACAACCAAGTCATTAAAGGTGTGGTTACGAAGGTCAACCAATATGCCGAGCAAGGCGGTTGGATGGCCAGCAGCGTGCGGAAGTATGCGGTTTTTGTTCGAATCCTCAACGGGCCAGCGGAGTTGATTACCGGCATGAAAGCTTCTGTATCCATCCAATCCCGATTGGAGAAGGATCGCGTTCAGATTCCGGTTCAGGCGGTTTACGGGGTGCAGAATCGTTACTTCTGCTTGGTCAAGCGCGGCGAAAATGATTTCGAATCTCGCGAAGTTAAAACGGAGGGCGACAACTCGACCACAACGGCTATCCGCGAAGGATTGGAAGTTGGCGAGGAAGTGGTTATGAATCCGGGCGAATACAAAGAGATGCTGGAGTTGCCGGAGGCGATTTTGGATCAGCCGATCGAAATGACCGACGACGAAAAGAAGATGGCTGAAGATCAACTTGCGAAAGCGAAACAACAACCGGGCGGAAGCCGGGTAGACGAATTGTTCGTCCAATACGATTCGGACAAAGACGGTTCGCTGAGTGAAACCGAACTGTTGGCGGTTGACGAGCGCATGCGCATGATGTTTTCCGGGGCCGACGCTAACAAAGATAAGGCCGTGAGCAAGGAAGAACTGACCAAGGCCTTCGCTGCCTTTGAGCAACGAGCCCGTGAACGCGGTGGACCAGGCGGTGGTGGACCGGGCGGCGGTGGACCGGGTGGGCGTGGACCAGGTGGCGGTGGTGGACCAGGTGGTGGTGGGCCGGGTGGTGGTGGACGCGGGCCAGGTGGTGGCGGACCTAATCCCGAACCTGTCGTTGCTGGTTCCAAATCGTAATACAATTGGAAGGTCATCCCGTGAGCCAAGTCACGCTGGAAAGCCCAGCACGATCGACAGCGAATGCTGTTGAGATCCATGAATTGCAGAAGCATTACGTGCTGAAAAGCGAAACGGTACGAGCGCTACGCGGCGTCTCATTTAATGTGCCGCAAGGTGATTACGTTGCGATCATGGGGCCTTCCGGTTCTGGCAAAAGTACTCTGTTGAATTTGTTGGGGTGTTTGGATCGTCCGACCAGCGGCAGCTTCATGTTGGGCCAAGATAACGTGGCTTTGATGAACGATGACCAGCGTTCGGATATTCGTTCGACTCGGATTGGGTTTGTCTTTCAGTCGTACAACTTGATCCAGCAATTGACGGTCGTGGAAAACATTGGTGTGCCGTTGTACTACCAAGGCCGTAATGACCGCGAAAGCGTGAAGCGATGCATTGAGTTAGCCAAAATGGTTGGCTTGGGCGAGCGATTGGATCATCGGCCCAATCAGCTCTCGGGTGGGCAGCAACAACGTGTGGCGATCGCTCGGTCGTTGGTGAACGATCCCTACTTCATCTTGGCGGACGAAGCGACAGGAAATTTGGATTCGGTGACAACCGAAGAGATCCTGCGCATGTTCCAACGTCTCAATGACGAGGGAAGAACGATCATCATGGTCACGCATGAAGACGAGGTTTCGGAGCATGCCAAGCGGGTGATTCGACTCAAGGACGGGCTTGTGCAAAGCGATATTCGCAACACGAATCGCAAAATTTATGATTTGTCAAAGCCCGTCGAGCGACGCTCGGTGGATTAGGACCTTGTGAGAAGAACAAGCAACTATGATTTGGTTTCGGACGTGGCAACTTGGTGTCAAAAGCTTGTTGCTGCACCCCATGCGGTCGATTCTAACGGTGCTGGGTATCTTTATTGGTGTCGCCAGTGTGATCGCGTTGTTGGCGATCGGTGAAGGGATCAGCCAGAAGGCTCAAGAGCAAATCGAGAGTCTCGGTGCTCAGAACATCATGGTTCGGTCGATCAAGCCGCCGGATGATGGTACCGGGAACTTTGGTGAAATCACTCCTTACGGATTGACCCGAGCCGAGAAGGATTTGATGGAGCGGACGATCTCCACCATTGATTCAACGGTCTCGATTCGCGAGATGCCGATGCGATTCACCAACACGGGGAACGCCAATCTCAAGCCGATTGATGGGCGTTTGGTCGGTTGTTCACCGGCTTACCGCGAAGTGGTGGGCTTGAAAATTGATCGCGGACACTTTTTTACCGACGTCGAGAACGACAATGCACCGCCAGTGTGTGTGATTGCCGCCCAATTGGCGCGGAAATTGTTCCCCTCGGAAGATCCGATTCACAAAACGGTTTTCCTACCAGAAGAAAACACCTATTACAAAATCATTGGTGTGCTCAAGCATAAAGAGGCCACTGCGGCAGTCGGCGGTTCCTTGGCGGCCCAGGACTTCTCGATGGATGTCTACATTCCGATCAAGACCATGCACGCCCAATTCGGCGACATGCGACAGAAGCGGGCCGGCGGTTCGTTTACCGCTGAAATTTTCGAATTGAGCCAAGTGACTGTTCGGGTTCGAACCGTGGCGGATGTGCCGCGGACTGCCAAACTGATCGAGACCACGCTGAAGCGAACCAATCCGCAACGTGAAGACATTGCGATGGTGGTTCCATACGAGTTGTTGGAACAAGCGAAAGTAACCAAACTCATGTTCATGATTTTCATGGGCCTGATTGCGGCAATTAGTTTGGTGGTGGGTGGAATTGGGATTATGAACATCATGTTGGCTACCGTCACCGAGCGAACCCGCGAAATCGGCATCCGTCGGGCCTTGGGTGCCAAACGTCGTGACATCATTCACCAGTTCCTGGTGGAAACCGTCGTGTTGAGCGTCGTGGGCGGTGTGACCGGAATATTGGTTGGGCTATTCTGTCCGGTGGTCGTCGAAGGCCTGCGTATGGGACTAGAATCTTTCTTCCCAGCGGTGTACGACAACTTGCCCGATTCCGTGAAAGGCATGACACCACAAATTGTTCCTTCTTCGATCCCGTTGGCTTTCGGGATTAGCGTGGCGGTCGGTGTTGTTTTCGGGGTGTACCCTGCCATTCGAGCGGCTAAAATGGATCCGATCGAAGCGTTGCGGCACGAATAGAGACACATTTTTTCGCGTTGGCTCGACGCTTCGGTTCTTGGGGCCCCTTGTCTCGAAGTGCCGAAGTCGCGCATGTTTGTCGAAAATCCACTCACAATCGTTATTTTGGGCACGATCGCTTGCCTCACCCCGTTGGTATTGTGGACGCATACCGGACAGTCTGGCTGGCTAAAGTTGCTGTTGGTCGGCATATGCTTTTTTGCTGGGTTGCTGACTTTCGAACGTTGGTACGAGACGGATCGTGAATCCTTGTATCGAACGATTTATCATTATCGCGATTTGGTGCGAAAGAACGAAATTGACGAACTTCTGACGCACTTGGACGAGCGACATCGAGCCCAGGTGGGCGCCAACTTGAAGAAGTATCGGTTCACCAACTGCAACGTCACGCAACTATCGCGTGACCCCAAGTTCGACGTTCGCGAGGGGGTGACCACAGCCGAAATAGAATTCTTGGCCACTGGTACCGTTGCCGACTTGGGCACCGGCGGCCCGATCCGAGTCCGGTTGCAGTTGAACAAGATCGGACCGGGCACCTGGAAGGTGATGGAAGTCTCTCACGCGCGGATGGGTTCGGATGACTTCGAAGACGCGTTTCGCAACCTATGACATCGAGCAACGTGGTTTGCACTCCGTGCCCGGCGCCGCGAAAAACTTTTTCAAGCCAATCCAGGACCGTGGTGCGGGCCCGGCGTGCCTTTTCGGATTCTGGACCGACTGCAACTGGCGGCTAACGCGCACTGGCTAGGGTTGTTTCGGCCCCTTCGGGTCTGTTTTAGGCGCGAAACATCCCGCCCCGCGAAGCCGCGTACCCGTGTTGCTTCCCAAACCGAACCACAAGCAGCGTCCTTGCGCCGCTCGTTACTTGGAGTAAAACTCCAACGTCTGGCTCAAGACTTTGATCGCTTTGATCAGCAGCCAGACCTGGTGCGGTGTAAACTTCTGCGGATCAGTGCTGGCCAAACTATCTAATTCTTCGCTGACCGCAGCTTGTTGGTCGGCCGCGGCTTGGAGCCTCAGCGTCAGCTCGAGCCACACGTCTTGGATGTATTCCGGTTGGTCCAATCGTTGAAGATCGGCGTGCATGGTCAACAGATAACCCACGCGAAAGACGTCTTCTGTCGAGAGTTGCGGATCGAGTTCTAGGATCAGTTTCAACAACTTGGACGCGGCTACGGCGCCCGTGGCGGTTGAAGATGAAAAAGTCATGGTGTTTGGTTCCTCGAAAAGGCCTGTGTTAGTTATCGACCGATCGGCGTCTCGATCGTAGGGGCGACTGCCGAGGGCAGAACCAAAGTCGTTGCCGCACGGCCCCCACAACCGGCACAATCGCTTTGATGGGAAGATGGCGGGATCGGAGCCCGAAAATTTGATTTCGAGCCGCTCCATCTTCTCGACGCCTTTGTCCGGAAATTGGCCGGATGGCGTGTTAGAGTTGGGGTCGGATCATTTTTTACTTGGGAATTCGTCGATGCAACGTTGGACATGGTTGATTGTGTTTGTGACTTGTTTCGCCTTGGGTGTTGGACGATTTCGAACTCGAGGGCAGGAGCTCGAGCCGTCGAATTCGTCGATCACACGTTCCGCGCCCTCAGTGGCCGCTTGGGGTCCCGGAGAAATCGTTGGCGACTACGACCCTCGCCGAGCGATTGTTGCTGGGGACACTTTGATTCGCGACTACACCGTGGCGGATCCCAAGCGAAAACGGGACATACCCATTCGAATTTATTTGCCGCCGGCGACAACCGAGCCACAACCTGTCGTCCTATTCAGTCACGGCCTTGGTGGCAGCCGCGAGGGCTCCAAGTTCTTGGGCCAACATTGGTCCAAGCGTGGCTATGTCGCCGTCTTCCTCCAGCATCCCGGCAGCGACGAGAGTGTTTGGAAAGGCGAGTCGCTACTCAATCGCCGTCGCGCGTTGGTGCAAGCGGCCAACGGCGAGCAACTAGCAATGCGATTGGGTGATGTTCCAGCCGTGTTGGATCAATTGGAGAAGTGGAACCAAACCACAGAGCATGAATTGGCCGGCAAGCTCAACTTGCAACGGGTTGGAATGTCGGGGCATTCCTTCGGTGCCGTGACGACTCAAAACATGAGTGGGCAATCCAATCCTCTCGGTCGGTCGAACGCAGATCCCCGCATTCGGGCCGCGGTGGTGATGAGTCCGGGAATTCCCGCTGTCGGCAGCCCAGAACGAGCGTTTCGCGGCGTGAAGATTCCTTGGATGTTAATGACAGGCACACATGATGGCTCACCGATTGGCGAACAAACACCCGAATCGCGGCGTCAGGTGTTCCCGGCTTTGCCTGCCGGCGACAAGTACGAGTTGGTTTTGAATGAAGCGGAGCACTCGATTTTCACCGACCACAAACTCGCTGGGGAGCAACGCGCAAGAAAGCCGGAACATCATCGCGCCATCGAGGCTATTAGCACCGCATTTTGGGACGCCTACTTACGCGAGGACCCTGCCGCCAAAGCTTGGCTGCAAAGCGATCAAGCCCGCGCGGTATTGGCCAAAGCCGATCAGTGGCAAATGAAATAGATGCCCACTGCCAACAACCAAACCTCCAATCAACGTACCGCCGTCACCCGCAATTTGGGTCCAAGACCAAGGGCCTCAGCCACTTGTCATCGGACAAGATGAGTCAGAAACTTTGATTTTTGCGGAGCCGAGGACGACACACCGAGCGTGTCTGATGCGTCGTAGTTGGAATTCCGGCGAACCCCTGACATGTTGACGACTTCTGTCGAATGCCGTCGACGTAGATCGCTTTCGGTAGCGTCATGTAGTATATTACGCAGCGTTATGTGTTTGTTCGTTGGCCATGAAACCGCGACGGGCCAACACCTTTGGAGTGGCGTTGTATGTCGCAGTCCGCCGCCGGCCCTTTGTAAAACGTAAAGTAGCCCTGGGGTTGCAGCCATGAGCGAAGACTCGAAGACGCCGGAGTTGTTTTCCGGACCTGATCCAGCGGAACTCGATCCCGAGTCCAATCTGTTTTCCGGTCAGACGGTTTCACATCACTCTCAAAAAAAACACGTTCCGCAACACACGCCGCTGACCATTGTTCAGTCTGGAAACACGAATGGCCGAGTCGGTGAGGCGACACCTATTCCCAGTGAGTTGGGGCGTTTTCATCACATTGAAGTGGTCAAGTCGGGTGGATTTGGAGTGGTGTGTCGCGCGGAGGACAGCCAAGCCGGTCGTGTGGTGGCCTTGAAGTTTCCTCGTGCCGAAAAGTTGCGTGACCCGTCGGACCTGAAGATGTTCGTCGACGAAGCCAATCGAGCAATGGAGTTGGACCATCCGGGAATCGTGAAGACCTACGCGGTCGAAGAATCTTCGGGATTGTTGGCCATCGTGCAGCAATTTATTGATGGCTCGGATTTGCGTGCCGAACAAGCGACGTTGACCAACCATCAATTGATTGCGAACCTCGTCGCTAAAATCGCTGACGCCTTGAGCTATGCTCATCGCCGCGGCATTTACCATCGCGATCTCAAGCCGGCCAACATCCTGTTGGACAAGCAAGGGAATCCGTACATCACCGACTTCGGCTTGGCCATGCACGAGCGCGAGCAGTTGTTTCTGCCCAAACAACGATGCGGTACACCTCATTACATGCCGCCCGAACAGGTTGCTGGCTTGACACGTCGTTTGGACGGGCGCAGCGATATCTGGAGTTTGGGTGTGATTCTCTACGAATTACTGACCAAGCGGCGCCCGTTCCAGGGAAACAATGATCAGGAAATTTACGATCAAATCGAGCATAACGACCCGCGACCCCCGCGTCAGATTGATCCGACGATCGACCGCGAGTTGCAGCGAATCTGTTTGAAATGCTTGGAGCGGCAACAGAGAGATCGATACCCGACGGCCGACGATTTGGCGGAAGACTTGCGTCATTGGATCGCCAACCCAACGCCCTCCCGAACCGTCGACGGACAGAAGTTCATCTCGCGCGGCTTTCGGCCATTCACAGCAGATGATGCGGAGTTCTTTGTGGAACTCTTGCCAGGTGCTCGCGATCGCAGTGGGGTGCCCCTCAGTCTCAAGTTTTGGCTCAAACGAATTTTGCTTCCCATCTCTGTGGACTTCCTAACACCGCTCGGCGTTATTTTTGGCCCGAGCGGCAGTGGCAAGTCTTCGTTCGTTCGCGCTGGTCTTCTGCCGTTGTTGTCCTCGGAGATTATCTCGGTTGTCGTAGACTGTTCGCTCGAAGATACGGAAGCCAAACTGCTTCGCATGCTGGTCGAAAGGCTAAGCGATGCACCGGAAGGTATCGGGTTGGTTGACCTGTGCGCGGGAATCGGCCAAGGTTTATGGCTGCCAAAGGCCAAGAGCAAGGTCTTGATTGTTCTGGATCAACTAGAACAGCGTCTCAGTCGAGGCGATGATTTTCAGAATTCGGATTTGGTGCGAGCTTTGCGATTCTGTGATGGCCGATCACTCCAGGCTCTGGTGTTGTGTCGCGACGATTTTCTGACTCACTTGACTCGTTTTACTTACGGTCTGGGATTCGATTTGCGTGAAGGTGAAAACGCGCAGGCGATCGATTTATTCGAAAGAAAACATGCCCGGAGGATTTTGGTGAAGTATGGCCAAGCCTTTGGGCAATTGCCCGATGACGCTGAATTGACACCGGCGCATGAAGAGTTCTTCCGAGTTGTTTTTTCCGAGCTCGCAACGGCGGATTATGTGGTCTGTGTTCGGCTGGTGATGTTCGCCGAGTTGTTTCGGGGACGTCCTTGGACCTTGACCGAATTGCAAGAAGTGGGTGGCGTTGCCGGAGTGGGTGAAAAGTTTTTGGAAGCGACATTTGGCAGCGAGAGTCGCGACAAGCGACTTCGCAGTCAGGCTCCGTTGGCGCAAAGGATCCTCGCGGCGTTATTGCCTCCGATGGGTGCGGATATTCGCAGTGGCAGCAAACTGAAATCCGAGTTGCAGACGATTTGCGGCGCGTCGACATCAGCGCAGGTCTTTGAAGAAACTCTCAAGTCTTTGGATGGACAGCTGAAGTTGATTTCGCCGGGGGAAACGGGTGCGAGTTCGATAGGCTCTGGGACAGACGACTTGCCGACGATTGCTTATCAACTCACTCATGACAGCTTGATCGAATCCATTCGTGGCTGGCTAGACCGCCAACTGGGGCGAACTCGACAAGGAAGAGCTCAACTGAGGTTGCGAGAACTCGGGGCGCAAGTTCGTCCGGGTCGCGACCCACGCTACTTGCCAACCCACGCGGAGTGGTTGTCCTGGCAGTGGTTACTGAGAAAAAGTCCGCGCTCGCCAGGTGAGCAAGCTGTTTGGGCTGCGGGACGAAGACGACTGCTGCGACATGTTGGCTTGGGCTCGGTTGCTCTGCTGGCAGTAGCGCTGGTGATTGGTTGGTTGGTTAGCGATAGCGCGCGACAGCGTCGCGAAGAAAGAGTCGCCCAAGCAATCGACAATTTGCTTCAAGATCAGTTTTCGGCAGTTCCGGCAGCCTTGACCCAATTGGATGCCGAATCCGAGTTGGCGCTGCCTCGCTTGCTGACCATTTATGAGGCGCAACCCAATGGTTCTGCGGCCAGACTTCGTGCCGCACTGGGAATCGCTGCGGATCATCCATCGGCTCGTGAGGCACTGATCGCTGCGGCAATTTCCCCCGAATCCACACCGGATCAACTGCAAGTTATCGTCCAACGACTTGGTCAAACCAATGGCGTTTCTTCCGCGTCCTGGTCCGCGGTCTACGCTGATTCGAAAGAAGACCCTCGCCGCCGCTTGCGCGCTTTTGTGGCCGAAGTTTGCACGGAGCCAACGAGTAATCGTTGGGCCGATCATGGCCCGGCGTTGGTCGGTGCCTTGGTCGCGGAACCCATTTCGATGGTGCCGCAATGGTTGACGATCCTCGCACCGGCAAGTTCGGAATTATTGCCACATTTTCGCGAATTGTTTGCGTCGGCGCACCCGGCGACAGATCTCTCAGCCTTGGCATTGGGGATCGTCTCGATGTCGCCAACCCGTTCATCAGCGATCGAGTACTTTCTCGACCAAGCCCATCGTTGGAAAACACCTCAATTCAAAGCCGCGACAAGTGCGATGGCCGCCCTAGGTCTTGCGAACGACTTGAATACGCTAGCGCGAGAGCGCTGGACTGGTGAAGCCGACCCATGGCGTTTGGTAACACTGAGCCTTGCGATGGCCAATGCGGGCCATCGTGATCCGTTGGTTCAGTTGTATGGGCGTTCCCCGTCCGATCCGGCCAGGATCCTAGCGGTCCATGCTGCCGTTCCCGGTCGGTTGAACCTTAGCGTTCTACGTGAAATCTATCGCGAACAACGCTTGGAACTGTGGGAGAATCATGACTTGCGGCGATCGGTTCTTTTGGCGTTTTGCCAACAAGCGTCGTCGGTTGTTGACGCGACCGTCCGCGACTGGCTGGACGATGTTGCTTTGCATCATGTCGTGAACGATCCCGATGCTGGGTGTTTTTCCGCAGCTGAGTTATTGATGCGGAGGTTGGGACATGATCCGCGCGTGAGTGGCCGACCACAACGGCGAGCCAAGTCCGATCCTGACGGTCGCCTGGGCCACGTCCTGATCGACCGCAATGGCTTGGCATTTTCGATCATTCCAGACCCCAGCAATCCCGACGGCAGCCTCGCGGTTTGTACGACGGAGCTAACGTACCAAGAAATTCTGGATTTTGTCTCGGCTCGGTCCGAACTTGTCGCGAAGTATGGCACTCCCCGACCTTCGCTTGATGGTTTGCCTGTCGAGACTGCCGCGTTAAACTTTCTTCCTTTTGAGCATGGTCGCCCTGAGACCGATCTCAGCTTGGTCCTAGAATATTGCAATTGGCTGACAGACGACAACGGGCTTGGGGCGAGCGAGAGAAGTTATCCGGCTGGTTGGAAACCCTCCGAAGTTCCGAAGATTGTTGTTGATCCGCAACGGAAGGGATTTCGTCTGCTCACCTCGCCAGAATGGCAACATGCCAACCGCAGCAGTGATGCGCCATTGAACTTGCGATCGCCAGATGGAGCCGTCATGCTGGACTTTGCGTGGTCTTTCGAGAACTCGCGAACCTCGGATCGGTCGGTGGCCAGCCTCTTGCCCAACGCGGAGGGATTGTTCGACATGTATGGGAACCTGGAGGAGATTTGCCACGCATCCCAGGCGGCATCGCCGAACGCCGCCGGTTATTTCACGCATGGCAATACACGTCGTTCGCAAATCACTGCATTCAGCAATTCTCCGGCTGGAATTGGGGCCGAACCGTTATCGAGTGTCGATATCTACACCACCTACGTCGGTTTCCGAATCGCCCGCCCGTTGCCCAACGTTTCCCCGACCCACACGGAATGAATTCAACCGAAGCAAATTCATGTGCCCGCCCAGGTGATAGGCAATGCCAAGGCTCAGATTTCGGGACATGGGCCGAATGCGACAGAGGCGCGGTCTCGGCGTCTAGGGTTCCAGCGTGATCATCACTTGAAAATCACCAAAGGCATGAACCTTGCAATTGCCTTCCTTATCGTTGTGAGCATGTCGAAACGTACCGAAGGACTTGGTGGTCAGTGTGCTTGAAAGATTGTGTGGGAATCCACTCGGCGAGGGCGCGCATTGGAGACCAACGGGATCTTGGTACAACACGCTGACGTTCCAAGTTCGTCCGCCCAACTCCAAGGTGTATTTGAAGGTATCAGGATCAAAGTCGGGCAAGTAAAAACGGAAGGTATGGGGGGCTCCGTCGGCAACCTGAAGTTCCAAAAGAAACTCCCTGTCCGTCAAAACTCGCTTCGTGCAAGCGGTGGTGATAATACCGGAACCTTTGTAGACGGCTGGCAAGACGCAACGGCAATCCGAAACGCAGTTCTTCGAGGTATACCGCCAGACCTGGGCGAGTTGGTCGTAGGTGTATCCACAAGTCCCGCAATTCTCACCGCGCTCCAAGTAATAATGACCATCACCGGGCGGACACACGTTTTCAATCGAAGGCCACGGCGGACAGGGGCATGGACAGGCCGGAATGGCGGGAGTCGGGCATTGTCCGTAGGCGTTTGGCCCAACCAGTCCAAGTGCCAACAAACAAAAGCCCAAGCACAAAATCGAGCTAAAAACGAAACGTCGCATGAACTTCGCCTTCGGTGGTTCCTGCGCTTCACGATGTAGAGTGCGACCCGCAACCTATCGCCACGCCGCAGGCCATGCAGCGATCGGTACGAATCGTGTTAGTCTACTCTCACCCGATGATGCGTCAATGAAAACGCTCGTTTTAATCCGAAGCCGTGTGGCCTTTGTGAAGGGATCTGAAAATCACGATGCGAGCAAAGGTCGTGCTTTATCGGTAAATTGCATCATCGTAGAAAAGTCGCGAAGATCGCGTCGGCGTTGCCGATGGTTCAAGTACCGAGCCGGGGCTGGCTTGACGAACCGGTACCGCTTGCAAACGTCGCTCGATTGGCGCGTTGACGACTGGCACTTCCTCCGTGATCTGACCTTGATCGAGTTGATACTTCGCTTCGCCATGCCCGTTTGCTAACACATTACTACCCAGTAACCGGACATGGCTCACGCCTTCCGCTCGCACTTGATTGTGCCAATTGTCGCCAATCAAAGAGCTAACGACATCCAAACGACTGCTACCGCCGACGCTGATGCCGCTCCGACCGTTGCCGCGAACCGTGACTCCCACAACTTTGGTATCACGGACATTGTCATGAGCGTTAATTCCGTCTTGCCAAAATCCTTGAATCGTTAGATTCTCGATCGAGACGTGGCGGACCAGATACAATGTGATTCCGGTCTGCGCGGCGGCGTAGTGCAGATCGTACATGTTCGGCAACATGCCGTCTTCCGTCCGAAAATACAATCGCCCGTCAATCAGAGTCCAACCCAGCGGCTGCAATTCGCTGAGCGTGCCCTGTGTGAGCGACTGAAACGAAGCTGGTCGAGCCCCCAAATACAATTGTTGAAATGCTCCGTCTGCGGGACGGCATTCGTAAATGCCATCTCCGATCGATTGCCATTGCCCTGGCAAGATCTCTTGAGTGCCACTGAGAACAGCTCCATTGCCGATCAAACGAAATGGCTGCCCCGGAAAGCCCGAGTTGTCCGAACCAGCAAAGGTGATCACCTCTCGGTACGGCGACTCGTTTTTGGCCAACACAATGGTGTCTCCAAGCTTTGCGGCTGCCAAAGCGCGATTGATTGTACGAAATGGCCCGGCGGCTTGGGCACCAATCTCTTGCGTTCGTCCGCTGTTGGTGTCTTGGCCGTTTTCGTTATCGACGTACCACACATCACCGATAGCCGGAGCCGTGGTCCCACAAGCCACCATCAATGCTGCTAGCAGCCAAGTGCAAATCTTCCGACGGGCGAGAACTTGTCGACTATTCCGGATCAGCTTCGAAAATCGGAACATACAGAAACTCTGCTAAGTCATTGCGATGGTTGACACTGGCGAGGTACCTTCGCCTATCGCTAATTATCTGTAGGATTTATCATGCAACGTCAGTCCAAATAAGATTTTCCTAGCACAAGGGTTAGGAAAGTCAGGCAGAACTGGGGTTTGGCATAATTTTGCCGCGACGACGTCGGTCAACCGTCGGCCGGCGGTGGCCCTTCTTTCCATCAATTGATTACTCACGGACCCGCGATGAGCCAAAAAGTAACGGACATTTACAACGAACTTCAATGGCGACAGTTGGTGTATCAAAGCACGTCAGACCGGATGGGTAGTTGGCTACTCGAGCGGCCGCGTACGGTCTACGCCGGCTTCGACCCCACCAGCGATTCTTTACACGTGGGGCATCTGCTGCCGTTGTTGATGCTGCGTCGTTTCCAAAAGGCTGGGCATCGCCCCATAGCGTTGGTAGGGGGCGCCACCGGCTCCATTGGGGATCCGAGCGGCAAGTCGCAAGAGCGTAATTTACAATCACTCGACCAAATCGAAGCCAATGTCGTTGCGATTCGGCGGCAGATGTCAGAGTTATTGGATTTCACGTCAAGTGATCACTCGGCGCTTGGCCCAGCACTGTTGGTCAACAATTATGATTGGATCAGCCAATTTTCTTACTTGGATTTCTTGCGCGATGTGGGAAAGAACGTGCCGGTCAACGTCATGATCAGCAAAGATTCCGTGAAGAATCGGCTCGAAAATCCGGATGTTGGGATCAGTTACACCGAGTTCAGTTACATGCTGCTGCAAGCTTACGACTTTGTCCATTTGAATCGAACCTACGGTTGCGAACTCCAATTGGGTGGTAGCGATCAATGGGGGAACGTCACCGCAGGCATCGACCTTGCACGCCGAATGGCGGGGGCGGAAGTCTTTGGGATGACCTGTCCGTTGTTGACCAAATCGGACGGGACAAAGATGGGTAAAACGGAAGGTGGAGCCTTGTGGTTGGATGGAAAAAAGACCTCTCCCTACCACTTCTACCAGTATTGGCGCAACGTAGCCGATGAAGATGCTAGCAAGTGCCTGCGATTTTTGACCGAGTTATCGCAAGAAGAAGTCGAACATCTGGACCGTTGCCGTCAAACTGAACCTGAACGGGCAGCCAGTCAGATTCGTTTGGCCGAGTGGCTGACGGAACTGATTCATGGTGCAGCGGCTTTGAATTTGGTTCGCCAGGCGACCGAGATTTTCTTCGGAGGTGAAATTGGCAAGTTCGAAAGTGACGACGATCTGAATCAGATATTTGCCGAGGTGCCTTCGAGCCGATTAGCGGCGTCGCGCTTGGCGGAAGGATTGGCCATTGCCGATGCCTTGGTTGAAGCCAAACTGACGAAGAGCAAAGGCGAGGCTCGACGCGTGGTGGTTGAAGGCGGAGCCTATGTCAACAATCGCCGGATCGAGTCCGAAACGCACCAAATCACCACAGCCGATCTGTCCAGTCCGACGATGATCGTCTTGCGTCGAGGGAAGAAAAACTACGCCTTGTTGCGCGTTGTGGAATAACGCCAAGACAAGTTGAGTAACGCCAAGACAAATTGCCGTGGCATGAGTGACCGCACAATAAGCCGCCGGTGTTTGAGTGGACCGCGTACTCCATGTGCGGATTGCCTCTCCTCGAACGAACGAGTGCTGTTGATGGTCTCGGTCTTGGGGATTTGCCGAACCCCGTTCCTCGCTGAACGGGTTTGTAGTTCGAACCATCCGTGAATGATGTTGACACCGTTTGCTGACACTCTCATAATCCCGCGCCGAACTCTCGGCTGTTGTGATGTTGAGTTTAGTGAGTGTTATGAGACGAGATTCACCGATCGCCGAGGCCAGTTGGACGGGCCGTATGTGCCATCGGTGGCTGAAGTATTTGCTGTTTAGTTGGCTCTTCATCGGGTTAGGACTCTCTCTCGGATTAGGATGGGTTGCCCCGAACGTGATGGCCCAAGAATGGAGCCCCATCGCGACTGGCGAACTTGAATTGGACGACCCGAACGTCGATCCAGCGGGTTGGATGCAGGCGGAAAATCCGGATTCGCTGTCGATCGTGGAAGGCCCCGGTGGACGAGTGGTCGGAAGCAAGCATTCAAACTCGACCGCTGCTCCGATTCTGGCGGAGGGAAGTTACTTTGATACGGAAGCCTACCCGATGGCGGCCGAAGGGCAGGAATGGTCCGAGTATGGGCCGGCACCGCTGTTCCCGAATCGGCCTTATCTGGTTCCCCGCTTGGCTGAGCGTTTGCGGTGGAGACCATTGTTTCCGAATCGGCCATACCTGCGGGGATCGTGGCCGGGCGGTCCGCCGCTGGAGCAACCGCGCACGTTCTGGCTCAATCCTTTTGCGGTCCAGCAAGGGTTGGGAAATTTTCTGTTTCGCGGGAATCAGCCGGCCGACACCGGATCGCTGGGATTTCCTTTTTCCGTCGTGCCTAGCCATTTGGTGGACCGGGTGCCGCGGCCCTACTTAGGACACGGGCAGCCATACATTGGTCCGCGGCATATCGACCGGGGCCAGCCGTTGTTTGGTACAAGTTGGGTCAATCGGCCGTATTTCATTGATGGCTACACCGGGGCCCTTTTCAGTTGGAACCTGACCGAAAATTTGGACCAAACTCACGGGACGATCTCGGGGCTACGATTAGGCTGGGACTACGAGCATTTTTGGGGAGCTCAAATCGGAATGGGATTTGGCAGCACGAATACTGATCCGGGCGGAAACGACGTCTCCATCCGGTTGGCAGACGTTTCGGTGATGTACTATCCGTGGGGCGACTCCAGATGGCGACCGTACACTGGATTGGGATTGGGGGCGGGAAAGTATTCATTCTTGGACGAAACGGGCGGTTCGGTTGATGAATTTGCGATGCAGATTCCGCTTTCGCTCGGGATCAAATACGCGTTTCGGCCTTGGTGGGCCCTGCGGGTCGACGCCACGAATTATTTCGTACTGCCTGCCAATGAACTTAAATTCATGAATCAATTGGCCCTAACTCTGGGCTTGGAAATCCGGTTTGGCGGGCAGCGCCGGAGTTATTTCCCCTACAGCCCATCTATTCAGTTGCGGTAATCTCAACGGCCCGCGGAATCTGCCAGAAATATGGATCAATCCTGTTCGACAGGTTACCATAATTCAGGTTGGCGAGCATAATAGGGCGGAAATCCCGCTCCCACGGGGAACTATCGCTTTCACCAAGCGTCGAACTACCAGCGTTTGGTCAACCGCCAGTCCAACTCACCTGGATTTCGGCACTGCCAGGAACTCGTTTTCAAACCATGAGAACTTCCATGAAGAAGCCACTTCGAACTTTTCTGCTGTTGCTGTTGTGTTGCCTTGCTTGTGGTGTATTGGAGACACCGAAGTCGGCATGGTCCAAACAAGAAGCCGCGGAAGCCTACTTAACCGTGGCGGTTCCAGAGCAATTCAACAGCAATGGCTTGGACCCCAAAGTAGACCGCAACAAATTAGCCGAAGTGCGTCGGGTGCGGGGCGAATTCGAATCGAAGGTCATCGCGGCGTTGCAAGGCGCGAATGCCATCTCAGGTGCCGACCAAGGGATGGTTCGCAATTGGGTCGAGCAAGTTGTTTTGGCAGAAATGACCGCCCTGAATGCGGATGCTCAAACCGGGTTCGGCAAAATGCGGCAAGACTTCATACAAAAGATTGTTCGTCAAACGTCGGATAACAACCGGCCCTTTCTTTTGGGGATTGTTTTGCCCAAAACGGTGGAGGTGGCGACCAAGAATTATCATCCAGCGGCCCGCATCAATGCCGCAATCATCATGGGTCTATTGGATGCCCAAGAAGGGATTCCGGGCGAACGACCACCAAAGCTCTACTTGGCAGCTTTGGGGGAACTCTTGAAGATCATTGACGAGCCGACTAGCCCAGCTTACCTGGTGGCGGCGGCCCTGAGCGGCGTTCAACGTCACGCTGAAATTGATGGACAGCTTCCGGCCCGAGAACGCTTGCGGGCTGATGTTCGAAACCGAGTCGTGGATTCGATGCTGCAAGTGATTGCGAAGTACGACAGCAATCAATCGGAAGATCAACCGGGCTACTTGTTGTCACGTCGCGCCGTTCAAACGCTGGCAGGCTTGAATCTGCCAGCCGCCGATCCGAAAGTTGCGGACGTCAAAACGGCCCTGACTAAAGTTGCTACCAAAAAGGAAGCTGGCAAATGGTTGCGATTGGATGCTTTCTTGGCACTTTCCGACCTGCCCATCGAGACACCCAAAGTCTTCCTGGATAATTTGGGTCAATTGGTGGTCTACGTGACGAAGGATGCTCGTGCCCGCGTGTTGCTGGCTCAACAGCAAGTCAAGATCGACGAGTTGATCAAAGATAAAACCGACCAAGCCAAAGCGAAGAAGAAAACCTCGGGCGACGAGGAAATTGAGGGCCCAGAAATGGCGGGTGGCGCGTCGAGGAACGTGGGCGCGTCCGAAGGTTCGGCTCGCGGGATGGGTGGCATGTCGGGAATGTCTGGCCTTTCAGATTTTTCCGAAGATGGCTTGTTCCCTTACCATTTGCATTACGCCCGCATTGACGTCAAATTGGTTGTTTCCGCGGCTCGCGGTATCTTAGGCGCGTCCGGCAAAACACCAACCGGATTGAAAGCCGTTTACGCGGCTGATGCCGAAACAACCAAGTTGATTGACGAACTTGAAAAGGAAATGAAGACCCTGTTGGCTGTGACCGACATTGGCTTTGTTGAAGAAAAACCATTGACGGCAGCTCAGGAGCGTACGATGGCTCCAGCAGAAAAATTTCTGCGTCAACAGTCCAACAGCGTCCGCGTTTTGGCCGGGATGGGTAACTCTGCTGAAGCATTGGAAAAAATTGTTGGAAAAGTCGAAATGCCGAAGTCGGGCAACGCTACACTCCCAACAACAACGCCCGTCGGTACGTCTGGCCCGGCCGCAGAAGCTCCGGCCAATCCCGCGGCTCCGGCCAATCCAGCGGCACCGACTGATCCAGCGGCTCCGACTGATCCAGCGGCTCCGGCGGATTCTGGCGCCGCGGGCAGTGCCGGGAGCCAAGGTGGTGCCGAAACTGGCGCGGGGACTGGTGGCGAAGCAGGAGGGCCGGCAGGTGGCGAAGCGACTGGCGGGTCGAACGGCAACGGTGGTGGGAATCGATAATCGAACTGGATTCTAGCCACGACGCTGCCCATGAACAAAGTTTGCGTCTTAAATGTCGTTGGCTTGACGCCTGAGTTGCTGCAACACGCGCCGCGCCTCGCGGCTTTGGGGGAGCCGGTTTCTTGGAACTGCCCATTGCCGGCGGTCACGTGCACGGCTCAGGCCACGCTGTTGACGGGCAAGTTGCCCAGAGAACATGGCATTGTGGGAAATGGCTGGTACGAGCGCAGCACCGGTGAAGTGCGATTCTGGCAACAATCCAATCATCTAATTTCTGGGCCCAAGCTGTACGAAGGCATCGAGACCGCCAAGTTGTTTTGGTGGTTCAATCAAGGGGCGGCAGTGAAATGGTTCGCCACACCCAAACCTCATTATGGATGTGATGGCTCGAAGGTCTTTGGAATCATCGATCGCACGGAATGCGATTTGGAGCGTCGTTTAGGTGCGTTTCCTTTCTTCACTTTTTGGGGGCCTCATGCTGGTCTCCCTTGCTCCGAGTGGATTGCGAAAGCAGCCGTGGAAACTTTGCGGCAAAAATCGCCCACGCTTACTTTAGTCTATCTTCCTCATTTGGATTACGACGGACAACGTTGCTCTGCGATCGATCCGGCTCGCGTTGTCGAGGTGGACCGTTGTGCCGGTTGGATTATTGACCAGGCCGAGGCACAAGGAATCCAAGTAATTGTCATTTCGGAATATGGATTGGTCCCCGTGCAACGACCGGTGTTCATCAATCGATACTTGCGGCAGGCAGGCCTGCTAGAAGTTCGCGATGGGCCGTTCGGAGAAATGCTTCTGCCACTCGACAGCACCGCGTTGGCGGTGGTGGATCACCAAGTAGCGCATATTTACGTGGCTCGGTCCGAACAAAAAGCGAGTGTGCGACAGCGATTGCTTGACTTGCCAGGGGTCGCCGACGTTGTCGCGCCCGGCGAATTAGGATTGGATCATCCGCGCAGCGGAGATTGGATCGCATTGGCCGAACCGGATGCCTGGTTTGCTTACTATTATTGGCTCAACGATCGCCGCGCGCCTGATTTTGCGCGAACCGTCGACATCCATCGCAAACCTGGGTACGACCCCTGTGAGCTGTTCTGCACTTCAAAAACCCGAGCCGCTTGGCGCCTGTTGCAAAAGAAGTTGGGCTTTCGCTATCGGATGGATGTTATTCCTCTGGATGCCACCTTGGTACGCGGCAGCCATGGCTTGCAACCCGCCCCCTCCGCCGGACCATTGATCATCGGACCCGAAGCGCCTCACCGCATGACAGACTTCAAAGATTATATTTTGCAGCTGATTCGAACCTGAGTCTGCCGAATCGAATTAAATGTAATCCAGCAGACTGACGCGGAAAGTTTGGGCAATCATCTTGAGTGACGCCTCCACGGTGGCTTGTTGCGCGGTTAGTTTCGACACCGCTTCGACCATATCCACTTCGACCTCTTGGGATAGATTGCCCTTGAGATCAATCAGCAACGTTTCGTTTTGCTCGACCAAGAAGTCATTGTATTGATGCCGTGACCCAACTTCGGCCATCGCTTGAGACAGTCGATCGATATCGATCTCAAGCAACTTCGCGCTGTGTTGCAATTCGATCGACCCAGCCGCGTTGGGTGCGCCAAGAGCCGCGATCATTCGCTCGATAGTATTGAAAATGTTGTGGTTCTCTTGTCGATTGATATCCGCACCACGCAAGACTTCCGGTGCCCCGCCCGTTGTCACGCCTAAGGTGCCCACCTGCGCAAAAACCCCAGAGCCGTTGTTGCTGGGATCCACGTCGGTATTTAGCGCTGCTGAAAACGTGCCTTCGGTGTTGATCGCGTCACGAATGGTGGCTGCGGTGGTGGCGGACGGATCGATGGTCACGACCAATTGCCGAAGGCTCGTGTTGACCGAAGCGGTCGCCACATCGCCGACCGCGCCGGTTTGGAAAACGATGGCGTATCCATCCATGCCTGTTCCAGGTTGTTCGGCCGTGATTGTCAAAGCAGTATTCAACTGATTCGGAGCAACGGGGCGAACGACTGCATTCGAGGCGACCGCCGAGGGTTGCGCGCTACCGCCACTCAGCACGCCGACAGCACCCAATTGTGATACCAACCCCAAGCCATTGTTGTGCGAACCATCGGGATTCGTCACCAATTGAGCGCGAAAAATCCCGGTCTGATTGATTGCGGCCACCAACGTCGACGTTCGCGTAGCGCCGGGGTCAACTTGAACAGTGATTCGCCCCAGCGTTCCATTGTACGTGGCCACCGCGTTGTCGCCTGTGGCTCCGCTGACGATCTCCACTTCGACATTGTTGTACTGATCGCCCGGCACATTAGCGCGAACAGAAAACGAACGATGTTGGCCAGACAAGTCGGGATAGAGAACCTCCAACGATGCGGCACTGGCGTTCGACGCCGAAGGATAACCAACATCCTGCCCCAACGGCACCAGTCCCAAGTCCTGCGCGGCGCGACTGCCAAACTGACGCCGCACGGAAAGTAGTCCCGACCCGGTCGGGTTGTCTTGCGTGATTTCGATCCCGTTACCTGTCGTCGCCAAACGAGCAATCACTTGATTGGCCAGACTTTGATTGTCGGGATGGTTATTGATGCGGTCCAGCACATCACCAATGGTCTTGGTGGACGAAACATCCACAGCAAAAGAAGTGCCGTCGCGCCGAGTGATCGTAAAATCCGTCCCCGGTTGCGACGAGACACCACGACCGAAATTCAAATCGCTCAACTGCGTGTCACGGCTCATGGTCCGCAGACCCAGTTGAGTGGCGGTCGTGCCACCGCTTTCCCCGATCGAGAATGTCACCCCCGCCTGTCGAATCCCCAATACCAAACCGTTGCGTTGTTCGTTGATCTGAGCGTAAGCACCCAAGTTCGTCGCCTGGACCGCGTTGATCAAGTCCTCCACCGTTTCGGCACCTGTAAGCGAAACGTGTTTCGTGACTTGTCCGACAGTGATTTCGAAGCCGGAACTCAAGTCGATGATCTCGCCGGAACCGCCACTCGTAATCGCGGTCGCCGTGGCATCGATGATCGCTCGCCCGGGCGTGCCTTTTACGGGTCCATCGGTCGGATCCAGTTCGATCTCGAAACGTTCATTCAAGACCGCGTTCTTCTTGATCGCTTCGTAGACATGATAGCCATTGCTTAGTTCAGGATGAACATGAATGAAAACGGTGTTGGCATCTCCGCCACTGTTTCCGGTGTTGCCTGTGGTCACACCAACATCCGCAGTAGAAATCGTGGCCGCAGGATTGAAGGCCCCGTTGCTGGGGTCGGAAGCATCGCCAGCCGCTGTGAAGGTCCCTTCGGCGTTGATGGCGTTGATAATCGCTTGCGCGGAGGTCAAATCACCGCTATCGATCCCAATCCGCAAACGTTTGTCGCTGGGATTGAATGTGACCAACGCACTGTCGCCGATCGCCCCTGCGGAATAGATTTCGATCTCGACCTGGTTCAGTTGGCTACCCGGCTGACTGGCGGTCAATTGGAGGTCGTTGCCCGTTCCGCTGAAAGCCAAACCTGCGCGCGCGGCTCGCGGGTTGGTTTCGACAAAAACTTCTTCGCTGCCTTGAATGACTCCCGGACCCGCTTGCAGCAACGAGCTATCCACGTACTGAATCCGCAAGCCGTTCTCAGCCGATCCGACTTGTCGGGATCGCAGCACAATGTCGTTGTTGTCACCCGGGCTCGCCAGGTAGGCCACCGCTGGTGTTCCCGAAAGCCGGCTTAGCGGTGTTGTGGCTGTAATTTGCGGTCGCAGCGAAATCCCGACAATATGCTTGGCTTCCGTTTGAGCCAAGCCCGTTCGGATTCCCAAGTCCGAGGCAATGTTGCCTCCGTTGGCTTCTTGCACGACCAACAAGTCAGGTCCCGCATCCGAGAAGCGAACTTCCAACCGATCGCCTTTGATCTCCACTTTCAAATGCCGATTGCCGGGTGGATTGGTCTCCATCAAGCGAATAACATCACCGATCGTTTCCGCCGAAGTCAAGTCAATCACCGAGGATTGATAGCCATCTGAAACCTGCAGACTGCCCAACTGCACTCCACTTCCCAAATGCAGATCACTGAGTCGCGTCTCGGCTGTCAGTTGCGATTGCAGATTCGGAACACCTTGAACCACTCGAGATTGCCCGCCAAACGCGACCTGGGCCGAAATATTGTTTTGAACCAGGATGTCCGCCGTCGTCGGGACTTTCAATTGACCGTCATTGCCGCGAAAGAAGATCTGACCTTCTTGAGTCACGAAAGGCTGTTGCTGCGTGTCGGCACCGGCAAACAAATATCGACCTTGATATTGGGTATTGGTAATTGCCAGCAGTTGATCTTTGTAGCTGTGCAACTTTTGGATAGCGCTTTGCCGATCGGCTTCGTTGAGCGTCCCGGAGGACCAAGTTACGATCTCGCCTCGTAGTTGCGTCAAAATATTATTGCCGTTCCGCAGTTGAGTGTCGGTCGCCGCCAAGAATGACTGATTGGCTTGCAGATTGCGTGCGTACTGCGTTGTGTGTTCGATCGATGCTTGGTAACCCATTGCCCGGATACCGGAGGAAGGGTCTTGACTCAAGCGAGTGATACGACGGCCGGTCGCGATTTGTTGTTGCAGTTCATGCAATCGCGCTTGGTTCGCTTGAAGAGAAGCGGTCAACCGGGCGTGGTTGAGTGAATCACTGGCACGATTATAGACGGGAAAGAATAGCGACATGTGTTTTACAGCTGCATCATCACGTCAAAGATCTCGTTGGCCGTTTGTATCACGCGTGCCGAGGCTTGATAGGCACGCTGATATTGCAACATTTTGGCGGCCTCTTCATCCAAGTTGACGCCGGTTTGGCTCAACGATTCGGATTCCAAAGTAGCCGCATATTGGGAAAAGGCATCAGCCAGACTCTTGGCCGTGCTGGAGCGCTGAGCGACATCGCCCACGCTCAGTTCGTACTGACTCCGAATCGACCGCCCACTCAAGTTCGGCAGCGCTTGTTTTTCCAATCCCGCGAGCTTCAACACCGTTTGGGTGTCGCGACCAATACCTCCGGCCGAAGTAGAAAGCTGGCCCGGTGTTTTTTGAATCGCGGCAGACACTCCCAGGTTGCCCAACTTTGAGCCCGTAAAAAAGCTGTTGATCCCCAACGCCGCCAAAGCCCCGCTGGTGTCGTCCGAGAAATAAAACTCGGCGTTTGGATCATCGGTGGTTAACTGCAGTAGGCCTTGATTGTCGATCACGGCTTTGAGGCCTGTGATGCCATCCAACTCTTCCGTGAAGCTCTGCATCGTGGTGTTTTGACTGCCACCCAACTTGATCAAGATGTCGGTGGTTTTCACTTGCCCGGTGGTCTTGTCGCGGACATGCACTTTCAGGCTGCCGTTGCTCGGCTTGAATGGCAGTCCTGCCTTATCCAAGGCCGCTTGCGGATCGTTCGTGCGGTGTTCGGCAGAAGCTGATGTCAAAGCAGACAAACCCTGGCCACTAGAGTGCAACTTGTTGAATTCATAGACCAAGTTGTTTGCGAACTTGTCCATTTCACTCAAAAAATCGTTGGCAATATAATCGCGGGCGATTTGCAGTCCCGCCATTCGCCCGCCCGAAATGGCCACCGGGGATTCGCCATCGGCAAACTCGATTTCAGCCCGTCGATACCCACTTGCGTCGTCGGTGTAAGTCATGCGGATCCGGTTGGCGTTGCCATTCAATAGCAACGAGCTACCACCCGTCGTGCTGATGTTGATCGCGCCTCCCTCGGTATCCACAACGCGAATGTCGATCAAACTACCCAGCTCCCGAAGTGCGGTGCGTCGCGAGTCGATCAAATTGTTGGCCACTCCGGGACCGCCGGTGCCGCCTTGGGCAGCGACGACTCGCAGATTTAGTGTTGAAATCTCGTCCAACAATTGATTCACCCGATCCACGCTGCCTTGAATCTGAGCATTGACTTGATCATGCAGTTCCACAGCACGTGAATGTGTGAAGTTCAATTTTTCCGTCAGCGCCTTACCCTGCTGGATGGCAAACGCCCGCACCGGTTGCGATTCGGGCTTCTGCGCAACTTCCTGCAACGAGTTGAAGAAGCGACTGAGGTAGGTGGAAATGTCGTTGTCGCCCAATTCGCCAATCACGGCTTCCAATTGTTGATAGATGCTGCTTTGCACTTGCGAACTATCAGCGTCGCTAATCGCTTCACGAAGTTGCCCCTCCAGCATGCGGTTACCCGTTTGCGAGATCCCGGCAACCTTGACGCCCGTCCCTACAACGAAATTGCCGCGTCGCACGGCCATCGCCGTCACTTGGTCCAAGGTCTGTGTCGAGAAGCCGGGCGTGTTGGCATTGGCAATGTTGTTCGAAACAACTTGCAAACCAAGAGTGGCTGTATTCAAACCCGAAATCGAGCTATTGATGGCACCAAATAGACTCATCGCACCCATTCCATGCGGAAATGCGCGATCCAGGCTGCTCGGTTAGCTTGGTCCCTCTAGGCTTCTTGGTCCAGCATAAAGCCGCCTGTCACTCGCGCGGACTTTCCATAAGTCGGCGCGATTCTGCCACCGGTTGTGATGTTTTCTAACAATTGGGAAATATGTAACAGGTTCCTTTGCGCAATAATCCAATTAGTCAAACTTTGATGCTTAAGCAATCTGGCGCGATGAGAGGCATTTGACAACTTCTCCCGAACACCAGAATCGTTGGTCAACGGTAGCGAGCGACTGAGTTGGTCCAAGTTGCCATCCGGCAATTGGGCCACTCGTGCCATTGCTAGCAACTCGTTGCGTCGTTCTTGGCAGGCCGTCAGTTGCTGGCACAGTTGGTCTTCACGCGGCTGAAGTTCGCGGATCTTTTCCAAATCGCGTCGGACCATGGCGTTTCGCTTTTGGTCCAAAATCTCCAGCATCGCTTGTTGAGTCTGAAGCAGGTCGTCCAACAATCCCGTCAGTGCCGTTTCCCAATCGTCGTGGCCCATTCGTTGCCCGGCGGAGGATTGCTGAATCATGTTACGAACTTTCTCGGCAGAGGAATCTTCAAGTCGACAGTGGGAGGGAGGCGTCTAGAAAAGCTGGTTGCCCGGCCATCGCGTTGGGCTCAGATGCGAATCGGGCGACTTAGAAACTCGCTGTGGTTGGTCGCCAGTTCTTGAACCAAAGTTTGGTCCAATTGGCTTTCGAACATCCGCTTCGCGCTGCTGTTACCGTAGAGATCGGACTGCACCACGGTATTCCGCATTTGTTTCATCAACATTCCATAAAAAGTTTCACCAACGAACTGTTGCATGGCTTGTTTCGCCGACTCGGGTCGCGATTGAAGTTGCTCCTCAGCCACCTTTTCGCTGTCCACCTCAAAGGCCGATGGCCGCTGTTCTAGTTTGAGGCCGACCGGGCCGAGCCCCCGCAGACTTTCCCACAAACCCTTCCCAACCGCGCTCGCTTGGTTGTCGGAAGCGGTCGCAGGCGACGGCGTGTCTAGTGCCCCACCGGGAGTCGGGAGCGTCAACTGACCAGCGGCCGACATCTTCAATCGGTTTAGGAAGACGGGGTCGGCCGGAGCGGATCCACCGGGAGCGGCGGGCGACATGGCTGAAAGTTCATTTAGCGAGGCGAGATACTGGACGGGCATCGCGGTGGCTCGATTCGGAATCCAAGAGTTGGTATTCATGTGGCGATTCTCCTTCACTTCTTCGCTCTGGACGATTATTGTTCGATGACTTGACCGTACAAATGCCCACCCATTTCCAGGTGGGTGATGATGTCGATGATCGTCGAAGGCGGGGCTTGCAAATCGTTCAGCGCTTGCGTCAGTCGCTTTAACTTCATGGCGTTGCCCAAGCCTTGGTTGTCTTCTAGCGAGAGTTCGCGAAATGGAGCGATATCGACTTTGAAGTCTCCGCTGGTAATCGCGACTGGCGAAAAATAGACGTCTTCGCCGACCGTGATCACGCCCGTGCGTCGATTCAACACGATTTTGGTGTTCTTGGCATTGAGCACCACCGGCGTTTCCTCCAGGATTTGCCGAGCGAACATGACAGGGTCGTCGTAGTAACTGCTGGGAAAGCGAACTCGAATATTGACCGAGTCGATCGCGTAAGCCAAGACGGGTGCTTGTTCGCCGACGCCCGAGAATTCGCCGCGCACCAATTCGTCGTTAATCTGTTGTGCGATACGATCGGCAATCGAAAACTCTGCGTGCGCCTGCTTCACCACCAAATTCAAATACCGCACTTTCCTCCGAGTGCCCGGAGGAGCCGGATTGCTACTGTATAGATCGACATCGCCAACGACTTCGTCCACCTCTTCGAAAAACTCATTGCGAAAGTCAACCGTCAACTGACAGCCATTGTCGATGATTCCGGTAACGGTGTCGGTTCCTTCCAAGCGAATTCTGCCGGAGGCAATTGCAAGGGTGGGCAATGCAGCGGCGCGACTGTTGTCGCGATTCGACATGATGGCGGGACCACCGGTCAAAGAAGTTTCCAACAGCGTTCCCCCGGCCAGACTTGAAGTGCTATTCCAGGCGTGAACTTGGCACCGGATTAGTGAGCCCTGCCTTGCCCCCGCAGGTGGAACTTCAGCCGTGACGATCACCAGCGTCGCATTCTTGTCTGCCTTGAAGATTTCAGTAAGTGCTTGACCAGACGCTCCGCGGGGAATCTCGTAACCACTCTTGCTCAACGCTTCTGCCAACCCCGCCCCGGTCGTGGCCGGGTTTTGATCGCCTGTTCCCTGCAAACCAACCACGACACCAACCCCGCGGAGGATGTTTCTTTCTTGCCCCTTCACTGTGCAAACATCCTTAACGCGATTCTGACCGTAGGCAACGAACGGGCTCGACACGAGCGCCAGGGCGATAGTCATCAAGATACGAGTACGGTGGCTGGTGTTCATGGTCGGCTTTCCCAAGGATCGAGGTACGCGTTCGACAGCTTTACGAATGAGTTCACTAAAAACTTAGAAGGGTGCCCAACGATCATACGCTGATTTGAACCAGCCACGACGATAGGCATCGCGCGTGGTACCTGCTTCGTGCTTGGCCAACTTGAAGTCGATGACTCGATCGCTGGTAATGGTGTTGTCGCGACCGATATCCTGTTGCCGACAACTGCCCGACAATGCGACTCGCCAAGTAATGTCGTTGATCGTGATGTCTTTATGACCTTCGATGACGAGGTTGCCGTTGGGTCGGATATCGGTGATGGTCGAAGCAATATTAAGTGTCAGACGTTCGGTAGTTTCGACTTGATTCTCGGCGCGATAGGTCTCTTGCAGGCTGCCGCGCACTTGAGGATTGCCGTCATCAAATTCGTCAACTTCAAGCCGACGAAATCCATTCATCCGGATCCAGTTGTTCAAGATCGCATTGAATGAGGCGTTCTTTCGCTGATCATTGCGTCCCTGGCTGGTCATGCGCGCCATTTCATCGACGCGAACTTGGATGATGTCTTGAACCTGAAACGCCCGTGCCTCGGGAGCTGCCGAATACACCAAACTGCTTTGCTGCATGGTCAGTGGAAGTTGTCTCCCAGCGGCGTCGCGGGCTTGATACAGACTATTGTTTTGTGCTTGGGCCGCACGACAGGCCCAAAAGGTGCCGGCAATCATCACCAGTACCAAGAACTTGCGCGCGGGCGGCATTCGTCGCTCCTTCGATCCCGAATTTGCGAGCCGACCGCTGTGTCGTCTATCGGTCTTTTGGGTTGCATTCTGATTCATGGCTATCTTCCTATTTGGTTTTCGTGATTCTTTTAATTGTCTTGGCTCGCCGCGTGATCCAATGTCGCTTCACAGAGCGAATCGCTGTCATCCTTCCCGAGCCGATTCTTAACGCAATGTGTTTCGCGGTGGGCGATTCCCTTGGCCCAATCTCGGGTTTTGGTTGGCGCGTACTAGGTTGTTGTTCCTGCCGTCTGTTGGGGGAGTAAATTGGGCGACGATCGCTCCGTCTTGTGTTTCTTGATTGCTGACCACTTGGACCGTGTTGAATCCAACGACTTGCCCTTGATACTGCCGCTGACGATCTAATGATTCGATCGACACCGTTTGACCCAAGGTGCCATCCGCCAAGGACCGCGCGGTCGTGGAAACTTCAATTGGACCGACTCGTGACAAGAGCCGGACTTCCTTGCCGCGCTGGACATGTTTGACCGGTTCGAGGTAGGTCGACAAAATGGGTCGGCCAGCTTGCACCGAGGTGCGAACGACTTGTCCAATAATGGACGATGCCTCACGCACCGAATTGCTAGGAGCGGCCCGATTCAACACCACTTCTTCCAAGTCTTGCTCGGTCACGATTTGGCCACGACTCATGTCCTGGCGAAAGGCCCACACCGAGCTGGTGATGGCTGGGCGGCGTAAATGGGCTGGGGTCGGTGTACCAAACGGTACGCCTTGTTCGCCGGCTTCCTCGACCCACTGGGCTTGGACGACGCCGGTTCGTTGCGAGGAGGGATGGGTCGTCGCAAAACCAGCCCCAGGAACATGGTCCAAAGCAGATCTTCGGGTTTGAGTGTCGATGGCCCCGTGCACGGCTGCCAATTTTCGTTGCTGATTCGATGCCGATGAGCGGTTGTCGGCCTGTTGCAACTGGATTCTTGGTGCACCGGTCACTTCCCAGTGCAACAAGTTCCAACCTGCCGCTGCCAATTCCTCGCGAATCTCGTGAGCCGACATCGTCGCTTGCTCTGGCGAGTAGGGCTGGAGCACCAAGTCATGCAGTGCTCGCTGATCTTCCGCACTGCCGCCGTGGATCTCAGCCACATCACCTAACTTCACTAGCGAACCGGTGATCTTGGCCGAGGCTCGCAAGTGAATTTCCTGAGCATAGACAACTGATCCGCACAGCGCCCATCCGACCATGCCCAGAAGCGGCAACAAAACGCGAAACATGGTT
This sequence comes from Planctomycetaceae bacterium, assembly GCA_016794985.1. Taxonomy (GTDB): domain Bacteria; phylum Planctomycetota; class Planctomycetia; order Pirellulales; family Pirellulaceae; genus M30B19. The sequence goes on along the minus strand of JAEUIQ010000085.1, from coordinate 4,837 downwards.
CGTTCGACGTTGGTGAATCGATAGAGCGATGAGCAAATCATGAATCGGGCTCGGGAAATGGGAGGGAAGTCAAACCGGGTCAGTTAGCGAAAGCGTGATGATGGCCACTAGCGTCGCAGTCCAGAGATCAGCGACAGGGTCTCATCGCCGGCTTGGACGATCTTCGAATTGAGTTCGATATTGCGTTGCGCTTGAATCAGGTCGATCAACTCACGAACCGGTTCGACATTAGAGGCTTCCAAATAACCTTGCCTCAGCAAGCCGAAACCCGGTTGGCCGGGGTTGTTGATGGTCGCTTGGCCACTGGCGTCCGAGATGCCATAGAGATTGTCGCCTAGCTTCAGCAAGCCTTCCGGATTCGGGAATCTGGCCAATTGCAACGTTTGAACGGGAGTGAATTCCGTTTGCCCTTCTTGCAAAACGGAGAGCACGCCGTCGCTGGTGATTTGAATCGAAGTGACGTTTTGCGGCAGCGTGATCTGTGGCTCGATTCTTCGTCCGACATTCGCCGATCCAACGACCAAGGTGCCATCGCGATTGATGCTCAAGTTTCCCGATCGTGTGTACTGCTGTTCACCGTTCGGCCCGACCACTTGCAAGAAACCTTCACCTTCGATGGCCACATCCAGGGCGCGGTTGGTTTCTTCCATCGAGCCTTGGCGAAAATTGGTTTGCACGCTGCTGACTCGGGTGCCCACGCCGGTTTGAATGCCCACGCCGGTCGACGGCTCGACTTGTTCGGAGCCCGGCACGGCTTGATAGCGATAAAACAGATCTTCGAAGTTGGCCCGGTCTTTCTTGAAACCAATGGTTCCGATGTTGGCAATGTTGTTGGCGATAACATCCAACTTGTGTTCCATCGCTTCCATGCCAGTGGCTGCGGTGTAAAGTGATTGAACGCTCATGGTTGTCCTTTAACTTGAAGTGATGGTTGGAAGTTGTTTAATTTGAGTGGTATTAGCCGCGGAGCACCCGGCTGAGTAAGGATTCGGTGATGCCGTCTTGTTGCTGGATCATCCGAACGTTCGATTCGTAGGCCCGCGTGACCTTGATCATGTCCACCATTTCTTGCACCGGCCGAGCAGCAGATGTCTCCAGGTATCCTGATCGCACCCGGCGTTCATCCGCCGCGACCACTTGCAGTTGACCTTGATTTGCAAACAGGTTTTCGCCCATGTGTTGGAGGTCATTTAGCGAGGCCGGTCGGACCACGGCCAATTCGGTGCGAACCCCGGTCGACGGCTGGACCACACTGCCTGTTGAATCAAATTCGAAAGGCAGATTGGGGTTGATGCGGACGGGACCGCCGTTGGCCGAAAGGACTTGGCGACCGCTTTGCGTCACCAAATAGCCTTCCTTGTCGAACAGAAAATTGCCCGCTCGAGTCAGCATTTGTTGCCCATCTTGATCGACCACGAAAAAGTGATCGCCACGCGGATCTGCCAGCATCACGTCGGAATCGACACCGGTCCGCTGGACCTGTCCGATTTCGAAGCTCGTGACCGTTTGAAACATGCCGACGCCACCCCCAACGTCGTGAATACCGCCATCCCCCGGGGAGGCCAAGCCTTGTTCGATGGCCTCCGCATGATAGGCCTTGATGATGGGTAGCTCGCGACGAAACCCGGGAGTATCGACATTGGCGACGTTGTTCGCGATTACTTCTAAGTAGCGGCTGTACGAATCGGCTCCTGAGGCCGATAGATAAGTTCCGTACATTTAGGAGTCCTTTCCTTCCAATGGTCTCGCCATCCGTGGCGATCTTGCCGGTGGGCTCAGGTGTTAATGTGCTGGCAACCGGTCGAGCGGCTTCTTTGAGCAATTCATGGGCCAGAGTCTTGAACCACCCCCATCCGAAAAAAATTTAGGGCAAAATCACGGGAAATAATTGAGAAGCCCGCTGCGTTGTAAAAATGCTATCAGATGTGGCGCGCGGCAATCGGCAGAAACTGCCGGATCGAAATCGGCAAAGTCAGCGCGATCGGCAAAGTCGGCGCGATCAAGAGCGGATTGGGATCTCCCCCAAGGAAATCGGGTTCTGGGTAGAATTGCTTAACTTCTGCTTGTTACGACCTCCCAGCCAACGAGCAACTTGGGATCGCAGGATGCCATCCTTGGAAGTTTTTTTCCTAACGGGTTAAGAATGAAGATCGTTTCGTGGAATTGTAATGGCGCATTTCGTGACAAACTTTCCCTCATCGATGAGCTTGATGTCGATGTCGCCGTCATTCAGGAATGCGAGGATCCACAACAGTCAACGAGTGCCTTTCGAAAATGGGTGGGCAGCAACTACTTTTGGCACGGAAAAAGCAAGAATAAGAACCTCCTGGGGACACACAATTTTCTTGGGCCTCGTGGGAAGAACCTCCTGGGGAGGCCTCGTGGGGACACACAATTTTCTGGGAACCCCCTGGGGATGGAACCGCCAAAAATGTGTGTCCCCGATGTTGTTCCCCGATGTTGTTCGCGAAGCCGCCAACCGCTTATCGATGCTAATAAACGCTAATGCCAGCAACCGGACAAACCGAAGTTTCCGAATTGCGACATTGGCTTGCTCGATCGCTCTTTGCCAGCGATTTTTGTTTGTATTAGCGTTCATTAGTGTTCATCAGCGGTTGCCTAAACGGAGCCCTCCCTGAGAGAACCTCCTTGGGGACACACAATTTTCTTCTACTTCCGGTTCCAAAAAAGTTGAGTGTCCCCAGCGTCCTCACACCCGATGTTGTTCGCGAAGCCGCCAACCGCTTATCGACGCTAATAAACGCTAATGCCAGCAACCGGACAAACCGAAGTTTCCGAATTGCGACATTGGCTTGCTCGATCGCTCTTTGCCAGCTATTTTTGTTTGTATTAGCGTTCATTAGTGTTCATCAGCGGTTGCCTAAACGGAGCCCACCCTGGGAGAACCTCCTGGGGACACTCAATTTTCTTCTACTTCCGGTTACAAAAAAGTTGAGTGTCCTCAGGGTCCCCACATCTCCCAACCGCTTATCGATGCTAATAAACGCTAATGCCAGCAACCGGACAAACCGAAGTTTCCGAATTGCGACATTGGCTTGCTCGATCGCTCTTTGCCAGCGATTTTTGTTTGTATTAGCGTTCATTAGTGTTCATCAGTGGTTACCTAAACGGAGTCCACCCTGGGAGAACCTCCTGGGGACACTCAATTTTCTTCTACTTCCGGTTCCAAAAAAGTTGAGTGTCCCCCGGGGTTCAGGGTTCGTCTCCGACCTATGGATTGCGCCGGCTTGAATTGCTTTCCAAAGATCGTCCTCTCGCGGTCGTTCGGGGTGGCCTTCTCTGTTTGCTTCTCGCCATGGTCCTCGTTTATCAGGTGTGGCACACCATTTGAGCCCGCTGGCTCGTTCCCGAAAATCGTTTCACTGGCCAACCACAGTGGCTTGCTGAACGACCGACCCAATTGGGTATCAGGGTCTCGAAAACTTGTTGCCGACGTGCGTCACAACGTCTAAGATCAATCGCGCCTTGCGGGCAGCCCCAATGAAATCCGTGGAAGCGAAGGAACACCCCATTAGATTTGTAATGTACTTCTGGTTGTTGCTTTTGACCTCGGCAACGACGAGCGCACAAGAAGGGCCAACACCTGAACCAAAACCGACGGACGACTGGATCTATTTGGAAAACGCCGATCTGCGTGTTGGTCTTTTGCGTTCGCACGGTGGTGCGATCGGCCATCTTTCGGCGCCGAAATCGGATTTCAACGCGCTGAATCACTACGATCACGGTCGATTGGTCCAGCAATCGTATTACGGCGATGCGGACGATTCTCAGTGGGTTGAAAAGCAGTGGTGCTACAATCCAGTTCAAGGCGGAGACTACTTGGGTAAAGCGGCCGAGGTTGTCGTATTCAAGACAACGGAGGCTTCCGCTTATGTAAAAACTACGCCGCGACACTGGGCTTCCGGAAAGTTGCTTACCGAATGCACGATGGAACAATGGTTGGAGTTGGACGGTGCCGTGCTCCGAGTTCGCTATCAATTCACTTACAACGGTGACATGGAGCACAAAGGTCGCCATCAAGAAACTCCGGCGGTGTTTGTCGCGCCGGAATTGTCGAACTTGGTCACTTATACTGGCGACAAGCCTTGGACCTCAGCTCCTTTGCAGCGACGCATCCCCGGTTGGCCCAATGAAGCGGTTACGCTTTCTGAAGGCTGGGCGGCGTACGTAGACGAGAAAGGATTGGGCGTAGGCGTCTACGTTCCTGGCACCACAGAAGCAACTTGTTATCGGTTCCAAGGCGGTGCTGGTTCGGATTGCTCCTACATTGCTCCCTTGCATCACTTTGCTCTGACGCCAAAATTGTCGTTTTCGTACACGGCGTTTTTCACATTGGGAGACGTCGACACGATTCGAAAAAGATTCGAGTTGTTGCCGCGTCATCAGCCGTGAGCCGCTCCATTCGCCCTTGCGGATTATTGATTTAGTCTATTTCAGGTTAACCAATGGCATTTAGTCGGGCGCGCGAGTACGCATAGCCATGAAACACATTTTTTCGGCGATCGTAGGCCCAAATGGGCCGAAACAACCCTAGCCGGGAACCGCCAAAAATGTGTGTCCCCGATGTGGTTCGCGAAGCCGCCAACCGCTTATCGACGCTAATAAACGCTAATGCCAGCAACCGGACAAACCGAAGTTTCCGAATTGCTACCCCCTGGGGACACACAATTTTCTTGGAACCCCCTGGGGATGGAACCGCCAAAATGTGTGTCCCCGATGTGGTTCGCGAAGCCGCCAACCGCTTATCGACGCTAATAAACGCTAATGCCAGCAACCGGACAAACCGAAGTTTCCGAATTGCGACATTGGCTTGCTC
>JAEUIQ010000081.1 GCA_016794985.1 Planctomycetaceae bacterium | reverse complement strand
TGAATTTGCCGAGATCAAGAGCGAGAATTTTCAATTGATGTTCCTTGGGAATGGGGTTGGAATTTTGTGACTCACTGAGTTTCGACCCAGAGATGATCACGGGCCCGAGTCGCCAGATTCTATTCGAATGACTCCCACCCCATTCCCAGGACTTACATGGATTCTTTATGCGGCTTGTGTGTCGCGCCTCACGGAACATTAGAATGGCACTAACAACCTGCTCAGAATGTAGCGGCAACGTCTCGACCAAGGCCGAAACATGTCCTCATTGCGGCGCACCAGTTACGCCGCCGAATCCAACTGCGCCAAACAAATCTGTGGCATCTGAAACAAAAAGGACATTGATCCAAACGATGGCGACGCCCTTCGTTTATTTAGGCATCTTCTTGACTGTTGCCGGAATAATCATCGCGTGCGGAAACCAATTTGGAACTTTCCCGACGTTTCCATTTGCCGGGTTCATCACAATGACCGTCGGCAGTATTTTGGCATGGTTTTCATCTGCAGTGGCGAGCGGCACATTACGACAGGAAACTTCCGAGATCATCGCAACAGAACGTGAACGGTCATTCAGAATGGAAACTGGACTCAGTCCAATTCAATCTGCAATCGTCATTGTCATTGCTTTGATTTTACTTGGGCTCGTTATATACTGGGCTGTAAATCAATAAGAATCGCCGCATAACAAACGGATGAACCGAAGTCGCAGACAGCGCGGCAATTGATGGCTAAGTCTATTGCGGCGACTCGGTTATCCTCGACGTTATCCGATAGAAATCTTCTCAAGCTGACAGACAATGCAAACCTGGATCGCTCTTCTTCGCGGAATTAACGTCGGAGGCCGGAATAAAGTGCCGATGGCAACTCTTGCTGCAACGCTTCATTCTGCTGGCTGCCGATCCGTTCGTACCTACATTCAAAGCGGCAATGTCGTCTTTACGTCTTCTTCGAAATCAAAAACTAACCTCGCCAGGAGACTCGCGGACGCTACCGAGGCCCAATTCGGTTTTCGACCGGACATTTTGTTACTGTCGGTTGCTGACTTTCGCTCTGCCGTTGAAAAAAATCCGTTCACTGACGCGGTAAGAGAACCAAAGACGCTACACTTCTTCTTTCTAGATTCCAAACCTGAGTCGCCTGATACCAACGGCATTGCTGAACTCGCAATTCCTTCTGAACGCTTCCAACTCATTGACAAAGTATTCTACGTGCATGCACCTGATGGCTTTGGCCGTTCGAAACTGGCCGCTGGCGTGGAACGCAAACTCGGCGTGCCAACAACTGCTCGTAACTACACCACAATCCACAACTTGTCCGCGATGCTGGACGAAGGCTGAGCGATACTCGCGGGTAACATCTCTATGGCCCTTGATGTCAAGTAGTACGTACCGGTGGCGGCGGTAAAGTTGCGTTTTTTTCCCAATTGGAAATTTAGACGTGGCGGATGCGAGTTGGCTCGACTGCCGGCCATGTCTGGGGACTGCTGGACTTACCTTCGGGGCGAGTGGTTCGGACTCGGGAGCTAGCGCTGACGTTGCCGGGGTTTTTCTTTTATTGGGAAGTCGTTCCGCGTCGATCACTTCGCGTTGCTGTCTGTCGGTTTGGTGACCGCCGGTCGTTAACACGAAGTATTGGTCACGGCTGCTTCAAACATCTCTTCGTCGCTCTGGATGCTCGGTCGTTTGCAAGGGAGCCTTTGTAATCCCGGTGCATCAGGTCGGTCAGGCAATACTAGTTGAAGGTTGACTAGCAGCCCACGACCAAATTGTCGCGAATGGGCTGGAATGCTTCCAAGAAGATGTGGACGTCATGGCACTGGAAGTTTTTGTGGAGTCGTTTTCCTCTCAAAGAATCGACCACAAAGACAATCAAGGCCTTGGCATTCAGATCGACGCCGCAGTAAAATTGATATTGGGAATTGAAGAATCTCATCTTGTGTCTCCTTGGGTTCGGGTTCCTTGAGCCAAATCTGTGTGAGCACCACGCTCAGTAAAAGGTTAACCCTTTGTGGACAGTTACCCAACTCAAGGAGGCCATGATGAGTATCAACGCGTTGCACCGGAGTTGCGGTCGGCGGGTTTTCTGTTTTTCAAGCATCCACCGGCCGCAACCCGGTGAACGCTGTCGATTATCCAGCCTAAGTAATGTCAAATCACTCCACCACAAATAACGCATTTTTGATCGGGGGCGGATCGTATCACAACATTCCAACTCTACGTGGAAACGCGACAAAGAGCGAGTTCAGGCTTGATCCAATACCTTTGTCGAAGACTTCACTTATCGCAATGAACTTATTGTTTGCGGCCTTTTTCGTCCCGATATTTTATATTTGCTATCCCAACAATCCGTTTTCGATTTCGATCCTTGTTCTCGGAATATGGTTTGTTACCGCGGTCACATACACTGGGATGGTTACTTATGTTCATTCGAAATCCATGTCCCAAGGCCCCGCTTTTGTGTTCTGTAAGAAATCTGGAAACATTCGACTGCCAAGGCACGATCAAGAGTTCGCGATAAGTGAGAATGTTTGGATTGAATGTATTACCGCAAAACATGAGAATGATCCTTCGGGCGAAGCATGTTCCGAATTGAATTTCAATTGTATTCGAAACGGTATTGCGGAACGTTGGAACTTGTTGCGTTCAACTGCAACAATCAACCCTTTCAACGGTCTCGATCGGGAAATCCAACGGGAAACCGGCATTCCCCTTCGCAGAGCATCTGGATAACTAATCGGTGCAACCGAGTGCTCGATATACTGTGTCCGGTACCGCAAGCCAAACCCTCACAATGGTTGACCTTTCCATTTTGTTGGTCATAGTGCTCCCAGGTTTTGGTGAATGCATACCTCGCGCAAAGTCGCAAAGCCGCAAAGGATGATGGTAGAACACCTTTGCGTCTTCGCGGCTTGGCGTGATCATTCGAATTGCTTCCTGCCAATTGTAGCCTGACATCAAGAGCTGCCACGCGACGAAACTTGCGGCTGACTATTGAACACTAGGCTGATTGCAACTGCGGATTGGTTGGAAGACAATGTAGGCAGGGGTCTGCCGAGCGGGCACCCAAGTGTACGGAGTACGCTGGCAAGGCTTCAACATTCGGTCCAAGAAATTGGCATAACCAGCCGGTGCAACCGAGTGCTCGAAATACTGTGCCCCGTACCGCAAACCAAACCCTCGCACCGGTTGACCTTTCCCGTTATGCCTCTAAGCTTCGAGTCTATAGAAAATTGACAGGTGTTCGGTTAACGTAGTACCGGAGCCCTGCAGATATTTAAAGCACGACTAGATGATGATTTTTGAAAGGATGATCTAACGGGTCATTCAAGCATAAACAGTTGCTACGGGAGTACTCAAATGAAATCCGAACCGCATTCCGGCCCAGATCAGTTGTCCGATACCCTCCATTGGGATACTGATTCCACTCGTGCAGCGATTCAATCGTCCGATGGATGGAAGCCGTTAATGGGCGGTCTTCTTTCTTTGATGACTGCTACGATGATCATGTCGTACTTCAATTTGTTTATTGTTCCGTATCTTGTGGTCGATCTTGAAAACAGGAACGTTTCAGCCTCGCAAAACCTGATCTGGATGATCGAGGTCTTTGGCATGTTGATTAGGAACTGGCATTGGATTACTGGCGTATCGATTTTGACCTTTTGCGTGCAGCAGATGGCCTGCTCCCATTCGCATCGACAGTATGCGAGACAAATACTGGGCGGAGCTCTGATGATGGGTTCGTTAGTAGCGACAATCTGGGTATTGTTGACCATGCTTATCGGTCCTAATTAATCATTGGATGCATGCTTCGGCAAAATCGGTGTCCGATCACCAAGACGATACAAGCTTTCTGCGGATTTGCGTTACGACACTTAAACGACTTGGCTGCCGAACGGAACTGGAATCGGTCTGCCGAGCGGTCACCCACGTGAACGGAGGACGCTCGTAAGGCTTCAACATTC
>JAEUIQ010000074.1 GCA_016794985.1 Planctomycetaceae bacterium | reverse complement strand
GCGATTGACGACTCCCTCGATCAGTGGCGTGACACCGCGTAGCCACGCCGAGGCGGATGATGTCGGCGAGATCGATGTCACAGTTCTCAGTTCACTTGACGACTTGGATTACCGCTGGCCCGAAAAGAGCCAGCAACTGTTTGAACCCATGTTTTTGGCGTTAGCGTCCGAGCCAGGCGCCAAAGGATTGCAACGCGAATATAAGGATGATGGGTTTGTCGCCAACCTCTCAGAAGATCTCGCCACACTTACTATTTCTTGTCCTTATGAATATTCGGCAGGAGATAAGACTAAGACGACGATTTATCCGGGAGAGTCTTTTGCCAAAGTGATTACAGAAATCGAGAGACTTATCAAGCAAGATCAAGAGGATCGAAAGAAGGAAAAGCAGGACTCCCCCTACTGCAATCCTTTTTGCATACTTGGACCTTCCGGTGTCGGTAAAGAATTTTTCCATCTTTACATTGCAAAGCTGTTGAAGAAGCCATTTGGAGCTGCCGTCGAAGTCAACTCACTAAACTGTGCCGCAATTACGGAGACTCTTTTGATGTCCGAACTATTTGGACATGCAAAGGGAGCGGCTACCGACCTTACTGATAAGCGACCTGGTGCGTTTCGTTCAGCACACAAAGGGGTACTATTCTTGGATGAATTCCTCGCTGTTCACGAGGCGTTTGCTCCCATGTTACAAGGCTCGCTTCTTCGTGTCATCGACACTGGGATTGCAAGGGGCGCTGGTGAAGAAAAGGATTTTTCCGTCCAGGTGCATCTGGTGATCGCTACCGATCGCGCCCCGACGAAGGATGAACTACTCAAACTAGTTGCGGCCAAAAAGCTGTCCGCGGCTCTCTACAACCGAATTCAAGGCCGGACGTTTCAAATCAAACCGCTGGCGGACCGCCCCATGGAGATCCTGCCCGCGCTCCTACAGAATCTGAGCGCCAACAAGTCAGGCTTTGAAATTACTAACGGGGTTAAGATAAGCATTTCGGCCCTACGCCGGCTACTGTTCAACAGTTGGAACGGTAACTTTCGTGACTTGCGGACTTTAGCCTTAAACCTTCCCGCAGACTCCCTAACAAACGGAATTACCAACGCTCACTTGGACGAGGCATTGGGCACTATAGCCGATCATTCCGATTTTCAAGCGACCGACCCCAGCCAAGATCGCATGATCACCGTGAAAATTACTCACGATTCTACCGGTACAACGGGTTCACCAAACGCAGCTACAGCAATGAGAGCATTTACACCGAACAACTGGCCGGGCCTGGATTCAACCAAGCTGGGGGATACTTACCCCCAAAAATCGCTAACTGAATTGTGCCGTGAGATTTTCGGTAATTTGTATACAAACGAGCCTGAAAACGTGCAAAAAATAATTCAGGCTGCTTGTACTTACATCAGCGAGAGTGGCTACGGCGAACGCAGCAACCAGAGTGAAACCGAAGGGTGGCGTCTGGCATGGAAGAAAGACAGCGCAGAAAGTATAATCGCCCGAGTCGTTTACTGTTTATCACGCCTGGATTTGAAGCCGAAGGGAATTCCGGATAGTGACCTCGCAAAACAGGCTACCACCACCACCGAAGCATATGCCCGAGAACTGCTCTCGACTCAGCCGCCAGATCATAAGTTGAAAAATTTTTGGGCAATCCGATTCATGGTCGTGGCCCTACTAACAGGTTGGGATGTGCGCTCGGACGAACAAATCAGGACGATGCGAAAGTTTGCATACTACAGGTTTCGAACTTCACGACCTATAAATCCTTTCCCGGTCGACTTGGGGGACAATTTTCTAAAGGCAACCGTCGAGGAGTTCGAGGCTTACATGAGCTTGCCCACTCGCTAATTAGACTAAACAATCACAGATTAGACTGACGCACGCCGCATTTTGACTGAGATGTATAACGGTAAATTCGTCAACGTTAACCCTTATTTTTTGAAGATAACGGCAACTTAATTGCCTCTAACCATTCTTCGTATTCTGTAGCACGCAAGCTGCTCTAAATGGGATTTGCTCAAGCAGATCAAGGAATGTTGCCCTTGATGCTTCGAGTATTCGCGAGATCCATGTGAAGAAATTCACTTTGGAACAGCGAACCAGGTGCCCCTTTTTCTGCAATGCAGAGGAGTGTTCGATGAGTGCAAATATCTTGCGCTGGGTTATTGGAATTGGTTTGGCGGGCAGCACCTTGCTCGCCTACTTGGGAATCAGCAGTTGGTCGGTCCTGCGAGCGAAAGTCGACTCGGTCCGGCCCACGTCGGCTTTGGTGCTCGAGCACGAGGAATTGTGCCAGGCCCAAGCTCGCAAGGTTCAGGACCATGTTGTTGACCAACATCGGGTCAATGCGGAGTTGAAAGCGAGCCAACAGAAAATCACGGCAATCGAAGCCGATATCGCTCTCAGCCAGACCCGAATTAGTCACATGCTGGAAGCCTTGAAACAAGGAAGCGAGCACGTGCATGTCAACACCAAGGTCACTCGCAAGCGAGTAGACGTTGAACGAGAGCTAGAAAACCAAGTTCGTGCTCATCGTCGTTTGGAACAACGATTGGCTGCGGAGATGGCCACAACAGACCGGCTTCGTGGGCATGCCCAAACGTTGACGACCGTGATCGATAAACAGCGCGCCATGCTGGATGAGATGGTGGCCAAGTCTAAAGCTTTCGCTGTTGCCGTATCCATCGCCAAAATGCCGAATCAGGCATTGGTCATGGACACGGATTCGGTCGAACAAGAAGTCCTGGCCGAGCGAGATCGGTTCCGACAACTCGAAGGCGAAATCGAAGCGCGATTGCAACCTTATCTGTTCGCTACCGATGAAGCCGGCGGCACGCCTGAAACAGATTGGGACCTGCTGTCGAAGCATCCCGATGCCGCCAGCGTGTGGATTGCTCAAGCCCAAGAAATCACGAGCAATCGGACCGCCCAAGTTCAAACTGCGGACTCCAGCCAGAACGGGCTCGTGTCTCAAGAATAAGCACGGCCTTTTATCCGAGAACCGAGTTGCGGCTCGGTTCTCATTTTCTTCGTGTCCGGTCCAAGGACGGATGGCCCATTACAGCGATTGATGGGCGATGACACTTTCCCCTCGAAACAAGAATTGCGAACAGCCCACGTACCTCCTGTCCCACGGAAACATAACCATGCGAATGAACTTTCTCGGCTATCCAATGCTGCTGTTGGTTTTATGGCTCGCCGGCTGCGATGAACTCCAACTGCATCCGGATGTCCCTCCCACCCCGACCTCGAACCCGATCTCGCCCTCAGCGGAATCGGAGGCTGAAGTTGTCACGCCGGTCAACTGCCTGACCGACGAACATGGCAACACGGTTAAAGCAATCGTCCGCCATAATAACGCACCCATATATAACGCCGCTACGGGAATCGAGACCCGCGAACAGGCGAGCCTGATGACCAAGTTGTATGTGTTCGACACGAATAATGAGCGAGTAAAAGTCGGTCGAAATCCACGACTTAAAGGGGACGGGTTTTGTTCAACCGACGACGTGCTCGTGACGAGCAATATGCAAATGGTCGAGTTCAATCAAGACACTCGCCCGGCCCGCCAAGCCACGACCGGTTTCTTATCAGCCGAAGAAAAAATTCGAGAGCTACGTGGCGAAGCCGTGACACCCGCGTTTGTGGAAGCTGCCTTGGGAGAAAGCGATAATCAGACCTGGATGCCCGTGCTCGATAGCAAGAGCGTCACGATCGGCAATACCACCATCCAATTGTTAGAGCTCGCCACCTGGACCGTCAGCCGCGATCTAAGTCCTGATCCACGGACCGTTCCAGACCAACAAGCGGACATCGAGAAAGCCATTCGACAAGTTCGAATCGTCCTGGTAATCGACTGCACCGCGTCGACCGATCCGGTGTGGCAGGCGATGACCAAGTATTTGCGAGAAATCATCTCTGGCAACCATGCCGAAGAATTCGAAATCGAGTTTGCCATCGTAGCCTATCGAGATCGTGATGCCGACAGCCAGTGGATTCACAAGTCAAGCGAGTTCACGGGTGACGTCGACAAATTAATCGCCTGGATCAAGAACCTACGACCCTACGGCGGCGGTGACTGGGAAGAACGCATGTTCGAGGCGTTGCAACAGGGGACAAAGCTTTTGAATCGCCCAGAAAACGCTACTGCGTTCAAATCCATTTTGCTGGTCACAGACAACGCGGGGCATACGGACGGCGACTATCCACAAATCGGTGACACCGGCCGTAGTGTCGTGGAAACGTGTCAAAAGAATGGGATTACAATCAACACTCTTCAGCTGCCCTATCACGAACAGTTCGGTGGTGATCGCGAGCAACTCCCGGCGCAATTGGAAGCACTTTGCGAGGCAACTCACGGCGAGCGATTCAAATTCGAGGGAGCTCAATACACTCAACAACAAACCGCCTTGAACTTGCAACGACTTCTCGAGCGAGCGCACGACGAAGCGGTCTCGGAGGCCGCTATCGCGGAACATTGGGTACAAGGCAGTCCTGCCGAAGAGATTCGCGAGCGGAGCGGACTACCGGCTACGGTTTTTGAATGGCGGCTCGCGAATGTGCAGCGCCGATTGCAGGGATGCCTTGCGTTGGACGCTAACACCCACTTGGGAGTCGATCGTTGCTGGGTGGCTTATGACCCACAAGCCATGAATTTGGGTGTCATGATACGGGACGATGAATTGGTGTCTTTGATTCAAATCTTGGACCAGCTTATTAGGCAAGGAGTTGAAAAGCCCGAAAATTTGCAATCGTTATGGGTCAACGTGGCAGCCGCAGAACTAGGTGAGGATCGACCGCTCTCCGAAGAACTTCGCGCGAAGGGCCTGCCAATTCGCGACAATCTCCTTGGCCTAAGTTGGGCCGAGTTGTATGTCCTACCTCGAATCCAGCGCAAGGCTTGGGCGGCCGAGGTCGAGAAGAAATTTAACGCGATTGCCAAATGGAAACAAACCCATCAGCATGACGGTCACGGCAACTGGGTGGTCCCATTTCGTCTCCTCCCCTGATCCAATTTTTCTCCTTACCCATCGGTAAACGTCGCCAATTCCGGTTGTCAACGTGAATGGCACCGGAGTTGGTTTTCATTCCTCATGAATTGAAGTACAAGGAATTAAGCGTATGCGATCGAAGACATTTCCTTTAGCTGCGACGAACGACTGGAACGCTCGCGTTCCCAGCTTGCAGTTGGACAAAACGAGCGTCTGGCGTGATGGTCGCAGAATTGTGGGTCCCATTGACCTCGATTTGCTCTCAGGAGAGATCAAGGGCGTTTACGGGCTCAACGGTTGTGGTAAATCGACTCTGTTGCGAGCGGCGGGCGGCATTTTGCGTTCTGGAATTCGCGGCTCGATCAAGTGGTTCGGTCGAAGTTCATTGGCTGCAACTCCAGACTTGCTGCGGCGAATCGGCCAACAAATCCAGAGTTTTCCAGTAGTTCCTCATTTGTCGGTTGCTGAGCAACTCCGGCTAGTGTGCCAGTTGCGCAATCAATCGCAAACGAATACGTCGGCAGACCTCCAGCGAATTTTTGATGGCTTCCCGGAACTCTACTCCAAACGCAACGAACGAGCCGATCGCCTAAACGGAGGATCAGTCACCATGTTGTCCATCGCGTCGGCGATGGTCGGCTTGCGAAATGGCCTGCTTTTGTTGGACGAACCCACGAACAACTTGAGCGTGTCGGCGGCCGTGAGGCTTCGTGATTTCATATTGGACAATCTGCTTCACAACCGAAACGCCGTATTGGTCGTTAGCCATGACTGGGAGTGGCTGTGCAGTCTAATGCCGTCTCAGCAGATCCATTTACTATCCGAGAATAAAAGAACACGGCATCGGTGGAAAACAACGCCCGCCGCGGCCTCGACTTTCCATGCCGGTCTGCCGACGAGCCATGAAGGACAACGGTTGGCCAAACAAGGGGGGCTAGAGTTGCGAAACATAGGCGAGACAGAGAGCTCCGAATCGCCCGGGCCAATCTTCGCGTCGCTGCACAGTGATGACTTGCTGTAGTTGTTTTTATCGTCGGCTTCTCTCCTCGAAACAAACAAACAAACAAACAAACAAACAAACAAACTATTGAAGGGAACACATCCGTGAGTTTACTGGATTATACAGGTCTCGGAATCCGTCATCTGCGAGTGAATGACTTGGCCAACGGCGTTGGCTTGTTGGCGATCCTCTATCTAAAACTATCGATGATGTTGACATTATTGGTGGCATTTGGCTTTGCCTACTGGAATGCCACGTCAGCTTATCTGGAGCATCAGGGTTTTAATTGTCTCACGATCACCACGACGGAAGACAAAGGCCTAGATCCAGAGCATCTTTCGCGTCTAGAGCTCTCGTTTCCTAATAGCCAAGGCTTCCGCGTCATCCCGGAAATCACAACGTTGATTCACGTCACCGCGGCATCCGGGGAGCCCAAAGCCATTGTGACCTCGAGTTTTGTCGCCGATGATCCAGCCTTTAGAGAAATGCCCATCCTGGCGCATCAAGGAATAAGTCAAGATGCAGCGTCGAAGGCTACCGAAGGTTTGGTCCTGTCGCCGGATGTCTTGCGACGATTGGGATACCAGCTGACCAATCTACCATCCATCCTTGAACTACATATCTCCCCAGCAGGGCAACCTGCAGAAAGGCATTCTTGGCAGATGCCGTGGTCGGCTGTTAGCGGACACCTTGGGAAAGTTGGGCTCCGACTTCCGTACCAAACCATGAAGGAAGTCCGTAACTTTCAACATTATGGCAGTAGTCAAAGGTCGAATCCCGCAGGCCCGCTGGAAATCGACGCCATCCATTTATGGTTACCCTCGGAAGTCGCGGTTGATTCGGTTCTCGCGAAGTTGCAGGCAATTGATCCGCACTACCAACTGTCGTCCCCTTGGTTCGAGCGGGGAAAGCAGAGAAATTTGATGTCGACAACCATGACCATGGTGTCACCCGCATTAACTCTACTAATCAGTGCCAACATCATCGTACTGTTGGTACTGGCATGGCAGAAAGCCCAATCGGATCGAAAACAGCTATGCCTACTCAAACTATCAGGAGCTTCATTCGCTCAATTGATGGCTTGGTACGTCGTTCCTCAAATCATGCTGTATGGCTTTACTACCGGTTGTGGCGTGCTAATCGCGAGTTCGATTTATGATGGGCAGGTGTTGCCAGTATTAGAACAGGCGGTCGGTTCAAGCATTTCTGGAGAGGTTCCGATCATGGTCCTGATCACGTCCATCGTTGGTACAGCGTTTTTGTTTCACGCATTGACCGTTCACAGACAAATTCAACCATGGAACATGGAAAACTCGCTTTCGTCCTGACAGACCCCATCACAACGAAACGGGTGTCGACATTTGCTTCAAATTGTCGCAGCGGCCGGGGGACGGACTTTACCATTTGGGCCGCAGCAAATATAACGGTTCTGTGGAGAACGGCCTCAAATTAGGACACCTGTCATTTTCTCACTTCTTTCCCTCGGTTTTGAACTCCGCGGCGAAGAAGTCAGTAGGTCGAGCCCTTGTTGAGGACTGCGGTTAATTCGAAAACAATGCCAACAATCGCTTGGATAGCGTTTGTTGCGGTCTTATTGTTTTCTGTGCCGATTCCGATGGGTTTCAAGCGAATTCATAAAGACACCTCGACTCCTTATCCGTGCCAAAATGGCCCCTGCGGGTGTAGCTCAGCCGAACAGTGCTGGACAACTTGCCGCTGCTTCACAATCTCGGAGAAGTTGGCATGGGCCAAAAAGAACGGCGTCGAACCGCCAGTCTACGCGATTCTCGACGAACTCAACCCACCGGACTCCGCGAATAAAGTCACGCAGACTTCCGCGATAAGCCAGGAGCCTGCGACTTGTTCCTGTTGTTGTTCCGCCGCCCCTAAAACCACGCCCCCACCCGAGCTCGAATGTAGCTGCGGCTGCTCGTCTCGCGATGCAAGCGATTCAGCAGACGACGACACCACTGACCGATCCGATTCTCCACCGGCATCGGTCGCGACGTCGTGCTGTGGATCAAATACCCCGAGTCCTGCAGCCGGCGATACATGTTGCTCCGAACCTGAAATGACGGACGGCTTCGTGTGGGTTTTGTCGATCGCCGCTCAGAATTGCTGTGGCTCCGATTGGGATTACGTTTTTGCAGTCGTTCCCGATGCCGTGCCTATCTGCGGATTGGTTGTGAAAGCGAATGCCACCGCTTTATTGCTAATCGAAAACGAATTTCCAACTAAGTTTCTCCGGCAACCTCCTGCTCCGCCACCGCCCGAAGTCGTCGTTTCTTAACTCTCACTTGAGAATCTGCTGGCGAATGGTTGATTCACGACATCGTCATGTCGTCTCCGAATGTCCTGGTTCATGACCGGGTGTCGAGCGCGCATTTGCTGCTTCGTTTCGGACATGACGATCGCAATTCAATCGCGTTGCTGTGCCTGAGTCTGCTCCTGAGCAGCACGGTTGGCCTACGTTTGAAGATTCTCTCTCAATAAACAGATCCTGCATCTGGCTACTGGATCGACCTTTGGTCGGTTTGGGGAGGCGGGCTTGTTGACACTTGAGGCTCGTTCTCCACAAGTTTGAGTCGGTTAAGCAACAAGCTCGCTTCCCTGGACCGGTCGTCGCCGCGATTCAGCAGTACCAACGATGCCAATATTCACGTACTCATGTTTGTCAAAACGCGTAGAGCGAAGTAGACGCTTCGCGACGACAAGCTTCCAAACAAAATAAGCAAGCAAAGTGCGCACGGTGCGACGTTGTCTCCAGCTCTCAATTATCCAACAGGGATTAAGAAATGACCTTTGTTTTGAACCGACATCGTATTATTTGGTTAGCGGCTTGGGCGGTCGTGTGTTTGGTCGTTCAGCCAGCCGGTCGCGCTGATGTCGTAGCCGGCGGGCAACTGACTTTCAACTTGGACGGTGATGCGTTTGCGCATGGCGCGGACGTCGATTTCCTGGCCAGTTTTGGAGTGATCTATAATCCGAACCAGACGTTCATGGAGTTTGCCAAGCACGGAAGCAACGCATTAGCAGGTCGCCCGGCACCGTCGTCAGGGCCAGGTTCGGTGACAGATTTCCGCGATATCCGGGATACTTGGTCGCGTCCAAGTTCAACGGGGTTGCTCTACGGCTTCAACACCAACATGGCGTTGCAGACTCTTCAATTCAATGCAGGAACCATTCAAACATCGGGTGCCACCGGAAACATTCGATTCTTGGGCGGTGATTCGTTTTGGTACGGCAACGACCCAATCATCGACACTGGATCGATTTGGTTGCAGTATGGCAATATGGACTTGACCTATGACGCCAACCGAGTGGGCGGCGGAAATTCCGGCTGGTACTTTCGCAACAATGTTTTAGCACCTTTGGAGATCTTCGACGTTCGGAATGTCGTTATCGATGCGTCTCCCGGCGTTTTGAACATCTCTGGTGATTTGTACACCGCGCCCGAGTTTCGTGATAACCCAAGCATGCCCTTTTTCATCAAGAGTGGCATGAACGTCGGCACGTTCAGCTTTAACGGATTCACTGCTGTCCCGGAACCTTCCAGCGGTTTGCTAACCGCCATGGCCGTTGGCAGTGTGTTTGTTCGCCGTCGCCGACGCCAAGGTTAGCTCCAACCGTTAAGACTTGAACGTTTGATGCCGACGACGCCGTCGATTAATCCGGAACTCCAGACGCTGAGCGGTTACGCCGCGGCGGTACAACTTTTCGCCGAATACGATCCGATGCCGCCATTGGACAAAGGCAGTGTCGCCAAAGCTTCCCCCGAGATCAGTGGTTTGTTATTGCACATGCACGAGCCGTTTCGACAAATGGTCCGTGACATGGCAAAGTCGGTTTGAGGTTTTTCCCTAAGAAATTGTCTTGAGGAGACAAAATGATGCTAAAGAAAATAGTTTGGATTTGTTTGCTGGCAATGCTGTCGATGACGGCCGTTCCGGTTGGTCGCGCGGATGTTGTTGTCGGTGGAAACGCCGTCATCGCATACGATGCCGCAGAGTTGTTCGGCACAACAGGATTAACTCCTGTTTGGCTTTACGATGCGTCCAATGGTGCCAAGACGGCGACTCAAGCCGAAATCTTGGCACCGTTTGCTGGAGGTGGAGCGCCATTAGGCCCCGCCGCGACGTACTCGCTGAATCACGAAATCATTCTTGGATCCGTGACGAACCCATCCGGTCGGTCGCGACAACTGACAACCGCTGATATCAATCCCAATTCTCCAATCGCTTCGTGGTCTGCGGGGGAACAAATCGGGATCGATGGCATTACGGTATTTACAGTGGGCGGCGGTGGCTTGGTCACTGGCGATTTCTCGTTGACCTATTCGTCCACATTGAATCGCTTGTCGTTGTTTAACAATTTCCAGATCCCGGTAGAAGCTTTTCGCGTCAACGCGCCAACGTTTCAAACGAACGCCAACGGGTTCACGATTGAAGGTGATCTCTTAACTGGGAGCTTCTTTCCGTTTAACGGAATTGCAGCTGACCAGAAGGTCGGCAGTTTCACATTAAATGTCTTGACGGCCGTCCCCGAGCCATCGTCGATCGTACTCTTGGGTCTATCCGCCATGAGTGGGTTGTTGATTCGACGTCGCCGCTAATGTTCGGCGATCGACATGCAGCTCACTGTCGGAGCGACAGCGAGACAACCAAAGTGCTTGGGCCAACTCGCGGTGGAGCGAATGAATTGGAGTCATTCGCTTCGCCGTGCGGGGCTCACGCAACTGCCAGGAGATGACAATATGGTTGGTCGAATTGGAAGACCAATGCGACACGCACTGACGCTCGTGGAGTTATTGGTCGTGATTGGAATTATTGCCGTATTACTCGGCTTGTTACTGCCCGCGATTCAGGCGGCTCGTGAATCGGCCAGACGACTCCAATGCAGCAACAATCTGAAACAAATTGCGTTAGCAGTTCACAACTTCGAAACAGCTAAGGGTCGATTCCCCGGCAACGAACGCTACAACTATCCCGACCCCTATCGCTACTCGAATACATTCTGGCTTATGAAGGACTTCTTGGAGGCCCAGAACGCGCAAATGAACTCCAAAGTGGCAACGTTCATCTGTCCGTCGGATGTCACTTTCCAAAGTACCACGCAACAGCGCATCACTTCGTACACCACGAATGAAGATGTGTTTGACCCCGGTCTCCATCCACAACCGGCCTCTGGCCGTCTCAGTCAACACAACTTGGCCCGCGCTTTCGGACGCAAGGGTTCGTCCAACACGGTGATGTTGGCCGAGCGGGTGGTGCAATGCAATTTTCCCGATTCCGGGCCATGGGCCGGCTGGGCGGGAACGTATTTCGAGAGCTATTGGAATTTGAACTTTATGCCCTTGGAACCCTTGAACCCGCTGGCAAAGAACACCCGGGTCCGTGACCGAAATACCTGCAGCCTGAATTGGTTTAGCAGCTGCCACAATGGGTTGCTCAACGTGGCCTTGGGCGATGGCAGTGTCCGCTCGGTCGACGGCCAAATCGAATCCCAGGTTTGGCAGCGCGCTTACGACTTGAAGAATCTCGAACCTCTAGGAGAATGGTAATAATGCCGCACCAGTCTGAAACAAGATCGATTTCACGTCGACGAGCCTTGCAGCTCACCGGCGGTCTAGCGTCTGCGTGGATCCTGGGCTGCGGAGCCACAAAGCCCGCTGACGAAGTGCCAGAGATCCAATATGCAAACCACGAAATTCTGATGTTGGTTTACCCTCGGTTCACTTCGCTGGACTTGATCGGACCGCAGCACGTGTTCGCATTGCTTGGTCCCGAGTACAAGACGCGATTGGTCTGGAAAGACCGGACGGAAATTGTCTCGGATACCGGAGTTCCCATTCGCCCCACGATGACGTTTTCGGAATGTCGTGCGAAACCCACGATCCTATTTATCCCGGGCGGTACGGACGGCACTTTGGCGGCGATGGAAGACAAACAAGTTCGCGATTTTGTCGCGGACATGGGTTCCCAAGCGACCTACGTCACGAGCGTTTGTACGGGTTCATTGGTTCTAGGCGCTGCCGGACTTATTCGAGGTTACAAGGCAACCACACACTGGTTAGCTATGAGCGTGCTGGAAAAATTCGGCGCTGAGGCAACGAACCAACGCGTGGTCGTGGACCGCAATCGAGTCACAGGCGCGGGTGTCACAGCCGGCATCGACTTCGGTTTGACGTTGTCTGCCTTGCTGAAAGGCGACGACTACGCCCAAACGATGCAGCTCATGATGGAGTACGACCCGCGGCCGCCTTTTGCGTCGGGAAATCCCCAAGTAGCCTCGGCCGAAGCTGTCGAATTGCTTACCGCGATGGCGGATCCGTTTCTCGTGGATATTGATGCTACGCTGGAGCGAATCGCCGCGCAGTAAATCAACACAACACTCTCAGGTTCTTTCAGTACACTTCCACAATTTAGTCAATCGGAAAAAGTGACTATGCCACACCATTAATACTCGGACCGTTATCGGGCTCACTTGGAGCGGGAAACCCTTTCTCGTCGTCAATTGATTCGAGATATTTGCGCTGCCACGGGTTGGGTGTTCCTTTCCCAAGCCTCGCTGGCGTTCGCTCATGAACCTCGAATCCAAGGAGACGCAAACAATAACGACAAAGCTTGGGGAGCGATCAAAGGCCGCATCGTGCTCGATGGCGAGGTCCCACCCGTTAAAGAAGTCGAATTGGACAGCTTGGGACTCATGCCCAAAGACCTCGAATGGTTCAAGTCCATGGGACCCGTACTCAACCAAGAATGGGTCATCGATCCCAAAACCAAATGCATTCATTGGGTCTACGTTTGGTTAGTCCCTGCGGAAAAAGCCGGCGAACTGAATCCACATCCATCGCTACTGGATCTACAGGAAGAAAAGAAATTGGTCGTGGTGGATCAAGAGCCAAGTGGTTATGTACCGCATGCCGCTGGTATTCAACCGGGACAAGGACTCCTGATGCGAAACCAAGGTCCAGTTGGACACGTCTTTAATCTTGTCGGATTCAAAAACGATCCGATCAACCGGGCGATGGCTGCCGGTAGCGAAATCAAGGTGGAAAGTCTCAAACCAGAGAACACGCCCATTCAGATCACGTGTCCGCCACACCCCTGGGAGAGAATGTGGCTTCGCAGTTTCGATCATCCGTACTTTGCAATTTCGGATTAAGAAGGCAACTTCGAGATCAAATTGGCACCCGCAGGCGAATGTCGAATCGTTGTTTGGCACGAGACCGCTGGCTTCGCCGGTGGACGGGCCGGTCGCAACGGTTCTGTGATAACTATAGAAGGGGCGGCGGTCACCGATGTTGGGGACATCAAACTGACCCCCAAGCAAAGCTAGGCCTCACCCTTCGGTTCGGACTCTGGGATGGTTCCGCGACCCGCGTACAACTGCAACTGTCTGTTAGACACGATGTGCAGGCGTACGCCGAGGTAATGGCAAATTTTCCACTTGACTTCGCCTCGTTCGTTACAGGCACATCGCAAGAGCAACGGCGATGGAACCGACACCGATCATGGTGACGACCACCGCAGCGGCGGCGATTCCCCACGAAGCCCATTGGCCGCGGCCTTCCGCAATCTGTGCGTAGGGTTGAGCAAAAAGGTGTTTGGCAATTTGTTGGAACAAGAGGGCGTGAGCTACCGAGACGCCCATCCAAACGCCACCCGGAACTTCAAACGGCAATGCCAGGGAAACCGCTATCAAGATCGCTTGCCAAACCATCGTCGCCAGCAAGAACGTGATCGCTTGGGTTTTGCGACCAAGCAACATTTGATTGCGTGCTACAAGGATTGCTCCGGCAATCGCGCCACCCAAAAAGGTGCTCACACCAATCGCTCGTTCACTATGCAGGGCCGGAACGTTGGTCGCCGGACGAGTAGCGACGGGACTGGCAGCTTTCCGCGTCGGTGGAGTAGCAACGGGAGCTTGATAGGGATTGACGGGGGCGGCTGTTCGGTTTGGAGTCTTCGGGCGTGGTTGACTGGATACAGTGGCCATGATTCGTGGTCCTTTGTGTTGGGAGTCAGTTTCCTGGCAGCGAATGCCGCCGACGAAGCCAATACAGCAGTCGCGGAATCGTGTGACAATCAATCGCGAGTCATTTTTTGACTAGGCCAATTGGTTAGAACTTCAAAGGAGAAACGCCAAGACGACCAATGGACTGAGCAACACAATCCAACCACCCACCGCGACCAAGTCGCCCGGCGTTTGTTGGGTGACCACGGGCCGAACATGACCAAGCGAGATACCCACCAAGTTTCCCATCCCGTCCGGAAACCAGATACATGCCAGTGGCCACACAAGAAACAGTGCCGCTTGCAGCAGCGAATGGAATCCTCCGGTCAGCACCGCTGTTAGCAAATAGAACACGGCGACACTTGCGGCAAGCACACGCGAACGCAGCCACATCCGCGCCCCACGCCATCGGTTTTCCGCACGGATTTCTTCGCCCAAAGCTTGGCCCAATCGTTGCATGGCCGGACTGCCGACTCGATGACTCGCAATCCGCTCGAGTTGCCCAGCCAGCAGCCAAACGCCATCGCATTCGTGACAACGGTTGATAAAGATCCCTGAATCGTAGGCATAGTTGAACGAAACCAGCGGTCGCTGACATTTTGGACAATTCACTTGGATCGCATGCGACAACGGCTTGGCCGAACCGCTATTCAGGTCGGCCTTTCGAATCAACTGCCCGAACTCAGCAACGCTCAGCCACATCCCGGCACAGGTCTCACATCGCTCGACCGCCCGTCCGTCCATCGATTCCAACTTCAGTTGTTTTCCACACGACGGACATTTCATGAAGTTCTCCAAAACGCTCCTTCAAGCCTTGCAACATCGGGGAACTGTGTTTGTCAAAACGCGGTTTACCTCGAATACATCCCACGCTTGGGCAAGTGTCGCTACTCAAAAATCAAAGATTGACAAAGCACGCACAAGCTCCTGAATGTTCCGTTGCATTTTTATGGCAAGGTTGCTTCCAGTCGGTACAAATGATTCTTTGTTC
Source organism: Planctomycetaceae bacterium (assembly GCA_016794985.1). Taxonomy (GTDB): domain Bacteria; phylum Planctomycetota; class Planctomycetia; order Pirellulales; family Pirellulaceae; genus M30B19. Next base: position 10,872 of record JAEUIQ010000074.1, on the reverse strand, counting down.
GGACAATGATCGCATCGTCAACCACCGCAGGACTGGCCAATAACTGTTCGCCATCCAAGTGATTGACCGCCAACACCTCAAACTCTCGTCCCGGTTTGATGACAGTACAGATCGAATCTTCGTTGAACAGATAGATGCGATCGCCCCAATAGATCGGCGATGCCGAATACTTGCCTTCAATTCGATCCTTCCAGACAAGGTCTCCTGTTTTCGCGTCTAGGCAACTAAGAATCCCTTGGTGATTGACCATATACAACAAGTCTTCTACCAAGAGGATCGAAGCGCGAGCTGGAACTCCCACGGTTGCTTTCCATACGACATGCGTGTCGGTAACATCGCCCGCCCCGTCCGTACGGATGGCCCACAACTCCGGATGGTCATGATCGGAAACGACATACGCCATTCCGTCAGCATAAACTGGACGAGGTGCAATTGAAAAACCCGGACACCGCAACTTCCAAAGTTCCTGGCCGGTCGATGGTTCGTACGCATAGATCGCCTGTGCTCCTTGAGAGAGCAACTGCCGGCCATCTCCATACGGCGCGAGCAACGGCATCGTAAATGCCTTGCGTTGATGAACCTCCACCGAGCCGTAATCAAATGACCGCTCCGCTTTCCAAACCGTCTCGCCAGTGTTCTTGTCCATCGCAATGACATATTGCACATCGCGACCATCAACGTGAACAATCAACAACTCGTCGGTCAAGAACGGCGAACTGCATGGTCCCGCTCCGTCCTCATGATCGCAGTTCAAGTCGCGTCTGGTCCACAGAATCGCCCCCGTTTTGGTGTCGACGCAGGCTGTACCGTAGGTCCCATAGTGCAAGTAGACTCGACCCGATTCGATCACTGGAGTGGGTGTCGCGTAGCTATTAACCGGCGCGATCGATTGTGGTTTTTCGACATCGAAGATCGGCATGTCATGCAGGATCTGGCCCGAGTTCTGATCCACGCAGATCGCAAAAAGCTTATGGCCATCTTCGGTCGCTGACGTCAGCCAGATTTGACTTTCAAACTGAACCGGTGACGAACACCCGCGATCGTGAATGGCCGTCTTCCAAACAACGTTTGCAGATTCACTCCACTCCAGTGGCAAGTGATTGGCTCGCGCGTGACCATTCCCCTCGGGACCGCGAAACTGCCACCAAGGTTCGTCGCCGGCAACACTCGGAGTTAGAAAGAAGATCAACGTCGCACAGGCCATCGTGGCAAGAGTCTGTGTCTGTGTCATGGTAATACTCAATGTGGGGCTGGAACTTGGGCGGGTGTCGCTCGTACCATCGTAACCTCTTGGTTGCGACGCTCGCCAGAGCGCGATGCCCCCAACAATCTGGCGAATGCAAACTTCCAAACGCATGCACCTTCTTTCGCGAATGTCTTGCTACTATCAGACTCGAACAGCAAGCTGGAAACGAGTTTCAACAAAGAGGACGATGGTTAACATCGATTGTCTTCGTTCCCTCCTGTTCAATCGCGTTTCATCGTGTTGAATTCGACCAACGGACGACGCATTTTCGGTTCGCCATTACGAACGCGAGTCCACGACAATTCATTCTCGCCTGCCTGCACAGTATCGGCCTGAACACGAGGCCATCGAGGAAACAAAGATTGGAAAGAGTACAACCGCATGCCGCCCTCACAAGAGACATTATCGATCCTTACCAAGTATCAAAGCTTTGGCCGAGGCGCACTTCGGGGAATCTCTTTAGCAACGCGATAAACGGCACCGAGTGAGAGGTAGAAATACAACCAACAAAGATTCGGGATCGCTAACCAATAGGCGCCCGAGGCCAAAGCGAGAATCGAAATGAAGACGCAATTTGTTCCGAGTAACAAGAACCACCAACATCTTCTGAAGGAAAATGCGTGTCTTAGCGAAGTCGAAGGATGGTCGGCTCCATTCAGTGCTAGAAAATGACCTAATGACCAAAGGAACTCGATCGCGAACATCAGGGGAACAGGTACAAATCCAATGATGAGACTATCGGCCCACCAGGGAAATGCACCGCGTTCCCAAAACAGTGCGATATCATAAACGTAGCTTCCGACTGAAAAAAACGGCAGCAGAACCGAAACGATTGTGAACACAAAAAATGCCGGTGGAGACCGAAGCAAGAAACTGCGCGGTAGGGATAACAGAAGCCCCAAGACACCCAACACGGCTAAAGAAATGCCATGGTCTTCGAACTCGTATTTTAAAGTTAGGGATTCCTGGCGAAGTTTTTGAAACCCGTCATAATCGCCAGCTTCGAGAGCTCTGTAGCGTTTCGTGTAGATTTCATCGTCTTTGTAGGGCGACAATGTCCGCGAGTGATTCCACAGCAACAAGCCAAAAACGCAAACAACGACGGACACGCCCGCGAAACAAGCACGAAAGAGTGGGATACGTACCATCGCATACCGCAGGCTGACGAATCAACCGCCCGGATCCAACGCCAAAGAAACGAGGGTAGATTCTCGCTGGGCTATTCACCGCCGCCCGGCAGTTTAGGCGGCTCGTCATTGTTGGCCGGCGGATTCACCGGCGAGTCGGTAACCGGAGGAGTCAACGTTGTCGAATCCGAGGCCGGAACGTCAGTCACTGGTGGATCAGCAGGCGGTGCAGTCGTTCCCGATGGATCGGTTTTTGGAACATCGGTTCCTGTGGGCTGGGCATCAGGAAGTGACGGCGGAGCTAACGAGTCACCGATTCCCTGCAAATCCAAGTTTTCGATATTCAGTCCGTTAAAATCGGCCGGGGCGATTCCCGACCCTGGCGGCTTCCAGGCCGCGAATTTCTCTTGAAAACTCTTGATAATGGGATCATTGCAGCGTTGCAGGCCATCTTTGGCGAAACGCTCCGTGGGCGAGTCCTTGATCGCTGCAAGTTCCTGATAAAGCCCGCGGGCTTCGTCAAATTCGCCGACTGATTCATGGGCGAAAGCCATGGCGTATTTGGCTTGCTGCTTGATCATCTCGGTGGCATCCGGCGAGTCGATGACTTGCTTGAATCGATCAATCGCCGCTTTGATTTCTGTTTTCGCCTTCTCGGGTTCTCGAACCATCTTTTCCAACGCAGAATTTAGTTCGGTGATTCCAGCCACATTGGTCGCGACCGCGCCGACTAAAGATCCACGAGCCTCCGCGGCAATTCCTTCTAAGTTGGCCACATTCTTCGCTGTTGCACTGACGTTCAGCTGATCCCAGCGATTGCTGCTGACCGACTCTTGGCGACTGACAAAGAAAGCCCACCCTGCCGCCGCCAAGATGACGACCAACACAGCCGTTACCACAGGCGGACCATACTCTTTGACCATTTTTTCGACGCCCGACTCGACCGTCTCTTCCAGAGATACCCCGGGGGCGCCCGGTTGAATTGTGTTGGTCACCCGACTTGCGACGGGGACATTGGACGATTCACGGGCCGGCGATGGTTGTTTGTTGGTCGACACCGAAATATCTCACTAATTATCAAAGGTTCTGGTTCGGGGCGAATCGTATCGCACTCTAACGGCCACACCCGTAGCACTTCCGCCGCGGACGTCGCCCGCGGGCCCGGCCATTTTGGAACACCGGTTCACGCCAATGCGCCCCCTAGTTTATACGGGCGATTCTGTCCGGAAGCAAGGTAAATTACCGGTCGTCGGAAGACTGATCATCCGATTACAGATCATCCAAGTCCAATTCAGGAGCCTCGGTTTGCGGCTCTGGGCTGCGAAAGGCCACTTCATTTTCTGGATCCAAGAAGATCTTGTCTTCCAAAATTTCTTGTAAAGCGATGGCCATACGATCGGTTTTTGTGGTCACCACCAGAGCGCGTGAACCACGAGCCAATTGGACGACTCGCTTCTGCAGCAGTGTGGACAGTTTGAAGCGCCCGCCGACTTTGTTGACAATGTCTTCTTCTTTTAGTTCTTCGTACAACTTGATTCTCCACTAGTTTCGATCAGACGACAAATTTCGACAACCGTTTGGGCCACATCATGATTGACAATCACATGTTGGTACAGGCCCGACTGTCGCAGTTCCTCGGCAGCAACGGCCAAGCGTCGCTCGATGGATGATTCCGATTCGGTATTCCTTCCGCGGAGGCGTCGCTCCAACTCCTCCAGGCTCCCAGGATGGATAAACATGGTGAGGACGCCGGGATGTTTGGCCATCACCGCCTTGGCGCCTTCCACATCGATTTCTAGGACCACGTGGATCCCTGCTTTCAAGGCCTCGGTGACCGGCTGACGAAGGGTTCCATACCAGTCCCCCCGCCCGAAGACCTCGGCACACTCCAGAAAATCATCCTGCCGGCGATGTTCAGCGAATTGTTCATGGGTTAGGAAATGATAACTCTTGCCGTCGATTTCTCCAGGCCGGGGCGCGCGAGTCGTGGCCGAGACACTGAGGCAGATCGGCTGCCGGCAGCCGGCCACAACTTGGGCGACTACGGTGCTTTTGCCGACGCCGGATGGTCCTGAGATTACGATGAGCTTTGCCATACTCTTCTACTCGATGTTCTGGACCATTTCCCGCATGCGTTCGATGCAAGTCTTGATCTCAACGACGTGTCCCGCGATTTCTGCATCGTTGCCCTTGCTGCCAATCGTATTGGTTTCTCGCACCATCTCTTGGATGAGAAAGTCCATTTTCCGACCTTGGCTTTCGACATCCTGCAGCAACTTCGCAAACTGCTCCAAATGACTCCGCAGCCGAACCACCTCCTCGGAAAAGTCGCAGCGATCCGCATAAACCGCGACTTCGCGAACCAGTTCGTTCGACCAAACCGTGCCACTGCTTGGCGCAGCACCGCCAAGTTGTGTGAGAATTTGTTGGATGCGGTCCAGAATCCTCTGCTGGTATGCCTGGCTAACAACGGGAGCCCGACACTCGATCTCTTGCAAACGGCGGGCAATGATATCGAGATTCTGCACCAAATCTCGTCGCATCGCCGAACCTTCAACAGCCCGCATTTTGTTCAGATTTTGGGCCGCTTCGGACACCGCCTTTTCGATCAGCGGCCACAGTTCTTCCACCTGATCGCCAAACCCTCCACCTTCGTCGGACACGCCGGGCAAGCCTAATATCGCTGCGGTCATCGGCGGCGTCTGGCCACTCTCTCCCATGAATTCCACCAATTGGCGTTGATAACCTTCGAATACTTCACGGTTCAGTCGGAAGGCCGTTTGAATCGAAGTGGCGGAGACCCTGAGGTTGACATTCACCGATCCACGCCGCACTTGGGTCTGAAGGACCCGTTCAATTCGCGGGGCCAGTTCATTAAACAGCTCGCCACAACGAACCGTCACTTTCAGGAATCGATTATTGACCGAACGGACCTCCGCCTGGACGGTATTGCCCGCCTGGGAGACCATCGCCTGGCCCTGGCCCGTCATACTCAATAACACTGGAACCGCCTCTCCTGTCTCACCGACGCCATTATCGCGAGGCGTTGTCGGTCTTGGGAGGATCACCGGCCCCGTTGTTTTCACCAGCTTTGGTTTCCGTGCCCGCAGCCCCCGTCTCGCTCGGAGCCGATCCTGACGTTCCTCCGCTTGTTGCGTCTGTTGTCGGTGGCGGGGTCACGCTTTCGGTCGTCGGGCCGGTTGCTTTCGAATCGGTTGTGGCAGGATCGGTTGCGGCCGGATCGGTTGTGGCCGGATCGGTTGCGGCCGGTGTAGAGTTTCCGTCGGACTTTGTGGTGTCGTCTGAATCTCCAGGAGCCCCGGCGGGAAGCTCCGGTAAGCCAGGCAGTTTGTTTGACGGTTCCGTCGGAGCAGTCTCATCCACTTCGCTTGTGCCAGCACCCGTTCCGGCCACGCCCGGTTCCCGCTCGGAAGGCGGTGCCACTCGAGGTCCCTGGATAAGGAGGATCGCGAACAAGCACAACACGAACCAGAAAATTGCCATTCCGGCGGTGACGCGAGTAAAGGTGTCTCCGGCTTTCGCACCAAAGGCGCTGCTGCCGCCGCTACCGCCCAACGCGCCTGCCAATCCACCGCCGCGACCGCGTTGAATCAGGATCAGGAAGATCATGATCAGCGACGTAAAAAACAACAACGATCCAACAACGATATGAGTGAAGAGCTGCGCGAGTAACACGGTCAAAACTACCTTTGAGAAAACATAGCCAAATTTCGCGAATCAACGCCCGCTCGGCTCAGGGCGACAATAGCCTGAACCATCGAGAGCCGGAGTTTGCGCGAAGGGACATTAGAAACGGGATTCTGCTTCAATGCAACAGCATCCTACCGCAACACGATCGAAAACCGGTTGTCAGGCCACCGCCTGAGGCTCCGCAGCCCGCACGATTCCCAAAAATGAATCGGCCTTGAGCGAGGCCCCGCCGACGAGCGCGCCATCGATGTTTTCCTGCGAAAGGAGTTCGGCGGCGTTGTCGGGTTTGACGCTGCCGCCATAAAGAATGCGAATCCGAGCTGCGGTACTTGGCGAGAAGGCCCCCGCCAACCATTGCCGAATCGCAGCATGAACCTGCTCAGCTTGGGCGGGGGTCGCCACGTGCCCGGTCCCGATGGCCCAAACCGGTTCATAGGCGATGACTGTCCGCTCCATTTGCTCAGTGGCCAGACCGGCGAGACTGGTGCGGCACTGTTCCAAAACCACTTCGTCGGTCAAACCGGCTTGGCGTTGTTCAAGCAGTTCGCCCACGCAAACAATTGGGGTCAAGCCGGCGTTCAATGCTGCAATGGTCTTGCGATTGACCTGCTGGCTGGATTCTCCCATCAGTGTTCGCCGTTCGCTGTGCCCGAGGATAACCGCCACCGCTCCCAGATCCCGCAGCATGGCGCAACTGATTTCGCCGGTGAATGCCCCGTCGCCGTTTTCGCTGACGTTTTGCGCGCCAACGGTCAAGCCGGGATGAGCCGCAATCACGGCGTCCAAATAAACCGCGGGCGGAAAAACCGCCACTTCGACACTCGAATTTTCTCGGAGACCGCCTGCAATCGACCGGGCCAACTCGATGGCCTGCGCCCGATTAAGGTTCATTTTCCAGTTTCCAGCGATCAGGGTTCGGCGCATTTGTGGGGGTCTCGGAGGGTTTTTGAAGTTCAAATCAGGGTCAACATGGCCTCGAATGGGCCGCCTGCGGCCCACGCAGGCCTTATGGTTTGGGCGGCTCGGATCGGCGAAAGACAGCCACAATGTCTTCGACGGGCACTACAAACAAGTGATTGTCACTTTCAAAATCGACCGGAATCGCATTTTTCGGATGAAACAAAACTTTGTCGTACTGTCGAAGTGGGACATCATCGTCATTTTCGATGGCCGCAGAAATGGTAACGATTCTTCCGGTAATTGTGGGAATCTCGGCATCATCCGGCAACGCAATGCCGCCTTTGGTCTGCCGCTTGGGCTCGTCCTTGCGTACCAAAACGCGGTGTCCAATGGGCTCGACGTATTCAAACGAAGGACTTGGCATGTTGAGTTTGTGCGGAGAGTGGCGGACCATGGCAAGAGCCAGGACATGTTCCGAAGAACTCTGGCAAATTGCCCCAGCCCCACTCCGACACCGTTTTGTGCCGGAACCATCGAAGAACTGGGAGCCGTAAACTTACTCGCTAAGAGAGGGTTTTGACAAGTCAACTTTTTGGGCTTGTCAACGAAAATCATTCTGTCACAATACGCGATTCCCGCTGGCAGGGTGCCTGTGGGTTACTACTGCGTGTATTGACTGGGAGACATTAGGTGAAAAGCCTAGATGCAAAACTGCGAAGCGAGAAGGGCACCGCTCAGTGCTGTCGCTTGCGTGAGACCGGTTGGATCCCTGGCGTATTGTACGGCGGCAAAGGCGAAAACGTGGAAGTTTCGCTCAACGCCAAGCAATTGCTGCTGGCGGTTCGCAAAGGCTTGGCCAAGTTTGAGCTGACTGGTGAAGTTAGCGGAAACGTCGTGTTGAAATCCGTCCAGTACGATGGATTGGGCAGCGAAGTTCTGCATGTGGATCTCCTGCGAGCCTAGACGAAACCAATGAAGGTTGTCGTGGGGCTTGGGAATCCGGGTCGTGACTACGAAAACACACGCCATAATGTGGGTTTTGCGGTCGTTAATGAGTTGGCCCGTCGTGGCGGTGCCGCGCGGCCAACTGCCAAGTTTCAAGCCGAACTGACTGAGATACGATTTGGTTCCGAGAAGGTCGCCCTTGTCAGTCCTTTGACGTACATGAATCGAAGCGGATCGACGATCGGCCCTTTGGTTGCATTTTACAAGCTTCCACTGGAGAATTTGATAGTCGTTTGCGATGACCTGAGCCTACCATTAGGCAAGATTCGCGTTCGAGGTCAAGGCTCGTCCGGTGGACAAAAGGGGTTGCTGGATGTAATTCGAGTCTTGGGGTGCGAGTCATTCCCGAGACTGCGAATCGGGATTGGAGCGACCCCAACGGGCTGGGAAACGGCAGACTACGTGCTCGCCCGGTTTTCCAATGAAGAGTTGATAGTAATGCAGCAGGCGGTAGCGAATGCCGCTGATGCGGTGGAGTCCTGGGTCACTGCGGGATTACTCGCAACGATGAATAAATACAATTGAACGCATGATCGGCCAAAAGCCGCTTTGAGGAGTCGTAATTTTGGAAGCGAACGTTTACGAATTGATGTTGATTCTGGATCCGAATGCCTACGCCAAAGATCCGGGTGGAATGGCCAATTTGGTAAAAAACATGATCGAAAACCACGGCGGAACCGTGCTGGCAAATCGATTATGGAACGAACAACGACTGGCGTACCCAATTAATGGCCACCGCAAGGGCGTCTATTGGTTGGCCTACTTCAGTATGAAGGGTCCCGAACTGGCCAAGATCGAGCGAGAATGCGTGATCACCGATTCGATCATTCGGCATTTGGCGATCAAGATCGATCCACGATTGACCGAAACATTGGTAGCCATGGCCTTGGGCGAGCGACCAATGCGGTCTTTGGCAAGCGAGATCAAAGAACCCATCGGTGCGGATTCGGACGAATAATTTGACAGGACCGAGATTTTCTCGGCCCAGGGGCAATCGCTTCGTTGAAATTTGTTATGATGGCACGCGAAATCGGAATTCCGTCAAGCGTGTCGGAACCGTAGTTTAACGGTGCAAGGGCTCTGCACTGCTTTTTTCGTGGCTGTCTCGCGGGCAATGATGACGGCGAAGCAGCGAATTGCAGGAGTGTTGGTCATGGCCAGTTTCAATCGTGTTATTTTGATGGGGAATTTGACTCGCGATGTGCAGTTGGAAAAGACTCCACAGGGCACATCGGTCGCCGAAGTCGGCTTGGCTGTCAAAGATCGCGTCAAACGCAATGGGGAGTGGGTAGACGAGGCAACCTTCGTTGACTTGGTCCTATGGGGCCGAACCGCGGAGATTGCGGCAGAGTACTTAAGCAAGGGATCGCCGGCGTTTTTCGAGGGCCGGCTAAAGCTTGAGACTTGGGAGAATAAAGAAGGGCAAAAACGGTCGAAGATGAAGGTCATCGTCGAAAGAATGCAAATGGTGGGCGGGCGTTCCGGCGGCAGTGGCGGATCAGCTTCACCTGCGGCGGTGGCGGCGGCTTCGGTTCAAGAACACGACATTCCGGAAGAAGATATCCCGTTTTAGTGTGCTTGCGAACGATACGCCTAGGAACCATAGAACTGCGGCTGCCGATTCGAGTCGGCTGCCGCTTTGATTTTCCAGAAAAAACGTTTGCCGACCGTGTCGGCTGAGACTGCTACGAAAGAAACCTGAATATGCCACACTTGAAACCAAAGAAACGTCGCCCGGCTGTCAAAGGATTTCAACGAATGCCGAAGGGACGGAACGGTGGAATTGAACTACTGCTGATCCAGTCGGTTGACCACTTAGGCAAACAAGGGGACGTTGTTTCGGTTCGGCCCGGATATGCCAACAACTATTTGTTGCCGCAAGGCTTGGCCACGGTCGCAACCGACCATCACAAGCGAATGGTTGAGAAACACCGCGAGAAACTTGCGGCCATCGAAAAGGCCCGCTTGAAATCTTTGCTGGATTTGGCTGCCGAACTTGGCAAGCAAAGTGTAACGATTGAAGCGAATGCTAGCGATGAAGGCCATCTTTACGGTAGTGTCAGCGCTGCCGACATCGTCGGAGCATTGAAAGCCATGAATTTTGATATCTCCCGCGACCAATTGCGGTTGGAGGGAGTTCTCAAAGAAGTTGGCTTGTACTCAGTTAAGGTGCGTTTGCACTCGGAAGTCGAAGCCGAGATCAAGGTTTGGGTCGTGCCCACGTCCGGCGAAGACAACGACAACAAGGGCTAAATGCCCGGCCGAACCCTGCTTGGCCGAACGTGACTTGGCAGGATATTGATGGTTTCGAATCCCCCAGAATCTCTTGGATTGCTGGGGGATTTTCGTTTTCGTGCTTGCCGCGAGAACGGTTGATCGATCGGTTCGCTCTTCATTTCGGCCGAATCGCACTGTTTTGTAACTTTTTGGTCTTGATTTCTGTAGGTCCAAGGCCCACAATTGACGATGCACGAAAGTGTGACTTGAAGCTGCATTGCCAAGAGAGGTGTGGTGGATTCACCCGCCTTATTTGTCTTGACAACAACAAACTTCACGAAGCGCTGCGTCTCTCATCTAATTTATTCTAGCGTGGGAAGATCGGCTTTTCGGTTTTTGGCGATGCAATCGAGAGTCAGGAGTTGGGTTACGACTGGGACCAATGATATTTTTATACCTTACTGTCTGAGGTTCCCGGCAACGTAGGCCCTGTTTTTTGTACCTTTTTCTAATGGAGGGTGTCTTATGACACTGAATCGCAAGCAGGGGTTTACCCTGGTTGAACTGTTGGTGGTGATTGCGATCATCGCCGTTTTGATCGGCTTGTTGCTGCCCGCTGTCCAGCAGGCACGTGAAGCCGCTCGTCGCGCCCAATGTGCTAACAAC
>JAEUIQ010000036.1 GCA_016794985.1 Planctomycetaceae bacterium | reverse complement strand
TGCAGGGAGTGCTTCGGCTGCCGCAAAGTTCCGAAGCCCGCTTAGGTGAGTTAAGCCTAGAACAACTGCAAGATATCTTGAACGATTTGCAGGTGCAACTGCACCGTCGATTGTCGTGATTTTGTCTCGCTTTGAAACGCTTCTTCGTAAGAAATAAGGTCGTGATGTCATGACGGTAACGCACGCCGACGCCGTGAACGAACCGATCTTATGTCACACGTGCACCGGCACAAGCTTGCCGACGACTGGCGATAACGCCCTTTACTATCATCGCAACCAACAATACTCCATCATCGGCCTAACCAATGCCGCCGGAACATTGGTTGAGCGTTACTCCTACACCGCCTACGGCACGCTAGGCATCTATGACCCCCGTGGCACCGTCCGCAGCACCAGCATTTACGCCAATCGTTACACCTACACGGGCCGCGAGTACGACGCCGACCTCGCGCTCTACCACTTCCGCGCCCGCTGGTACGACCCAAGCGCCGGCGGGTTCATCTCCCGCGATCCGCTCGGGTATGTGGATGGAATGAGTTTGTATAGAGGGTATTTTGGGGTAGACGGCATAGATCCGAGTGGTAAGAAATGGGGTTCATGTATTATTGCACTAGCGTGCGGAGGTATGCCGTATGCGATGTGCAGGTGCTTGTGCGCGAACGGTGAGCACTGGGACGTCGTGGGTGAACCGTGGGAGGACTGCGTGTGGAAGTGCCTTGACGCAGATATTGCAAAGAATGGAGGATGGGCAGGACAGGCTTACAGCGCAACCTGTCTTGCATCGCTCGCAGCTTGTCTTGGTAGGTCCGTCAGGGAATTGCAGAAGTTCGTTGGGCCACCTTCTGGAATTCCCAAGGGTCTGCCACCAGGGAACATGGGGACGGCTACTTCTGGTGGGTGGAGGCCACCAACACGATGACAATGTTTTTCGAACCGACTAATCGACAGCGATTCCGTTTGGTGGTGATTGTTTGGGGTTTTTCTGCCTTGTTACTCGGCGGAGCAAGTTGGATATTGTTTGGTAATGTATGTAGATTGATTTCGGCACTAACTGTTGGCGGAATTGCACTGATTCCATATTCGAGTCAGGAAAACACCAGCCAACTCACACGAATCATCTACGCTGTATTTGGTACCGCGTCTTTATGTTTGATTGTGTGGAGTGGCCTGCCACTTTTTGCTCGTGACCAGTCGTTTGATCTTCATAGCCTCGACTTACTGTCGAGTATCTGTGTCCTGCTAATCTATTGTCGCATTTGTGCCGAATTTGTAGCATGTCCAACTCAAGAAAGACCCATAAGTGGTGTTCGATCGAAGGATTAGGGCATGGATCTTCGAGAGGCGGTTTGGATTGGCACAGTGTTCAAGAAAGAACCATGAGTAAGCCTGATTTGGATGATTAGAACGGGAGCTGCCGCTAGGGTGGGTTTGATTGGCATGTGGTTCGCTAACCGAAAGATGGGCCGATTCTTCTGTTTTGACCGTCCTAAGGCAATCCAATCCGTGCGGCAGAAGGTAGCGAGAGCAATCTATCCTAGCCGGTGGTCTTCCCAGCGTAACAAGACGAGACGGCAAACCAAGTTAGCGGTCAAGTAAAACAAAAAACCCATTAGGGTTAACACAAACAACGTGGCAAACATTAGACCAGCATTCCGATCTTTAGCTTGGAACACCAAGAACCCTAGTCCTTCTTGCTGAGCTGTGCCAACGAAATAGTCACCAACGCAGGCCCCAAGGACGCAGGCCGCCGCAGCAATACGTATCCCCGCAGAGAAATAGGGGAGTGCCGTTGGTACTTGCAGGTATCGATAGATCTGCCAACGTGACGCTCGGTTCAAATGAAACAGATCCAGATGCGATGAATCTACTGCAACCATCCCAGTGGTCGTGTTGCTAATGATTGGAAAGATACTAATGAACGCGGCGATCAACATCACAGTGCTAAACGTGTTGCCAAACCACGTAATCAGTAGCGGCGCGACACCTATGATCGGAATCGTTTGAAACACGAGAACATAAGGCATGAAGCTGTTTCTAATCCAACGAGCCTGACCTAACACACTCGCCAGCAAAAAGCCTGCTCCGACGCTAATTCCCAACCCCGCGATCGCCGCGCTCCCGGTTCGGAGGGTCGCCGCCCACAATCTCGCGCCATCACTCCACGTTGCCAAGGCGATATCCCGAGGACTCGGCAGAATAAACTTCGGAATCTCCCGCGCCCAAACCAACCACTGCCATGTTAGCAGCACGAGGACCAAGACGATGCCCGGCGCCAGGATCATCGCCAGTTTTTCCAGCCATCGCGAGTCGCCGATTGTGGACCTTTGTCGCCCAATCATCTTAGCAACTCCCGGAAACGTTTGGTCACCCGAACCACTTCTTCCACATATCGAGGGCTCTCTCGCAACTCCGATGTGCGTTCGCCAGGAAACTCGATCGGCAAGTCAGCCGCCAGCGAATCTTCCGCGGGATATTCCGCGAGATTGCGCAGGATCAAAATTCTATCGGCCAAGAACACTGCCTCCGAGACATGATGGGTCACAAAGATAGTCGTCCACCCAAATTCTTGATGCCATTGCCGAAGTTCTTCGCACAAGCGTTGTCGCAAGACTTCGTCGAGTGCCGAGAATGGTTCGTCCAAGAGCAAGATTTCTGGCCGCGTCACCAAAGCTCGTGCCAAGCTGGCTCGCATTTGCATTCCACCGGATAACATTCGAGGCCACTTCAAACCGTCGGCCAAGGTCAACCCAACCTCCTGCAGCGAACGGTTTGTCTCTGCCAAGCGAGTAGCCCGAGACGCCTTTTGCAAGCGCAACGGAAGCCCGACGTTTTCTCGAACGCTCCGCCAGGGCAGCAGGTTTGCTTGTTGAAAGACGAATCCCAATCGCGGGGGAGGGCCAACAGGCTCGGGATTCGAACGGAGTTCGAGACTGGGCAGCCCTTGATCTTCTTCCCCGAGAACGTCAGGTTGTTCCAATCCAGCCAACAGCCGCAACACAGTTGATTTTCCGCAGCCACTTGCTCCTAACAAACAGACAAACTCTCCCTGCGGAATTTTCAAATTCAGATGGCGCAGCACCACCTGGGTGCCAAAATGTTTGCTTACTTTGCGGACGACAATCGCGTCAAACGTGGAATGGTTCAAAGGATCCTTCATGCGCGATACGGTTCCAACCAATGTTCGGCGGCCACGCAAACATCGCGTGACGCGCCTGTGAAGAAATGGTCGGCATTCGGCACAACGATCATTCGATGATTCTCCGCCAAACCTTCTTTCAAGGACGCCACGCCGCGTGCCAATGCCTCGTGAGATGCCAACTCATCTCCGCCATAGATCCACAAAAGAGGCTGGTTCAATCTCGAGTGCCATTGCGTCAAGTTGAAGCGTTCTCCGGAGGCATACTTGTTTAAATAACAACCGGCAGAAATGAACATTCGAAACGGATATTCTGCGCGAAAAACAAGATCTTCCTCGCCCTGTTCGCGCATGGTTTGGCAGCGACGAATTGTTCTCACGAACACCTCCGACTGACTGGAGGACTCGAACAAAGACTGCGACAGACAAGGTGGGCTGATCGCGATCGCCGTTTCGATCTTGATATCGGCGGAATCGCTCGAGGCCGCCTCCGCCCCCGTTGCGATTTGCCGAAGCTGCTCCAGGGCATAAACAATCTTGAACGCACCCAGGCTATGGCCAGCCAGGATCACGCGTCGATAGCCGTTGCGGCGGAGCCACCCCAACCACGCCTGGACGTCCCAAAGCGATTCTTCCAATCGCTCGAAGGCCGCTCCCATCTGCGTCACACCTCCACCGCGGAAGGCGACATGCCAACCATCGTGGCCTCGATTGTTGACTCTCAAGACCGGCCAACCCAGGCGAAACAAGTGTGTGCCCACGCGATTGATAAGTGAAGGGCCATAAAAGTTTCCACCGGCACCGTGCATCAGCAACACGACACCTCTATTTTCCGGTGTCGACTTCGCCAGCGGACTCCATGATTCGTCGTGCAACAACCCATCCAAACGCAAACCATCGCAGGTTGCTACCTGAACCCAATGACAAGCATGAACGTCGCGATGGCGAACCGGCGAAGGAGTCAAGGCTCTACTCCTATCCCGCAGCCGCTTTGGCTTTCGCGGTGTCTTTCAATTGCTTGAGGTCCAGCTTTCCACTGCCAAGCATCGGCAACTCATCTACCTGGAAGAACGAATTGCCACTAGGGACATACAAGCTTGGCAGACCCGACTTGATCAACTTGTCGCGCAAGTCATCAACCGACATCGCAAACGCCGTGTGAAGTACAATAAGCCGTTCGCCCTTCTTCTCATCAGGAACGCTCGAGACAGCACACTTCATGTCGCCCTTTTCTTCGCACACGATCTCGTTCAGTTTTTGCTCGATCAAGATATGTGGCACCATTTCGCCGCCGATTTTTGAAAAGCGACTCAATCGTCCCGTAATATGAATGAAGCCGTCCGAGTCCACGTACGCCACGTCACCCGTGTTGTACCAACCATCAACGATTGATTCGGCAGTCAAGTCGGGACGCTTCATGTATCCCTTCATTACATTTGGACCAGCGACCCACAACATGCCCGGTTCGCCAACGCCCGTCTCTTTACCGGTATCTAGATCCAAAGTCTTGACTCGGACGTGCACAACTGGGGCCCCGACCGACCCTTCCCGAACTTTCGCTTTTTTTCCGGTTGCGACGCGATGAGCGGGTTGATTGACGGACACCAACGGGGCCAATTCGGTGGTACCGTATCCCTCGACTGGGCGCACGCCATACTTGGTTTCGAAAGCATCCGACAATTCGGTGGGAAGCTTTTCGGCGCCCGCCACTACCACATCCAGTGTGGCAAAGTCTTCCTTGGAAACGCGTTTCATGTAGCTGCGCAGAAACGTCGGTGTCGCCAATAGTATTGTGGCTTTGTACTGCTGGCAAAGCTTGCCGATCTGTGGCGCGTCCAACGGATTGAAGTGATAAACGCCAGCGATATCCGTGCCGAGGACCGTCCACAACGGCACCGCAAAGCCAAACGAGTGGAAGAACGGGAGAACACCCAGGATCACGTCGGAACTATTGAGGACAACGGCGTCGTTAACACCCTCGATCACGCAGGCGATATTGCGGCTGGTCAACATCACACCTTTTGGTAGCCCGGTTGACCCTGACGTAAAGATAACGGTGAGCACCTCATCCAAACTGCGTTCTTTGATCTTGTACTCACGCACCAGCCCATTCGCCGATTTGAGGTAGGCCGCTAACGCGCCCGCCAGTTTGTCCCACAGGCCGACCTTTTCCCGCAAGTCATCCAGGAAAACGAACGGAGCCTCCAACTGCACATTTAGCTTCTCCACGATCTTCCGTGTGGTCAAAACATGCTTCACTCCGGCCTGTCGAATGCATTGATTCATCACCTCGGCTGTTGCCGAGTAATTGAGATTGACCGAGGTCCTTCCATCGAGCGCCAATGCGGCATTGGCCAATACGGCACCAGCCGCCGGCGGAATCAGCAAGCCCACATGCGTTTCGTCCGGGCTCAGAACGTGTTGCTTCAATAGCCGACACAGGATCACCGTCCGCATGAGCACTTCCGTCCCGGTCATTTTTTGCCCCATCGAGTCCGCAATCTTCAAGCGACTCCCGCGGGACTTGCACTGACGGATAAATTGCTCGACAGGGTGAACAAACTCAACTTCACTAGGTTTCATCAAATGGGCTCCTAACGCTTCGAACGCTTGGACAACTCGAGCGATATTTCCAGGACCGTTCACGGGCGGCCCCAACGTGAATGTTGTTCCTGATCGGTCGGACACAGTACCACGGATGGCCACCACGGGCAATGTATCAAACCCCGCTTGTCGGCATTCATGTAGCAAGACCGGAAGATTCTCAGGACACTCGCGACGCAAATCCGTATTCCGGTTTTCGTACATCGGGATCACAACACTTGAGCCCTCCTCCAACAATCGAATCAATGGTCGGCTATCAACTTTCCTAGCATCGTTGAAGACGCGGACCGTCGGCTCGACCGTGAGTGGCTCATCGTGAGAACTTTCTGACAAGAAATCTTCCGGCCTGGAACCTCGCCATACGACCAGCGACATGGTGCGGCCCGCGCCTTCCAGCAACGCCGCGATCACGGATGGACTAGAATTGAACAGCAAAAACACCGCCGGAGAGTTAGGTAGATGTTGGCCACCGACCCAGGTCACGGCCGCTCGTTGTTGTGGTTGTCCGCGACGAATAAATCGCGTCGTGTGGTGCCCCAGATGGTAGACCACGATACCGAAAACGATGGTCGTCAGTACCGCGATCAGCAGAAAGACTTGCCGCCCGGACAAGAGCGGTTGATGCAATGATTGGTCAAATACTTGCGCCGCCAAACGAGAGGCTGGTTGCCCCCAACGTGCGTCTTGGCTCAAATCGTAAGCGCGGCCAAATGAGGTCCGATCGATTTCTAACTTTGGTTGGTCTCGTACAGGCGAGAATTCGTTCATCCCACGTTGCGTCAACTCGGCCCACATTCCTTGGACCAAGTATTCTCGTCGCTCGTCGTTCGCCGGAACATTGTCTATCAAGACACCGATCTCGGGACGCTTCGAGGCCAACTCCTTTGTCAATTCGCGAAACCGAAACAGGTTCTCGATCGAAGGCTCGGACTCGAGTTGCTTGGTCGCCTTTTCTAGGGCTGCCGCGTCGCTGCGTACCTTTTCCGACCATAAGCGGGTCCAGTTCCCAATTCGCTCTTGAATTCGCTCTTCTTGCAACACATTTTGTTTGGACTCCGAACGCCATTGCGCCACAACCGGTATATTCGACAACTCGCCGGGACTGACTTTGGTTCGCACCAAATTGAACCCGACGAACCCCAACATCATCGTGGCGAATACCATGAAATTGTTGGCCGCGATAATCGCGCCGCGACTGCTGGCTGGTGCTCGATACTGCAGATAGGCCGTCAGGGGCACATCGTATAGCCCAGAGCCAATGCCGAGTCCAAACAGCAAGACGCACGCCCAAACCAAACTCCAAGTAGCATCGGATCCCAAGGTGTCTCGCCACGGCCCTTGATCCAAATAGAAGTCTGCCGGGCACAGACTTAACAGCACTGCGAACAGAACAATCAAACCGCAGCCAATTGGAACCAACCCCAACTCGATCTTGCCACGAGACAGAATCCCAGCCAATACGTTCCCCAAGGCAACTCCCAGAACCAAACAAATCAGCAGAGGAGTTCGGTCGGAGGCCAAAACGCCACCGCTTTCAGCCGACAGGACATCGATGTCCAGTTGAGCGACACCAGCCACGGCCCAAAAGAACACGCTGCCAATCGACGCATAAAACAGAAGTCTTCTTTGAAACAATTCGCGCAAGTCGACGTAAGCTTGACGCATGGTCACCCAACTCAAGACCAATCCCAGCGAGAACTTTGTTTCCGGCGCAGCGGCTTTCAGTTTCGGGATGAGCAAGCTGAAGCCCGTTCCAACGACGGCCAGACCAAGCAACACGACTGCCGACATCCAGAAATTCTGTTCGATCCCCAAGTACCCGGTGTTGTCTTTCAAGAAGCCGCCAATAAACATACCGATGACGGTCGCGGTCATCGTCGCCAGTCCCATCCATCCGTTCGCCGCCGAGATGCGACGACTCGACATCATTTCCGGGATGATCCCCAACTTGGCAGGACTGAAGAGGGCGGTTTGAGCGCCCATCAAGAACACCGTGACAACCAACAAATAGAACTGGCTGTACCAAATGGCCAACAGGCCGATGGTCATCGCCACGATCTCCAGATACTTGCAGACAACGATCACCGTTCGTTTGGGAAAACGGTCCGCCAGAAAACCGGCCGGTGCGGCAAAAACCAAGAACGGCGCCACAAAGCCAATCGATCCCAACATCAAAGCCAACGTGTGATTGGTCGGCAAAAAGTCCTTGGCGATATCGATCGCCAACCAACGAAAAACATTGTCATTGATTGCCGTCAGCCATTGGGTCAGCAACAATCCCACAAAGCCGGGAGTCCACAACGACTTGCCGTCCGAATCGATCGTCGCACCGGTTCCTGACGAACTTTCTCCTTCGGTTCCCGAATCTGAAGCCGTTTTGACCGAATCCGAATTCGATTTCATTCGCCAATCCTTCGTACTTGACTCCGTCATACTTACAGTCGCACGGGCCCCGTCCTGAGCCCGCCCGAGGTCCGCCTCCACACAGCCCTTAGGTCCTTCGAGTTCCCCATCCTAACATGGAACCTACTCCAATGCAGCAGCAGAATAGGCCCCTCCATTTCTGGCGTTGGCCAACTTCCCCAACGTTGCTTCGCGCGGTCTTTGGACCTTGAGACACTCCTGACGTGAGGTGATGCCCGAGCGGCCCACTGCTTGACTCGGCATCAAGATCGCCGACAATTCGGGATTCCAGCAATCGCTGGTCACGATGGGTAAGATTACTGCAGATTCACCATGACAGAGAAGACCAAAGTCGGATGATTCAAGACGCGATGAGCAAGGCGGACACCTTGGTTGAAGCCATGGGATGGATTTCCATGTTCCGCGACAAGACCACCGTCATCAAGCTTGGTGGAAGTGTGTTGGACCATCCCGATTCCTTGCATCACTTGTTGTTGGATATTTGCTTCATGTCGGTCGTCGGCATGAGACCCGTGATCGTTCACGGCGGTGGGAAACGGATCAACCAAGCGATGGAGGAAGATGGGTTGAAGCCCCACTTCATCAAGGGTCGTCGGTACACGGATTCGCAAACCTTGGAAATTGTCAAGCGAGTACTGGCCGAAGAGACCAATCAGTATCTCGCCGGCCAGTTGGAGAAACTGGGTGGTCGGGCGATGACACTCAACTTTTCCTCGACACCCGTCCTGGAGGGTCGCAAACTGACTCTAGACGAAGACGGCGCGCCTTTGGACTTGGGGTTCGTCGGGGAAGTGACCTCCGTCGACCGCCGAGTCATCGACAACCTGTGTTACGCCGGTCAGATTCCGGTGATCCCATCCATGTGCGTTGCTGAAGACGGCGGAATACTTAACGTCAACGCCGACTCGGCCGCCATGGCTGTTGCGGAAGCCCTTTGTGCGGAAAAGCTTGTTTTTGTTTCTGACATCCCTGGCGTCTTGCGCGATGTCAACGACCCGAACAGTCGCATCGCGTCGTTGACGCCCTCGAAGGTCGAAAAGCTAATTGCCGAGGGTGTCATTCAGGGTGGCATGATCCCCAAGGTAGAAGCCTGCTTATCAGTGTTGAACCGAGGTGTGTCCAAGGTGCACATTGTCGACGGGCGCCTGCGACATTCTCTATTGATCGAAATCTATACGACTGATGGAGTAGGAACCCAATTCGTCCGCGATCTTTGAGTTGAATTCGAACATTGCGGTCCCACTTTTTCATTCCCGAAGACCTGGCCCACGTATCTCAGGTCTCGAACTGTAGGAGCGAAGAATGACGGAAAGAGACGCCAATATGGCCCACCGACATGTGTTGTCGTTGTTAGATTTGACATCCAGCGAGGTTCGGCGAGTCCTCTTCTTGGCAGCGGAACTGAAAAGCAAGTTCAAGCGTGGCGTGCGTCCGTCGGTATTGAATGGACAAGTTCTGGCCTTACTATTTCAGAAGCAGTCGCTGCGGACACGCGTCAGCTTCGAGTCGGGTATTCGACATTTAGGAGGCAGTAGCCTGTACTTGGCCGACGACGTAGGATTCGGCAAACGCGAACCGACCCAAGACATCGCGACGATTTTGGGAAGTTATGTCGACGCCATTGTCTTTCGAGGCTACCGTCATCAAGATTGCGTTGACCTTGCGAAATTCGCGCCCTGCCCGGTAATCAACGGCTTGACCGATCACTCGCACCCCTGCCAAGCATTGGCCGACGCCCTTACGATCATGGAGGCTTTTGTCGAAGAAACAGCCAATCAAAGACCGATTACTGTGACGTACATTGGCGACGGGAATAATGTCGCTCGGAGCTTGGGTGAAGTCTGCGGTCATTTGGGTTGGCGATTTCGCTTGGCGTCGCCAGCAGCCTACGCGCTCGAGCCGGAATTCTACGCCCAATTGAGCGAGAGATTTCCTCAGGCATCTTTCAAGGCTTATACCGATCCGGTAGCAGCCGCGACCGACGCGCATGTTTTGTACACGGATGTTTGGACCAGTATGGGACAAGAAGCCGAACGCGCGGAACGCTTGGTTGCGTTTGCACCATTCCAAGTTAACTCAAAACTGCTGAGCATCGCGAATCCAGCAGCAATCTTCTTGCACTGCTTGCCAGCGATTCGCGGCGAAGAAGTTTCGGCGGACGTTATCGATGGTCCGCACAGTCGAATCTATCCACAAGCAGAGAATCGAATGCACGCTCAGAAGGGACTCTTGTATTGGCTATTGCATGATCGCTTCTGCAATGAAGCCTAAGGTCCGACACCGCGAACAGAACTTTGTTGCCGTTCAATCCCGTCGAACTTTTGAATTCCCAGTGGATAACTAACGCGAGCGAGCCACTCGTGGTCAATTTTTTTCGAAAGCAAGTCAATGACATCGCGTCGTGCTGACCAATTGCGTCCTGTGAAGATCAAACGCGGCTTCACGAAAACGGCTCCGGGAAGCGTGCTCTATCAGTGCGGTGGTACGACGGTCTTGTGTACCGCCAGTATCGATGAATCAGTTCCGCCATGGCTGACGAATCAAGGAACGGGTTGGATAACCGCCGAGTACAGCATGTTGCCTGGGAGCACGCCCACCCGCAAGCCACGCGAACGATCCAAAATCGACGGTCGCACGACCGAGATCCAGCGTTTGATCGGTCGCAGCTTGCGTGCGGTCGTTGACACCGCGAAACTAGGGCCGAGAACGATCGCCATCGACTGCGACGTCTTGGAAGCCGACGGCGGTACACGCACCGCCAGTATTACTGGTGCCTTCATCGCCATGGTCGACGCGATCCATCAGATCCGGTCGAAACTTCCGAATCCTGCCGATTACCCGCTGACAGACAGTGTGGCGGCAGTTAGCGTAGGAATTGTCGAGGCGAAAACCTATTTGGATCTAGATTATCCGCTCGATAGCGCGGCGGAAGTTGATATGAATGTCGTGATGACTGGTCGCGGACGCTTCGTCGAAATTCAAGGCACCGGCGAAGAAGCGACCTTTGATGATCAACAACTGGACGGTTTACTGCGACTAGCGAAAATTGGTCTAAAGCAATTGACGGATCAGCAACGACAAGCCTTGGGAAAACGGTGGCCCTTCGCGTGACGGTCGCCAGCGCGAGGCGATCCTTTGGACTTGCCTCGGATTATTGGCAGAACAGATTGCAATACGGACCGCGGTTTACCGGCGCGGCAAATCATCGAGGAGCCAGACATGATCGGGTTTATTGGGACTGGGCAAATGGCACGGGCCTTGGCGACTGGCTTTGTTCTCCAAGGAAATTTGTTGGGCGAAGAAATCTGCTTCACGAACCCCGGCGATGCCAATGCCGAGGCCTTCGAACGCGCGGCCCCAGGGGCACGTCGGTTGAATTCCGCCGCTGATGTTGCTCGCGAAGCGGCCCAAGTCTGGATTGCCGTAAAGCCTCAGATCATCCGAAGTGTCCTCGAACCCCTAAAAGGCTCGTTTCGCAGCGAGCAGGTGCTCGTGTCGGTTGCAGCGGGTGTGACCTTGAGTAGCCTGACGACTTGGACTCGACATGAAAGAATCATTCGGGTCAGTCCCAATACGCCGGCCATCGTTGGGCAAGGTATCTCCATTCTTTCCAAATCTCCTTCGGTTTCGGAAGTCGAGGCGGAACACGTTTGCTCTTTGTTGCGTACGGTTGGTTCGGCCAGAGAAGTGCCAGAGCGATTGATTGATCCGATCAGCGGACTAACCAGCTGCGGTCCGGCCTTTGTGATGACGATCCTTGAGGCCTTGGCCGACGGTGCAGTACGCGCGGGTGTGCCTCGAGACTTGGCCAATCCGCTCGCATTGGAACTGCTCGCAGGCTCCACTGCCATGGCGCAAGACTCGAGTTTGCATCCCGCGCAATTACGAGAACAGGTCGCCAGTCCTGCCGGCTCTACGATCGAGGGATTGGCCGCCCTCGAACAAGGCGGTTTGCGCGCCGCATTGATGAATGCGGTTGTCAGTTCGGCCAAAAGAGCTCAAGAATTGGGGCGACTCGCGGTTTCCAGCGAGCCGAACGGGACGTAGAATTCTGTTTGCGATCCCACAGCGCGCCGTGGGAACTTGTCGTGAATCAAACATATTTGTTTCGGAGTCCGAAATGCAAGCCAAGGAAATTTCAACAGGTGCCATTGTCGTTTACGAAGGACAACCGGTTTTGATCGAGACACTAAAAGTACAAACCCCGTCCGCGCGTGGTGCCGCGACTCTCTACAAGTATCGAGCGAGGAATTTGGTCACAAAAGAGAAGATCGACTTCGTCCTAAAAGGCGGCGATTCTTTGGAACCTGCGGATTTTGAAAAGCGATCTGTTAGTATGATGTATTCGGACCAGGAACAAATGCATCTGATGGACACCGAGACCTACAACCAGTACTCGCTAGACTTAGGAGCCATCGAATGGGAACGTAATTTCCTGACCGATGGATGCGAAGGACTCTACGCACTCATCTACAACGACGAGTGTGTTGGCCTGCAGGTACCCGTCACTGTCGAATTGACCGTCACCCAGTGTGATCCCGGAGTTCGCGGCAACAGTGCAACTTCGCGTGCCAAACCTGCGACCTTGGAAACCGGGTTTGTGGTTCAAGTTCCCGAGTATTTAAAGGAAGGCGAACGGGTCAAAGTGGACACGAGGACCGGCGAGTTCTTGTCGCGGGCCTAGCGATTGAGGTTACTCATCTGTGATCGAAAACAAACACGGGGTTGGCTCTATTGAAAGTTGGCATGCTATGCAAGCGAAATACATGATGAACTTGGTTTTGAAGGCCTTTTTTTTGTGCATTGGAATCACAGGCCTTGCTCTTGATGCCTCATACGTCGGCGCAACCGAATTGACGGCGGCACAAGTTGCCGAACTCGAACAAGACAATGACTATGGTTTGACCTATTCGCCACCGCAGGACAAGAACAACCAGAAGAGCATCGTCTTGTTGGCAGGCGACGAAGAATACCGCAGTGAAGAAGGTTTGCCGATGTTGGCCAAAATCCTTAGCCAACACCATGGGTTCACTTGCACGGTTTTGTTTTCAATGTCCGCCGATGGTGCCATCATCGACCCCAACAATCAAACCGGCGTTGGCGGACTCGCGGCACTGGATGATGCCGACCTGTTGATCATCGCTACTCGGTTTCGGCGGCCTTCCGCTGAGCAAGCAGAGCCATTGGATCGATTCCTGCGACAAGGAAAACCTGTCATCGGGTTACGGACCGCGACGCATGCGTTTACCGGTAAAGGCCGATTCGGCGATTGGCTGAACTACGACGACTTTGGAATCAAGATTCTGGGCGAACGTTGGGTCAGCCATCACGGTGGCCACAAAGTTCAAGGGGCTCGCAGTGTCGTTGAACCTACTCAGAAAGCGCATCCGGTTTTAACGACCGTCGACTCGTTTTTTGCACCCAGTGACGTTTATGGGGTCATCAATTTGACCGACGCGGATCAAGTATTGCTACGCGGTGCCGTTACTGAATCACTGGATCCACAGTCCAAAAATGTTGAGGGCGAACAGAATAATCCGATGCAACCGTTCGCTTGGCTGCATACCTACGAAGCACCTAATGAAATCAAAGGTCGCTCCTTCTGCACCACCGCCGGAGCAGCGGTCGATCTGGTCGATCCCAACCTGCGACGACTGATCGTCAACGCAGCTTATTACTTGACAGATTTGGAAGTTCCCCATCACGCCAACGTGGATTATGTCGACGCGTTTGACCCGAGTTTCTACGGGTTCACGGACGAAGAGTTCTGGCCAAAACGGAACTTGAAGATTACTGATTTTGAATTGGGCAAGTCGCCGGCACGACTTGATCCGCCGGGAAGTCCCGAATGGCCCTATCGAAACTAGGCCAACTTCGGATCGAGGCAAGAAGCAAGGCGCGTTAGCGGGGTGAGTGAGTCGTAGACACTCACCCCGATTGGGCAACACTGTGAAGCATTTTCTCAGCCCGCACAGGTTGCCAAAATGAGCCGAAACAACCGTCGCCAGTGATTCCTTGCCTGTTGTGTCTACGGAGCGATTGAATTCGGCGTTTCACGCTTCTTGTAAGTTCGTCCATTCGTTGTTCGAGCCCTTCGATTGGTGCGCCAGATTTGGGTTTGACGCGGACGCAACCGCACGTCTTGCCGCCGATTATTCACGCGGCGGACCACTAATTGGCGGTCCATTTCGGGGTGGACCATTACGATTCGGGCCGCCGAATCCACCGCCACCGAATAGTCCACCTTTGGTTTTGTTGACATCAAGTTTCAACGTCCCGGCAACTCGATTTCCTTCGATCATCTCGACAGCAGTGAATTCAAGCGTTCCCTGAAGAGATTGCAAGTTTCCAAATCCACCAGGCCCGAACCCGCCGCCCGGAGGCGGGCCATTACCTGGACCGCCGATTGGAATCTCCGTCAATTGCCCCGTGACTTTGATCGGAGTTCCCAACGTCACTTTTTCTTTGGGAAATGTCAAACTCAACATGAGCGAAGGTTGATCGCCCCTCTTACCCACTACAGTGACATGAACGGAGTCCACCGGTGGCCCTCCGAACCCTCCGCCAAAACCGCCTCCGAATCGTGGAGGTTGAAAATCGCCAGCGGAGACTGAGACTTGTTCAAACTTGACCATTTCTCCGTCCAAGGTCGCCTCAATG
The DNA here is from genome assembly GCA_016794985.1 of Planctomycetaceae bacterium. Lineage (GTDB taxonomy): Bacteria > Planctomycetota > Planctomycetia > Pirellulales > Pirellulaceae > M30B19. Next base: position 144,294 of record JAEUIQ010000036.1, on the reverse strand, counting down.
TTAGCGGTGCCCATTTCTTCACCAGGTCGCGACGGTCCCCATGTCGTTTCGAATTCTCCGGAAATTGCGCCTACCGCGACAAGGTAAGCGGGACTACGAGGTTGATCTGGCACCTTGGCGGGGCCCTTGGCTAACTCGTTGTTCACAAACTCCTTGCGTTGGCGAATGAACTCACGCACCTCTTTCATCGCCGACTCGGTTTCTTGTTGTGTACCTCCAAAGTATGGCTTTAGCGTGGTCTCCATCCGATCGATGGTGGCCAATAATTCCGCATCGTCCCACGCTTCATCCAAGACTTGGCGCATGGCCTGCGCGTATCGCTCTGGAATACCCTCAGTACGATACAAGCGGTTCGCCAAAATGCTCTGCGCGTTGACTAATGGTGGCGGGGTACCGAACATGGCAAAGGGACCGGATCGAGTAAACACCCAGTCCACACCCCAGGGCACGAAGTAGCCCTTTCCATTCTGGCTATTGAAGTAGAGATAGTAGTTGTTTTGGTTGGCCGCATATCCGTCCCAAAATCCCAACAAATCCTCGACCACCCAGTAACGAATGAAATAGTCCAGATCTATAAGCGCATCGACTTGATCCAAAGGCAAGTCGCCCGGTTTCGCCAACAATGCCGAAAGCTCTTCGAGCTTCCTCCGATCCTCGGCAGCTTTGTTCTTCGCCTCGATATTCTTGCTTCCGATTGGATGAAAGTCAGCCAATGCCCCTTCGTAGAGCGCCCCATCGGAGTTGCCAAATTCGCGTTTTAGGAAGGGTTTCTTCACGCTCTCGACGTTCGAATAAACGCCGAGATACTTGTTGTTGACTGTCAAACGCACGAAATTGCTGCGCGGGGCATGCAGCCCCGCCTTCCGAAACACTTGATACGCCAGATATTGGCTCATGAGCGATTGATCTTGCTTATTGTTGTTCAATGTCAGCAGATCAATTCCTGGCAGTGGTTCCTGCTTCTGGTACTCATCGAACTTGACTTTTAGCGATGGCCGAGTCAGATCATTGGATCCAAAAAACCCCTTCTTCCGAATACCAACATTTGGCACCTCTTGGCCGTTGATCCAAATCGTACCTTCAAAATACGTGTAATTGCTCTCCGAACCGTCACCACCAGTGAAAGTCGCTCCGTTTGGTTGTTGCCCTTTCAAAGTTTTCCAATCCGCAGCCGCCAGCTCAATCTTGATTTCGTGAATTTTGTCGGACGCATAGAAGGACTCGCTCTCGACACCTTGCGCGGCACAAAACCCAATGTTGAAAGCCAACACCAACCAAATGCCTAGGCACAACCGACCCATCATATGTTTCATTTTTTTATTCCCTGAGTTTGAATCTACTCCGATTCGGATTCCGGCAACCACACCGCGATCGTCGCCGTTTGCTTTTTTAGATCGATATCCTGAATTCGAAGACGTTGAATCGGCAAACCGGTTCTTTGGCGGAGGTCCGAACGCAGCTCCTCCGCGCGCCCCAGCGCCAACATCTCCAGTCGATCGTAAATCACCGTCAATTTTCGTTTGTTGGCACCTTTCCTGCCCGCTTCGTCTGCCCCGGCATCCGAGTCGAACAGGGTTGATGATTCCAATGCGTTCCGATCCGCCGCCGAACTTGGATCTGCTGCAAAATCAAAGTCCTGGTCGTTGGTCTTCTTGACTTTATTTTGCTTCTTCTTGTCCTTCGCCTGCCCGTCATGGTTCCCAGAGTCGGCCACCGTCTTCCCGGCTTTTGTACGTTGCGACAAGAACACGAACTGCAACAACTGGGACTCTTTAGCTAATGCGGCCAGAAAGATGATCGAATTGATCAAAAGCAATTCAGCGTAACTTGTCTTTTGATTCGACAGCGAATTGATCACCGCGATCGTAATGACCACAAACAAATATGTCATTTCCTTATTGTTGATGGCCTCAGCCCGGTAACGAAGTACTCCGAAAATGGCGAACAGACCCAATGCCATCCCCAATCCCAACTCCAACTTCTTCAAAGCAAAGCAGACAAAGAAAACCGTGACGTTCATCATCACAACCGAAAATGCAAAATCGCGATCCGCAGAAGTAGGTCGTATCGCGACACGAAGCAGCAGGAACAAAAAGAACGCATTAAAAGCGAACCGAGCCAATAACTTTAAAACGTCGTCGTCGTAGACGGGAATGTCGTAGAAGTACATTTCAAGCAAGTTCCGATAAGCTGGTGTTCAACCTGCCCACCCCCCAAAATTAAGCGAGGTGAAGATATCTTCATCTTCTTGACAAAACTTTTCAAGTGGAACCCATGCCGACAAACTAGAGAGATTGCGGAACTAGAAAATCTTCTCCGGCAAGACCATTGGCCATTTGCCCATCGGCGTAACTTGAACCACGGTCCAGATTCCACTATTGAACTCATCGCCGAAGAAATCGACAAATTTCGAACATCACGGATGTTTCTTGAGCCCAAGTTTCGCACGTTCGATCGTGCAGTTGATCGAAACAGGGGTTCCGGCAGATAGCCCAGAAAGCGGAAGTTGTTTCAAAACACAAAGCGTATCAATCTGTATCCGCAAAGGCCGTCGTCAACGACGCAACGCGTGCCAATTCTCAAGTCTCGAGCGCATAGGGGATCAGGACTTCCTCTTGATCATACACGAACGTCACGCCGCCGGTGGCAAACTTGGGAACGTCAGCAATTGTCGCTTGCCCTTCCGGCGAAGCCAAAATCGCTTCCATCGCTGCTCGGCTTTCCGCGTACAGTCCGACGATCATGTAATACGCCGGCGATTGGCCCACTTGAACTGGCTCGCACAGACCGATGGTCCAACCTTTCAAGCCACGCATTTTTTTCGCCAAGGGGATATGGACTTCCCGGTAGTACTTCTGAAAAACCGCCGGATCTGTGGGATGCCCATATAGCACGGTGAGCCGAAACATAGGGTGCACCTCTTAAAAATCCTGACGATAAATCCTCAACCCGATCGGCATCGCGATCACTTGGTCTCATTATACTTCTGCAAGTATTTGTCGCGAAGGCGAGTATGTTTGTTACTCAGATCCAACCGACGACCTTGAACAAATGCAATTTCAGTCTGTGTGGGAATCTCGAGCGGGTTTCCGTCAGTCACAATTAAAGTCGCCTCTTTACCGACTTCTAACGAGCCGACTCGGTCGGCCACTTGAAAAATCTCGGCCGGCGAAAGCGTGATGGCACGAATCGCTTGTTCGGCATCCAAGCCATAGGCCACGGCAGTCGCCGCGTGATAGGGTAGGTTTCGAGTATTCCAGGTTTCACTCCGACCAGAGCTGGAAATGCAGAACTTCACGCCGGCCGCCTGCAATCGAGCTGGCAGCGTATAACTTGCGTCATAGGCATCGCTGCGACTCAGTGGGTTGCGATGGACCGCGGTAATGACGACGGGGACATCATGACGCTTCAGCAAATCCGCGCACTCCGCAGCATCATAGCCACCCAAGATGATCAAACGCAAATTCTCGCGCACGGCAAACGCCACAGCGCTTTCAATTTGTCCCAAGGAGTCAGCTGCCACCAAAAGTGGGATTTCGCGCGACACGACTTTTGCTAAGGCGGCTAGCCGAAGATCAACTGGCTGTTGATCTGGCTGATGAATTCTTAACTCGTCATACCGTTTGGCATTCGTCAAAAGTTGTTTGAGCTCGCCCAACGTATCGGTGGGTGCGGTTGCCGTCGTGGGCCCCGACCGTCCGCCACCTCGGCGCCCACGTCCGGCGGGACTCGGCCAATTCACAATCATCGCCGCATCCGCGTCCAAGGTCAGATCTTCATAGGTCCATCCATCCAATTGAATGACAGCGGCTTGACCAGAAATGAGACCGCCCGAGGGAGCGCTGAGCGCCAGCAGAACGCCGTTGGAACGGGTCACCGGTAGCAGAGAACTGTCCGGGTTCAACGCAACCGCAGCCTGAGCGTTTGGGTTGATGCTACCCACTTCAGCCTCATCGATCGAAGCGCGAATCGAGTCATACTCCTTCAAACCCAACTGACTATGCGACTCGAATAGTCCCGGATAAACATGCTTGCCATCGATCAGAATAACCTCGGCGTCCGCAGGAACATCGATCGAAGCTCCCAGCGCGACGATCTTTCCTTCGCTAAACACAATGGTCGCATTTTCGATTGCCGGTCCACTGATGGGATGAACCATGCCACCGACCAAAGCAATTGGCTTCGTTTGTTGGCGACCCGGCAGCGTTTCATCAGCGAAAACGGAATTGGCGGCTAGAAAGGCGACAGCGAGGCATTCCAAGAGGATTCTCATTGCACAATCTCGTATCAGGTTGAATTGCGAAGACTTCATTTCGAGTTGGCCCCAGATCTTGTTCGCCCCAGCGAGCTCAGACGACTCGCACGGACTCGGCTATTGTCCTTTAGCTCGGCAGAATTCGTCATAACGCGGCCAGTCCCGCGATGGATCCTTGTCAATTTCTTCCCCAGGCTCTCCCATCTTCGAGCCGGTTTCCAGAACCTTTTGAATCAACGCCTGACGCCAACCTTCCTGTTCTTTTTGCAGGGCAACGTCGGTCGCATGATCAAAGTACTTCCGACCATCGATCCATGTTTGTTCGACTCGCGAAATTGTGGACAAAGGCGAGCCAGTCCAAACCACGATATCGGCATGCTTGCCTTCCTCCAACGAGCCGACATATTGTTCGATTCGCAGTTGTTTTGCGGGATTAAGCGTGACAAACTTCAGCGCCTCGGCGGGAGCAATTCCCCCGTACTTGATCGCCTTGGCAGCCTCGTGGTTCATGCGGCGGCCAAGTTCGCCATCGTCCGAGTTGAAGCTGACGACAACGCCTTGGTCGTGCATTATCGAACCTGCGTAAGGGATGGCATCCGCAACCTCTAATTTATACGCCCACCAATCCGCAAACGCGCTGGCCATCGCACCATGATTCGCCATCGCGTCCGCTACTTTATAGCCTTCCATGATGTGTTGCAGGGTTCCAATCTGAATGTTGAAAGTGTCCATGGTTCGAATCAATGCCAAGATTTCGTCCTGGCGATAACTATGACAATGCACCCATCGTTTGCCATCGATGATTTCCGACAGAGCTTCCAGTTCCAAATCAATTCTGGGAGGTAAGCCGGATCGACGATTGTTCCACTGACGGTGGCGAAGTCGATATTCGGTCGCATTGTAGAAAGCGTCACGAATAATCTGCTCGACACCCATGCGACTCCCTGGGTAACGATTGCTTGCCTGAGTCAAGTTGCTTCGTTTGACGTTTTCACCCAAAGCGAACTTGATGCCCTGGGGAGCCTCGCGCAACTTCAAGTCTTCATCCGACGCTCCCCATCGCAATTTGATTACTTGATTTTGTCCACCTATGGGGTTCGCGGAACCATGCAGCACGTTTGCCACCGTTAATCCACCCGCCAATTGACGATAGATGGTAATGTCGTTGCAATCGATGAAATCGCCGATACGCACTTCGGCAGTGATCGATTGCGTGCCTTCGTTGACACCACTATCGGTTGCCATGTGCGAATGACAATCGATCAACCCGGGGGAAAGATGCCGACCTTGCCCTTCAATGACGATGGTTCCTTCGGGCAAAACGGCAGCGTTCAATTCCTCGATGTTTCGAAAGACCTTTTGAATCTTACCAAGTCCGACCAAAACAGAGCCATGATCGAGAACTCCATCCGGTCCGCTCGTCCAAACCGTAAAATCCTTGAACAGAACCGAAGCGGCTTGAGTCGGCACTTCGCCGCGTCCATACATCCCCAATGGATAATTGACTGCATACGAAGCACGCTTGGAAGCCGAATCCTTCGACGACTTCACGCTCGTCCTATCTCCACGACCACTTGAATTTGAGTTGTCCGGACTTTCCGGATTGGTCGCCAGGGCAGGGCTGCTTTCGGTTGCATTGGCTCCTGTTGATGGCGGTGCATTCGCGTCCGCAGAACCTGCGGCGGCGGAACCTGATTCGTCCTCCTTCGTCTCTGACTTCGCTGCGGTGTTGTCACGTTCGAGAACCAAAGCGGTTTGTGAGCCGTTGGACCAAACCAATCGTCCAAAATAGCGATCCGACTTTGGGCCCTCGATGACCAAGCTCCACCGGGCAACACCTTCGACTGGGAGCAATTTCCCTTCAACCGTGCCATTCCAAACAAGACCGTCCATTTGTAGACGATCGAATTTGACCCCCGGCTTTGAATCGTCTTGAGCTTTAGTCGATTCTGGCGCGGGAGCGTCCGCGACATCGACCTTGGCCGTTTCCTCGGTAGGCTTTTCGGTAGGCGATTGGACGGGCTGAACTGTCCATTGGTCCCCCTTCGACTTGATCTCGACGGCTAATTCCCAAGCCGGAGACTCACCGTTGGCGGCCGCTTGAAATCGCCAACGTCCGGCAAGCTCTAGGTTGGAACTGGACTTGATCTCATACAATTTGCCAGCCACCCAAGTTTGCACAATCTTGGATTTCTCGGCGAACAAATCCCCATCGGTGATAATGAAACTAGCTAATTTTCCCCGAGTAAGGCTGCCCAGTTGTTCTGAAACGCCTAACAATTCTGCGGCATCGACCGTCAAAGCTTTTAGCGCGTCTTCGGCCGCGAGTCCTCGCTGCACCGCAGTCCGTAGTTGGCTCAAAAAGGTATTCGGACTTTCCAGTCCCATCGACGTGAAGGCCATCTTGATCTGTTTCTCGGCCAAACGGGCTGGGTTCTCAGGTGCGTGATCCCAGTGCATCAATGATTCAAGTGTCGCGGCCCGCGCATCCGCGATCGAAGCCACATTTGGGGCAGGTGGGAAATTCAGGGGACAAATCACAGCTCGACCAGTTCCGGCGATCTCAGTAATTCGCCGATACTCTCGACCGGAACCGACGACCACCAAACCAACTCCGAACTCTCGGGCGAATCGGTCGGCTCGCAAGACGGCTAACTCGTTTCCCGTTTGAATAAACAAAGATCGTTCGCCCGCGACCAGCGGTTCCAGGGCTTCCAAGGTGACATTGGTTTCCGGTAAAGCCACGGATTGGTCTACTTTGACGACTTGCCAAGCGTCACGATACCAACGTGCGTCGTACATGGCTTGTCGGGCCAAGGCCACGGCCCCCATTGGTGATCCAGGATAGTCATCGATTGAAGTATCAGGACCAGTGACCGGGCGCGGACTGCGAGCGACGGTCAGCACGCCATGTTGGCCAACCTCGGAACGAATGATCCGCCGAGCGGTAGCGGCCTCGGAGCCCCCTAAACTTGCAACGGCTCCTGTTCCGTCAATAATCGCTCCACTCGGAACAAACAACGCCGCCACGATACCTTGCGACCGACGCGTTGCATCGTTCAGAACGTCAGGTGTTAAAGACTGTCGCACGTCGACTTCAGCCCGGATACGAGTGTTCCAATATCGATTTGCAATCGGGGCGGGAGCCACTCTGACGGGCAAATAGGCATCGATCAAACCAGGATAAATCGTGCGCCCCGAGGCATCGATCTTGGTATATCCAAGCGGGACTGGAACTTCTTCAATTGTCCCGACAGCTTGGATCTTCTCGTCGTGAACCACCAAAACGCCGTTTTCAATAATCCGACCATCGCCAATTACCAATCTTCCGCCGGTAATTGCGTAACTGCTCGGCGAATGCTCCTGTAATCCTTGAGGTTGTCGCGTTTCATCAAGCAACTGCGCCGACGCGACGTGGCACGACAGAAACAAGAACAGGCAGACGGTCCACGCGTTCGACATCATTGATTCCTAAAGGATGTAGGGTCAGAGAAGACCCCTTTGCTGGCTTTTTCGAGCATTCGGCAAGTAGTGACCACTCCTACCACAATGTCGGCGGTCCCAAGAAGCTTCCGTTTCACGGCCAGCGTCATCGCGAAACTCTTCGAGCGACACACCTCAATAGCTTAGTCGCTCACCGTCGTTTCGCAATCAAACACCCTTGTCGTTAGCGAAGATCGTCCAGTTTCAACGAATCGCTTCGCCCGGTTCATCCTCATCGACTTCATCATCCGAAATCGCTTCGTCTGGCAGTTCGATCAGCGAATCTTCGTAGATATTCGCCCAGGCTTTCTCGTCGAATTCGGCCGGGTCGAAATCGTCCGATCCTGGCTCTTCCGGTTCAGTCTCCTCGCCCGTTGGAATTGGTTGGTCACCGTCCCAGAACTCTTGGTCTCGAGCGGCTTCATCCCACTCGTCCGAGTCAGAACCTTGAGTGGGCTGTAAATGGGCCGGCGTCTTGGTGGAGCGTCGTTTGTCCAACCGACTTTGGGCGGCGACCCACTCCTGCATGCTTGCGGGCGAAAGCGATGGCAAGTCGCTCTCCGACAGGTCGCGATCCAAACTCGGGCTCGAGCCCTCCGAACCGGAAGAAATCAGTTCCGGCCGCGGCGTCGAATGCGAGTCGCGTTGCTCGTAGAAGATCCGAATCGGAATTTCACCGAACTTCAATTGATCCCTGAGCACGCCCAGCAGATAGCGTCGATAGGCGGTTGGAAACGACTCTGGGTCACTGCATTTCAAAACGATCATGGGCGGGGCAGTTCCAACCTGCGAGGCAAAATAGATTCTTGCCCGGCGCGGACCAATCATCGGTGGCGGATACAACAGCAGCGCTTGACGAATAAGTCGATTCAGAACCGGTGTCGACACGCGCCAATGTGACTGTTTGTACAACATTTGGGCGTGGTTAATGAGCTTTCGCACATTCTTCCCTTCCATCGCCGTCACAAACGCAATGGGAACATACTTCAATCCAGGAAAAACTTCATGCAGGTAATCGGCCCACTGCTGCGTGACGATCTTGTCCGCAACCAAGTCCCATTTGTTGACGACGAAGACAACCGGCTTGTGTTGCTTCTCAATGTAGGTCACCAGTTTCTTGTCGACTTTGCTAATCTCTTCGGCTGCGTCAAAGAACATCAACACAACATCGGCGTAACGAATACTGCGTTGGGCACGATGAGTCGAATAAAATTCGATGTCGGTCCGAACACTTTTGCGGCGTCGAAAACCGGGCGTGTCAATCACGACCACTGGTTTGCCGTCAATGTAGACTGTCACATCCACACTATCTCGAGTCGTGCCGGCTACATCGGACACGATCATGCGGCCCGCCTCGCTGAGGGCATTTACAAACGTGCTTTTCCCCACGTTCCGCCGTCCGACAATCGCTATCTTCAAGTCCGGGGTCGCCGTCGCGGCCTGCACATCATCGGAGTTGGTCTTGGGAAGCTGCCGCACGATCTCGTCCAGCAACTCGTCTTTACCCCGAAAGTTCTGAGCGCTGACCGGCAATGGATCACCGATGCCCAAGGTATAGAAATCCACCGCTTGCCAACGAAACTTCTCGTCGTCCGCCTTGTTCGCGGCCAGCACAATGGGTTTGTTCAATGCTCGAAGTCGCTTGGCAATTTCAGCGTCGACGGGTGTTGGACCTTGTCGTATATCCACCGCAAACAAAATAATGTCGGCGGATTCAATCGCTGTCGCAATTTGTTGTTCGATTTCCTTGTCTAATTCGTCGACATCATTAATTCCAACGCCGCCCGTATCGACCAATTGAAAATAGGAACCGTCGTGCTCCACAACACGAATCATACGATCCCGAGTGACGCCCGCAACCGAATCAACAATCGCCAGCCGATGACCAACCAGCCAATTGAATATGCTGGATTTTCCGACATTGGGGCGACCCACAATAGCAACCGTTGGCAGTGACATGCAAAAGGGTCCAAAAAACTGAATTGATAAAGCGCCCGAGCGGAAATCGTTAGGTCATTGTCGCGGACCGTTCCAACGGTCCGTCTTTCCATTGTCGCGCCATTGTCGCGGACCGTTCCAACGGTCCGTCTCAACATTGTCGCACCATTGTCGCGGACCGTTCCAACGGTCCGTCTTTCCATTGTCGCGCCATTGTCGCGGACCGTTCCAACGGTCCGTCTTCCCATTGTCGCGCCATTGTCGCGGACCGTTCCAACGGTCCGTCTTCCCATTGTCGCGGACCGTTCCAACGGTCCGTCTTACCAGTTCTTGGACCGTTCTAACCGTCCGACATCCAGCGGTTGATCCGAACCACCGGGCCGAGAACAAGGGATTCTGGCCCAACCGGGGCGTGTCGGCCAAAGGTACGATGTTGTCCTAGAACGGCCCACTTTGCCGTAACCGCGCCAGGCGACCATCATACCGACGACCCGCAAATTGCCTAGTACTTTTTTCGAGCCCCTTGCGAGTGACGCGGTGAAGTGTCTTTTCCAACCATAACTGGCTCGAAGGGAGCGAAACAACCCGAGTCGCTGTGCTTTAGCCACCGGATTCACGGTGTTCCAAAATCGGAAAAGGCCCGCCGAGCCGACACAACGGTACTGGATGAGCTACAAAAAAATCCTTCACCGCGTCGACTTAAAGGGCGAACCAGATTGCCGCGGTCTCGAACAAAAGAGAACACCGCTTTGGTTGACTTTCCCAAGTTGCCTCCCGCCAGACCGCCAGCCATCTTGCCAATCTTGACAGAGTCGATCGCGCGAGAAAACTGCTTTGAATTTTTCTTCCTTTCCGGAATCAACCGTCAGGCGGTGCAAAGACGAGTGCCCGTACGTTTCGGGCCGATTCTTGGGACTTCCAAACCAAGATGGGTTCTGTTCCAATTTCGGCGGGTTCGGCTTGTGCGTCTTCGTGGTTGCTTGGCTGGGCCTTTGTCCAAGTCGTGCCTTGGTTCGGATTTGAACTGTCGGTTCCCCTCGGCGGCAGAGTGCCAAAAGCGTGCTCCCTTATCGGAGGCTAAAAAAATGGATGCATCGGATTCGTTTCGAATCACCGCGAAAGAGGCCGCTTTGGGGGCCTTGGAATGGTCGCGAATGTTGGCCCAAGCGGGCGTCACCATGTTGCCGGTCCTGGGACTACCAGACTCCAATATCGAGTCCACATCCGCCGCTGCATTGGAAGAAGCGTGGCAAGAGGTCATCGAGCTCAATTCGGGACCGAATGGCGACATAAATGTCGGAGCGGAGGGCAATTCCCTGGGTGTCGGCTCGCCTGCATCCGGGCCCGCTCCGGCCAGTGAACGTCCGGGGGAAACGAATGCATCGAGATCTGCCTCCGGCGCGAGTGTGTCGCCAGCGGAGACAAATAAGCCAAGTCCCGTTCGTGGTAAACCGAGTACGAGTCCAGCGGGCGAAGCAACTGGGGCGCGAAGTTTGCAACCTGCGCCAGCCCAAATCCATACTCCTGTCAGCGCTAATCGAGCCGCTTTGGCGACCTTTCCAGACTTTTCGGATTCCGAACGAGTTGTCCAATTGCAGCAAATCGAAGCGAGGGTCAAGGTCTGCACGCTGTGCCCGGACTTGGTGAAATTCCGAATTCAACCGGTATTTGGTACCGGCAATGTACGGCCGCGCCTGGTCATGATGGGAGAAGCCCCGGGAGCGGACGAAGACCGACTCGGCGAGCCCTTTGTTGGTGCGTCCGGCCAACTACTCGACAAAATCATCGCCGCCATGAAATTGAAACGCGAAGATGTATACATTCTGAATAGCGTCAAGTGCCGGCCACCACAAAACCGCACTCCGACCGACGCGGAATGTCAAAACTGTAGGGCCTTTTGGGAAGGGCAACTCGAGCTGCTGCAGCCAGAGGTCATTGTTTGTCTCGGCTCGGTGGCATCCAAAACTCTGTTGCAAACTGTCAAACCCGTGGGGCAACTTCGCGGTACGATTCACGATTACCGCGGTGCGAAAGTGGTGGTGACGTACCACCCCAGTTATCTGCTGCGGACCGAATCGGCGAAACGCCAAACATGGGACGACATGAAAGTCGTGATGGACCTGTTGGGCTTGACGCGATAACTTGAAGCGATGTCCCTTCCAGCAACACTGCGTGGCATTTTTCCCGTCTGAAACTGGCCTGAGAGTTCCAAAACAACCCCAGCCGGCGTGTCCCAGCCCACGGTTAGAGAGATCTCGCACCCACAAGCCTGAATGGCCGACACAAGTGCTATGCGTCGGCGTCTAAAATTGCATCACAGCGTCGCCCGACGAACCACACCCGCCGTTGGTCAAGATGTAACTCGCTCGAACGCAATTTCGTTGGGGGCGGCACAACGGTCACCACCGGAATAACTCAATCCCTGATTATCAACCCAAAACAGTTGTTTGCGCGTTGCCAAGTGCTAAAATGCTGGGGCAGAGGCGGCCTAACTTGCAGGCCTCGCCCGTTGACCAAGGCCCGAATGCACCATGCCAATCTTGAAACGTGAACTCGATCAGTATCCTCCGGATCTAATGCAGACCGAGTTCGAGTCGCTCGAGCGGGCCCGTGCCAGTCTAGATCGGGTACATGACCAACCATCAGCCATCGAACACGCTACTTCTGATCAAGTTTCCTCGCCGAGCAACGGGTCAGCTCCCGTTCAAGTTCATGATCGGGAGCCTTCATTCGAGCGCGACCATGGCCTCGTTGATTCGTCTGGACAGGAAACTTTCGACGAGGTGAAGGGACGAGTTGGCGACCGGCCAGAATTCGCATCTCACGATCTGGGTACGTTTGGTTATTTTGCCGAGTACTTGGGCCAACCCGCTGCACCAAAGCCACTGACGTTTTGGTCGGGCGATTGGGACGATTATTCCGAGTTTGATGCGTCAGCCATTGGTTGGTGGTGTCTGTACACACATAGCCGACAGGAAAAAGTCTTAATGCGTCATCTCGCGGGTCGCGGGGTGGCTTTCTATTGCCCAATGATCGAGAAAAGAAGTCGGTCGCCGCAAGGCCGCATGCGCAGTAGCTACTTGCCGTTGTTCACCAACTATGTGTTCCTCCGCGGCACAGACGACGATCGACGCTTGGCCCTGACCACCAACTGCATCCTTGCGTCCAAACCAATTCGTCAGCCGGATTTTTTGGTGCGAGACTTGTGGCAGATCAATCGGGCCTTGCAATCCGGCGTTCCCATGACCCCGGAACAGAAGTTGACTCAAGGAGATCCGGTGATTGTCAAATCCGGACCCTTCAAAGGATTCGAAGGTTTTGTACTCCGTCGCGCCGGCACCACTCGATTCCTGATTTATTTGCGATACCTCGAACAAGGCGTTTCGATGGAAATTGACGAAGGTGCTTTGGCCGCTATTTAAGGATCAGTTACCATCGTATACTTGCATCGAGGTGCTTTGCCAAATTTGGTGTTACCGAGCGTTGCGTAAACGCGAATCCTGCCACAGGCAAACCGCGGTCTCACCGAACAAGGCACCAAGGACCCCAAAATGGCAAATTCGTCGCTTGCCGGTCTCGGGTTTCGTAATTTGATCAGTAGGACACAGGGTCGGTTATCCAGGGTAAGTTTCGGGAGCGATTGATAACATGCGTAGCGGTATCTTGATTGGCCAATGGTTGGTTTTGACGTTTGTGTTGTGGGGAGCTTGTGCGAGCCGCCCAGTCGCCGGTCAGCTTACGGCGGAGCGAGTCGTTGTTGTTGCAGCTGCCAACAATCCCGATTCTCGGGAAGTAGCTGAGGCTTACTGCCAGTTCCGTAGTTTTCCCACCGATCGAATTCTCGAAGTCGAGTTCCCGGCTGGCGTAACCCTCTCACGATCCGCTTGGGAAGACCAAATTCGCGGGCAACTTTCGACCCGCATTCAAGGTCTTGATCCCGAAAACAAGGTCACCGACGTCGTCCTCGTTTATGGAACACCGTTGGCGGTTGCCGCTTGGGAAGATGATCGCGAATTAAAGCAGTGGGAAGCGTACTATCAAAAATCGATGGACGATGGTGTCCGCCGCCTGAACCTCGCCCTGAAGACGTTGGGCGAATTGAGCGGCCAAGAACCAGCTGCCGTGCAATTGCCAATCAATTTAGCAGACTTGCGACAAGTATTTCAGCAGCAAATCGAGGCCGCCCAAAAAGGAGTCGCTGCCAAACCTGCGGCCGACCAACCGGCTGCCAGCGCCCAATTGCAGAACCAAGTTCAAGCGGTTGCGGGCTTGTTTCCGTTCATGAACAGTCTGCAACAACAATTACAGAACGCCGAGGGAGACGCCTTGGCAAACATGCAGCAACAATTGCAATACTTGCGCGGCCGCAGCGAAATTTTAACTCAGACAATCCAGTATCTCGAACGAATGCCGGCCACTTTCGAACGAGAAGCAACCATGATTGCCCTTTTGGAACAGGGTGGCGGTTTGCTAGACGTGCTGACTTGGTTGCAGCGTCAAATGGATTTGGTTCAGATGAATGACTCGATGGCCAGTCTCGACAGCGAATTGGGATTGTTGTTCTGGGGCGAGTATCGTCGAATTGGGATCGTCCCAAATTTCTTGAACCCGGCATTTGACGGCTCACCGCTTCGCAACGCATTCCGCACGCTCCGAGTTTCGCGAATCGATGGACCGACTGCGGCGGTTGCAAAACAACTGATCGATCGGACTCGCGAAGCCGAGGCACTTACCGAAATCAAAGGAAATGCCTACCTCGACTTAAGAGGAATTCAATCGGGCGACCCGCTTCTCGTGCAAACCGAAAACTGGCTGAAGGCGGTCAGCGAACAACTAAAGACCATTGGGGGTTTAAACGTCCAAGTTGAGTCGACAGCAAAGTTGTATCAATCGGGCGAGTGCCCTGATGCTTTGGTCTATTTGGGCTGGTATTCCTTGGGCAAGTACATCGACTGCTGCAAGTTCAAACCGGGAGCGATTGCCTATCATTTGGTTCCTGGTGATGCCCTGCGGTTGCGCGATGGCGAACAGCAAGGTTGGTGCCGAAGCTTTCTCGAAGCCGGTGCGACTCGCGTGATTGGTAGTGTTGGGGAAGCGGTCCCGGTTTTGTTGACGGTGGACGCCACCGCCAAACAATCGCCGATGGCGATCAATATCGTCACGGCCGAATTGAGCGACGGGATGATCATCTTTGCGGTCCCTTAATGGTGTTGCTTGAGCCAGCTCGTTTCACGAATCGAACCCGGGCGCAAACGGGTTCCACGGGGTTACCCCACGCGTTCGAAGTGAGTTGATTCCAGCGCCAACTCGAACACGGACATGAATCGAGCCAGCAGAATCGAGCCAGCGACTGTTGAATGGCCCCGCGCGGTCATTAGGTGTTCAAAGAAGCTGATATCCACCAAGGCCCTAATGACCGACGGCTGAATGGCCCCGCGCGGTCATTAGGTGTTCAAAGAAGCTGATATCCACCAAGGCCCGAATGGGGCGACTGTTGAATTGCTCCACGCGTTCCTAGGGTGTTCATCGAAGCTGCGATTCACCAAGGCCCGAATGGGCGACTGTTGAATGGCCCCGCGCGTTCCTAGGGTGTTCATCGAAGTTGCGATTCACCAAGGCCCGAATGGGCGACTGTTGAATGGCCCCGCGCGGTCATTAGGTGTTCAAAGAAGCTGATATTCACCAAGGCCCGAATGGGCGACTGTTGAATGGCCCCGCGCGGTCATTAGGTGTTCAAAGTAGCTGATATCCACCAAGGCCCGAATGGGCCGAAACAACCCTTGCCGGTCGGCGCAAGCCACCGGTTCGGGTTTCCCATTGACCATCGAAGGCCTGGAAGGCCGGCACAACAACCCAGTTTCAAGTTAAAGAATTCTGTTTTGTGCAGCTGGAAACGTCACGACGATCCCAATAAATCATGGGTTTGCATATCCGTGGGGCAACGAATTCTCTCGGGAGTTTTGTACGTTAACCCGAGGCAAAATGGGCCCTTAATTGAAACCCCAAACTCAACGAGATCCACCCTATCCACAGCCCAGACAGGCGGCACCGATATTGGCCGGCGGAAAGGTGTCCGCCTCTAGCCAAATCCAAGAATCATTTCTCGCTCATCCGCGGCCCGTTCAGACCTCGAATCAGCTACCAAGACAGAAGCAGGCTGCTCACAACCAACCCAAAAGCCAAAAAAGAAAGCATCAAAACGACCGAGCGAATCGTGTATTTGCTAAACCAATCCAGCCGACTCGTGGGATGCCACCAAGGCAACTCGGCTCGAAACGACTTGGCACTACTCGACAAGGAGGGCGACTTCAAGTCGTCGGGACTGGCAACCGCATCGAATGTCGAATTGCAGTCTCTGTCAAACTCGGCCTCCGACCGGTGTTCGTCCCGCCCAACTTCATTGGAAATCTGATCTTCAAGAATTGTGCTCATCCGTCGTTCTCATGATAAAAACCGCGCGGTCCACCAGTTCGGCAACTGGTCGTTCTAGTCCTTCACCCCAAATCGCTCTGATTGATACGTCATTCTGATTGTTGAGTTGCTCTGATTGCTTAAATTCAATTCTCATGGACTTGGTTCCGAAAAACGGGACGGAGACTTCCGCCTTCACCGGAACCGGCATGACCCAAAATCCTAACAGATCGCTCGCATTTCGCCAAGCATCAGGTTTTGGCTCCTGGCCGGGTTCTCCCGACCCAGTCGATTTGGGGGAGCTTACCGGATCATCGCCTTCCGGTGGCGGGTCGGGCGTCGGCAGCAGAAATACCAAGTGTCGGCCCCTAACGGCCCCGGGCTTCCCGTCGAGAGTCTCCAGAACGAATCGTCCATTCTTTTTGACGGTGGCAACGGAGATGGCCTGCAAATCGAACTCCAAGTTTCGCTCCAGGGGGACAAAAACCAAACGGGAAGATTCGGTTACTCCCCCTTCCAATTCGACCCATCCCGCAACCGGAACTAAGCTGAATCCCATTTGATCCAAGAGCGTCGGGACGCGGGAAAACAGCCAAAATCCCCCGAAAATCGCCAGCAATAACGTCACTCGTCGCACGCCCAACCAAACTCCCGCACGAGCGGGCCTGGCAGACGACGGCGAACGACCGGAGACGCGACTTTTCGGTGTTTCTGGTGTTGTGGCCATCAAAGGTTTGGCTCTGGTAGTTTTGCCCGGTTCTACGCGAATCAATCGATTCTTGTGGTCCCAAGTATACCGCAATCGCAGCGATCATGTGTGGAGGTAACAGGCCTGACCGGGAAAATCGAGTGTTTAATTTCGCGATCAAGTGTCGAATTAAGACAGCATTTGATTTCCGAACTCGACGGGCGGATAATTGAAGTCCAGACACAAAACTAGAGTAATTCTCGGCAAAAACACTGATTTCATCAGAAATAAACGCCTGTTTCTGGTTTTGGCCCGGCAATTGCTGAGTAGAAAGGCAACAAGAATCGCAGGATTGGAATCAAACGAAGCTCGCCCGACCCACACCATGAGGCGAACAACGCTTGGTTCTCCTGCCTGCCTGCGGTTCTTACCACTTTTTGTGGCCCACCACACCATTCGTTGCTTCGGGAGAAAAGCATAGATGGCAAAGAAACGCCGTAACGACGACAACACCGACAGTTTTGAATTAGAAGATACGCTATTAACCGAACCCGTCATGCCGCCGGTGCTCGTCAAATCTCTTGGTCAGTCCGACGACGACGAATTGAGTACTTTGGCTGCGGCGGCGAATATTGAAGAAGAGATCGACGAGGAAGATGTCACTAGCTACGACATCGAGGACGCTGGCGAAGCGCTGGATGATCCGATCCGGATGTATCTGGTGCAGATGGGGCGAATCCCGCTATTGGATCGCCGGGAAGAAGTTGTGGTGGCCCGGGAAATCGAGCGAACTCGAATTCGGTACCGCAACCAAATTCTAGCCTCCGATTACTTGATCGAAGGCGCGTACCATCTCTTGAAGAAGGTCCACAAGAGCGAACTTCGTCTGGACCGCACGATTGAGGTGTCAGTGACGAACACGGCTGAGAAAGCCCGAATCATGAAGCGATTGGGGCCGAATCTCGCGACACTCAAGAACATTTTGCTGCAAAACAAACGGGATTGGCGAGCCGCCGGAAAACGCGGGGTCTGTCCCCATCTTCGCAAGTCGTTGTGGCACCGACTTTGCCGCCGACGACATAAAGCCGTTCGGTTGATCGAAGAAATGAACCTGCGAATCAATCGCTTGTTACCGATCTTTGATCAACTGTGTCGGATCAACGAACAGATGCAGACCATGCATCGCATGTTGCGAGACAACGATCCGTCTCTGTATTTTGGCACTCGGACCCCAGAAAAAGTCCGCCTGCACCTGCGGTATCTGTTGAAGCAAACCGGCGAAAGCCCCCGGAACTTGCAGCGACGAATCGATAAGGTCAAGCGTTTGCAGGACGAACACGATGCGGCCAAGCGCGTGCTTTCCGCCAGTAACTTGCGATTGGTCGTCTCGATCGCCAAAAAGTACCGCAATCGTGGCTTGAATTTTCTCGACCTGATCCAGGAAGGCAATACGGGCTTGATGCGTGCTGTCGACAAGTTCGAACACGCTCGTGGGTACAAGTTCTCTACCTATGCCACTTGGTGGATACGGCAGGCCATCACACGGGCAATTGCCGATCAAAGTCGCACCATTCGCGTACCGGTCCACATGATCGACACGATGAGCAAGGTCCGAGCCGTGATGCGAGATCTGGTTCATGAACTTGGTCGTGAACCAGCGGTCGAAGAAATCGCGATGCGAGCGAACATCAACTTGGAAGAAGCTCGAGTGGTCATCAAGATGGCCCGCCAACCATTGTCGCTGGATCAACCTATCGGAGACGATGACAGCTTCTACGGCGAATTCCTGGAAGATCAAGCCGATACCGATCCATTGGCCGAAACCAATCGCAATGCCCTCAAGATTCGCATCGAGCAAGCGATGGAACATTTGAATTATCGCGAACGCGAAATTCTAAAACTGCGGTACGGTCTGGCAGATGGATACAGCTACACCTTGGAAGAAGTGGGGCGGATTTTCTCGGTCACCCGCGAGCGAGTCCGGCAGATTGAATCCAAGGCGGTACGCAAGCTGCAACAACCATACCGCTCCAAGACCTTAGTTGGATTCTTGGACGGGCCTGAGCCGGTGCTAGAAAGCACAACCGCCGAGACGGCCTAGTTGTTTGGGCATCGCTCGAGCACCCGTCCTGCCAAGCCGCTCGCAGTGGGAGGCAACGGTGGGTTCCCCGCATCCTGATGCATGGACGGTCGTATTGAACTTTCGACAGACGTACAACAACCCATCGCTCGGTTGAGTCGAGCCAGGTTGTCTCCAACGGGCGCGTTTGCTCTCCCACAAACGCGCCCGTTCTTTTTTCGAGATGGAAAAATAGAATCAACGGCTTTCGTCGCTCAGATTTGTGATTTGTGATTTCAGATTTGAGATCTCAGATTTCATATCGCTTCGCCCAAGTCCCAAGCCGCGGAGCGGCGACACGTTCTAGCCCTCGGTGTCAACCGACGGGTTACGTGGCGACCTCCATCGCAAAGCCGCGAAGCGGCGCCCCATAATCGACCGCGATCTTGCACGCAAACACTTGATCACGGCCACATGGGCCCTCGCTCCATGTATCGCCGTTCCACGACCCTTCACCTCCGTTGGGCATCCCGAAACCACGGGTTTACACTCGTGGCTAAATACTTGTCGCCGTTTCACGGCTATCCAAATTCAACGGCGATCCTTTTCCCAATCCGCGCCTTTGCTCCATTCGCCTTCACCCTTCACCCTTACGACTCCCAACTCTGCTAGCAACCGACACCTACAAGGGGCTGGATTCTCGCTTAAAGTAACGAACTCTTTGGTTGACCAGAAAATCTATTCCCGGTTGCAATTCTGACCGATGGGAAAGAAACATACGTACGGCGGGTGATCAGGAGTCATGTTCTCAAGAAAGATGTTTTTGCCATCTTGGATCGTTTCGAAATCTAGGTTTTCCTACGGATTATTCACAGCGCTATATTTCTCGCTGTGCTTTGGCTCTTTGCAATTGTTGGCCCAGACACCCAGAGCTCAGACAGAACTACCCGGCCTCAGAGAATTGCCGCGCCAGGAGCCTGGACTTTGGGAATCCCACGCTCCCGATTTGAGGATTGAATCCGACCCACAGGGATCAAACGAAGATTGGCGTAAAGGTTGGGCGGAATCACCCACTCGCACGCGTGTGTTTCATGCGACGGTCGACGATTTGAGTTGGCGGTTGCGACGAAATACATGGCGGGAGAGAAGCCTATTTGGTGCTTCTGGGCCACGTTTAGTTGCCTGGGACGAGCGATACGTGGATTCCCGCGATCGGGGCTGGGGCGCGGAAACCGGTTTTGAACAAAATCGAACCTTCGCCGGCCTAGCATGGTGGCCGAACGATTCCCAAAGATCCAGGATCGAGTTTGGCTACTTGAACCAAGAATGGGACGACCCAGGCTCGGACGATCGGCGCTTCCACTTCTTCTCCTTGAATTTCTATTATTAAGTTCTCAGGTGGTTCGCTGCCACATTCGGCTGCCAACCGAACCACGCCTCAACTTGAGAGGTCAACTTCAATTCGGTGGCGGTTGCTCAGTTCGAATTCATACACTGAGAGTATTGGAAGCAGTTGGTACCGTGAATTCACCATCCAAGACCCAGCGATGCTCTGCGAATATGGCTCGGCCAACAGTAGGGGACCGCCCTCGACGCGGGAATGTCGCGGACCGGCGGCACGTTCTAGCCGTCGGTGTCAACCGAAGGACCATGCGGCGAAAACAAGATCCAAAAAAGCCGCGGAGCAGCGACACATCCGCAAAGCGACGTTCGAATTAGATCTGCCAGGATTTGCCAATAAGTTCTTTTGGATTGGTCGATTCAAGAATGGTTCGGCAATTGGATTTCTAGGATCAAGTGATTGGTTTGGGGAAACCAAATAAATCCCAATCTAGGGCACGGCGATTCCAGTTGCCTCGGGTGACGATGCGAGTGGGCCGCAGCAAAAAGTTATTGGCTTACGTCAGAAGGCCAGACCCATCCGAAACGCAATGTTCCATGCTCCCGGGCCAAATCTATAAACTTAAGTATTCTAAGCCACGAGATACTGGGCAGGACGCCTTCGGAATGATCGCCTTGTTTTTGATAACGTCATAATGCGAGCTTAACAATCGTCCAACCCAAAACAAAAAACCCCAGGATCCACCAACGTGAAAATCCTGGGGCTTGAACATTTTGCCGCACGCAAAAGTCAAACTAAGCACGCCGTCGACGCAAGAAACTAGCACCAAAGATCGAGCCAACCAGCAGCAAGGCAGATGGTTCAGGAACGGCGCTAAGCGAAAAATTATCCACCATCAATCTCTCGCCACTAGACCGAACAAAACGAATCCTAAATTGTCCATTAGAGACGGTAACAGGGGAAGGAAGGGTAAACGAAAAAGTCCTCCAATTGGAGGAATTACCCAAAGTCGTATTATCGACCGTCCATGCAGACAACCAACTCGTTCCGGAATTTATCGAATAAGACACAGCCCAACTCGGGCTTGGACTACTATCCCATCGCCTAACATCGAATTGAAAACTCTGAATGACTGACTTATCACTCGACACAGTCTGATAAGTAGTGGTCCAAGTCGCCGGATTGTCCTGCAGACGCCACCCATACGTACCCAGTGCACTTACAACACCATCTTGGGTATTCGTGGTTTGCCGCAAAGCAGGACCACCAGTGAAAACGAACCCACTTTCAGAGTAAACGTGTCCGCTTGAATATGAGGTCAACGCTCCAGAACCTGTCCAATTTGCGTCCGTATCAAAATTGATTGATACTAATCCGCCATGCGACTTTCCAGACACGCCAACTACCATCAGCAATGCCAGTACTTTTAGAACAACAAATCTTTTCATCCTCATCCTCCGAGGTTCGCGTCCGAACCACCATCCAAATGTTTCCTACACTGAGCTTTTTCACAAACCAGTGCTTGCGGCAAAATCCGAGGACGACCCTCAGATTCCTAACATCTTACACGAAGTCGCCCGCTTGTTTAGCCATGAATCGATTAATCTTTGGTGAAGCTTTGTCACAGTCAAACGAGCGTTTTATAGCCGATCTGTCGCCAGCACCGAGAGCTGGAAAACCGAAATACCCTCCCTGAAGCCGTAGTGGACCGGCTCATTTCCACGCAGCCCAAAACCACAAAACGGCGGGACATTCGCGCCTCCGTATTCGCAAACCAACAATCCAACCATGCAAAACAACGACATATCCTCGACCACGACGTAACAACTATGCACAAGGAACGCCGCAAAACCGCGGCTCATCCGCGACCAAATGTTCAAAACCCAGCATCGGGAAAAGGCGCTAAGCGGCGGAACGCTTTAGCAGTCGGTGTCAACCGAAGGGTTCGTGGCGACCAAACCCTGAAAGCCACAAGGCGGTCAGCCCTAAACCGTATCGGGACAACCACCCCGGCGAAAACAATCGTCCGAACGGGTTTTCGGCGCCATGCACCAACATCGTTCCCAATGCACCAACATCGTTTCGTCGCTTAAACCTCCCGCCATAGCACACAACACCGCACGGGTTTTCGGCCCAACGGGCCAGCATCGTTTCGTCGCTTAAACCTCCCACCATCGCACACAACATCGCACGGGTTTTCGGCCCAACGGGCCAGCGCTACGTTAGCCTGGGGCGACGTTCGCGGAAACAGTAGCTGATGAAAATCGACACGCCTTGCGTTGGTTCGAACATCGCTAATGGTCCATCACTAAACCCCGCGAACGTCGCCCTAGGAAACCCACGCCCACAAACGGGTCCGCCCCAACGGGGCAGCCCTAAATGGTAACGTTCTTCGCGGGCAATTGCCTCCATGAACTCGGTCGCGGCTATCATTTGCCTGCCCGATTGGGACATTTCTTCCTGTCAACTCATTTTGGAGTATTCGATATGCCTCAGTCCGTTGCGGTCATTCCCATACACCTCGTGTTTTCCGTCAAAGATCGGTTACCGTTATTGGTATCACCCGATTTGCGAATTGAATTGTTCGCCTATATGGCCACCATCATACGTGATTCCGCCGGTTGCACACCAATACTTATCAACGGCGTTGAAGATCACGTTCACGTTTTATACAAGCTGGGACGAGTCATCAACGTTGCCAAGGTCACCGAACTGGCAAAGAAGGAAACGACGAAATGGCTAAAGAAGCAAGCTAAGTCGCTCAACAACTTTGCTTGGCAAAGTGGGTATGGCGCGTTTGGTGTCTCGTTATCGAACGTGGATTTCGTCAAGAAAGATATCCAGGACCAAGAAGAGCATCATCGCAAATTTGATTTCAAAGCCGAATATCGCAAGCTCTGTGAAAAGCATCGAGTCGAATTGGACGAACGATACGCGTGGGATTGAGGTAGCATTCGGCAGGATCGCGGCATTTACGGCTGCCCCGTTGGAGCGATTGGGTGTGAGGTCCGGGTGTCCTAGGGCGACGTTCGCGGCCTGCGGGGCTAAGTGGTTGGTGGAGTTGGAATTGCGGCGTGTCGTGTCGATTCTCGCCAAGGTTTGTTTCCGCGAACTCTGCCCTAGGCTAACGTAGCGCTGGCCCCTTGGGCCGAAGACACGTGCGGTGTTGCGCGCGTTGGCGGGACGTTCACGCGACGAAACGATGTTGGCGTCATTTGGGCCGAAGACACGTGCGGTGTTGCGCGCGTTGGCGGGACGTTCATGCGACGAAACGATCGTGCAGTCTTTTTGCCGAAGACAGATGCGGTGATGTGCGCGATGGCGGAACGTTCACGCGACGAAACAAGGTTAAATGCGTATGCACCGTCGCGCCAAAGACGGGTGCGGTTATTGTATGATTTCGGATCGTTGATCCGACGGAATGATGGTGATTTGGGGTCGCCCCTTGGGCCGAAGACACGTGCTACGTTGTCTAAATTTGATTCCCGCTGGGCCGACGCGCAGCGCGACGGCACGTTCGCAGCAACCACAGAAATCCCAAGGAGCGATGCCAACGTCATCGTTGCGTCGGTTTCGAGTGCGTTGCATGTAACAAAAAAAACTCCAAAGTTACGCCAGTAACTTTGGAGTTGAAGAAAACGCTAACGGTACAAAGATTTAACGTCGACGACGCATTGCACCGAATGCGACCACGGTACCCATGATCAATAACGAACCTGGTTCTGGAACCGCATTAAAGCTGTGAAATCCGATCCGCTCCGTCGTTCCAACGCCAGCACCATCAACAACCAAATTCGTGAACTGCTGCCACTGACTCGCATTAAAATCAGCATTTGTACCAGTCAACACGTCTGCATTACGGACAAACGAAGTATTGGCAGCCGTGCTCGCCGTCACTCCGAACACGTCGACAACGTTGGCAAACGAGAAAGAAGTACCTGCCCAGAGAACAACACTGTCATCGCCATTGAAGTTAACGCCACTGGTCCCCGCATTGATTGAACCCCCAAGCGCATACGCCGGCGTGTCGGCTAAGTTATGCCGCAGCCAAATTGTGGACCCGGCAGCGAGCGTTCCGGTCAAGCTAAAGGTTCCACCATTGATGCTGGCGTCGTTTCCGGTCTTCCACAATTCTCGGTTCGCATTTTGGAAGCCCGAAAGCTTGTAATTACCGGCTCCCAAATCAATCGCCGAATTGCCAACATTGGTAATCTCAATCCACTTGTTGTTGGATGTCCCTTCGTAATACTGGCTGATAATCACATCCGCGTTAGCGCTTCCAGTCAAGCAAGACACCAACAGCACAGCAAAAACAAGTAACTTCTTCACAAGCAACTCCTCGATTCTACCACGAACCAAGAAAAAAATTCCTTTTCGTTCAATCCACCCGCAACACGCGCTGCAGAAAGTTTTTGAACACCGCCCGTCTTATCTCCCTAGTTTACGCAAAGCCCAAACTTTGCATAGACGTCCCAACCTTGAATCTTCCGCAATTGGCCCAAGTCGAAACACTAGTTTTGGACCGGGACATTGAGCCATTTCGGTTAGTGGCTTGATCAGGTAACAACTTTGAGTCCTACGACCATTCGAAAACCGCTCCAAGTTGGGCAGGCATCCAGCATTTCCCCCTTTTGGTTCGAATTCAACGATTTTCGGTCGGGAAACGAAACATTCACAGAATGTCCGAACGTTTTCCTGTAATTGAACTCGCATCGAGGGTCACGTGTCGCCGTTCCAGGGCTATTCCACTTCGGTGCCGTCCGAAAACCACCGGTTTACACCCGAAGCTAAGACGTTTCGCGGCTCCGCGACTTTCCAAACCCGGGCTCCTTGCACCGACCCACGGGTTTACACCCACGGCTTTGTCGCCGCTCCGCGGCTTTCCCGCTTCACGGGTAGGCCTCGTTCCACGGCTTTTTTACTTCCGAAACAGGAATTCAACGACGGGTTGAGACGATTGGCGATCAGGTGCGGTGGCACTGGGCGAAGAGGTTTGCTCACTGCTGTCTTCGCGCTTGTTTGCGATAGACTTCCGCCACTTCGGGCCGACCGGTCTCTTGATAACAGATGGCTAACGATTGTAAGACTCGCTCGAGTTTTTGGACACCATTCGCGGCCATTTCCAAATCCTCGATGGCTTTGTCCCACTGCTTCAAATTGAAGTGCACCATGCCCCGCGTCTCGCGCAAACTGGGATTGTTCTCGTCCAATTCGACCGCCTTGTTGGCATACTCCAACGCCTCTTGTCGCCGCTCCGGAAAGCCCCAGTTGAGCGCGTGGGCTCGATTGTTCCAGGCCGCGGTTTGGGTGGGATCAATTTGCAAGACTTGCTTCAACAAGCGATCCGCCACGTCCCATTCTTCGTTCGCTGCTGCCAACGCGCCGAAGAACTCGCTCATGAGCATTGGGACATCCGGCTGTTCATAGATTTTCGCGCGAAACTGGGCGAACGCCGGGGAACGACTTTGATTACTCTGGATGAAGCCTAACCGCTCTCGAATCAAGTCAAACTTTGCCTCGGGAAGCAAGCGCGCTGCGGTAAGGAACGATTCGACGGCCGGTCCCATTTTCTCCAATTCTGGATTGCGCAGCCAACGATCGAAGTCGGTCAGCAACTTGATCGCTCGATTGGACCGAGCATCCGGGCTGTTCGGATTCGCTCGGTACCAGTTCTCGATCGCCGTGTCCACGGCCTGTTGGTCCCCAATCAACCTGCCCGCCGCGACCTGCCATGACTGTTCTTGATCCGTCAAAGACCGGCCCGTTTCCACAGATTGCGTCAACTGCCGGAGAAGGGCCAAGGCATACTCGCGAGCTTCGGCCTTCTCCTTCATTCGCATGGCGATCTCGACTTGCAATGCCAGGGCAGGCTGAAACGTTCGATCGATTTGGCTCAGCAAGTTTTTGGCCACGGCATATTCTTCCAATTGGAATCGCGCCAAGGCTTCCAAATAGATCAAGTCAGGTTGGTTTCCAACCAAGTTGCGTAATTGCTGAATGTGCTGGAGCGCCAGAGCCGAAGCTTCGGAGACCGGAACCCCCAACTTGCCGTCCATCAAGTGTTGGATGATCCAATAATGGGCTCCCGGAAACCCCGGCTTGTCGGTGGGCGCTAACCGCTGCATCCGCTCGTAAGCCCCGTTCAGATCCTTCGCCTCCGCCATCGACAAGGCGACGCGATACTCCCCTCGGTCAGTCATGACGCCCAATTGTTCTAACTTCAATCGGAACTGGTTAGCTTGTTCCGTTTCACCCGCTTTGATCGCGTCCGCCAACGCCGTCTCGTAGCGCGCGGCTATTCTTTGGTTATCAAACGCGTACTTGTAAAGCACCGCCAGCATCAAAATGGAGACCATCAAAAGAACCGGGATTCCCCACAAAACGGTGGCCCATGACCGAGTCCGAATGAAGGCGACTGCAAAACTGACAAAACCGCCAAAGGGCCGCAGAACCATGGTTCCGATACGACCCACCCAAGAATTCGCCAACGTCTGGTTGCGCCGCGCTAATGCGGCTTTTTGCTTCAAGGCGAGCTTTAACTCGGCCTCCTCCTTCCGCGAATCAACGGACTTCTTCTTCGGAACCTGCTTCGCCGTCCAGCGTTCGACTACTTCGACGGGACGGCGAACGATCCAAACCAGGCCCCGCAACAAAGCGCTCAGCCAACCCTCGGCTCGGTTCAATGCCCCTTGGCCACTTGAGGATCGACGGTTGGACCAGGCGGAAAGATTGCGTCCCCAACGGGCTGGAACATCCAACAGCCCCGCGAGCCACCGAGACAGTCGCCTAAAAAATCGCGAAATCGTCTTGATCATCGAAGTATCACAGCGTTACCAAACTGCTTGATGCAGCACCCGCCCACCCGTCACGGAACGAGAACGGCAAACTGCCAAAAAAAGCTCGCCCCATTTGCCAGTAGTGCAAGGCTCATTGTATATGCTACCTCTCCCATTGCATCGCCCTCACCTCAGTCATTCACACCGAATTAACCAGAATCAAATTTCAAGGCTCGACCAACGCGAATCGTCAAAACGGATGCTCAATTTGGAAGAATCGTTAAAAGTCCCCCTGTCACTACAAGTTGCCCAAGTTTCAATGCCCTTACATAAAGATTGCGTAAATCGCTTCCGTAATCCCTCTGAAAGACTACAATCGATTCCGAACAGCTGTTCAATTCCCGTTTTGGTAAGACTTTCAACTGTGGCCATCGAACTTTGCCTACTGGGCGCGTTCCAAAGTGAGACGCGAATAACCGGCAAGGCAAGTGCCGAATGATGCGTTGAGAACTTTCCAAAAGACTCGCTACGGCTAATCGCCAACGCGAGCACTAAGGGTGCCGATTCCGACATTAATCGCGTCACCCACGGGGACAGAGTCCGCGGAAAATCGTACGGCAATGTTCGTTGTTGCGGTTCGAGCCAATACAACGATTCCTGGGATGCCCTCCCAAAGCACTTGGGAATAAAGTCGCCAGCAAACTTGCTGATCCAAAGTACAGAGGTGGTTGCCGACGGCAATTCCTAGAACTTCGAGCGGTTCGACGGCACCAACCAGAAAACGAATCATGACCCACCCCATTCGAAGAATCTGTTGTATCGGTGCTGGCTACGTTGGGGGCCCAACGATGGCCATGATTGCGAAGCAGTGTCCCGACATCGACGTCAAGGTTGTGGACATCAACCCGACCCGAATTGCGCAATGGAACAGTCGCGAACTGCCCGTCTACGAACCCGGACTGTATGAAATCGTCGCCGACCGGCGAGGAAAAAACCTCCACTTCTCGACCGAGGTTGACCAAGCCATTTCCGCGGCAGATATGGTCTTCATTTCGGTCAACACGCCGACGAAGACGTTTGGAACCGGCGCTGGTAAGGCAGCGAACCTCGAGTATGTCGAAAAGTGTGCTCGGCAGATCGCCCGCGTTTCCACCGGGCACAAGATCGTCGTGGAGAAATCAACACTCCCGGTGCGGACAGCGGAAGCCGTCAAAACGATCCTTTCGAACACTGGGGACGGCGCCACTTTTGATGTTTTGAGCAACCCCGAGTTTCTGGCAGAAGGCACCGCGATTGACGATCTCTTGAATCCAGACCGCGTTCTGATCGGAGGCGAAAACCCCACGGCAATCCATGCCCTCGTCGAAGTTTATGCTCGCTGGATTCCTCGCGAAAAACTGCTGACCACCAACCTGTGGAGCAGCGAGTTGTCGAAGTTGACCGCCAACGCGTTTTTGGCGCAACGAGTCTCCTCCATCAATGCCATCAGCGCGTTGTGCGAAGTGACGGAAGCGGACGTTGATGAGGTCGCCGCCGCGATTGGGACGGATTCGCGAATTGGCCCCAAGTTTTTGAGAGCCTCCGTTGGTTTCGGTGGTTCCTGCTTCCAAAAAGATATTCTGAATCTCGTGTATCTGTGCGAGTACTTCGGACTTCCAGAAGTCGCGGCGTATTGGGAGCAAGTCGTCAAAATGAACGACTACCAAAAGCGACGTTTTGTTCAGCGAATCGTGCGGACGTTGTTCAACACCGTATCGGACAAGAAAATCGCGGTCTGGGGTTTCGCGTTCAAGAAAGACACCAACGACACACGCGAGTCAGCGGCGATCTATATCTGCCGCGACCTGCTCGAAGAACGCGCCAAAATCACGATCTACGATCCGAAAGTCTCCGAGGCTCAGATCCGTCATGAACTCGAGTTGGTGATGCAAGGCCCAGATGGGCGTTTGTCGCCCGTCTCGGAAAGACTCCTGGCCGAGAACTTGCACGTGGCGGCATCCGCTGAATCCGCTGCCCACCAGGCTCACGCCATCGCGGTACTGACCGAATGGGACGAGTTCAAAACCGCCAATTTTTCAGCAATTTACGACCAGATGCATAAGCCCGCCTTTGTTTTCGATGGTCGCAATTTGTTGAAGAAAAACCAACTTTCCCAATTCGGCTTTCAGTACCAAGGCATTGGCGTTTCGGGCTGAGGACGACTAGAAAACCCCTTCCTACTTTTTCCCAGTAGATTTTTCTTATGTCATTCACTGTTCATCCATCGGCCATCGTCGACCAAGGCGCTCAGATTGGCGACGGTTCTCGAGTTTGGCACTTCGTCCACGTCTGTGGAGGCGCCAAGATAGGCCGCAATGTTTCGTTGGGCCAGAACGTATTTGTCGGGAACCGCGTCTCCATCGGTGACGACTGCAAAATTCAAAACAATGTTTCGGTCTACGATAACGTCACCCTGGAGGATGGCGTTTTTTGCGGGCCTAGCATGGTCTTTACGAATGTTTACAATCCCCGCTCCTTTGTCGAACGAAAGAACGAGTACCGCGACACAATGGTTCGACGAGGAGCGACCCTGGGGGCCAACTGCACGATCGTCTGCGGTGTGACGATCGGAAAGTTCGCGTTTATTGGTGCGGGGGCCGTGATCAATCGCAACGTTCCGGACTATGCTCTTGTCGTTGGCGTCCCCGGCAAACAAATCGGGTGGATGAGCGAATTTGGCGAACAACTACCTCTGCCTCTTCGCGGAGAGGGTGAGGCAATCTGTACTCACACCGGGGCGGTGTACCGTTTACAAGATAATCAACTTACAAAGCTCGAATCGAAGTAACGAACCATGGAATTCATCGATCTAAAAACTCAGTATCACAAGTACCAAAGCGAAATCGACGCGCGGATGCGGACCGTCTTGGACCATGGGAAGTTTATCATGGGCCCAGAGATCGCGGAAATGGAGTCCGCCTTGGCCGACTATGTCGGTGTCAAACATTGCCTGTCTGTCGCGAGTGGAACGGATAGTCTGGAAATTGCCTTGCGGGCTCTGGACATTGGCCCGGGCGATGAAGTCATCACCGTTCCATTTACTTGGATCAGTTCGGCGGAAGTCATTTTGCTCGTTGGGGCCAAACCGGTTTTTGTGGATGTGGATCCCATCGACTACAACTTGGATGTCGATCAATTGGAACGCGCCATCACGGATAAGACGCGGGCCATTATTCCGGTTAGCTTGTTTGGCCAAATGCCGGACTACGAGAGAATCAATGAAATTGCGGCACGGCATGGCATCACAGTCATTGAAGATGCCGCCCAAAGCTTTGGTGCCACTCAAAAGGGGCGCCGCAGTTGTGCGGTGACCCGTGTTTCTAGCACCAGCTTCTTCCCGGCAAAACCGCTCGGCTGTTTTGGCGATGGAGGTGCCTTGTTCTCGGACGACGAGGCCTTGACCCTAAAAATGTCGGCCATTCGCACGCATGGCGGATTACAAAGGCATCACCATCCCTACGTCGGCATGAACGGTCGCATGGACACGTTGCAAGCCGCCGTCATTCTGGGCAAGTTGCCACACTTCCCATGGGAAGTTGAACAGCGGAACGCGATTGGAGCCCGCTATTCGGAGCAACTCCGTGGGGCATGCGTCGTCCCGGAAGTTCGCCCTGGGAACACTCACGTCTACGCCCAGTATACGATTCGCGTTGGGAACAGAGCCACGGTTGGAGAGCACTTGAAAGCGGCGGGGATCCCAACCGCCGTTTATTATCCGAAGTGTGTCCACGAACAGCCGGTCTTTGCCCCCTACGGCTACAAACGCGGGGACTTCCCCGTTGCGGAAAAAGCCGCCGACGAGGTCTTGAGCCTGCCAATGCATCCATTCCTGAGCGTAGCAGATCAGGATCGGGTCATCGCCGCAGTAAAGCAAGCTGTGCAACAGGCCAGATAGCACGTTAACCACTTGGACGACTCCTGCCGGCGCCTTTTCTCTTGAAGACACCGGCAACCACTTCCAACCAAAGCATTTGAGACATGATTGGCGTCATCGACTACGAGATCGGCAATATTGGGTCGATCTTGAACATGCTAAAGAAGTTGAAGATCCCGTGCCGCACCGTCGCGAAACCGGCGGAATGCTTCGAGTGCTCCAAGTTGATTTTGCCTGGCGTCGGGGCGTTTGATCAGGGCATGAAAAAACTTGCCGAGCACGGATTTGTTGAACCCCTGCAACAAGTTGCCGCGGAGGACCAAATCTATGTGTTGGGAATCTGTTTGGGTGCGCAGATGATGACCCGCGGCAGCGAGGAAGGAGAACTGCCGGGATTGGGTTGGTTCGCCGCCGATACCATTCGATTCTTCTCGCGCGATACGACAATCAAAGCCAAAGTGCCACATATGGGTTGGTCCGACATCCAAATCCGAAAAGAGTCGCCTCTCCTTCATCCTGGCGAAGAAGACCGATTTTATTTTGTACACTCCTACCATTTCATGTGTGATCAACCCGAAATCGTGTTAGCCACAGCGTTCTATGGCTACGAATTCGCGGCAGCCATGTCGGCGAAAAAGTTGATCGGCGCTCAATTCCATCCCGAGAAGAGCCATCGTTTTGGCATGCGACTTTTAGAACGGTTTGCGGCGTTATCATGAATACCATCAAACGATTCAGGGTGATTCCCTGCTTGCTGCTTAAAGGTCCGGGGCTATACAAGACCGTGAAGTTCAAGGACCCCAAATACGTGGGTGATCCCATCAATGCCGTTCGTATCTTCAATGAAAAAGAAGTCGATGAGTTGATTTTCCTGGATATAGAAGCCAGCAAAAACAAAACGCCGATCAATCTCAACATGCTGCGGAACATTGCCAGCGAATGCTTCATGCCGTTGTGTTACGGGGGTGGGATTCGCAGCCTGCAAGATATCGAGGCGTTATTGAAGTTGGGCGTCGAAAAGGTCGCCCTCAATTCCGTAACCTACGAGAATCCTAACTTGGTTCGCGACGCGTGCCAACGATTTGGCGGCTCGACGATTGTGGCCTCCATCGACTATCGCAAGAACCTGTTCGGATCCTACTTGTGCTACAGTCATTCGAACTCGAAAAACCAAAACATGAAATTGGTGGACCGCGCCAAACAAATGGTCGACTGGGGTGTGGGCGAAATCCTCTTGAACAACATCGACCATGACGGGTTGATGACGGGATTTGACCTCAGCTCCATTCGAAGTATTACTTCCGTCGTTGACGTTCCGGTGATTGCCTGTGGCGGTGCTGGTTCGTTAGCAGACCTGCGAGCGGCCGTCCACGATGCAGGTGCCTCCGCGGTCGCGGCCGGTAGTTTCTTCGTGTTTGTGGGCAAGCACCGAGCCGTGCTGATCACCTATCCCAGCCAAACCAATCTGCGAGAACAAGTTTATCGTTAACCGCCATCTCGATTCCTGTTGCCAAAATGCAACAGAGATCTGCCCAAAGTGCCGGTTCGCAAATAAACTGGGTTACTTCACAAAACTTTTCCCCTGAGCAAATCAATCATGATCGACTTGTCACAAAAGAAAATCGCCGTCATCGGGCTTGGTTACGTTGGATTGCCGTTGGCGGTCGAGTTCGGCAAGAAGTATTGGACCTTGGGTTTCGATATCAACCAAGCACGCGTTGACGAACTGAAGAGCGGACGAGATTCGACGCTCGAAGTCGATGCGGAGGAGCTGTCTCAGGCCGCTCGGCTGACCTACAGCACAAACCCACAAGACCTCCGGCAGGCAAATGTCTATATCGTTACCGTGCCAACTCCGATTGATCGGCACAAACGGCCCGACTTGACGCCGCTGGTCAAAGCATCACAAACCGTCGGTAAGGTCATCAAACCTGGCGATATCGTGATTTATGAATCGACGGTATATCCAGGGGCAACTGAGGAGGATTGCATCCCCCTGATCGAGAAAGAATCAGGCCTGCAGTACAACGTGGACTTCTTTGCCGGCTATAGCCCAGAACGCATCAATCCCGGGGACAAAGAACATCGTCTGACGACGATCAAGAAGGTCACGTCCGGATCGACACCCGAAATTGGTGAAGTCGTCGATGCACTGTACCGAAGTATCGTGACAGCGGGTACTCACTTGGCACCCAACATCCGCGTTGCCGAAGCCGCAAAAGTCATCGAAAACACTCAGCGCGACCTGAATATCGCTTTGGTCAACGAGTTGGCATTGATTTTTAATCGCTTGGGTATCGACACTCAAGCCGTGCTGGAAGCGGCGGGTACCAAATGGAACTTTCTGCCGTTTCGCCCGGGATTGGTCGGTGGTCACTGCATTGGTGTCGACCCCTATTACCTAACCCATAAAGCGCAAGAAGTCGGCTACATGCCGGAAGTGATTTTGGCTGGTCGGCGGATCAATGACCAAATGGGACAATATGTGGTTTCGCAGGTCGTCAAGCACATGTTGCGTCGCCGAATCCATGTCGAAGGTGCGAACGTCCTGATTCTTGGGCTGACATTCAAGGAAAACTGTCCCGACATTCGAAACACCCGGGTGGTCGACATCGTCCAAGAACTAAATAGCTACGGTGCGAACGTCGATGTCTACGACCCGTGGGTCAATGCCGAGGAATGCGAACACGAATACGGGTTAGCGCCCGTCGCTCAGCCTGCCAGCGGCAAATATGACGCCGTGATCATTGCGGTTGCCCATCAACAGTTCAAAGAACTTGGTCTTGAAGCCATCAAGAAGTATGGCCGACGCGAGTGCGTGGTCTACGACATCAAGTCTTTATTCCCACGCGACCAGATCGACGCTCGTTTGTAGTCGCGATCCGGGCCGAGATTACCCCACGGAAACATCGCGTTCCGTTGGTTACCGAAGGAGCGAAGGTTGGCCGATGAAACTTGACGGCAGCAAAGTACTGGTAATCGGCGGGGCAGGGTTCATTGGTAGTTTCGTCGTTTCCGAACTACTCAAAGTGCCCGTCGCCCAAGTCGTCGTCTACGACAACTTCACGCGCGGCAAACGCGAGTACCTCGCCGAGCAACTACAGGATCCACGCTGTACGATTTTCCCTTTCGGCGGCGATATCCGCGAGACAGATATTTTGGATGTCGCGGTCGCAGGCATGGACTATGTTGTCTGCTTGTCCGCCATGTGGTTGCTTCACTGCAAGGATTACCCACGAACCGCCTTTGAAGTCAATATCGCCGGGACCTTCAACGTTCTCGAAGCATGCGTCAAGCACAAGATCAAGAAGTTGGTTTGGTCTTCGTCCGCGTCGGTGTACGGAGATGCCGTTGAATTGCCAATGACCGAGGCACATCCGTTCAACAACAAGAATTTTTACGGCGCCACCAAAATTGCGGGCGAAGCGATGTGTACGGCGATGCACGAACGCTACGGATTGCCCATCATCGGCCTGCGCTACATGAACGTCTATGGGCCCCACCAAGATCAGACGGCAGCGTACACCGGGGTTGTCCCGATCATGTTGAACAAGATTGCCGCGAACGAGCCACCCGTCATCAATGGCGACGGAAGCCAAGCCTATGACTTCATTTACGTCGAAGACACGGCCCGCTGTAATGTCGCCGCACTCCAAAGCGATGTTGCCTTCGGAATGTACAATGTCGGCACCGAAGTACAAACGACCATCAGAGAACTCTGCCAGTTGATTTTGGAACTGAAGAGTTCGAACTTACAAGTTGTTTATCGTCCCTACAACAACAGTGACGCTCGTGCGCTGGTGCAAAATCGAATCGGCTCGCGCCGAAAAGCCGAGCAAGAGTTGGGCTTTTTGTACCAGTACTCGCTGCGCGAAGGTTTGCAGAAACTGATCGAATGGCGGCTCAGAACGGGCGTTGATCGACAATGAAAGTTCCGATCGCGCGCACCTCGTTGTTGGAGCATGAAATCGCCCAAGTTTTGGAACCGCTCCGTTCCGGCTGGTTGGTTCAGGGTCCACAAGTTCGTGCGTTCGAAGAGAAGTGGTCTGCCTTTACCGGCGCGAAGCATTCGATCGCGGTGACTTCCTGTACCGCAGGATTACACCTGGCCTTGGCGGCGATTGGATTCGGGCCCGGAGATGAAGCCATCGTCCCCGCGTTTACGTGGGTCGCCACCGCGAACGTGGTGGAACATCTTGGCGGTAAGGTCGTCTTCTGCGATATCGATCCGAAAACGTTCAACTTGGACGTTCTGGAGGCCGAACGTCGACTAACTCCCCGCACCAAAGCGATCTTACCAGTTCACCTGTTCGGACTGGCAGCCGACATGTGCCAAGTTTCCGATCTCGCTCGACGAAATCAACTCTTCGTCATTGAAGATGCTGCCTGCGGCTTTGGCTCTCGCTATCAATGCCAACATGTTGGTACCCTTGGCGATTTGGGAGTCTTTAGCTTTCATCCACGCAAAGCCATCAC
Source organism: Planctomycetaceae bacterium (assembly GCA_016794985.1). Lineage (GTDB taxonomy): Bacteria > Planctomycetota > Planctomycetia > Pirellulales > Pirellulaceae > M30B19. Next base: position 108,953 of record JAEUIQ010000036.1, on the reverse strand, counting down.
AACCGGTGAAGGTGGAATGATCACGACCCACTCGGATGAGTTGGCGGAGAAACTTCGTCGTTTGCGGGACCATGGCGCGGCACTCAGCGACTTGCAGCGTCATCTTGGGGCACGACCTTATTTGTTGTCGGATCACCCCGATGCTGGATACAATCAACGCATGACCGATATCCAAGGGGCCTTGGGCTCCGCACAAATGGATCGCGCGGCCGAGATTGTGAACGAGCGACAGCGATTGGCAACCCGCTATAACGAGGCCTTCGCCAACCTCGCTTGGCTACAGACCCCGACCGTCCCAAGCGGTTACGAACATGGCTACCAAAGCTATCCTTGCTGGTTTATCCCAGAACCAATTTCCAAGCACAGCATTTCCAAAGTTCGTGAGCAGCGCAATCAATGGATGGATCAACTGCAGCAACACGGTATCTCCACACGACCAGCGACGCATGCGGTCCACATGTTGGGATATTATCGAGATAAGTACGAGCTTCAGCCAGCGGATTTCCCGCACGCTTGGGCAGCCAACGACTGTAGCATTTCGCTTCCGCTATTCCATGGCATGACGACCGCCGAACAGGATTACGTGATCGAACACGTGATCGGCCGAAAGAGTTAACCAGCCTCATGTGCGGCATTGCCGGATTGGTTCGTTTTGATGGTTCACCGGTTGCTCCCGCAACGGTTGAACGAATGACTCAAGCCATCGCCCATCGAGGGCCGGACGGTTCCGGACATTGGGTTAACGCCAGTGTGGGAATCGGACATCGCCGTTTGGCCATCATTGATCCCACGCCCACCGGGCACCAACCGATGGAGTGCCAAAATCGGCGTTTCATCCTTAGTTACAACGGGGAGGTCTACAATTATCGCGAATTGCGTTCCCAGTTGATCTCGTTTGGTCATTGTTTTCGCGGCGAGTCCGACACGGAAGTGGTGCTGACCGCATTAGCCCACTGGGGCATTGAAGCGATTCGACGATTCAATGGCATGTTCGCCTTGGCCCTTTGGGATCGGCAACAAAGCACCTTGTATTTGGCCCGCGACCGCTATGGGGTCAAACCGCTCTACTATGCACGGCGTGGCTTCGATTTTTCTTTTGGCTCGGAACAAAAGGCCATCTTAGCCCAGCCAGACTTCCCCCGGCAGTTGAATTTGCCGGCCCTGCTGGAGTATCTAACGTTTCAGAATCTCTTCACCGACCAAACTCTGTTGTCCGAGATTCGGATGTTGCCCGCCGGACACTACCTGGTCGCGCGGCTCGAACACCTTGACGCAGCGACGAGCTCAGTCGACATCAAGCTCGTGCGTTATTGGGACTATTGCTTTCATACGCCCCAGGAACCCATTGATCGGCGCGAATATCAGGAAGAATTGGACCGTCTCTTCAAGCAAGCGGTCCAGCGGCAATTGGTGGCTGACGTCGAACTAGGCGCTTACTTGAGTGGAGGCATGGACTCCGGTTCCATTACAGCGATTGCTTCGCAGTCTTTTCCGTACTTAAAATCGTTCACCTGTGGGTTCGACCTCAGTTCCGCTTCCGGTATCGAACTGGGTTTTGACGAGCGTGCAAAGGCGGAAGCACTCTCCGCTTGCTTCAAGACCGAACACTATGAAATGGTTCTCAAGGCTGGGGACATGGAACGATGCTTGCCACAATTGGCGTGGCATCTGGAAGAACCGCGAGTCGGGCAATCCTATCCAAATCTTTACGCAGCAAAACTGGCCAGCAAGTTCGTCAAAGTCGTTCTCTCGGGTAGCGGCGGAGACGAATTATTCGGCGGGTACCCTTGGCGTTACTACCGTAATGTCCAATCGCTGAATTTTGAACACTTTATCGATCAATACTATCTGTACTGGCAACGGTTGGTCGACAATCGTTACTTGAAAGCCATGTTTGCACCGGTTTGGTCCGATGTCAGCCATGTTTGGACACGCGACATCTTTCGAGATGTGTTTGCAACACATCAGATCGAGCTCAAGCGTCCTGAGGACTACATCAACCATTCACTATATTTTGAAGCCAAGACCTTCTTGCATGGCCTCTTTGTCGTCGAAGACAAACTGTCCATGGCCTATGGCCTGGAGTCGAGAGTTCCGTTTATGGACAACGACTTGGTCGATTTCGCCATGCGCTGTCCGGTGGAAATGAAGCTGAATCAACTCGACACGGCATTCCGGGTCAACGAAAACGACCCGCGGAACAAACAATCGGTTTACTTCCAGAAAACGAGTGATGGCAAACAAATTCTGCGTGATGTGATGTCACGCTATATTCCAGCGCAGACTGCAAACGCCATCAAACAAGGATTCTCCTCACCGGACGCCAGTTGGTTCAAGGGCGAAAGCATCGACTTTGTCAGACGCACCTTGTACGATAAATCGGCTCGAATCTATGATGTCCTGGATCCGAATGCCGTCCTGCCGCGGATCGATGAGCATCTGCGTGGCGAGCTGAATCGGCGCTTGCTAATTTGGTCGCTATTGAACCTCGAAGCTTGGATGCGCGCGTACTTGTAGTTGTTCGCGGATGGAAAACATGAGTTCTGAACTTGATCGCTTGAAACAACTGGAGCAGGATTTCGCTGCCCTTTTGCAACAGAAGCAATCCGAAACACAACAGCGATGGAATCGCAGTTTGCCGGTCGGCGATTACTTGGTCGATCGCTGGGAGAAAGCCCGTTCCCTTGGTTTCGGTGTCGGCTCAAGCATTTACGACAGCTCGTTGGTTTTGGGCCAAGTCACTGTGGGTGAGCAGACTTGGATTGGCCCGTTTACCGTTTTGGATGGTTCGGGCGGATTGACGATCGGTGATTACTGCTCGATCAGCGCTGGCGTTCAGATCTACTCGCACGATACGGTGCAATGGGCCATTTCCGGTGGCAAGCAGGAACCAGAACGAGCGCCGGTTCGCATCGGCAGTCGGTGCTACATCGGTCCGAATACTGTCATCAGCAAAGGAGTGACCATTGGTGATGGCTGCGTGGTGGGCGCCAATAGCTTCGTCAATGTCGACTTGCCACCAAATTCCAAAGCTTGGGGCACTCCGGCGCGAATCCAAGGTTCCACGGATCGCACGTGATGCTGCTCGATCCCGACATAGACAAAGTTTCGATCCGAATCTGCTCGCGTTGCATTTATGACGAGCGAGTCTCTAGCATTCACTTCGACAACGACGGCGTCTGTAATTATTGCCACCAAACCGATCGTTTGGTCGAGCAATATGGCACCGGAGCCAACAAAGGTATCGCGATTTTCGATAACATTTTGGCCGATATTCGAAGGGCAGGGCGGGGCAAGCAGTACGATTGTTTGGTCGGAGTCAGTGGCGGGACAGATTCGTCCTATTTGGTTTACATGGCGAAACAGTGGGGATTGCGACCGCTGGCCGTTCACTACGACAACACATGGAATTCTGCCATCGCCACCATCAATATCCATCACGTTCTTCACGGATTGGACGTGGACCTGTACACCCATGTTGTGGCCAACAAGGAGGCCGACGACCTCTTTAGAGCGTTTTTCCTCGCCGGAGTCGCGGAAATCGAAGCGGCAACCGACCTCGGTTACGCTTACTTGTTGCGTCAAGTCGCTGCCAAGTACTCGATTCGTTACATTTTGGAAGGGCATTCCTTCGTTGAGGAAGGTATCACGCCTTTGGGCCGCAACTACTTTGACGGGCGTTACATACAAGCCATCCACCAACGGTTCGGACGCCGTCCTCTACAGACTTATCCCTTAATGACTTTTGCTCGCTTCTTGAGATCCGCCATTTGGACCCGAGTCAAGTTTATCCGTCCACTGTGGTACTTGAAGTATTCCAAACAGGAAGCGCAGCAATTCCTCAGTCGTCAGTTCGGCTGGAAGTATTACGGTGGTCATCACCTAGAGAATCGCATGACAGCGTTTTATCATAGCGTGTACCTACCACAAAAATTCCATACCGATATGCGAAACAACACGCTTTCGGCGCAAGTTCGCAACGGCGTCATCTCCAGATCCGAAGCTTGGTCTCGCTACAATACCCCACCTCTGATCGAAGACGAACTCGTCAACTACTTCCAAAAGCGGCTGGGGTTTTCCGCCGCTCAATACACCGAGATCATGCAAAGCCCACCCAAAAATTGGACGCAGTATCCTACCTACAAGCAGCGATTCGAACGTTGTCGCCCGTTGTTTTATCTGCTGGCCAAAGCCAACTTGGTTCCGATGAGTTTCTACCTGAAGTATTGTTTTCCATCCCAAGCACCGACCACACCCAGCTCGATCCCAACACGCACAGGCCCGAATGATTCAACACAACCCTAGTGGCGCAACAAGCCAACTTGGCGTGTTGTATCGTCGAGAAAAGACCGACACAAATGGCAAGGGAAACGAACACTTCTGGCGGATCGCCGGAATCGACCAAGTAGAAACGCCGCGAGAATCTATCGTTTTCACACACACCTGTATCGATCGAACAACAGTTAAACAGAACGGTCAAACCGCCTGTGTCAGCCACCAGCTCTTCCCAAGCGAATTGCAATAACCTAATGGAGCCGCGCGTCATTCCGATTCTCTTACTCCAAGACGAGAGCTTGGTGAAGACAACGCGTTTTGGACGTTTTACTTACGTCGGCGATCCGTGCAACACTTGTCGCATCTTCAACGAGTTGGAAGTTGACGAGCTACTGTTTTTGGATATTCGCGCCACTCGTCAGCAGCAATCCCCGAATTTCTCACTGCTGCGAGACATCGCCGGCGAGTGCTTCATGCCGCTAGGTTATGGAGGTGGAATCCAACACTTGGACCACGCCAAAGAGATTTTCGACATCGGCTTCGAAAAGATTAGCCTCAACTCGGCATTGTTTCGCACGCCACAACTCGTTGATCAAATCGCATCGTACTTTGGCAGCCAAGCCGTGATCGCCTCGATTGACGTAAAACAGCTTGGGTCGAAAAAATCGGTCCATTCGAATTCCGGACAAACGAACGAATATCACGATCCGGTATTGTGGGCTCGCGAAGTCGAAGCATTGGGCGTGGGCGAAATTCTTTTGACATCCATCGATCGCGAAGGAACATGGCAGGGCTTGGATCTCGATTTGATCAGCCAAGTAACCTCCGCTGTTTCCATTCCGGTCATCGCACACGGCGGAGTTGGCGCGCTACAGCATATTCGCGAAGGGGTCCGGGACGCGGGCGCTTCTGCGGTTGGACTTGGGAACATGGTCGTCTTTCAGAAACCGGGGATGGGTGTCTTGGTCCACTACCCTGAACGGTCCAGTTTGAAAGCGCTATGGCAATGAAGATTGGGCTCGTCGGCAACATGAACAACAACAATTTCTCGTTGTTGCGTTACTTTCGCGATCTCGGTGCCGACGCTCACTTATTACTCCATGCCGAGGACGGACGTGGGAGCCTATCCCATTTTCAACCGTCAGCCGACACATGGCAAATGGAACGTTGGCAGCCGTTTATTCATCAAACGAAAATCCCAAACACGCCCATTGCGGGATTGGGATTCCCCATGTCTTCCCTGATGGCCATCCGCTCGCTGATCCGGGCCCAGTTGGGTGGCACGGATTCATGGGTAGCACCTATATCGCGGTCGGCAATTCGCAAGACATACGCGGAATACGACTTTCTGATCGGCTCGGGACTGACTCCGGCCATTTTGCAGCGGATCAATCGGTCTTTAGACGTCTTCTACCCTTATGCCATCCAAGTCGAGTACCTACATGCACCGCAATTCACAGCTTGGCTAAACTCGACCAAGGGAATGGTGCATCTGGGATTGCGTTGGCTCCAGCAACGTCAAGCAGCAGGGATTCGCCGAGCAAATTATGTATTTAACGCAGACCCGGGCGTCACGCAAACCACGCTCGCGAAAATTGGTGCGAGCCCGAAGCAAATGGCGATTCCGATGGTTTACTCGCGGGAACCCTTGCCCGCAGCTCCGCCAACATCGATCCTTAGGGAAGCTGCGACTTTGGCTCGTGAGTCGTCCATTTCGGTTTTGCATCATGCCCGTTTGTTGTGGCAAAATCCTGGGTCTTATACCGACGAAGAATGGACTCACGAAAACAAGAACTCACAGCGTTTTTTTACGGCACTTGCTAGTCTGTTGAAGGAGCGAACAGGGCTGCGTCCACGGGTCTTTGTCGTGGAATACGGTCCCGATGTCGCCGCAACCAAAGGCTTGGTTTCGCAACTTGGATTGGATAACTTTGTGACCTGGTTGCCGATCATGGCCCGCAAGGAATTGATGTGGCTGATCACGCAGGTGTCATTGGTCATTGGCGAATTCTATGACGTCGATCGGATGATCTGGGGTGGGACCGGGTGGGAAGCTCTCGCCAGTGGCAAACCCATCTTGCAAGGATTCTTGTTTGACGACGGGGAATTTGCTGAGCTTTACGGCTACCCGCCGCCGCCGCTGCTGAAGGTGAGACACGAAGCAGACATTTTGGACTCGCTGAGACTAGCCGTCGATCAACCGCAAAAACTTCGGGAACTTGGTGAAGCCGCACGAGTATGGTTTGACCAATACAATGGTATCGGTTTGGCTCAACAGTGGCTCAATCATTTAGGTGCGGAGCGTCCACAGAACTCGTAGCCACGGGCTAGGAATAGCTGCGTCAGAACTTTTTGCAAATATAGTGACTTAATCCATTGCCCTTCAACGACCGTTCGCATAGCCCTTCTCCGATTGGCCTGACCCAACGCGGCCGCTTGGCGTTCTTGTTGAAGGACTCGGTACTCTATGGCGCCGCGGCAGCCTTCAACAAGGCTTTTTCGCTGGTGACGTTCCCGCTCTTGGCGCGGCACTTCACCGTCTCGGAATACGGGGCATTGGACTACTTCATGATCCTTGCGGGATTATTGGCCATCGTCTTCGTGTTCGGACAAGATTCGGCCGTGGCTCGGTTTTTCTATGAGACCGAAGACCTGACCGAACGTCGGCAACTGATTTCACAATCATTGGCATTTCAGTTTCTGGGACTTGTCATCTTCATCCCATGTTTGTGGTGGAATGCCAAGTCGATCACCCCATGGTTGATCACAGGTGAAGATCGCTATCGGCTGTTGCAAGTGGTGTTACTGCAAGTACCGTTCCTGCTTCTGGTCAACTTTACACAGAACATTTTGAAGTGGACCTTTGCTCGTGCGCCGTTTTTAATCGTCACGGTCGGTTCGACAATTGTACAAATGTGCTTGTTGCTGCTTGGGGTCCGCTGGTTCGCACTTGATACGACGGGAGTCTTATGGGTCTCGTTGATAACTCACGCTTTGTTCGCAGCGTTAGGCCTATTCTTTGTTCGAGAGTGGTTGATTTGGCCAAGTCACTGGAACCACTTGCGCCAGATGCTACCATTTGCGATCCCGCTGGGATTGATCTGCATTGTTGGTGCGTTTTCGCCAACCTTGGAACGATCGCTGACGGACAATTTGCTAGGAACCGATTCCTTGGGGATGTATGCGGCAGCGGCGAAAGTTGCGATGCTGATTGGATTGTTGGTCAGTTCATTTCAAACGGCGTGGGGACCGTTTTCCTTGTCGCTGTACAAGGACGCAGATGCGGGACTGACGTATAATTCGGTTTTGCAGACCTTTGTCTTGGGAGCTTGTGCCGTTTCGTTAATCATCTCGGGCTTGTCGCATTCGATTCTGACGATCCTGGCCGGACCGCAGTACGGGGATGCGTCAATCGTGGTCTTTCCGCTGGTCCTGAGCCTCGCGATTCAAGCGACGAGTTGGATCACCGAGATTGGAATCGGCATTTCGAAACGCAGTTATTTGAATCTATATTCGTACGCAGCCAGTCTTCTGGCGACATTGGCCGGGATTGGCTTTTTGACGCCTTGGTTAGGTTTGGTGGGTGTTGGAATTGGGGTCTTGATTGGCCAGATCGTCAAAGCGGTAGTGGCTTCGACTTTGGCTCAAATCGCCTATCCATTGCCTTGGAGTTACCGCCCGGTTGTCGCCGCGATTTTGTTGACGTTGTTGACGGGATTTGTGGCAACGTGGCTTCGCATCTCGATCGGCGAGTCGGTTGCCATGGGTGTCCACGCCCTCGGGCTTATCGCGATTCTGCTGGTCAATTGGAGAACGCTACGCAGCGTTATGGAGGTCGGTAAGCGAGTCTCGAAAATTTGAGCGAGATGCGTGAAGCAGTGGACCGCAGGCCGAGTCGACGCTGCGAAGCATTCTTTCTGGCGATACAGGCCCGAAGGGGCCGACACAACCCTCGCCGGTGTGCGTAAGCCGCCGGTATGTGTGACATCTCATACAGAAAAGGCCCGAAGGGGCCGACACAACCCTCGCCGATGTGCGTAAGCCACCGATCAGCACGACAACCAATCCAGGATAGGCCCGAATGGGCCGACACAACCCTAGCCGGTGTGCGTAAGCCACCGGTATGTATGACATCTCATACAGAAAAGGCCCGAAGGGGCCGACACAACCCTCGCCGGTGTGCGTAAGCCACTGGTCAGCACGACAACCAATCCAGGATAGGCCCGAATGGGCCGACACAACCTTAGCCGGTGTGCGCGAGCCACCGGTTAGTTTGGTATCATGATCAGGAAACGCCTGAAAGGCCGACACAAGTGCTGAGATCGGGCGCTTAAAAGTGCTTCACAGCGTTGCCCGATACGAAGCACTAAGAACCAATAACCGGCGCAGCCGCAACCAAGAACCCTTGCCCCATGCCTGACTTAAAACCCTTTTCTTGGACCAGGATGATTGAAGCCGTGGAAGCCGTTAGAGACCGAGCCCTCCGAGCGACCGCCGCGTTGGCTCAAGCCGAAATTCCGTATGCTGTGGTGGGTGGGAACGCGGTGGCTGCGTGGGTCGCTCGAGTGGATCGAGCGGCGGTGCGGAACACGCAGGACGTGGACATTTTGCTTCGGCGAAGCGATTTCCCAGGCGCGAAAGTAGCGTTGGAGAAGGTCGGTTTTGTTCACTGCACCGTTATGGAAGTCGATTGTTTTCTGGACGGCCCGGACGCCAGTCCTCGGGACGCGCTACGTATTTTGTTTGCGGGTGAAAAGGTCAAACCAACGGACGTGGCTCCTGCGGCGAAGGTCAGCGAGCGCGAAATGGCGGACGACTACGCAGTGCTGCAACTCGAGTCCTTAGTCCGCATGAAATTGACCTCGTATCGAGACAAGGACCGGGTTCACTTGAGAGACATGATCATGGTTGGGTTGATCGATCAAACTTGGACTTCGCGGTTCATCCCCGATCTAGCCACCCGCCTCCAACAACTACTAGACGACCCCCACGGATAGCGGTTGGCAATTAGCGGTAAGCAGCGAGTACTTGTGTTCTGAACTTTAAAATCCGAACTTTGAAAACTCAAACCCTCCCCACTCACCTCAAACCTCGCCCCAAGAACACCAATCCCCGCTGATCCCCACTAATCGAGACAAATTAGCGCAGATCAGCGAAGATTAGTGTTCCCCAAAAAAACTCAGCGTTCCCCAACCAAGCCCGCCCCCATCCGTGCAATCCGAGTCCCTCCGTGGCTCCCAACCGGCCTTCAGACAGCCAGCCACGGATAAACACGGAATCAAACGGAATCACACGGAAGAAGTGAGAACTGAGTACAGCTTTGAAATCTGAACTTTGAAATCTCAAATCTCACCCACTCACCTCAAACCTCGCCCCATGCCAGCTACGCCCCCCAACCTTCCGGACTTTGCCCAGCAGTGGGCCAGTCAATGGAAAGCCGCCGCGCCCCGATTGCAGGCGGTTCGAGACGCTGAATTGCGTCAACTTTCAGCCGAGTCAACATCGGAATCGGAAGCATCGGGTCCGTGGGTGTATGATCGGTATCCCGAGCGGAATGGGCTGGTGATCATGCAGCGTTGGTTCCAGCGAAAAATGATCTTGGATTCGACGTGTTCGGACCATCGAGACGGTTAAAGAAATTGGAACGTTTCGATTTGATTGCGGCCGTACAGCGGCTGCAACGATTATGGGACGAACAAGGGATCAAATTCTGCTTCATTGGTGGGATTGCGGTCCAGCATTGGGGTGAACCGCGGATGACCAATGATTTGAACGCTACGGTGGCGGGCGAGTTTGGCAGCGAGAGACAGTTGGCGACGCGGTTATTGCAGGGCATGAAAGCCCGAATTGACGATGCCGTCGAGTTTGCCAAGATCAATCGGGTCCTTTTGATGCGAGACAATCACGGGGTCTCGATTGATGCCTCGCTGGCAGCCATGCCCTACGAACTTGGCGTGATCGAGCGTTCCCAGAACGAGATGATTCGACCGCAAATCGCAATCCGGCTTTGCAGCGCCAATGATTTGGTGATCCTGAAGGGATTTGCCAATCGACCGCGAGATTGGCAAGACATCCGAGGCATCTTGATTCGGAGCAGCGGCTTTTTGGATCGGAACTTCATTCGTAACGAGCTGTCCGTTCTCGCGGAATTGAAAGAAGAACCGGAGATCATGGACCAACTGGAACAGCTATTCGCCCAGCATTAACCACCCTAATCCCAACGCAACCCAAAACGTCACCGACCATCAAACGCCAAACACGCCAACCAAGAACCTGGCTGGTGCAGTCTCGAAATTCGTTGCAATCTCGGAATTCGAAAACAACCTTCGAGCGTTTTCTGAACTTTTTCCTAAATAAACCATTACATACCACTTAACTTCCCAGCGATATTTCCGAGCTGGAGCCGTTTCGTCAGTCGGTTCGCGGCACAGGTCGCGTTTTCGTAACCAGCCGTATAACCAGCAAGTCCTACCGCTGGGAGTTAAAGTTTGGTGAACGAATTTCTGGCGCCCTCGTCGATTTCTGATTTGCGGACTATTCTAGAGGCACGGTCGGGCTAGGTGACCGTTTGATTATTTACTGTTGTCGATTAGTTGCGTGTTGAATTCGCGGAAGCGGTCACCCAGGTGGACGGAGTCTGCATTTTTCGTTAGGAAGTGCCCGTACGACCCTTGCAGTATCTATACTCCGATTCGGGTGATTCAATCCGTTAGCACAATCGACGATTTGTACCGAGTTGCCCAAGTGCAACCGATGATTTTTCGCGCCCAAATTTCCTCCGAACCATACACTCGAAAGCAAACATGTCTAAGAATTTTGCATTGATCGGCGTCGCTGGGTTTATTGCTCCGAAGCACTTGAAGGCCATCAAAGAGACCGGCAACCGTTTGGTTGCCGCAGTTGACAAGCACGACGCGGTTGGAATCATGGACAATCATTTCCCAGATGCCAACTTCTTCACTGAGATCGAACGATTCGATCGTTTCTTGGAAAAGCAGCGTCGCGAGACCAACGGAAGTCCGATCGACTACGTGAGCATTTGCACGCCGAACTACTTGCACGATTCGCATTGTCGTCTAGCGCTCCGCGTGGGATCAAATGCGATTTGCGAAAAGCCTTTGGTCATCAGCCCGTGGAACCTGGATCAACTACGTGACCTGGAACAAGATTATGGCAAGAAAGTTTATTCGGTTCTACAATTGCGATTGCATCCCGACTTGATTCGTTTGAAGAAAGAGATTGACGCGGCTGCGAACGGGCATCGCCGCGAAATTTGTCTAACTTACATTACTCGTCGTGGAAAGTGGTATCATCAGTCGTGGAAGGGCGATGTGGAACGTTCGGGTGGTGTCGCCATGAACATCGGCGTACACTTCTTCGACTTTTTGTCTTGGATTTATGGTCGCCCGAACCGAAGCTTTTTGCACCTAAATCAACCTTCGCGGATGTCGGGTGTTTTGGAATTGGAAAAGGCCCGGATTCGCTGGTTCTTGTCGGTCGATGCGAATGACTTGCCCGAGCAAGTACGAGCGAAAAACGGCCACGCCTTTCGTTCGATTACCGTTGATGGGGAAGAGATAGACCTATCGACTGGATTCACTGACTTGCACACCGAAGTCTACAAAGACATTCTTGCTGGGGGTGGTTTTGGAATCGAAGACTCGCAGCCCGCTATTGAACTTGTGTACCAAATCCGAACCAGTACCGTAGTGTCTCCCAATGAATCAGCGCATCCGTATATGGGTGGAAAATCATAGCCTTGGCTTAAGCCCAAAATAAGTTTCGGACGACCATTCGAACTTCGGACCCGTTCGCGATTTTGCCCCATTCTCGCCGACGATCACGAAGATTGAGTGAACGATTTTGCGATTTGACTCAAACTTGACCTTTTGAGTATTGCCTAAATTTGGCGGAGTACCTACGAATTAACCCAGCATTCCCTCCCGTATATCACGCTCCACTGCCCCAACGATTACCGGTGTCAGCGCTTGTATTTTTTGCGACGTTTTTGTTGCTTTTGTCGCGAACGATTTATTTGGATGCCAATGAGATTTTGTCCACGCGTGTCGATTTGATGGGCTTCGTGGTGATGGGGATAGCCATGTTACCTCGATTGATCAGTTCCGACGTGATAATGCGTGTTAAGACTATTGGAGTTACCCTAATAGCTGTGTTTCTGTTCTATCTTCTCATCGCGCTCATTGCAGCAGACCGTGAAATCTTACCAGTCCTGATGTCAAGACACGGCCTAGTTCCTTGGCTGTTGGTGGGCTTCATGGCAGCCGTTGCAACGGAAGACATTACAGCATACGTCGCCAATTCAAGAAACCCATTAGCACTGTCTTTGGGATTGATTGGTCCTCCAATGGTCCTGTTGATTCCTGCGTATGCAATACGCGACGCCTCGGAAGGCATTGTAGAGACCATTAGCTACCAACAAGTTGCTGGTTCGGCAACCATACTCATGGTCGGGGTAGTTTTGATCATGCAGTCGCTTTGGAAGACATCAGTTCAAGCCCGGGCGACGGGTCTCGCCGTGATATCCGCCACAATCTACATCTCCACCTCGATGGTGCTGACCTACTTGATCGCCAAACTACAATCTACATCCATCGTCCTAGTCTTTTTAGCGCTGTCGTGTTCAATCGGATTTTTGGTGCTCAGGCATGTGTCGATAGTTTCATTATTCGGACTTGTGTTAACTGTAGCTGTTTTGGGATTTGCCTTTGTACCAGAGTTATTGACTGATCTTCTTGAGACTACCCGTTTTTCGGCGCTCACCGAAGGCGACTGGATGATTAGTTCTGTGAGAGCACGATTATCCATCTTGGAACTGTTTTGGGACCAGTGGGCTTCTTCTCCTTTCACGGGAGATTATGTCGTCGAGGAACGAATTGGTGGTCATGGGAACTATGTGCATAGCCTACCTCTTTCATTACTAACCCATTTGGGAGTATTTGGCTTTGCGATTTTCGCATGGGCATTCTACTTTGTATCCCGAAGCACCAATGGAAGCTTTCGACCTTCACTATTAACTTTAATTGTGTTCGCGATTTCGACTGTATCGACGTTCTTTAGTTGGACACCGGTGTGGTTCATGCTTGGGGCTTCAGCCCTATTTAGTAGTGAAAAATCGCCAGCGTGATACCTTTCCTCGAAGTCTAATTGTCCGGATGTTTGTTGTTACCGGACCTTATATCCGAGTTATTCATTCATTGACTGGGACAACCTATATCGACCATGGCCAAGCGTCATTTCAATGATTAAGAACCAACAAATTTGACGCACCATAATCCCTCTGTCTCGTACTTTCGAAGCTTTCTGCAATTAGCATCTGCGGAGTTTCTCGCCGCCGCGATTGTGATCGCCTTCGCGCCGGTTATTGCAAGAATGTACGCGGTTGCCGACTTCGGGCATTACGAACTCTATTTCGCGATCGCGACGCTAACAACCTCAGTTTCAATGTTTGGATACGAACGTTCGATACTACTGGAAAACACTCCACAAGGACAATTTGACGGGTTGCTACTTTCCGCGTTCTGCTTGGTTTGTGTTACCATTGCCGCGACTATTTTCTTACTAGTCTACGGCCGAAACTGCGACGACCCGCATGTTTCATCAGTTTGGACTTGGGCCTTACCTTCTTACGTGCTATTGGCTGGTACTTACAATTTATTGTCAACGTATCTGACGCGCCTCGGAAACTTCTCAGTTCTAGCAAGGCTAAAAATTGGCTCAACATCGGTAGCAATGATTTCACAAGTCGGATTCGCCCTTTGCGGCATAGGTTTCATCGGCATCGTTATCAGTAATCTAATTTCTCAATTAATCGTTGTAACGTATTTGGGCGTATTGTGTTGCCGTCGCGTCTTCGGCGATAACCTTGTGCTGAACCGTCATCAAGTTTCTCAAGTCGCTTGGAAACATTGGCGCCTACCAATTCTTTTCCTTCCCGGAAACTTTATGGCTGGCTTTACAAATTCAATTCCAACCATGTTCTTTGCCAACATGGACATCAATCTATTGGGGTACTATGCGTTTACTCGCAGAATACTTGGACTTCCGCTAAATGCTATTGGAAGTTCACTACAGCGAGTCTACTCGAATGCTCTTTCAAATGAAATCGAAAATACAGGGCAAGCAAGAAATGTAGTAATGAAAAGTTTTTGCTATTATCTGACGACTGGCACGATCCTTTTTATCGGATTAGTGCTAGTTGGAGTTCCTCTAATCCCATATTTATTCGGAAGCCAATGGACACCAGCTATTCCTTATGTGGTCCTTTTTGGGATCGAATTTTGTAACAAGTTCGTGTTCGGTGGTTTGAGCTCGCTGATGTTCTACGGAAAGCTGCCCAAATATGATATTATTTGGCAAGTCTTGAACATTTGCTCGGTCGTGACTTGCTTTTTTTTAGCAAGCCTACTCGAGTTATCAGTTTGGGAAACGGTCATCGCCTACGTGATGACCAGCGCATTGTCTTATCAACTTTATGGTGTCGCAATCATTTGGCTGTCAAATCGCTCTGACTTGTTGACAGCAAAGTAATGATCGACTCACAAACCGTCAACAAATCGACAAAGGTGTGAAATGCTTGTAAGTCCAAAAGAGCAGGAAATTGTGGCCAATGCTTGGGAGCCTGGAATAAGGCGAGCCGATCGAGCATACATTAACTTTATGCGATTCATGAAACACTTTCTGCGCGACAAAAATTTCTCGGGGAGGAAAATATTAGATTTGGGGCCAGGTCATTACGACTTCGGCATATTGGCTCGTTTCCAGGGAGCTACTGTAATACCGTTGGAACTTGACCCCGCAGTCATCGAGTTGGGACGATATCGAGGCTTCGAGCCCATCGAGTTCGATCTCAAGAAGCCCCAATACGTCTCGACGTTTGGTGAAGGAGCAATCGATGGAATATTTTGCAATGGATCAATCGACGCCAGTTGGTGGTCAACGGAGTCCGAACAGAATTCCTATGCCAATGATATTGTTTCGTGCCTGCGTCCGGATGGCTGGGCATTAATATCACCATGTAACTCGGGGCCTGAAACGGCCGGACAAAACTCGATCGAAAATCAAAAGATGCAAATTAGAGCTTTTCAAAAACTGGGCTTCAAGTTAACGAAACTCACATCTATCGAACGGAACTACTTCGGAATCTCTTCCGGAATCTTGCCAGCCTTTGTCCTAACAAAAAATCTTCGTTATGTCCGTTTTCCATGGCTCTTTCGATGAACAACTTATTGCGAAAAAATGAGGTTTGTTTTCCGTATTCGCTGCTGAGTGAAGTTTTTGAAATATTGAGATCGCGAAACGCCAAGTACATGACTTTTGGCGATTACTTAGATGGCAAATGGAATTCGAATCAAAAGTGCGAGTTCAGGTCTATTCGCCTCAATGAGTTCAGATCAACCAACGTCCTAGGATTTCTACCTCGCTATATGACCGGTATATGCTGGAAACTTTGGCGAAAGGCAATTGTTGAACGCCGCCAGCACCGTCTCGCAAAGTTTTTTTCATCTTCGGCTCCGACCGTATTCATTCAACACGACGCGGACAGATTCCCGGAAATGACAGTTCGATTGATGCAGTTCGAGCAGTCATTAGGAGTTCGAAGTAGTTGCTATTTTTTTCGAAAATCTAGCTACGGTCCACCAACCGAGGAAAGCTATGACATCGACTTTAGTACTTTGAGACATTTAGAATCTATTGGATTCGAAATTGGCTACCATTTTAATGCCTATGAAAACGTACGCTACGATCTCGAGGAGGTCACAACAGAAATCGAAACCGACTTGGAATATTGGTCGAGTAACGTAAGGCTTAGAACTTTTGTCCCGCACGGCGGTCGACCTGGCCCAAATCGCGAAGGGAACAGCGATTTGGGCTTTCATGAATCATTACAGCACCTTGCTTGGGTCTACAGCGGAAACGGAGTCTGCGTAGATCTGAATTGGTCGGATGGGCATGTTGAATTTGAGACGGTCAAGGATCCCCGCGAAGTTGCCAGGGCAGCAGTCAATGGAAGCCAAATCCATTTTCTGTTCCATCCGCAGTACTACGGTGATGATTTGTCGGAGATGTGGCTTGACCGGCCAATTTCCAAAGAACGATGGTGGAGAAGATTATGGCAATTGGACTAAAGAATCGCTCTCACGCGGAAAGAGCCTTAGAAGTATGGTCAGATCCCGCAAGATCCTAATTTCAAACCTACTGATGAATTCCGTTGTGTCATCTCCAGAAATGGAGACAAATAGCTAACTTTGGATGACCAAGTCTCCGAAACGTTTGGGTATTTGTTTACTTCTCGAATCAATTCAAATTAAACTCCACATTGCGAGAAATCGAATGCGAGCGAACGATCAAAATCTAAAGAAATCGCAAGCCCGTTATCAACAATGCACTTTTTGTATCATGGATACCTCGGATCCTCTCATTACGTTTAATGAGGACGGGAGATGCAATCATTGCCTGGCTGTTGATCGCTGGAAGGCTCAAGGATGGAACCCATCAGGCGATTCCAACAAACTTGATAGACTGCTTGAAACTGTCAAATCCGATGGGAAGGGACGTGATTACGACGTCGTTCTTGGGCTAAGTGGTGGCGTTGATAGTTCCTACATCGCCTATCTGTGCAAACAATGGGACTTGCGAACTCTAATCGTTCATGTAGATACGGGTTGGAACTCCGAGTTGGCTGTCAAGAACATCGAAAACTTGATTAGTTACGGTGGCTTTGATTTGGATACTTTGGTTGTTGATTGGGACGAAATGCGAGACTTGCAACTGGCTTTTTTTCGCGCTGGTGTTCCAAATCAAGATATTCCACAGGACCACGCGATTTCCGCGGGGTTTCTCCGTCACGCTTCGCGACACAACGTTAAGTGGACATTCATTGGAACCAACTATGCTTGCGAGGGAATTCTCCCAACTTCATGGGGGTACGACAATACAGATGTAACACATATCTTGGACATTCATCGAAGATTTGGTACGCTCCGATTGAAAAAATTCCCATTGCTGTCCAATACAGAGCGATTCTTTAGGTACCGAATGATTTGGCGACTCAAAAAGGCATCGCCCTTGAATTTGCTGGCCTACAACAAGCTTGAGGCCATTCGCGAGCTTGAGAAACAGGCTGGATGGCGATACTATGGAGGGAAGCACTACGAGTCACGTTTCACGAAGTTTTTTCAAGGCTGGTATCTTCCGAATCGATGGGGATACGACAAACGCTTAGCACATCTCGCGAGTCTGGTGGCATCCGGACAATTATCGCGTCAGGAGGCTCTTCACGAATTCGCTACAGGTGTAACTCTCGAATACACCGCGGAAGATAGAACTTACATGGCAAATAAGTTAGCCATTTCTGAGCCAGAATTTGACAACCTCATGCAAACTCAATGCCATGAGCACTTTGAGTATCGCACAACTTCTCAGCGAAAGAAAAAAGCTATAGCAATTCTAAATGCGATAGCTAACAAGATGGGACTTTGATGGAACTGTCGAGCGTGCGCTTGGCTGTTTATGGCAGACCGTCACCGAGGGTTGCCATTAGTTTGTAGACCGATCGTGGCAAAATTGCGAACAGAATATAGACTCAATCATGCTCCGACCCAAATTCTTAAACGACAACTGCGCGCACGTTTCCTACTCACGACTGGAAAATGCATCACGTATTGAGAAAGAGGCAGAATCGCAGATTCGAACCCAAATCGTCGAGAGAGTATTATTGATTGGCACTGCGGCCGAGAATCAATCAAAGAGCGAAGAGAAAAGCCGTGGAATTGAGTTAGTACTTTTGCCAAGCGTAAAAGGCTCTGTGTTTGGTAAGTGGCTATCTGCCGTTGGCAAGTGGCCCAAGCGAATTGTCGGCAGTTTGGCTTATCTCGAGTTCTATTTTCGTGTATTATTCTTTTTGCTAAAGGCAAAGCCCAAGGTTATAACCTGCCACCAGCTCCTACTGTTGCCTCTTTGCTCAGTTTCAAAGTTGTTGATTGGATGTAAACTTGTTTATTCGCCGCATGAACTTGAATTGCATCGAACTGGTCTGCGTGGGCTTCTTTGGGTTGCTTCGTTTTTAATTGAAAAAGTGTTTATTCGAACGGCTGATCGTCTAGTTGTCGTCTCTCCGCCGATTGCAGCTTGGTATGAAGATCACTATCGTTGCGCTACCGCATTTGTGATCCCCAATGTGCCGTACAATCCGGCCAAGGGCAATGATGTAGTCCCAACTACACTGCTGCGCAGTTTCTTTAGCATACCTAAGGATGACCTGATTTTTTTGTACCAAGGCATAGTTGACGAGTTTCGCGGAATTAACGAACTCTTGGATGTATTCACTAAGACTACGCACGATAAACATCTTGTAATCATGGGACACGGCCCGTTAGTTGAAAAGGTGATCTCCTATTCGGCCAAGTGGCCTAACATTCACTTTAAAGCGTCCGTCCCAGTTCGTGAGATAGTCACGTGGAGCTCTAGTGCGGATATCGGAGTCTTTTTTTCTTCGCGAAAGATTTCATTAAGCTATCGCTATTCACTGCCGAACAAATTCTATGAGTATTCCATAGCCGGACTTTTTATACTAGTAAGTAATAACTTCGAGGTTCAAGCCAAAATCGTTTCCGAGGAAAAACTGGGCTCGACGATTCCCGCAGATGTTTCAGCTTTGGCTACATTTGTAAACACCTGCGATCCGGTCGAAATTCGAAGTACGAAATTGCAATCGAGACATTACAGATCCCAACAAGGCTGGCAAAACTACGACGAGATGTTTCGCCAGATTTACCTATTTTCTGCCTAATGTGTGGGCGAATAGGGTTTAGTGTTTGTGAAAATCCAGTCCGTTTTCGACGTTTTGAATGATTTTTGGGCCCACGTTGTTAAGAAATTGCAACGTCCAATTCATTCTTAATGCATGTGTTTAAACCAATGGGAAGCACCTTTAATGTTATACGACCAAACCGAAATTGAAATTGCCAGGCTTGCGATTGAGCCGGGCTGTCGATTGCCAGAACGGAATCACTCTATCGATGGTGTTTACCGGCGGTTCTTCCAAAAGGTGGTTTTCAAGAACAAGACATTCTTGGAACTCGGTCCTGGCCATTATGAATTTTGCGACCTGGTAAAAAGGCTCGGTGGAAACGCGATTGCTTTGGAACTTGACCCCGCAATGGTTAAATTGGGCCAGTATCGGGGTCATGAAGTTCATCAGGTAAACCTATCGAAAGAAAGGTTCTGGCATGACCTGGGACGCCAATTTGATGGCGTTTTTTGCCGTGGTTCCATTAATGCGACGTGGTTTCCTGAACGTGGCCAACACGAAGAATTTGTGCATGGAATAGCTTCACTAATTAAACCCGGCGGTTGGGGTTGGATTAGCCCATGGAATGCCAACTCTGCGAATCTACCAGACGCCCAAGCGGAAGAAACTTATCGGACTCAGGAAGCTTGCTTTGCCAGTGAGGGGTTCCGTGTCCTTAGATGCAATAGACTTCACGCGAGACGCTTTAAGCTAAGCACGGTCAAACTTCCGTTTCTGATTTTTTTAAAAGGCATCGAGTATCGCCACTTCTTTTGGTAACCCAGTGTTAGAAATTAATCCAAATTACAACGCTTACACACTGTTTCCGTGGAGCCTTGCCGAGGATGTTATTCGGTTAGCAAAAGAACGGGGCGCAACTTTTCGAACATTCGGTCAAACAAAACTCTGCAAATCGTTATGGAACTTTTCGCCTAAGTTGGCAAGCAGATTGGAGTTCCTAACAGCATCTCCGTGGAACGCAATAATCCCGAGAATTCGGAAACTGCTGCCCGGGAACCTCAAGGTTGCGCTTCGTGGAAAAGAGTCTTTAAAAGGCTCCTTGGAAGTATATTTCCATCACGATGCCGATAGACAGCCGTACAAGACCCTTGAAATGATCCAGCTTGAGAACAGGCTCGGGGTCGTTAGCTCAAACTATTTTTTCTTTGAACGGCATATCTGGGACGCCGACGCAGAAGAGTACATAGTTCCCGCGCAATCGCTGACTGCGTTCGAAAGTGAGGGATTTGAAATCGGCTATCATTTAAATGCATACGAGCTTGCGAACTATGACCTTGACTCGGCGATTCGGATTATGGAACATGATGTGGCATGGTTTAGGGCACGCTTTAGTCTGAAAAGCTATGTTCCACATGGGGGGGTGCCAGGGCCGAATGGACTGAACAACAACATGATGCCCCAAGTAGGATCACTAAAGAATCTTCTTTGGGCCTACAACAGATATGGTGTCTTTTGCGATACACGTTGGTCGGACGGTGACATTCGTAACACTGCCCCCAAAGATCCTCGAGAAGTCATTCGAAGTGCGACGAAGGGAAGTCGTATTAGCTTTCTGATGCATCCACAATATTACGGCACTTCGCTTTGCGAAAATTATCGCGAATACGCGATTTCCAAGTCGGATTGGTGGCGCAAGCTCTGGGATGTCTAGTAACTGCATTCGTTCGTTCCGTTGGGTGTTCTGAAGTGAAAGAATATCCAGTTCAGAGACAACTTGTATTGACCGTAATTGGCCCATTATGGGCAGGAATTTTGGACGCCTAATGATTGATTACAACTATTGCCTAAAACGCAAAATCGATCCCAATGTTCCTCGAATGTGTTCGAAGACCGTATTGGACGCTTCGACCGAAGGAATTACCTTTGATTCAGATGGCGTTTGTAATTTTGTGCGCCAGGCAGAATGGCGATTGGATCACGAGCGATTTCTTGGACAGGAACGTGAAAAGCGATTGGCTGGTCTTGTAGAGACGATAAAAGCCTCTGGAGTTGGCAAAGAATATGATTGTATAATTGGGTTAAGCGGTGGCGTAGACAGCAGTTGTGTTGCTGCCCAAGTTGTTGGACTAGGACTTCGACCTCTAGCAATTCATCTTGATAATGGATGGAACAGCGAACTTGCAGTTGCGAATATCGAACGAATCATCACGAAACTTGGCATTGACTTAATAACCTACGTCGTCGATTGGGATGAGATAAAAGACTTGCAGCGTGCCTATTTCAAGGCTTCGGTGCTAGACCTCGAATGCGTTAGTGACCATGCAATCAACACTATTCTTCTACGAGAGGCCAGTCGACGCGGAATCCGCTACCTATTGCACGGCGGCAACGTGGCAACGGAGTCGATATTGCCGACCGCCTGGGGCTATGACAAACGAGATGGAAAGAATTTGTGGTCCATCCACAAAAAGTTTGGAACAAGAAGGCTAAAGACCTATCCTTACATGTTCCCCAGGAAACTGTTTTACTACCTTTTTGTGCGTGGAATTCGTGCGATTCCGATTTTGAACTATGTTGAGTACAACAAGACGGAAGCAGTTAAGTCGCTCCAAACTGATTTCGATTGGCGTCCATACGGCCGGAAGCATGGCGAGAATCGTTTCACCAGGTTTTTTCAGGAATACTACCTTCCCGTGAAGTTTAATATCGATAAGCGGCGAGCGCACCTGTCGAGTATGATCGTGTCTGGCGAAATTTCTCGTGACGAGGCAATAAAGCAACTAGAGGAGCCCCTCTACGAGCGCAACGAACTGGAAGAAGACTTTCGCTACGTCGCGGGGAAACTAGATTTCGAGCCAAGCGAACTCTCGGCTCTGATTTCGCGCGCACCAGTACGTCATACCGAGTACGGTAACGCTGCTTGGATGTTTGATCACTCCTCAAAGTGGGTACAGTTGGCCCGGTATATCGCCAAAGGCGAGTTCTCGCTCAAGCGAATCCGATCCGTTTGGGCTAAGCCTAGCTATGGCTCAGACCAATAGTACGTTCGTTGCTTCCGAAGCATTCAGTCGTTTTATCGACCCGCACTAAGAACACTGGTGACAGAAACCCGCGGGACTAATCTGTGAAGACTACATCAAGACTGACAATTCACCTATTCCATTCTCCATTACTTAATGAATCGAGAATGGAAAAGGAAACGAGAACACTTGAGACTTTGCAACTCAGCGAAGGCATTACAGTCCTTGGGTACTGGAAACCTGGGCTGGCATTCAAACAGACACTGCACGAGAAGACAGAACTGCGGCGGCTTCGAACGCTGCGGCACACTCGATTCGGGAATTGGCTCGTTGGCTTGTCTCCAATCACACGCTACCCCGTCCTCCTGCTGTCGTTTCCTGAGTATTGTCTAAAGGCCTTTTTTATCTCACTTTGGAATCGACCGCAATTCATTGCCTGTCACAATCTGATCTTGTTACCATTAGCGGCAATCATCAAAGTTCTCTGCCGTAGTCGCCTGGTCTATGTTCCCCACGAACTAGAGACACATCGGACCGGTCTGGTCGGCCCCTTGAAAACTGTCTCTAAAATTAGCGAGAAGCTGTTTATTCGCTTCGTCGACAGCACGGTAGTGGTGTGTGACCCGATCGCGCGGTGGTATGAAAGTGCTTATCGAATTCCCAAAGTTCATGTTGTTCCCAACGTTCCGTATCACCCGTGCCCTGGCAATTTGTTCCCGCGAACAAACTTGCTCCGAGAGCATTTTTCCATTCCAGAAAACGACCTCATTTGTATCTATCAAGGTTTGGTGAGCAAGGGACGCGGCGTTGAGGATCTCTTGGATTTGTTTGCAGAATTGCCACCGCATCTGCATCTGGTTGTTATGGGCTATGGCGAACTTACAGAACTCGTCAAATCGAAGTCTCACGAGCATCCGAACATCCATTTCAAAGAGGCTGTGCCGGTTGGCGAG
The DNA here is from genome assembly GCA_016794985.1 of Planctomycetaceae bacterium. GTDB lineage: Bacteria > Planctomycetota > Planctomycetia > Pirellulales > Pirellulaceae > M30B19. The sequence goes on along the minus strand of JAEUIQ010000036.1, from coordinate 85,935 downwards.
ATTTTGGCGTGGACTTCGAGCGCTGATGTCGGGTTATTCTTCAACTCGAAGTCGATGACTCTTAGCTACCAATACTCGTTGCCGAACAAGTTCTTTGAATATGCGATCGGCGGTCTTTTCATTGTGATTAGCGATAATTTTGTTGAGCAATGTCGCTATCTGCATGAACATCAGTTGGGCATGGCCGTCACGCCAAAGCTAGAATCGCTTAAACAAACCTTGCTTTCACTCAGCAAGTCGCAAGTCGCAGAAAGCGTCTCTCGTTCAGCCGAATTCCGCAGAACGATCGGCTGGCAAAGCTTTGCGGAAGTGTATCGCTATGCGTACACGGGCGACGAGTAACGCGGGCTCGGCTACACTTTATGCGAATCCTGTTTCTGTCCAAATACGCTCTAAACCCAAACTATGGGCAGCCGACACGCCAGTTCTTTTATTCCAAGTACCTTTCCCGTATCGATCGTAACGAAGTTTGGCTGATTAGTTCGCGTTCGACCGTTTCGACCAAGATTCCAAAGTTTCGTGGTCTGTCTAAAGACGAAACTTTTGGGCCACTCACCAACTCGATCTTGAATGGCCCTACGACATCCATCGGTTTCAGCCTAAAGCGAATCTGGTCTTGGCTTTGGTTTGAGATTCAGGTGCTGCGGCTTTTCCCCAGATTAAGGGCCTGGAAACCCGACGTCATCATTGTCAGCTCTCTTTCGATCTTGACATTTGCGACTGGCGTTTTTTTGAAATGGATGCTGCGCAGGCCTCTGATTGTCGAGGTTCGGGATGTATACCCAGCAACGTTGGTAGAGGTCGGGGGATTATCTAAATGGAATCCTTTCGTATGGCTATTGCGACAAGTAGAACGCTTCGGATATCGACACGCCGACATGATCTTCAGTAGTCTTGCGAATCTTGAGCCACATGTGGCCGAAGCGATCGGACAGCAGAAGCCTGTCGCGTATCTGCCGATGGGGTATGATCCCGAGTTCTATGAACAATCATCGGATCTCAGCCCTGCGGGTCGAATTGCCGAACAACGACTGAAAGAATTACAAGGGAAGTTTTTGATTGGCTACGCGGGAACCATTGGAAAGGCGAACGCGCTTCAATGTCCGCTCGACGTCTTTCGCGACTTTACCGAATCAAATCCGAATCTAGCGTTCGTGCTTTTGGGAGATGGACCGTTGCTGGATTCGTATCGTGAAACTTACTCGCGATTCAACAACATCGTGTTCCTTGGACGAGTGGACAAGTCCGATTTGGGAAAACTACTCAGCATGATGGATGTCGTCATCAATCCATGGCTGGACCTGTCGATTTATAGGTTTGGAATTAGTCCCAACAAATGGATCGATTACATGCAAGCCAAAAAGCCGATCCTCGCACCCTTTGGCGGTTATCAACAGGTACTCGAAACCGTTAACTGCGGTTGGTTTGTGAAGCCGGAAGACCCCGCCGCGCTCCATTCATCGATTGAAACAATTGCCAAACTGCCCAAAGAAGAACTGCGGAAGATGGGTGATAATGGTTATCGCTACATGACCGCTGAATTGTCATATGCGACTCTCGGCGTGAAAATGTTTGGCCATATCGAGCGGGTGGTGAACGCGTCCGCTCGATAGGCTGGGTTACCAAGGACTTAGGTGTTTGTGAATGGCCGTATTTAATCAATCATGAAACGCGCGTTTGACGTTATTGTGTCGGGTTTAGCCCTGATTTTACTCTCGCCGTTGCTGCTTGGTCTGGGACTCCTCGTACGATGGAAGATGGGTTCGCCCATTGTGTTTTCGCAACAGCGTCCAGGGCTTGGCGGGCGGCCGTTTCGGATGTTCAAGTTCCGGACAATGACAACGCAACGGGATGAACACGGCGAGCTCTTACCTGATTCGGTTCGCTTGACTCGGCTGGGAAAATTTCTCCGCTCCAGTAGCCTCGATGAGCTGCCAGAATTGTGGAACGTCTTGACCGGGGATATGAGCTTGGTGGGGCCTCGGCCGTTGTTAATCGAATACTTGCCACTTTACAATGAGCGTCAAAATCGTCGCCACGAAGTTCGCCCGGGGATCACTGGCTGGGCTCAAGTCAACGGCCGCAATGCCATTTCATGGGAACAAAAGTTCGAACTCGATGTTTGGTACGTGGAAAACCAAAATTTGTGGTTGGACGTAAAGATTCTGTTCTTGACCGTCTGGAAGGTTTTGAGACGCGATGGGATTTCGGCTCAAGGGGAGGCGACGATGCCGAAGTTTGCGGGAAACGCAGAGAGATAAGGGCGGAGAGCAGAGTCAATGTATTAAAGGATTTGAAGTAGGCATGGGTTTCAAATTAGGAAAATGCCAATGAAGTTCCCTGCGCAGAGACCCATACGATACATTTAGCACCAAGCACAAGCTGTTTCACGTCCGTCGATCTCCGAAAGACGCCTGCTTTTTGTTGGTCACGTCACATGCAATGCGACTACGAATGACCTCCGCTTTAAGTCCATAGCCCTTAGCTTTCTAGACCTCAGCAAACCATGTTATCGATTTATTTTTACGGTGTGGGCGGGCATGCAAAAGTGGCCGCCGATGTCGCGGCGGCACTGCGAATTCGCTTGCTTGGATATTTTGACGACGACAAATCACTCCTGTCCGAGAAACCAGTGCTGGTTCGTCCTGGCTTGTCTCTTCTACGGAAAGGCGTGTTCCATGCGCCTGACGAGGGTCTCGTCATTACGATCGGCAGCAACATGGTCCGCGCAAAAATTGCGAAGCAATTACTAAACGCTCGGTTCCAAACCTTGATCCATCCGAGCTGTTTGATTTCGCCCACGTGCCAAATCGACGATGGGACAGTGGTTTTTCACAAAGCAATCGTTCAGGCCGGAACCAAAATTGGCAAACATGTGATTATCAACACGGCAGCCAGTGTCGACCACGACAACCTGATTGGCGATTATTCGCATGTCTCGCCCAATGCGACACTTTGCGGAAACGTCTCCCTCGGAGTTGGCAGTCAAGTAGGCGCTGGAGCGGTCGTGTTGCCGGGCATCAAGATTGGAGCTTGGGCCATGATCGGTGCCGGAGCCGTCGTCACCAAAGATGTAGCTGATGGGGCGACGGTCGTTGGGAATCCTGCTCGAGTGGTCGTGAATTAACGGAAGAACATTGGATGCAGCGGAACAGGTCAGAGGGATGGGCGGACGGGATTGGGCGTTGCAATCCACGGGCGATCTTGTTCCATAGCCCATCATCCTTGGCATTTTGGTCGATGCACTTTGCTCTTTGCACCCAGACATACTCACCACACCCTCTGCCCATAGTTCGAGGTTTGTAGCACAAAATGGCTCAACTGGACGAAGTTTTGCACGAGATCAATCGGATTCGTTCGGCGACCGGAAAGCGGGCGTTGGCGAAGGTCTTTGCGGCGGATCTGCTGCGTGAAGACTTGGAATTGGACTCACTGGATCTAGCCGAATTGACCGTGCGTTTGCAGGCAAAGTTTGGGGTGGATGTATTTGCCAAACGGAACTTGAGAACCGTGGGAGATGTCTTGGAGGAGCTTAGATAGTTCCTGGTTCTTGGTCCTTTGTTGCGGAAAGAGCGGGTGGCTGGATTCTGAGCTTGCCGGTGCCAAAATGGGAGTGCGATTGGAGCCCAGTCACTACTCTGGGAGGACTGGTCAATGGATTCAATACCTCAACTCATCCCGCACCACTCGGTTTCCGACTACCCACAGTGGGCGGGTGATTGGGAGTTATGGAACGGACTGCCGATGGCGATGGGACCGTCTCCATTCTTGCCACATGGTGCTTTTGTGGCCATTTTGGCCTGCCCCCTTCAGAATGCGCTCAAGCGAGCCAAAACGAATCGCTGGACGCTGATCCAAAAGATCGACTGAGTTGTTGATCCACATACGGTGGTGCGACCCGATCTGATGTTGATTGGTGGGGGTCCAGCCAACCGTCACCTGACCGTGCCGCCCGTGTTGGTCGTCGAAATCTTGTCTCCCGCAACCGAAGAGAAAGATCGCAACGCCAAGTTTCTACTTTATCAATCGCATGACGTTCGCCATTACGTCATTGCCAACCCCATCTCGCAGCATTTGGAAGTATTCCAACTCGAGTCCAGCATCTATCGCTCAATCCGACCCCTCCACCCTCAAAAACCCAACCACGCCGCTGGTGGACGCTTACGCATCTATCGGCCACTGCCCGCCGCGGACCCGCTGATGCTGGCTTTGGATGACCTCGATGCTATTGAGTTGAGCCTTGATGAATAGACGTGTTGCGTTTCCTCGTTTGCGATGCAGGCAGGAAGATTTTTGGATGTGGGAGTTGTGGTTTGGGAAATGATGGTTTGGAGCCATGGATGAACACGGATCGGCACGGATGAAGGCAGACGGTGAGTGGTGAGTGGTGAGATTTAGGATTTGAGATTCCCAACCAAGAACGAGCACAGCGGTAAACAAGTACGAAGAACAAGGAACTAAGAACCATTCGGCACTTTATCCTTGTCCATCCGTGTTCATCCATGGCTCGTTTGTTCTACCATGAATCTGGCTTTCGTTTACCACCCGGATGACTCGGTCGTGGACGAACACCGGTTTCGGCGATGGATTTATAGACGGAAGGTCGATTGCTGGCTAGAATCATCGCGAGGAGACAGCTGAGATGAATGCGGCCTATCGCTACCGGCCTCGCTATTCCCTGGCTGATTATCGACGCTGGGAGGGCGATTGGGAATTGATTGATGGATTGGCGATCGACATGGGACCGTCTCCTCTTGGACCGCACGGTGCCATGGTTGCTGACCTGGCTTACCATTTCAAAGCGGCCTTCCGCCAGTACAAAGTCACATCGCTGGAGGTTGTGGTCGAAATTGATTGGGTCGTTGACGACTCGAATGTGGTTCGTCCCGATTTGGCAATTGTCGCCAAGCCGATCAAAGAAGAGCATATCCACTGCCCACCGTTCTTGGTTGTTGAAGTGGCATCAAGTTCGACGGCGGAAAAGGATCGAATCGCCAAGTTTGAACTCTACCAGCAACATGGGGTCAAGTATTATCTCAGCGCGGATCTCGTCGAGAAACGATTGGAAATTTTCCAACGGATCGATGGCAGCTATAAGTTGCAACCCACGGAGTCACCGCATCCATTCGATTTTGGGGACGTAAACGTGGAAGTTGATTTTCAATAGCCACGGATGGGCACGGATGTCGTGCTGCGGGCGACGACATGACGCGGCAGCGGGATTGGGAGGCAGGAAAATTTAGGGTAGGAAGATTTTCGGATGCGGGAGCCGTGGACTGGGAAATGATGGTTTGGGCACACGGATGGCGGAATGGCCGCAAAAGAATCTCAGGGCGAAAGGCGTCGCACAGCTTCCAGACAAAAACTAAGAACCAAGAACTCAGCCCTTTGCTCCGTTGGTAAAAAAATCGATCTTCAACACACCATAGAAACTGGACTTGCCGCGTTGCTGGCGGATTCGAATTGGAACCACCGATGTGGTGACGAGGGAATCGAACAGTGGCAAGAGCGCCTTCGTTCCGCCTCGGGAGGTATTGGAATTTGGACATCGGGGACGACCGGTTCACCGCAGTATGTCGAGCACTCCGCCGCCTCATTACTCCGAGGAATCCAAGGCGGCGTCAAGCACTGCCAAGACGTCTGGGGATTGACCTACGCACCGGGTTCTTATGCCTTTTGGCAAGTTATCCTCCAAGCGGTTTACAATCGCAATCCGATTGTGGATTTGCATCAACTAGGGCCCGCAGAGACGCTGGCTAAAATCAAGCATCATGCGGTAACCCACTTGAGTGGGACGCCGACTTTTTTTCGGCGATTGGATGGGGCTGGGCCAGTTTCCATGAGCGTTCAGGCGGTGACTGTGGGCGGAGAGCCATTGGACACGCGCGCTTTGGCGGCCATTCACAGACAATTTCCTTCGGCCAAGATTCGCAACGTGTACGCGTCGACTCAAGCGGGCGTACTTCTTACTTCCAACTCGGATGTGTTTTCTGTTCCAGACGACCGCCGCTCGGACATTAAGGTCGTCGACGGTCAATTGTTTGTAGCGGACCATTTGTTGGGACGCGGAGTTCCCGTCGAGGGCTCGGAATCGGAAAGGTTTTATCCCACGGGTGATTTGGTAGAAATCGTGGCCGCGGACTCGGAAGAGGGATCATCACCGCTGAGCTTTCGTTTTGTGGGCCGCCGAAGCGCTGTGATTCACGTTGGTGGCACCAAAGTTAGCCCCGAAGTAGTCGAAGCGGCAATTTTGGATTGCTTGCCGCAAGTCCAAGCCGCTCGGGTGTACGGTGTACCGAACAGTGTCACAGGCCAGCTCGTTGCTTGCGAAGTGGTGTTGGCGTCTGACGTGAAAGACTTGGACAGCGCAAGCTTTCGCCGCGCCTTGCAGCAGTCTCTGCCTCCGGCCGCGATTCCGCGGATTGTAAGGCCGGTTAGTGAAATTGAGTTGACGGGTAGTGCGAAGATTAGGCGGCGTGCGGAGGACTGAGCCATTCATGTCAAAACCAAAATCTATACTGGTAACTGGTGCTGCGGGTCGGTTGGGACTGGCGATCGTTCAGCGGCTGTTGCGCGAGGGCCAGCACGTGTCGGCTGTGGTACGCCGTGAGTCGGCTGAACTATTGGCGTTGCAGGCACAATTTGATGGAAGGTTGGAAATTCTAAGTTTTGATTTGAGTGATTGGCAAGCGATGGAGTCGTGGCAACCATTAGTAGATCCCTCCAAAGTTTGGTCCGGTTTGGTCAACAATGCGGCGGTCGCTTACGACGATCTGGTTACGAACACGCGAGCAAATGAATTGAGTGCCATGTTTGGTATCAACGTATTTGCAGCGATCGTGTTATCAAAGTTAGTGATTCGCAACATGATCTTGCATCAAACGGCGGGGAGCTTGGTTCACGTTTCGTCAATCAGCACCCGAGATGGCTACAAGGGACTGGCGATGTATGCCGCGACGAAGGGAGCCTTGGAGGCCTTTTCTAAAGGCGTGGCGCGCGAGTGGGGCAGTCGCGGAATTCGGTCGAACTGCATCGTTCCTGGCTTTATGGAAACCGCGATGTCCTCCAAACTAAGCGAGGAACAACGAGCAAAGATTTATCGTCGCAACCCGTTAGGGCGCGCCGTTGAAGTGGAATCGGTGGCAGCGACCGTTGCCTTCTTGATTGGCCCCGAAGCCAATTCGGTAACCGGCCAAGATTTTGTCGTTAATTGATTACTTGGGACAGCGAAAAAAAAGAAGCGGACATGTCCAGAATATTGATCGTGTTTGGTGACCGGACCGCCGACGAAATGATTTCAGCGTTTCGGCGAACAACGTTTGCGGCAACCTTTGATCGCGTGGAAAAGTGGTACTACGAACAAGACGGCTCAGCGGGCGAAATTGAACGGATCGCGAATTCATTCCGTGAAGTGTTCTACCTGGTCGGAGTCGTCGACGAATACCTGAGGGTCGGGATTGTGGACTTGGCGTCCCAGTTGGGCTGGAGACCGTGGACGGTTATCGATCCTATGGCCTGGGTTGATCCAACGGCGGAGATTGGCCCGGGCTGTTTCGTCGCCGCCCAAGCGGTCGTGTCTTGTCGAGCGCGTCTGGGCCCGCATTGCTTGGTTCATTTTCAAGCGTTGGTCGGGCACGATGTCACGATGGGAAGCCACGGAATCTTGCTGCCCGGCGCGAAAGTTAGCGGTGGCGTGATCCTGGGCCAAAGATGTTTGGTGGGATCAAACGCCTTTGTCTATCAAAACTCCGTGCTGGGCGATCGCGTCAAGATTGATGCGCTCGGTTATGCCCAAGGCACGCTTCCTGGCGGAACGGTCATTCGCGCCAAACGAGACCCCGCGTGAAATTCCCGAGCCCAAACTTGACTCGATTTTTCTGGATGTAACGCGCGCAGCCCAGAGGCGCTCGCTGGCCTGGGCGTTTCGCCTTGGCACTAACACCCCCGCCCAGCAGACCAATCTTCGACATCGCGTAGGAGCGTCTTTTTCCGCGATCTTTCGTGTTGCTGGAATTGGTGATCAGAGAGTACAATCGAGCAGCCGATTGGGGTCGGCGGCAATGACACGTCTGCTAGCAATTCATCGCGATTAGACTCGTCGTGGCTCCTCGGGCGGCAGGAACAGATCATGCGCCATCCGCAGAGGCTGGGAAGGGCGTTGTTTGTGGAGGGTTGCGGCACTTGGAATATGCCTGCTGCCGCGTTTGCTTGAGTGGTATGGCGATCACACGGAAGCAGCTAACTTGTGTTTTGGTTCAAACATCAAACGCTGAGTCACACGTAGCGTTCACATTGCCAGGGAAGGCAGCAATTGAATATACCCGTCGACCATCGCGATATCGCGGATCTTCTTGCCATCACGTTGGTTCTCTCCGACGTGGACGGCGTCTTGACGGATGGCGGGATCGGCTACAGCGATGCCGGTCAAGAATTCAAGCAGTTTCATGTTCGCGATGGCTTAGGTATCAAGCTTTGGCGAATTGCCGGCGGACAATTTGGTCTCTTGACCGCTCGCTCGTCGCCACTCGTTGATCGTCGAGCGAAGGAACTTGGCGTCGACTTTCTTGTTCAGGGCCAAGAGTCCAAACTCGGTCAAGCTCGAAAGATCTGGCGCGGTTTGGGCTTGGACTCTAGCCAAGTCTGCTACATCGGCGACGACCTGACAGATCTTCCAGTCTTGCAAGCAGTCGGCTGGTCCGCCACCGTTTCTGATGGCGCTCCCGAAGTAAAATCGGTGGCAAGGTCGGTGACTTCTGCTCCGGGCGGTCGAGGTGCCGTTCGCGAACTACTTGAGTTCATTTTGCGCGCTCAGGGACGTTGGGATGCGACGATTGGTTCATACCTGAAGTCACTGGAGGGCTGAGGGATGGCGGTTCAAAAGACGGGATTGGCCGCTGCGCTGGCGGTCATCATTTTTCTGGTGTACTTGCGGTTGGTCGTTCCTTTGGTCGAGGGCCAATCTGCCGATCGGGTTCCGGAAATTGATTTGTTAGGCGTGTTGCGAGTCGAGCAACCGGGTCAGTGGATGTCGCTGTTCCCTTCCGAAGCGTGGCAACGCGACGAAAGCAACCGCAACATCATTCATGCGGATGGCAATATCGTGCTGTTTCGCGACTATCAGCACGAAGCCGATGGAACAATGCGGGTCCGGGGGTTGACGCTCCTGTTGTTCGACCAAGAACAAGACGACTTGAAGTCCGCTGCGACACTAGCTGCGAATGATTCAATGCTCCAAACTGCAAACAATCACTCGTTGGAGCGACCTTGTCCGGTGGTCGTCGAAGCGATCGACGACGCGATTCTGACCTTTGATGCCCAAAAGTCAGTTGGCTTGAATCGTTATGGTGACTTGAAACAGGTTCAATTCACGGGTGAAGTGAAGTTTTGGCGAGCAAGCACCTCGCTGAAAGATCGCTTCGAGATTCAGACAAGAGAACTAATCGTAAACGGCGGAGAAGCAATCACTGCGGCACCGGTCGCGTTTCAATTTGGCTCGACAAACGGGCTCGCCCGAGGCTTGCACTTAACGTTCGAGAATTCTGGGAGTTTGCATTCTGCCAGCGCCGCATTGACCAAGATAGTTGGTGTTCGGCACATGCGACTCCAGCACATCGAGCGATTGGAGATGCTACCTGAAGGTGCTGCGAAGCCAATTGTCGTGACCTGTAGTGGCCCTGGCGAGTTTAGCTTCCGCCACCTCTCGGCGAAACTCTTTGACCAAATCCGGATCCAAGACCAAGAAACGGGCTATGAGATTTGGGGCGAAGCCGTGCAAGTTCGGTTCCGTAGTGAGGAAGAACCTTCAACCGATGCAACAAAGAAAACCCCACGTCTGTTCCCGGAACAGATGACAGCGCAGGATTTTTGGGTGTACGGACCTCCCGCGATGGTGGTCAATCCGACCGAGCAATTCGCCTTACGCAGCACCGTCCTGCATTATGCAGTTGACCAACTTGAATTCGTGGCAGGGCCACTACCGGATGCCGGAGTCGAACCATGGATGATGGATGCCACCATTCGTTCGGATGGACCAAGTCCTGTCGCAGGTGTCGAAGTTGCCCAACGTGGTTTGCAAATGTGGGTTCCGAAGCTGCGGTATCGGTCGACGAAGAAAACGCGAGGCCTACCCAAGCCTAGCCATTCCGATCTAAGCGACGGCGAATTTGTTGGCACTGGCCCTGGCAAAATCCGATACTTGTCGTCAGCCGCAAAAGAACCGCTCGAGTTGGAGTTCGGCGACCGAGTCACCGCGCATCCCGATCAAGACGATCCGAACCGTTGGTTGATTTCAATTCTGGGAAACACAAACGCCAAATTGGATGCCAAGTCTACAGTTTTCGCCGACGCGTTGTATGTCTGGCTGCACTCGGTAGGCGACCGCAATAAGGAGATCGCGAGCGCCGGGACGTGGGAGCCGGATCTCTTGCTGGCTCAAGGTCGGGTCCGCATGCTAGGTGAAAAAGTCCGTGCGGCAGTCAGTGAGGCTCGGGTCTATTTCCCAGCTCCCCGCGTTGTCGTCAACGAGCAACCGAGGCCAGAAAGCACCGTGATCAACTCGACCGTACCGACGGCGATTCCAGATGACAACGCGAATGTCAACTTCGAAGAATCGGTCGACGATACTGCGAAAAAACACGGAGACAGTATTGCTGATGTCACTGCCGACACGTTGATTGTGCAATTGGATTGGAACGACCAAGATGCGCCATTGGCGGCGATTGACGGCTCGAAAGAACATAGCGAATTAGCAAAATACCGAATGACCTCCATCGACTTGGATGGCAATGTTATCATCGTAGAAACGGAGAAAAATGCGAGCGAGCTTACTGATTCAGCTCGACTGCCTCGCTTTCAAATGTTCGGCGACCGCATCGTGGGTGTTGCTTCCGGATCGGTCCCCGCGAGTCCCACGGTGGTTGATTCCCGGACCAACCGTTCTCCAGAATTCGTGTGGACTTTGGCAGCTGACGCAGATCGAACCGCAAGATTGCTAACTCCTGAAGCGGACCTTCACTGCCCGGAACTACACTACGATCAAACGCAACAGATCGCTTGGGCCAACAAACCGGGGACGATTAGTTTCACGATTCCTTCGGATCTAGAATTCGTTGGGCCCCAGAGCAATGGTTTGGAAGATTCCGGTGAGCGAGAATCCGGAACCGGCACCGGTCGCGGGAGTGCAAAGTGGCAGAAATCCCTCCAGTTCAATGGCCGGGATTTTGCATTAGAAGGTCAGGTACAACTGGAAATTGAACAGCCTAAGGATGAGGTGCACATCGATCGCCTGCAAGCCTACGGCGAGCGAGTGGTCATCGAGCTCTCGGAACCGATCAACATGGGGCAGAATGAATCGAACTTGCCGCCGCGTTCGGCCAAAAGGATTGCCTTGTTTCCTGGAGAGCCTTCGGAGGCCTCCGGGGAAGCGTCACCGGTCCGTTTGTATCATCAACAAAGAACGCGCCAAAACGAACTGGTTGCCCAAGATGTTGTTTGGTCGACGGGTGTTGAACTTGAACCCAAGCCGAATCAATTCCGGATCCAAGGTCCCGGTAGCCTTTGGTCGATGCGATACGAATCCCAAAAAAATCCGGTCCTCGACGCAGGACCAAAACCATCACCGGAATTGGTGTTCTTGAAAGTTCAATTCCAACGAACCATGGAGGGCAAATGGAGCGAGGGCCAAATTCACTTGTTCGGACCTGTCTCGGCCCTCTATGGAAAAGCGCCCGATTGGCAAGTCATAGACCAAGAATCTCGCCTCCTAGATCCCTTGCGAATCACCAGCGACTCGATGACGATCAATCGCTGGAAGAAAAGTGCCGACTCCCAACCCGAATTGGAATGGGAAGCCGATGGTCGAGTCCATGTCGTGGGCAGCCAGTTTGAAGGGAATGCACAAAGAATCACGTATTCGCAGTCACAAGATTTGCTAACTTTGCGCGGCGACGGACGAGCCCCAGCGAAGTTCTGGCAGATCAACTCGACGTCCAGTGAACGGAACCATCTTGCGGCCCAGGAAATTTGGTACCGCCCCAAGCTCCACGAATTTGACTTCGTAGGTTTTCAAGAAGGGAATCTAAACTTCTTTTCCGGTCGACGTGGTGGGATATCGAGATAATCAAACGCTCGAACATCCGTCCCATGAATCAAAATCGCTGGTCCACAGTCCTCAGGTGAAGTAGAACAGCCTTGAGCGCCACGAAAACGGCTCAGCATTCGACCCGTTCGATGGTCGATTTCATCGAGCCCACGCTAGTTGCGATCAATTGATCACGTCCGAAACTCGTGATCTGTTGGCATTTGAGCTCGGCGTGTTCCAAATTTGTGGTTAAACAAATCGCCACACCATGATTATCGACTTCAAACGCAATTCGTAGACTACGCCCGGCAGAATGCCCAAAGACCTTTTGCATCATTTCGATGACGTATTCGTAACTGTGTTGATCGTCATCCCATAGCAGAACATTGTATTGGGGTTGTCGCTTTGGTTTGGTTTTCTCGGCCGGCTTCGTTTTTGTTGCAACCGTGATCTCTTGAAGTGGTTCATCCATTTGAATAAGTCCCTTCGTCCAAGCCTCCGACAATGCCGGTGCATCCTTGAGTCATCAAGCGATGCTCCTTAAGTCCCCAGTATATCCGAACTCGTTCAATTCCACAATAATTTTTGATCTTTTTCGTCGTCCAAAGTTGCGTGTGAACGCATCGATTTCAGGGCACGCGCCGCAAGTCGGCGGACTGGGAATTCTAGGGAGACTTGGCATCGAATGGCCGAACCGATTTGGGTTTCGGTTCCGTTCAACGAACCTCGGTCGTCCGCACATCCGACGCGTGACTATCAAAAAGCAGTCGCTGGGAGTTCGACGAGCGGTACACCGAGTTTGCCCGGTACCAATCGAACGGCACGGCGAACGACGGCAGCTGGCGGCTGGCGGTGGCTGACGGCTTAAACGTGCTTCGGTTCGTTGCTGGCGGGCCGAAGCGTTAATAGCGAGATCGCAAGCTGAACCGGTGGTTCTGCCAGCGACAAGTACTGTGTGGCAGTTCACGCCAAGATCTCAGTTACGACTCGCGCATTCGGGTTTTCAACCAAAGCCAGCTTCTGGCCGCCGACTTCAAAACTCAGGGAATGCGCATCCAAGCCAAATCGATCCAGTACGGTCGCAAGCCAGTCGTGGTGGGTCACAACATCTTGAACGGCGTGGTGCGAAAACTCATCGGTTGCGCCGTGAACGAATCCACTTTTTACCCCAGCTCCGGCGACCCACATACTGAATCCGTAGGTGTTATGATCCCTACCAACGTGCTTCAACTCCGTATCACCCACGGGAACTTGAATGGTCGGCAAACGGCCCATCTCGCCGCCCCAATGGACCAGAGTCGAGTCTAGGAGGCCGCGTTGCTTCAAGTCTCTAATTAACGCTGCGGCGGGTTGATCAATCTCACGGCATCGCGCTGGTAGCTCTGTCGCGATACTAGAATGATGATCCCAGGATTGGCCGTTATTGAAGATTTGCACGAAGCGAACACCCCGTTCGACCAAGCGGCGAGCAATCAAACATCGAGTCCCATAATCACGAGTCGTCTCTTGATTGACACCGTACATTTCCAGAGTTTCGGCGGTTTCGCCTGAGATATCAAATGCTTCCCGCGCCGACAGTTGCATGCGAGCGGCCAATTGATAACTGGCCATGCGGGCCGTCAAGTCGTTGTTTCCTGGAAAACGTTCAGCATGTTGGCGATTCAATTCTTCCAGCAACTCCAGCTGCTGCGATTGCGCCGTGCCTCTTAACTGACGCGGAGGATTAAGATTGAACATTCGCGGCTCGGTTGGGCGGACAACGGTTCCTTGATACAGAGATGGCAAGCCCCCGTTCGTCCAACTGTCACCACCGCAGATTGGCAGTCCCCAGGGATGCGTCAAAGCCACGTACGCTGGCAACTCTTGGGACTCGCTGCCCAAGGCATAGGTTAGCCAACTTCCCAACGTCGCTCGACCACCCACAATTCCCCCGGTATTCATAGCAAAGAAACCAGGGAAGTGATTGTTGACGGCGGAGTGCATCGAGCGAATCAAAGTAATTTCATCCGCGATCTCCGCCAGATGCGGCAGTAACGAAGAGATCTCCATTCCACACTTGCCGCGCGGTTGGAACTCCCATGGCGACGCCATGATTTGTCGACTGGCTTGAGCGGCGTTGTCAAAGCTGATATCCCCTTCAAACTGTTGCCCATGTCGCTTGACCAATTCAGGCTTCGGGTCGAACAAGTCCATTTGACTTGGACCGCCCATCATGAACATCGAAATCATCGCCTTGGCCCGAGCCGGCTTCGGTGGTTGCTTGGGCATCAAGTCATAAACTTGCGGTTCCAAAGCTGGCTTCTTGAGCGCGAGTGCTTCGTCTTGTGCCAACAATCCGTCTCGGCTCAGCAGCATGGCGGCCGCCACCGAACCCAAACCGAAAGCTGAAGACTGAAACCAATGCCGACGCGAACACAAACCGCTGAACGTTCGTTGGGTGCTTGCTCGTGACACGACTCTCTACTCCTATTCCAGGTACAGGAAGCGATTGGAAGCGAACAGCATTTGGCATAGGCTGGCCAAGGCCCGACGCCGATCCAAGTCGGCTTGTTCTTGCAATTGTTTCTGCCACTCGGCATCTTGGTCCTGGCGAAAAACTTCAGACTGTCGCTCAATAAACTGCCGACAGGCCGCGATTTCTTCGGGTGAAGCCGAACAAGAATACGCCGAGCGGAACGCTAGATCAATCTTGGCGTCCATGGTTTCCGCCATCCCCCAAATTCGCTCCGCCATTTGATTCGCTGCATCAACCACCCAAGAGTCGTTCATTAACAACAAAGCCTGCGGTGCCACGGTCGAGGAAGCTCGAGTTTGACAATTGGGCTTCATTTCCGGCAAGTCAAAGGTCTGCAACAAATTTAATTGCAAGGATCGTTGCGCGCCCAAATACAAGCTGCGGCGATACGCGGACGGCCCGACGTCTTGGATGCCAGCAAACAAACCATCGCGGAGGATTCGCGTCCCGATGACCGCTTTACCCTCATCGTCCTCAGCCACTGGTACACTGGGTCCCCCGACTTCCAAGCGGATCCGGCCACTGGCGACTAGAATCGAATCACGGACGGATTCCGCGTCCAATCGTCGCAATGTCATGCGACCCAACCAACGGTTATCGGGATCTGTTTCCAGCGTGCTCGCTCGGCCCGATTCCGGCTTCCCAATGGAGACCGGTTCCTCCGTTTCCAGCGTCGAGGATTGTTGAAACGTACGAGAGGAAACGATTTGACGATGCAGCCATTTGAGGCTCCAACCATTCGCCATAAACTCATGAGCCAAGTAGTCCAGTAACTCCGGATGACTTGGTCGTTGTCCATTAAGTCCAAATTCGCCCGGAGTGCGTACCAATCCTTGTCCGAAATGATGTTGCCAGACACGATTGACTATGACCCGAGCAACCGTCGGATGAGTTCCATCCGTAAGTTGCCGTGCGTAATCCAAGCGACGTCGGACACTAGTCGTTCCAATCTTTGAACGCTCCACTCGATTCTGGCAAAGAACTTCTAATTCACCGGGATGAACTTCATGCAATGGCGAACTTGGATTGCCGCGAAACATCACGTGACTCGTGACAACTTCCGGCCGATCAGAAACCGACATCAGCTGACGGTCGAGAGGCTTCGAATCACGGATCGCAACGACCTTCTTTTCTTCTTCTTGAAACGCCCGATGAGCGGACCCATCATATTCCACCAATTGGCCGACGATCCAATCGATAGATCGTACCTTGGGATACTTTTCTAAAAGTTCCTTTTGTTCAGCAGTCTGTTCGCCAACCGCCGTCGTGACGGCGGTCCTAAGTACCTCGCGGACTTCTTCCGGGGCAGCTTGGATTTCGCGATCCTGGATTGTCTGACAATGGGCGCGGCGTCGGGCGTTGATGTCGTCTTGAAGACGAACGGCTTCGGCTTCGATCCTGGCTCGTTCCGCTTTCGTTGCCTCGTTGGTCATATCGACCAATCGTTGGGCCGGCGGTTGCCAGTGTTGAATCGGCATTGCCGGGTCGAACACAGCCCGCAAGCGATAGTAGTCGTCAATCGATATCGGATCATAACGATGATCGTGGCATTGGGCACAAGCCACGCTCAGTCCGAGTATAGCCGACGTCACCGTCTGAATCGTGTCGGCAACCGCTTGATTTCGCACCAACAGCGAATCTTCCGTTTGCGTCAAATCGGGCGCCATTTGCAAGAAGCCGGTTGCCGACAACAACCGCGCATGCTCATCGCTATTCGGATCACGCGGCCCGACGATCATCTGATCGCCCGCAAGTTGCTCTTGAATAAACTTGCTGTATGGTAGATCACGATTCATGGCATCAACGACGTAGTCGCGATATCTCCAAGCGTGAGGTCGCGGACGGTCATTAACGACTTGCCCTTCACTTTCCGCGTACCCCGCCACATCGAGCCAATGCCGAGCCCAACGTTCACCATAGCCCGGCGACGCCAACAGACGCTCGACCGCGGAGGTGTACGCCTGGTCCGACTCATCGGCCAAAAACGACTCCAACTCGGCGACAGTGGGAGGCAAGCCCGTCAGATTCATACTCAAACGGCGGAGCAAGATATGGCGATCGGCAGCTCGCGAAAACATCAATCCTTGTTGGCTTAACCTCTCCGCGACAAACAAATCGATGGCGTTCTGCACCACGACTCCTTCTGGTGCCGTCGGTACCACTGGACGACGTATTGGCTGGAAGGCCCAATGCTCCATTTCTTCAACGGTGAACCGCGCGACTTGCGGGTCCTCCGGTTCCGGGCGAAGTGTTCGTGCTCCTTGTTCCGTCCATTGTCGCAAAGTTTGCTTCTCCGCCGCTGTCAACTTCTTCGGCCCGGGCGGCATTTCATCAGCATCGACTCGTTGCAGCAACAACGAGTCGGCGCCGTGTTCTGGAACGAGAGCCGGACCGGAATCACCTCCCGCCAACATCAAACGAACCAAACGCAAATCGAGCCCGCCCGCCTTTTCGGTCTCTTCGCCATGGCACATGAAACAGTGCACCTTCAGAATTGGGCGCACTTGCTTCTCAAAAAACAGTTCGGACTCAGCGACAATCGAGTCGTCCATGGTCGAAGAATTGGCGTCACCGGATAACTCAATCGAGGACGTCGCGATCGTTTCCTGGGCCATTCCCCAAGGGGCAGGGCAGAGCGACATTACCACCAATGTGACAATCAAACCAATGTCACGCCGTCTGTGGTTCAGGCGTTGTTCTCGCTGGCTCATTCGCAGGTTCCGGATTTGGAGGGTCATAGCTGGGGTAAACGCAACACCTCGATCCACGAGTCATTTTCGCCACCATGATACACCCGATGAGTTGCTTTTACAAAGTCGGTTTGGTCGGCCTCATAGATATTGGCCACGTACTTCTGTGGATTCCGATCAATGAGGGGAAACCAAGTGCTCTGCACGTGAATCATGATCCGATGCCCCTTTTTGAATGTATGAAATACATCCTGCAGCGGCACACGCACTTCCGTCACCTGATTACTGACGAATGGCTCGGGTTGCGAATAGCTCTTGCGAAATCGGCCGCGAAATGCTTCGCTGCGAACCATTTGCTGGTACCCCGCCAATGAAACGCCCGCCGGAGTGGTGGACTGGTTGGGTGTATCCTCCGGGTAAACATCGATCAATTTGACAATCCAGTCCGCATCAGTCTGGTCGGTGGAAACTTTCAAATTAGCGAACAATGGCCCAACCAAAGTGACGTCCTCGGCCAATACTTCACTTTGAAACACCAAAACATCCGGATCTTCACTGGCGAATCGTTGATCATCGGTCATGTACTCGCGCGGCGTGAAGCGGATCAAGACATCGGACATCTTCCGATAAGGAACGGGTCGCGCAGGATCACTCACGAACTCGGAGTACTGAGCAGACTGCGGCTCTTTGGCAAAAGTCAGTGACTTTTGCGAACCCAAATAGAGACCGCCTGGGACCGCCTCTTTAGGCGGCCATTGTTCGAACGTCTTCCAATGGCCACGCCCCGTGTCGTAGACCAAGGCTTCGAAGTTCTTTGGTGCACCCATCTCCTTCAAGAAATGCCGAAAGAACGGCAACTCCACCTCGCGTTGATAAAACTCGGAGATTCCGACCCCAAAATCCAGATAGCCAATTTGGGTGTTCGAAGCTGCACTGGCCCATTGCCCATGACTCCATGGTCCCATGACCAGAACATTGAATGCCTCTGGGTGATGCCGCTCGATCGATTGATAAATTTGCAATGGTCCGTATAGATCCTCGGCATCGAACCATCCTCCAACCACCATGACATTTGTCTTGATCGAGTTCGAACCATTTTGCAAATGCGGAAGAATGCTCCGCCGCTGCCAGAACTCGTCGTAATTTGGATGATTGCTTAGTTGTTTCCAGAAGAAACAATCCTCTCCGAAATACTGGCGCGAGTTCTTCAACGGTCCAAGACTCAAATAAAAGTCATAGGCATTGCCACTCGGCTTCGGCGAAATTGCGGGAACCCAATTGCTGGTGGTAGGTCCACGGTGTTGGTACCCGAAGGTCCCGGTCGCCGTCCAGTACATCAAAGTGTACGCACCTTGGTGATGGAAATCGTCGAAGAAAAAGTCCGCAATCGGAGCCTGCGGTGAACTGGCGACCAACGCCGGGTGGTGTTCGGGCAAAGCCGCCGCCGCGTAAAAGCCGGGGTACGAGATGCCACTGATTCCAACTTTCCCCGAATGGCCTTCTAAGTTCTTTAACAACCAATCGATGGTATCCCACGTATCTGAACTCTCGCTTATCCCATCCTCATGAGGAACGTGCGGCCGCATGTTGTCGTACCCACCCTCAGAATTCCATCGACCGCGCACATCCTGCTTGACAAAGATGTAACCGTCGCGTTCCAAATACACCGAAGGACCGATGCTTTTCGCCATTTCCGCACCGTATGGGCTGCAACTGTACGGGGTACGATTCATCAGGATTGGAAACTTCTGACTACGATCCTTTGGCTGATACACGGTCGTATGCAACAGGATGCCATCCCGCATCGGAATCTTGTATTCCGCCTTGGTGTAGTTTTCTTGGATGTACGCCGCTCGGTCTTGCGCCAAAGCTGTCGCAGCCAAAACCAAATTCAAGAACAGCCACAGGCCATACTTTTGGGCCAACCAAGCTCGCCTTGGCTTCTGAAGTAAACGAGAAGCAAACAAAACACGAGAACAAGCCAACATGGTTGGTTCCGACAACGAAGGCAGGGGGCGGGCGAAGAAGTAAGGGCACTTCTCCGTGTGTGTCGATTATGAACCACGCTGAGTCCCGAGAGAATCCGGGAACAGCCCATTTGGGCAAAATAATTACGCCACTCGTTCGCCACCTTGCCTATGCAAAGGCGAGCCCAAAATAGATTGCCACCATGACTCGCGAAGCCGCTGTCCGAGCAACGCCCCTACCACTTGGATCGACAACCGAGAAGCTACTCGGTGCCGCGCGCTGCATAACCCTCATCGATGACGCGTTTCAATTGATCCTCTTGAAATCGCACTTTGACTCCACCGGTAAAGTGTCGAACTTGGTTTCGACCTTCGCGTTTCGAAGTGTACAGCGTCTCGTCGGCCTTTTCAAACAAGTCCTTGCAATCCTTGCCATCTATGGGAGCCGTGGCCAAGCCAATGGAAACGGTTACCGCCAACTTCTTCTCCATGTAGTCCAAGGGGCTACTTTCAACTTTCTTACGATAACGCTCCATGACCTGCATCGCTTCCTCGGGCCCTGCATTCGGCAGAAGCATACAGAATTCTTCGCCGCCATATCGAAACACCAGATCATCATGACCGGGGCGAACGCAAGAGGCAAAAATCTTGGCGACATGTTTCAGTACTTCATCCCCCGCTGCATGTCCATGCGTGTCATTGAACTTCTTGAAATGATCAATGTCCGAAATGGCTAATGTCAACGGAACTTGGGCCTTCACAGCTTCGGTCACACAGTCAAAGTAAGCCTGTTCAAAGTATCGACTGTTGAACAACCCTGTCATTCGATCCGTGATCGACTGGCTATACAGCCGAGTCTTATTCAGATTCACGGCAGCTTGATCAGCCAACCCCATCAGCAAAGAAATATCTTCATCGGTAAATCGTCCCAAGGGGTCGATGACTCGCTGTCCTTCTTCGTTGACCATGACCTTATTGGTCATCGTGATGACGCCTTCCAGTTCGTTCCCGTACAGAATCGGAACACTCGCGATACAGAACACCTCTTGTTGGCCGACTTGCGGAATCTGCGTCCGATCGTTCACCCGAACTGGCTTCTTGGATTGGGCACATAGTCCGGCAACGCCCTCGCCCAACTCAAACGACTTGGTTTCCACCAGCCCATTGTTGATCTCGTCGCGAACATTCGTTGGGATATTACCCCACACCACTCGGATCTCGAGCCTTTGAGTGATCTTGTTGAAGATCATCAAATTGCCTTTTTGGGTCATCAAGACGTCGACGGCTTTGTCAAGCGTTTCAATGCAAAGCTTCTTGAAGTCATTGACATTGGCAATTTGTTGGTTCACGTCATACAACGTTTGGATATTCTTAAGGATGCGTTCGTTCTTCTCGTACTTCAGCGTCGAGTCGATATTGGTGATTGCAATCGAGGCCAGTTCTTGAATGAATGCATAATCGCTTTCGGGAATCTGTGTGCCGTCAACGCGCTCCCCAATCGTCAAGATGCCCAAGACTTCACCGCTCTTGATCAAAGGGCACCACACGTCCGAGCGCAGGGTCGCTAAATGCCACTGATCCCAGGCGTGCCGAAAGCGAGGTCCACCTTGCATGTCGCGAACACTGAATACATTTCCTTGTTGGATCAATTGCCAAAGCAAGCCGTTGTTCTTCGGAAAGCGAAACATGTACATGGATTCGACTAACCCGCTCGGGTGTCGAAACGTATCACTCAGCCCATAATGGGCCTTGATGCGAAAGTAGTCCTGCGAGTTATCCAAGTCATCGCGCAAGAGCACGGCAGTATTGATCGCACTGTATTTCTCGCGCACCACCGCCATGAACGTGTCGAGCAGTTGCTTGAGGTTCAAGATATTGCTAAGACCTTTGCCGGATTGCAGCAAAGCTCGCATCTCGAATATCTCGATGTCCTGCTCGATAGCTTTCTGTTTATAGTAGGCGAGGTCGCGACAGGGCCGCGGCAAAAACGTATCCGTCGGGACAATGGTCGGATTGGCGATCGGATTCTTGTCGGACGACTCCGGCGGAGCGTCTTCCGCGGGTCCATCGCGCAAAGTCGGTGGTACGACCGTTGGGACAACAACACTCAAATCCCCCGCCTCAACGGGGTTGTTTCCAAAATTCGAGGTTGTGTTTGTCGCCATGTTGTGATCGATTGCTTGGAAATTCATCGAGTTTCTGGCAAAGGAATTCAAGTTGGATGTCAAGTTGGATTGAATGCCGTACGGATCCCTTCCCTGAGCAGCCTACGGATTTATCTTTCATCGGCACGATCAGAAACTAGGATGAAGGCCGGGTGGGCAACCGTGTAGATTCGTTGCAATTGGCGCAAGCGATAACGGAAGCCTTAGGTTTCACACCACTCCAGCAATAGCCGGCCAATCAGTTCGGCGCCACATGACTCCCGCAGCCGCGGATGGACGAAAACCCGAACTCTTTTGACAAAGTCATCGAACTGCTTGGTCGCCAAAGCTTGCACAACCGGTGAAATTTCCCCTAAGGGGCGAAATCGTTGCGACCGTTCCATCTTCACATTGACATTGAATTGGACCTCCAACCCAGGAGGTGGAGCGTCAACCAAAATATCGGTGTCCGTAACGACGCTACCGATTTCTTGTGTGACGCGTCGGGCCAAATACTCACTGACTTGCACGAGTTGCCAGTACGGCCGGCGACTGAGCTTGCCAAACAGTTCCGGTTGGTCGCAGTAGCTGAATTGCGTCACCCGCTTGTACAACTGACGTTGGGGACCAAACAGCCCAGCCGCCAGATTGTCAACGTCAGCACTTGCCGCCGCCTCGCGAAATTGTTGGCGCACGGCCTCGTCCGTACAGGCAAGCAAATGGGTGGGGTTCAGTTGATGTCGAAGCTCGAAAACCATCCTTTGCAGCATCGCCGTGGCGCTGCGAACGGCCGGATGCCAATACACCTCCGAGAACATGATGTAGCGAGCAAAGACCATCAATTCTGCGGCCGTGCGTCCTTTTTCCGTTATTGCGATCCCATCTCCAGATTCGTTGAGACAAAGACTTGCGATAACTCGTGACGCGTCGAACTGGCGGCCATAGGGCACTCCTGCATGCAAACTGTCGCGATACAAGTAATCCATCTTGTCGACATCGATCGGTCCCGACAACATCGAACCAAGAAGACGTTGACCGGGAGTCGAAACTTTTTTACTCAATAGCGCCAACACTTCCGCCGGCTCGATCCCCCAATCCGTTTTCAATAGCTTTCGAAGTTCCGCCGATGCCAGATAATGTGCGGCTGTCGACTCGTGAGTGGGCCAACCGTCTAGTTGCAAGTCTTCCATGGGATGGCAAAATGGCCAATGCCCCACATCATGCATCAAGGCAGCCACAAGAAAACACTCGGCTTGCCCAGGATCGATCAATTTCTCGACTTCGCTGTACCTTGCCAAATGTTGTAAATACAGGAGAGCGTTGAGGTAGACTCCCAGCGAATGTTCGAAGCGGCTGTGGGTTGCACCCGGGTAAACGTAGCCCACCAATCCCAATTGGCTAATCCCGCGGAGTCGAGAAAACGCTGAACTATCGATCAGCCGACGGACACGAGACGTGATGGGGACGTCCTTCTGATCGGGAATCCGTACCAATTGTTGTGGTGCGACTAGCCCAGAAACTTCAGGGATACTCAAAAGACCATTCATAGCCCAAGCGAACCGAAGCTATTGAAATGGGCCGAGGCGAGTGCCAACAGCGAATCAACAGTGCCGCTCCATTCCGGGCCGACCGCGCCAAAAACAGGCGCTTCGACCGGGCTCGCTTTTTGGCTTTCATTCAACCCGGGAATGGCCGCTAAACCTGCAAGCAGCCGCATAACAATGCAGAGCATGACGTAGCACGTGGCTTGCACAATGCCCATCAAATAATCGAACTCGAGCGATAGCAACGAAATGCCGGCCCCGGCCAATACCAAGATGACCACCGCCACCGATTGGCTCATGAACGACGGCTTATCAACTGGATCTGCAAAAGCAAATGCCATCAGCGGCGACAAGACCCACAAGATGGTGAAACCCAACGCCACGACAGCAATTCGAAGCCAAAGCTCTTGACCACCGAACCCGCCCGCTTCGGGATTGCGTAAAACGATGTAGCCCACCAACGAAACGGGAAAACTGCAAATCAAAGCCCCGAAAACCAGAGCAAACCAAGGAAACGTTTCCGTGTTATACAAGTTGCGCCCAACAATCGCAACGGCCAACATGATGACGGCGGCGCAACCCGCAATCGTCCAATGGATCGCCGTGATGGGCGTCTCCTGCCGGAAAATGGGGCGCAGGACCGGTCTCCCACCCGCATCTTTGGGCCCCGACTCACGTTCGTGGATGACGACTTGTTCCGACGCAGCCGGAATCGTGATCACTGTCTTGCATTTAGGACATGGCCCTTTTTGGCCGGCAAACTTGTCGCTAACTGTAAAACGCGTGAAACAACTGCCACAAGTTACTTGAATCGCCATTCCGTGCCTATCTGTTCAAAATCGCCGGTCGAAGCATCGCTCGAGTCGCAAACATCCGAGATCATAACCCAGACCATCAACGACCTGCGTCATTATCCAATGATTTTTCCGTACTTCAACCACCAAACGAAAGTTGGTCAATCACTTGACTGATGAGGGCCGTCCACCCGGTTTGATGACTCGCGCCCAAGCCCAGACCGGTTTCGGCGTGAAAATACTCGTGAAACAACGTCAATTCGCTGAACGCGGAGTTCCCAGGGAACAGACGATCGGTCGGCTGACTCGGGCGAACCCCTTGCTTGTTGGCTTCGAAGAGTCGGAGTAGCCGGCGACGCAGCTCCATTGCCACCGCGCCTAGCGTCAAGTATTGACCGCTGCCAACGGGGCATTCGGTCTTGAATGACTCGCCATAAAATTGGTGGTATCGATCGAGAGCTTCGATGAGCAAATAGTTTAACGGAAACCAAATCGGTCCACGCCAATTCGAGTTCCCTCCGAACATTCCGCTATCGGACTCGCCGGGCAGATAGTCAACTCGGTGCGTTTGTGATCCAACGTGATACAGGTAGGGTTGTCGCTCATGAAATCGCGACAACGAACGGATGCCAAAAGGGCTCAGAAACTCTTGCTCGTCCAACATATAACGCAACAAACGCTTCAATCTTTCGACACTTGGAATCGCCAACAATCGCATCCCGCCATGTTGACTGTCGCCTTTTTCCAAATAAGTCATTCTCTGGCCAACATTTTCGTGATAATCCAAAAACCATTGCATGCGTTTACGAAAGCCACTCAATTGCCGCAAGGCATGGTCATGAATCACTTGGACCGAAATCAACGGCAATAAACCAACAATCGAGCGAACACGTAAAGGAACCGCTTGCCCATCCTTCAATAGGTGATCGTAGTAGAAGCCGTCTTGTTCGTCCCACAATCCACGGCCGTCCGCCAGATTCATCGCTTCCGCGATGCCCATGTAATGCTCGAAAAACTTCGATGCCATGTCGGAAAACGACGAGTGCCGCATTCCAAGGTGCAAGGAAATGGTCAGCATGTTTCGACAATAAAACGCCATCCACGCGGTCCCATCCGCTTGCTCAAGAAAGCCGCCTGTTGGCAAAGGCTTGCTACGATCAAACACACCAATATTATCCAAACCCAGAAAGCCACCGGAAAACAGATTATTCCCACGTGGATCCTTGCGATTGACCCACCAAGTGAAATTCAACAACAATTTCATGAAGCAATGCTTCAAAAAATCCAGGTCACCACACTCGTCCTGCCTCGTCAATTCGAACACTTTCCAGCAAGCCCAGGCGTGAACCGGTGGATTGACGTCGCTGAAGGCCCATTCATAAGCAGGCAGTTGCCCATTGGAGTGCATGTACCATTCGCGCAAGAATAGCAGTAGTTGCTGTTTGGCAAATTGCGGATCCAAGTTCGCCAACGGAAGTGTATGAAAAGCCAAATCCCACGCGGCATACCACGGGTATTCCCACTTGTCTGGCATCGAAATAATGTCACGGTTGTACAGTTGTGGCCATTCCGCATTTCTGCGCAGGGTTCGACGAGCGGGATGCCCAGCCGGTTCGGTGCGATCCAGATCCAACCACTCTTCCGTGACAAAGTGATAGAACTGTTTTGTCCACAAGAGTCCCGCGTCCGATTGGCGTTGGATTTGCCGGGTTTGCTCAGAAGCCATGGGCGGTTGCCGCGCTGCGTAGTATTCGTCGGCGTCGTGTTTTCTCGCTGCGAGGACTCGGTCGAACGATGACTCGAAGTCGACACCCTGAACCTCTTCCAACGGGCCCAATCTCAAGCGAAGCCTCAGCACTTCACCAGGTGGAATGACGGTCGAAATCCAACGCGCGGACTTCGTACCTTGGCCATGCGGACAGACCGCTTGTTCGCGACCATTCACAATTCGTTCGTGAAAACCGTCTTTGACCCACGCCGTGGCATTCGGATAATTGTAGAGTCGTTGGCGATTGGTTTCGTTTTCCGTGAAGAGCCAGCCCGTTTCGCCGACATCACTGGTTGACGTTGGATCGGACGCCGGCACTCGGTCTTGGCGCCTCGGTTGGAAGACTGGCAAGTCCGCCAACGTTATCTCTGGAAGTCGTCCTAACAACTGCGGAGCACCACACCGCAAGGCATAGGGATTTTCAAATTGGTCATGCTGCAGAACGACCCCATCCAAATCCGCACGATAAAACAATCGAGGCCGTTTCCACGTTTGCTCGGACTTGGTCGGCCAAGTCCAGGTGTTGCGAAACCACACCGTCGGCAGAACGTGCAAAGGAGCGGATTCTTGCCCGCGATTGATAATGTCCGCTTGGATCAATAAATGATCATCCGACTGCTTTGCGTAAGTGACATGGAAATCAAAATAGGCACCATGGGCAAAGATACCAGTATCTTCCAGTTCGTATTCCGTTTCTTTCCTGGAACGGCGCTGCGACTGTTGAAGCAACCCCAGATACGGGTACTCGGCTTGTGGATATTTGTAGAGCGCTCGCATATAAGAATGCGTGGGCGTCGAGTCCAAATAGTAATACAGCTCTTTGACATCTTCGCCGTGATTTCCCTCGGGCCCAGTCAATCCGAAGAATCGTTCCTTGAGAATCGGGTCCCGCTGATTCCATAGTCCCCACGCAAAACAGACACGACATTGGCGATCGGCAATCCCCAGTAATCCGTCCTCACCCCAACGATAGATTCGGCTTCGCGCGTGATCGTGCGGGAAGTGATGCCAGGGTTCGCCGTTCGCAGAATAGTCTTCCCGGACCGTGCCCCATTGGCGTTCCGCCAAATACGGCCCCCACCGTTTCCAGTTCTTCTCGCGTGCGGCATCTTCACTTAACCGCTTATGCTCGGCCGTCGCGGGATGGTGACAGGCCATCGAGGACCGAGAAATCATCTCCAAAGGGGTCGCGGCTTCAAGGCTATGAAATTCACTCACGTCCAATCTCCTCCGGCAACACGTCTGGCTTCCGACCATTGGAGCAGTTCAGCGGGCTCAGTACAACTGCGAATCACCACAATTTCAATACAATCGATCCCATCGACAGACTCGACCGTCATCAGGTTTCGTGATTTAGAAGACTATCGAATACGCCTGGGATACGGTCACCGAATCGAAATTTCCAATCGGAGAGTCAGTTTTCCCAGACACCCCCGCTACTAATTGCCGACACAATGACGGAAGTATGCCCAGAAATCTCTGGAATGTTGGCATCTCATGGAGGCCGCGCTTGTCCCAGGACATTTAAGCTATTGGCATGATCCCCAGCTTGATCAATACCGCTGTTCCAATTCCTAAACGATCGATCGCGGCCCGTCTGCCGCATCTTGGTTGGGGTGTCGCCGTGACGATCCTCTGTGGATGCGTGTTCGGCTACGAGTTTTTCCACAAGTCGGCCCTGTCGATTGATCGAGTATTGGTTGGCTGTGTGGTCGCATGGCTGTTCTTGCAACTTGTCACCAAACGAATCGAGCTCCCAACTTTGGAGTGGACCGATCTTTTCGTCATTGGTTTTATGGGTTTGATCGGGCTGAATTTATTAGTAACCGATTGGCGTTATGAAAACAACAAACCTCTGACCATCTACATCTTCTATTACTTGGTGCCTTTCGCATTCTATTTTGTCATGCGTTGCATAGGCCATGATCCACGCACCTGGAAAATCCTGCAGTGGTGCATGATCGGCTTAGGTGTCTATCTGGCTGCGACTGGCTTGTGCGAAGCGAGAGGTTGGACAGGGCTCGTTTTTCCGAAGTACATCCTCGACCCTACCCGCAGCGAATTCTTAGGTCGCGGTCGCGGCCCATTCTTAAATCCAATCGCAAATGGGGTCGTGCAAATATCGGCCTTGGCGTACGGACTAGTGCTGTGGAAGAACGCCAATTCACGCGGAAGAATGTACGTGTTTGGCTTCGCAGTCCTCATGTTGATCGGAATCTGGGCGACGTTGACCCGCAGCAATTGGCTTGCAGCCGCTCCATTGGTCGCCTTGTACGTTTGGCGAAACAGCTCCTGGACCGTGCGTGGTCTTTGCGTGTTGGCGGTCCCATTTGTCTTGATTTTTGGATACGTCACGTTCGGCGATAAGATCAATTCCTTCAAACGAGACAAAGATGTCTCGGTTGAAGACATGTCGGAGTCCGCGGAATTGCGCCCCTTCTTGGCAATCGTCGCCAAAAAGATGGTCGCGGATCGACCGTTGATGGGTTTTGGTTTTACCCAATATTCAAAGCATGCCAAACCCTATCATTTCAATGCCGTCGAAGGTGATCGACCATTGCAACGCGTTATGAAATACGTGCAACACAACACCTACTTGGCATACGCCGTCGAGTTGGGCGTTATCGGATTAAGCGTCTTCCTCTTGATCATCGGCCCGGCCACGTGGATGAGCCTACGTCTCTGGCTGCATCCCGAGCTACCCGACGAAATTCAAAACGTGGGGTTCGTCGCGTTCGCAACCATTTTAGGATTCGCGATCAACGGCATGTTTCACGACGTTGCCATCATCGTGATGACGAACATGCTACTGTACACCACGATCGGGCTATTGGTTGCTGTCTATAGCCACGCGTTTCGCCCGAGAGGACTAAACACGGGTTAACTTGCTAACACGACCTGTGCCAACCCATTCGGCAACCAATATATTGCCATCATTATCAAAACACGCATCGTGGGGATGAACGAACTTACCGTCAAGCCATTGCTCAGGTTTTGTCCTAATCGAATCCCCCTTGGTCACTCGTTCGACATCAGCACCTAAATAAGCAACGACCTGATTGTCGAGACCCAAGAGTGCAATCCGAGCATGTAATTCGGGGACCATCAACAGGTCACCATGCGAGGTCACATTGGCCGGCATCCCGAACCCTTCCATGGTTCGCAAGTGGTTCCCATCGAGGTCCAAGAACTGCAACCGATTCTTGGCCCGATCCGTCACAACAATCTCCGGTGCCTTACCGGCGCGATTGTCGATCCACAGACCGTGCGGCGTATCGAACGTCCCTTCACCGGCCCCTGGACCACCGAAACACGAAACCCAATTGGCATCGCGGTCGTATCGATGAATGTAAAATGCACCATAGCCGTCGGCCAATAAGAAGCCTCCATCCGGCAGGAACGCGAAATTCGTCGGCATGAAGCGATCGCGCCCCCAAACTTTCTGCCGCTGAGTATCTTCATTCGCGGCATACTTTCCCGATTCCATCGGTGCGTACTTTTCCCAAACGGTCTCGCCCTTCAAAGTCAACTTGGCAAAAGCCTTGACTTGTTGATAACCGGTCACATAGAGAAACGGGGTTCCATCGTCGACACGAACTTCCAATCCGTGCCCGCCGCCCTGGAATCGCGAGCCGAAACTGCGAACACATTTCCCCTCCTGATCAAATACAAAAATGGACGGGTGATCTGGCTGATTCTCGTGTCCTTCGTGAATGACATACACAAATCCCTCTGGATCCACGGCCACGTTGTGGGTGGTTTGCCAAGTAAACTTGTCGGGCAACTGTGCCCAATGATGATTCATTTCGTATTGATAGTCGCCGTGACCTAAAATGTTCTGCGGCCGATTCTTCGAAGTCCGTATGAATGGAGCGGACCATGCCGATGTCGCTGGCAATACCAGAGCCGCGGTGGCAGCCGCCCCCAAAAATGCGCGACGACTGCTTGAGTTCTTTTGGCGTGACATTTCCAACTCCTAATTCTGAGAAAGGCGGATCAACACAGGACATTTCTACTGGCGAAGAACAAGAACTCGAAGACGAGCGTCTTCGAGTTCCCGACTATCGCAACCTACACTTTGTCGATGTAGCGATTGATGACGTTTTCGATCAACTCTTGGCGACCACTGGAATTGGTCACCGCTTCGCCTTGGCGGAGTATGAACTGCTCCAATTGCTGGAAGTTCATCTGCCCAGACTCGATCTTGGCGCCAAGATCTGTGTCCCAACTGGAATAGCGGTGGTCCACAAATTTCTCCAAAGCGCGATCTTTTCGCATCGCAGCTGCGATCTTGAGTCCTCGGGCAAATGCGTCCATTCCGCCAATGTGTGCGTAGAACAAGTCAACAGGTTCAAAACTCTCGCGTCGAACCTTGGCGTCGAAATTGACGCCGCCCGGTGCCAAGCCATACTTCAGCAATACCAACATGATTTGGCTAGTCAGATAATAATCCGTGGGGAACTGGTCGGTATCCCAACCCAACAACAGGTCCCCCGTATTTGCATCGATCGAACCCAACGCGCCTTGCATACCCGCATACTCCAGTTCATGCATCATGGTATGACCGGCGAGCGTGGCGTGGTTTGTTTCGATGTTCAACTTGAAATACGGCAACAGATCGTAGGCGCGAAGAAAGTTCAGACAGGCTGCCGCGTCCGAATCGTACTGATGCTTGGTCGGCTCTTTCGGCTTCGGTTCGATCAAGAACTGCCCCTTGAATCCGATCTCTTTCGCGTACGCAACCGCCATATGAAAGAAAGCGGCCAAGTGGTCCAACTCTCGTTTCATATTCGTGTTGAACAAATTCTGATAGCCTTCTCTCCCTCCCCAAAAAACGTAATTCTCTCCGCCTAAGCGATGAGTAACTTCGAGCGCCTTCTTCACTTGCGCAGCCGCGTAAGCGTAGACCTCGACATTGCAAGTGGTAGCCGCACCGTGCATGAATCGAGGATGGCTAAACATATTGGCCGTACCCCACAACAATTTGATGCCGGTACGCTGTTGTTGCTCCAAAAGTACGTCAGCGACCGCATCCAAATTCGCATTGGTCTCGGCAAGGTTCTTACCTTCAGGAGCGACGTCTCGGTCGTGAAACGCATAATACGGTGCTCCGAGTTTCTCGCAAAACTCGAAAGCCACCCGAGCGCGCTTTTGTGCGTTGGCAATGGACTCCGAACCATCGTCCCAAGGCCGCTGCATCGTGCCGCCGCCGAAAGGATCGCTGCCGGTCCCGCGGAATGTATGCCAGTAACACACCGTGAACCGCAAATGATCTCGCATCGACTTGCCTTCGACCAATTCGTCGGCATTGTACCACCGAAAGGCCAATGGATTGTCCGATTGTGGCCCTTCGTACTGGATACGAGAGATCTCTGGAAACGCGGTCATGGGGTCCTCTTCAAGTTTGACTTTTTTTGCATCCGAAAGAACCCTTCCTTGGTGGGTTCTCGACTCGACGGCTCGATCGCGCCATCACTTCGCATTGTCTCAAAATCGTCGGCCCTGGCCAGTAGGCTGGGGAGTTCTCGCCCCCACGCTTGAACCTAGCCGCACCCGCCACGAAACGCAGGACCCCGCGGCCATAAACTTCTTCATCGTATGTTGGGTGCCGATTTAGCCCAGGATTCCGGAAATAACATGGGCTTCTTCAACGCCCGTCAACCGGAAGTCCAACCCCATAAACTTATGGGTCAAACGCTGATGATCGAGGCCCAACATGTGCAACATCGTCGCATGAAAATCTCGGACATGGACCTTATTTTCGACCGCATTGTAACCGAATTCATCAGTTTCCCCGTAGGTTGTTCCGCCTCGGATCCCTCCGCCGGCCACCCAAAGGCTGTATCCCTTGATGTGGTGATCGCGACCATCGCCTTGGGCCATTGGCGTGCGTCCGAACTCACCACCCCACACAATCAGGGTGTCTTTGAGCATGTCACGAGCTTGCAAGTCCGTGACCAACGCAGCGGTCGCTCGATCCACCAAATTCGCCGTGTAGGCGACCCCCGCTTTGACGCCGCCATGGTGATCCCATCCTCGATGATACAATTGGATGAAACGCACGCCTCGCTCCGCCAATCTTCTCGCAAGCAAACAGTTACTGGCAAACGATCCATCGCCGGGAGTACAGCCGTACTGTTCAACAATGTGGGAAGGTTCATCGGACATGTCCGTCAAACTGGGCACCGACGCCTGCATCCGAAACGCCATCTCATAGGCCGCCAACCGAGTCGAAATTTCCGGGTCTTGCAATTCCGCTTGTCGCCGTTGGTTGATTCGAGAGACCGCCTCCACAACATCGCTTTGCTGTTGACGTCCGATTCCCGGTGGATTGCCAACATAGTGAACCGGACTGCCCGTCGAGTGGAGTTGCACCCCTTGGTAACGACTTGGCAAAAATCCCGAATGCCATTGGCGCGAACTGATTGGCTGGCCCTGTCCCCCACCTTCGCTCGTCAGAACGATAAACCCCGGCAAGTCTTCCGACTCCGACCCGAGACCATACAAAACCCAAGACCCCATCGACGGTCGCCCGCTGATGGCCGTTCCGGTGTTGAAGAAGGTATGGGCAGGATCATGATTGATCTGTTCCGTGTGCATGGACTTGATCACGCACATTTGGTCCGCCAACTCGCCAATCTTCGGGAAAACTTCTGCGATCTGCAGCCCACTTTGCCCAAACGGCTTGAATCCGTGCTGGGGTCCTAGCACGTTGAGGGCTTGGCCCTGCAATTGCGCAATTGGCTGACCAGCCGTGATTGACTCGGGCATTGGTTTGCCATGCATTTTGGCCAAGGTAGGCTTGTAGTCAAAGGTCTCGAGGTGGCTCGGTCCCCCAGCCATACACAAGTGGATCACGCGTTTGACCCGTGGCGGAAAGTGCGGCTCACGCAAGACGCCCCGAGTTCCGGACTCGGCATTAACCGGTTGGTCATCCGCGCGCAGGCTCTCCGCGGTCAATAGAGAACCCAGCGCGATCGAGCCTAAGCCTGTTCGGCGGAGAAATGTCCGCCGACTCCAGGTCCATGGTGTTGGTCGTTCCGACATGTCTAATACCTCGTGATCACTTCATGTAGATTCAAGAGCACTCGTGTGACACTGGTCCATGCTGCCAGTTCGACAGGGTCGCATTCCGACGGCACCGGCACCATTCCGACCCGCAACAGTTCTTGCGCTGCCGCAGGGTGTTCACCGAAGTAAACCAAATGAGAAGCGAATACCTCTTCAAGTGTTTGCACAATTTCAGGATCCGGTTCCCGTGAAACCGCCTGACGATAGGCCCAACGAATTTTGCCTTTGGTCTCTACTTCCGGACTTTGCATGACCCGAGCCGCAAACGCTCGCGCGGCTTCGACAAACGTCGGGTCATTCAAAAGTGTCAGCGCTTGAATTGGAGTATTGGAGCGAGCTCTTTGAACGGTACACTCTTCCCGACTTGGAGCGTCAAACGCCTTGAGCATTGGATGCAAAAATGTTCGTTGCCAATGCGTATACACACCCCGGCGGTACTGGTTCGAGTTCATATCCGCCTGATACTCACGTTTGGGGAAATTCAACTGCGCATAATAACCGGCTGGTTGATACGGATGAGTGCTCGGCCCGCCAATCTGTTCGACCAACAGGCCACTAATGAACAACGCCGAGTCACGGACCATTTCTGCCAACAGCGGATGACTTTGTTGTCGCGCAAACCAATCGTTGTATGGGTCACGTTTTCGCAAATCTTCACTGGTCAGCGAAGCGCGCTGATACGTTCGACTGAGGACGATCTCACGAATCAAGTTCTTGACATCCCATCCGGAATCAACAAATCGGATCGCCAACGCATCCAAAAGCTCAGGCTGCGCCGGATAAGTTCCTTGACCGCCAAGATCTTCGACACTCGAACAAATCCCCCGACCAAACAACAAACTCCAGACCCGATTCACGAACGTTCGCGATGTTAACGGATTCTGGTCATTGCATATCCAATTTGCCAGATCCAAGCGAGTCGCCCGGCCCGTTGTTTCCAAGCGGCCCATGAACTCGGGAATCGCCGGTTCGACAACATTGCCCGAATCGTCCATCCAGTTCCCACGAGGCAACACCCGGATCGTTCGCGGAGCGACCGATTTAGATACGACGGTCAAAGGTGCCGATTCCTCGACGGACTTTCGCTGGCTATCGATACGAGTCATCTCCGCGCGAAGTTCCATCACTTCTGGCGCATGATTCAAGTAATAATCCGTCAAGTCATTGGCCTGATCTTCCGGTCGGTCCGCTCGAGGTATCTGCAACGCATCCGCCAGGCGTCGCGGAACGACTTGATTTGTTACGCGACCAGCATCATCCCAATAGGCCGTGCCGCCATACTGGGTGAATGCCATCCCATTCACTTTGCTGCCGGCCCCCAATCCAACTTCCGCCGCCGTTACTTCTAAACGCACCCATTGGCCAAGAGGCGGCAATGCGCCAGCGCGCTGATAGGCGGGTCGGTTTTCGGGTGTTCGTCCATACACGATATCGTCACTACCCCAGACCTTGCGATGCTCCCAATTGCCATCGTTGAATTGAAGCATGATTGCGGTAGGTGGCTGAGCGGCATCCAAATAGACCCACGCAAAGAACCGAGTCTCGGCATCCACTGGATCGGTAGTTTCGACACCTTGAAACAAATGCTGCACCAAGCCCCCCGCGGTTTGTTTACGAGACCGAGTGCCCCGATAGACCGGACCTTGTTCCGCGGTGACGTAATCCCAACCTTGACGCCGATCTTCGGGGACAACCGCAGAAGCCTCATCCAACCAATCCAATTCCTGTTCCGTCACCTCCCGCAACTGTTGACGGATCTTCTCTTCCCACGACTCCTGCCCGGGCCGCAACGTCTCTTGCAAAGAAAGGAGCTGTGATTCAAGTTTCTTTCTCTGCGCGTCCAATTCTGCCAGTCGTTGCTGGATGGCCGCATCCGGCACGCGAATCATCGGCGGTCGCCCACGGTTGTCGTAAACTCCCACTTCCTCCAAGTCCGCGAAGAAAGCCCCCAGCGAATAAAAATCAACCGTGCTAAAGGGATCGTATTTATGATCGTGACATTGGGCGCAACCAATCGTCGACCCCAGGAAAACTTGCGAGACATTTCTAACCCGATCGGCAAAATAAATCGCCAAATACTCTTTGGCCTGCGAGCCGCCTTCCTCGGTTGTTTGATTCATACGATTATAACCAGACGCAACCAACTGTTCGATGGTCGCATTGGGTAGCAAGTCACCCGCCAATTGTTCACGCACGAATCGATCATACGACATATTGTCGTTGAAGGCCTTAATCACATAGTCACGATATGGCGAGTGCGAAATGTTCTGATCGCCATGATAACCAACCGTGTCAGCGTACCGTACTAAATCCAACCAATAGATTGCCATTCTCTCGCCAAATCGCGGTGACGCCAACAAGCGATCCACCAAACGTTCCACACGTTGCGGCGATGAGTCGTTGAGGAACTCGTCAACCTCGGACGTCGTTGGCGGCAATCCGGTAAGGTCAAACGAGAGTCGGCGAATCAAGGTCACTGGATCGGCCAACGCAGCGGATTGCGCATCGTTCCGAGTCAAGTTTGACTCGACCAACGCATCAATCACTTCCGGCAACTTCGCAGAATTGCGGTCAAAGGCCGCTGGCCATTCCGGAGCGACGTAGGCCCAATGAGGTTCGTACTCGGCACCCTGATCGATCCACCGCCGGATGAGGTCCTTTTCGCCATCGGTCAAAGGCTTGTTCAACGACGGCGGCGGCATCATTCGCTCCGCGTCCGCGGAAAAAATCCGGCGAATCAACTCACTTTTTTCTGAATCATGTGGGACAATGACGCCCGTCTCTGATACGGCGTTTTCCCGTAGGTCCAAACGCAGCCCCGCTTCCAAGGTCTTCTCGTCTGGCCCATGGCAGGGGAAACACCGATCCGTCAACAACTGGCGAAGATCGCGATTGAAGCGAACTTCGCCATCGTCAGCCATAACCACGACGGGAAAGTGGGCAACCCTAAAAACCAAAAGCAACAAGCCCAATCGAATAGCTGAACGGATCGTCAACAGACCAAAACCAGCGTTTCTTCGAACCATGCTTGTTTGATCCAAAATGGAGGTGGGAAGGTGGGATATGCTTGGGCCGGACTTGCTTGACTCGCACATGAGCGATCCGCATGGCCGATGCTTGACCGACCTATTCTACCTAACGGCTCCCTTGGTTCAAGCAACCGCTTGTTCAATCAGCTCTTTTAGCGATTTGATGTCGTAGGAGCTTTGCAGTGGCACCCGCAGCAGCGGCAAGCCCGCCGACAAGAACGCTTCGTTTACAAATTGGTCGCGTTCCTGTCGGTCCGCTCGATTGTGTGACGAATCATCCAACTCGATTGCCAAAATGACATTCAAATCTTCAAAATCGCAAAGTACAAAGTCCACATGTTTGCAATTGATTTTGTTTTGCCATGACTGGCGCGCCTTCACGTTGGCAGCGACCTGTAGCACGTCGGCGATTCGGACCATCGCAAAGATTCGCCAGCGGTCCTGAACGCAGATTTCCAGCGCGCGCAGAAACCGCAATTCGGCTTTCGTGATCAAGCGACCACGTCGTTCGTACGGTTTGGGTGGTGCCGACTGCAATTGGTGCAACAATACCAAGATCGCGACGACCACAAAGACCACCACGACCAACGGCCAATATTCGCTGAGCAGCTCCATCAAGACTCCAATCCTAAACCGCCATTGTCGTTCAAGTCCCTCATGGAAACTCCGGTCCCCTCTTTGATCTATGACAGCAGAAGACGTGTCAGCGTCAATCCGTTTAAATAGGCATGAATCAAAACGCAGAGTCCTAAGTTTCCGGTGGTCTTGTACAAGAAGCCTAAGCCCAGCCCCAACACATACAAAGGAAGCGGTGCCGGGCCTTGGCCATAATGGGCAAAAGCAAATAGAAAGCTACTGATGACCACCGGAGCCCAGAATCTCCATGTTCCCCAGCCCGCTCGGGGCGCTGCGTCGCTCGATACTCGATTCGCCACACCAGCGGCTTGCTCCAACCCGAACAGCTTGGCGGGTGCCAGTTGCAGAGGTCCTAAGACCCAACGCAAAAAATTTCTGCGATGCGTGAAGTATTGCTCCAAGAATCCTTGGACAACGACGCGAAAGCCAAACTCCTCGACCAACGGGGTCCAGCACGCCGTATTGAGAAATGTCAAACCGACCGCCAACCATTCGCGTTCCGCTCGCCATTGGCTCATTGAATGAATCGTGGCATGTTCGTAAGGGATCAACAGCGTGGCCACTTCATGAATCAACAGCACGGGTGGCACAAGCAGGAAAAACGCCAACCACGACGCAACCAAGGTCGCCAATAGTTTCCCTTCCCCCACCGCGCCACATCCCCAAGAGAACAACCGCGTGCCGTACAGCCCATGGCTCGTCCACACCATGACACCCATTACCACCAGCCCCAACCCCCAAGCGGAGGCATAGTTCGATACGGTTGGCGGCTTCGCACGAATATCCGTTTTGTCCGAATCCGTCTTTTGGTCGGCCTGATCCTCAACCGGGGCAGAGGAAGTCACCGTCTCCGCCTTAGGGGCTGAAGCCGCGCCGCCGAATTGTTGGTCGATCCAACGCCACCCCAACGATGACATTGCCAATAGATTGGCGCAGAATAGGAGGAAAACGATTCCAACATCGAGATTTGGTTGCTTCAAAAACTTTTTGTTCCCTGCCCCATACCAAATACGTTGAACTCGTCCCCAACAACAAAAGGTTAGCACCCAAGCGATGAGGGAGATGACCAACAACAACACGAGTATCACGTTATGCATTCCCCAAAATATTGTTTTGGTGCGAAGAGCAAACCATTGCGAACCGATGGCTCGCGGAGCGAACCACGACATTTTCACTTGGACCCCAGAGCAAACCCAAACGGTCCATTGGATCGCGGAGCGATCCACGACACTGGTTGGATCGCGGAGCGATCCACGACACTGACTGGATCGCGGAGCGATCCACGACATTCTGGCGAGGCTCCTTAGCGTGTTTCGCCGGGCTTCTTCGCGAAGCGAATTGCAGCCCACACGTAATCCCACCCGGAACTCAAGGTACTCCAAACCGCCGCCCAAATACTGAGCCCCATCACAACCTGGACCCACAGCGGGACATTCCCTAATTCGAAGGTCAGGCCGCCAACCTTTGCCGACTCAGACGCTTCCCCATTGCTAGTCGCAGAAACCGCCAAAGCCACGAGCGCTGAGCCGATCGCAATACACTGAAACAACATCTTGAGCTTACCAGCAAACGAGGCGGAAAAATCGCCGCCGGCGGCTTCGATCGCACTGCGGAGTGCGGTCACTAACAATTCACGCGCGACCACCACGACAGCCATCCAAGGCATGATCCGCAGGTACCACGGCCAACCGGTCAATTGCATGATCGCAGCGACTTGAATAAACGTCCCGCAAATGATGATCTTGTCGCAAAACGGATCGAGGATGCGTCCCAGTTTGGTTACTTGATTAAACTTCCGTGCCCACCATCCATCGACCCAATCTGTCCCAACGGCAATTACAAACAGCACAAACGCTGTCCAAAACGCGCCTTGCTCAATCAAAACGAATACGATCCATGCCATCACCAAACGAATGCTCGAAAGCACGTTGGGTACGTTCCAAACAACCAGCGACGGGTCGGGCGAATGTGACGCGGGCGGATTCATGTAAAGTCTCGCGAGGAAGCCAAACTACAGCGCCGCTGCCACAAGGTCGTATTCGACAGCTTGCACAATTTCGCATTCGACCAATTGGCCTGTCGACAGCGGCGTATCGGTTTCCGTTACGTAAACCATCGCGTCAATATCCGGAGCGTCGGCAAAACTTCGCCCCAACCAAACTCCCGGCTGATCTGGAGCGGCGTTGTCCAGTATCACTTGCTGGCGTGTTCCGACCAACGATTCGGCGAAAGCAAACGACGACCGTTGCTGGATTTCCATTAATCTAGCTTGGCGCTCCAAGGCCACTGCTTCGCTGATCCGGTCCGGCAACCGCGCCGCCGGAGTGTCGGACTCCAGCGAATAGGTAAACACTCCGGCCCGGGGAAATTGCTGTTGCTCGACAAATCGCGCGAGCGTTTCGAACTGGGCTTCGGTTTCGCCAGGGAACCCGGTGATAAAGGTCGTCCGAATCGCCAGACCTGGCACGCGTTCCCGCATGAATCCCAACAAATCTTCAATTTGGTTTCGATTTACTCGACGTGCCATTCGACGAAGCATTTGATCTTCGGCATGTTGCAATGGAATGTCGACATACGGCAGGATCCGCTTGCAGGACGCCATGACATCCAAGAGGTTTTGGTCGATGTACATGGGATAAAAGTACATGAGCCGAATCCACTCGATCCCATCAATCTCGTTTAGCTGAGACAGGAGTTCGGCCAATCGCGGTCGCCCATAGAGATCAATCCCGTAGTAAGTCGTATCCTGCGCCACGATGATCAATTCTTTGACACCGGTTGCCGCCAATTGCCGGGCCTCGTCCAAAATCGACTCGATCGGCTTGCTAGCGTGACGGCCGCGCATTTTGGGAATCGCGCAGAAAGTACACAGCCGATCGCAACCTTCAGAAATCTTCAAATACGCAAAATGCTTGGGAGTAATCCGAAGTCGCTGGTTGTCAGCCAAAGCCCGAATCGGTGCTGGGCGAAAGACCGTTCGTTGTTCCTGTAAATTGCCCATGATCCGGTCAGCGACCCGAGTCACCTCGTCTCGGCCGAACACGCCGATCAATGCGTCGATTTCCGGGCGCGCCTCCAAGACGGCCTCGCGTTGCCGTTCCGCCAAACATCCGGTCACCACGACCCCTTTGATCAAGCCGCGCCGTTTTCGGTCGAGCATTTCGTCGATGACCGCGAAGCTTTCCGCCCGGGCTCGATCGATAAACCCGCAAGTATTGATGACGACCAGATCACTTTTGGAAGTATCCGATACCAGTTCGTAGCCGTCTTCCGCCAAAAGCCCCAACATTTGTTCGCTGTCTACCGTGTTCTTGGGGCACCCGAGCGAGACGAATGAAAAACTGCCTTTGGCGGCTCGGCCGGACGGCGCTTCAGGAAGGTTCGATGGCTTTGGACCGTCAGCCATGATGGGGAGCGAAATCGGGCTCATGGGGTAATCAATCGGTATTTCGAGTGGAATGCGTTGAAATTTGGGATTGAGGGCAGGTCAGGTATCCGTCGAACGGTTAAGAAATCTATAACCGACCTTCGTCTCTTTGTGTTCCTCGGCCCCTATCCTATTAAAAGTTGGCATTTTCAGCAAATCCGGCAACTTCATTAAATTCGCTCCAATCGGATTGGCGATTGAATGGTAAGAATCCATCTCGCGCGGCTGGGGCCTATTGGCTGACCACAGTTTGCAGTTGTCGCGAAGGGATTCTAGTGCTTGCCATTTACTCGCAGGTGGTGATTCGCAATGAAAAGTCAGTACCTTTTTATCCTTGTCGCGGCGGCTGCGGCCTTGAATGCCGCCGGATGTTCTTCAGGATTGGGGCTATCCAGTCCCTATTCTTCAGGCCCACGAGACATGCTTTCCTCGCGTTGGCGGGATCATGTTTGGGCCAACCGAGCGTATGAAACCAGACTCGCCAATTCCTCCACGGAACGAGCCTTTGAGTCGGATTTCCGCCGAGGATTCGTGGCGGGGTACCAGTCCATCAGCCAAGGTGGCGATGGAACGGTACCGGCAATGCCACCGCGAAAGTATTGGGGCTCCCAATATCTGTCGCCCGATGGACAAGCGAAGGCCAAAGCTTGGTTCGAGGGCTTTCCCGCTGGAGTCCAAGCCGCCCAAGCTGATGGAATTGACGCCTATCGCGACATCTATGTCAGCCAACTGCTGGAAGATGTTGAAAAGAATGGTCCTGGCACCAAGCCAGAAATTGGGCGGCATATGAAGGAACTGCCGGCCGAAGATCGCTTGCCCCCGCAAACACTGCCAGAATGGACCAACGAATCGGCTCCGCCGCTTCCCGCGACCTACAACCGCCAGATTAGCTACGTCTCTCCTGAGGCAGCCAGCGGCTCGGTAGTGCCACACCCTATGAAACAAATTGACTTCGCCAGCTACCAAGCGGCTCCACGATTGATCCCGACTCCCAAAGTCCCGGTCGTGCAGCCGAAAGTCAGTCGAAAATAATGGGCACGAAAGCACGACCATAGATTCCTATCGAATCGCGATCTGGCCTTCAACCCAAACACGATGCAGTCGCTTCTTCCTCAAGCACCAACGCAAACACGAGTCCAAGTGGTTTTCCCGCAGAAACCGAAGACACGGAGAGTTCGGACTATGAAATACTTGATCCATTCCGCAAACCAGCAGGGGATTCGGTTGACACTCAACCGTTGGTCCTTGCTGTGCCCCTTGGCCCTGTTGGGTTTGTTCGCTTCGGGCTGCACGGCGCTTGTGTCGCCGATTCAGACGATCCCTGCGAGCCGAGTTCCACCCGAATTGTTGGCAATTCCCGTGGCTAACGATCGCGTGATCGACTACGCCCGCCTTCGCCAAGCCGAACCGGAAGAACACATTTTGGACTCCGACGACGTGTTGGGTGTTCACATCGAGAACTTGTTTGCGGGTGAAGACCCTAACGCACCGCAAATTCCTCCCGTCACCATGCCCGAGCCTGGTAGCGATTTGTCCCCCGGTATCGGTCTGCCGTACCCAGTGCGCGACGACGGCACGATCTCAATGCCTTTCGTTGGGCCCATTGCTGTCAAGGGTTTGACGTTGGCCCAGGCCGAAGAAGTCATCGGACGAGTTTATGTCGAAAAGAACTATTTGCGAGAAGGACAACGT
Source organism: Planctomycetaceae bacterium (assembly GCA_016794985.1). GTDB lineage: Bacteria > Planctomycetota > Planctomycetia > Pirellulales > Pirellulaceae > M30B19. The sequence continues at coordinate 44,579 of JAEUIQ010000036.1, read as the reverse complement.
CCAATTGTCACGTTGATTCGCAAACGGACCTATAAAGTTTTCGTGATTCGCCAGGACAACAACGCTCTTTCGAATCAACAAAATGGGCTTGGTTTCCAATTCGCTCAGCGGGCGGTCGCCGAACGTGCCGACTTGAGCTCGCGGGGCTTTGTGCTGCAACTACCCGCCTACCGCAACGACCTACTCAACGCGTTGACCGAAACCGGTGGTTTGCCTGGCATCAACGCGAAAGCCGAAGTGAAGATCTTGCGAAGCGACAAGCTGGATCCCCGCAAGCGTGACGAAATGCTGCGAGAATTCTACTTGCAATTTGGTACTAGCAACGTTGGGGGAACTCTGCCACCACTGCCGGACGACCCCAATGTCGTGAAAGTACCACTGCGACTGAAGCCGGGCCAATTCCCTAAATTCAGCGAGCAAGACATCATCCTCAAGGAAGGCGATGTGGTGCTAGTCGAAACACGCGATACCGAAGTCTACTACACGGGCGGTCTGTTGAATCCCGGTGAGTTCTTGCTGCCTCGCGATAAAGACACTGACGTGTTGAACGCGGTGGCGATCGCCGGCGGCGGAATCGGAGCCTTCCAACAGGGCGGTGGGTTTGCCGGTGGGTTGGGCGGAGGAATCGGTTCCGTGCCTCCATCGCAACTCATTATTATGCGACCCCTACCAGGTAATCGCCAGATCGCCATTGAAGTCGACTTGACGCGAGCGATTAATGATCCTCGCGAGCGATTGTTGGTCAAACCGGGCGACACCTTGATTCTTCGCCACAAGCCTCGTGAGGAAGTGCTGAACTTCTCGATTGGTGCGTTCTTTACCTACGGCTTGCGAGAATTGTTCAACTAGCCGTCGACCAAGTAACTAGCCAGCCACCACGACCGTTGGATTTCCAACGGTCGTGTTTTTTTATCGCTTGGACAACTCACCATGTCGCCATTGCAAAAGCTCACGCTGAAGGCGTTCGTTTTCTTGCTCTAGTTGCAACAGCCGATCTGAATCACTGTCCACGACCGCGTTGGGCAGCGGCCGTTCGAGATCGGTGCCGTCCCGGTCAATTCCTCCGAGGCTGACCGCGATCGTGAGAGCGATGAAGCCCACCAGCAAACACACGAGCATCCCACGCACGGCCGATCGATGATGGCCAGCCCAGCGATCAAAACGTTCCCAAGCACTTTCGCGTCTACCTGCCAGTGGCTGACCGGCCAAGTAGCTTTCGATATCGTGAGCCATGTCGCTAACGGACTGGTAGCGATCGACTGGTTGGGCAGCCATCGCCTTCAGACAAATCCAGGCCAACCTTCTCGAACAACCCTGAAGTCGTTTCGACAGATCCGCGTGATTGCAGCGAATGACGTTGTCGATCGTCTGAGCCATACTCGAACCGACAAAAGGCGAGCGACCGTTAAGCAACTCAAACAAGATGACACCCAACGAGAAGACATCCGACCGATGATCGACTCGATCATTTAGCCCTTGCGCTTGTTCCGGCGACATATAAGCCGCCGTGCCCATGACCATGCCTTGGACAGTCAATGAACCCGTCGAATCGATCGAGGCGTTGGCCAAAGACGATTCCGGCCGACGCAAGTTCTCGCGAGAATCCCAATCCTGACTTTCGCGAGCCGAGCGGGTTCTTGCCAAGCCCCAATCCACCACCGTGGTCTCGCCGAACTGGCCCAACATGATGTTGTCTGGTTTCAGATCGCGATGGATAACGCCGCGTTGATGAGCAAACGCGACCGTCTGGCAAACGCTCAGAAACCGGTGTAGCAATTCGCGCCGGGTTCGCTCTTTTCCCCGCCCCGCCGGCAGGGCGACGTATTTAGCCAGACTCTCGGCCAACGTTTGCCCACTTAGTTGCTTCATGGCGTAAAACGGCAACCCTTGATCGTCAATTCCTAACTCGTAAACCGGTGCGATACCGGGGTGCTCCAATTGAGCTGTAATTCGAGCTTCATTAAGAAACCTCTTGACCGCTCGATCATTTAAAAGCTCTGGATTGATTTTCTTAATCACGACCTGACGATTGAGTTGCCCGTCATTGGACACGCTGATTTTTCCACAACCTCCGCTCGTCATTTGTTGGCATGTCGAGAATCGCGACCAACCGGTGGGAATCTGTGCCAGCCGATGCCTGGTCTCGGCATCGAGAGTTGCCATCCAGCCTCGCCCGTCGTGATCGCCCCAGCCCAGTTCATCCGCGAGGTCGATTCGCGAGTGGCGACCGCGCCAGGCAATTTCTTGGTCGTATTGTGAGTTACGGGGATTCGCTGGCGAACGACTCGTACTGGCGTCTGGCACGAACTCCCCGCCGGTCGCCGTCGCTTCGTCCGCGTAACATCCCGCATCTTTGTGTGCCAGAAATTCTTGGGTTCGAGACATAGGAAATCATTTCGCCAATAGACGATGGAGTGACGTTCACGATGAATGGCAAACGCGATTCCGTCCGCTACGCTTGGCGGCGTACAGCAGTTCGTCCGCCAGCGACAAGAGCTGTTGTGGAGTTCCGGAGAAGTCACGTGGTAGCTGGGCAACTCCCAGACTAATGGTCACTTCCAGGAATCCATTCGAAGTTGAAAACGGTTCAACGGACACTTGCTGGCGACAGAGTTCGGCCAGCGCGGCCGCTTCGGTCAAGGAAAGTTCGGCCACGATGGCAAACTCTTCGCCACCAAAGCGGCTCAATACCTCTTCGGCACCGATCGTGGCCTGAACTCGCTTGGCAAGTTCCCGCAAGACATCGTCTCCGGCCAAGTGCCCATAAGTGTCGTTGATCGATTTGAAGTGATCGACATCAAAAAGTATCAACGAGAGATGACGCGAGAAACGGCGACTCCGCAGGATCTCGCGTTCCAAAAACTCCATCAGATATCTTTTATTGTACGCGCCGGTCAAGCCATCCCGAGTCATCATAGAATAGACGGTCTCGTAGTATTTGGACTCGACGTCGGCGTCGCTCAGAAAGCGAAAGATCCTCTTCCCAATTCGGATGCGATCGCCACTTTGCAGTTCGGCAACCGGAACTTGCTGATCGTTCACGGACAGACCGTTCGTGCTTCCCAGATCGCGAATTTCGAATCCGGCGCCAACCCGCTGGATTTTCGCATGCTGTCGGGAGACCCAATGATCATCCAATTGCAGGTCGCAAAACTCGGACCGACCGATGATCAAGCAATCGCCATTGATGGGGATTTTGCTTTGCTCCAAATCCAGTGGATGCAGCTGGATCAACCATTGTTGGGATGGGCTGGTCGGCGTTTGCCCAGCGGGTGTCAACATCATGGTGGCGAAAACGGGGGAATCCATCGGATTGGCTCACTTCGACGATCAAGAACACCGCAATGATTCCAGCGGAGAGCCAGGTAAATGTTAGCAAAGCTCCAATCTTAAAGGTGTGTCAGAATCGTCTGGCTCGAGGCCGTTCGTGGCTCTCGATGACCCGTTTTCACGTGATTGGAGTCCGATTGTTCCGGCAGTAGCGTCAAACGGGGTCGTAGCCCTCAGGAAAGACCCGCTTGTTCACCGGAAGCCAGCGGCAAAGGAATATTCCAAACACGTAGAGCAGAACCAAGGGCCCACCCAGCAAAAACATACTGATCGGATCAGCCGGCGTCGCCAACATTGATATGATGGCAATCAGCAACATTGCCATACGCCATTGGCTAACGTAGGTCTCCACACTAATGATGCCAATTCGAAACAAAAGTAACATCACAAGCGGTAATTGAAACGCTACCCCGAATCCCAAGGGAACCAACATCACAAAGGACAACCATTCACCAATTCTGGGTTGCGGGTCGATGCCCAACAACAAGTTAAACGAAAACAGGAATTGAAGCACAGGTTCAAAAGCAAAGATAAAGGCAACCATAACCCCCGCACCGAACAGTGCCAAACTAAATGGCAGATAGAAGTAAACGTACCGTTGCTCCTGGGGGTAGAGCCCAGCTGCCACAAAAGTCCATAAGAAGTAGAAAATAAACGGACCGGCCACAATGGTGCCGGTCAACAGCGAGGCTTTCAAGTAGATCATGAACCCTTCGCCGGCGCCCAACGCCACCGTACTGGCTTGAGTCTGCTGCCAAATCGTGAGAGTCAAAAATGGGCTCGGCGGCGGTGTCGGAAATACGTAGCGTTCCACCAGTGTACGGTTGAGTCGATGCAACAATCGCTGTTCGCTATTCGCTTGATAGGCCTCGCGGATCTTGACCAACGGATTTTCCGTTGAATCGATCATCCAAAAAGCATTCCAAAATTGCTCCAACCAACCAATTTCTTGAGCGGCAAACAATGGCTCCAGCGTCGAATCCTGACCTAATGCGTCAGACTTGATCAAGCGATTCAAGATCGCGAGCACTTGGATTTGTTGTGGCGCCCCCAGTTCACCATCTTCGGTGGCACTAATCTGCTTCAACGCCGCCAAATCCTCGGCTGCCAAGTGACGACGCACCGCGTCCAGCACCAAACGAGTTTCGGAATCCAGCGAATCATCTTCGGACACGATGCGGCCTGAAACGGCCCGCACGTTCTCAACGAGCAGGTTCAATCCGGTGAACTCTAGATCATCAATCGGACGAGTAAATTCCTCTGGGCGATAGGCCTGCAACATCCGCAACATGTCCGCTGGGTTCACGCGGACTTGATTGGGTACCAAACCATATTCACTCAGCAAAAACGCCATTTCATCGGGCACATAGCCATACTGTTTCTCTAGGTCGATCCGCGCTTTCTTCACGCGAAAGTCTCGAATCGCTCGCTCGACTGGCGTCTGCAAAAATTGCACGACCGAAGGCGTGAAGTACAAACTTGCCAAGATCCCAACCAAGAGGCTAAGCAGGGCCTTAACGAATGTGGAACGCAGTTCCTCCAAATGCTCGCCAAACGTCATTCGCGAGTCTTGAAACAGGTCATCGTTCGTTTGAGGCATGAATCGTCGTGTCAGTGGAATACGGAACAGGGGCGGATCAACCAGCATTGTTGGCCAGGAAGCAATCCGGCCGACCGTGCCATATTCTAACTACCACACTCCATTTCAATCAGTCCCCCCCGCAATTCCCCCCACCGAGAAACTCTCGCAAGGTGGGAATGGATCGGACAGTCCGATTGCACGACTGAGGTAAAATGGCCCATAATCCGACTCTCGAAAATTCCCCTTTGAGGTCGCTGGATATCGCCAATGCAACCAACCCCCGTTTCTCCTTTGTGGTTCTCACCGGTTTTTCGACAGTATATTTGGGGCGGACGGCGCTTGGGTGAGGTCTTGGGCAAACCCATTGGATTGGAGGGCCGATTCGCAGAAAGTTGGGAAGTCGTCGATCACGGGGGCGATCAAAGCATCGTTCAGTGGGGGTGGACGGACGGTCCATCTGCCGAACGTTCGTCGCCCAATCAGGTGAAGTCGGTATCGTCCCCCAGTTCCCTCGTGAATCAAACCTTAGGGCAAATCATGCGGGAACTTGGACCTGCGATCGTTGGTCCGCGGTGTTACGAGGAAATCCACTCAAAAGATTATCCAGAAAACCTGCGCGGGCGATTCCCGCTGTTGGTGAAATGGCTGGATGCCCAGCAAAACCTCTCGCTGCAAGTGCACCCGAATAACTCCCAAGCCGCACTCCAAAGTCCCCCCGATCTGGGAAAATCCGAGGCCTGGTATGTCGCTGACGCGATTCCCGGTGCTCGGGTGTATGCGGGGTTGCTGCCCGGAGTTGGACGCGACGAGTGTTTGAAGGCGATGGAACAAGGGCGTCTGCGACACGTTCTCCATAGCTTCGAGCCGAAAATCGGCGACTGCATTTACATTCCTGCCGGAACGATCCACGCGATTGGTGCCGGACTACTGGTCGCCGAAGTGCAGCAAGCCAGCGACACGACTTATCGATTGTATGATTGGGATCGCGTTGGAGATGATGGAAAGCCACGAGCACTACAAGTGCCGCAGGCTCTCGCGGTGGCAAATTTCCAAATTGGCCCGGTGGATGCGGCGCCCCCAATCGAGCTGCCACTTTACGAACCATCGCGCTCCGGCACGAACGGTCGGCGGCAGTCCTTGGTCCAGTGCCCCTATTTTCGCCTCGAGCGAATCACGCTGACCGGCACCATGAGTTTACCCACGAATCAATGCCAAATTTTGATCGGCTTGCATGGTTGTGGTCGACTTTGCCCGCAAGAATCCAGCGACTTGCTGTCGGGCCTTTCCCAACGGACCATCCGGCGCGGTGACAGCGTGCTGATACCTTACGCTTGCGAGCCGTTGACCCTGCAATGTGACGAACCTGCGTTGTTCTTGCTGGCTTCGCTGCCAAATTGATTGGAGAGAGACAGCGCTGATTCGCTGTTAGCCCTCAGCTAACTCGCTGAACTTGAACAGACCAAACTCTTGAGCCGCTGGTTTTTTCGCCAAATTGTGCGGTGCCTCGAGTTACAATAAGTGCGGAAAAGTGCCCTTTGTTTTTTGGAAGTTGGTGTCCGATGCGTTTCAATCTTCTCAGGATGACATGGCTCATCATCGTCGCCCTTTGGCCGACTTGGCATGAATCAGCTCAGGGTGCGGATGAACCATTGGCGAAGAATAGTTTTCCATTTCCGTTCGAATTTGTGCAGGGTGAATACGCCGGGAAGATGCTGGTTGATGACCAATGGCAAACTTACGGCCTTCAAGTGGTTGCACGAGGAAATGGCAAGTTCACCGCCAATCTCTTGCCGGGTGGCTTGCCGTCACATGAAAACTTGAATCCATTTCCTACCAAATTGGAAGGACAAGTCGAAGGCGAGCACTTGGTCTTGAAGTCGAACGGCGGGCTCAAGTTTCACTTCCAGGCTACGCCGTTCTATCAGTTTGTTCAAAGCGATTCCAGTCAAAATATGCTGGCTCAGTTATTCCGAGTCGAGCGATATAGCGCGACATTGAACCAACCACCCCCACCGAATGCCATCGTCTTGTTCAACAAAGGGCTCGGGCGTGAACTGACGAACTCAAAGTTGACAGCCTCCGGAAACTTGGCGATGGGCGCGAGTACGACGTTCCCGGTCGGCGACTTTCAATTGCACGTCGAGTTTCGACTTCCGTTCCAGCCGGACAAAAGCAACCAAGATCGGGGCAATAGCGGTATCTACATGCAACGTCGTTATGAAGTCCAAATCTTGGACTCCTTTGGCGAACCTCCAGTTGAAAACAATGCCGGCAGTATCTACAAACAACGAGCTGCGGCGGGCAACGTGTCGCTTCCGCCACTGGTGTGGCAAACGTATGATATCTGGTTTACAGCCGCCCGTTGGTCTGAGGAAGGAAAGAAGATTTCCCCTGCTCGAGTTACCGTCAAACACAATGGAATATTGATCCACGATGATGTCGAGATTTCATCTAAAACGGGTGCTGGACTGGCAGAGGGTCCTGAACCACAGCCAATTCTGTTTCAGGATCACAGTGATCCGGTTGAGTTTCGCAACGTGTGGATAATCAAGGGAAACCTTTGATGAGAACCCTGTTATGGATTTTTGGAACGCTGTTAAGTCGTAGCTGGCTTGTTATTTGCGGCGTGGGAATTGGCTTATTGGCTCGCAATTACTTCCCACCGACGGCCACCACCAGCACGGTCATCGTCGACCCCAAGGCCAAAGCCTATTACGACTCCATTGAATACTTGGTTGAAGCGAAACCTGCCGCAGAAGTTGAGCCATCGGCCAAACCGTGATTAATTCGGCGGATCCGGCTGTTTCAGCGAAGGCATTTCCGGTTTGGCTGGTTTCTCGGTTCGGATGGTGTCCCAAACTCGATTCGGCTCCTTCCGTCGCGGGGCCGCGAAAGAACTGTCATCCGACTTCGGGCGCAGTGCATCAAGCACCACCCACCCCGTCAGGAGCAGTCCAACTACCAAAGTGACAATCATTAGCACCATAGGTCAACTCGCAGGCCAATCAGCGGTAGTAGATTCTAGAGCCCCCAAGACCGCACCCATCCGCCCCGGTTTTTTCCGGGCAAATCCAAACCACAATAGATAGCGAATTTAGGCCAATTGGGTCAAGTGCAATTTTAGGACGGAGAAATCACGAGGCAGGTGCAGTTGGCTGTTGCAACCAACCGACCGGAGTGGCTAAAAATCTCGGCCTTCAAGAAGCCAACTCGCGCACCGCGTTTGACCATCGTTCCGACCGCTTTCAACTCGGTGGTTCCTACTGGCCGCACAAAATCCACTCGTATGTCGATCGTGCCAAAAGTCTGATTTTCATCCAGGGTGCGGCCAAAAGCGACTCCCATTGCGGTATCCGCCAATAATGCCAATATCCCCCCATGAACCGTTCCCATGGGATTATGGTGCCGTTGATCCACGGCGAGTCTGACGACCGCCTCGCCCAACGTCTGATGCGGTTCGACAGTCATGCCGATCAAGTTTCCGACGGGCGCATGATCGTAGCGGGTCAAACAAGGATTCGAATCCATGAATGCGATTTATCCGACTAGATGTTTTCAAAGATATCCGGAGCCACGTCCAAACTTAGTTCGGCGGCCTTCCGAATGGAAGGGTTGTCGTCAACCAAATAGCGGCGAATCAATGACTTCGCTTCCGGCAAACTCGATCCAGCCAATGCTCCGATTGCAGTAATCTTGAGGCGCGGGTCCGGAAGTTGAGCGATCTTCAACACGAGACCACACATTTCATCGATGTTGCCGATGGACCGAATGGCTTGCAACGCCCGCACTTGCCGAACGCGATTGCCACACGACAATTCATCCGACAATACTCGATTCGTGGCAGGATCGACTTTGTAAACCAATTGTCCAGTGCTACGTCGAACAGGTTCATCCAACAAGTCGTACGCCGACAGATAGCGTTGAATACTACAATCGTGGAATGCCTCAGCGGCTTTTCTGCGGACGCCTTCATGACTATGGTCCAGGAGGCCCAACAATCGCTTCATCGCGCGAGCCAGGTTCCTTCGCCGCAACTCGGGGATTAACAAGACCAGCGTTTCGCCATCCGTTTCGCGCTCGATCAAGTCGGCAACCAAGCCGTTCGCGCGCATGCCAGAGATCTGGCAAATAAGGGCCACAATTTTGCGGCGAAGTACGATATTGGCCTGCGGCAACAACTTGGCGAGGGCTTCCAGCACATCTTCGTCTTGCGGCAAACAATTTTGGATGAGGATCAACAAGGCCTGCTGTTCGACAAGCGTCAAACCTCGAATATCGCCAACCAATTCATTCAACCAAAATGGCTGTGAAAGTCTGCGGAGATTGCCGATGACTTCCGGTTTTGGCTCGCGAGCGATGACATGCAGAAATCGTTGTAAAAACTTGATGTCGCGTCTTCGTCGCCAAATCGAAGTGATACACGGCAATGGCTTGATAAAGCCCAGGAAGCCAGCCAATTTCTCGACCACCGCTTCATTTTCGCTCGACTCAAACAAACCCAACAAATCATTGTGGGCCGGATGCATCTTGTCGGACAATATTCGTTCGACCCACACGTCGTCATGGTCGGCAAATGACAAGAAGACGATCAGAACTTCACTGCGACCTCCCAATTTATAGTGTTGCAGTGAAGTCTCGATCAATTGACGAAGCTTCGAAACACTTGGTGGGTAGCGAAAAACGGCTTTCGGGGGCGGGCCTTCGCCTTGGCTTTGACCATCTGAGCTGGGACTGCCATCAACGGAAACATGTGCCGTTTTTTGGTTTTCGCGATATAGAATCTCCGTCAACTGCAGGAGCACTGAAGAAGAGGTCGCGCGATGGACATAACTCGGCTGCATTGACAGTTTGATCAAGTCCGGCAGCAGTCCCGTCACCTGCAATTCTGTCGCGGCATCAAACGCGTTATGCTTGACCTGAAGATCGCTTTCAACCAAAGCGGCTCGAATCGCCGGTGCAAAATCAAGTTTGCGATGCTTGAGTTCCACTCGACGCTCAAGCGGCCAAACATGCCAATGCTTGACAATCGCAGCCAGATTTTCGGGCGAGGGCTGCCCTAACAACTTTTCCCATTGCTCCATGACCGCCGCCAGCACGGCGAGTTGGGCGACATCGGTGCCGCTCGGGGTCGACGGGAGCGAGTTCGAAATCGGCAAAGTCATAACAATCCAAGTCCAAACCAAACAACGCAGTACCGTGACGTGCGGATCCCGTTACCTGAACGGGGTAAGCCAAATAAAAAGGCACCGCGATGAAGTTATCGGCGGTGCCTCGTTTGGTCTTGCTTGGGAACTACTGAAGTCGGAATCAGACGGTCATTCCGTGGGAGCCTTTGCCAACTATATCGATTATGACAAAAGACTTACTTTGCCAACGATTTGATTTGCACATCCTTGAATTGAACTTTCATCGGCGGACCGGTATGCAACTGGAAGGCCAAAATTCCCTCCGCTTCACTGGCCTCCGTTTGCTGATCGACAACCTTGACGGTTGTAACGCCATTGACGATGTGCTCCAAGCGATTGCCCTGAGCGATGATCTCATAAGTATTCCACTCACTCGGGTTGTACTTTTCCAAAAACGCTTTGGCATCCGCGTCCAATTCTTCCACGACCTTTTCACCGTTCGCTTGAATCGTTACCGACTGCATTCTTGTCGCCAAGATGCCACGGCCGCGCTCGTCATACAGGATGCCAACCCATTGCTTGCCAAAATCCGCATCCGCTTGATAACCACCAACGACATAGTTGTCATGTTCTTGGCTACGGTATTGGATGCCGGAATTTCCTTCCGTCATGCGAAACTTCAGTTTTAAGTGAAAGTCAGAGACCTTTCCACCTCGCCAGATCAAAAACGTGTTGTTCGGCAAATTGTTGTCCGCGGTAAACTGCCCAGTCAAAGCTCCATCCTCAACGCTCCAATAATCCTTCGCGCCCTCCCAGCCGTTCATCGTCTTTCCATCAAATATCGACTCGAATTCACCTTCTTGCGCCAGCGAAACTTGGCTCAGGCCAACCAGGCACAAACATTGCAAAGACAACAAAACACTACGAACTATCCCAGTACGAGCTATCCCAGTGCGAACGCGTGAGCACATCATGGAACGGAACTCCATCACATCAAAGAAACCAACGAAATTCCTGGCCGGCCCAAAGTACCATACTACCGGGCAATCAACCAAGTCAAATTGCTCGAACAGTATAGACCAAGATGCCCCGGGAGTGTACTGCCCAAACTGGAGATACGTCGAACATCCGTCGCAGCAACCGAAAACACCTGAAATGAAACTTGGGTCATCTCGCCTAGGGCAATGCAACTTTCACCAGCATCGGTCGATGTCTAGACATTCTCTTTCACCAAGGATTCGAGTTTCCTTTCAGAACGATCCATCAAGTGATTGACCAAGACCGCGAACATTGCACCGGCAATCGTGGCGGTCAGATAGATCCACAAATAGTCCCAAGTTCCGGAAACAATCGCCGGTGCCAGCGAGCGTGCTGGATTCATCGACGCGCCACAAACGGGGCCGGCAAAGAGCGCCTCCAATCCTACCGTGCCTCCAACAGCAACGCCGGCCATCATTCTCGTTTCTTTACTACCACTGCTGACACGAAGAATGACGAACATCAACATTGAAGTAAGTAGAAACTCTAGCAACATCGACTGCCACCAAGTTCCTCGCGGTAGGGTCGCACCTAGATTCGGATGCTCAAGGAATAGAAGTCGCAGCGTCATACTTGCGGCTAACGCACCGAAAACTTGTGCAAAAATGTATGGCACAACCTGCGCTCCCGCCACTTGGCGGTCAATCCAGAAACCCAGCGTCACTGCTGGGTTCAGGTGCGCACCGGATACTTCACCCAACGCATAAATCATCACCATGACCACCAACCCGAACGTTAGCGCGATTCCAACATGCGAGACAGAGCCATAGACGTCGTTCACGACGATTGCCCCAGTACCGGCAAACACCAATCCAAAAGTCCCAACCGCTTCCGCCAAGTACTTGTGTCGATCACGCAGGAAGACCACAACAATCTCTTTCCGTATCAAAGTTACACAATAATTGAATGTCCACCCTCGACTTCGCGGCCAGACCGCACCCATTCATTCTCGGGCCGCATGTCAGGGTTAGATTCGCTCAAAAACCCGATCCCCAACGGCCAGAATCCGAGATTTCGAACATGCCAGTCCCTGATTTCTTAGAGTCCAAAGTGAACTAGCCGAGCGGATTGTAACTGGCCCCGGCGGATGTGGCTAGAATCATTGTTCAAACCCGCCGCGAGCCTGAGTCACGGCTCCAGCCACCCCAACTCGAATAGTTGGTCAACCAATCGAGTTTGCGCGATAAACGATCCCATGAAGAAATGCAAACATTACCCTCGTTCGAGTGCCAGGGCCGTCGATCATGCTGGTCGCAGTTTTCAACCGCAACACGCCGGCACCAGACATACGGCTCGACAAAGGAAGGCGGTACCCACATTTCATCAGCCAGCCCCGCGATCAATCGCAACCTATTACAGATCCGCTGGCAGCACACGGTGTGTGGCTGCGACTCCCAGGACGATTTCACCGTTGATCACCATGACCGTCATAAATACGAAAACCTTCGTTGACAAATTACGAATCAATTCGTAGAATGAGTCACGAGCAGGTGGGCAACAGTGGGGCTGGTAGGTTATCCCAGAAAGCACGAACGTGAAAAAAACAGGTGAATCGAAGCCGACAGAAGCGGAATTAGCCATTTTGCAAGTTTTATGGGACCAAGGACCTTCGACCGTCCGTCAAGTTCAAGACGTTCTAGAAGCGGAACGCGGTACGGGGTACACGACCACTCTGAAGTTGATGCAGATCATGTTTGAGAAAGGACTACTAAAACGTGACGATGGCCAAAGGTCGCACATCTACGCGCCCGCCGTCAGTCGCCAAAAAACCCAGCGTCGCATGGTTGGCGATCTGTTGGAACAGGCCTTTGGTGGATCTGCCCATGAATTGGTGATGCAAGCCTTGGCCGCAAAAAAGGCCTCACCGGAAGAACTTAGAGAAATTCGCCAGCTCGTCGAACACATGGAGAGAGAACAACGATGAACGCCTTTTTTGAACTGATTTGGCAACACCCGCTGATGGAATTGATTGGTTGGACCTTGGTGCATTCGCTTTGGCAAGGCCTTCTGATCGGACTGGGACTAGCCGGCGCTTTACATTTTTGGCAAACGAACGTAGCAACGCAGCGCTACAACATCGCTTGTGCTGCGCTGTTCGCAACCGTGGCCTGCGTGGTGGCGACACTTGTCTGGTTGATTGCCGACAGCGACGCGCAACGATGGCAAATGGCTGCGGCTACCACGCCGCCTCAGGGAGCAGCGGATTGGGAGGTATCCGGCAATTCTGCCGCGGAAGGGATCCAGCAGCAAAACTCGATCCCGTCAACTCTGTCGCGGGATGCGATGGGTGCGTCTTCAACACACGATTCGAATAATGCCGAAGCTCCGGGACTTCTCAACCGCGACTCCGCAGCGCGGCCCTTTGCCGAATGGATGCCTTGGCTGAGTGCGGTGTGGTTGACTGGAATTGTCATTCTCTCCATGCGGATGGCCGGTGGTTTATGGACCATCCGACGATGGAAGCGACGCGGGCGCGAACTATCCGAACCGCAACTCGACATGATAGTCTCCCGGTTATCGCGGAAAATGGATCTGAACTGGACCATTCGTTGCCTGGAATCGCTGGACGTTGGTGTCCCAACCGTGATCGGTTTTTGGCGTCCGGTATTGCTCGTTCCATTGGGAATTTTCTCGGGCTTGACCGTCAACGAGTTAGAGTCGATCCTGGCCCACGAATTGGCCCATGTTCGTCGTCGTGATTGGTTGGTCAACTTGTTGCAAACGGTCGCGGAAACATTGTTGTTTTACCATCCGGCCGTCTGGTGGATCTCACGGATCATTCGTACAGAGCGTGAACATTGCTGCGACGATGCAGCGATCGCCGTTTGTGGCGATCGACTGACACTGGCCAAAGCCCTTACGATACTCGCAGAATCGCGAGCAGAAGTTCTGCACTTGAGTCTTTCGGCCTCGGGCGGATCGCTGGCGTGTCGAATTCGACGAATCTTGTTGAAGCAAGAAGCCAATCCCGCTGCGAAATGGCCCACGTTGTTGATGGCTTTAGCCACCATTTTACTTTTCGTTGGAGCCATGTGGACATCGTCCATCGCAGCCATACCAGGCGAATCGAGTCGCCAAGATTTGGCGGCTTCGACAAATCGAGCGGACTTGCAAGAAGAAGCATCCCTTGCAAGTCTTCAGGATTGGCCTCGGCACCAACGCGAAGAAATTCATGTTGATGCAGTCACCGGCGAAAGTCACTCGGTCTTGCCAAGTGTTCGTCTTTCTGGACCAACCGGGCAACAGGCTACTCTAGCCATGAAATACTCCAATCTGTTGAACTATACATTTGTCCCAGCAAAGGTCGCCCAAGAAATTGGCGCCATCGATTTGGGCGAAATTGACTTTGGCCCTTCGCCTCCACAACAATCAGACGGTGTTCAAGTCGAGCTCGATCCATCGAACAGGGAATCGGGTAGCCAACAGCTCGTGGCCATTGCTCCAGCCCAGGAGACCGTCGCCGTGAATGAGTTGCATGAACCTGCCGGGAACCGCAAGATCGTTCCTTACTCAGCGGATGCGGTTTGGATACCGGAGCACTTGGCGTTCTATGGCCTGAATCGAACCAAGCAGAAAAAATTCCGCGTCGTGCGAATTGCGAACGTGAACTTGTCACTGGGCCCTGAATTTGGCCCCGTCAACGCGTTAGTCTTGGACGATGCGAATTCCGCTCTGGGCGTCCTGGGTGTTGATTGGACGCGTCTGCCACGCGGCCCTCAGGGTGAAGGATTTGTGTGGGAAGCAACAGGCGATTTCCGTTTCTTGAAGCTCGATACGGAACGCGCGAAAACGTCCAGCGGGCTCAAGTGGGTGCAACCACAAGAAGAAGTCATGTTGGTAAACGAACCGAGCGACGCAGCGATGCGACGCTTGCAACCATCGGACAATGAAGAAAAGCTCGCAACACCAACCCAAGATAAGACGGAATGGGGCGCATTGGCGGAGTTCTCGGGGCGTCAGTCGCGTTTAATTTGTCAGACGCAAAATCCAACGGTTGGCAAACCTTTGTTGTTTACTTTGGAACTGCGCAACGCCGGCGAAAAACCCCTGGTGTTTGATCCCCAAGACTATGCGCCGCACCGCGTCTTGAGGGCGGAGCACACCGAGGAAAAACCGACCCACTTCATTGGCATGACACCGCAAACTTCGTCTCAGCCGATCACGCTTCAACCAGGAGAACGAACCGTGCTTTGGCAGGACGTCGATGCCGCCGAGCTGTTCCTCTTGTCGGATGGCCAATACAAGTTTTATGCGGAAGGGGGTGAATGGGCGATGCAAACGACTTGGCGCGACTCGAATTCGGTTAAGGTCGAAATGGTACCCGGCCAGGAGACACCGCGTCAAGCATTGATCCGCAGTTTGATTGAACTCGAATCACGACCCGAAGATTGGAAAGTCACGACGGGCTTTGGAGCGATTTACCTTACACACTCGCCGACCAATCTCAAACGCGACGTAACGACGATACAACTCTGGTTTACCAAAGAGCCTCTCCCAGCCGATTATCGTTTGGGCGATGGTCCCGATCAGCAACTCGTCACCACACTGGGCCGTTACGACATAGGCTACCTGCATCTCGGATCTCCTGCGAAAGCGAGTGAGTTGTGGCCCGAACATTCGCGCGACATCCGCACTGCCGCACGAACATTGGACAGCGAAGCGAAACCCAACGTACCTGATGGTAATTCGGAGCAAAATCGCGGCAAAGAACTAGACCCAAACGTCTCGAAACCCTGGTTGGCCACCGGGCTGATCACAGATTCTCAAGGGAAACCCATGCCCGGCGTCACTGTCCGAGCCCATTGTGGTCTTGGTTCTTTGCGTTTGTCGGGATCCACTACCTCCGACTCGGATGGGCGATATGAACTGCGATTCGGCCCAGTTTGGTCGTCCGCGAATCCAAAGTTCATACAAGCTGCGACGATTTCAGTTGCGGCCCCGGAATTTGTCGAACGAAACCTCCATCGCCAAGGCGACTTGATCGCGGCTCTTGAGTTGCCGGACGATAAAGACTTGGCATTATTCAATCTTCAGCCCTCGGAGGTGTTTCTTCCCCAGCAAGCCAAAACCATCGACTTCGTGATGGTGCCTGCCACGAAACTGGCTGGCGTGGTCATCGACCGGAACGGAGACCGCCTGGATGGCATGTCGGTATCCTTGACGGGTCCCGATTTACCGCCTTCCACTAGCGTGGTGGCTCAAACACGCACGGACAAAGGCGGACGATTCGAGTTGACTGACTTGCCGACGGGCTTCACGTACCAGTTAGTGATTGAGTCAGCCAAGGAATCCTCAACGGTTGGATATTGGAAAAGTGTGCCGCTCACCTTGGAGAAATACGAAAGCGGCACCGTCCATTTCACAACCCAATCCAATGGTCAACGAACTGAATGGACGATCCTTGATCTGTTGATACAAGTGGAAGAAAGTGGGACCAACAAACGGTCTGACTTGCAAACAACCCCGACAACAGAGGTGAACATGCACGTGCCTGGTATCAATCTCCAAGGTCTAACACACGTTCGTGCCCCGCAGGCAACCATGATCCTAACATACCCGTAACAACAAGGCCCCCATTCGCTGCCGCTGGACGCCACTACAATTTGTCCAAATCAAACGTTTGCAACAGAACTTCCCGTTCTGGAGGGAGGAGCTCGACAAATTCAGTTTTTTTGCCACCGACCAAGTATCGAGTTCCCAATCGGAGCAATCACTCGGATACATGGAGTTCCCTAATTTCTGTGGCATGTCGTTCGACGGCGACGACAAAGCCCCTCTGCACGGCTGGCGTGCATCGCGATGCGTCCATCATCTGAATT
Organism: Planctomycetaceae bacterium; assembly: GCA_016794985.1. GTDB lineage: Bacteria > Planctomycetota > Planctomycetia > Pirellulales > Pirellulaceae > M30B19. The sequence continues at coordinate 27,684 of JAEUIQ010000036.1, read as the reverse complement.
ACTTTCACCAAGCCAATCGCCAACTGCGACAACAGGCTCGTCCACCGCACCTTTTCGTTGCTCCCGCGACGACGTTTGCATTGTTTACTGGCTGCCACCTCAAAGACTCGGATCGGTTCCTCGATTCAAGCATCAAGTCGCTCCGAATCTTTGCTGAGCTAAAAGATCAATGAATACATCTTGCCTGCATCTCGAGTACCTGCCAATCTTGGTTGTAACACGGCTCGTTGCAGGTCAGCGAAGCCTTCGTCTCATCGATCATCAAGGAAGCAAGTTTCGCAGCGGGCGTCTGGCAGATCCTCGATGATCGCTTCCTTTTGACGCGGCCTTTTGTATTCCCGGGGTACTTCATCAAGACGATCGCCGCTTTCGTGATCGGGTATCGAATGAAATCGGAAGCTCGACCCTTGGCGGGAAACGCCCATCCGAAATTTCGATCGCGTTTAACCCTGAAAAACGGGCTACGAAAAAAAGTTACATAGGCACTTCTCGCGCGATCAATTACTTCCGCACCAGCATCCATGGACTGATGTAACTGGCGCAACAACTTGACCAACGGAGCATAGACTCCATCACGAGCCGGTCGAAAGCCCTAACGAAGTTTGTTTCTCCACTCTGGGCCGACGGGCAAGAGCACTTCGATTGGCCAATCTGTCACTGCAACTGGGTTTCTCGCGGAGCGCAAGGCCACGAAAGCCCCTCTTCCACTGTTTATTGTCTTGTCTGGCTTTTGGGAACAAACGATCGCCAGATTCTCGTCCTCCGTCCGGTCGTCGCGCTCCAACTCAGGTTGGCGGCAAGTCCACAATCGCCAGCCGAAGAACCACAGAATCCCTTGCTCATCGACAAACGACGAAATCGCGTCATTGCCCAACCAAACCAGCTCCAACCAAACAGGCGCTGCCAATTGCTGACTCGCCACCAGTACCGCGATGGCATCTGCATGCCAATGGTCTCCAGCGAAATCCAACGTTTCGGAAGTGGCAGGTATTACCCAACAACATGGGACAATCCCCAACCACAAAACCCAATCCTCGGTTGTCGAAGTCACTTAAATGCCAACGAATCACGCGATCGGTCAGCGACGATAAACAGCCGGCAAAAACCTTCCGAGTCTTTGACCCCGGTTTTTGGCAGTCGGACCTACCCATTCTAGGGTCCCCAGGGAAGCATCACTCACCTTGCTGGTTGCCGGACTTTCAAATCGTGGCTAGGCATCCCTTGGCCCAAGAAGCAGGGCGGGACATAGATCACTCCTTTCCGAGAGCGTTGATCGATTAATGATGAACTTGATCGATTGGGGCAAAGCATTAGGGAACAAGACTTGGAACAGGCAAACTTCTCAATCGCAAAACTACTGCATCGCGAAAGATCGAACGTTCAATCATCCACCGAACTTCACTAGAAATTGGCAATTCCATCCATGGCAAATGACTTTATTCGCGCAGAACGACAAAGGTAGGGCCCCCATAGCAGTCTCAACGATCCTGCTCTTGTATCATACTTTGTACCTTAGATAGATGAGATTGACCTAAGCGGCTTCAGTCACTAAACTGTGTACTCATGGAATCTGTTTCGCGCTCCAGCCGATCGATTGCTGTGACCACCTACATATCATGCATGGTGTTGGCGCTGGTGTCGCTTTCTTGCTGGTTTCATTTCGTCGCTTTCGGCGAATACCAATCGGCTCTCGAAAAAGGCGTGCCCGGATTTACTGTTGATGCCGATGAGACGTGCGATACAGTCGAAGTAGAGTTTTCGGTTTGTTCAGATGAATGTGTCGGTTCGATAGAAAACTGGCAAGATCTTACTGCCCATGTTTGCACTGGTATTTGTTGTGCTGAATGGGAAACTTATTCAGTCCGCGGTCCTCCGAGCGCCAACTTCTTAACCTAGCAGCCTCGTTTCAGTACAGCGACCGAATCCAAACGCTGCCGCACATTTCAGGCTGGGATTCGGACGCGCGGCAGGTTTGCTCCTGTAGTACGCTGAGATGAACTCATAAGCTTCGCGATTCCACGCGACAGCAACGGTTCTTTCTTGCACTTCATCCCCCTTAGAGGGTTCATTGATGTCAATTTCGCTGGAGAAAATCGTGCAGTCCTGCAAAGAGGCTGCTGAGTTACTTCCTCGACAAGGCCCGATCACCAAGTTTGCCTTTCTGAACCCACTCCAAGGACTGGAGCAGGTTCACTTCGACCATGCTATGGAACACGTTGGAGAAATATACAACAACAAGGCATACCTAGATGACTATCGTTACCGTGCAATGCTTGGACGTGGTCGCATCAAAGAGAGCGACTTGCAGGATGTCTTGACCGAAGAACTTGGCGCTCGGGCTACCGAACTTGTGGCGGGATTGACGGCGCGAATGGAGCTACGCTTAGCGACTTTGAAGTATCCGTTGCATTTCGGCCATCGTCGCGAACTGGATTGGGTATTGGCCGAAACCGAGTCTTTGCGCAAATTTCGACCGGAGTTACTCAACGAAGCCATTTCCAGTCGTCTCGCCGTTTTCAAGCAATGGATAATGGCAGAACGCCCTCCGGACGTTTTAGCCACCCTAGGTCGATCATTAGGTTGGTCAGCAAGCAAGAACGAACAGCATTTCGAGTCCCATCGTGTCACCGATATTCCGGAATCTCACTGGGAGTATGTCTATCTACAAACGCTTTGGAACGCGATAAAGACGGGCGTCCATCAAAGGGCACGCGAGATCAAGATTCATGAGTTCGACTCGAATCGTCACACAAAGCATTCTTTGCTTGACCATCCGCGGATGTCGGAGTACCGTGCTGCAACCTCGGATCATCGCGTCGATGAGTTAATGATACAATTCACAGCAGCATTTGTTGATCAAGGCTTCGCTCAGAGCAAGTTGCCAGGCACCGAACTGGGATACTGGGAGTGTTTCAAACAGATTTTCTCGCAGCCTTCGCGTTTTGCATCCAGGTGGCGGCGGGAACTATGGAAGTTATTGCGGGAACTTGAACAATCGGATGTCGGGCCGCTGGAAAGTATCCGAAAGTCGCTTCTGAAATTAAACATAGCGGACGAAGATGCCCCGGCGTTTCTGGGAGCGACCCTGCTGTCGCTACGTGGCTTCGCTGGCATGATTTGGCAGACGGAGATTCGCCCGGATTTGTTCCGGAAGCCGTCCCCGCCGGGAACATTATTGGAATTTGTAGCGGTTCGTTTGCTGCTCCTGGTCCTGGCAAAAGATTTTCCGCAGGCGCCATCGGCCTGGGAGAGCAAGCCCAGTTCTCCCACGAACTTCTCACGCCCGCAAATGGATTCGGAGCAGTTGGCTTTCTTGTTGTTCGAGTTGGCTCAGGTGCTTGACTGGAATCCGCAAACGCTCCGGAAAATCTCGGCAGCTCAGTGGCAAGAACTAGTCGTGGAGATGCTTGAATTTGGAGACCACCAACGTCGGCGTGTTTTTCATGCAGCATTCGAAAGACGTTTAGCCAAGATGGCAATGCGAACATTTCAGAAGCGTGTCACACAACCTCCCATCCGGCCCGAGAACCCTACCTTACAAATAGTGTGTTGTATCGACGCCAGAGAGGAATCACTACGTCGGCACTTGGAGGAATTAGATCCTACCGTTGAAACGTTTGGCATTGCCGGTTTCTTTGGGGTTGCCATGTATTACCGAGGGGTTGGCGATGCTGATTTTTCAGCGCAATGTCCAATCATTGTGACACCCAAACATTGGGTAACAGAAGAACCCGTTTACGCCTTGGAGCAATCCGATCGAACTCGCGCCAAAGCGCGTCGAATTCTCGGGACGGTACAACGTCGATTTCAAACTCAATCGCGAGGGTCCATTGGCGGGACCATCCTTTCGACATTGTTCGGACCTTTGGCGACGTTTCCCATGCTAAGCCGAATCTTGTTTCCTCGAACAACGGCACTGATGAACCAAACGGCTCGTCAATTTATTGCTCCTCCTGCGTTCACTCGCCTGCATTTGGAGCGGACCGCGGGGACTCCGCCTGCGAAGCCTCGTGTCTTGAAGGACGGAACGCTCGACGATCTGGGAGTTGGTTTTACCCTGGAGGAAATGGTGCAACTGGCAGAACGTGCCTTGCGAGACATCGGACTGACGAAAAACTTTGCGCCGATGATTTTGCTGCTTGGGCATGGTTCAAGCTGCCTCAATAACCCACATGAATCCGCTTATCATTGCGGCGCTTGTGCCGGAAATCCGGGCGGTCCCAACGCTCGGGCGTTGGCCATGATGTTGAACGACGGACGAGTGCGCCGCTGCCTGGCATCCCTTGGATTGTCGATACCGGAAGAAACGCAGTTCATTGGTGGGCTTCATAATACGGCGACTGAAGAAATCATGTTTTACGATTTGGAATTGTTGCCGAGTCGCAAAATCAAACAACTGCGAGCGGCAAGCCAATTACTAGCCGAAGCAGCGCGACGAAACGCCCATGAAAGATGCCGACGTTTCGAATCCGCCGACCTAGGAATCTCCCACAAAGACGCTTTGCTTCATGTTCAAAACCGCAGCGAAGATCTCGCTCAAACACGTCCGGAATACGGCAATGGCAGTAACGCTATTTGTTTTGTCGGGCGCCGACATCGCATCCGCGGCTTGTATCTGGACCGCCGATCGTTCTTGATGTCCTACGATGCCACACAAGATTCGGCAAACGCTGCCATTTTGGCCAGAATCCTTGCGGCCGTGGTTCCCGTTTGTGAAGGGATTAATCTTTTGTATTCGTTCTCGGCGATGGACCCAGGCGGTTGGGGATCAGGTACCAAATTGCCGCACAACATTACGTCGCTTGTCGGGGTCATGGATGGTGCCGCAAGCGACTTGAGACCCGGCTTGCCGTGGCAAGGCGTCGACATTCATGAACCGGTACGATTGCTTTTCATTATTGAGGCGACTACCCAAACACTTTTGCACTTAATGAATGAAAACGCCAACCTGAACAATATCTTCCGAAATCACTGGGCGCATTTGGCCGTCATCGATCCATATACCAACCAAATGTACCGATTTAGCAAGGATCGATTTGTCTTGTTCACTGCCGACGGTCCGGATTCAAACCTCGAAGAAGTCGCCACGGCGATTCGGTCCCAAGATTGGTACCAGAATCGCCGAGAACATTTGCCATTCGCCGTCATTGCCGCCACAGAAAATGGCCGGCAACCTGAAGCTGCGCCTCAAGAAAACACCTCTCGACCGACGGAGCTACCTGCATGATCATGATTGTTTGTGCGATGCTAGTCGTAGCACCTCCGGCTGCGTTGGCGCTAAATATCGGCCTCTCGTTGCTACTTGGTTACCGGCCAAGTGAGCATCGACTGGCAGTAAGTACTCAGGCGACGGTCGTGCTGTCCACAGTTGCTGCGGTCACATTGTTGATTGGCATGTTGTGGACCGACCAAGTTCAATACACATTGGATGTTGGTCGGTGGGTCGATTTGCCGGTAGAACATTTTCATTTCACGGTCAAGTTTCTATTCGACCGTCTTTCGATCCCCTTTGTGATTCTTTCCCTCGTCCTCTGCGGCGTTATCAGTGCTTTTGCGAATCGATACCTTCATCGCGATGAAGGGTATACTCGATTCTTTCTATTCTTCGTTATTTTTCTCCTGGGAATGGTTGTAACCTCGGTCGCCGGAACAATCGAGACGATGTTTTTGGGCTGGGAATTGGTTGGGCTTTCTTCAGCATTGCTGGTGGCGTTCTTCCATAATCGAGTGAATCCCGTTGCGAACGGCCTACGAATTTGGATCATCTATCGATTTGCAGATGGCGCCTTTCTGTTTGCGGCGTTGGCCTTGCATCACCTTACGGGAGGCGGTGATCTCAACTTAATGATGGGCTCCAAACCTTGGCCCGAGAATGCCTGTGTGTTGGAGTCTAGCCACGCTTTAATCGTCGGACTCCTGTTGTTGATAGCCGCCGCTGGAAAATCCGCTTTGGTGCCGTTTTCCGGTTGGCTTCCTCGTGCCATGGAAGGCCCGACTCCGTCAAGTGCGATTTTCTATGGCGCGTTGTCGGTACACTTGGGAGCGTATTTGTTATTGCGCGTTGGCCCGATGCTCGAGCAATCCCTGATTCTTCAATGGACCATTGTCGCGATCGGGTGTCTCACTGCCATTTACGCTGGCTTGGTCGGTCGCGTGCAAACGGATGTAAAAAGCGCTTTGGCCTTCGCATCACTTTTGCAGGTAAGCATCATTGTCGTGGAAATCGGACTGGGATTGCGATATTTGGCGCTCATTCACATTATTGGTCATGCTTCAATGCGATCGTTGCAGCTGTTGCGTGCTCCATCATTGTTGCGAGACTTCCGCCGCCTGGAGGACAATCTTGGCCATCTCGAACGCCCGCAGGACGTAGCGAACGCCACCGAAGACGTGGCCCCATTCAAGATTTGGCGTTTTCGTTTTGGCATGGAACGTGGCTATCTGGACACGATTCTTGACGATTGGATTGCCAGGCCGTTTTTGAGCATTGCACGTTGGTGCGACCGCATGGAACGTCGATTTATTTCAAGTATCTGTTCTGGCGATGTGGACACTTCGAGTCGTCCCAATCGAACCGACGAAACGGAGGCGGCATGAATAGCCAATTGCATCTTCCATGGCTGGAGTTGTCGATCGCATGCCCGATCATTGCCGCGTTTGTATGTGGACAGGTGAGAAACGAAGCACTATCCCGTCGGATTGCGTTAATAGCATCGCTGCTGACGTTCTTGTTGACTTTCGGTGAGTGGTTCGACTTTACGACCCTCGATACCTTTTCCGCGCAAGATAGCAATAGCGTTGTGTTCTTGTTGTTTGGGACAGAGTATTTTGCAATTGACGAGTTAACAGCGCCTTTGATTTTCCGAATCACGCTACTGTTTGGTCTAACCATTGCAGCGACCATGCGTTCCAAAGCAAGCCGGTTTTCGGTTGTTCGAACGCTCCTGGCAAAAGGAATCGTCCTGGCCATGTTGAGTTGTTCATCGACCATGGTGCTGTGCCTGTTGTTGGCGATCAGCGCGATCTTACCTTGGTACGAGATGCGTTTACGAGGGCGCGATACAAGCCTGTTTACCTTATGCATGTCCTTGCATCTCGGCCTCATGTTTGTTGGCACGAACTTGCTTTGGCTTGGGCAAGATCGACCAATTTTGACCAACCTGGCGGCAGGCTTGTTGGTCCTATCCGCCATGTTGCGAGCTGGCATTTTTCCGGGACATTTGTGGATCGTCGATCTGTTCGAGAAATGCACTTTTGGAACCGCGATTCTCTTTGTGGCTCCGTTGACCGGAGCCTACTTCGTCATGCGACTTGTTTTGCCTGTGGTGCCCATTTGGGCACTTCAAGGGATCGCGGTCTTGGCGTTGTTGACGGCGCTCTACGCGGCGACAATGGCGATGGTGCAAAGTGAAGCGAGGAGATTTTTTGCCTATCTGTTCATCAGTCAATCGTCAATCGTCCTGGCCGGCCTGGAACTCGCCAACCCGATTGGGATGACAGGCGCGCTGTGCATCTGGTTGGAAATAGGGCTGTCACTGGGCGGGCTTGCCATCACTTTGCGCGCCGTCGAGGCCCGAATCGGACGTATTTCGTTGGAACAATACAACGGGTTATTCGATCACATGCCACACCTTGGCTCTCTATTTCTATTCACTGGCCTGGCTTCGATTGGCTTCCCTTGCGGCTTGGCGTTTGTAGGAATCGAACTGTTGATCGAAGGTACCGTCGCGGTTTACCCCTTGGTCGGAGCCATCCTCGTTTTAGCAACAGCGATCAACGGCATGGCAGTCTTGCGAGCCTATTTCCGCATCTTCACGGGAACACGCCATGTGGCGACGGTTTCAATTGCGGCCCGCCCCGTGGAACGGTTTGTAACCGTCACATTGAGTTTGATGATCTTGGTCGTTGGAGTATGGCCAAGTTCCGTCGTCCATTCGCGTTACCACGCGGCAGAATCGCTACTGAGAATTCGGCAGGAAACTGGTATCGATCGGGGCACCACACCACTAGGGTCAGGTTCCAATTCGAACCAAGACGACCATGTAAAGCCGACCGACCATTGATGTAGATACCATACAAACAGAAAAGGAAATGAAATGCCGGACTCGATGAAACTTTCCTCAACGCTGCCGCGAGATCTGGTAGCAGGCGTTATTGTGTTTCTCGTGGCTCTGCCACTTTGCCTGGGCATCGCGTTAGCTTCGGGTGCTCCGCTTTTTTCCGGGCTCATCGCGGGAATTGTCGGCGGTATTGTCGTCGGTTCGTTGAGCGGTTCGAGTACCAGTGTTTCGGGACCAGCCGCAGGGCTCACAGCCGTTGTGGCGTCGCAGATAGCTACCCTCGGATCATTCGAAGCCTTTTTGTTGGCGGTCTCACTAGCGGGCGTCATTCAAGTTATTCTGGGTTGTGCACGTGCCGGAGCGCTATCTGCGTTTTTTCCTTCTAGCGTGATCAAAGGTCTTCTGGCAGCCATTGGCGTCATCTTGCTCATCAAGCAAACTCCCTATTTGCTTGGTTACGACATGACGCCCAAGGCCCCAAGCCATGGGCATACGAGCATCGTGACTCAGATCGAGAAGATCTTCACTGGCGAGATCCATTGGGGCGCATTGACCATCGGTTTGATTTCGATGGCTCTGTTGATCGTTTCCGACAAAATCAAAGCGCTCAAGAATTCTCTTGTCCCGGCTCCGTTGCTGGTGGTCTTATTAGGCGTGGGTGTCGGCATCCTCTTTCAAAGGTTAGGCTCGCCGTGGATTCTGGCGGATGGACCAAGATTGATGGTCAACGTACCGGTTACAGAGAGCATTAGCAGCTTCAAGAACTTGTTGGTACTGCCGGATTTCTCCCAGTGGGCGAATCCCAACATTTACGTGGCTGCGCTGACCTTGGCGATTGTCGCTTCACTCGAGACACTTCTCAACCTTGATGCCGTCGACAAACTGGATAAATTTCAGCGTTTGTCGCCGCCGAATCGTGAGTTGTTCGCCCAAGGCGCTGGAAATATTGCTTGCGGATTGTTAGGCGGACTTCCGGTTACCAGTGTGATTATTCGTGGCTCCGTCAACGTGAATTCGGGCGCAAGAACAAAACTATCCACCATTTTTCACGGCCTGCTCTTATTCTCATGTGTCTTGTTGATACCGGCCTACTTGAACATGATTCCGTTGTCGTGTCTCGCAGCCATTTTGTTGATGACTGGCTACAAACTTGCCAGTCCCAAGCTCTTCCAAAACATGTGGCGTGATGGTCTGTCCCAGTTCTTGCCGTTTATTTCCACACTGGTCGCCATCGTTGCGACCGACTTGTTGATCGGGATCGTCATCGGCATGGTGGTCAGTTTGCTCTTTATCTTGAAGAGTAATCTTTCACAACCGATTCGCCAAGTCAACGAACGGCATGTGAGTGGAACGGTCCGACGAATTGAATTGGCGAATCAAGTTAGTTTTCTTAACAAGGCTTCGTTGGAAAAAGCCCTGCGCAACATTCCAGACGGTGGGGATGCGATTCTTGATGCGCGCAACACCGATTACATCGATCCAGATGTATTGGGCTTCATTCGCGAATTCAAAGAAGTGACCGCGCCGGCCCACGATATTCGCTTGAGACTGCAAGGATTTCGCGAACGTTATCAACTTGCCGACGAGGTACAGTTCGTGGATTTTTCACCTCGCGAGAAGCGAGCCGACTTGAAGCCCAACGACGTACTGAGAATTCTCAAGGAAGGCAACGAACGATTCTGTTCTGGGCAGGGACTAGATCGGACTTTGCAGAACTACATTCACGCCGAGAAGAACCAACTTCAGCCTTTGGCGATTGTCTTTAGCGGAGTCGATAGTCGAGTGCCGGCCGAACTCCTATTTGACTTGAGCCTGGGAGAACTCATAACGATTCGCTTGGGCGGCAATGTCATCGGCCCCCGAGTGCTTGGCAGTTTGGAGTATGGTTGCATGGTCGGTGGTGCTAAGCTGATTCTCGTGATGGGGCACGTTAACTCAGGCATGGTGAAACTTGCAATCGAACAAGCCATCAACAAGAAAGGGAATATAGGCGACCCGCCGAGCTTGAATGGCATTCTATCGGAGATTCAGCAATCTCTCCAACCAGAAGAATTGGCTTCACTGCGCAACGGAGACGATTCCGCCATGGCGCGACTAGTGGACGTTGTTGTTCGACGCAATGTACAGCATACTGCGTTGCAGATAGTGTCGCAGAGTCCAGTGATCAAACGACTCGTTCAGGACGACAAGGTTGCGATCGTTTGCTCCATCTTCAATTCAGAGAATGGGCGTGTCGAGACGTTTTGATGTCGCGGTCGACCTTGCGTCAAGTAAAAGTAGGGCGGAGTACATGTACCGGCTAGCCGCCAGGGGACTGGCGGCCTACTTTTCCGGCCGTGTTTCAAGCAAACTCGCCATGGAGCCACCAACGCCCTGTACCGATTTCTTGATAGATCCAAAATCTTTGACCGCTCTCGGTATGAACTCGAAAATAGTCGCGGCGAATCCAACGTCCTTCCCACCATTGAGATTCGATGCGTTCGGGCCCCACGGCGTGTTGCACAACTTGGTTTCGACCGTTGACTCGGAGCAACGCCGGCACCCAAAATCGTGAGCCGGGAATCTCCCATCGCTCGGCCGACGACAAGGGCAAGGGATCAACATACAATCGAGTGGGTCGTTCGAGCAAGCGAAATGAATGGGTCGAACCAACCGGCCCCTCTTGCTTGAACTTGGCTTGTCGTACACAGCGAACCCGCGGAGCAAACTGACGCTCTGGCAATGCTTGGGCTTGCCACCGCCATTGAATAACTCGATCGGAACCCAGCCGAGAAGACAGGCGATCCAATAACGATGAACGATTGCGAAGGCAGGTGTCTTCACTATCTTCAAACAACCATTGTTGTTGGGGCTTATCGACCGCAATACTCGGGATCAGAACATGAACCGCGTTGATTTCACCTCGCAATACCAATCGCTCCCACTGTAGTTGCAACAACTGCAACAAATATTCAATGCTTTGTACCGGCTGAACCAAACGCAAAGAGGTTTCCAATGGCGGCACTTCTGCCGAGAACCATTGGCACAAAAGCGACATTACCCCCGCTTGCCGCTCGATAATCGGAGGCAACAACTCTTGCAACAAACCGCGCACGTGATGTTGCAAGACTCCTAGTTCCACGGTCGGAAACTCGAGATTTCGCCACTGATGATAAGTTGTCGCCGCCTGACAAACCTCGATCTTCTCGGATGTGTGACCGGCCAGTTCCGCCAAACGGAGATTCAGTTCCGTACCAAACCGAGCCGGAAGACTGGCGGCCGGCAACTTCTGTACTTGGGCGATCGTCGTGATTCCCAACTCCCCCAGTTTCTGACAGGTATCTTCCGCAATGCGAAGAGCTGACACAGGCAACGTTCCGATCAGCCCAACTGCCACGTCTGGCTCTAAAGCAAGCAACCACGAGTTTTTGTCCCCAACCCGCCGATCGGAAGGCAGTGAAGAGTCGACGCCATGCACCGTCAGACTCCATGCAGCCGCCCAATGTCCGGCAACAACTCCGCGAACTTGAAACCCGAGCTGCCGGAAAAAATCGTAAACTTGTTCCAACAGTCCAAGCTCGCCACCAAAAAATTTGGCCGTTTTCGTGATGTCCAACAATAAGGTATCGAGCCCCCACCGATGAGGATCGGCGGGACGAATGCCGCTGTACGGAGTGAAGCGTTGACACTGCACAGCCAACTGTTCCAAGGCGGCTAGGTCTTCGTCTTGAGCGATCGCCTGTTGGTATCCGTCGAAACGGCGTTTGGCTTCGACCATCGACATGCCCAATCGCACTCCCTGCAACAACGCGAGGTCGTTGCAGGCCCAGACACTTCTTGGCTGCCTCCCAGACTTGCCATACAACACGATCGGCTGTTGACCCAATTCAGGTTGATCGCGCATCAAGCGTTGAATTGGCCAATTGGGGAGTTGGATGCAGAGGACTCGGTGATCGTGAACAGGACCATTCATGAACGCCGCCTCCGCGTTGAAGCCGAACCTTCATTTGAGGATCGAGCGAAGCTTGATGCCCCAGATGCCGCCGAGTCGGTTTCGGTCGCGACGAATTCTGACTTGGTAAACCATGGATCATTAGGGTGAGGGAGCCGTTGACTGAAGAACCACGAACCGGTGGCCAGTGACCCCGCAACTCCTGACTCGTTGAGACGCTCCTGCCAACTACGATTATGCAGCTCCAATTGGAGTGATGTGGCTTCGAATCGCCCCATGCCGCGCCGCGCCACAAGTTGAACAATCCAGTCGTCCTGGTTCTCGTTCGACAAGACTCCCCCCCCTTCGCGCGACACGACCTTACCAGCCGCTGGCTCAACCGCACGACGATTTCCGGTCAACCAATGCGAGTGTGGATTGGGGCGCACTTCCAACTGAATTGCCGCCCAAGTTGGATGCCCCAGTACTTTTTCAGGACGCTGCAACAATCCGACCGTTTGTCCACGTTCCGCCGCCAATTGCCAACGTCGTTGATATCGCTTGTCGATCTTATCAATTCGTGTCCAAACAACCGCCACGCATGGATCCGACAGGGCTTGCTCTAAGGCCCAAAGATGGTCTTCGTCAGTCGGTGGATGCACAATCAAGACATGCTCCAAATCAAAACCCAAAGTCAACAAGATCGAGGCATGAAAATCTTGGTGACGGTCAATCAAGACCAACAATCCCTGCGTTCCACATATTTGTCGAGCCAACATCAAGGCCACACAAGTGGCACCGGCGCCGGCCGTCGAGCCTACCAACTCGATCGTTTGTCCCCGCACCATCCCTCCTCTTGGAAACCAAGCATCCAAAGCAGGACAGCCTGTGGAAATGACGTGGCTGCCAACACTATTTTCGTCCCAAGTATCGATCAGCATGGGACTCGCCCCCACCGGGTCGCGTTCAGTGGATTGGCCGGACAAGTGTCCGGACGAGTGGCCAGACAAATTGCCAGACGAGTGGCCAGACGAGTGGCCAGACGAGTGGCCGGACAAGTGGCCAGACAAGTGGCCGGACGGCGATGGATCGGCCAATGCTCGGTCAGTTACTGGTCGTTCGGCGGATGCCGCAGCCAACCGAGACGTCACAGCCGAAGACGTCACAGCCGAAGACGTCACAGTCGAAGACGTCACAGCCTGAGATACCAGTGAGGGTGTTTCCAGTGCCGGAGATTCTGCTCGGACCGGGTCGCGGGGAATCAAGATTCGCACCCCGGATTTCTGCAATTGTTGCTGTAATTCTTCCAGCCGCTTTTGGCCACTCATTGGCAATTCCCTTCTGGTCTACGGTCCTGTATCGACGGATTGCCTAATGGAATCCAGCCGACTGACACCTTAGGTCACAGCCATCCGCTTGAATCGAGAACTCGAATCGCCTACCCTTTCGTAACCCGAGTGGCTCGACAGAATGGCTCCCATCGCCGGCCTTCAAGCCTAATTCAACTCGGCGGACCGTGCAAAAAAGAACGGCCTCCCGAACACCCGGATTCCTCGATTCCCAATTCCTCGATCCGCAATTCCTAAATTCGCAATCCGCCATCGTCAGGGAATAATATGTCGCTGCAGGAACTAAAGCTTCACCCCGCGATACACTGGTCCAGTCCTTTGCAGATGGAACAAGCCGTCCAGAGTGCTCCGGCAATTGTCACGAAGGGGTTTCACCCGACTCGTTGGGGCTGGTTTCCTTGGGCGCCCGAACGCTGGGAAGAAACGGTGCATCCTGACGATTTGACCATCGCGGGCTATCTCATCCCCAGCCCAAGAATCCTAGCGGTCAACCGCGTTTCGGATCACGAAGAGTACAGCACCTACAACTATGGACGATTGACTTTTCGCATGAAACCATCACTGTGGCGTGAAGCACCCAGTCCCGGTTTCCATCTAGGGCAGTTGGTCGAGATTTCCAAATTACACAGCACTCATGAACCGGCAATCGTCACCATCGAAGAGATGTACTGGGAGCCGGTTCGTGAAAAGATCTTGTTCATCGTGAGCAATCGTGGCCAGTTATGGCCTGACTCATTGGAAGCGCACGAGTTTATTCATTCGAATGACTCGAGCTTTTTCGGTTAGTCTTGTGACCGATCCACACCATCGACAGGAAGTTGAACCGTGTCTTCATTTAGCCAGCGTCTTAGTGATGCCATTCTTCGAACCAAAACGCCACTCGTGGTTGGCTTGGATCCTCGCTTGGAAAATCTCCCCAAGACTTACGCTCCCTTGGTCAACGGAAATATCTGGGATCAAGCTCAAGCCATCCGAGAATTCTGTTATTGGGTCATTGACGTCGTTGCTGATCTAGTTCCCGCTGTCAAACCGCAACTAGCATTTTTCGAAGAATTAGGACCGGCCGGCACACAAGCGCTGGCGGATGTGGTCCGTTATGCTCGGGAAAAGCAGCTGCTAATCATCGGCGATGGCAAGCGCGGCGACATCGGTACAACCGCATCCGCCTATGCCAACGCCTACTTGGGCGTTCACAGTCCGTGGGGCATGGACAGCCTGACGATCAACCCATATTTAGGGGTCGACACGCTCCAACCGTTTGTTCAAACCGCGCGGCAGCGGGCGGCGGGGATCTTTGTACTTGTGAAAACATCAAACAAGGGTAGCGGTGATTTTCAAGATTTGATTATGCGCTCTGAATCCGCCGCCGCGGAAACACTGTACCAACGAGTCGCCGCCGAATTGAATCGGCTTGCGCACGAAGCGAATGCCGCGACGGACACCTACAACTTGTGTGAGATTGGCGCGGTCGTCGGGGCAACTTATCCTCAACAGCTCGTCGACCTTCGCGAACGAATGCCCAAATGTTGGCTGTTGATTCCCGGGTTTGGCGCTCAAGGCGGGACGGCGCAGGACACCGCGGGCGGGTTTCACCCCAATGGCCTCGGTGCCATTGTCAATAGTTCACGCGCGATTTTGTATTCGTTTGATCCAGACGATCACAGTCACGGCTGGGTTGATGCCGTGCGACAAGCGACTCACAACGCAAACCAACAGCTTCGAGACGGCACACCTGCGGCGAATCTCTGATTCGGCAATGCACTACGATTCGATCGTATCCAAGTACGGATCCTGGCCCATTTCACGCTGTAGCTGCTGCCGATGACCTTCCATAAACAGCAATTGCCGTCGGGCTTTGAAATGTCGTCGTTCGACTTTACGCTGGGCTTGGCGGAACACGCTGACATCGCCACGAACCAGAGTACCTTTCCGAACGGCGGCGCGCCAGGCTTCGGCGCGTTTGCCAAAACCAGCAATTAAAACATCGTCTTCCCAACAATGAAAATGTTGATAGGACCCTGGATCTCCTTGACGTCCGCAGCGGCCAATCAGTTGTCGGTCAATCCGAGCGGATTCATGCAATTCGCTGCAAATCACATGCAATCCGCCGACATCAAACGCCTCTAAAGATAGTTTGACGTCGGTACCACGTCCGGCCATATTGGTGGCAACCGTCACGGCCCCGAGCTGTCCGGCCTGCGCAACGATCTGGGCTTCAGCTGCGGCGTTGGTCGCGTTCAATACGTGGTGCGAGATTTGCCGAGCGCGGAGTCGATCCGAAAGACGACGACTCAATTCGATCGACCGAGTTCCGACGAGGACGGGTCGACCCGTGCAATGAACCCGCTCGACTTCGGCAGCGATCTCGTCCCATTTCTGTTCCGCAGTCTGGCAGACCCGGTCAGGCAAGCGCGAGCGTTTCGGAGGACGGTTCGTCGGAATCTCGACTGGCCAAAGTTTGTAGATCGAACGAAGTTCCGGACCACTTGCCGCGACAGTTCCTGTCATGCCGGCCAGGCGTGGATATCGCAAAAACAGATCTTGTACTGTCACCCGTGCGGCCTCACCCGTTTCGTGACTGATCTTGACTCCATGCCGAGCTTCAATGGCCTGATGTAACCCGGAACGCCATTTTCGTCCGTCCGCAACGCGTCCGGTGAACTCATCGACAATTTGTACTTCGTTTTCTTTAATCAAGTACTGCCGACCGTCCTGGAAGTATTGGGCCACGGTCAATGCTTGTTCAATGAATTGATAGAGTTCCAATAATGGGACCGTCGCAAGGTCGCGTCCACGCGGCAACTGGCGTGTCTTTCGCCGACCCGCGGATGTTAGAGTTATGCGGCGATGTTGCACTTCTTGGACAAAGTCAGTATCCACTTGGAACGCGTTGGTTGACGCGGCGGCCCAACGATATAGCGAGGCACGCGGGTTTTCGGAATCCGGCAGGGGAGCACTGACGATGAGCGGCGTTCTCGCTTCATCGATCAAGATACTATCGGCTTCGTCGATGAGGGCAAAGTTGAATTCGCGCTGGACCACTGCCGAGCGGTCACTAGTGTACACCGCGCTGCCACCAACAAGATTCGGTACTTCTTGTGATTGTCGAGTCGCAATTCGATCGCGTAAGAAGTCGAATCCAATCTCTTTGGCCGTTGAATAAGTAATGTCGGCTGCATAAGCCTGCTGCCGTTCTTCAAAACTTGATTCGGAGGTTGCGACACCGACCCGCATGCCGAGTAATTCGAACAAAGGACGCATCAAGGCGGCGTCGCGTTCAGCTAGGTAGTCGTTAGCGGTCACTAAATGGGCACCTTGCTGAGTAAGAGCCGCAAGGTACAACGGCAATGTCGCGGTCAGTGTCTTTCCCTCGCCCGTTTGCATCACAGCAATCGCGCCATGATGCAATGCGATACCACCCAGGATCTGCACGGGGTAGTGGGTCATGCCCAAAGTTCGAGTGGCAGCCTGCCTGACAATTCCGAACGCTTGGACCAACAATTTATTGGCTGGAACGCCACTCAAGACTTGATAACGAAGTGACAAACTGGCTTTGTGTAATTGGCCATCGTCCAGGCTACGATAAGCGGCATCCTGCGCCTGAACCTTTGCCACGAGGCCTTGCCACTTTCGCAGTCGTTGATTCGCCCAGAGCCGCCGGAGTAGTGACATCGTTCAACGAACTCCCCCTGCTTGCCAACCGGTTTGCAGTCCATTGTTGTCCGAAGTTCGGAGCGGCTGGCCGCTCGATCGAAACATCGGTGGCGCCTGACCAGACAAGGGCTGAGCCGTGGGATTCACCACGGAAGGACCGCCATAGTTAGAGTTCGGAGAAACTTGCGGTGGCGGTGCCCAACCGAATCGAGACTGATTCTCAGCGGTACGCGAAGTCGAGTTCTCCGCCAAGACTTGGTAGTTACCCGCCCCTGGGGCACTGCGGAGCACAGCCGCTTGAGCCATTTGCTGATTCATCAATTGCGTTTGCTGCCAAGTCGCTTGTTGGCGAGCCTGGGCTTGGGCCGCCTCTTGCATTTCGCGCCAGCGCGCGTAACTCAATCCATTACCTGGCAAACCGGCAGGCTGGGCCACATAATTCACCGGCTGTACTGGGTAACCAAGACCCGGCGATTGTCCAGGGTAACCAATCGGTGCCGTCACCGGAATCATCGGATTTTCGATCGGGGCAGTGGTAACGTATCCAGTCAAGTTGGCGGGCTGAAGCTGTGGACCACCAAAAACCCTTCTTAACCATTGGCCTGAACCAAAGCCCGAATTGTTCGGACTGCCCGGCGTTTGCAATTGCCCAGGCCAAAAGCCCTCTTGAGCACCCGGCGGAGTCGTCGGCGAACTGTTCGAGGCCAGCGGATTCGAGCCAAACCCAGTCGCTGCCGTGGACGACCACGATGGAATCTGCGACGTGTCGTAGGGATCAAAACCGCCAGGCAATAAGGCGGGCACATTTGCACGATCGATGCCGAGCGTCGGATTGATGGCTACCGAGGAATTCTGCCCGGCTGCCGGCGCTCCCCGGTCGGGAATCTGCGAATAAGTAGGAGTGCCAAGATTTGGATTTGCTTGACTTAATGGTCCCGTCGGTGCGGTATTCCAAGGGCTAACACCAACACCGGGAATTGCCGGGCTTGCAACGCCTTGATTGCTTACCCCCAGACCCACGGTTGGCGAACCAGTCGGATAGGAGTTTGCCGGCGCCATCGCCGGAGCCCCAAGCGAGTACGGCGTCGAACCCAACACCGGGGCAAATTGAGGGATATTCAACGAGTTGGTCGGAGGTGGGGGCACTCGTTCGGTTCGCCCAAAATTAAACAAACGCGAGCCAAACGGTCGGTTTTGACAACCAGCGGTCACCGCCAAGTTCGCGATGAACAGCGAAAAACCGATCCAAACCCAGGCCGCTCTGAAGTTTCGTTTGATTTTGTAGCGTCGCATGGGGATTTCCTACCAGCCATGATGAACCGAACCACCGTCGGGAGGCTACCAAGATTCAAGAAAACCACCAAGAGCGATTAACGCGAAGAGTTCTTGTACAACTGATTGTCGTAGGCTTCGGGCAACGGCTTGCCATATTCACGCGGACGACCGCCAACAATAGACGGGCCCATGTGGTCAATCGGGTAGGGATCAAACATGACCGCTCGATTTCGTTGTTGCCAAATCGTGCCCGGAGGCTGCAAATTTTGTTGAAATCCATTCTGGCAACCAACCAAACACAACAGCGCTAGCCCTACAAGAATTTCGCAACCTTGCAGCAACATCCTTAAGTTCATGACTGATTCCAATCGCCGCCACAAGAGGACCCGAACAATTAGCCACACCGTCGTTTCGAAACTTCACAACCAACCCTGATGACCGGGGCAGGGCGACGATAACGCGATAATCAAGTTCGGTCCAGGGCAATTTATGCAAGTGCGATTTAATGGTGCACTGGTACGTCGCAAGCCAACCCAAGCTCAGAGCGAGATCCATAACAACCGCACAACGGCCTGCTACCCGAACGCCTGCTACCCGAACGCCTGCTACACAGGCGTCCGCTACCCGGACCTCCGGTACTCATACCTCCGCTACTGGACCGAGAAGCACCAATACGGCTTACTACTCAAGATTTGCCGCCGGATTTTTCCAGTTGCTGCGTTGCCGTCGTCGAATTTCGAATCCAATTGAGTGTAGAGGCCGCTAGGTTCGGCAGACGTCGAATCGAAAACGCACGATATTCCATAGACGGGAAGAGATGTCCCAGGACCGTTCCAGTCCCAAAGTGCCCCGACCGGATTTCGCGCTTGAAAGCTGTGGGCATACAGTGGCGGCTGAAGCTCTGTCGGAACCACTTGCCCATTCGTGTTTGCTGGCAAGCGGCCATTCAGTTGTTGTGCGATCATCGCCAAACGATTCAGACGATTCGCTTCCGTGACAATCGCATTTAGCTGAGCGTTCGTCCGAATGTTTAAAACACGACTGCTGGCTACCACCGCCAATATTCCGACGATGAGCAGGACAATTACTAATTCGATAAGGGAAAAGCCCACAGGCCTCGCAACTCTAGCCATAGAACAAGGTAGCTTACACGTCAACGACCACTCGTCGGTTCAACAGCAACTCTGAGAAATCAAGAACTCCAGAACCGAGATTGCGGATTGGAACAATTTTATCGATCAAATCCTGGCCGTTAGCCACAGGACTTCCACAAGTCTAATCGATCAGAAAACACCACAAGACGCGACTACCAGCGACGTGGCGCCGAATCTTGCCGGAGTTGGCGCTCCCGTCGTCAAATTTCGCGTCAAGTTTGGCATACATGCCGGCAGGCTCAGCCGTCGTTGATGTAAAGAAAATCGACATTCCGAGGTGAGGCATGGTCGTGCCCGGCCCGTTCCAGTCCCACAAGCCGCCTGCCGGCGTCGGCGACGAAAAACTGCTCGCAAACAGAGCCGGTCTCAACTCAGAAGGAACAACCCCTTGATTGACATCGTTCGGCAAGCGGCCTATCAGGGCACGAGCTGTCATTGCCAGACGATTTAGCCGATTCGCCTCAGAAAATGTGGCATTGATCTGCGCATCGGAACGAATATCAATCACGCGACTGGCAGCGACCGTCGCGAGAATCGCGATGATCGTGACAACAACTACAAGTTCGATAAGGGAAACGCCGCTCGAACGGCCCGTTTGTCTCATGAGGAAACGTAGGCCATCCGACAGCGAAGGAAATTCAAATTCAGCTTGGCACTGCGGGGATTGCTTCCCCCACCAAAAGTTTCGTTCGGATGTATCGCTTGTAACGACTGCCCGCGTCGTATCGACCGTTCACTCGCTTCGCTTTTTCTCACAATCTTCATACACAAGGAACGTCAACCAAACGGAAAAAATGGATCGTGACCATGCATCTACCCAGCGGTTGTGACATTTTGACTCGTGTCAGAATTGTCGCAACTTCTGAGAATAGGTGCTGAAACAAGCTATAACTGCGGCACAGCCACAGACGCTGGAGGTTGGCGGTTCTTCGCTTGACGGTGAAGTGTCACGTTGGCCTTGGGACGCCCTTTGTGAGTAAGTGATCGTGGCCGCATTCGAATACTATCCGCTTCATGATTTCGGACCACTGATGAAAGGCTTGATCATCGGGGGACTGGGAATCTTTCATGTATTCTTGGCGCAATTCGCCATTGGGGGTGGCATGCTGATGTGCTACTTCCAGTGGTTGGGGCAATCAGGTCGCGACCGACTCGGCATCATGCGGAAGTTCATCGATGATTATTTTAAATATCTGGTTCTCATCTGTTTCGTTACGGGGGCTCTGACAGGCGTCGGGATGTGGTTTACCTCGATCCAGATCAGCCCGCGCACCATCGGGTTGATGGTCACCGAGTTTCATTGGTTGTGGGCGACCGAGTGGACGTTTTTTTGCCTAGAAGTCGTCGCGGGCTATGCTTTCTTTCGCCATGGAAAAACACTTCCCGACTCGATCCGATTGCAACTGCTACTGACTTACACGATCGCCGCATGGTTTAGCCTGTTCTGGATCAACGGTATCCTTAGTTGGCAATTGACGCCGGGCACATGGACGCAATCTCGCAATGTTTGGGACGGTTTCTTTAACCCAAGTTTTTGGCCATCCTTGCTGTTCCGTACGATTGTGTGCATGGTCATTGCCGCCTTAAGTGCCTGCGTGGTAATCAATACGCTGCCACTACCGAGGGAAACAAGGAGTCGTTTGATCTTTCACTCTTCCCATTTTTTGTTGCCGATGATCGTGATGCCGGCCTTAGGTCTGTGGTTTGTTGCCGTGTTGCCGGTTGACAGTCGGCAATGGGTCATGGGCGGAAGTGTTGCAATAACGTTGTTCATGAATATCGCAGTCGGGGCGTCGGTGTTGATTGCCGGCTATGCAATCGTTGGTTTGTATTGGCAACGCCTGACGATCAACGGAGCGACGGCGACCCTGCTGCTACTGTTGGCTTTTGGAGCGACGGCTGGCGGCGAATTCGTGCGTGAAGGAGTTCGCAAGCCCTACACGGTGCGTCAGACACTCTACTCGAACTCGATGACTCCGAATCAAATAACCGAGTTCCGCCAGGTCGGCTCCGTCACTAACGACCCTTACCCACTTTTGAACGAAGAGAGATATCCTAGCGAACAAATTCGCCTGGGTGCAAAGGTGTATCGTTTGCAATGCTCGGTCTGCCATACCCAACATGGCGTCAACGGACTCACCCATTTGACGGCCACCTGGACGGAGTCGCAACGAAGAATGAACATCGCTAAGTTACAGCACACAAAGAACTTCATGCCGCCGTTTGCTGGGCCTCCGGAAGAGGTCGAGGCATTGGTGCAGTGGTTGGCTTGGGTCAACGCCCACGAACCAAGTGAATGGCCCATCAGCAACGACCCAGACGTTCTCGAACAGATTGCGAAGTGGTTGCATGAAGCGTCCGACTATTGAATTGTCAGGCTGCCATAGCGGTCCAACCGGGTTAACAAGAAGCATGTGCAAGTTTGTGCCGAGACTCCTCAGGACACAGAACCAGTACCTCACAAATTGATTCGAAAGTTAGATCCGTGGATGTGACGTTTCCATTTGGATTACCGTGGCCAACCGCGACATATTTGTCTCTGTACGTAGCCACGCTCACTTTGCACATGCTATTGATGCATTATGTCTTGGCCGGTGCGGCTTGGTTAACCGGAAGTTCGCTGGTTAACCTCCGTCGGTCCAAGCCAGCCCAACAAACAACGATTGCCAAAGCACTACAGGATTGGCTGCCGTTTGCATTGGGTGGGGCCATCACGGCTGGCGTGGCACCACTGCTTTTTGTTCAAATACTCTACCAACGTGAATTCTACACAGCGAACCTGTTGCTGTCCCATCGTTGGATGTCGATCTTGCCGATCTTGATTTTGGCGTTTTACTTGCTTTACCTCCAGAAATCGACATGGCTAAACCATCGTGCGGCCGTGTTGAAGCCTTGGGTCTGGCTTCTGATCACGTCCTGTTTCTTGTTCGTCGGTTACTCGTGGACGGAGAACCATCTTTTGTCGTTACAGAAACAAGACTCATGGACAACGTTTTTTGCGGAGAGAAGGTACTTTTTTGCGAGATGGGAAATCCCACTGCGGTTGGCCATCTGGCTGGCGTCGGCGTTTACCACGCTGGCAGCCGTTCTCGCCTGGCAATTGTGCAATGTTCCGACACCGGAAGTCGCCCCCATCAGCAAATCGTCGGATCAGCGCGACTTTACATCCGAGTGGCGTGGATTGCGGACGGCCTCTTTCCTGGCAATCGGATTGTCGATGGGATTGAGTCTCGGCTATTTTTTTACCATGACATTAGAAACCCGAACCATCGTGGCTGGCCCCTTGGCTTGGCCTTACATTCTCTTGACTGTGGCAGCCTGGGGAACTCAGATCTGGATTTGGTGGCGCATGACGGCACCCAAACACGGAACGAGTAGAATGCTTTTGGCTCTGTCCGCAGCGGTTGTTGTGACGACCCTTGGTATGAATGTAATCCGAGAGGCAATTCGGTTGGCCGAAGTCGACCTAGCTACTTTGTTCCCACGGCATGCGGATGCAGCCAACGTCGGCGGTGCCGGCGTTTTCCTATTCTTTCTGATTCTCAATGCCGGTGTGATGGTTTGGGTCGTCCGCCAAGTAGTTCTCCATCTAAATGCAAACGGAGACCATTAACGCTTGCTCACGCACCACCCATCCTACGCAGCTCTTCCAACAAGCGAGCCACCTCGTCAGGCGTGTTGTAGTGGACGAATCCGATCCGCAGCATCCCTTCGGGTTCGTAGCCTAATTGTTCGCTCAACTCCAATGCATAATAGTTGCCATGCCACGCAAAGATGCCGCGTTGCCCCAAAGCCGTGGCCAATTGTTGAGAAGTCTTTTTGCGATGTCGGATTGCAAATGTGCTCACTCGACGATCCTGGTATTCGGGTTGAGTTAAATGCTTTCGCCCCAATCCAACCAATTCAAATTCATCCAATGCTGACAAACCGTCGAGAAATTGTCGGGTCAATTGGCTTTCGTACATCTCGATATGTCGGAAGGCTGTTGCCAAATCCTTCTTCGTATCGACCAAGGTGGTTTCAGAAATCGTTCGACCAATCCCCGCCAAATACTCGACGCAGGCCGCCGCACCGCAGATCCCCTCATGGTTTTGAGTTCCGGTCATCCATTTGTCGGGGATCGAGTTGGATGCAGGCCGGACCTTGTAAGCGGGCACTCGCTCCAACAACTCACGCCGCCCCCATAGAATTCCCACATGTGGCCCAAAAAATTTATAGGCCGAGCAAACAACAAAATCCGCATCCCAAACTTTGGCGTTGATTTGACGATGGGGCCCCAGATGAACGGCATCGACGTAAGCCAAAGCGCCCACCGAGTGTGCCATGCTCACAATTTCAGGGATCGGATTGATTCCACCGGTTGCATTGGAAGCAGCTCCGCACGCCACCAATCGAGTTCGCCCGCTCAAATGACTTTGCAGTACTTGCAAATCGAGCTGCCAGTCTTGAGCACGGAACGGTACCCAGCGCACGGTTACGCCGCGATCTCGAGCGGCCAATACCCACGGCGACACATTGGCATCATGGTCCAACCTCGTCAAGATTATCTCGTCGCCCGGTTGCCAAGTTTGCGACAACGCGCGCGACATTTGAAAGGTCAACGACGTCATATTCTGTCCAAACACAATCTCGTCTGGATCATCCACACCCATGAAATCTGCGTACAGCCGGTGAGCCTTCGCAAAGCACTCTTCGGTTTCGTCCGCCGTCAGAAAACAACCGTGCCGATTCGCATTGCAACGCACCAGATAGTCGCTAATGGCATCGATGACCATCTGAGGAACTTGTGTTCCAGCCGGTCCATCAAAAAACGTGACCGGAGCCCCATTCGGCATTCTCCGAGCTAAAGCCGGAAACATCGCACGCAGCTGTGGCACTATAGATTCAAGCTGTTTCATATCGATCTTTGCTACTAAGGAGCTACCGGATTCGAGACGGTTCGCGACGCTGGCTCGTTTCTGTTTCTGAGCCAGAAGTGAAAACCGATTTCAATTTATCACAGGGCCGACTCGGAGAATGGGGTCTGACTTACCATCGAGCCAATTCAAAGGACGGCCTCGACCAACGAGCCATGCGGATCACAAGACCCGACGGCTGGCGGGGTAACTGCCCAGAACCGTCAATTCTTTACAATGAGCCCGGGCCTCACCCACAATCTCGGCAAACTTGGGGTCGGCCGAATGCCCAGCGGCATCGACAAAGAATTTGTATTCCCAATTCACGCGTCCGCTGGGTCGCTTATCAATGTGAGTCAAATTCACGCCGGCTCGTTTGAACACTGCCAACACATCCACCAACGCACCAGGTCGATCGGCGGTCACAAACATCAACGACGTTTTGTCGTCGCCGGAGGGTTCGGTTTTCTGCTTCGACAAGACCAAAAACCGAGTCGTATGGTTGGACTGGTCCTGGATATCTTGAAACAAAGCATGCAAGCCATAGGTTTCGCCGGCCAATTCGTTGCCAATCGCCGCCACATTGCCCAAAGTGTCGGTTTCATCCTTCGCGCGCTGGGCCGCTGTCGCGGAACTTTCCATCACGACCAAATCGGCCGTGGGAAATTGCAGTGCCAACCATTTGCGGCAATGGGCGAAGGCTTCGGCAGTCGAATAGATCCGCTGGATTTTGTTCGGAGTGACGTTCGTCAACAAACACCGCCGCAGCTCCAATTGTACCTCGGCATAGATGTTCAACTGCTGTTGAAACTCGGCAAAGGCGTCCATCGTTTCGGCCACTCCGCCACCCGACGAGCTTTCGATTGGAACCAGACCATAATCAACGTGTCCCCGGGCAACTTCCGTGAACACCCCTTCCACGGCCCTCAAATTTTCATAATCCACACTCGAACCGAAGTGCTTTACCGCCGCATAGTGCGAATAACTCCCGACCGGGCCCAAAAAACCGATCCGGAGCGGTTGCTCCAAATGGAAGCTGCCGCTCATTAGTTCGCGATAAACCGCTTCGATTGTCTTGGGAGGGAGCGGACCACGGCTCAGCCCTAGGACCTTGCGGAGAACTTGCTGTTCGCGATGTGGCGCATAGATCGGAACCCCAGTTGCTCTCTTGACTTTGCCGACTTGCACAACCAACTCTGCCCGCTGGTTCAATAACTTGACCAGTTCCGCGTCGATCGAGTCGATTTTTTCACGCAGACCGCTTAGATCAGCCACAATACACTTCCTCTTGCGTCACTCAAAACAACCACATATCAATCGCAGTTGCCACCAAAACACCGATGCTGATCACCGCATTGACATTGAAAAACGCGACGTTGACCCGCGATAGATCGTCGGGCCTCACCAGCAGATGTTGGTACACTAGTAAGATACCGATCAAACCGACGGTTCCAAAGTACAGCCACGAAAGTTCTAGCTCATGGGGCGCCACCCAACCGAGCGCTATGAAGCACAAAAATGCCCAGAAGTGACTGAATGCAGCCCATCGCAATGCGAACTTGGCCCCGAACCATGCAGGAATGCTATACAGTCCCGCCATTCGATCCGACGTTTCGTCTTGGCAAGCATAAATGATGTCGAAGCCGCCGACCCAAAAGAACACGGCTCCGCCCAGCGTTAAAGCCGTCGCCCACTCAGACGCTGCCTCCAGCATTCCTGGCCCACGAATCGCCACCCAAGCACAGATCGGAGCCAACATCAGCGCGAACCCCAACCAATAATGGGCCAAAATCGTGAACCGCTTCGCTAGACTGTAGCCCAACAAGACCGCCAGTACAGGCAATGACAAGGCCAGCGGCAACCAATTAGGCAAGAACATTAACGTACCGAGCAAGAAAACGAGGGCAGACGCCGCCGTAAAACTCCAGGCCGTCGCGACGCTAAGGTCACCCCGCGGCAAATGTCGCTGAGCCGTTCGAGGATTTTGGGCGTCGATATGGCGATCGACGAGGCGATTGAAAGCCATAGCAGCACTTCGAGCACCCACCATGCACAACAACACGCCGACCAGTGGTAGCCCCCAACTCTGCCACGCGGCCCAAATGGTAGAACCACTGACGCTCTCAAAGCCCCCAGCCTTTATCGCCTCAGCCGATGATAGTTTCCAAGCCATTAGCACCGCCAGCAGCGCGAACGGCAAGGCGAACACCGTATGACTGAAGCGGATCATCTCCATCAAGAGGCGTATTTGCCGCAGTAGATTACTCAACGTGCTACTTCCCAAAGGACGAACCCCAACCTTGGTGGGATTATCCCCTCAGCCATCGAAACAACAAGAGTGGCCGCGTTCTCACTCCCACCGGGCAACGGCCACGCTGTGAAGCATTTTGGTGTACTGAGCGTCAGCACATACGTCGGCCTTGCGGGGCCTTTTCAGATTTTGGACCGACTCAAAACCGTCGCTCACGCGCACCGACGACGGTGGTTTCGGTTTCTTCGGGCCTGCTTTTTAGGCGTATAAAATCCTTCACGGCGTTGCGGCAGTGGACTGCCGAGGCGCACTCTACCCGTCAGCGGACTGCCGAGCCACAATTGGCTGTTTCAGGCTATAATCTGCGGTATGAATACTTCAGGAAATCAGAGCGACGAACCGTCGACCAATGCCGCGCGCGAGGAAACGATTCAGTCGCCGCATGATCGTCTGCTGAATCAGACACTTCAACAAATCGATGCGGCTCGTGCACTGCTGGCGAAACACTTGCCGGCGGACATTGCCAAGCACTTGCAACTTCAGACGTTGGCTCATGTCGACACCAGTTTTATTGACCAAAATCTCCGCCGGCGTTTTGCCGATCGCTTGTTCTCGGTCCAGGTTTCTGACGAAGTGGTGCAAAACTTGGGACTAAAGACCAACAGCGTGTATATCTTCGTGTTGGTCGATCACAAGAGCACCGACGACCCGGAGACCTTGATCCAAATTCTCGGATACATCGTCAGGATCTGGGAGAACGCTTTGGCCAGCCGCCAACCATTGGTGCCGATCCTGCCTTGGGTCATCTACAACGGGGTGGGCCCGTGGCGATCCAGTCGTAGTTTAGCGGAAATGATTCCGGTACCCGAAAGTTGGCGGCGGTACGTTCCAGCCTTGGAATTGGCCATTTTGGACGTCAGCCGCATGGCGGACGACGAAATGGTCGGACATCCGAATTTGCAAGTTACTTTAACGCTGTTAAAATATGGTCGAGGGAAAAACCTCGAAGTCATCCTGCGTTCCTTGTTCGAGTGGCTGTCGGAGATACTTAGCCCGCAGCAGGCCAGGAACATGCTTGATACCATTCGAGTCTACGTCATGTCGGTCAATCCAGTGGTGGGAGAAGAAAAGATGAG
>JAEUIQ010000066.1 GCA_016794985.1 Planctomycetaceae bacterium | reverse complement strand
GCCGCGTCCATGTTGTTGCGCAGCTTGTCGGCAGCGAGCCACAGCTTGGCCTCGAAGCCGATGTTAGCAGTGCTGTTCTTGGTTTCAGATGCTTTCTTCTTAGCCATTGACGGGCGAATTCCTTGTCGTGTGTTACTTCTTGTTGTTCACCGGCTTGGCAGCCTTCTTCAAGAACTGGTCCAGATCGCTGCGCATGAACAAGCGATTAGCCGTTGGCCGGGTTCCGGTGCATCGGGATAGCGCCAAGGGCAGCCCATTTGCGGATCGTGTTTCGAGCCACGCCCAGGTGAACCGATCTTGCGGCAGTGTACAGATATTCAGTCAATTTGTTCATTGATTGGGCTCCCCGTTGATTGCGTGAATCTCGCCATGCCCCCAGTCTAGCAAACCCTGCATGCTGGCGAAACCACGGAAATCGGGCTCGTCCCGATGGAAGCGTGACTGGGCAGCTACGAGGGGAGCGCGCGAACTTCTCACCATCGGGCTCGTCCCGATGGAAGCGTGACTGGCGAGCTACGAGCCCAAAATAAGCTCCGCTGACTCACCATCGGGCTCGTCCCGATGGAAGCGTGACTGGCGAGCTACGAGGCGAACGCGCGAGCTGCTCACCATCGGGCTCGTCGCGATGGAAGCGTGACTGGGCAGCTACGAGCCGGCTATCCCCGCCGCAAAACCAAAG
The DNA here is from genome assembly GCA_016794985.1 of Planctomycetaceae bacterium. Taxonomy (GTDB): domain Bacteria; phylum Planctomycetota; class Planctomycetia; order Pirellulales; family Pirellulaceae; genus M30B19. The sequence goes on along the minus strand of JAEUIQ010000066.1, from coordinate 83,976 downwards.
CCCCTGCCCCGTCACCGCTGGCCCTGTTCCAGCGGAACATTAACTGACTAGCTACTCCTGATTTCGTCCACGGAATAAAATCAGCTCGTCACTTCATCTCAAAGGGATCACGGCAATGAACAAGCCAGAGCCCATTTACACTGCTGACGATACTCGCGCTGCCTACCAACTAAATTGGTCATTGACGTTGTTTCTCCGAGAGCCAACGCCACCCGAGTCGCATTGGTTGGAATCGCTCAAAGCGGCAACAGAACCTGATGCGGTCCGAATTCTTGAGTATCATCGACCGGATGCATTGACGATTCAGTTTTTTGTGAGCACGCAGCCGCAAATCTCGCCCGCTCAAATCATTAGAAGCATCAAAGGGCGACTTCAGTATGTGGTGAAGGAGGCTGTTCCCAAGTTGTTTCGTCGGAATTATTCGGTCTTGAGCGTCGGCGCTGCCAACAATTCGTGCCTGGATGCTTACGTTGCGAAGCAACCTGCTCGACATCCGATGGCCGATCCGAAAGTTCAGCTACTCTTCGAATCGCTGCAGTATGTTGATGAATCAATCAAGCTGCATGACGCGCGTCTAAGTTCCCATGGGCAGTTCTTGAACAGCCTGCACATTGTTCTGGAGTACCGTGAGCATCTAAACATTGTTGACGAGAAGGCGCTAATCGCGATTCGACTCATGATCATCCGTAGCTGTCAACAGAAAGGACACTTGCTCGGAAGAATCGGCTTGGTCGCCAATCACATGCACATTCTGGTCGGCTGTCATGTCGATGAATCGCCACAAGACGTTGCCTTAGCTTTGATGAATAACCTGGCTTATGTCAGCGGTATGAAGGCCATGTTTGAGTATAGTTTTTACGTTGGCACGTTCGGCTCTTATGATCACGCGGCGATTCGCAGAGCATTAGGTTAAATCTTGGGGGTTGGTAGCTGGTAGCTGGTCAGTCAGGCTTCCATCGGGGCGAGCCCGATGGTGAGCGGTTTGGGGTTTGTTTTTGGGGGTTGGTAGCTGGTCAGTCAGGCTTCCATCGGGGCGAGCCCGATGGTGAGCGGGTCGGGGTTTGTTTTTGGGGTGGTAGCTGGTAGCTGCTCAGTCAGGCTTCCATCGGGGCGAGCCCGATGGTGAGCGGTTCGGGGTTTGTTTTTGGGGTGGTAGCTGGTAGCTGGTCAGTCAGGCTTCCATCGGGGCGAGCCCGATGGTGAGCGGTTTGGGGTTCCCCTCGTAGCTGGTAGCTGCTCAGTCAGGCTTCCATCGGGGCGAGCCCGATGGTGAGCGGTTTGGGGTTTTGTTTTGGGGCTTGGTAGCTGGTAGCTGGTCAGTCAGGCTTCCATCGGGACGAGCCCGATGGTGAGCGGTTCGCGCGTTCCCCTCGTAGCTGGTAGCTGGTCAGTCAGGCTTCCATCGGGGCGAGCCCGATGGTGGGTGCTCCAGTTGGGCGTGCATCTGGGCATGGGTTTCTTCGTGGCGGTTGTTTTTTTGCTGCGTCTGTTTTGACTTGTTCTGTGGTCCGGTTCAATGCCATGGTGTACATTTTGCAGGTAGTGATTTACAGAGGCCGCTCCGTTTCACGATGAAATGGCACGCGACGCTTCGCCCCCTTTGTTCCCTATTGACCCGCCGATGATCCGTGCCGTTGATGAACTGCCCTTGGTTTTCGCGGGACCGATCCTGCGGCGAGCGACTGCAACTCGCTTGGTTTTCTGGTTGGCCGTCCGGGAACCGGTCCGGGTTCGCATCGTCATCGACTCCGGCGATGACACGTCCCGCGAGTTGTTCCTGACACCGGGTGAAACGGCGGGCTGTCGCTTGTTGATGGCCGGTACTCATTTGCATTACTTGTTGATCGATCTGTCGTTGACGGAACCATTGCCGTTGGATCGATGGATCAAGTATCGCCTGAGACTGCAGCCGCTGCGAACGATGTCGGGCGAATGGCTAGAGTGCAGCGACGACATGCCGGCCTTGTGCTACGAGGGACAAGATTCATTGGGATTCATGTTGCCATCGCGCGTGGGCAGTCTGTTGCATGGGTCGTGTCGCAAGCCTCATTACCCGGGTGGCGATGGATTGGTGGAGGCCGATCGCTTGTTGGCTCGTTGTTTGGCGGAGAATCATGCCCCCGAGGGAGTGGTCGCCAATGTGGAGAAGGCGTCCGACCCACGCTGCGTGTGGCCGTCCGCCTTGGTGCTCTCGGGCGACCAAATCTATGCCGATGAAGTGGCTGGTCCGACGCTGCATGCGATTCATCAATTGATCTCATTGCTGGGGATTCCCGATGAACCCATGGCCGGTGGCGAGTGGATCAAAGTAGATAGCGCTCAAGCTTTGTACCGTCATCCGGCGGGTTTTTATCGACGCGAGACCTTGCTTCCGCGTCACAAACGCAACTTCGCCTTGATCGAGCTGTTGTTTGGCGGGGTGGAGAAGCCAGTATTTACCACCGCCAGTGCTCACAATCATCTGATCACATTGGGCGAAGTACTCGGGATGTATCTGCTCGTGTGGTCACCTAGTCTATGGCCTTTTCTTGAGCTGGAGCCTCCGCCGACGTTGCAGGCCAAAGAACGCGTCCTCTACCAAAAGGAACGCGCGGCCTTGGACAGTTTTGTAACAACGTTGCCGAGGGTGCGGCGATTGTTCGCGCATTTGCCAGTCGCCATGATCTTTGATGATCACGACATCACCGACGATTGGAACCTGAGTCGAGAATGGGAGGAGGTGGCGTACGGTCATCCATTCTCCAAGCGAGTCATCGGGAATGCGTTGGTCGGATACTTGGTGCATCAAGCGTGGGGCAACGATCCGGACTCGTTCAACGACGAGCTGATGTCGCAGGTGCACGAGAGTTTGGCGTCGCCGGGAGGGACGTCCCACGACCAATGCATTGAGCAGTTGTTGCGGTTTGATCATTGGCACTACCATTGGCCGACTTCGCCGCCGTTGGTGGTGTTGGACAGCCGAACGCATCGTTGGAGATCCGAAATCGCGGCCCGTGAGCCATCGGGGTTGATGGACTGGGAATCGTTGACCGATTTGCAGCAGACCTTAAGAGGTCTGCCCGCGGTTTTATTGGTTTCTCCAACACCGATTTTCGGAGTGAAGCTCATTGAAAGCGTCCAGCGAGTATTTACCTGGTTCGGATACCAATTGATGGTGGATGCCGAGAATTGGATGGCACATCCGGGGTCGGCTCAGGCGATGCTCAATATCTTCCGTCATCCGAAAACGCCACAGAACTTTGTCGTTTTGTCGGGCGATGTTCATTATTCGTTTGTTTACGACGTCGAGTTACGCGGAAAGGAAAGCGGGCCAGATATTTGGCAGATATGCAGCAGCGCCTTGCGAAACGAATTTCCGCCGCGCTTACTCGATCTGTTGGACCGGGCGAATCGGTGGCTGTATGCCCCGCGGTCGCCCTTGAATTGGTTCACTCGTCGCCGTAGTATGCGAGTGATTCCACGCAAGCCAGAAGGAACACCGCACGGACGTCGGCTACTCAACGGCAGCGGCGTTGGATTGGTCGAGATTGACGAGCGTGGTGTGCCATGGCGAATTCGCAAGCTGTTGGCGGATGGTCGAGCGGTGGTTTTTTCACGACGCGAAGCCGAGTCGCGCTGGGACTGACCAGGTTGGCCTCGAGCAAGGTTTTGGCGTGTTGATTGCGATTGCCGTGCGAAGGAGCGTTGGTCTGGCGGGCGTCCTTTGAATCAGTTGGGGCTTTAGCGGACGGCTTGTGCCGGCGGACACAGTTTGTTCACGCAGACTTGGGACCGTTGTTCCTCTGAGACAACTCGGCCCGGCGGTGTGATTCCCGATGGCCTAGCGCATGCGCGGGCGAGCCCCGTTTTTACTGAATGGATTTTGACCCCAATGCAACAGATCGCTAACTCTTTACTTGCGTACTTGGCAAGCAATTGGCCCGAGCTAATTTGGATTGTCGCGGCGGCAGGTATCGCGTCTTATCTGGCCGGCAGTCGTTCGCGCAGACTCTGGCAACAGCGGGAGTTCTTGGATCGCCTCAACGTGTCACTGACGTCGCTGAACAATGGACAGCTCAAGATTCGTACTATCCTGGAGATGGACGTCGGCGACATCTTTCTCAACCGCTCGGCAGCTGTGAAAATCTCGCAATTGGCAAAGCGGACCACGCCCACGGATCCCATCATTCCGCTACCGGACGACGACCGTTGGTACTACCTCAATTCTGTTCTGAACGAAATCAGCGAGCGATTTGCCGGCGGACACCTCCGCAAGGACGCGGGACTTCCGGTCGAGATGGTGCAATACTTGATCTGCTTGACTTGCGAGCCGGCAAGTGACGTTCGAACCAAAAAGGTGCGCGCGATGCTGGTGCGCCGCCATTTGCTAGAAAACCTGCCAGCCGAAGAGCCGACGTACGAATGTTCGAGTCACGCGGTTCGCTGGCAGACGCTGCAGATAATGGCTCGGCGTTGGCGAGAAGATCCCGGTCAATTTCTGACCATCGAAGTCTGTTTGTGAAATTCAACGAACTTTGGTTGTCGGGGTCGGGGCATCGGTAAGGGAGCATCGAGACGGATCGATCGAACGTAGGAAGCGTTGGTCGATGTGAAGGGCCGCGAAGGCAGTTTGATTCTGGAGGGCGGATCACTTACAATAGCGGTCCCTCCGATGGTGGCCATTCCTCCCTTCCTGTCAGGATCCGCGTCCTATGTTGAATTTGACCTCGTTGGCCAAGACCCATACCTGCAATGGGGCGACTCGGCGTGACTTCTTGCAAGTGGGTACGCTCGGGGCGATTGGTTTAGGGCTGCCGCAATGGTTGGCTGCCCAACAAGCGGGACATGTGGCTCCCGATGCTGATCGCAAATCATGCATCATGATTTTCAACTTGGGGGCTCCGAGTCAGTTGGACACCTTCGATATGAAGCCCAACGCTCCTGCGGAAATCCGAGGCCCGTTTCAGCCGATTGCGACTCGTGGTGATTTCCAAGTGAGTGAAATCCTGCCCAAACATGCGGAGATCGCGGACAAGTTTTCGATCGTGCGCTCGTGTTATCATACGGCGGCGGCGGTCCATGATGCCGGGTGGCAGATGTTGCAAACGGGAAGACAGTTCACGGGTGGTGTCAATTATCCTCATGCTGGTGCGGTGGTCGAATACCTCAAAGGTCGACGCACGGACTTGCCCGCTCATGTCGTTCTACCCGAGACGATGGGGCGTGGCGGCGGAAACCTGCCCAATGGTCAAGCGGGCGGGTTCCTTGGTAAGGCTTATGATCCATTTGCTTTGATGGCCGATCCCAGTCAACCGAACTTCAAAGTTCCGGATCTGTTGCCACCTTCTGACTTGGGGGATGTACGAATCGACCGTCGCCGCCGCATGCGCGCCGCCGTCGAAGACAGATTGAAGGAACTGGAAGCCACTGAGTCCGCGCGAATGATGGATCAGAATTTTCAAGCGGCTTATCGTCTCATGAGTAGTACTCAAGCCCGTGCGGCATTTGACTTGACACAAGAGCCGGACGAAGTGCGCCAACGATACGGGATGAATCGCTTTGGACAATGTTGTTTGCTGGCCCGGCGGTTGGTCGAAGCGGGCGTGCGATTCGTCACGATCAATACGTTTCTGACCGTATTCGACGAAATCACGTGGGACATTCATGGCAGCAAACCCTTCACGACCATCGATGGCATGAAGAACATTGTGGCCCCGATGTACGACCAAGGTTATTCGGCGTTGATCGAAGATTTGCACCAACGCGGCTTGCTGGGCGACACGATGGTTTGTGGGTTGGCCGAGTTCGGCCGGACTCCCAAAGTCAATCCAGCCGGTGGACGCGATCATTGGCCACAGTGCTTTAGTTGCACGTTTGCCGGTGGCGGCGTGCAAGGTGGAAGAGCGGTCGGGGCCAGTGATTCGATTGGTGCCGTACCGGCCGAGCGACCGACAACGCCCGGTGAGGTCGTCGCGACGATCTTCAAGAGTCTCGGACTTGATCTGCACCATGAGTTACCTGGCCCAGGGCAACGCCCTTTCCCGTTGGTTGACTTCGGTGTGCGCGAAATAAAAGAACTTTTCGTCTAGGATTGCAGGTTGCCAAGGTGGGTTGCCAGTCCACTGGCAGCGAACAGGTAAACAAGTCTTGCACCCATGAGTGTCGGTCGCGCGGGGAGGCATGGATTGGTTCGGGGTGAAAAGAGGTTGTGGTGTTGGTGAGGAGTTGGCCGTCAGAGGACTGGCGAGGCAAAATTTCGATTCGAGTAAAACAAGGGAACGTTGTGAAGCCGTCGCGAAAAACATTCGACTTGGGAATCTACGGGATGCTGAGTAAGCGAAAAGTGTCAACGTTGTATTTGGTCCTGGCCTCGATCGCAGTGATCTTCTCCTTTGCGAGTCACATCGATTCGTCATTGGCCGAAGATGACCAGCTTGGCTCGATTAGTTTTGAACGACAGGTGCAACCGATTCTCGCGAAGAACGGCTGCAACTCGGGCGCGTGTCATGGTGCGTTGGCGGGAAAAGGCGGCTTTCGCTTGTCGTTGCGCGGTTATGATGCCGTGGCGGATCATCGCAGCATCACTCAGGAACTGCGGGGGCGTCGGATCGAACTTTCTGATCCCGGTCGCAGCCTGTTTTTGTCCAAACCGACAGGAGCTGTGGCCCATCAAGGTGGGCTGCGTTTGGATGTTGATTCGAGCGACTACAAGATTTTGGCTCGGTGGATCGCCGAGGGAGCCGTTGGTCCGAACGCGGCGACGGCGCCATTGAAAACATTGGAAGTCAGTCCGGGAGCCTCGCGCATTCAGCCGGGTGAGGAAGTTCAATTGCAGGTGCACGCTCACTATGCTGACGGAACGTCAGCGGACGTGACGGCTTGGTCTATTTTTTCGTCGACTGATGAGGCCATTGCCGGAGTCGACGCCAAGGGAAAAGTCTCGATTCGTGGCAGCGGTGAAGGGGCGGTGTTGGTATGGTTCGACAGTCAAGTCCGACTGGCGCGGTTGACGGTTCCATTTCCTAATGAGTTGACGGCTGAGCAGTTTGACGCGGCACCGCGAAAAAACTTTATCGATGAATTGAATTTGCAGCAATTGATGTCGTTGCAACTGCCGCCGTCGCCACGTTGTGACGATGCGACTTTTCTCCGTCGAGCGACTCTGGATACGGTCGGACGGTTGCCAACCTTAGCCGAGAGTGCAGCGTATTTCGCGAATCCAGTGGAAACGCGTCGCGATCAATTGATTGAATCGCTACTGGCGGACCCTTCCTTTATTGACTACTGGACTTACCGTTGGAGTGATCTATTGCTGATCAATGGGACGCGATTGAGGCCGGATGCGGTAAAGGCTTATTATCTGTGGATTCGACGACAGGTCGAAAACAATGTTCCTTGGGATGAGTTCGTCCGGCAAGTGGTGACGGCAACCGGGACGAGTTTTGAGAATGGTGCCACCAATTTTTATGCGTTGCATCAAAGCCCTGAGGATATGACCGAAAACGTGAGCCAAGCGTTCATGGGGCTTTCCATCGGTTGCGCCCGATGCCACAATCATCCGCTAGAGAAATGGACGAACGATCAGTATTACAGCATGGCCAACATGTTCGCGCGGGTGCGAACCAAGGGCTGGGGCGGCGAGCCACGCGGTGGCGACGGACTGCGAACACTTTACGTCGCGGCGGAGGGCGAGTTGGTTCAGCCGAAAAAGGGTCGGCCGCAACCTCCCGCCCCATTAGATCAGGCGGCCATGGACTTTGCCGACCCACGTGATCGACGTGAAGTCTTGGCAGAGTGGTTAACGGATCCCGAGAATCCTTACTTCGCACGCGCGATTACCAACCGAGTTTGGGCGAATTTCTTTGGGCGGGGTTTGGTGGAAGCGGTCGATGATCTGCGACTCAGCAACCCGGCGTCCAATGAGGCTCTGTTGGCCGCTGCATCACAACATTTGATTGATCAACGATTCGATCTCAAGCAACTGATGCGGACAATTCTACAAAGCGAGACCTATCAACGCAGTAGCGAACCGTTGCCGCAGAATCGTGATGATAACAAGTATCTCAGCCGCTATCTGCCACGTCGGTTGATGGCCGAAGTGTTGTTGGATTCGATGGATCAAGTTTTGGGAACATCGACATCGTTTAAGGAAATCGCCTTTCCCGGTGCCGACCGCCAAGCCATCGACTTCTATCCTGAGGGAACGAAGGCAATTCAATTGTACGATGCTTCAATTGCCTCGACGTTCTTGAAGGCTTTTGGGCGACACAACCGCGAGATCACTTGCGATTGCGAACGGAGTGATCAACCCAGCATGGTCCAAGTTCTGCACCTATCGAACGGTGACACTTTGAATCCGAAATTGGCCAAGGCCGGGAATTGGATCGAGCAAGGTGTCCAGCAAGGATGGGACAATTCGCTGTTCATTGATCAAGTCTTTCAAGTGGCTTTGATGCGAAAGCCGACCGACCAAGAACGAGAGCGCCTGTTGGCAGTGGCCAGCGAGTATTCGGAAGCGGAACGACGCCAAGCCTTGGAAGACATCGTGTGGAGTGTGCTGACCAGTACCGAGTTTACCTTCAACCATTGAACAAAGTGGACGCGATGAATAAATCAATTTGTTTCCGTTCGCGAAATTGGCGATGGATCGTGTGTGGGATCTTCGTCTGTGCGTATGCAACGGCGTCGGCGATTGCGGATGACTACACCGAAAAGGTGGCTCCGATCCTTCGCGCGCATTGTGTAGGTTGTCACGGACCGGACAATCCCGAAGGCGGACTGGACCTTTCTACCTATGAATCAATGTTGAAAGGCGGTGTGTCAGGGCCGGCGTTGACTCCCGGTGCGGTTGCCAGCAGTCGTTTGCATTTGTTGGCGACACGAAAAGCCGAACCGGCCATGCCACCAGATGTGGAAGAGGCGCTGAATGAGAATCAACTTCAGATTGTGAGTGATTGGATTCAGTCGGGAGCGAAGGGACCTACCGGCTCGATGCCGGCCCCAAGCCTGCGAGTTCCCAAGGTAGACGTTCGCCATTCGCGACCGCTGGGGATTTCGGCGTTCGCCCTTAGCTCCGATCATCAAACCATCGCGATAGGACAAACGGGTCGGATCGTTTTGACGCGTCTTGCCAACTTGAAGTCAGGTGCGGTTCTAGATGAAGTGGCTCGCCGCCAAGGACTGACGATGACGGGATTCAATGGCAAGGTAAACTCATTGCAATTCTCGACCAATGGCGAGAAGCTAGTCGTGGGCACGGGAATTGAGGGTTTGGCTGGTGAAGTGCATGTGGTCGAGCTGGCCAGTGTGGTTGCAGCCATTTCGAATACCGAAGTCGCGGAATCCAAGTCGTTCACTGAGCTGCCCCATCAGAGTTTTGCGGGCCATCGCGACTTGGTGTACGCGGCAACACTGTCCCCGGACGGTCGTTGGTTGGCGACGGCGGGATACGATCGGATTATCAAACTTTGGAACTTGCAAGAACAGAGTCTTTATGGTGAATTGTCAGGGCACAATGGAGCTGTCTTCGACTTGTCGTTTACTCCCGATGGCGGCTCACTGTTGAGTGCCTCGGCGGACCAAACCGTTAAGGTATGGGACGTTGCGACCAAATCTCGAACCGATACCTTGGGGCAACCGGAAGGTGAAGTGAATGCCGTCAGGTTTCTGCCTGGTCCGCCCGGTGCAGGGATCCCGCGTTTGTTGGCAATCAGTTCCGACAATCGTCTCCGAGCCTGGCGATGGGACCCAATGGCCAAGCCAGTTCCGAATCCGTTATTGGAGACGCGATTTGTTGACGAATCGCCGCTGTTGGTTTTGGCGATTGATTCCGCGGGTGAACGCGTGGCCGTGGCCAGTCGAGCGGGGAATCTGAAACTGATATCGACTCGCACCTGGGATGTTCTCGAAACACTTGAGCCTTTGGCTGGTACGCCGAGTGGCCTTTTATTCTCGGCCGATGGGCATACTTTGTGGGCGACTGATTTGAGTGGAATGATTCATTCGCGATCGACGATCTTGTCGAAGTCCCCGGAAGGATCGGTGAATTCTGTAGCATTGAGCCCGAAGTATCTGCCGGAAGCAGAATTGCCGCTGGTTAGTGAATCGGAACTGAACGAACGGCAGCCAAGCTCGGCGGCAATTCCGGCCGCGGTACGACTTTCGGGCCAGATCTCGCAACCTGGGGAAGTTGATCGATATCAATGGACCGCGAATGCGGGTGAAGTTTGGGCCATCGATGTCGATCCGGTGGGCCCCAATGCTCAAGTCTCTCCGACGCATCTTACGCTTTCGGCTACCGGGGATGCGAGTGAGTTGGATCCGTTGGTGGCTATCTTGGGTCAGGATGGCAAGCCAGTTTTGCATACTCGGCTGCAAGCGATCCGCGAGTCATACTTTACGTTTCGCGGCAAAGACAGCATGCAGGCGGATGACTTTCGTTTGTTTGGTCAACAAGAGATGCGGTTGGATCAATACTTGTATGCCGCGGGTGAAGTGACTCGTTTGTGGATGCACCCTCGCGGTCCCGATTCTGGTTTCGACGTCTATCCGGGAGGTGGCCAGCGGTGGACATATTTTGGCACTTCGCATGTTACTCATGCGTTGGGTGAACCGGCTTATGTTGTGCAACCATTAGCGGAAGGGCAAAAGCCGCTAGACAATGGGCTGCCGACGTTTGATGTTCACTATCGCAACGACGATGATCCGAGTCGTCGAGCGGGAAAAGGCAGTCGCATTTTGTTCACGGTTCCGGAAACGGGCACTTACACCATCGCGATCCAAGACGCTCGCTTGTTTGGTGGGGACAATTATTCGTATCAGCTTCGGGTTCGTCCAGCACGACCGGATTTCCAGGCTTCAGTCACGCCGATTTCCGGTGGGTTGTTGGTCGGTGCTGGCCGCGAGTTTACGGTTTCGGTTGAACGATTTGATGGATTTGATGGTCCAGTCGAATTTGCAATCGAAGGTCTGCCTCCCGGAGTGGCTGTCAGTAATCCGATCGTTATTGAAGCCGGGCAGCGTTCGGCTCAAGGAACGATTTGGATCCATGAGGACCAAGTATGGCCTGAAGCCGTGCAACCAGTCGCGACGGCGACGGCCAACGTTTTGGGCGAAGCGACCGGGCGGGCAGCTGGTCCATTGGGTGAAATCAAGAAGGCTGAGAAGTCGCAGCTTGTTCCCTGGATCCAATCAATCACCGATCCAACGACGCAGCCAGTTGCATTGATCGAAGGCCAATCCAACGACCGCCCCAAAGCTTTTGAAACGGTGTTGCAAGTTCGGCGAGGCGGAACGATCTCGGCGCGAGTATTGATCGAGCGAAGCGAAGCGACGACCGGTGAAGTTAGCTTTGGCAACGCTTTAGCAGCTCGGAATCCAGCGCATGGCGTCATTGTTGACAACATCGGACTCAACGGCTTGTTGTTATTGACTGGGATGAATGAACGTGAGTTCTTCATCACAGCGGAACCGAAGACGGAGTTGGGCCGTCGCCCATTCTTTCTGAAGGCTGAGATCGATGGTGGGATTACCACCTTGCCCATTTGGTTAGAAGTTGTGGAGTAACGATGAAGGTCACTTCCCTGTCGCGAAGGAACTCGGGCAACGACGGGAATCCTGGCGTGACGCGATCGCGTGGCTTGGCGTGTCGCGTGACTCGGCCTAATCCGGATATTGGTAAACGATAACTGGCAAAAGATGATGGACCAGCGACAGGCAACAAAGAGATTTTGTAATGCCCTGCTCGTGATGTAGTGACGGGCACCAATCGCGATCCGCTTTGCTCAAGAGCATCTTGTACCATGGGGGCCGAATTGGCATTGTTTCCATGGGGCATTAAATCCAAAACGGTCTGAAACGAAATGGATTTCGCTGTAAGAAGAAGCGTTGGTTGCACCATCGCAACCAGGGCTGCAGGTCAATTACATAACGTCCCAAACGGCGCGGCGTTTTCTCAACTAGTTTCTAATTGTCTGGGAATCGAAAGGCTCCGCCGCCCATCCCGTCGTCTACATCATCCGATTGCTGCATGAACTCGCGTAGACTCAGATCAGGTTTGGCCTCGGAACTTGGTTTCGGCTTGGTTCTGGCCGCGCAGGCGGGTAGAAACAAGCAGCAAGCCACAGTAATCCAAGCGGCTGAGCGAATAACTCGGTCCATGTTTCGATCCTGATAATTGACTCGAGTGGATTGGGAGCTTTCGGGTGTAATGGCAAGCCACCGCGTCGGTAGGCCCTTGGAGCAACGCTGTGAAACATTTTTTCTGGAGAAAACAGGCCCGAAACAACCCTAGCCGGTGTGCGTAAGCCACCGGTTAGCGTGCCATCTCGTCCAGAAAAGACCTGATTGGCCGACACAAGTGCCAAGCGTCAGCATCTAAAAAAGCATCACAGCGTGGCCCCTGGGGTTTCAAGCTGTAACCTTCGGCGGGGACAGTAGACAATTCGCGGCGACCAGGCAAGACGAAAAGGCGTTGGCTGTAACCGCGTGTTTGCCTGCGTTCGTGATTCGAACTTAGCGAGTTTCGACCGCTTGCCCATCTTCCAAGAGATCGCCGGGATAAATGACGACCGATTGGCCGGGTTTCAAGCCAGACAAGACTTGAGCGTGCGTGGCGTTGCGTTTACCGATTTCAATTTTGGTCGTCTGGATTTTTTTCCCGTCCAGGGCAAAGACCGCCCACTGGCTATCAACTCGGAACAAGGCATTACCGGGAACCTGAACCACTTGATCCTCTTTCCAAACCACGATGTTGGCTTCGACTCGATATTGATCGCCCAAGCGAACGAGTGCCGTGGCCGGTTCGCGAAAGTCGGCAATGACATTGACACGTTGTTCTTCCACGCCAAGGGCACTTACCTTGGTAAATGCGGCTGGTTCGACGCGGCGAACTTCGGCTAAGAGATTTCGTTCGCCACCCCAGTGATTGAGGATGACGGCATTTCCGGCTTGAATTTTGACGGCATCGGTGCTGAGAACGTCGATCACGATTTCTAGATCCGTAGGGTTACCGACTTCCAATAATGGAGTTCCTGGTAATAGGACCGTGCTGCTTTCCTCGAAGACTCTCAGAACGACCCCATCAATCGGGGCTCGGATTTCAAACTGGAGCGGGTCGCCTTGTTCCTCATCCGTAAAGTGCCGCAACGCGACCTCCGCTTGCTGTAATTCGAAGCCACGAATTTCGAACTCAAAGTTCGCAACACGGAGGCCTTCGTTCTTTGTCCGATACTCGACTTCGGCCAATTCAAATTCGGAACGAGAAGCTCCGCCATCATCAACCAATTCTTTGAAGCGTCCGAAATTCGTTTCTGCTTGTCGCAATTGTGCTTCGGCCTGCTCGCGGCGAGCCGCGGCCATTTCGACTTGACGTTTGGCGGCCTCGACGTTGGCGTTTAGTTGGGCGATCTGTCGCGCGTCCAGCATGGCGGGCGGGGTTGGTTGAATGGCCGCGATAATGGTTTCGCCGCGTCGAATTGCATCACCCGGACGCAGATTGATTCGAGCGAGCTTTCCGCCCACCGTAGACGATACGAGGTAGCGATCCTTGATTCTCGTGACCCCATCTTGTTGGATGGTTACCTCCATCCATCCCAAAGAGACGTCGGCAACTTGGACTTGCGGGGGCCGTGGCCATAGTGAAAGTCCGGCCACCGCGGCGATGGCCACAATGACCACAGTCCCCATCAGCCATCTGCGAATTTGGCGCACGGCGTTTACTCCCTTGCCTTCAAGACACTTACCAAGTCCAATGCCCAGATCTTTTTCAACATGAGTAGTCCAGAGAAAAAGGCTGCTACGACCACGACCACCATTGCGAACCAGTAGGTCTTGGGTTCGATGACCAAAGGAATCCGATACATCTCCGTATCCAATCCCCATACGAACATCTTCGCTAAACCCCACCCAATCAGACACCCGGGCCCCAGGGATGCCACGGTCAGGATCGCCAGTTCGCCCAACAAGATGGCGGTCACTTCCCAGTTCGTGAAGCCAATCACGCGCAGTGTGGCAAGATCTCGGCTTTGTTCCGCGAAGGAAATTCTCGCATGATTATAGACGACACCAAAAGCGATGATCACCGTGAAGATCAAATTAAATAGTCGCATTGTCAGGATATTCGCAGCAAAGCTCTCCTCGAAGCTCTTCATGGCCGCGCCTTTGAGGTTGACTGACGCGATATGCGGCATCTCTTTCAGCGCGCGGTACACTTCGCTGGTGGCGGCCGAATCGATGCGTAGGTGAGCACCGGAGCAGGTTTCGGGCAGGTGACTCCAACGAGCTAAAGTTGCGGGCGAGGCGTAGGCATTGAGTCCGCCGTATTCGGTAATAATTCGGACGACTTCTATCTCGTCAGAACGACGTTGACCTTCCAGGGCCGTTAGTGACACCCGGTCTCCGAGCCGTGCGCCGAGAATTTTCGCGAGTTTGTCAGACAGGACCAACCCTTCTGGAGGCACGGACACAATGTCTTCTTTGATATTGGCCAGTCTAAACAAGGAAGCTTCATCGCCCAACGCCATGACGCTGATCTTTCGCGAGGCTTGCGCGAAGCGAACGTTCATCGGGATCGCGCGAAACGATTGGACTTCGGTGACGCCCGAGAGGTTTTGTAAATCCAAGACGACTGCTTGCTCGGCAATTTGATTGAATACAACGGTGACGTCTTGCCGTTGGGCGTAGTCGAATTGGAACCAAATCAAATAGCGAATGGCGTCCAAGGAAAAGCTTCCCAAGATCATGATCGCCAGCGCCATCGACATGCCAAATACGGTCGACAACGACTTGATCGGTTGCCGTTGAATCTGACGAAACAACATGCGCACAACTTGAGGTAGCAGCCAACTTAAGCCAATACGTTCAATCCAACTGGCTGCGAAGTAGGTCGGTGCGGCTGGCCGCATTGCCTCAGCTGGCGGTAACGCCACCACGGCAGAAATTGATCGCCATGTCCCGAACACGGCGGCACCGGAGCTAATCAACAAACTACCCCAAACGATCGGCCCCGTTAGTGAGCCATGCTGGACTGGGAAGCGATAAACGTCGGCATACATTTTCGTCGTGTTCTGACCCAACAGGTAGCCAAATCCAAGCCCAAGAATGGCGCCACCCACCGCGATCAGCATCGCCAGTTTGAGATAATGGGCACCGATCTGCCAGTCGTAAAAGCCACATGCCTTCAGCACCGCGATCTGTTCTCGTTGGAGAGCAACTACCCGACCCAACATCACATTCAGCAAGAACGCGGCGACTAGCAGAAAAATTGTTGGCGAGACCCACGCCATGATGGTCAACTGTTTGATTTCATCTTCGAGGAATCGATGCGACATGTGGTGCTCCCGACCAAAAGCGCCGGTGCCACCGTACGGCGCCAACAAATCGTCCACGGCTTCGATGACAGCGGCGCTATTGGCAGTGTGTTCGAGAGTCAGCGTGACATCGTTGACCGCCCCTTGCATATCCACGGCCGCGCTAAGGTGCCGTTGGTTCATCCAAAACACTCCGTAACGTTTGTAGTCGGGTAGAAGGCTGCCAGGCTGTATTTGGACGATGTACTCGGGTGAATAGACGATCCCGACAATACGGAGTTGACGCTGGCGACCGTTGATAATAAACGACAGCCGGTCATCGAGTTTCAATTGATGTGCTTTAACGAACGAGTGCGAGGCGAGTAACTCATCACTGCGCTCGGGATCGATCCAGCGTCCGTCCGCCAAGAACAAATCGTTAAGTCGGGGTCTGCCAAGGTCGGGCCAGGAAATGAGTCGGGCTGCCACTGGTTCGTTCATGGTTGGCATGTCCAACATCGCGGCATAAACAACGCGTTGATCGACAGCGGATACACCGGGAATGGCTTGAATTCTGGGAACGACATTTTCGGGGATGCGAACGGCGTTGCAAAAGATGTCAGCGAAACGGTATCTCTGGTAATAGTTTGCTTGGCTAGTGCGGAGGCTATTCAACGCGTACAAGGCCATCGTGTACATGGCGATGCCGGACGCCATTACCAAGCCGATGGCGATCGCCTGGGTGGCCAACTGCCTTAGGTCACGACGTAATTTGCGATCCAGCATGCTCATCACTCACCACCGCATTTCTTGGGGGCGAAGGCGGACAGCATTGGGTTCGATTTCGGCGATCTTTCCGTCCGACATTTTGATGACTCGGTCGGCCATACCGGCAATAATCGCGTTATGCGTGATCACGACCGTCGTCGTTCCGAGTTCACGATTGACTTGTTCGATCGCCTCCAGCACCAAGATGCCGGTGGCAACGTCCAGGGCACCGGTCGGCTCGTCACATAAGAGGATCGCCGGTCGCTTTGCGATCGCCCGGGCAATGGCAACTCGTTGTTGTTCGCCTCCAGAAAGTTGGGCCGGAAAGTGATCGCGTCTTGGTTCCAGGCCGACCATTTTCAATGCCTCAAGTGGCGTCATGGAACGTGTTACCATCTCGGTGACCAAAGCGACGTTTTCATAAGCCGTCAAACTAGGGACGAGATTGTAGAACTGGAAGATGAAGCCCACGTGTTCACGTCGGAACTGAGTCAATTGTCGTTGATTCCAAGTCGTTAATTCTTGATCGCGGTAGAACACTTGACCGGATGTCGGCAAGTCCAGACCACCGAGAATATTCAGTAGAGTTGATTTCCCGCTGCCGGACGGCCCCAACAAGACGACGAACTCGCCGGGGTACAATTGAATGTCGACGCCTTTCAAGGCTTGCACGACCAAGTCGCCCATATGGTAGTCTTTGGTGACTTGTCGAGTTGAAAAGACGGGGGGAGCGTTCAAGCCATGATGTCCCGAATGATTCGGCCATGTACGTCGGTCAAGCGGAAATACCGGCCTTGGTACTTGTAAGTAAGCTGAGTATGTTCGATACCCAACAGGTAGAGCATGGTTGCGTGCAAATCATGGATGTGCATGGGATTCTGAACGACGTTGTAACCGTATTCGTCGGTTTCTCCGTATGTCATCCCGCCTCGAACGCCGCCACCCGCCATCCAAATCGAAAAACAACGTGGGTGGTGGTCCCGACCGTAATCGTTGCCGGTCAGTTTTCCTTGACAATAATTGGTGCGTCCGAATTCGCCGCCCCAAACCACCAACGTGTCGTCGAGCATGCCTTGTTGTTTGAGATCTTTCAGGAGAGCCGCGCTGGGTTGGTCCGTTTCTTGGCAAAGGCCGCGAATCCCACCAGGAAGACCACCGTGATGATCCCAATCTTGATGAAACAATTGAATGAACTTCACACCGCGTTGGGCCAGTCTTCTAGCCAACAGGCAATTCGCGGCGTAGCTGCCCTTGTCCGTGACACTGGGGCCGTACATGTCCAACACGTGTTGTGGTTCGTCGGAGAAGTCCGTTACTTCCGGGATCGAGCTTTGCATCCGAAACGCCAGTTCGTGTTGTTCGATTCTCGATTCTAAATCTTGCCAACCGGTCTGTTCCGCCTCGGCGGCTTGCAGTTTTCCGAGGGCGTCCAGCATCGAGCGACGGCTGTTCTGGTCGATTCCGGGTGGCAAGTTCAAATACAACAAAGGATCGGCGCCGCTGCGGAACAGGACGCCATCGTGCCGCGAGGGCAGAAAGCCACTGCCCCACAATCGCGCGGACAATGGTTGCCCGCCTTTGTTCTTCGTGACCATCACCACATAAGCGGGTAAGTTCGCGTTTTCACTTCCCAGTCCGTAGTCCAGCCATGCGCCCATACTGGGTCTGCCCGGCAGTTGGCTACCAGACTGAAAAAAGGTGACACCCGGACCATGGTTGATCGATTCCGTATACATCGAGCGAATCACACACAGTTCGTCAGCCAAGGCTGCGGTATGCGGAAGCAGGTTGCTGATCCAAGTGCCGCCTTGTCCATGTTGGGCGAAATCAAACGCCGAGCCCACCAGCGGCAGGCTACTCTGGTTCCCACTCATTCCCGTCAACCGTTGTTGGCCACGAACGGAATCCGGCAATTGCTCGCCTTGCTTCTCTTTCAATAGCGGCTTGTAATCTAGCAGTTCCAACTGCGAGGGAGCTCCGGATTGAAAGAGAAAGATCACTCGCTTGGCTTTGGCCGGATGGTGCAACGCCTCGAGCACGCCCCTCGTTTTGGGCGGCGTTGAAGTCGTGTCGTCTTGAGTCGCGTTGGCACCGCCCGCGTTTAAACAATTGGCTAACCCCATGGCTCCTAAACCATAGCCGAAATTCGCCAAAAAGTTTCTTCGCAACATGGGATTCCTCACCTTCAATATCAACATCTTAGCGCCGGGTCGTCCATTGATCCAAACCCATCAACGTGTTGGCGACCACGGCTAATGCCCCCAGTTGAGGGGCCGGCAATTCCGCCGGGAGCCGATGATGGCCGATTTGCAAATACGCTTGCAGACTGTCCGGACTCTGTTCGAACCGTAATCGTTGTGTTTCGTAAAGCTTTAGCAATGTGGCGAATTCCATTTCACTTGGTTCACGTGAGAGCATCTCTCGGACCAAGGCAGAAATGGCGTTCTCGATACGATTGGGGTGTTGATTCCAACAGCGAACGGCCAGCGCTCGAGCGGCCTCCACGAATTGAGGGGCGTTCAAGAACACGAGCGATTGAGCCGGTGTGGTGGTTCGTTCGCGTTTGACCTGGCACACGTCTCGTTTGACAGCATCCAACGCAATCATGACCGGTGATGGCGACATCCGCTTCCAATACGTGTACAAACTGCGGCGATAGACCAACGCGCCACCGTCTGCAGGAAGCGGCGCGAAAGCCTCGGCCAAATCGTATGGCTTCACGGGGGGGCCATCCAGTTTGGCATCCAGCAGTCCCGCCACGACTAACGCTTGGTCACGTAGTGTTTCCGCTGGCCAACGATGCGAGCTGGCACGAGTCCAGAGTAGATTCTCGGGATCCGCTTCCAAGGTAGCGGCATCCGCGACAACCGACTGTTGGTACGTCGCAGACAAGACCATCAAGCGAATCGTTTGTTTCACATCCCATCCCGAATCGATGAGAAAGTCTGCTAAATAGTCCAAGAGCAATGGATGTGTAGGACGTTGGCCTTGATTACCAAAATCTTCCGGAGTTCGAACCAAGCCCTCGCCAAACAGCATTTGCCACCAGCGATTGACGGCCACTCGAGCGGTTAGAGGATTGCGCCGGTCGAAAGTCCACTTCGCTAATCCATCGCGGTTCTCAGGCAACGAATCGGACCACTCGGCGATCGACTCCGGGACACCGGGCGAAACTTCCGTAGTCGGTGCATCGTAATCACCCCGCGCGCGCAGATACGATGGCTTCTTGAAGGGCAGTTCCTGCATCACCATGATTTCTTGGCGGCGGTCTTGCAGATTCCCGAGTTGCGAACGAAGCTGTTCGAGTTTCTGCAAAGCTTCACGATATTCCGGTGAAAACTGCAACGCCCAATCCTCGGCGATTTCAACGAGTTCGCTGGTTTGGGAAGAACCACTTGAACGATCGCGTTCGTTGGTTGTTGCGGCGGAGTCGCTCCAAGCCGTCTGCCGATACTCGGCCAAACTCGAAACATTGAAATCAGGTTTGGATAACGCACGCGCTTCTAGCGACGAAAGTTGGCGTGAGAAAACGCGAACCTCGGCCAGACGTCCTTTTGTAAAACCTTGATCTCGCATGCGCTCGCCGAGCGAAATATTGTCTCCGCCACCGCCGGTAATCTGTTTGGTTAGCTTGTCACGAATGACTTCGGTCTTGGCTTTTTGTCCATCGACATAGATCTCGATTCCGTCCGCGCGACTGCTGCCATCATAGGTGACCGTGACATGTTGCCAGGTCTCGAGCGCTGCTGGGGCGACGCCGCGAACGCTTACAGCATTCCCGGGCCAAAAATGGATTAGCGAAAACTTCAGCCTTTGGTCTTCGATCAGGAGTTCGTAGCCGCGGCTCCCGGCATCGGTCCAGGCTTGGGAGCGATGTAAAACGACCGCTCGTTCCATGGGCTTGGGAATCCAAATCCACAAACTAAAAGAAAACGGCTGCCAGCGTCGGAAGTTTCCCACGTCCAGCCTGACGGCTTCATCGCCCGACAACTCGACGGCTTGACGCTGGTGCGGGGCAGTACCGACATCAAACGGAACCAAGCGATTTTCAGAATTTTCCGGCCACTTCGCTGCGGAGTCATACGACAAAAAGGCGATCTGACCGTCGATTTCTGGCAAAGGTGACGCGGGGCCAGTGCTTGATGGCGACGCCGCTTCATTTTGGGTGCCGGTGGTCGGTGCCGTTTGTGACGGCGTTGATTCCAAACCCGCACTGGGTGGTCGCCATGGTTGTGTTTCCAAAATCCGCGATAATTGATCGGACATGGATTTTTCTTGCGCGGCGATCTGTGCTTTGAGAAGGTCCGCTTCTTTTTCCAAGTTTGCATCGGGGATGACCGCCGTTGGGGTCGGAACAGAATCGGTAAAGTAAGAGTATAAACCTGCTTCATCGATATTGTCGAAGAATGCGGTCAAGCGATAGTAATCGCTTTGCGAGATCGGATCGTATTTATGGTTATGGCAGCGACTGCATTCGAAGGTCATGCCGAGAAACGCCATGCCATAAGTCTCGGTCCGATCGGACACGTACTTCATTCGAAATTCTTCCTCGATGCTGCCACCTTCAACTTCTTGGGGGTGCAAGCGGCTAAAAGTGGTGGGCAAGATTTCTTGAAAGGTGGCGTTGGGTTGCAGATCGCCCGCCAATTGCAGCGTGCCGAAGCGATCGAAAGGCATGTTCTCATTGAAGGCTTGGACGACCCAATCTCGCCAAGGCCAAACGAAACGCTCGCGATCGACTTGATAGCCGTAAGTGTCACTGTAACGTGCGACATCCAACCAATCGCTGGCCATTCGCTGACCAAATTCCGGTCTGGCGAGCAAGTGGTCGGCGACTTTCGCCCATCGTTCTGGCTTGGGAACTTTCGCCCAAGTGTGGACCTCCTCGATCGTCGGCGGTAGGCCAATCAAATCCAAATACATTCGACGCAAGAGATGGTGATCGGCCGCCGCGGAAGCCGGACGGAGGCCCCGAGCCTGAATTAGCTCAAGGACGAACGCATCAATGGGATTTTGAATCCACCCAGCAGGATCGGTGACTTGTGGGACCGCTGTTTCGTCTGGAATTGGCTGGAATGACCAATGTCGGTCCCAGACAGCTCCTTCGTCGATCCATTGCTTGATCACGTTGATTTCATCAGCGGTCAGGCTCAGGCCGCTGTCGGCCGGTGGCATTCGCTCGTGGTCTTCGGCCAACAGGCGAAGGTACAATTCGCTGGCTTGCGCTTGGCCAGGATCAAGAATTGGTCTGCCGTTGGATTCCGACAACTGTCCGTGAAGATTCGTACCCAAGTCAAGTCGCAAGTTCGCCTCGCGAGATTCTTCGTCCGGGCCGTGGCAAGTATAACATCGGTCGGAAAGGAGGGGGCGAATCTGAGTATCAAAATCAATTTGTCGCGCCGAGGAAGGCGGCGAGGAAGGTTGCTGTGCCAAGCTGACTTGAACACACGAAACGGTTAGAGTTCCCAGCAGTGCCGAGACAAGAATTAGGAAGTGGAACATACGTGCTCAGGTGGGATCGTGGGCCGTGCCAAGGGATCAACGGCAACATTATGACCGGAACCATCGCGAAAAAACAGTTCTCCTGCGCAGACTGCGGCAGATTGTTGCGGTTGAGAACGATTGGTTCCGATTCGAACCGGAACGGAAGTGCGCGGCGAACGGTCCGCTTTCTGGAATCCCCCCACATGGGTTAGAATAGGAAGGTGAACGGCCATTCTCGTTTGGCCGTCATCGTCAACGAACGCGAGTAATAGCTTCGAGGCCGGCAGGGTCTCGTTGTGTTTGCCTCGCTCCCGCCTGTTTGAAATCGACGAGCTTCCCTATGGATTCTGCTGTGCAACCTCCTGCCTCCGATAACACGACGTCACGACCGTTTCGCATTTTGGTAGTGGATGATGATCCTGAAGTCGCGCAGAGTATTCGCTTGGCCCTAAGGTCCCAGGGGTACGACGTGTTGGTGGCGCGTGATGGAAATCAAGGCTTGGCAGTGGCGGAAACCGAACGACCGGATTTGGCTATTTTGGACCTCATGATGCCGAAGCGCAGCGGATTCTTGGTACTCGAGAAGCTACGTGAGCACGAAACGGCACCGCCTAGGGTCATTGTAATCACGGCCAATGAGGGCGAGCGACACCAGGACTATGCGGAATTGTTGGGCGTGGACGAGTATATTCGCAAGCCATTTCCGATGGAGCGGCTCCTGGATAGCGTGCGACGTCTGTTGAGCAAGGAAACAAAATAAGATGAACGCTGGAACCAGTCATTCCAAATATGGACCTGCTGGGCAAGAAATCCCAATCTCGCTGGAGCCCACCAACGGCTTTCACTGCAGTCATTTCTTTTACTCATGGGATCGCGGCCTCTTGCGCGAGATGTCTCAGCAGGAAATTCGAACGGCGGCGGAAGAGTTTTGCGGGATGTTTGGGCCGCTCAATAATGACCATGGGATCGAATCAGGAGCCAGCGACAAGCGGTTTCAAGATTGGCCGACTCGAACTCAACTTGGTTTGGTTGCCGGTGCTAAGGCAGACTTTAGTTTGATGGTTCTCGATAAAGATCCGCTGCGAATCGAGGATCTGCATCAGGCGTTGATGGCCAGTGCCTTCGGGCCGTGTTTGATCGCAACGGACTCGTTTGTGTCGATGTCTGAAATTTCGGAATATGTACCCAGTGTGGAGCAGTTTGCGGAAAAACTGCAACGGGAAGGACTGGATCCGCAATCACCCGAATTCAAAGCGCGGGTGCGTGGTTACGAAGAGCGGCTTCCGAACATGAACAAGCATCGCCTCTGTCCAACGTTTCCGGATTGGCCGGTGTCATGCTTTTATCCCATGAATAAACGACGTGATCCCGGGGCCAATTGGTTTGCACTGCCATATTCCGCTCGCAATGAAATGATGGCGGAACACGCGCGGAGTGGAATCCAGTTTATGGGCAAGGTCACTCAATTGATTACCGTCGGTGTGGGCTTGGAAGATTGGGAGTGGGGGGTGACCTTGTGGGCCAAGAACCCGATGTATCTCAAAGAAATCGTGTATCAAATGCGGTTTGATCAAGCGAGTGCACTCTATGCGGAGTTTGGCCCGTTCTATACCAGCTACTTGATGACGGCGGCCGAGCTATTGCGGCGTTGTCGAATTGTTCAGGATTAACTAACCTCAAGACCCTGTTCGAAGATGGTGTGGGGCGTCGGCAAAGCGGTGCGAATGTCCGTAAGTATCGAGGGGGCATGGCAAAAACTTGCGGACCGCGCCACGACACAACTTCGAATTCACACGCCGTCGTTCCGATCGCTGCCACGAACCCCAATTTCTAGAAAGTCGAATTTGAAATGGAACAAAAAATTGCTTGGGTGACCGGCGGCGGGAGCGGAATTGGTGCGGCGTCGGCCCGAGTTTTGGCGGATGCTGGATGGACCGTGTGCATTTCGGGTCGGGATCCGGGAAAACTGGAGCAGGTCGCGGCAACCCGGAAGGACCAACGCTTGGTCGCATTTCCGTTGGACGTGGCCGACCGCGCCGCGACGACCGAGGTCCATCGGCAAATAGTGGAACGATTCGGAGCGGTACGCTTGTTGGTCAATGCCGCGGGACTGAATGTGCCACGGCGCTCAATGGCCGACCTGGTTCCAGAAGAGTGGGACAAGCTACTCCAAACCAATGCGACAGGCGCCTTCAACTGCACTTATTTGGTTGTGCCGGGCATGCGTCGAATGGGGGACGGTTTGATCATTCAGATTGGTTCGATTGCGGGATTGCGAGCTTCGCCATTAGGTGGAATCGCCTACAATGCTTCCAAGTTTGCGATGGCGGCCATGGGCATCGGCATTGGTGAAGAGGAACGCGTCAATGGCATTCGCGTCACGGTTATTCACCCCGGCGAAGTGGATACTCCAATCATGCAGTATCGGCCCAAGCCGGTTAGCCAAGAACACCGTAATACGATGCTCAAGGCCGAGGACGTCGCGGCGGCTGTTGGTTTTGTCGCCAGTCTCCCGCCTCGAGCCCATGTGTGGGAGTTGGTTATCAAGCCGACACTCCAGTCGTTTGTTTGATTGAGGAAGATGATTCATGCGTGCTCAAGTAATGACCGAATACAAACGACTTGAACTCCACGAGGATTTTCCGGAACCAATTCCTGGTCCTGAGGATGTTCTGGTGAATGTCGAGGCCGTCGGGATTTGCGGTAGCGATATTCATGGCTTCGATGGATCGACCGGTCGCCGGATCCCGCCGTTGGTGATGGGCCATGAAGCTGCGGGTACGATTTTGGAAGTGGGCCGCGACGTGCGGCATTTATGCGTTGGCCAACGTGTGGCGTTGGACTCTACGGTGTTTTGCGGTCGCTGCGAGAATTGCTCGCAAGGTCGAATCAACTTGTGCGACCATCGCCAAGTACTGGGGGTTTCCTGCGGCGAGTATCGACGGCATGGCGCTTTTGCTCAGCGGGTCGCCGTGCCAGCGCGAATCGCGTACCCGGTGCCAGATTCTGTTTCCATGGAACAAGCGGCTTTGGCCGAAGCGGTCAGCGTGGCGATTCACGCCGTGCGGCGTTCGAACC
Source organism: Planctomycetaceae bacterium (assembly GCA_016794985.1). GTDB lineage: Bacteria > Planctomycetota > Planctomycetia > Pirellulales > Pirellulaceae > M30B19. The sequence goes on along the minus strand of JAEUIQ010000066.1, from coordinate 59,380 downwards.
CAAGATCGGACGATGCTTGTTTGGTCGTGGGCACTGGGATGATCGGATTGCTGGTGGTTCAGGCGTTGCGAGCCAGTGGCGTGCGGTCGATCGCTGCGATTGACTTGGATGCGGGTCGTCTAGAGTTAGCGCGACGCTTTGGGGCGGTTGCGACGTTCAAGGCGGATGATGACCATTTGGGAGCTGGTGTCACCGCTTGGTCAAACCATCTGGGGCCGCAACATGTCTTCGAAGTTGTTGGCGCGCAAAAGACCGTTGAGCAGGCGATCCAATTGGCCCGCAAAGGCGGACATGTCGTCTTGGTCGGGAATGTATCGCCGCGCGTCGAGATCCCGTTGCAACGTGTCGTCGCGGGTGAATTGACGCTACACGGAAGTTGCGCTTCAGCGGGCGAGTACGATCAAGCGTTGGCTTGGATGGCGGACGGTCGTATCGATGTCGCACCGATCATCTCGGCGCGGTGTTCGTTGTCCGAACTGTCCGATTGGATGGAGCGACTGTACCAAGGAATCCCGAATACCATGAAAGTGGTGGTGCTCCCCAACGCCTAAGTTGGTCTAGCCTTTGCGATCGACAACTTCGCCTTCGACGACATTAGGGTCATCAAAGTGCGGGTGGTGTGGCGCGCGTTGCGCCGCAAAAGTGGAAGTGAAGCTCACGGTTTCCACCTGGATTTTTTGCTTCAAATAGGCCAATGTTCGCTGTCTCAAAAACGTTCGAATCGAGGGAGTCAATAGAGCAAAGCCTGCGAGATCGGTCAAAACGCCGGGTGTAATCAACAGGATTCCTGCCGCGAATACGAACACACCATCAATCAGCGAGTTGGCCGGTAAGAGATTACGCTGCATTTCCCGGCGGATTTCCTTAAGGACCTGAGCACCTTGTTGCCGGGCAATAAAACTGCCCATCAAGGCCGTTGCCACAATCCACAATAAAGACAGGTACCATGGCAAGGTGATAAAGAGGATCCACAACAGTACTAGATCAGCGGTGGGAACCAAGACGAACAATAGAAAAAGTCGAGCCAACACTTTGAGTTAACTCCCAGTCGCAATCGGTTTGTCGTTCCGCGACCATTCGCTCCAAGATCCAACATACAATTTGGCGCCGTCCAAGCCTGCGCGGCAAAGTGCCAACAGGGTATGACAAGCAGTCACGCCACTTCCGCAGTGGATAATGACATTCCCTGGTTCGCGTCCCGAGAACAAATCTTGGTACTTCATACGAAGTTCGTTTGGTGGCAAGAAACGTCCCTGCGCATCCAAGTTCTCGGTGTAAGGGCAATTGACGGCACCCGGAATATGACCGGCGACCAAATCAATGGGCTCTGACTCTCCACGATACCGGAATCCTTCGCGGACATCGACAACGAGATAGTCGCGATTTCGCGCGGCGATTTCCACTTCATTAAGGTCTGCCGTTGGAAGTTGCCACTGATCCGTTTTGCCAAAATCGGTTGTTGCCACACTCGATAAAGTTCTCTCCACGGCGGCCAGTTGTGGCGGATGCCATTCCAATGGCACGGCGCTGAGGCCGCCATCCAACACGGCAACATGGGAGTGCCCCAGTGCCTTGAACATCCACCAAGCGCGAGCGGCCGCATTTGCTCCGCCTTTATCGTCGAAAATGACCACGTGGGTCTCTGGACCGATTCCCCACCGGGTGCATTTGGCGACAAAATCCCTGGGAGTTGGCAACGGGTGTCTTCCACCATTGGCAGGTGATTCACGCTTAGTGGACAGGTCGGTATCCCAGTCCACAAAAATCGCGCCGGGCAGTGACCGAGCCGCAAATCGTTGCTGCGCATCGGCGCCGCCCCGAGCGTCCAACAGAACGACTTGATGGTGGGCAAATTGATCGTCCAATTGTTCGGCGCGAATCAGCGGATTCATCGGAGTCCTTGTTGGTATCCCTAACACTTGGCGAAGGGATGTTAAGTGGAGGAATCGTTCGCCGAGCGGGCGACGGGGTTTTGGCAACCGTAAAAGTCGCAGCTACAATGATACGGGAACACGATAACTCACGCACGGCCCCTTTCCACAGCTTACCAGTCCCATGCAACACGAACTGCCATTCAGCACGGATCTGGAAGTGGAGCGAAATACGTTGGCTTGTCCCTATTTGCCGGACCGGGTAGCAAGCTTGGTGTATTGGTTGCCGCACGGCGGGACCCGAGCGAAGGACTTGGATCGGCGTCTCGAAGCCGGGCAACGTCGCCATGGCCCGCTGGTCTACGAGCCCCAGTGTCAGGGCTGCCAAGAATGTATTTCTTTGCGAATCCCAGTCGAAAGTTTTCAGCCAAGTCGCAGTCAACGACGAGTCTGGACCCGCGGTCAGAAGAAGATTGTGGCTCGGGTTGGCGTTCCAATTCGAGATCAAGCTCGACTGGAGCTTATCAACCGCCACAGTGGTTGGCGAGGATGGTTGGAAAACGAAGAAAACATCACGGAGGATTTTTACGAACAAGTCTTTGTTTGTTCGTTGTTTCATTCACTAGAGATTGCCTATTATGTGGACACGGTCTTGGTTGGGATCGCAATCTGTGACCGAGGAGAAGTCGGATTCTCGGCTGTTTACACATACTACGATCCGGCATACGCTGAGCTAAGTATAGGGACTTATTCGATCTTGTATCAATTGGAATATTGCCGTCGGGTTGGGCTACGTTATTTGTACTTGGGTTATTACGTCGCGGAATGTCCCAGTTTGATGTACAAGGCGAATTTTGGGCCGCATCAGCGACGGTTAGGTGGGCAATGGATCGACATGGGGCGAGATGAGAAAGAGACTCGACAATGATGGACCCGATGAAGCAAACCTCGCGCGAGACAGGTCGCTGTGATTGGAATACGCGTTCGAGCCTTGGGGCGAGTACCTGGCGAGTGAATTTCGGGAAGCTCTTGGTGACCTTGGGATTCACGGTGTTGTTGTGTTGCATCGTAAGTCCAACGGAACAAACGCCAACCAACAGGCCGTTCGTGGTTGCAGCGCGAAAGGTCATGGCTTCTCATTTGAATTTTGATGATGACAAATTGAAAGAAAAGGGACGCGAAATCTATGCGGCACAATGTGCGAGTTGCCACGGAGAAAAAGGTGAGGGAGTCGAGGGTGCGTACGCAGCGGCTTTAGTCGGCGATGATTCCATTGGGCAACTTTCCGGGGTCATTGCTGAAACGATGCCCGAAGGATCACCGGAGGATTGCCAAGGAGAAGATGCTGTCGCCGTGGCCACATACATTCATCACGAGTTTTATAGCGAAGCCGCCCAATTGCGGAATCGGCCACCCCGCAAAGCTTTGGCTCGGTTGACCGCCAATCAATTGCGGCAGAGTTACGCGGATTTGTACGCTGCACTGGGTGGAGGTCTAATGTGGGCCAAGCCCGAACGCGGGATTCAGGGCGTTTACTTCAATGGCGAGCATTGGAACAACGACGAAAAAAAGATTGAACGTGTTGACCCAGTCATCGATTTTGATTTTGGCCATGAGGGTCCAGGGTCGGATATTCAGCCCAAGAAGTTTTATATCCACTGGAGCGGCGGTCTAAAGGTTGATCACACGGGCGAGTACGAATTGGTCGTTCACGGTTCAACTTCTTTCATGTTGCACTTTGGTCGTGAGGGATTCGTTTTCTTTGACAACCATGTTCAGTCCGGTGCTCAGACTGAGTTTCGCCGCACGATCTATTTGACGGCGGGTCGGATCTATCCAATCCGATTGGAAATGCGTCAACGAGAGCGGAAGACGGAAACTCCGCCGGCCTTCATGCGGCTGGCATGGGTCACCCCGGGCGGAACAGAAGAAATCATTCCGGCGCATCACTTGATTCCCGGCTGGTGTCCGCCCTCGTTTTCTTTACAAACGAAACTACCGGCGGACGATCAGACCTACGGATACGCGCGCGGCATTTTGGTTAGCCAGGAATGGGACCACGCGACGACACAAGCCGCCGTCGAGTTTGCCGATGCGGTTGCGTTGGATTTGTGGCCGAAGTTTCGCGAACAATACCTGAAGGATCATGCGGAAGCCTCGGAAAGTCTCGCATTAAAAGCCTTTTTGGTGCGTTTGGTGGGACTTGCGTTTCGATTCCGACTGGATTCGGAACAGGAACAACGTTACGTCGGGCAAGCGATCGAATCGCAGGAAGAACCAACGCTGGCGATCAAGCAATGTCTGTTGTTGGCGCTCAAGTCGCCTTATTTCTTGTATCCTGCGGCAGCAGAGCTTGACAGCACACCGGCGCGGCAGACAGTGAACCGGTTGGCGATGGTTTTGTTTGATTCATTGCCGACCGACGAGGACTTGGAACGGCTGGCGAGCCAGGAAAAGGTCTCCGAGCAGGATGTTCGAAATTATGCTTGGGGCAAGTGGAACGACTTCCGTGTCCAGGCAAAGTATCGCGAGTTGTTTTATCAATGGATGCGATTGGACGCGGCGAAAGAACTACAAAAAGATAGCGAATTGTTCCCTGGGTTCAGTGCCGCCGTGGCCAGCGACCTGCGCCAGTCTTTTGATATGGAATTGACCGAACTGTTGAGTCGTAATGACTCGGATCTCCGCGCGCTTTTCTCGGCCAAACAAGTTTTTACGACGTCCAACTTGGAAAGTTTCTATGGCGAGGCCTGGGCGCCCGAGTCATCGACTGCGAATGGGACAAGGTTGGTGAGGTCGATATCCAACCCGAATCGTTGGGGACTGCTGACCCATCCCTATTTCACAAGTAGCTTGTCGTACCGCAACGCCACTTCACCGATCCATCGCGGGATCGTGTTGTACAAGTATTTGTTGGGCCGGAACTTGCGACCACCGGCTGATGATTTCGCGCCATTGAGTCCGGACTTGCACCCCAACTTGACCACACGGCAGCGAGTGGAGCTGCAAACCAGTCCGGAATCGTGCCAAGTATGTCATCACAAGATCAATAACTTAGGATTCACTTTGGAAAATTTTGACGCGGTGGGACGCTACCGCAGTGAGGAGCAAGCCCAATCGATCAACGCGGCTGGTTTGTACGTGGATCGCGATGGACGCGAGCAACCGTTGACTGGGATTGGGGATCTCGCGGAGTACTTGGGCAACAGTCCGGAAATGCGGAAGGCCTTTGTGCATCGTGCCTTCCAGCATTTCACGAAGCAGCCGCCAGGAGCCTATGGCCCAGAAGTCTTGGACCGATTGACCGAATCGTTCGTCGGGAGTCAGTGCAACCTGGCGCAACTCGTTGTTGAAATTGCAGTGGTCGCGGCCCGCGCCGAGTAGATTTGAGCTTCGTCGCGGATTGACTTTTCACGAGCTCGCGATGGGGTGGTGGGAACGCCATTCCGGGCCATGGTGCAAGTAATGGCTCGCGCAAACGAAACTGCGACATGACCTTGGAAGTGGAGTCCTGGGTCTGGAGCTGTTTTTTGCGTCAAGGCCCGAAGATTCTTTTAGGTCGGACTTGAGAGAATGGTTTGCGATTGGGCAGTGTGTAGCTTAAGTAATTGGTCACAACGCAGATATGGAGTTGATTTGCAGCGGAAGTCGTCGACGCCAAGATTAGGCCGTGAGAAAGCACCACGCATGAATTCGTATTCATTAGCGTTTATTAGCGTTCATAAGCGGTTTGCCACCTTTTGCTCGTGGGCTCGAACATTGCGACCGGGTTACACCGCTAATGAACACTAATGAACACTAATGAACACTTATGAACGCTCATAACCGGTCATCACGACAAGTTTTGGCATTCTGCTGGGATAGGCGAAAAAATGTGACTGGCACAGTGCTTGGTCACAACCAAGATGGGGAGTTGATTCGCAGCGGAAGTCGTCGACACCAAGATTAGGCTGTGAGAAAGCACCACGCATGATTTCGTATTCATTAGTGTTTATTAGCGTTCATTAGTGTTCATCAGCGGTTTGCCTCCCTTTGCTCTTGGGCTCGAACCGTGCGAGCGGGTTACACCGCTAATGAACACTAATGAACGCTCATAACCGGTCATCACGACACGTTGTGGAATTTTGCTGGGATAGCAGGAAAATGGTGTCTGACACAGTGCTATGGGAATTCATTAGCGTTAATTAGCGTTCATAAGCGGTTTGCCACCTTTTGGGCTCGAACCGTGCGAGCTGGTTACACCGCTAATGAACGCTAATGAACGCTCATAACCGGTCATCACGACACGTTTTGGCATTCTGCTGGGATAACCGGATAAAATGTGACTGGCACAGTGCTTGGTCACAACCACGATCTGGACTTGATTCTCAGCGGAAGTCGTCAAGACTTTTAGAGATTTCCGTGTGATTGGGAACGCTTGCCGAGTTCCGCTGCGCCAAAGCTAGGCTGTGACAAAGCTCTTGTCATCAAGAACTCTGGTGTCCCGTAACCCCTCATCCGAGCAATCCGAGTACCTTGTGCAGTGCCCATCGTAGCATGTCATGATAAGTTCGCATGAGCCATGTCAAGCACGTCCCAGATGCCATTTCTAGCACATGTCCCCTGAATTAACGGATTGATAGTCCGCCGATGGAGATTGCCGACGATTTGGAAAGTAACTTGGATTAACTGAGATCCGCTTCCTGAATTACTCGGAAGCCTTTTCTTTGGAGTGTTTCGGCGGCGATTTCGCAGTTATCGATCATCAGAGCGACAGCCTGACTGCCATTTTGCAGACCGATCAATGGGTAGGCTTGTACCAAGTTGATTTCGGCGCTCAGAAGCGCGGTGCAAATTCTGAGCAATGGTTGGGGATCGTCCGGCAATTCCACAGCGATCAGGTCGCTTTCAATCATCGCCAACCCAGCCCGCTCCAGGATTTCGCGACCTCGCTCGGGATCGGTCAGCACCAATCGCACCAGTGAGCATTCGGTGGAATCGTGAATATTGATGGCGACGATGCGAACGCCAGTGCCGTCAAACTTTCGCAGCAACTCCATCAGCCGGCCGACCCGGTTTTCCAGAAAAACGGTAAACTGCCGAATCGTCGGGTAATCACGTCCGCGAAGGGTCGAAATATCGTAGCCGTCGTCTTCGCCGTCGTTGTCGTGCATCATGGCAGATTCAGATTCCGTTCGCGGGGGTTACCTTGTAATTGGTCGCGTAACCGTTAATGTAATCAATCGCCGGGTTCTGCCAACGGTCAATTCGCTCGACCACGGCAAAAACGAGCCCAAGGCTCAATCATCGGCCCTCTTCGAATTTTGGACCGGTGGAAGTTTAGTTCACCCAACGATTCCCGATAGAAGCCGCGTGTCTCAGCCGTTGCATCCGTTACAAAAGTTCCAGCTTGAAGTTCGGGTTCGGTATCAGGAAACCGATGCTCAGGGGAGGGTCCATCATGCGACCTATCCCAATTATTTCGAGTGTGCTCGGGTAGAAATGTTGCGTGCTGCTGGCATTTCCTATGCCGAACTGGAGGCCCAGGGCGTGCTTTTGGTGGTCACGGAATTGGGGTGCAATTATCGCGGGGGAGCGGTTTTCGACGATTTGTTGGTGGTCGAGGTCGAAACGGTCCGGGCGCGCGGGACTCGGATCGAGCATCAGTACACGATCCGTCGCGGTGACGAAGTCTTGGTGACTGGGAATACCGTCGTGGCGTGCATCAATCCACAAGGACGGCCCCGTCCACTTCCGGATTACTTGAGTTCGATCCCCACAAACTCCCATGGAAATTGAAAGGATGCAGCGTTGCCAGATTACAAGGCGATCTATGACGAGATCATCGCCAGGGAAGAAAACTACAACCGTCCCGAGAATTCGCCGGGGTTTCTGAATTGCCAACAAGCACACCGTGAACTTGTTAATCTAAGCGGCCGGGCACTGGATCTTGGTTGTGGTGTGGGATTTGTGGTCGAGCACCTCGCGGGGCCGGAGTTTTGGTTAGAGCCGTGGGGCGCCGACATCAGCGAGGTGGCCGTGACACGGGCTCGCGCGCGAGTGGCGCGAAAACAAGTACCCGCGTCGCGCGTGGTTCAGCTGGTCGACCAGATGCTCCCGTTCGAGGCATCGTTCTTCTCCTTGGTCACCTGCTTCGACATGTTGGAACATTTGGATGAAGCGGATGTTCAAACCACCGTCGGCGAGATCCAACGAGTCTTGCGGCGGGGCGGCGTGCTGTTTGCATCGGTTTCTTGCCGACCTTCGGGATATGACGACCAATTCGGCGACAATCTGCACCGAACGGTTCGCGGGCTGGATTGGTGGGTCGGTGAACTGGACCCTGACCGAGCCGAATACGACAAGCATCGCAATCAGTTTATCATGTGGAAAACGTGCCGAAAGAGTTAGCGTCGGTTTGAAAACGGTGCCGTGGTACGCGCCGAAAATCATCTGTGAATTCGTGTCAGGGTTTGCATGGCGAACCAGCATCGGGGGCGGCAAGACCTGGGACATTCGGAATCGTCAAACCCACAATCCCTAGGTGGTGCTGTGGTTCTAGAATTTGCTATAATGCGGTCGGACTCCCCAAGAAACGGGAGGGCAATTCAGGGGCCGGAGATTTAGAAAATCAAATATGACTCCAACTGCGACGATCGAACCAGCTCTTTTGGCCCTCCTTCATGTGAAACTTCGCCTATTTTATGAGTGTAGTGAACAAGCCGCGCGCGCTCCGAAACAAGTCGAATTCGCCAAGCAACGGGAAGATCAATATCGCCACAAGTTGGAAACGACCACGCAGCAGCTTCAAGAGCTAAGGCGGAAAGCCAAAGACAAACAGAATGAGCTTGGCACCCGCGAAGCCCAAGTCAAGAAAATGCAAGTCCAGCGTGATGGGGCTGCAAACAACAAAGAGTACGCCATGTTAGGCGACAACATTCAAGCCACAATCGCCGCCAACGAAGTCTTAGGTGTCGAGTTGTTTGAGTTGCTGGAACAGATCGATGCAATGGTCCAACAAGAAAAGTCCGCTGCGGATGTCCTTGGGAAGTCTGTTGCAGAAACCAAATCAACGATGGAGCAAACGTCCAGTGCCGTCAAAAAACTCGAACAAGAATTGGCGAGACTAGAAGGTGAATTGGACGAGCTCTTTCGAAAGGTGCCGCCGGAACTACGCACCGAACTACAACGAAAACGCCCTGCCCTTCGCGAAAAGACGGTGACACCGGTGGACGATGGAGCGTGCAGCAGTTGTTGGCAAATGATCACCCCACAAATGCGGTCGGCACTATTAATGAAGCATCCGATCTTGTGTCCCGCCTGTGGGGCACTCCTGTTCATGCCTCCAGCCTAAAGCGGTCAGTGCTCTCCGCTGGAACAGATTGCTTGGGACTGCTACTCTTTTCGCTCGGGAGCCGATTGGCGTTCCAGGTTCCAATGTGGCGGGTTTGCCTGTTGCGGGGTGGCGACATCCGCTTCTAAAGAATCCGGGCGATAACCGGGCTGCTGCGACTTTGCCAATTCGCGCGTGTACGCTTCTAAGATCGCCGACTGGATCCGTTCCCGAGATTTCGCATTGATTGGGTGGGCTATGTCAACGAACCCGCGATTTCGGTCGGGCAATTTGGTTTGGGCGATCGGTGGAAGTCGCGTGCCACACTCCGCGCAAAATTTAGAACCGAGATAGTTCTTCGCGTTGCACTTCCCGCAGTTCGTGGTTACACGCCGACTGGGCATCGCCACAAATGGCCCATTGGCGCCTTGAATGATTCGCACATCTCGAACCACAAACGCTCGGTCAAAAGTGACCGTACAGAACGCCAGCAGCTGTTCGTCGGCCCCATGAAACAAGTTGATTTTGACCTCAGAAACATTCATGCCCTGCCCCCTTCTAAAATCGTGTAGGCAACGGGTCTCACTACATCAACGCGGCCGACATTCCCTGCCCGCAATCGATTCGCTGCCCAAGTTGCCTGCCGACGATGGCGAAACACACCGAACCAACAGCTGCCACTACCTGACATTGACTCAGTCAATGGGTAACACGCCCGCACCTTCTTCTTCACATCCCCGAGTTCCGGCCGTAGCTTCACGGCGGGAGCTTCCAAACTATTCCGCACTGAAACTTGTGGTTCTAAACCGTTGTTTCCTGGAACTCTTAACTCGTCTTCACCAATAGATTCTGCCGACACTCGATCGATCGCATTGTTACTCGATCGATCTTGGGCGAGCTTTGCAAAGACAGCGGGTGTTGAGAGGCCAAATGGGGGGCGGACGACGACAAACCAATTGGGGTTCGGGTAGCGGATCGGGTCCACCACCTCCCCCCGGCCGCGGCATCTGGCGGCCGCAGTTTGGGTAAAAAACGCAATGTCGCTACCGAAATTGGCGGAAAATGTCGCCAGTTCCTGCCAGGTCTTCCTGAGGTCGAAAAGTTCGTTCAACAGTAGCAGGGTAATGGCTGCGTTTGCTGATGCCCCGCCCAATCCTCCGCCCGCCGGAATGGATTTATAGAGGGCAAAGTGAACGCCGGATGAGATTTTGCAATGTGCCAGAAATGCCTTGGCGATCCGCACAATCAAGTTTTGGTCATCGGTGGGGATTAGCGAGACGGAATCGGCATTATCGGTAAAATCATAACGTTGTCGAACTTCTAAGCTGACTCCATGATCCGTGGGGCGAACTTCTATGATGTCGCCGAGTGAAATCGGTACCATCACCGTTTCGAGTTGGTGGAAGCCATCGGGTTGCCGAGCCCCGACGCTCAACCAAAGATTCAATTTTGCCGGCGCAAAACGTCGAATCATGACCTAATTTTCCGCATCTTGCTGGAGGAAGGTTTGACGCCACAATTCGAATGACCAAAACTAAGCCAATGGCTTCGCTGGGTCTCACCACCTTGTGGGCGGCAGCAGTCTTTGTTCTCCCATCTGTAAGTTACCATACAAATGGTCGACTTGCAAACAAATTTTGGCGTATCGATTGGTTATGATTTTTGTCGGTTTCGAAGTCCGCGTTGCGAATAGCCAACGTCTGGTTGAAAAGAGGAACAATCACTAGTGACCGGCGATTTAACCACCTTTGTTCGGGGTTTTCTGATGGGAGTTGCCGACGTTGTGCCGGGAGTTTCCGGCGGGACGGTCGCGCTGTTAACAGGAATCTATCCGCGGTTGGTCAATGCTTTGGCCAACATCGATTGGACGACTGTCGGTCTACTGAAGCAGCGTCGTTGGTCCGAACTCGTGAGTCGGATTGACTTGCGATTTTTGGTAACCTTGGGGTTGGGGATCGGTACCGGGTTACTGCTGACCATTCTAACCGTGGTTCGCCTGTTGAAGGACGATGTGACTCGGCCGCATGTTCTGGCCGCCTTTTTGGGAATGTTGATCGCTGGAACGATTCTCATGACGCTTGGCCTAGCCAGCAACCGCTCTGGCGTTGACGCGGAAGTCAAGAAACACCGACCTCACCCTGGGCATTGGGGCTGGGCTGCGGTTGGGCTGGCGATTGCCTTGGCCATCAGCCTCGGGCAACAGGCTCAACCGATTACCCAGCCGTCGCTGTGGTACTTGTACTTCAGTGCTGTGGTTGCGATTTCGGCGATGATCTTGCCTGGCATTAGCGGGGCGATGTTGCTCCTGCTGATGGGTGTTTATGGTTTTCTCGTCCACATTCCCGAAGAGATGCTCAAGGGCGAGCATTTGTTAGGCAATTTGATCTACTTGATAGTCTTTGCGCTGGGGTGCCTTACTGGGTTGCTAACCACAACGAAGGTTCTGCGCTGGATGTTGCAACATTGGCCAATTCGCGTGACTTGTTTTCTGCTGGGATTGATGGTCGGGACGATTCCTTGCTTGTGGCCATTTCAAATCAACAAGACACCGGACGAACCAAAATTAGCCCTGAGGATTTACGAAAGTCGTTGGCCCGAGCTCGCGTCAGTGAATGATCTCGCGGTTGGTTTGACGGCCCTCTTGATCGGCTCGCTGATCTTCGGCCTGAGCCAATGGGCCAGTCGAAAATCGTCGCTGGCGAGTTGAGACCTTGAACGCTAGTTTTGTTGGGCGCGCCACAACGTAAGAGTATGAGGCTCGATCATTACTTCACCAGAAGTCCAAGCGGCAGCGTTCTCAGTAATACAAACGAGTGAGACTTGAACTGAAGCCTTGTTTTTTTCGATCGAAAAAGTTGGTAGACTCTGCAGGCCGGGGCGCATTCGAAAACAGGGTTACTTCGTGTTGGGAAAACTACGTATGAGAGCAGAATCCTTGGCTGTTTGGCACAAGTTGGGGCTATTGGCGGTCGGAGTCGCGACTCTCTGGGTGCGGCCTTGTTCGGCCGACGATCTGTGGCCCCAATGGCGAGGAGCGAATGGGAACGGTATTGTGCCGCCAAGCAATTTTCCCTTGAAGTGGTCAAACGAAGAAAATGTTTTGTTCCGTTACCCATTGCCCGGGCCAGCTGGTTCGACCCCTGTCGTTGCCGGCGATCGAATCTTTTTGACCACGGCTGCCGGCGATGACTTGCATTTGCTTTGTCTGTCGACCAGCGGCCAAGAGTTGTGGAACCGAAAGATCACGACCGGAAATCAGACGGCTCGGGGTGACGAAGGTAATTCTGCAGCACCATCTCCGTTCACTGATGGAAAACATGTATGGGCCATGTTTGGCAATGGCACTTTGGTTTGCTTTACGGTCGATGGAGAAGAGACCTGGCGTCGCGATTTGCAAGCCGACTACGGAGCCTTTGATATTCAATTTGGAATGACGTCGACTCCGGTCTTGCACGATGGCGTGATCTTTTTGCAACTAATTCACGGACCCTGGAATCGCGAACCAAGCGTCGGCGTGTTGGCGGCACTCGATGCGAAGACGGGTGAGCAAAAGTGGATGGTGAAGCGACAAACAGATGCCTATTCCGAAAACAAGCACTCGTATGCTTCGCCCGTGATTTACGATGACGGGACGTACCGGTACTTTATCTGTCATGGGGCCGATTACGTCACGGGCCACGATTTGGAAACTGGCGCGGAGATCTGGCGCTGTGGTGGCCTCAACCCGGCCAGCAACTACAACGAGTACCTGCGATTTGTTTCCAGTCCCGCGGTTGGACCTGGCTTGATTGTCGCGCCAACAGCCAAAAGTGGAGCGGTGATTGCGATTCGGCCGGGTGGGAAAGGTGATATTACTGGGTCAGAATTTGTGGCATGGAAAGTCGAGGAAGTCACTCCTGACGTGCCCTCCCCGATTGTCACGGATAAGTATGTTTATCTTTGTCGGGAAAATGGAATCGTCGTTTGCTTGGACTCGAAAACAGGCGATGTCTTGTACAAAGAACGAACCAATGGACACAACCACCGCGCGTCTCCCGTTCTCAGTGGCGACCGATGGCTCATTACCAGCCGCCAAGGTGTGATTACGGTCCTTAAGGCTGGATCGGACTTCGAAGTGCTAGCTGTTAATGAGATGAAAGAGCCAATTGCATCTTCCCCAGTGATTGTGGGGGATCGATTGTATATTCGGTCTTTTGATGCCCTCTATGCGATTGGGACCAAATAGCCGACGATACTCGCGACAGTGGCTGGTCGAAGGCTAGGAATAGTTTCTAGTCTTGCCGTCCGTTCCGAGTATTTGTGGGATTGAACCCCCAAGATTATGAATCGCAACGCTATCCGCAATATCGTTATCATCGCCCACGTTGATCACGGCAAGACCACCTTGGTGGATTGTCTCCTGCGCCAGAGTGGCCAATTTCGCGATTCGCAACTTGAAGGCGAACGTATCTTGGACTCGAACGACTTGGAGCGAGAGCGTGGGATCACGATTTTGGCCAAGAATATTTCGATCCCCTACCAGGGCACCAAAATCAATATCATTGATACCCCTGGCCACGCGGATTTCGGCGGTGAGGTCGAGCGAGTTTTGCAGATGGCCGACGGAGCATTGGTGTTGGTAGACGCGGCGGAGGGGCCAATGCCGCAGACCCGGTTTGTGCTTTCGAAGGCGCTGGAGCATGGACTGCGGCCAATTGTCGTGGTTAATAAGATCGATCGCCCGGACGCCCGAGCCATGGAAGTGGTCGACGAAACGTTGGCACTGATCGTGGAATTGGGAGGCGATTCGCATTGGGAAAGCTTCTGTCACGTTTTCGCATCTGCCAAAGCGGGATTTGCCAAGTACTCGTTGGATGATCCAGATGGTGCGAGCATGCAACCGATTTTGGATTTGGTATTGAAGCATGTTCCACCGCCGAAAATCGATTCGCGTCCGGAATTCCGGATGCGGGTCACGACATTGGATTGGTCGGAATACGTCGGGCGGATCATGATCGGTCGTATCGAGTCGGGCACGATTCACAAGAACGACAACGTGTCCGTCATTGTCGCCGATGGGTCGGTGCATCAAGAAAAAGTCGCCCAAGTTTTTGTTTTCGACAAGTTGGGACGTACCGAGGTCATGGAAGCTCACGCCGGCGACATTGTAGCACTGGTTGGCTTACAGGACGCCGATATCGGCGACACCATCACGGACCCAAGCTTTTTGGAGCCGTTGCCACGCATTGCAGTGGATCAACCCACTTTGCAAATGATGTTTACAATCAACTCGTCGCCTTTAGCCGGACGCGATGGAAAGTATGTGACGGGTCGTCAGTTGAGGCAGCGCTTGTTCAAAGAGCTGGAACGAAACGTCGCGCTGCGTGTCGAGGAAACCGAACAAGGCGACAAGTATGCCGTGTCTGGTCGTGGCGTGCTGCACTTGTCCGTTCTAATTGAAACCATGCGCCGCGAAGGGTTCGAGTTAAGCGTCGGCAAGCCCCAAGTGTTGACCAAATACGAAAATGGCGTGCGGATGGAACCATGCGAACATTTGGTCATTCACGTTCCAACCGAGTATTTCGGATCTGTGATGGAAGCGATCGGCAACCGTCGCGGCGACTTGCTGGAAATGACGGGGCGCGGAGATCAGACCGTCGCTCATTTCGATATCCCATCTCGTGGATTGATCGGACTCCGAGCGAGGTTGCTGAATGCGACCAAAGGAACGGTCGTGATGAATCATCGTTTCAAGGAGTTTCGTGAGGTGGACGGCAAGTTGCAGGGCCGTCAGAACGGCGCGTTGATTTCCAATGTCGGTGGGAAAGCCGTTGGATATTCCTTGTTCAGCCTGCAAGCTCGCGGTGAAATGTTTGTGGCTCCAGGCGATGAAGTTTATGAAGGCATGATTGTTGGAGAACATTGCCGGGATAATGACTTGCCGGTTAATCCGACGAAAGAGAAGCAACTGACTAACGTCAGAGCTGCCGGCAGCGATGAGAACATTATTTTGAAGCCGGCCATCAAGATGTCGCTCGAGGAAGCGTTGGAGTACATCGAGGACGACGAGTGGGTCGAAATCACGCCCAAGTCGATTCGCCTGCGGAAAGCGATTCTCTCGGAATCGGAACGCCGCCGTCGTAGTCGCGTCGTGAATGCCTAATCCTTGGTTTCCGACTACTTTTTTGGTGGCTTGCGATTTGGGTAGCACGTGCGGCAGATATCGCAGCGCGTGCCATCGCAGCCTCGGGCAGTGCAATGTTCGCGGCCATAATAAATGATTTGCAGATGCAGTTCATTCCAACGGCTTTGTGGGAAAAGTCGTTTTAGATCTTTTTCGGTTTGTTCGACGCTCTTGCCACTCGATAGACCCCAACGAGCTGCAAGGCGGTGAATATGAGTATCGACCGGAAAAGCTGGGATACCAAAGGCTTGGGCCATGACGACGCTGGCCGTTTTGTGTCCAACACCGGGCAGAGCTTCCAACGCCTCCCAACTCGCGGGGACTTGTGAACCGTGTTGTTGAACCAAAATCTTAGACAGTCCAACAATCGCTGCCGCTTTCCGCGGCGCTAGGCCACATGGTCGCACGATCGCGTTCACCTCTTCAACGGACCGTT
Organism: Planctomycetaceae bacterium; assembly: GCA_016794985.1. Taxonomy (GTDB): domain Bacteria; phylum Planctomycetota; class Planctomycetia; order Pirellulales; family Pirellulaceae; genus M30B19. The sequence continues at coordinate 43,598 of JAEUIQ010000066.1, read as the reverse complement.
CGGACATCGCCTTGGGATTATCGGCCAATTGAAATAGAGCCGGTGTGACTTGGTTCACTCGTTCGTCCGTGCACTGCGCGCTCAACAGCACCGCAACCAACAGCGTGTAAGGATCACGATGCCTCAACGGGATTGGCGGAGACGGATAAAGCTCCTGTAATCGCCGCTCGACAAACGCGGCCCGTTCGTTCTTCTTCATGATGCAACGGGGGGCTGGGGTTTGGGAGTTGTTTGCCGAATCGAAAAGTGTCTTGTTTGTCCAGCCGTTTGGGCGGTCAATAATTCGGCCAACAACCCAACCGACATCAATTGGCCGCCCAGCAACAACGCCCCTAAGGCGTACAAAACGATCGGCCTCTGATGCAAGGGACTCCACACTTCCGGGTCCAAAACTCCAATCTGACGCATAACCCAATAGCCTCCCATCGCCGTCAACCCAGCGATGCCCACCATCAGGCTCATACCTCCCAACAATCCAATCAAATGTTGGGGGCGTTGTCGATAGTTGGTCAACATGACGACCGTCAGCAGGTCCAGTAGTCCGCGGTAAATGCGGCGCCAACCGTATTTGCTCTTACCGTGCTGGCGCGCGCGATGCTGTACACTCATTTCACCGATACGAAATCCGTAACTGGCTGCCAACACTGGAACGAAACGATGCAGTTCACCGTAGATCCGAACTTCGTCAAATACTTCGCGACGATAGCATTTGAACCCGCAGTTATGATCACGTAACTTGACCCCGGTCAGTCGGCCGACCAAGAAATTGAACACTCTTGAGGGAACGGTCTTGTCCATGGGGTCGTTGCGGACTTGTTTCCAGCCGCTGACCACATCTTGGCCTTCATTTAATTGAGCCAAAAATCTTGGAATCTCAACCGGATTGTCTTGCAGATCCGCGTCCATCGTGAAAATGATCGGAAACTGAGCGGCTTCAACTCCGGCGGTCAACGCTGCCGCTTTTCCAAAGTTGCGGCGGAACTGAACCCCGCAAACCTGCGGGTACGTTTTCGCCAACTCCTCAATGCGAGACCATGAATCGTCGGTGGATCCGTCATCGACGAAGATCACTTCCCAGTTTGTCGTTAGATCGATGGAAACGGCGTAAATTTCCGAGAATAATTGGCGTAGACTGTCCTGCTCATTGTAGACGGGAATTACAATCGAAAACGCTGGGTCCATACCTTTGCCGTTATTCTTTTAATAGTTGGTCGACAATTTTAGTCACCTGTTGGTCGCCGGTTGCACCTTGCCAGTTCAGTTCGCCTTGCCACCACATTCGAATATAGCCGCGTTTGTCGATAACGTAGACGGTGGGCCACATCGTGTTACCCCAAGCCTTCCAATTGGCATGGTCGGAGTCCATGATGACCGGGAAGCGAAATTGATCTTTTTCGATGGCTTGACGCACCAAATCAATATTGCTCTCAGCTGGGGTTTCAGGCGTCTGTATTCCAACCACTACCACGTCTTCGCCCGCCCATTGATCTCGCCAGGTGTTGTAGTGATGAAAGTTGCGTTGGCAATTGATGCATTGGAACGCGTAGAAATGGACGACGACCACCTTGCCTTTCATGTCCTTTATCAAGCCCGGCGATTTGCCCAGCCATTTGCTCGACTCCGCGAATTCGGGAGCCATCGGGTAGATGCGTTGAGCTTTCGTCAGATCGACCAATTCGCCCGCGACTTGAGCCCACGCCTTTTTCTGCGTCGTATCAAGCAACCGAATCGACTCGAGTTGTTCTTTTTGCTGTTGCTCTTGCCACTGTTTTTGTAGCTCTGACAGGTCACCGCCCGCTGCTCGCTGAGCATCCACTTGTTGTTGAATCTCTACGGTGGCGGTTGCCAACTCGCTCAGTTGCTGTCGTTGCTCCGCACTTAGTTTTAAAACTTCTGCGATGTCGGTGCGCAACAAGGCTCGCGTGCCTTGAGCTTGCACCACGAGTTGTCGCAGACGCTCGATTTGTTTCGGCGTCAGTTTTTTCGAAAGGCGTTCGAGTAACTTGGACTCGACTTCAGCGACTGTCTGCTGTCGCTCTGTCTCGGGCAATAATCTGGCACGCCACCAAACACCATCCAACTCAAGGAATTGCGATTCTAGCCATTCTCGATCGGCCGGTTCGAGTTCCAATGCGTCCTGAACTTCTTGACTATGGATGGCGGGAAGTAGCATTTGAGGAACACGAGGGTCCCGCTCTTCGGTGGCAATACATAGCAATGCACATCCGACGAGTTTTGCCAAAAAAATGCATGAAAACATGAAGAATATTCCTGACCGAGTGCTCCCTGGTCGCCCGACATTATGGCGACCAACGCCAGCAGAGGCAAGCAGGTCGGTTCCCGACGAAGCTCCGCAAAGCCAGAATGGCTGGCGAGACTCAGCGATAATCTTCTATCGAATAAATCGAGTCATTCCAGTCGTCGTCCGTTGATCCCGCTTTTGTTTGTTCATAAAGCCACGCTTGGCAGACATCCGCGTCGGTCACGTCCCATCGATCTTCCCCCGCGGTGACCACCGGGCGGTGCCCCGCTCCGGTAATCAATACGGTGTCTCCGGGACGAGCTTGAGACAACGCCCATTCAATCGCGCGAATTCTATCAGGGATGACTTGAACACGGCCTGGGTGCTTGAAACCGTCTAATATCTGATGAATGGGTTCGTAGTCAACTTCGCCCAGGGAAGTGTGACGTCCGGTTATCACAACCACCTTGGCGCCACGCTCCGCAATTTTCCCAAGTTGATAACGTTGTTCAGTGGTTTGATCGTCATGGTGCGTGCAAACGCAAATGGTGCGGCCTGATTCGGAGTAGCGCGATGTCTTGAATAGGACTGCTAATTGATCGGCTTGGTCTGCGGCGTCGACCAAGACTCCAAACGGTTGGCCACATTGGACGGTTTGCATGCGTCCGGAGACGACATGGCACTGTTCCAGCCCTCGCGCGATATCGGTCAAGCCCAGTCCCAACGCCAACGCAGCAGTCGCTGCGGCCAGGCAATGTTCGAGGAATTGTTGGCCGGTTTGAGCGGTTCGAACCACAATCGACTCATTGCCAGCGGTAATCATGATGACTTGTTCGCCCCACGCCTGCTCTAAGACCTTGCCTTGAACATTTGCCTCTTGCACCACTCCGTACGTCAAGCACGGTATTGTGAGCGTGGGCAGCAGTTCGTGACACAAAGGGTCATCTGCATTAACCACCGCTACACCACCGGACTTTAAATGATCGAAGATGCGCGTTTTGACTCTTCGGTAGTTGGTCAAGTTGCCGTGGAGGTTCAAGTGCTGACGGCGCACGTTGCAGAGGATGGCGACATCCAATTGAACACCGGTCGCTTGGTAACTCGCCAGACATTGGCTGGGAAGTTCAACGATCGCGTGGGAGCATTCTTCGATGACTTGTCGAGCAAGCAAGAAGGATAACTGCGGGGCTGTCCAAGCCAACGGGTCACGCGTCATAGTACGGCCGCCGATGGTGGCGCCCAGCGATTGAATCGCGCCAACTCGTTTCCCTGAAGCTGCCAGAATGCTCTCCAATAGGGCGGCAATGCTAGTCTTGCCGTGACTGCCCGTGATTCCAATCGTCTTCATGTAGTCGCACGGACCGCCAGCAAGGGCCTGGCAAACCAGCGCATAAGCTCGGCGAGTATCCGGTACCAAGCATTGTGGAAGATCGGTCGCAACCAATCGTTCGACCAAGAGCATGCTTGCGCCTGCCGAAATTGCCTGCTCGATATGAAGGTGGCCATCGTCGTCGGAGCCGACTAATGCCACAAACAGATCGCCCGGTCGACACTCGGCGGCATTTCCACAACACGAACGGACGAAGAAATCATCAGCACCGACGAATGACGCTTCCGAGAGAATTCCTTGTAGGCTGATACCAAGACGAGATAGCTCTACATTCGGCATTGCAGATGGCCTCCTTGCCAATAGCTTCAGATCGAAAAAATCTGATGGTCTGGCCACTCTTCCTTGAGTGGTCATTCGAGTCAGAATTGTCAAAATTCAAGGCGAAACGTCAATTGGAACCAGAGTCTGAATTTGGCGCTGCTAGCGTCTGTGGCACCCAATCCGGTTGGAACGCGTTATTCACGACCGCATTCAAGACACCTTCTTTCAAACGATACTCAAAGTAGGCTGGGGTTCTATCAAAATGAAACTCGGAATCCAGGGCTCGGGCGCTAAAATACAAACGATCGTGTAGCTCGCCTCGATAAGTGAAATCCCATTTCGCCCCACCCGTGGCGATTGGTTCCACCTGCGCTTCCATATGCACATAGTCTGGCACCCACGCTTGTCCGTTCCAGTAAGTATTGTCGCTCTTGTTCTGGATGGTGATTCGTACGAGGCGAACTGGGAGCGGGCCGTGCGCAAACCCGCTCAAGGCGAAGGTGGTTGCCGCTGGGTCCGGCTTTCCCAACGGCAAGATCCATGTTTCGGGGTCACTCAATCGCAAAGTCATCGGTGGCTCGATGGTTCTGTTTTCATTGACTCCGCTTTTATTCGTGGCAGATACAACTAATGAGATCTTTCGCTCGACGGGGGCGGAGCCTATCGGTTCGGAAGGCAAGGTCGGGTTTTGTAGCTTGGGTTGCGAAATACGCAAGGGAAATCGCCAAAGGCTAACGAGGCCATCCGGGTTCTTCAATTCAGCCGACAGTGACGCTGTGGAATCCTGCCATTCTGTGCCATTCCAGAATTGATTGGCAACCTCGTCATGCACTTGGAGGGTTACCGATTCGACGCCAAGCTCGGCATCGACGTATCCCGACAACTCGAGCGGCGTGTAGCTAAGATTTTGCGGGAAAGCGGCTAGTTTGGTCCACGAGTCGGTGGAGGCCGTGATGATTGGCTTTCGTTCGGTCGAATGCCGCAGTTCGGCAAGTCGTCGTTTGAGGGTCGCGGTTTGTTCGGAGCTAAGTGAATCGATACGATTGTCCAATTGTTCGGGATCAGAATCTAGTTGATAATATTCCCGATCGCCGTCTGCCCACTCCGTATAACTGTAATTTTGGCCTCTGAGGATCGTCCAAACTCCGGGAACGCGGGTGCCCCAAACATTTTCGGCCTCCCAGCATTCCAGCAATAGCTCGTGTCGTTGAAACGGAACAATGTTCGGTTGCGATAATAAGGGTGCGAAGGACTTACCGTCGAATTCAGAGTTGGGAATGGAGTTTGGCCCCAATGCAAGATCAATCAGCGTCGGGGCAAGATCGATATTGCCGAGCAAGAAGTCGCTGCGTCCGGCCGGGATGTTTTTTCCCGATATCAGTAACGGGACTTTGGTGACACGATCGTACGGCAATCGTTTGCCCATATGTCCGTGGTCTCCCAAGCGATAGCCGTGGTCTGAGGTAATTACAAACACGGTGTTTTTGAGTCGATCTGTTTCCGACAAGTACTGGCGGATGCGTCCTAGGTTTTCGTCGAAGGCCTTGATGGTTCGCAAGCGTTCACGCCACTTCTCCTCGATGATGGCACGTTGTTCTTGCGACAATTGGCTAGGAAGGGCGTTGAGTGTCGCGGGCAGTTTGAGCCCGGTCGAGCCCGGGTGTCGAGAGAACGATGGGGGCGTTTCATCGAGAAATTCACCCGCATAACGAGGTGGATTCGCCGGGGTCAAGTCTTCTGCATCGTGGGGTGCCAAAACGAACCAGCAAACCAATTGGGCCTGACGTGATTCTTTCTGTCCATCCAGCATGGCAATCACTTGCGCCGACTCGTAATCGATGCGATATTGATCTTGAACTTTTCTGGTTTGGTTGGTGGCCGAATCGACCACAAAGAAATTGTTGTAGTTGGCGCCCATAACGGCATGAAACCGACTCCAGCCACTCGGCATAAGGTCCGGCCAACCGATCCCCAGCTCTCGATTAGGTTGAAAGCCATCGTGGACGTATTTTCCAACGAAGCAGGTCTCATAGTTGCCCTTTTGGAAATGACGTGAGAAATCACGATTCCGACCATACTCGTTGAAGCCTCCGGCAAACCCATGGGATGTGGGGTGCCCCGGACGATTCACCCGCGCGCCATGCCGATGAGCAAACTGACCCGAAAGAATCGATGCCCGACCTGGTCCGCAAACGGGCGTGGTTGCGTGAAAGTTTGAAAAGACCATTCCCTGTTTGGCCAGTTGCTGCAACACCGGAAAACGCGGAGCCGTGGTAGTGTCGTTTGACCAATCCTGCTGAACCAGGTCCCAATCGAGATCGTCCAACACGACCAATATGTAGGTTGGGCGGTGGTCAACCGGATCGCTTAAATCGTAGATCGAGTCGCGGCAAAAATAGGCCGCCAAACCAACGAGCACCAACCCTAGCAGGGTCAGCAAAGGCCACGTTTTTGTTCGCCGCAACATAAACTTCAATTCAATAGATTCTTCCCGACGATGGAACCGAAACATCGCCGCGGAAATCGCACAGTATACTTCCGCTCGTTCTGCCCTCGAAGGCCATTTGCAACGACTATTCTATTTCTGAGCTCGGAAATCGCCCCGCCTTGGTGATCTGGGCCGATTTGCTCTTCCGTTGATCGGCAGAATCGTTATTCTAAGGCCCTACACGGAATTGTTCGGGTGGTCGACATCGGAGCAGGATCGATACGGTTGGGTCCCGTTTGGGAAAATACCAGGAGAACTCGTGATGAACCACGCGAACCATTCATTGGGCGACGTGTCGCTAAATATCCAGTGCGATCATTGTGGCAAGAACTTCAGTTATCCCTTGGCAGCGGAGACGTTCGTTTGTCCGCACTGCGCCCAATCTATGACGCGGATCCAAGCAATCGAGTCCTTTTTGCGGACCGCGATGTCGGCCACATTTTCTTACGATCGAAAGTTGATCAGAGGAAGCTCGCGATTGAATGAGATCGGTGATTCGATGGGCACAATCGAGTTGTTGATGCGCCTTGAAACTGATTTCGGAATTTCGATCGATCATGACGACATTGAAGAATTGGAAAATGTCGCAGCGGTTTCGCATTACATCCATCGAAAAGTTTCGCAAAAGCTCAAGGCGGCGGTGTAGTTTGATCGCTGCGACCGATTCCGATGGCCGTCAAAAAGACTAAACCGCCTACACTTACGGCCGACCCAATCGCAACCTGACCAACACACAAGTTCCTGGCACTCCATCGACCGCAGCCTCGTCCACCGTCGATTTCTGGGACCGCCAAGTCCACAGGTCCCTCGATCCACTCCGAAACGAAACCGGCCGTTTCTAGGTCGGTTGCTGCGATCGCACCCAAGTATCCGAGTCGGCCTTCGTCGCCGATGTCGCCGGACATGCCAACGATGGCGACCCGATCAAAGCCACTTCTTACCAGGAGCGGCCACCGTTCCTGATGAACTAGGGGGCACGATCCAGCCGGTGAACTTTTGTAGATCCTTCGTAGATGGCTGGCACCAACCTTCGAATTCTCGCGTTATTGATTCGAGTCGTTCAGGGCGAATTGGTGTTCCCAGCACGTCGCGCCATCGTCACCGCTCCGACAATCGCGAGAGGCGACAATTGTCAAAACGTCAACACGCGAGAAGGTCTTCGCAAGCGTGGTAACGGCACCAACAAGAGTAGTAACGAGCGCATCGAAAAGGTTCTCGGTCACCCGCAGCAAAAAAACAGATCGCCGACGAGAACAAAAGCCGCAGCAATGGCAAGTCGGCGCGATCGGCGCAGTTCAACACCCGCTTTAACCGCGGCGGATATCCGAGCCACGGAAGTTGACTTGAATCCGATAAACCGCTTTCTGTCGACATTCAATCTGTCCCGTTTGCAAGTCGAATCGCTCGGGGATCTCGCTGATCGTTTTGTCGATTACGGCATGGAAACCACGCTCCGAAAACACATCCAAGACCATTGACAGGACCAATGAGTTGCCGAAAAGCTCGTCTTCGGTATTGAGTTGCGCCCTACCAGATAGTGCATGACGTTGAATGATGGTCATGAATTTTCGTTCGATCAAGTCGACGACTCGTCTAAACAACTCGGTATGTTCTCTTTGGTACTGGTCCAATCGTTTTACCAGTTCTTGCCGCGCGTGCAGGATGATATCTTCGGCCAAGGGAATGCGACGGACCGTGTCGTAGGTCGCCGGCTCCAATTCCAATGAACTTTGGTATTTCAATTCATCGAGAATATTCTGTTCGACCTCTTCGATTGGCCCTTCAGCATTAACGAAGTGGTAATGGTAGATTTCTTTGAGGGACTTCAGGGCGTCCCAGGTTTTTTCTTTGAAGACCATGTAGCGACGTCGTGCCGCATCTTCGTCCAAGTCGGTCACACGCAATTCAAGTTCGCGCCCCACTCCCGTTTCGGCAACTCGTTTGTTATGGTCCGCGATTTCAGCACCACGCTTGAGCTGTCGTTCGATGCTGGTTTTTTCCGGAATGAACAGCACCATCGCATGAACGATGGGGCGACGGAAATTCTTGGCCAGCGGGGTGTGAGCAAATTCATTGTGCAACTGATTGATTTCATTGACCAACAATTTCAAGCATTCGACCTGAACACTCGTGCGCGGGAATCCATCCAAGATGGCTCCGTCACGAAATTGTGGCTCCAGCAGCTTTCGCAGCATGATCCCAACCACAACTTTGTCGCCCACCATGTAGCCTTGGTCCTTCAACCGCTGGGCTTCCGGGGAGGTCAACAAGTCGCTGACCACAATCGGAGGACAGGTCAAACCCCGCGCCTTCAAAATGAAGCGAGTGTGCGTTCCTTTACCGGCCCCAGGAGCTCCACCCAAGAGGATCAGTTCTTTAGGAAACCAGAGGTTCTCACGGCCGAACTCATCAACCAAGCCTTCCCATACCGACGAAAAAATCAGTTTCGCATCTTTGATTTCCAAGTCACGAAAATCTTGTGGATCGGGTTTATTGGCGGACATGGTGACCTTTCATTCACGTCAAAACTAAATTGCGGCGGCATTGTAGAATAAGTCGGGCGACTTGAAAACGACGCGTGCGTCCTTGGACTGCGTCAGCTTGCTGCTGCTTTCCCCCGAGCAGCCGGCTGTTGGTTCAGATCAGCGCGAATCCTACGATTCGATCCATTGGCGAAAGCGAAGTGTTTCGTCGGCACAGGCGATGGATAATGAAGTCGTGTCTCGATCTCCGACCAAACGACGAAAGAAGGCGTCTTCAGCAACTGCCGGCTTTACACACCCAATCTCTGCCCTCCACGGTCAAGGGCGTCCCACGACGCTCGGCCAAAGCCATTTCATGGCACCCATGGCGAGAAACGCCGAGAGCAATGTACCGGCGGCGGTGGACCATTGTCCGTACAGCAAGAAACCAGTCGCAAACAAGCCGCTGTAGATCGCAACGCAACCAGCGATCACAAATGCAATTTCCCGCGGCAAGTTCCATCGCAAATGACAATCCGTAAGTTCGCCCTCGCGATGGGCCGATTCAACAATCTGACTCCAGCCCGGCCCACCTGGTTGAACTTGTTGATAAAAACGTCGGAGAGTCGCGGGAGCTTCGGAAGGTAAGAGAAATGCTGCGGCCATCCAGCAGCTCGTCGTCAGTCCAACGATGATCAAGAATTGTTGCCATTCGGGCAACGCCGAATCCGGGTAGACGCGGCCGACATAGAACAAGAGTGCAGAAACCAAGAACGATACCGCCATCGCGACGATTTCTGCATAAGCGTTGATCCGCCACCAAAACCAGCGGAGGATGTACAACAATCCGGTTCCAGCGCCAACTTTTAATAAAACCATAAATCCATCATAAACGCTCTCGAGTGCCAAGGCCACGATGGCCGCCAATACCATCAAGACCACTGTTGTGGTTCGACCGACAAGCAGTAACTCGCGTTGGCTCGCGTGTGGCCGCAGGAATCGGAGCCATAAATCATTCACAATGTACGAAGAGCCCCAATTCAAATGCGTCGATAGCGTTGACATGTAAGCCGCGATGAGCGAAGTCGTAACCAAGCCCAGCAATCCCATCGGCAACCGTTGCATCATCGCCGGGTATGCCAAGTCATCGCGGACCAAGTTCGGGTCGACGTTTGGCAATTGAGTTTGCAGGCTTTCCAGATTCGGAAAGATGACCAATGAAGCGAGACCAACCAAGATCCACGGCCAAGGGCGGACGGCGTAATGGGCCGCGTTAAACAGCAGCGTCGCTCCCGTCGCGTGTCGTTCGTCTTTGGCTGCCAACATTCTTTGTGCCACATAGCCACCACCGCCTGGCTCTGCCCCCGGATACCAAGCCGCCCACCATTGAACGGCCAACGGAATGATCAAGATGGTCGCGGCCGCATTTAATCCCGCTGTGGTCGAAAAATCCAAGATCGGCCAGATCGACATGCGTTCCTGGACCGCCGCATGCGACCACAAGCCCGCTAAGCCACCAACTTCCGGTTGGTTTACCAACACATAAGCCGCTCCAATCGCCCCGGCCATCGCCACGATGAACATGACAAAGTCCGTAATCAAGACACTGGTCAAACCACCAACCGCACTAAAGGCCACGGTGACCGTAGCCGCAATGAGAATGGTCTGGAGCGGAGTAAACCCAAACATGACTTGGCCAATCTTGATGGCCGCCAAAGTGACGTTGGCCATGACCAATACATTGAATACCAAGCCCAGATAGACAGCGCGGAAGCCCCGGAGAACAGCTGCCGGCGTTCCTCCGTAACGCAATTCGTAGAACTCAACATCAGTAACCACCCCGGAACGACGCCATAGTTTGGCATACACCGCAACTGTTAGCATTCCTGTCAGCAAGAACGCCCACCACACCCAATTGCCCGCGACTCCCTGTTCACGCACGATACTTGTGACAAGCAGCGGAGTGTCGGCAGCAAAGGTGGTGGCGACCATGCTAGTACCCAGCAACCACCAAGGTTGGTTTCGACCCGATAGAAAGAAGTCCTTGCTACTATCAATGCCGCGCCGAGCCGCCAAGATCCCGGCCACAAGCGAAAACCCAAAAAACGTAAAGACAATTGCCCAATCTAACCATTGCAACTGCACAGCCAAAACCTTGTCAGAAACATCGCGACTGAAGCCGAGCTACCTGATCCACGTCGGCCGACATCGTACTCGCAAATTGCTAGCACAACAAGCAAGCGGCAGAAGGTGCTAGAGCATTCGAGTGTCGCTCGCGCCAATCGAGTGTAGCGACTGGCCTGGTGTCTGCTAGCATTGGTAATCTTCCCTGGATCGGTGAGGTCGCATTTGGTACCAATCTTGGGTCCGGCATCATCCGTCTACATAGGCCAAGTCGTTTTATGAACTTGAGAAGCTATATTCGCCCGTTTCCCGGCTCATTCGGTCGATGTTGTTCGATGGGATGGGTGTTGTTGAGCCTCATTGCTCTCGCATCTTCCGGCTGCGCCAAAGGGGCTTTATGGCGCCTGGGATACTTGAGTCCGCAAGCACGGCAACAATGGGCCGACGAAGAGAAGATTGCGAAGACTTGGCCAACGATTCGCAGCGAGATGACTGCCTTGGTGGATCAGGCCAAAGTCAGTAGCTCGGCAGATCAACAACGAGTCGCCGCTCGTTTGTCCGAAATGATTCAAAAGGATGATCGCGTGCTGGTCCGTTTGCATGCGACCGAGTTGCTCGGCGAATTGGACCCAGCCACGGCCCTGTCGGCGGTAGCCGCCGCGACCCAGGATCGTGAGTCGGATGTACGCGTGGCCGCCTGTCGCGTCTACGGGAAGATGAAGACGGACGATGCTTTGACTCAATTAAACGCGGTCTTGCAACGCGAGCAACAGCCTGATGTGCAAATTGCGGCCGTTCGCGCTATCGGCCAATTCAAGGATCCGCGTGCGGCTCAGATTCTGCAATTCGCCTTGGATAGCGAACAGCCAGCTCTGCAATTGGCGGCCGCCGATAGTTTGAAGTCCATCACCGGTCAGAAGTTTGGGAACGATATTCCCAAATGGCAAGAGTACGTAGCATCACTGGGGCCGGCGGACACATCGCTTCCCACCAACCCGGTCAATCATGCCAGCCACGAGCAGCCCGATGAAGTGCGTTCCTTCGTGAATTCCATCAAGCGATAACGTCGATGAAAGTACTCGCCTTTTCGGATCTGCATACGGACCTGCGGGCTTGCCAGCGATTGGTTGAAGTGGCCCGCGCGAACGAGGTTCAAGTTGCCGTCGGTGCTGGCGACTTCGCGATCATGCGGCGCGGTCTACAACCCGTCATCGATGAGTTGGCGAAGCTGCCATGCCCGGTGGTCTTCGTGCCGGGAAATGGCGAGTCGGTGGACGAACTAAAGGCGGCCTGCAGCGGGTACGACCTGATGCATGTCTTGCACGGATCGTCCGTTGTGATCGGTTCGCAGGTCTTCTTTGGGCTGGGATACGCTGTCCCAGAAACGCCATTCGGTAGCTGGAGCTGCGATCTTTCGGAGGACGCCGCGGCAGAAATGCTGAGGGATTGTCCCAGCGGTTGTGTACTCGTGTCGCATTCCCCGCCGTTGGGACACGTGGACCAAAATTCGCGTGGCGAACATGTAGGCAGCCGAACGATTTTGGACACCATCCAACGCGTCCGGCCGAAAATGGTCTGCTGCGGACACGTCCACGATAGCTGGCAAACAACTAGCCGAGTCGGCGACGTTCCGATTTACAACCTCGGGCCGGTGGGCTCACTTCTGATGCTCGACGGAGCGGAAGTTGCTTAGTTGGCAAAAGGATTGGCCCCGGAATTTGCGGCGCCTCCAAACGGATCTGCACCGGTCGGGGGAGTGGCGTTGCCAAACGGATTGAACTCCTCAGTCCCGCTTGTGGTCGGAGCTGTGGGAGTTTCCGCTGCTTCGACCGCAGCAGCAATCGCGACTTGAGACGGTCGGCGATAGATTGGTGTCACGCTGTTCGAAGGCCTGAAGCAAACCACTTGGCCAGTCTTGCTCTGCAAATAGATTCGATCTGAAAGCGAATTGACAACGCCTTCCCAATCGCCGGGAATTGCCATACCGCCAATGCGTCGTCCCGTGCGTAAATCCAAGGCAACCAGTTGATTGTCTTTCGAGGTGGCATAAATTCGGTCAGCGGTGACGGTCAGGATCTTCGCAATCCCAGTTCCATGAAACGCTGGAAACAACTTGCCGGTTCGCATGTCGATGGCTCGGACGTTCCCTGCTTCATCGACGAGCAAGGCGCCCACTTGATCGGTCGTGCCCAACAATTCGTCCAAATTCAAATTGCGGGCTTGTCGAATGGTCGGTTCACCTCCCTCGGTTTCTTCTTCGTCGGTGGACTCGCGGGTCGGAGTATTCGAAGAGGCCCCGAACGGATTGGAGGCGTCCGCACCAAAGGGGTTCGTCGCTTGGTTGCCGCCGAACGGATTACTGTCTTGCGATCCTCCGCCGAACGGATTGTTGTCGCTCGAGCCGCCACCAAAGGGGTTCGCGGAATCATTGCTTGGATTTGGGTCTGAGCTTGGATTCGCGGTGGGAGCTCCAAAAGGATCGTCCGTGTTTTCTTCATTGCTCTCCAACATCGGATTGACCGGAGCCGCTTCAGGCGTCGCGGTTGTCGGAGCGGCATTGCTCCATCGAACAAACATCGGGGTTTGCACCAACGGCAAGCCCGCGTATTCGCTCCAGATTTCAATGCCCGAAGATTGTGAAAAGCACTTGAGTTCACCTGAATCTTCAATCACCAACATCACGTTGCCAAAGCCAGCGGGAGCGACTTGAACGGGGTCGCTCGTGGGTATGCCGTAAATGGGACGCGCCGGGGAGGGTTTTAGTGAAACGTAAACTTGGTCGGTTACAGCCCAAACGTAGGCGTTTTCCAGTTCCGTCAACGAGACCGCCAATCGCCCCTCATAACCGCCCATGTCCGAGCGAAATCGAGTCTCCGTAAATGGAGTGAGCAGCTCCAAGCGACCATTCGTTCCCGGCGAAATGACTTGATTTCCAGCAATGACCGGACTGCCACCCGGGAGGTTTCGGAGGCTAAACGTGCGGATCGGCATGCCCGTTTTCGAATTCAAAATATCGATATGGGTGCCGTGGGTGATCGCTACGAAATCGTTGCTGACGTCGAAGCCTAAAACGGGGCCGCCGTCGGTTTCCAAACGTCGCGTCCACAATACTTCACCGGATTCAGCATCCATCGCTTGGACCTGTCCGCCGGAAGACACCGCGAAGACTCGAGCATTTGGCACAAACTGAACGGACTCGGTCACGGTCAGCCCACGTTTCTCCAACAGTTCTTTGCGTATTTCCGCCAGACGCAACGCGCCTTTGACTCCCAACACCTTTCCGTTGAGTCCACGATCTCGGCTGCTGACAACCTCTTTGCTGCTCCCAGTGTCCAGCGATACGATCACCTCGACGGAATCCGGGACGTTGACCGGATTTTCCCCAGTAACCGCTTCTTTAGTTAGAGTGAACGCGACGGTTGCCTCGCGCGGGATCAACATCCTGAGTGGTTCATTTGCCGAGTTGGTATAACCCGCAGCAATCGGCACATGCCACAAACGAGTTAGACCCAAACGACTTTCAATATCGGCCCGCGAAACAGAGGAGCTCGTTTGCCGGTATGTCTGAGACAAGCTAACATCTGCATCCAGTCCCGTTGACATCAGCCCGGCGGCGACCAGAACGCAGGATCGAAATAGCGGCAACTTCATTCGATTCTTCAGCATGACTTTTCGAACTCTCGATAAGAAACGATAACGCGAACGACGAAATCGATCCGCACCTTGGACACGCCGCGGACCGATACTTCAGCTTAATTTTAATTACCGAATCGGTAAACCTTAGCGGTTTTCGCCAAAGATTCACGAAATCCCAAGAATCCAGTTAACGAAATTGCCGCCAAGTCGCTCTGCCGACCGCATCATGGCAGCGGTTGTCCGCCAGTCCATTTCTGCTGTTTGGCTCAGCCCTCAGGACGTTGGAATTACGGGAAACGCCGAATCTATCCGGTCTTTCCGGGTTTTGGACGTGATGGCAGGGAGCACCGGTTGTTCGGAAACCGTCGCGCACCGCCATCGATCCGCCGATTTTCGAAACGGTCTATTTTTCGCGATTACGTCGCTTGGAATCGGGCTTTGACGGTCCTGCCTCCGTCGGAAATGTGGTTGCCTGGGGCACGCGACCCAGGCGCACACGACCAATCTTGACGGCTTTAACGATTGGGTTGATTATTGCCGCTTTAGCAGCCTGATCGTTTGAGGGACGTTGGACGTGTCCTAGACCAACTTCATGGCAACTCTTACCATAAACGCGCATTTTGAGCGCTGGCTGTGGCTTCGTGGTCTGGCTGCGTATTCGGACGCTCGCGGTGGGACTTTCGTTGCCAAGACGGAGGTCTTGGGGCTGACTCAAAATGGCGGGGATTGGACGATCCGTTGACGGTTGAAGCTCGCGGCGAGTTTCGCGAAAACGTCGCCCGGTCCGCTGGGGTTTCTTGAAGCAGGAAAATCCGGGTCAACGGCGTGGAAGACAACATTCGACTTTTGGTTCCCGAACTCCAAACACCTCTGGAACGAGTTTTGGGGTACCTGACGTTTTCTTCGAGCTCTTGCGAGCCGCAGTTCTACGTCGCTCTTGACCAAGTGTGTTGTTATGCCGACCAGTCGACTGCCCAGGAGCCAGCTGCGGACGGCGGTTGGATCTCGGCGGCGGACGGTACATCTTCCGATCATGTCGTCCCCCTGTCCGCTCCGAATCTGCGGGAGACGCGACGGTTGCTATGGGATGGAACCGAGGTTCTATCGAAACTCTTGCCGGCGTTCTCGGATACGAGTCGGGCACAAAACCTTATCAATTTTGTGTTTGATCGGCTGTTGCCCGCGTATCGACACTTCCATCGCGATTTGTTGTTTCATCTCCGAGAGAAGCAAATTTTTCAGCCCTTCTTCTTGGGGCGGTGTTTTGAAGTTGCCGCACAAACACCCGACGAAGTCTTGAAGGATTCGGATCGCGGTGTCGAGTCGGTGTTGGCGCGGTTGAATGATTATGTTGGATATCGCCCGATCGCAACGTTGGAGCAAGTCCGACACGCGAGCTATCCCCACGAGCGGTTTCGGCCTGTTCCCGTGTACATCCGCGGGGCGGGTGTTGCTTCGGGACCCGCGAAGTCGATCATCGCCAAATGTCTCGAATTGCTCAAACGGGTCCCCGACGCAATCAAGCAGGATGCCTGCTTTGATCCCAACCATTTACAAGAATTGGCAGTGGACATTCGAGCCTACGACTTTGATCATCCGGTGAACAAACGTCCCAATTACCATTTCGGGTTGTGGGACCCTGATCAAATCGACCCCCAAGGAAATTACTGTCGATTTATCGTTCATCAGATGATTTTGGATTCGCTGATGAAGCGATTCGATAAATCGGAACTGGATCGAGAACTGGCCGAATTGGAAGTGGCTGGGACTTTGGCCGGTACGATCTTGATGGGTGCAGGTGTCAGTGGTAGCGGCCCCGATAGTCACGACTCCAACACGACTTTATCGAGTTTGATGCCGATCATTGCGAACTATCGCGACGACTATTACGACTGGTTGCTTGATACCGTTCATGGGAAGCACCGCGAACATTTAGAGAAAGAAATGCAAGTTCGTCGCCAGCCGTTTGGTGGCGTTCGTCAGCACTTGAATGCCGAGTTAGCGGCGTCGCGGGCCACGCAAGTTCAGCATGTCCAGCTATCGAAGATTTACGCCAAGATGGGCTATGCCGAGGCGGCGGCGCGACAGGCTGCGATCGTGCCGGTCACGTCCGCTCGATTGATTTGCCAAGTCGACTGTTTGCTGACTTCTGCCTCGGACCATTGTTTGCAACGGCGATTGACCGAATGTTTGAATGATCTGCGTAAGATTGAAGAAACCTTGCATCGTGGGATCGATTGCGGGGCACTAATTGACCCTTGGTGTCTCCTGGGTTTCGATGGAAACTTTCCGTTGTTCCCCGCCGTGGAGAATTCGGTGGCGGATCACCGTGCGGACGATCTGGTTGGAATTGTCGAACACACGCTCGACATTTATTCGCACTTGTTGGCGGAAACCGCCGTAGCGGATCAGCCTAGCTTTTTCGCTGAAGTGCGATCGCGGTTTGCGAACTTGGTGCAATGGTGGCGCAAGTTCGCAGCGCATGAAGTTTCTTCACTTCAAGCCGTGGATGCGGCAAGGGTGCTCAATGCGGCGGAGTTGGTCGCCGAAGCCCTGCGTCTCTGGAAACAAGCCGGCGCTGCGGCTGGGGATGTGGGGTTTTGGGCCCGTCATGCGGCGATCTTCCATTCGCCGAAAGCGTATCAGTTGGTCATCGACGCACTCCTCGAACGAAAAGACACGATTGCGTCTCAGGCGCTTTTGATTCATTGGCTCAGCCAAGCCGTTGAGATTGGCCTTGTCGAAGGTGAAACTTCGTACCATGAATTGGTCTTGGCTTGGCTCGGCTTGCAGCAAGAAAAATACAGCGATGCGAATTCGTTCGAACAACGAGAAGCCGTTTGGCAACAAATTCGCAAGTTCTACGACTATCTGGAGGTCAACGCCGATCAGTATTGGCAAGTCCCGCAATTTGACGCGAACGTCCGGGGTAATAACCGACCTGCGAATCCGATGAATCCGTCGACCGCTTCCGGGGACGAATTTGATGCCGACGAAGAATCTGATGATGAAGCTGAACAACTCTTCGGTGCGGCCTACGAAGACGTGGTTTATATGGACTCGACAGATGATGGTGTGGAGGGGCCGATCTACGAGACCGATACGTCCAAACAGGACGCGCTCGAGGCCGAAGCGGATCGCATTATCGATCGATTAAGTTTTTTGAACACCTTAGCAATCTTGTGGTTTGAGGCTTCCCATATTCCGCTGCCGGTAACGGCTGTGACGGACTTGGCCGAAGAACAAATTCAACTGCTCCGCAAACGTGGCGACGTTTTGGACAGTTGGATCGGTCAAGCGGCTCAGTATCAGACGGGACTGACCGCGTTGCTCCATCAAGTTTTAGACATGCGTTTGCCAAAAGGCGGCGACGTGTCGGCGCTGATGGAATACGACCGTTTGAGGCTGATCAAAGAAACGTTGATGGAGCGGATCACTACGACGAATGTCGACATGCAAATGGCGGTGATCGGCTTGCGCGCGGTCCAACATGGATTAAGATGCTTGGTTGGCGATCAGTCGTTTGGAGTGTTCGATCCCAAGGTCGCTGAGACGGAATGGATTTGTTTGTTTGCGGGCATTCTAACCCGCAACGAAAACTGGGTCACCCAGGATTTTGAGTCCTTACAAAGAGGTTTGACCAATCAACCGTTGCTCTACGTTCCGTTGAGCCGTGGTGGGAATGCCGGCGAGTTGATTGCGACTCGCGTGCGTCAACAGTGTTTTCAAAGAGCTTTGGCGAGTTTGCCACTCTTGGGTCTATTTCAATCAACGGTGCAGTTGTTGAAAACCGCCCGTACCATGGAACGCAAGAATAATGTTGGGTTCGGGGCCATTACGGAATACGACGAGATGTTCCGCAACGGGTTCTGCTCCATGGTTCAAGCGTTAGTCACCGCTTCGGCCGGGAATAGAGAAAAATCGGGCAAGTCCAAGAAACGCGCCAGTGCTTCTGCCGAAGAACGTTTGTTTCGGCAACTGGAACAGTTGACCGAGTCGATGTTAAGCGCTTGGCTGAACCATAGTCGAACTTTGCGTCTGAGTGTGCTGGAACGAGCGTTGGACAATGACGCTTGGGACCAGTTGGTAAAGTTCATCAAACGATACGGAGGTCAAATCTTCACTCAGGATTTCCTCAACATTGGAAATGTTCGAGCCATTTTGCATCAGGGTGTCGAGCCATGGCTAAAACAATTGCAAGAGTCCAGTCAAGAGTTGGATCTGGAACTCTTGAATGACTTGGAACACGAGATTTCCCTGTCGGATGCCGGAAGACACTTGAGTTTGGTGCTGGAGGCGGTCCTTGAAAACTATAGTGAGTATCGGGATTACAACAGTACGACAACCCAATCCGACCGTGGCGACCTGATCTACACGTTCCTCGACTTTTTGCGTTTGCGAACCAAATACGATCGCGTCGCGTGGCACCTCAAGCCCGTCGTATGGGCCCATCAAGTGCTGGTTAAGAACCAAGTCAATGGCGTCGCAGGAAGATGGCGGCGCCAGCTTTCGGATCGTGTGGACGGAGAGGCTGAGCGATACTTGGGCGAATTGAAAAAGCTTCAAACCAAGTATTCGATGAGAATGCCAACCGTGGCTGATCGGCTCAGCGAACGATTCGTCCAACCATTGCAAATCGATCGTTTGCTTTCGTTGGTTGAACCAGCGATGCACAACGCGGATCGATCGGCCGCGGTCGGAGCGTTCGAATTACTGGAAAAGGAGGCCGAATCGTTGACGAAACAACCCATGGGAGTTGGCTTGGAAATCCCAGCTTGGTTGATCCAATTGGAACAAGAGGTTGATTTGCAACGTATTTCTGTTCCGTGGCATACACCATCCGTGACAGATAGCTTGATCGATCCAATCCCCCTGAGCATCGAGTCCCTGCAAGCAGAGTTGGATCAATTGAGCGAGCAATAAGACCATCTAGCTGTTATCTAGCCAACTCAAGTCACGCACGACAAATTGCCATTGCCCCTCATGGGTGCTAACTTCGCCAAAGAAGCGGACCCGATCTCCTACTTTCAAACGCTCGTAGATCTTTTTCCTCAGTTCAACATCGAACGCCCAGATATTGTATTCCTTTTCGAAGACTTGAATTCGCAGCGGTCGCTCGCCAGAAATCTTGCCTTCGACCAAGAATACATGCCCTAGATTCTTAGGGTCACTAATTTCGTTATCAGACAAAAGTTCTCGCAGCTCGGTAACCTGAGCGGAGTGTACGGCCGCAAAATCGACCGCTCGAACCGGCGTTGCGACGCGTTCACCCTGACTAGGATTCAACAACGCCAGCCAATCGGATTTGGAATTGGTCCCGACGTGGCGAAACCGGGCGGAGATCGGAAAGTGATCAGAAAAACCGGCCCCGCGGTCACCCATCGAGTTCCAGCGAATCGGGAGTTTGGTTCCCGCTTGGGCATTGACTCCCTCATGAATCAAGACCTCAAAGCTGTTGTCAATGTATTGAATCCCTTGATTGTCATACACACCACGAGTCAGCATCATTTGCATCAACGTTCCCCAACGATCCTGAAAAACGTCACTGAAACGCTGCGATTCTGGCAATTCGTACCACAGATTGTAAACCAGCCCATCTACGGAACGAATCTTCTCTTCGTGACCTTGCGAACCCAGGACGTTTTCAATGGCGGTCCGGCGCATGTCCGGGTACGAGTCGCTTTGATTGTATTGGGAATTGAAATCACCACCGATGACGACGTCGGCCGTTGGATCAGAGGCTAAGACTCGATCCAATTGGCGGCGAAGTTCTCCAGCGTTGCCTTCGCGGATACGTTCCGATTCCGCGTCGGAAGCACCGGACTTCCAATGATTGTTGAACGTATAAAGCTTCGCGCCGCCGACCTCGTGTTGCACTTCCAAGATACCGCGTGCACCAGCCGTGTGATGGGTCGAAGCTTGCTGGATTGGGAATCGTGAAAATGTCGCATTAATATGGGCAACCACGCGACCTGTCGGATCTTGCCGGTATTCGGCGAGAGCCACATGATACTTTCCTAAGCCGCGATCCTGCAACGATTTTAGTAGGAATGCCGCAGCCGGTAGATCTTTCACTTCCGCTGACAACTCGCCGGTCAGCATGGACTCCAACGTTGTATCCGAGTACTTTTTGGAAAATGCTTCGAAGTCGAATTCCCGGGAACCCGGTGTTTGATCGGCCTCCAATTCCTGGAACAAAATGATGTCTGGCCCCCTGCCCTCGTTGACCTTGGCTAATATCTCCGCATGATTCTGAAGTTTCGTTAACAAATGGGCTGGTCGGTAAACTTCGGGCTTGTAATCATCGAATAAAGAAACGCCATCCGCGTCAAACAGATTCTCAACATTGCAAACGACAACTGTAAAATCATTTGAGGCCGGATGTTCGGCCAGAACCAAGCGAGTTGGAGTGCAGACAGAAAAAACTATCACGAACCACAAGGCAACAACTCGAACCATCATGAATAGACTTTCTTGTCACGAACGGGGCGGTTTTCCATCTGCTAAACAACACCCCAAGTTTCGATGGCAGTCTTGATGGTAATTGTCTTGGGCGGACTGTACAAGGCGCTCGCGAATAACGGATTGAGTTCGCGTTGTTGGATTTGGCCGCATTTGCCCAAGCTTGCTGTCCTGGCTCATCCGCGGTCACTTGAAGACGTGATCACCAACACCCGATCAGCGAGCTTTCTCTCGGAGCTCAGTCAACTCTCGACGCAGTCGAGTTGCGGTCTCGAGATACTCGGGACGATGGATCAAATTGTCGATTTCTTCATCATTAGATCGCAAGTCGAAAAGCTGTTCGAAATCCCACTCTGGCCAAGAAATCAACTTGAATTCTCGACTCACAATCGCTTGGGATGCGGGGATTCGCTCGCGATTTGTTATGGTGGGATGTTCATAAAAAAAGCTCTCGCGCCAATTCGCCGGTGGCGACAACAGATAAACGTCGCTCAAGTTAGCCCCTTGGACTCGATCTGGAACTTTCAGATTCGCTGCCGAGATCACCGTTGGTGCGACGTCGATATTTAACGCTTGAATGGAGTACTTTTGCCCGCGTCGCGATTTCGGCAATCGCGGGTCAAAGACGATCAAAGGCACTCGGAGAGCTTGTTCATACGGATACCACTTGTCCGCTAGGCCTCGATCGCCATGAAAGTAACCATTGTCGCCGATGAACACGACCAGCGTGTTTTCGTCCAGGTTTTGCGCTTGCAGTTCTGCCAACACATCACCCACCGCCGCATCCATTTCGGTCAACAAGCGATAATAATTGACCATGGAGCGTTGGTACTTCTCAGCAGTGTCGAACCGCCAGCCAAATCGAACTCGTCCTTCGTTCTTGGCGTCGGAAAGAAATGGAGGAAGCGCCTTCAGGAAACGCGGGTCGGCAAACTTTGCCGGCGGGACCACTTTATCGCGGTAAAAAACCTCACTCCAAGGCTGCGGACGGTATTGATCTGGGTGCCCATCTTCGGCATGTCCCGCAAAGAACGAAACATTCAATAGAAATGGTCGATCCTTGGGTCTTGTCTGAAGAAACTCAATGGCATCGCGTCGGTTCTGTTCCGTGATATGGATCGGTTGGCCATCCCGGTTCAGCCAATGAGCGCTTTCGTAGCTACGAAGAAAATCAAAGTCCTCACGTCGAGCCGCTCCGACGCCGTACTTGCCCACAAACCCCGTCCAATAACCGGCCGCAGATAATTTTCCACAATAGCTTTCCTGGAAAGCTGTCGGCGGGATCGCCTTGCCAAATCGGTCAATTCCGTGGCGGGACATGTATTGTCCCGTCAAGATGGAGGCGCGGCTAGTCATACAAATACTAGTCGTGACTCGTGCCTCCGGGAAATAGACACCCGACCCAGCCAATCGATCCAAGTTCGGCGTATGAATCAAGGGGTTACCCGCAACGCCCAGCGAATCCCAACGTTGATCGTCGGACACCAAGACGATCACATTCAGTTGTCGAGGAAGCGAGTCCAAGAGTCGCTGCAAGTAGAATTCGACTCTCGGTTCACCGGAACGATTTAGCTGCGACAACAGGTTCCAATGTTTTGCCAGTTCGCCCGCCGTGGGCTCGCTGTGGACCAGAAAGTTCAATTGCTCGACAGCATCAAAATAAGTCGATTCTTCTGACGTGGCTTCGACGACCAAGCGATCCAACGCAGCTTGTCGAATTTCCGCCGCGTGCTCGGAGGAGCCCAGTTTGGCCAAGCGCGCCAGCCATTCGTTGGCCACGCCGCGTACCGGTCGACTCGGATCTTGTTCGGCCAGTTTTTGAAAGCGTTCCCATCGTGTTTGATGGAACGCCGTATCGTTGGTTTGAAGTCCACGCCAGAGGAGTCCGATCGCAGCCCAATACCTGACAGCCGGCTCTTCGGCAAGCAAGAGTTCATCCAACGATTCGTGACCGCCGAGGTCAAGTCGAGTGGCCAATTCAGCCGCCAGCAGAATTTTCGACAAAGGATAGTTTTGTTCACTCAGGCCGTACTCGTATGGGGAAGTCTCGGCCGATCGTCGCAGCATTTCCGATTCCGGAAGGAACCCCAAATCTCGACTCGCCAACAAATGATCATGAAGCCTCTCGCGAAATCGTTCCAAGGTCGAGCGATATTCAGGCCGGGATGCCAAGTTGTTTATTTGGAACGGATCGCTTTCAAGATCGTAGAGTTCTTCGCTTGGCTTCGGCAGCCAAAATCGACTTTGCACCTCATTACATTGCCCCCGTTCAAACGCTGTCTTCCAGGCAACGGCGGTTGGGGTTTGAAACATGTAATCCAAATACTGGCCTTGAATTCGATGCGGGAGATAGTTTCGAATGTACGAGAACTTCGCATCGCGGACCGCGCGACTCAGGTCATAGCGTTCGTCCATTCGATCGCGGCACGCGAACACGTACTGAGGCGATTCACTTGTTGACGGGCCAAGAAAAGCTGAGCCTGCCAGCTGCTCTGGGGATGGTAGCCCCAAAATGCTTAGGATCGTTGGGTAGAGGTCTACAAAACTAACGAGTCGCTGACTTGTTTCACCCGGTCGATACTCATCGCCCAACCATTTGTGGTACTTTTCCGGAGCCCAAACGATCATGGGGACGCGAAGTCCCGATTCATACAACCAACGTTTTCCGCGCGGCATGCCGGTGCCGTGATCGCCGAAGTAAAAGATGATCGTGTTGTCCCGCAACCCGTCGTGTTCGAGCTCCTCCAAGAGATCGCCAATTTGTTGATCCAAGGCCGCAATGTTGTCGTAATATTGCGCCCAATCCTTTCGGATTTCTGGCAAATCGGGATGAAACGGCGGAACTTTTACATCTTGTGGACTGGTAATCGCTTCATGGGGCCGAACTCGAATTTGGCTTTCATGGGTGGTTGTAAAGTTGACGACGGAAAAGAATGGCTGATTGGCCGCTCGATTTCGCCAATGCGCTTTGGGACTCGAATCGTCCCATAACGGAAAGGGCTGTGTAAGGTTGTAGTCTTCCTTCGAGCGATTGCTGCAATAATAGCCCGCCCGTCGCAAGATTTGTGGATACAGTTCGACCGAAACTGGTCGCACCACATGACTCCGCATGTGATGCGAACCAGTGGTCGTTGGGTACAACCCGGAAATGATCGCCGTGCGTGCGGGAGCGCACACGGGCGCAACCGACCAGCAATTGCGATAGACAACGCCAGTTGTCGCGAGCCGATCCAAGTTGGGCGTTTTTGCCGTCGTATCGCCATAACAGCCCAGTTCTGGGCCGTTGTCTTCGCTGGAGATCCACAAAATGTTAGGGCGTTCATGCTCGTCAGCGACGGCGGTCGCTGAGTAGAAGCCTTGCCAAAATGACCATAGAACAATGAGGGACAGTCTGAACACTTACTTCAGCCCGCGCCGAATCAATAAACCATCCACCTTGGGCTCGCGACCGATAAAGTTGCGATACTGCTCCATCGGATCGACGCTACCGCCCCGCGAAAGGACAGTGGATCGAAACCGATCTCCGGATTCCCGCGAGAGCCCCTTGGTGTCGCGAACCCACGCAAAGCTGTCCGCCGCGAGGACCTCGCTCCACATGTATGCATAGTAGCTAGCCGAGTACCCACCAGGCCAAACGTGAGCAAAAAATGCTGTCTTGTATCGCGGCGGGACGGCGTTCAAGTAAACGCCTCGTCGTTGCAGGACTTCGGCTTCGAATTGTTCCATATCTGCGGGAATCTCATTCGGCGACAACGAGTGCCACTCCAAGTCCAACAAGGCAGAAGATAAGTACTCGAGTGTGTCGTAACCTTGGTTGAAGGTTTTGGCGGCGACCATCTTCTCGAGAAGCGCTGCCGGTAGGACTTCGCCGGTGGTGTGGTGCTTGGCGTAGTTCTTCAAAACCTCAGGATGAATTGCAAAGTCCTCTTGGAACGTGGATGGAAATTCAACAAAGTCACGAGGGACCGATGTCCCGGCCAACGACGGGTATTTCACATCTGAGAACAGCCCATGAACCGCGTGTCCCATTTCATGGAACATGGTTGAAGCGTGGTCGAAGCTGATTAGGGCCGGCGCGCCTTCGGCAGGTTTGGGAATGTTCATCACGTTGACAATCACTGGTTTCGAACCAAGCAAACCGGATTGACCAACAAAAGAACTCATCCAGGCACCTCCTCGCTTCGTCTCTCGCTCGAAATAGTCGGCATAGAACAAACCAATGGCGGTTCCGTCCGCGTCAATCACGTCGAAGACCCGGACGTCTTCATGATAGACGGGGATGTCGAAGCGTTCCTTGAATTCAACTCCGAACAATCGATTCATCGTGTAAAAGACACCATTCTTCAGTACATTATCCAACAGGAAGTATTGGCGTACCTGAGCGTCATCCAAGTCGTACTTGCGCTGCCGCACTTTTTCGGCGTAATACTCCCAATCCCACGGTTGCACCTGGTCATCGATCCCGTCGGCTTGCATCAGCTCCGCAATGGCGGTCGACTCTTCCGTGGCTTTCTGGACGACGGCCGGCACCATGTCGGCCAACATCTTGATCGCAGCCGCCGGATCTTTCGCCATCGACTGCTCCAAAGCGTAAGCCGCGTGGTTGGTATAGCCCAAGATTTTGGCCTTTTCGGCGCGCAGGTTGGCGAGCTCCAACACAATCGCGCGATTATCGATGCCGCCATCACGACCCAGTCCGCGATACGCGGAGGCCTCCCAGACGCGTTGGCGAAGTTCGCGGTTTTGCAAACTCGCCAAGATGGGCTGCCGCGTCGTATTGGTAATTGTCAACAACCACTTCCCGGCCTGGCCACGTGCTTTCGCTTGTTGAGCAGCCGCCGCGATCTGGTCAGGGCTCATGCCTTGCAACAGAGATTCGTCATCGACCAAAACCGATCGTTCTTTGGTAATGGCCAACAAGTTGTTTTGATACTCGGTGCTTAATGAGGAAGCGCGTTCGTTGATGGCTCGTACGCGAATTTGTTGCTCTTCCGTTAACTGTGCCCCGGCCCTCACAAATCTCTCGTAAGTATCTTTGAGTAGGCGTTGTTGTTCCGAATCAAGCGCCAACTGGTCCTTTTGCTCCCAGAGCGACTGAACTCGAGCAAACAGTTTGCGATTCAAGAGGATGTTGTCGGAATGCGCGGCCAGTTTCGGCGACAACTCGACTTGAATCTTCTGGATTTCCGGGCTGCTGTGGGCAGAACTTAAGTTAAAGAAGACACGCTGAACCCGAGTGAGAACTTCGCCCGACCGTTCCATGGCCTCGATAGTGTTGACGAAGGTTGGGGCTTCTGAGGAATCGGCAATCGCTTGCATCTCAGTCATTTGTTCGGCCATG
Source organism: Planctomycetaceae bacterium (assembly GCA_016794985.1). GTDB lineage: Bacteria > Planctomycetota > Planctomycetia > Pirellulales > Pirellulaceae > M30B19. The sequence goes on along the minus strand of JAEUIQ010000066.1, from coordinate 17,192 downwards.
CCCTTTTCGAAGGCCGGACGAAAGTGGGCCTCGGTGATCTTCGAGAAATCAGGAGCGCCGAAAGGGAGGGAGCTTGGCTGGAAAAATGGATTCTCATCGACTGCCACATCAAGACCACGCACGGCACTAGGGGCTACTTCCGAAGTAGACAAGTTTTGACTCCTTAAAATCGATGGGCATTCGTTGGAAGCTGCCGCTGCTTGGCAGACCAGGTTATGGGAAGTAACGATTCCCCCCAAACCTCCTAACATCACACCAATCCACATCTTGTTCCGCGATTTGTTGTTCAACATTGCTGACCTCATTACCATTCTTCTCCAAACATATCAATTTTCTGAGCGATTCAATTGCCCGTCGTTCGCTCGATCGGTTTGAATCGCTTCAATAGGAAGTCCGTCATCAGTTTCCGCATGTGCCGTACTTGATTCTCTTGGGTTACTGCATGTCGATTCGCCGGATAGATCATCATTTCAAACGACACACCCGAATCTTGCAAGGCCTTGACCAACTGCATGGAGTTGTTGACATGGACATTGTCGTCGATGCCTCCGTGAATCAGCAACAAATCGCCACTCAAATTGGCCGCCGCTTCGACGACCGAAGATCGCTTGTATCCTTCCAAGTTATCACTCGGTAACCCCATGTAGCGTTCCGTGTAAATGGAATCGTAGTTTCGCCAATCGGTTACAGGTGCGCCGGAGATCCCGGCTTGGAAAACCTTGCTGTGGGTCATGGCATAGGCTGTCATGTAGCCGCCGTAGCTCCAACCCCAAATACCAATTTGCTTCTCATCGACCCAAGACTGCCCCTTCAGCCAATTGTAGCCTTCCAGAATGTCGGCGAGTTCTTGTTGGCCCAAGTTGCGATGAATCGGCCAAGCAAGTTTCGTAGCCCCGCGAGTGGCGCTACGGTTGTCGCAAATCCACACGCAAATTCCTTGTTGCGCCAAGTATTGATGCCACAAGTACGTCTTGCCCCCGAATTCATTGCGGACCCTGGGCGCCTGTGGTCCCGAGTACACGTGAAACAGTACGGGATACTTCTTGGTCGAGTCGAAATCGGCTGGTCGGATTAGGTAGGCATCCAGGCTACCGCCATCACTAGTCGGCACTTTGATTAGTTCAGGGGTGTTGACCTTCAAGTAACTCAAGCGATCATCGTTGCGGGTCTCCAATAACCGAACGCGTTTGCCTTCGTTGTTGCGCAACTCGATTCGTTTGGGCATCGTTACCGAGCTATATTCGTCGATAAAGTACGTATGCGACCGATTAAACGTCACTTTGTGGGAAGCCCCTAACGAAGTAAGCCGATGAATCATGCCGCCGGACAGCGTGACTCGATGAACATGTAATTCGGTCGGCGACGGAAAATACGCCGAGAAATACGCTTGATCTTCCGTGGGAGACACTCCCAAGATTTGTTGCACCTCGACCCCAGCCTCGGTGACCGGGAGAACGCGACCATCCGCGGTGTAATGATAGATTTGTCGCCAACCACTTCGCGGACTCATCCACAAGAAGCTGCCGTCTTTTAGCCAAAATGGTGCACCGGGCGATTCGATCCAGTACCCGGTTTGATCCCGAAAGACTACCGAAGTTTCTCCGTCGGGTGTCATTTTGCAAAGATCCAGCCAAGTTTGTTGCCGATCCTGTAGCTGAAAATAGACGGCGCTCCCATCCAGATTCCATGAGACATCCGATACCAACGTGTCTGGCGACGACTCTGCGAACTTGGCCCAGTTTAACTGGCCTTCCAAGTTGACAACTCCCACGCGAACCAAAGCATTCGGAGCACCAGCCTTCGGGTATGGCAACGACTCCACGGCATTGTTTAACGGCAATTGATCCACCACTTGGAAGCGTGGCACGGCGGTTTGGTCCAGTCGCAAGAACGCGATCTGCGTGGACTGCGGATTCCACCAATAGCCCTTGTAGTTGCCTCGCCCATAAAGTTCTTCTTGATAGACCCAATCCAACAGGCCATTAAGCACATTTGGCGAACCGTCCGTGGTCAGGACACGAGGTTCGCCAGATTCTACCGACACGACACACAAGTTGTGATTGGTGTCGACATAGGAGACCCATTTCTGATCGGGAGAGAAACTTACTAGCTTTTTGCTGCGACCGTCGGATGACAGGCGACGCACCAGATTCGTAGCCTTTGCTAGATAGTACACGTCATCAGCGTGTACCAGCAAGACAGCCTCTTGGTCTGGAGTATAAATCAACTGCGATTCCGATAGTTGAATTTCAGGTAACTCGGCCCGATCTGGCTGAGAAGCAGCTGCTTGTTGCTCTTGCAGAAACTTTTGAAAGCTCTCCAGCACTCTTCTCGTTGGCATTCCTTCATTGGTTGGAGTCATGGCCCCGGTCGCTACGTTGACTTTGTGTCGTCGAGAGTTCCAAGTGATCAAGTAGTGGTCATCGTCGATCCACTGTGGCGCAGTCACAATTGACGGTTGCAGCTGGATCTCGCCAATTGGGCCATCGATTTTGGACAAGGTCAACAACTCGCTGGGCTCCACTCTTTTGACTGGCACCGCTTTCCACTCGACTCTTTCGTCAATCTTAACGACCGGCAAGTCTTGCCCTTCACTCACTTGGTCCGAAAAGAAATTCCAAGTGTAGAGACTATCCGCCGAGTTTGGCTCGAGCAAAGTCGCCAACAAACGCGCTTGAGGCTGGTTGACCGAAACGAGAAAGCTCTTGGCTGGTAGTTCTCGTACTTCGCTGCGTCGAGTCGATTCCACTTGGGTTGTAAAATGTCCTTGGAAGGCGCGTTCCGGCCGGATGATCTTGGCACAACGATCGATCAACACTTCGCCACGCAATGGTTCGGTCAATTGTTGCACCTCGATTCCATGCATCATCAACCGATCGACTGCTTGACTAAATTCTTGCGGGATAATGTATGCCAATGGCAGGACCGCCCGCTCAGCCGGTCGGAAATTCGAAAACCAATCCACCGCAATGTCTTCAGCCACCTCGTTGCGGAAGCCTTTGACGACAACCTTTTCCGGGAATGCCTCTAAATTGGCGCTCATTGCCAGAGCTTCGTTTTTCTCATAAGCGTTTCGGCCCCAAGCTTCCGCTTGCGTTCGAATTTGTCGTACTCTGGTCGAGTTCTCCGTGATATGGTTCAAGCAATGCCGCACGAACTCGCGCGACGCGATAATGCGACGTTCGTAACTCACGTACGAATAAGACTCGGACAAAATGCCAATGCGGTTGCTGAGCCCAGCGTATTCGGTGGAATACCTTCCTTCGTAACCGAACGTTCGCCATTCGGTTTGTTGTCGATCGAAGTTTCCATAGAAGAACGTCTCGAGTCCTTGGGCCGACATCTTCTGTGTCACGTTTGGCAAGAGTTCGCTTACCAAGAATTGCCGGATGTCCGGAAAAGCCGCGGGATGATGCGGGAAGTCATAGGTCAAATCGTAGCGATGTTTGGAGCCATTCGTCGTGTGCATGTCAATCACCACATCAACGTGGTAGTCGTTCATCAGTTTTACCAACGAACGAGTCTCGGGTGCTTCGAGTTTGATGAAATCGCGGTTCAAGTCCAATTGTTGAGCGTTCTCGCGCAATCCCATCCCCGCGGCGGGACCCAATTGCCCAGGTCGATGGTAAACACCATCGCCAACACGTTCGTTGCCGTCAGCGTTGTAGTTTGGGACAAAAATCAGCACCATTTCTTTCAGCCAAGGCGAATCGGGCTGGCGAGCGACTTCCCGCAGAAGCATCAGCAACGCTTCCTTGCCGTCGCACTCTCCCGGATGAATGTTCCCAAGCAACAAACAGACAATCCGTTGGTCTTCATTCGTGGCAGGGTCTTCTCCTCGGTAGTTCGCCACGACCGGGAGCGGCGTTCCGGCAATGGCCGCGACAATGGGCCGACCCTCGACCGTTTCACCGATGTCGATCCGCTGGATATGACTTGCTTCTCGAGCACAGCGATCGACAAAGGCCGCGACATCCTCAAATTTGCTGGTCGCTTGAAAATTCGAAGACTCCGCGACGGTCAAAAGTTCCGTGTCATTGGTTTGCCCAAGTGCGGCAATCAGCGAGGCCTGGAGCGCGAATCCAATCACAAGCCAGCGAGCGAAGAGTTGGCCACGAACCAAACGAGTGGCTAGGGCACCGCCACAGCTGCGTACGGGCGCGTACTTAAATAGCGAAAGCATCATGTTCCTTAGAATCAAGACATACGTATTCATCGTGTCCGTTTGCGATCATTCCATCATTGCCCGCCCGAAGTCGGACACTACACAATTCTTCCAGAGCCGTCCTTCTCTTGCGAATTGCGCGGAATTTCCCTCAAGTTGGGCAAGGCAACGTCTGCGAGCGCGGAAAACTTCCGCCCAACGTTGGCACAGCCCAAAACCTCCCAGCTCCTAATTCTAACTAAACAAGCTAGACCTGTGACCCGTTCGTCCAGTCGTCACCGCCGATAATCTTCACCTAACTTTCATAATCTGTAACTCACGCGTAACCGCTGGTCAGGCCACTACAAATCGGCTACATTTTCGAGAGTTGGATTCGAACAAGTGTTTTAGCCGAACCGTATTACCGACAGTTGAACCGACCGTCGGTTATCTTAGTGCGAGTCAAGAAATGAAACCGCGACCATCTGCTGGCAAACGCGTGCTGCCGTTGATTGGTTGGCGGGAATGGGTTCAGCTACCAGAGTTTCGCATCGAGGCGATCAAGGCGAAGGTCGACAGCGGGGCCAAGACTTCGACTTTGCATGCGTTTGACTTGGAATATTTTGAACAATCTGGAACAACGTGGACCAGGTTTTCGATTCATCCTTGGCAGCGAAGGGACACGCCGAGTTGCATCGCGGAAGCCGAGGTCACCGATTTTCGGTTAGTGCGGAGTTCCAACGGGAGTTTGGAGCGACGACCGGTAGTTCGAACTTCAGTGATATTGATGGGGCAAACCTTGTCGATCGAGTTGACGTTGACAAATCGAGACCAGATGGGCTTTCGCATGCTGCTTGGACGTCAAGCGATTCGAAATCGATTTGTGATCGACGCGGGCCGCTCGTTCTATTCGATGACGTTGCCCGAACCTGGTTGTTCGGCCAAACGTCTCAATCCGTAGTTACAGTTAGGAAGGCTGTTCATGAAACTTGGAATTCTCTCTTGCGCGAAGCGTTGTTATAGCACCCGACGCTTGGTCGAAGCGGCCCAGCAGCGAGGGCATGATGTCAAGGTGCTCAACACTTTGCGTTTTGCGATGGATCTACAAGCGGGTGCTCCAGACCTGTTTTATCTCTCCAATTTCCTAACTCATTATGACGCCGTGCTGCCTCGTATTGGTGCCTCGATTACCTATTTCGGTACTGCCGTTGTTCGCCAATTCGAACAAATGGACGTGTACAGTGCCAATTCATCCAACGGCATCAGTAACTCGCGGGACAAACTTCGAGCCCTGCAGATTCTAAGTCGCCACAAGATCGGGATTCCGCCCACCGCATTCGTCCGCGACAAGCGGGATGTACCAGCGGCGATCGAGAGGGTGGGTGGCACCCCCGTAATCATCAAGTTGATCGAAGGGACACAAGGGGTTGGAGTGATTCTGGCCGAATCCTCTCGCATGGCTCAGGCAGTGGTCGAGACTTTGCACAGCACGCAGCAAAACGTCCTGATCCAAGCGTTTGTCTCGGAAAGTAAAGGTCGCGATATTCGTGCGTTTGTGGTAGGCGATCAAGTGGTTGCTGCCATGCGACGTACGGCGCAAGGCGATGAGTTTCGCAGCAACAAACATCGCGGCGGGAAGGTTGAGCCAGTGATCTTGAGTTACGAGTACGCCGAAACCGCGGTGCGCGCCGCGCAGATCATGGGGCTTAAAGTTGCCGGTGTCGATCTGCTCGAAGGACGCGATGGCCCACTGGTGATGGAGGTCAATTCTTCGCCTGGGCTGCAAGGTATCGAAGAAGCGACACGCTTGGATGTGGCTGGAGCGGTGATCGATTACATCGCCGCTCAGGTCGACTTCCCCGAATTGGACGTACGGCAACGCTTGACCGTCAGTCGAGGTTTTGGTGTCGCCGAACTTACCATTCCCGAAGGTTCGGATTTGGTAGGCAAGTCAATCCAAGAATCGTTGTTGTCCGCTCGCGAGTTGAATGTGTTGACCTTGCATCGAGGAACGACGGTCATTCCGAATCCAAAGAGCCAGCGACTGTTGGAGGGCGGCGACCGCTTGTTGTGTTTTGGTCCGCTAAATGCCATGCGAGATTTGGTGCCCGCCCGCACTCAAAAGCGAAGGCGACCGAAGGTCGAGCAATTGACCACTTCTCCGGTCGTGAGCCAATTTCGATTGGATCGCGGAATCCGCGACCATCGGTCTGGACCGACGCCGAACATTCGACCGACGAAATCCACAAGCATCACAAGTCCGACCGAGGAGCTTCGGCCCGAAGCCTGCGATCTGCGAGCCGATGAGAAGTCGAACGCCTCGGAAGGTACGCTGGTGCATCGGCCCTAAGCGAGATTCGTTCTCAAGACACTGCCCTTATGAGCACCGTAAAATACCCAATTGTGTGGTGGCAGGACTTGGCCGGAAATTTTTCGGTCTCGACGATGAGTGGTGTTGTCGCGGTTGGTGTTGATGTCGATTTGACGAAAGCCAAATCGGACCTGGAGAAGTACTTGATTTGGGCTCATCGACAAGATCCCTTTGAAGAACTTCCCGATCTTGCAGATCTCCAAACCGGTTGGGTCGACGTCACGCTTCGTGGTCAAGATACTGCGAAACACGAACGCTTCCCAAGCGAGCACACGACGTTGTTTCGTTGTCAATATGCTTGGGGGCGACGACCTGATAAGTCGCTGCGTTGCGTCTTGCCAAAGTTGAACAGGAGCTTCAATTGCCAACAAGAAGCTTTGGTCAAGGAACTGGTTGAAGAAAGTGTGCGGGACTCGTTTTCGGGGCGTTCCTTGTCCACCATCATCGAACGACTCTCCTACGGCGAATTGCACGTGGGTTGGTTGCACTTTCGCCTTCCGACGGCACCCCAGATTCCATCATCGGACCACTCGCAGGTCGCCTTGCAGTCTGTGGCTATGCCGTTGTCTGTCCGTTCGCGGGGCAAGGAGTTTGGCAATGCTTGGCAACGACGAGAAGAAGTTGCGGTGGTCAGCAAGTTGCTGCATGACCGACAACGAAACGTGTTGTTGGTTGGCCCCAGCGGTGTTGGCAAGACCACGATTTTGGTGGAAGCCGTAAAGACGATCGATCGTGATCTGGCGAACACCCGGGAGACAGAAAGGGACAGTGCCGAAGAGATTTTCCAATCGCTCGACTCGAATGGACGAAACCCGGTCAATGTCCCGCTGTTCTGGCTGACGAACGCCTCGCGGTTGATATCGGGCATGCAGTACCTTGGTCAGTGGGAAGAGCGATGCGAGAAAGTCGTCGCCGAGTTGGCGGAGATTCGCGGGGTGTTATGCGTTGAGAACTTACTGGATCTGGTCCTCACGGGAGGACAGGCTCCCGAAAGTTCACTGGCTGCGTTCTTACAGAATTTCCTGACGAATCGCGAACTGCGTCTGGTGGGCGAGGTGACGCCAAGGGAATTGGAAACACTGCGCCGATTGTTGCCGGGATTTGACAACCTGTTTGAAATCTTTGCAATTCACCCACTTAACGAGTCTCAATCACTCGAGGTACTAGATGTGGTTGCCAACGACTATCGTCGCAATCACCATTTTCAAATTCAACCGGCGGCGTTGCGGACGACGTGGAATTTGTTTCGACGATTTTTGCCCTACGACCCGTTCCCTGGTCGGTGCGTCAAGTTTTGGCGTCGGTTGCTACAAGATGCGGTTCCACTTGTGGGCGCGCGAGATCCGGGAAGTAAAGAAGTCACCATTTCAGTAGAAGATGTTGTCACGGCGTTCGTTAACGAAACGGGGTTGCCACCTTGGTTGATTCAAGATCAAGAATTGTTGCCGCCCACCGAAATCCGTTCCGAGTTTTCCAAGTCAATCATCGGACAACCGTCGGCGTGCGAGGCAATGACCAACTTGATTGCTACGATCAAGGCCGCGATGAATGACCCGAGTCGTCCGTTTGGCGTTTTTTTGTTCTGTGGTCCGACGGGCGTGGGCAAAACAGAAACCGCACTGGCACTGTCGCGATACCTATTCGGGTCCGGTCGATCGACGGACCGCTTGATTCGTTTGGACATGAGCGAGTACGGTGGCTTTGGTGCCGCCCAACGCCTGTTGACCAAAGCCAACGGAGAGCCGGCGGCTTGGTTGGAACGAGTCCGGCAGCAACCTTTTTGCGTGATCTTGCTGGATGAGATCGAAAAGGCCGCTTCAGAGGTTTTTGATGTACTGATGAACGTTTTTGACGAAGGCTTGATGGTAGATAACGTTGGGCGTGAAACAAATTTTCGAGGTAGCGTCATCGTCCTGACGAGCAATTTGGGTTCTCAAGCCGGAATTCCAATTGGGTTTGGTGAGGCTGGTTTTGATCCGTTTCTCAAAGAAGTCAGACGTTATTTTCGTCCTGAGTTTTTCAACCGATTGGATGCAGTCGTTCCCTTTCGGTCTTTATCCGCCGATTCGATTCGTAAGATCGCTGAGAAAGAGATTCAAGGACTGACACAGCGCGAAGGGCTCCGAGGTCGTGATTTACGAATAACCTGTTCTCCAGCCATTTTGGACTGGTTGGCGCTCCATGGGTACGATCATCGCTTTGGCGCGCGTCCCCTGCAACGTTTGATTGAATCGCAAATCACCACCCGGCTGGCTCGTCCATTGGCGGCCAACCCAGAGCTCAAGGATGCGGCGATCCATTTTGATCTTGTGGATAATGAGGTATCAATTGTCATTCAAGGCATCAAAGCAATAGACCGAGAATAGCAGTCGCCATCGTCCGCATGTTATCCGTTGGCCTGCAAGATGGCGTTGTGCTCGTTGCGGCACTTGAAATGCGTCTTCTCCTCTTGGTCGCGGATTATCGTTGTGTTGGATCGTTCACCGTCGGGACTTATGACAGTATTTCGACGGTCAAAGGCAATTCCATCGTCCTCGGGGAGCTGCGGGGAAATCGTGGGCCATCGCGCGTCTGTTAACGCGTCGCTTCAACTACTTCGATGGACCAACTTCCACAGGGCTTGCGACTTGATCCGGCAAGTAGATTTCCAAGGTACCGGTAACATTGGCTTTCAGAATGAGTTCCGTGTTCCGGATCTCGGCCAAGACTGGCACACTCGACATGTTCTCTCTCTGATTCTCTGGGCTGACCGCAAGAACTCGGCCTGTAAAAATTCTGGCTGTGGAGTGCTGCTTGTCAGGTTTGACGATGAAACGGACGGGAGCATGGCGTTCGATATTCTCGGACTCTTCTAGACTAACCAGCGCCGAGACTCGCATGACATCGTTCTTGACCAAACGAATGATCGGTTCTCCGGGCTGAACATACTCCCCGGGGCGCTTAAAAATTGCCACGACAACGCCTCCCAACGGCGCGGTGATCGATTGAATGTCCAACAGTAATTCAGCAACGCGAATTTCGCTGGCCAAGACATCGACATCGATCGAATTCAGCACTTGAGTTTCCCGCGCCTGTTCCTCGGTCAATACGGCCCTTTGGTATTCGAAATTGACTTGATCCCGCTCCGTCTGCGATGCTACATTCGCTTCAAGGCTGTCCGTGCGCTTCTTGGCTTCTGACGCAACCAACACCGCCTCGGACGCCAAACGCAATTCCACGGTACTGTCCCGTTTTTGAATCGCTGCCTTGTAACGCAGCTTCGATAACTCCAGCCGCAACTCCATCTCGCGGCGGTCCAAGCTCGCCAGGACACGATCCTGCTCGACCACGTCCCCCTCGTTGACATCTAGGTTCATTAGCAGGCCCGGCGAAGAAGCCGACAGTTGCAGATCACGCGAAAACAATGTCAGGGCCGATTCATCAATCGCCACAGGACGTGCCGAGTTGACTTGGGCGCAGGTGGCTGGTGTTAACATCGAACAACACAAACCTGAAATCAAGAGTCTCAAGGACCACAGATTCGATCTGGAATTCATCATTCTTTTCTCCACGGTGACGATCAGTTCTCGATCGATCCAATTAGCGAAACTTTAGTAAGACACTGAGCCAACGATAACTTCGCTCGGCCAATGTTTGAGGTTTGACCTGGATTTTGGCTTCGCCGCGAAATCCAGGCACAATTTTGACGTCCTCAGCTGCGATCTGAACCGAGACCTGATACCAACGAAATATCGGTTGAATCGCGCCATTCGCCGCATCGGGTTTGACCTCGACCGGGCCGCCGAAGGTACTCGCAAGACTTGGTGCGAGTGATTCCAAGTGGCCAGGCGCCACTGCGATGACCTGGCCCTGAATTCGTTTCCCAGGGTACTCATCAAGTCTCAAGGTCACTTGTTGCCCGAGAGCAATATCTTGAATTTCTGTTTGTTCGACGATCAACTCGGCCTGCATTTTGTCAGGCTCTCCGATCCAACAAACTTGCGTCTCGGCTTCCAGGGTAGCACCTAAGTTAATCCGATCAAACGGATCGCCCCACCAACGAGGCAGGTCATCGCTGCGTTCTTTGGCGGTCGCAGGGATGGGACGCGGTTGAGGAAAGGACGGAATCACGAACCCAGCTTTCGGCGCGACAATTCGTAAAGACTCTAGCTTTGCCGTTTGTTCGCTCAGTTGACGATCGACCGATTTCAACTGTTCCAAGATTTCGTTTAATTGGTTGCCTCGCGCTTGGGCAATGCGATTTTTGCGTTGTTCGCGGTCCAGGGATTCGATCAAGCGTTGCTTTTCCCCCTCCAATTCGCTCACCGCCAATCTCAACTCCAAATTGTCTACATCCAATAATGGGGCACCCTGTTGCACATATTGGTGGACGGCGACAGGCTGGGCTACGATCCTGGCGGGAACTTTGGCAAAGACTCGAGTTCCTTGCTCCGGTTCGATAACAAATGGAGCCCGCACGCTACGCGGTATGGGCACGAGGACAAACAAGATGAGCAATACTGCGGCGCCGGCCGCGGTGAGCAAAAGCCGCTTTGATTTCATTTGTTGCCTCCGTCCTGGGTGTTCGAAGAAACGGTACAGTTGCCAAGCCGGCACGACGATCATGCTGCCGATCGAAAAGGCCATCATGGTATGGCCCACGACTTCAAGTCCATACGGCTTGAACCATTGGGACAGGTACCACAGAATCGAGAAAACCACAAACCAACGATAAAAGAAACTGGCCACACTATACATGGCGAACAAGGCGCGATGCTTGGTCGGAACCAAACGTGATTTGCTCTTGGGCATTCCAAGCAAGGTTCGACGGCACAGTTCTAACCAAGCCGCACGCGACTTTTGCGTGAGGTTAGGTATTTCCAACCAATCGCTCAGCATGTAATACGCGTCGTATCTTAGCAGTGGATTGCCATTAAAAATCAATGCGCTCACGCCAGACAGAAACATGATGTTCAAGCAAGCGTAATGCAACGAGCCTGGTTGCGAGTACCACCAGATCCACGTACACGCCGAAGCCAAGATCAACTCTACATACATGCCCGCACCACCAATGGCGATGCGTTGCCATTTGCTCCGCAAGATCCACGAATCACTGGTATTGCAATACAAGGTCGGCATAAAGACCAACAACATGATCCCGATCTCGTGGCATTGGCCGCCAAAATGCTTGCACGTATAGCCGTGGCCCAATTCGTGGAGCACTTTGGTTATAACCATCAAACTCGCCAAAAGCAGAAGGTTGGTACCTCCAAAGAACGAGTTGAATTCGGGCAATCTGCGATAAAACCCCGGCAAGTCACTCAACAGCAATAATCCCGCCGAAGCGATTAGCACAACAAACAGCAGGGTCATTGGTGCCGAGTACAGCCAGCGGATCCAGGGGTACGTCCAATTGAGAAAACGATCGGGATCGACACCGGGAAAACGAATCGACAACAAGCTTGCCGCCATTTGTAGCCATTTTTGCCGTTGTTGCTTGCGATGACGCTCGAGCAGGATGGGGCCCAAGCCAACGGCTGAGGAAATCAGCAAGCCTTGCTGTTGGAAGGACACGATCAGCTGATGCAATTCGGTGAGACGAAATTCGGCTGCCGGAAACCTTTGTTGCAAGGCTTCCTTGATTTGTTTGAGGTTGTGATGTCCGTCCAGCAACTGCAACGCGGCGTACTCAGGCTCCAGCAATCGAAAATATTTCAACGCCAATGGATCTTTGACGATGAAACATCGCTCCGCTTGGTACAAGCTTTCCTCGATCAGCAAATCGGGACGACGCACCATTTCGATCGGTCGAAGCTCAGTGGGTTGCATGTGGCTTCACCATAGATAGAAGAACACTTGTCGTTCGGCGAATTCCAACACGTCCTGCAACCACAAATAGCCTAGGTTGGCTTGTCCACAAAATATTTTCGCCGATACGTCGGTGTTGGATTGCAAGAAACGAACACTCTGTCCGTCCAATGCTACTCGGACTTTTACATACGATCCATCCTCCGTTGAAGCCGCCGTCACAGCTGCCGTACGCAATAAACGGCCGGAAAATCGGCGGGTCGGTTCGGCAGCCATGACGAACTCGACGCGAAGTGGTTCCTCGTCCTGCCGAATCGCGTTTAGCAAATGTCCGACGCGGCGATCGGGCAAGTTCAACTCTAGTTCCCATTCCCCTTCTGTGTCGGCAACTTCCATCAAGAGCTGCCCCATTTGGACCGGGCGTTGTGTGAGTTCTTCTTGCACATTCCAAGTCAAGACTCGGCCCCCAATCTGGCTGCTGACAACCGTCAAGCTCTTTTGTTGTTGCAAGAGCGACAATTGAGTACGGAGGTTCGCCTGGCGCGCCTCCAATACCGCGACGGGCATTCCTTCCAGTTGATCCCAATACTCAAAGTCTTTGGTGGTCGGCGACCGATCCAGCCGCCGTCGCGAATCGATCTGAGTGGAAACAACCTCCAGCTCCCCCTCCACTTGACGCAACTTCAGATCGAGATCGTGATTTTGTAACTTCAATAATGGCTGTCCAACGCCGACAAGGTCGTTTGGCTTGACGAGCACAGACTCGACGGTTCCCTGCATCGGAGCGAAGACCCGGTGTTGTGTTTTGGGCAACAAAGTGCCTTCGCTAGAAACGTAAAATGTTGCCGGAAAGAAAGCCAACGCCAACAGTCCAACGACGACGAGGCTGATGATTGCGGCTGTCGGTAACCGGCGTGCCAGCGCCATAGCCTTGGTCCGGCCTAGAAAGTGCCAGATCGGATACAAGAACAACTGGCGATGACGATAGGCCAATCGTAAAGCGTCGCCGCCAATCTCTTGCGCCGAAACTAAGACGCTCGGTTGGTTGTGGAACTCGCCCTCCGCCGTCAGCGACTCGAATACCAATCCACCAATCACTGAATTAGTCTTACGACGCTTTTTTTGTAGATCCGGTTCTTCCGCCTCGATGTTGGTATCCCGCTCCGTGATCGGGACAAGCAACAGAGAACGACTACGCGTTTCCATCAAGTACGACTGCAACGGAGCCGCTAATTGCGGAGGCAATTGCACCGGATTTGGGTAATCCAAGCCTTGCCCAATCGACAAGGACCTGTTCGCTAACTGCTCCAACAATTGGATCCATTTCGATCGACGATTGACAGCCGGTTGTCCGCTGATGGCTTTGACCAAAAACCTCCCACGTTGATACCACAAAACGACGACACGCTCGCAGCCGATCAACCGCCGGCATTCGTTCGCCACGGCATAGGCAGTTTCTTTCGGGTCCAATGAAGCATGCACTTGACGCACAAAACGACGGTAATCCGGTTCGGTCAAATTCGCTCGAGCAGAAGGAGCGACTTCCCCCGATGCCTGACGTTGTGGTACAGTTGTTGGGGCGTTCGCACCCGTGCTGTGCGCGGGACCGCTGGCCGAGAAATGCGCTGAACTGGTGCCACGGGGTTCTTCATCGGGACTTGGACCGTTCCAGACCCAAGTTTCGTCTCCCGTCGTCGAAGGCAATCGAATATCGCGCGCGACTGTAGAATTTCTAGACGGAGTATTGTCTTGGGTCGCGCATGGCCACCCGATCGACTCGCAGTAATGAGCCGTTGTATGAATCGCATTCGCAACGGCGTTTGCTGAAGCTCCGTCTTCAAATTGCAATTCAAGGCCCACGCTAGGCTGGACTTGATTCGCCAAGAGAAGAACGCTCAGAACCGGCGCGTCGACGCCTTGTTCATTGGCTTGGCCCAAAATAGGAACTCGTCCAGGTTGACGCAGCGCGGCCAAGTAACACTGGGCTCGTTGCTGCCAGAACACGCGAGGATTCAAAACTCCTGCTTCAGCGATGACTTCGAGTTCGGAAGTGTCCTGCGGGCCACTCGCGCAGGTCGGCGTTTGCCAGATTGCGACAAAAACGATTTCTGGAGTCCGCAATAAATGTTTGAGAACATCGCCCCACAAGTTTTCCGCAGTTCGGTCGCGGTCCGCCGGTAGGCGTCGCCCGTTTGGGTCATTAGTTGGTGAATTCGAAAAGTCCGCCCGGTCCATGTTGACTCCCCCAAAAAACTAACATAACGGCATAAAGAATAGCCGCCGTCGATGTGGATTGGAAGCTAGCAACGCAAAAAAACGACTCACGGTCCGGGCCAATGCCCAAGACCAATGCGGAGGAAGTCAACCAATATTCGCATTCTTCAGTCCCGCATGCCACTCGAGTCATGTCCTCTGCTCATCCCTTCGCCGCAAGGCGGTGAAGCTGGTGTAGACGCTCTGGAATGGTATCGGTCTCCCGGGCCGCTTTTGGACGAGATGTCAATCTAACCGGCAGCTAACGCGCACGGGCTAGGGTTGTTTCGACCCATTTGGGACTGTGATCACCGGAAGAATGCGTCACAGTGTTGTCCACTCCCCAATCGACTCGCCAACCTTCCCGTCCTCTTCTCTCTTCACGCTTGTCTCCCCTTCCATCGCCACAAGCTCCGAATCACAATTGCCACATGCTCCATACTTCGTTTGAATCGATACGTCGCTGGGCAGCCACCAGTTCTGTCTGGGACGATGATAAACTGCGTTGTGAAAGTCTTTCGCTGCGTTACCGGCTAGCGTCTGGCCAGCCCGTGAAAGCGCTATTGCCGGAGATAATGGGGCTGACAGTCGCGGCGATCCAACGAGTGCATGGTTTGACTCCTCACGATGTTCAACTTCGCGGGGGGGTACAATTGTGCTTGGGTCGTATCGCCGAAATGAAGACGGGGGAAGGCAAGACGCTGACCGCGATGTTTCCCACGGTCCTCTTTGCGTTGCGCGGCCTCGGTTGCCATGTGGTCACAGCGAACGATTATCTTGCCAGTCGCGATGCTGACTTTGCTCGACCGGTACTGGCTTGTTTAGGATTAAACGTTGGCGTTGTAAGCCAGGACACTGACCCAGCGGATCGTCACGCGGCCTACCATCGAGACGTCACCTACTCGACGGCCAAAGAGGTTGGATTTGACTTCTTGCGTGATCGTTTGGGGTTGCATTCGACTCCTGTACTCCGCCCACTTTATTTTGCGTTGGTGGATGAAGCCGACAGCATCTTGATTGATGAAGCACGCACGCCGTTGATCATAGGCTTGACCACGCCGCAAGACGAAATCACTTTAGGTTGTTATCATTGGGCAGCGAGACATGCCCGCGACTTTGAACAGCAACGTGATTTCCGATTCGACAACCATACACGTCGTCTGCAATTGTTACCTGCCGGAGTTTTCCGGGTTCGAAGTCTGCCACAAGATTCAGCCACGCGGCAAGTTTCACTTCAAACGTTGTTTCACCACATCGAAAATGCCATCCGCGCCCAAAACGACTATCATTTAGACCAGCACTATGCTATTGTGGACGGGAAAGTGGTCATCATCGACCCGTTCACGGGGCGACCTGCCGAAGGACGACAATGGCAAGGCGGTTTGCACCAAGCCATTGAAGCGAAAGAAGGTTTGGAAATCTCACCTGATAATCGCAGCGCGGCTCGAATCACCATCCAAAATCTATTTCTACTGTACGAACAATTCACTGGGATGACCGGCACGGCTTGGTCTAGTCGTCGCGAGTTTCACCGCGTTTACCGCAAATCCGTTGTTCGTATTCCGACGCATCGCCCAGTTCAGCGTGTGCAGCTGACTCCGCAGGTTTTCGCTCGTGAGGACGACAAGTGGAACGCAATTGTGCAGGAGATTTCGGAAATGCTGTCTGCGGGACGGTCGGTTTTGGTGGGGACGCGAAATGTTGACGCATCCGAGGTGCTGTCGGCACGCCTAATGGATTGTAATATCCGCCATCAAGTACTAAACGCGCGACACATTCAAAGAGAGGCGGGAATTGTCGCAGAAGCCGGTCAAGTAGGTCGCGTCACCGTTGCGACGAACATGGCTGGACGCGGGACCGATATCAAACTCGCGCCAGAAGTGATTGCGGCTGGAGGTTTGCATGTCATCTTAAGCGAAATGCACGAAAGCAGTCGGATCGATTGGCAGTTGATTGGCCGAGGCTGTCGCCAGGGAGACTTGGGCAGCTTTCGGATTTTTGTTTCTTTGGACGACGAATTGTTGCGAGCCGCGTATCAGAGACAAGGGCATGATCGAATACGTCAAAAGCATCCTGCAACGGGCATGCTGAGTTCACGGAAGCTGCAACTATTTCAGCGCGCCCAGCGGTTGGTTGAACGTCGCCACTTGTCCGAGCGAGTCGTTCTGCTGCGCCAGCAAAGGGATCATCGCAAGCAATGCCAAGAAACCGGCCAAGACCCATACTTGAGCTTCGTGGAGTGAAGAGTGAAGAGTGAAGAGTGAATGAAGAATGAAGAATGAATTTAAGACCAACTCGTAACGAGCGGAGGGCGAAGCCCTTGGACTGCGGCAGCTTGCTGCGGCGTTCGCCCAGCAGCCAGCCGCTGGCCTCCCAACCAAGCTCATCTTGGTTGCTCCCCTGATTGACCTTACCCCCGCCTCACACCGGCACCTTCACGTCCGTCTTCATTCGCCCCCAACCAGTACCTTCTCGGCCAACCTTAACTCGCCCCCGACCCGCACACTCTCGTCCAACCTCCATTCGCCCCCAACCGGTTTATCCGGTTGGAGCGTCAGTTTGACAGCTAGACTTCGCCCCCGAAAGTTTTCAGCGGTCGAACGACAAACTCCGTGCACAAACCTACGCCACAGAGAC
>JAEUIQ010000008.1 GCA_016794985.1 Planctomycetaceae bacterium | reverse complement strand
CCAGCAATCACTAAGCTGTTCCGTATTCAGAGACCACCAATGAGTTTTAACAATTAATGGGACATCCCCATTCCTTTGCCCGAATTCCTTTGCCCCAATTCCTTTGCCCGAATTCCTTTGCCCAAATTCCTTTGCCCAAATTCCTTTGCCCAAATTCCTTTGCCCGAATTCCTTTGCCCGAATTCCTTTGCCCGAATTCCTTTGCCCAAACTCCTTTGCCCGAATTCCTTTACCTGTCCGTCTTCATGGGCTGAGTTTTGATCCGAACCATCGTGTTCGCTTGAAAAGTTTTTCTCCAAGATCACCACTTGCCCTGCGAAAGCTTGTGTATATACTGTGTATATGAGCAAGCACAGTTGGTTGAACCTCGCCCAGGGGGATGCGAGGCCGTTTTACATCCAAGTGATCCAGCAGATCAAACAGCGCGTGGCCGTGGGTGATCTAGCGTCTGGGACCGAGTTGCCGTCGATACGGCAGCTGGCGGCGGACCTGCGCGTCAGTGTCATCACGATCAAACGCGCCTATTTGGAACTGGAACGCGAGGGAGTGATCGAAACGCGTCAAGGCAAAGGGTCCGTCGTGGCCGCTCGACCCGGACTCAGGGCTTCGGTGCAACAATCGGAACTCCGCGACCATTTGCAACAAGCCGCTGCGCTCGGTCGGTTGCTGGGGCACTCGAAAAGCGAGATGCAGCGGCAGATGGGCGAAGCATACGAGCAAACGAAGTAGGACCTTAGTCGCCCAACGCGAAGCGTTCGATTCGCATTGAGCTACCCCGATAGTCAGCAAAGAATAGCCAAAGAAAGACACGGATGAAAACCACAATTGCTCCCGCGTTAGTTAAATCGCCCGACCTTGATGTTTCAACGTCCGCCATGGTGCAATTGTTTGGAGTCACCAAACGGTATTCCCATTTTCAATTGCAGCCCGTTGATTTGACACTGGCTCCGGGCATGGTCATGGGCCTGATTGGGCCCAACGGGGCCGGCAAATCAACCGTAATGCGGATCATGATGGGATTGGTCAATCCCGACTCGGGTTCGGCCCGCGTCCTCGGCCACTCGATGTCCAGCAATGTCTCTCTGGTGAAGCAGGAAATCGGCTACTTCTCTGATGATCTCCGTTTGTACAACGGCGAATCCCTGGGCTGGCACATGGACTTGGTTCGTTCGATGTATCCGACTTGGGATCCAGAATACGCCCAAGAACTACTGACAAAATTTGGTCTCTTGGACCGGCAACGAATCAAGGGACTGTCGCATGGCCAACGAGTCAAAGCCATGTTACTGCTGATTTTTGCTCGTCGTCCGAAGCTCTTGATCTTGGACGAACCGACCAACGGACTCGATCCGGTCGCGAAACAAGAAGTATTGGCTGAACTTATGCAAGTGATGAACCAGGAGGATCGATCGATTATTTATTCCAGCCACCAAACACAAGATGTCGAACAGATCAGTGATTGGTTGACGTTCATCGATCGCGGCCGAGTCATCGCGTCGGATAACCGCGACGATTTCCTCGAGTGTTGGCGCCGAATCAAATTGCGGGCCCCTGACTCATGGAAATTGCCCGCGATCCCTGGGCTACAACAAGATTCGCAGCTCCAAAATTTTCGCGTCATGACCATCGATCGATACGACGAAACGATCGCCAAGAGGCTGGTCGAGTCCGGTGCGGAATTGGAAGCGGTTGAACCAATGACCTTGGAAGAGATCTTTGTTGGGGTCGTGTCGCGCGGCCGGCAGGCCGAAGCCCGCTAGTCCAGCAGTTTCGCTGAGATTGTCTTTAATCCTTTCTTTCTCCAAGTTTTTTGAAAGCAAACTTAGAGCCATGAATTCTAACGTCGTTCGTATTTTGTTCCTGAAAGACTTGTACCTCAGCCGTCACTTTTTGTTTGGGTACTTGGCCGGTGCTATGGCCAGTGCCATCTTGACGTGCTTGCCCTACAAACCGGTGTCGGACATTGGTTTCTTGTTGATGATCACCGTAACAATCGCGACGGGCATCCACATGATCGGACTCTTGATGCTGGGTGATGGAATTGAACACACCCGCGCGTTTGTTTTGAGCATGCCCGTTAGTGTCTTGGACTACTCGGTGAGTAAAATCGCGGTCGTGCTGTGTACGTTTCTGATCCCTTGGTCCCTGATGTTGGGTGTGGCAATGATGGGCAGTTACTTGCTGCCGTATGCCAAACCGGGTGTGGTTGTAGTCCTTCCCGCGATTTTCTGTTTTATGCTTAGTTGTTTCACCATCCAATTGGTCAGTGCCGTTGTTACCGACTCCATCGGTTGGACCATCGTGGTGATGGTCGCTGGGAACGTGGGGTTGAATCTTTTTTTGATGAACTTCAATTCTGATCCCGCGATCGTCGCGGCCGCGAAAAGCGACACGGTAACGTGGCCCGCGCTAGCGATTCAAGTTTTGGCCATCGAGTGGTTGGTCATCATAGGCTCGGTTGTACTAGCGTTTTACTTGCAAACCAGGAAAAGAGATTTGGTGTAGGTGCTTTGGAAAGTTAGTCGAGCGAGCTCGAACAACTGGTTAGGCCTTTAGTCCAGGCAAAGATTCGCAAAATTCGATCTGACAATCGTTGGAAGCAAAAAAATTGAATCAAGTTCACGAATCGCAGCGGATTTACTATCTCGATAATCTTCGCGCGGTGGCCATGTTATTGGGCGTCTATCTGCATGGCGCCTTGGCCTATGCCGAGCCCGCCCGATCGGTTTGGTTGGCCACCAACCCGCAGGGCAGTGTCGTCATCGATGCCTCCATTTGGTTTATCCACCTCTTTCGAATGAGTCTTTTCTTTTTATTGGCGGGGTACTTCGCACAATTGGTTTGGGAACGCAAGGGTTTGAAGAAATTCCTGGTGGGACGACTTCTCCGGATTGTGGTCCCTTTTTTGATTTTCTATCCGGTTCTATTGATAGCCACGACGATCGTCATCGTATTCGCGACGACATACATTCCCGAGCCCGCCGGCTTGATCGGCTTGATTGTCGCTGAAGGCCAGAAACCCATCGAGGAACGTCAGCCGCCGAGTATCGGAACCATGCACCTTTGGTTTTTGTATTATCTATTTTGGTTTGTATTGGCCAGCATCATAGTTAGCTTTTGTTGGCAGAAGATTCGAATCTTGTTTGCTGGTTTTCGGTTGAACCAGCTCATGGAGTCGCCGAATTGGCTCGGGTCGATGGCAACCTTGTTGTTGGCTCCGCTGCTGTTACTCCCGGCCGCTTGGCAAGCGGGGAGTCCCATGCCTGCGACCGAGTCCTTTCTTCCCGAATGGTGGCCCTTTGCGTTTTACGGACTTTTCTATGCCGCCGGCGCTTGGTTGTTTCGCCGCGAGCAGTGGCTGGATGCGTGGGCGAAGCATACGAATTGGCTGGCTGTAGCAAGTGTCGTGTTGTTTGGGTTCTATTATACGAATTTGCCTGAATTGAAGATCGAGCTACTTGAGCGTGGGAAGGTCGAATTGATCGGCTCGCGGCAACTCTTGACTGCGGCACTCACAGCCTACCTAGCGGTCTGGCTTACGCTGCTGGCGTTGTTGGCCGGGCGAAGGTTCCTTGTTCGCAGAAGCGGTTTCTTGAGCTTCATTTCCGATAGCGCTTATTGGGTGTATTTGCTCCATCTGCCGTTGGTTCTCTTCTGGCAGACGTTCTTGATTCCGTTGCCGTGGTCTCTGTGGATTAAGTTGATCGTGGTGTTGACAGGAACGACCATTCCGTGCTTGATCACCTATGTTGTCTTCGTTCGCTACACCCCGATGGGATGGTTGCTACACGGAAAGCGAAGTTTTCCTTAACTTCGAATCGACTTGTGGTACAATGCAAACTGCGGGTGTTGCGTTTCGAAGGTATGATCATGAAGAAATCAGGCATTACTCTGGTCGAGCTCCTGGTTGTGATTGCAATCATGGCGGTATTGATGGGACTGCTACTGCCTGCGGTCCAAATGGCTCGGGAAGCGGCTCGGCGGACACAATGTCAAAACAACCTCCGCCAAATGGGATTGGCGTTGTTGAACTACGAGAGTGCTCGCCAACACTTTCCGGCTGGGTGGGTTGTGCGACGATCGGACGTGTTGGATCCAGATCGCGAACAACCTGGCTACGCCTGGAGTCATACGATTCTGCCGAACTTGGAATTGGCAACCCAGTTCGACCAATTTGATCGCAACTTGCCCGTCAATCACGTGGTCCATCATCCACTGATCAAGAATTTTCATTCCGTGTTTGCCTGCCCTTCGGACGTGGGCCCCAACTCGGCAATCCCTGCTGACATTTTGGATGGACACGGGATATCGAAACGAGGTAGTGAATCGCTTCATGACCCGCCTCCGGCTCCGTTGCCGGAGATTGGCAAATCAAACTATCTGGGTGTGTTTGGGACCATTGAAATCCGTCCGGCGGTGATTGAAAGTGACGGAATGTTTTTTCGCAACAGCCGTGTTCGAATCGCTCAGGTCACCGACGGCACCAGCAATACGTTATTTGTCGGCGAAAGAACTAGTGATTTGGGGATCTCGACTTGGTCTGGTGTTATGCTCGAAGTGCCCGAGCCCATCGCTAGAATCTTGGGAACTTGTGATCATCCGCCAAGTCCGACTCCACATCATTTTGAGGACTTTGGAAGCCGCCACCCCGGAGGTGCGAACTTTTTGATGGTCGATGGGGCAACACGGTTCATTTCCTCGGAAATCGGGCCCGAAACCTACCTGGCGCTCGCCACTCGCTCGGGAAAGGAAGTTGTCAAAGAAGAATAGTGTCGTCGTATCGATCCCAAAATAGCAATCTTGTGGCAATTCATGGCTTAAACTATTTTGGTATAAGCTAACATAGGTGGCGAGGCTTGGTTCGAGAGCGATTCATTGATCCGGCAGATTACTTCGTTTCTACTGACATGTGCCGTGCTGGCCAGTAATTTGGCTGTCGCGGTCCCCCATTCCCACGCCGGGATGTCACCCGCAGAACGTGTACTGCATGACTCGGTGCCGCACATCCATTTTGGACATCATTCCCACACCGGCTCCGATCACACCCATTGCCATCGTTCGGGCTGCCATCGTCCGGAACATGATCATCATTCGTCTCGAAATGGCCACCGCGATGGAGTTCGTCATCATGGAAACGACCATCTTCATGGGCACCATCATGATCATGGCCACCAAAACGGGACAAGAACTGACGATCTAACCGACGACCAGCATTCGGACGAAATCCCGTGCGACTCGGAGCCGGTGCATCACGATCATGCGGCTCCAATTTATCTTGGTTATGCCCTGGTCGGAAATCCGTATCAAGTCGAAATTCGATCGCCGCTGGCTCAGGATCATTTCGCCGATTGGATTGAATATTCGGCAGTTGTCATTCTCGGTTTTTCTGCCACGGACGATGGTGCGGAATTTCTTTTGGTTCGACCGCCGGAGCATTTTAGGTCGGGCTCTTTAACTTATTTGTTTACCGGTCGTTTGCGGATCTAATCTTTCTGGTCCGACGCGTGGCGTTCTGCCGTCTTCATGGCTGACGAGCATGGTTTGGAAGTTCGAATTACAGCGGACTTCCGTTTCTGAGATTGATCGATCGATTAGGAATTCTAATGAGTGCATCGCTTGCCAAGTGGCGCCGGCCATTTGGAAACTTCGTATTGGGTACCGTTGTGGTCGGCGTCATCGCTGGCATCGGGTACTTCATTTTTCAGAAATCACGGGTGACCAATGACTCGGCGGAGATGGAAGCCGATCATGCTCACGAGCCCGACCATGTTGACGGGACCATGCCGGCCCGAGTGAGCCGGGAGGCTCGCCAGAATTTGGGACTGAATACGAAAGCCGTCGCGCCCGAGGATTACTTCCGCCGCATCGAACTGCCGGGCCTCGTCGTGGATCGTCCAGGTGTCAGCGACCGTGGTGTCGCAGCGCCCATCGCCGGGGTCGTTTCCAAGATTCATGCGTTTCCGGGATCAATGGTAGCACCTCACGCGCCGCTTTGCACTTTGCGTTTGGTAAGCGATACAATTCACACCGCCCAACTCGAACTCTTCAAAGCCACGAAAGAGATCGAAATTGCGAGACAACAGCGTCAGCGACTGGAAGGCTTGGCAGCCAGTGGAGGTGTTGCCGGCGTTCGCATGATCGAACTGGAGAATGAAATCCAGCGGATGGAAGTCGCCGCTCATGGCTATCGCCAAAGCCTGACGGCCAGGGGGCTTTCTACCGAGCAAATCACAGCCGCCGCGCAAGGCGATTTTGTAACCGAGATCACCGTCCGGGCCCCTGGCGAGCCACTGCCGTTGCCAAACGCAAATCCTGACGAAACCAACAACTCGAATTCGATTCCTAGTTTCTTTTTCGAGATACAAACGCTGAACGTGGCCCTGGGTCAACAAGTTGAAGCTGGTGCCATCTTAAGTGTTCTGGCGGATCATCGCTCCTTGTTGATTGAAGGCCGAGGATTTCGCAAGGATCTTCCCCAACTCCAACAAGCTGCCGACTTAAGACTGCCGGTCGAAGTTGTCTTTGATTCGAACGACCACGTTGCTTGGCCAGAAAACCAGCAGTTGTTCCAGATCGAACACATTGCGAATGTTGTTGATCCAACGAGCAGGACATTTGCCTTTTATTTGCCCTTGGCAAACCAATGGCGTTCGATCGGCACGGAGACGAATCGCCTGATTTGGCGATTTCGTCCCGGAGATCGAGTGCGAATTTTCTTGGCGGTCGAGCCATTGCCTAACGTGTTCGTGCTTCCCACAGCGGCGGTGGTCCGCGAGGGTGGGGAGGCCTACGTCTTTCGTCAAAACGGCGATTTGTTTGACCGAATCAGTGTCCATGTCGTTCACGAAGATAGCCAAAGCGTGATCATCGCCAATGATGGCAAACTTCGAAAGAATGCTTTTATTGTCCAAAATGTGGCTTCGTCGTTAAATCGTATTCTTAAAGCTCAAATGGCAAGTGGCACTCAGACCAACTTGCATGTTCACGCCGATGGCACTGTCCACGAAGCGCATTAATAAGAAAAGACCATGCTGAACACGATCATTCAGTTATCGTTGCGTTATCGACCACTCGTCATCGTTCTGAGTTTGGTGCTGCTGTTTTATGGCAGTTACTTGGCGACGCAAATGCCAATCGACGTTTTCCCAGATTTGGATCGGCCTCGCGTGATCATCATCACGGAGTGCCCTGGCTTGGCAACGGAAGAAGTTGAAACCCTGGTAACCCAACCCATCGAGGTGGCCGTCTTAGGCGCCTCGGGCGTGCAGGCGGTACGTAGTCAGAGCACGGCTGGCTTGAATGTGATTTACGTGGAGTTTTCCTGGGAGACGGAGATCCGCACTGCACGGCAAACGATTCAAGAACGCTTGAGCACCATCGAATTACCGGCCGGCATTCGCCCACAGATGACACCCCCAGCGTCGATCATGGGACAAATCGTTATTGCCGGCATGTATCGACAGCGTGGCCCCCATGGCGGGGCATTGGCCGTAGTACCCAATAGCCCTTATGTCCTTGAATTGACCGGAGTTTCGCCAGTAGATTTGTTCGAAACGTTTGGTGACGAATTCTCACGCGACGCTCTGACCGAACTCGTTGTTGACAACCATGACTCAACCGTCTCCAGCAAAGAATCGTCGAACCCATCCAGTAACAACAAACCACGGTTGCTCGCCTATCGGGTCGTCGACCGACATGATCCGGCAACCTGGGAGCAAGTCTCGTTGGAAGCCACCGAGCGCGGCTTAACAGTCGACCAAGCGGACGCTTACTTGGAACTCAATCCCGCTGACTTCCAATCAGATCGCGAAGCGGCGCTCGAGTTACGAACCATGGCCGATTGGGTGGTTCGCCCGCAATTGCTGAAGATTCCTGGCCTCGCCGAGGTCTTTATCCAAGGCGGCGATGAAAAGCAATTTCAAGTGTTGGTCAATCCCGTCGCGTTGATCGACCACGGTGTGACGTTGCAACAAGTCGAGCATGCCCTGGGGGCCAGCAACCTGAACACGAGTGGCGGCTTTGCAATTCAGGGCGAAACAGAACGTCCGATTCGGATCCTCGGACGCCTTGGACCGGACGCGGAGCGAGTGAAGCAGGATTTGGCGAAGATCCCAGTCAAAACGAACGATGTTCGTCACGTCCTGCTCGAAGATGTGGCGAGAATCGTTGAAAGCAGCAACGTCAAACGCGGCGATGGAAGTATCAACGGTCATCCGGGAACGGTGTTTACGATTGTCAAACAACCTCATGTGGATACCCGCGAATTAACCACTCAGATCGCCGAACGCTTGCGAGAGATCGAAGCGTCTTTGCCCACAGATATTGTGATTAACTCCGAATTGTTTCGGCTGAAAAACTTTATCGATCGTGGGGTATTCAATGTTGGCGAGGCTTTGGTAATCGGAGCGACCTTGGTTGTTTTGATTCTCTTTTTGTTCTTATTAAACTTTCGAACGACGTTCATCACGCTCACAGCGATTCCTTTGTCATTGGTCATTACGACGCTGGTGTTTCGCATGCTCGACATGTTTACCAATTCTCAACTATCGATCAACGTCATGACTCTGGGCGGAATCGCTGTCGCGATGGGTGAGTTGGTCGATGATGCAATTGTCGACGTCGAAAATATCTTTAGACGACTGAAAGATAATTTTGCTTCAAGCGAACCACGCCCAGCGTTGCGAGTTGTCTACGAAGCCAGCAAGGAGATCCGGAGCGCGATCGTCTTTGGAACCGTGGTCGTGATTTTGGTGTTCTTGCCATTGTTCGCGTTAACTGGGATCGAAGGACGCTTGTTCTTGCCACTGGGTGTTGCTTACATTGTATCGATCTTGGCTTCGTTGATCGTTTCATTGACAGTGACTCCGGTTCTGAGTTACTACTTGCTGCCTCAGTCCCAAGCGGCGCATCGCGAGGGAGATGGACTACTGTTGCGTGCTCTAAAGCTTTTCGCGACACCGTTGATTCGACTAAGCATGTTCGCGCCACATTGGCTGTTGGCCGTCACGTGGGCCTTTCTGGTCTTGGCCATCTGGGAGTTCTCGAGCCTGGGAAAAAACTTTCTGCCGCAGTTCGATGAGGGCAGCATCCTGGTGAACGTCACGCTGCCTCCAGGTTCTTCATTGGAGGCTTCGAATCAAGTTTCAGCCGCTATTGATAAGAAATTTGTGCAACGGCAACTTTCCGAATCGAACCCGACAGGGGAAATCTTGCACTTTGTGAGGCGCACCGGCCGAGCGGCCATGGACGAACACGCGTTGCCGGTCAGTGCCGGCGAGTACATCTTGAGCATGAACCCAAAGGTGCACCATGATCGCAATCAAATCATCCAAGACATCTTGCAAGAACTGCGTGAAGAAGTTCCTGGGGTTGATATCGAAGTGGAACAACCGCTTGCCCATTTGATCAGCCACATGGTCTCCGGTGTCTACGCGCAGATTGCCATCAAAATCGTCGGAGATGATCTGGATAAAATGTTGGGACTCGCCGAACAAGTCAAACAAGTCGTTCAGGAGGTGCCCGGAGTAACTCCGCCAGTTCTGGAGCCGATCCAAATGACTCCAGAGATTCATATTCGCTTGCTGCCCGATGAACTAGCACGCTACGGTGTCACTCGAGCATACGTCGCGGAGGTCCTGCAAACGGCTTTGCAAGGCCAAGTCGTTTCGGAAGTTCTGGAAGGACAACGTCGTTTCGATTTGCTGGTTCGCTTGGAGCAAGCCTATCGCACCGACTACGCGAATCTGGGTCGGTTGCGTATCGATTTGCCTGAAGGACACGGCCAAGTCGAGTTGTCGTCGCTGGCAAGTATCGAGACCAGTGTCGGGCCAAACGCCATCAATCGTGAAAACGCTCGTCGCCGAGTTGTTATTCGCTGCAACACGCAAGGCCGCGACTTGGCCAGCGCGGTCCAGGAAATCCAACGACGGATTAAACAAGAAGTTTCACTTCCCAGCGGTTACTTTGTGGAATTCGGGGGGCAATTCGAAAGTCAACAAAGGGCGACCGCCACGATCCTGATCCTGGCTGGTGTTTCGATCTTGGGCGTTTTCGGAGTCTTGATGCTTCTGTTCCCGTCCGTGCGAATCGTTCTGCAAATCCTCAACGCCTTGCCCACAGCTTTTATCGGAGGAGTCTTGGCTCTAGTCATTACTCAACAAACGTTGACCGTCGCCAGTTTGGTGGGCTTCATTTCTTTGGGCGGGATCGCGGTGCGAAACGGGATTCTTTTGGTGACACACTATCTCCATTTGATGCGAGAAGAAGGCGAGGTCTTCGGACCGCAGATGATCTTGCGCGGAAGCCTGGAGCGACTGGCTCCGGTTTTGATGACCGCGCTGACAGCTGGAATCGGTCTGGCTCCGTTGGTGTGGGGCGGACAGGAACCGGGTCGAGAGATCTTGTATCCCGTGGCCACCGTCATTTTGGGCGGTTTGATTACCTCAACGTTTTGCGAGTTCCTGATTCACCCCGGTTTGTTTCTCGCGTTTAGTGGTCGCGACGCAGAGAAGCTGATCGAAGCAGAGCAATCGGAAGTGGATTTTTGAAGCGAACCCGATTGCCTTGTGGAAGCCGAACATTCGTGCAACAATCGGTTACTGACCAAAACCTTATTGCCTTGTTGGCCTTCATGGTCAGGCGGGGCACCCTGTTGCAATCAACAACAACTCCTTTGATGAAGGTGCAATGTATGAAGACGATGATTGGTGGCTGTTCGGTGTTGTTGGTTGGTCTGGCGTTGTTGGGCTGTGAAGCCTCGCCACAAACTTCGGCCAATCCAACTTCAAAAGCAAAGACCGGTCATTCGCACGCGGAAGGTGACGCAGACCATGATCATGATCACGGCCACAGCCATGATCATGCACCCCATGACGGAACGTTATTCGATTGGGGCGGCGGAGCGTATCACGTGGAATTTACTGTCAATCACGACACAAAAGAAGCCACGGTCTATGTACTGGGTGGCGATGCCAAGACACCGGCGCCAGTTCAGGCTGAAAAGTTGTTTCTGGCCATCAACGAACCCGCGACCGAACTAGAATTGAGTGCCAGTCCACTCGAAGGTGAGAAAGACGGACTGTGTTCGCGTTTCGTCGGCAAGCACGAGACGCTGGGGATCGTGCGCAAATTTGCGGGGACCGTCAGTGGTGTGGTCGCCGGAACACCGTACACTGGTGATTTCAAAGAAGAGGCTCACGATCATCAACATTGATCAGCTTCTGCAATCCGAACCGATCGGCCAAGGAGCAACTGGAGTGGGACACTTGAAGTCCAAACGAGCGATTACTGCTTGTTCTAGCGACCGATGAGGCGGGCGTTTACAATCGAGAATTGATCGTTGAAACTCAGGACGACATTCGAACTTCACGCCTGGTGCAGGACCTAGCCGATTTGCTCGAAGTTCCCTTGTTTCTATCCGTGCATGGCCTTAGGTCGATCAACAATTTGGCTAATAAAAGTCGTTGAATTGGAGCTGAAGAAGATTCGCGAAGGGCAATCGCCAGAAGTCGAATCACAAGTTCACGAATCACAAAATCGTGAAGCGATGTTGCTTGGGGCGGTATTCCAAATCAATGCGTTTCCCTTGTCCGAATCTCAAACACGGATTGCGAACGGAGGAAGCAAACATCAAATTCCATAAAGAAATTTACCTGTCCAAGCAATACAGGCATATGTTTATTGCGAGTCCAGGCGAAAGCCAGCCGAACCGGTGGGAATTGTCCGATTCGAGCCATGACAACTAACGCACGGGCATCTGAATCTGCAAGATTGCCCGCCAACCGCACTGGAACGGTTTGCTGTTCCCAAACAGCACCCAAACGCACGCCCAAATCATAGGGCATGACACTCAACGCCGCTCCACTATCCTCCAACGCGGAGACACTTACAAACTTGCCGTCGCGTTCTAGCGTTATCGGTAAATATGGCAAAGCACTTGCCGAAGGGAATGATGGATCGATTTCAGCATAAGGATATCTCGCGGCTTCTGGAATCACGGCGCGCCCCCCATCGTCGGCGAGTCCCCATCGACGGCGAGCATGCGCATCAGCACTTCAGCACCTTCATACGAATCATACGGTGACCAAATTGGAACCGTGGCACCTGAAATGTCCTGAGCTAAACCTTCTTCGCGAGCGATATCAGCAGCCAGCATTCGAATCAGATGTAATTTCTGAGAACGCGGCAAGGCTTGAATTGTCGGAAGTATGTCCGAAAAGGTCATTTTGTCACCGTTTCGATTGGTTGTCGACACAGTGGCCGATTGTTTCGCAATTTAGAGTGAAAGGTGAATTTGGTCGAGGCAGTGGGATAGTATGAAATTGGCTCGCCGTCACATTGCAGCCTAGCTCTGAACCGATTCCAACATTTCTTGCGGATGCCTCTTGATGATTTTAGATAGGCGTGTTTTAAAAGTCTACCGGTTCTCCCTTTCCTGCTTCCGATTTCCGCTTCGATTGGCGAACTAACCGCAAAAAGCTATCATGAAGACAGCTATGTGCGCCAACGGGAGCTCGAAGATAGTATCCGTGCATGGTCTTAGACCTATCAAACACTCGGGTTAACAACAGGTGTATAAATGGAGCTGAAGAAGATTCGCGAAGGGCAATCGCCAGAAGTCGAATCACAAGTTCACGCGACTTGGAATCAGGTTGCATTCTAGGTCGGCTCGGGGATGGTACTCGTAGCAAGTGTGATTGCGGTGGTTCTAATGAATCAGCCATTGCAAAATCTGCTTCAATGGCTTTGGTGGGTATTTCCCGTTTTATTCGCGCCTTTGGGTGCGGGAGTCGCATGTCATAATGCACTCCGAATGCTAGTGCCTTGCCGTATCCGGCACGCCTCACCGGAAATCTTACCGGACGTGCCACGTGAATCGGTGATTTACGAGGGAGCCATGACGGACGGTCGCTTGATGCAACGAGTCGACTGAAACGGAGGATGGCTGGGTCCTAGAGCCATCAAAAAAGTCCTCCGCGTGGATGCACGCTTTTTGTTTTGGTCTCCAGCCACATTTTTGCTGATCACTTCGGTCGGTATCATTTATAAACTCTATTTCAACGATCAAGTGCCTATTGGGCCGGCCATTTGGATTGGAGCGTTGGTTTGGTTGTTCGGTGGTGCTGTTTTGGCCATGTTTGCTGCAATTCATCAAGTGTCTCGCTGCCACGTGTGTACTTTGCGAGTATTCCGTTCCCAAGGCATCATCGAGATCGATCGTTTGAAACGACTCGATCCACTTCGTTGTGATCCGTTGTCAGTTTTTCCCAATCCTTTCCTCGGGAGACTGTCCAAGCCCGAATGGAGAATTTGGTCGCGGTTCCAATTTGCCCAAGTGAATACGTGGTTGGTAGTGAGGCAGGCAAAGCAACCAGTTCCGGAGTGCAAAGCTTGTTGGTCTTTCGCGTTCGGGAAAGCGGGGACTACAACCGCTGGCCGATCAAAGTAACACAAGATTTCCGCAAGCCGGCTCGGCTGATGCAAACCCTCGCACAGACCCTGGGTGTCCCCTACCTGTTCTCGTAGGACAAGGAGGGGAGGGCGACTGAACGACTTCGAGCCAAAACGCGACCGATGATCAGCAACGGCGGATGGAGCCGCTAGACTCGTGAAAGTGCGTTTTCTTAAAGTCGTGAATTTCGGAAGACTGGAGGCAGTAGCGCCAGTTCTCCCGAACTAGCTCAGTATCTGTAGACCAATAACCGAGCTGTTTCGAATGTTGTCCGCCGCGAGCTTGACGACGTGAGCGATCACATCCTGTGGGCCGAAACCAGTTCGAGAGAACGAACTCTACTAATCCGGGCGAAGTGTGACTTCGACTTTATGGGGTTCGATGACCTTGTATGAAACTTGGATGCCGAGGAACTGTTGGATAATCGCAATGTGTGTGGTTGAATGCTCCGACAGCGGCACGCAGGTGAATTGATGAGTCTTGCCAGTCTGCCAGACCGCTAAAGCAATCAACAAAAGCCATTGGTCGGTCAAGTGTTCACCCAACGGTGCGTCAGAGCCTAGGTACGTCTTCAATTCACGCGCGGCGTCGGCTGCTACTCGTTCGGCACTGACCCCTTGTTGCCCAAAGCCGGTGGCCATTTCGGTGACGTGTTCGTATTGGTAACGAATCATGACCGCGTTGCCCGGTCCCGGACCTTTGACTTCAGTGGCTTTCAACTCGGCATGTTTGTCCCATTCCAGTTTACGGCGGATCGTATCCAATTCTCGGTGAGCGATACCAAGTGGTAGATTGGCGACCACGGCTTCCGCTCCAAAGCTCAGTAACTTGCCGCGTTCCATCAAGTCGAAACCGCGTAACGGAGCAGGTTGAACCGATAACGTCAATTGACCACCGCCCGCAGGAAAGAAGCCGTACTTGTCGAGCGTGGCCTCGACCGTCGGCCCTAGGCGATGGAGCAGTGGCAAGTAACACGAAGCCAGAAAATCAAACGGTGGTGCCAGCGAGTTATGCGTTCCGCCACTGATGCGGATTTGCGACGAGCCTTCGGCATGAAGCAATGCCGGCAAGATAGTTTGCGCGACCAGTGTCGTGCTACCGGCGCTGCCAATATCCCAACGATAATGCCCCGCGAAGATGCCGCTGGGGATGAAAGTCAGTTCTTTGGCACCCAACACAGCTCCTTCGACGGCGGCTTGGCCAACAGCGGTGGCAGCAGAAACGGCGGTCAGATGTTGCTTCAACAGCCCCGCCTTCTTGCGACCCGCTCGAATGCGAGAAATTCGGATCGGTCGCCCCGTGACCAAAGACAAGGCCAACGACGAACGAATGATCTGCCCGCCGCCCTCGCCAAACGAGCCATCGATTTCCAGTAATTCGGGCGATTCAATTTCAGTCATTGCTTTTCGATCACGTGAACGGCTACACCATTTGATTGCCACGGGCCAGTGTCTGCATGGCTTGCAACATCGCGGTCGCTTCTTGCGACGACACTTCCTCGGATGGCAATCGCAGCAAATCACCAAAAAACGAAATGTCGTCAAGATTTCCGATTTGCTCCAAAAGCCGAATTGCCGCGAGTCGAACTTCGACAAGGTTGTCCCCCAGCAACTCGCGCATCTTTTCAGCGGCCCAAATCATGTAGGGTTCTCGACAAAATTCGGCTTCTAAATGGGCAAGAACTCGATCTTGGTGTAACCCAGCCGCGACTCGAATCCGCCACAGTTTGACAAATATTGGCAACAAGTCCCCAGCGGCGATTTTGATGAGAAATCGAATCGCCGCCATATCTTGAGTCTGGGTGTTCGCCACTCGGGACACCAACTTTTTCAC
The DNA here is from genome assembly GCA_016794985.1 of Planctomycetaceae bacterium. Lineage (GTDB taxonomy): Bacteria > Planctomycetota > Planctomycetia > Pirellulales > Pirellulaceae > M30B19. The sequence goes on along the minus strand of JAEUIQ010000008.1, from coordinate 275,962 downwards.
ATTGGTTCGCGGAAGTTTCCCTGAACTTGCGATTTGGTTTCGCAACCACCGATCCGAGCCTTCTCGGGTGGTCCCCCAAGTCCACAATGAAAACAGCCAGGCTCGGATCAATCGACGCAGCATCGATAAGCTAGAAGGTTCGGGTTCGCGCTTCGAGGATGGTTCGGTCATTGTCGTGGACGGCTCCGCCGTCCAGTTTGTCGTGGATGGCTCCGCCGTCCAATTTGTAGTGGATGGCTCCGCCGTCCAGCTTGTCGTGGATGGCTCCGCCGTCCAGTTTGTAGTGGACGGCTCCGCCGTCCAATTCGAATCTCGGAGGGATCCACGACTCTGCTCCGTCAGCTTTTGGGCGCATTCTTGGATGCGTTGCTCGGCCGCGGCGCGACTGCACGTTGGTTGGCCTCGATCAAGTCGCAAGTGTTCATGAACAACAATCATCCGGCGGTTCAAGTAAAGTTGTTCGCGCTGACAATAACGCGCGGGTACTTCGGCGACCGGCGAGTCTCGATAACGCTCGATCAGATAACCCAAGACCTTGATTTGCATCGACTCGAAGGTCGACGGATTCGAAAGCCGCGACAGCTCGACCCGCCGCTCGGTCCAATCGACCAGGCGAGACTTTTGCTTCCGAACAGGATCAACTTCAACCATCGACTGCTCCAAAGGCCGTTGGGCGTTCAACTCACTTCCACGACCAACGCAACAGGTTCTTGGTATCCACATAGCGCGCAGCCGAATCCGACGACCCCAGGACCACCGCGATTCGCTGTTGCCCCTCGCGTTCGGCCAAAGTCACCAAACACGCACCGGCGGCGTCGGTGGTTCCCGTTTTGATTCCCAAGTAACCAACGGTTCCCAGTAGCTGATTGGTGTTGGACCATTTGACGTTCCGCGAGTATCCCGACGGATGCGACACCGCGCAACCGTACTGCCGGGTCGCAACCACTTGTCGAAAACAGGGAAGCTTTATGGCATGATTGGCAAGTATAGCTAAGTCCGCAGCGGACAACTTGTGGTCCGGTTCGGTGAGCCCATGCGGATTACGAAATCGAGCATTCCTGAGACCTAACTCAACCGCTCGGCGATTCATCGCGGCAATAAACACCGAGTAATCACTTGCTCCTTCGACTCGACCATCCCTATCTGCCCACTTGGCCCCAAAATGTTCGGCCAAGGCCGTCCCCGCATCATTGCCGGACGGCAACAGGAGTCCATAAAGCAAATCGCGGACGGAAACTTTTTCACCAACCGCCAGTCCACAGGAGGAGCCAATCGTGGCATCGGCTTGCGGCGAAAAAGTCACCACTTCGTCCAGACAAGTAGAGAACCTTTCCGCTTCTTCAAGAATCAGCAACGCGGTCATGATCTTTGTCGTACTGGCAGGATCCAGCGGCAGCTCGGCATTGTGGCCACCCAAGACATCGCCGGAATTGGCATCGATCACGCACCACGCTCTGGCAGTCACAAACGGCGGACCGTCCGTTGGGTCCGGTGGAGCCTGAGCCAGGACTTCGGCGTTGACCACGGCTGGTTCCGACACGACTTCCGTTTCAATCACCGGACTCAAAGCTTTCCATGTTCGTTCGTCAACCATCCCCGTCTCCGACAGACCCCGAGCGGCTTGAAACGCTTTGACTGCTACTTGAGTCGCCGGCCCAAAGTCGCCATCGATCGTCAAGTTGGGCGATGGTTGTAGCTTGGCGTTGAGTGTTCGCTGCAAGGTTTCGACCAACGGACTCTGGGCACCAATTGCCAGCGGCCCCTGGTTCGGCGGCGGTACCATTGCCATGTTGGCATTGAAGTGATCGAAGACAACTCTGCCAATTTTCCCACACAACACCTGGGCCGCGTTATCGTCGTCGTAGCGTTGATCAACGTTGTTCCTGGTCAAGACACAGATCGCAATCGTGCCGCTGGGTGATTCGATCAAGGCGGCATCGGTTCGCGCGTTGGAGACAGCTCCAGTCTTGTTGGCTACGGGAGTTCCTTTGGGCAAGAGGCTGCGAAGTTTTGTGTCGTCGTCACAGGCGCGCAGATGTTTCCGCATCGCTTCGCTGGCGTCGCCCGAGACGAGTTGATTACCGTGCAGCAACTTGAGCAAGCCCACCATTTCGGAGGCGGTCGTACTTCCAAGTCCAAACTCGCGACTTCGCTCCGGGAAGACCGTTGTATCGCCGCGAAAGACTTTAGAGTGCAGTTTGGTGTTGGGAAACCCAAGTGCCTCCATCCGCTCGGCGGTGGTTGCCAAACCGATGCGATCGACCACCAAGTTCGTGGCTGTGTTGTCGGAGAACGCGATCATCAAATGAATGGCGTCGTGAAGAGTGATTTGAGTGCCGGGCGAAAAATGGTCGGTCAAGACTCCAGAGCCAGGCACCATGTCTTCTCGCGTGACGGTGATCGGAGTGTCGATCGCAACCTTGCCGTTGGCAATCGCTTCGTAGGCAGCGATCATTACTGGCAGCTTGATCAAACTGGCGGTGGGCATCGGCCGATCCGCTTCCCAAACGAACCGTTGCCCATTTACCAAATGTTCCACACAAACAGAAACCTCACCCGCGTGACTTTCGATCAGTGGTTGCAACTTGGGTATTAGATCATCGGCTCGAATCTTCGAAGTCCCGATCGTCGCCAAACAGAACAGCAACAACAAATGGACGAGCTCAGGCTTTATCCAAGTTCTGCGTGACATACTTCACTTTCTATTTTATCTTTGGGAATTTGGACGATTCAGGAAATCAGTATTTTATGTTCGAATCACCTTGGCTTGCGATAACGCCAACATCCGGGGAGCCATAGACCAGTGCGACTCCGATACTCGTTGTATTCCGATCCGAACCTTTGCAGCAAATCGCTTTCCTCGGAGGGACGGACAATGACATGCCAAAAAACAGCTCCGCATAAAGCGTAGGCGACCACCAGATAACTGCCAAGAAACAGCCCGACTCCAATCCCTTGAAGAATGCCCGCCAAGGCCATCGGATTTCGAATCCAACGATACGGACCACGGCAAACCAATTGGGGAGCCGCCGCCGAAGGCAAGGGAGTTCCGCGACCCAAGGTGGCCATGGCTATTCCACTGGCAAGTCCCAAACAAGAGGCACTGATCAATGTGCACAAACTGAAGGCAATCTGTCCAGAAAACTCGAAGTGCGGGATCGCCAGTTTCCGTTCGACCTCGCGGAATCCCAGCGGGAAGATGATCAAAAACGCCCCCCAGAATAGAACGACTTGCAACAAAGTCCAAATCAACGCCGTCTTGGGCGTCATGGGAGTTACTCGGTAAGTCGCCGGAGCCTGAGCCGGGCTCCCCTGAATGGTAGCCATTGCCAACGTTGCACCGGACATCGCGAACATCATAGCCGTCGCGAGCCACCCTTCGTTTGTCAAGCAACTGGCGCCCAAACAATAAAGCGTTGGATACCAAGCAGCTGCGGCCAATGCCCACAGACCTAATGACGCGAAATCCCGCTCCGTCACGACGGACCACAAGACGAAGAGGGATCCACCAACCAGCAATATCCCATCGCTCAAGCCGAACGCCCAAAAGCTATCTGCTGGCCAAACCGAAGGATGGAACCAATAGACCGTATCCGGCCAAAGCAGCAACACCCCCCACCACAACGAAATGGACATCGCTTGCAGGGACAAATAAACAGACACCAACCATCGTGGCGAAACGTGATTGAGATCTCTGAGGATTCTCGATACATTCACTAGCAACTCGTTTCTAGGTTGGCAAATTGCAGCCCCTTTTCCGCGAACCACATCCAGCACTAGGGGATTGGCGCAGCTTAATTTTAGGGCAGCGGAACCCGATAAGAGTTTCGAATCACACTGAAGTCCCAAAAGTCTTGACAACTTCCGCGTCAACGTGTGGTCCTAATTCTTAGCTGTGACAATCCACTAGGTTAACATACGGCTGGCCCCTTGGGCCGAAGGCACTTGGAGTGTTGTGGGGTGATGGGATATTCAAACGACGGAACCTTGTTGAACTTGTATGCCCCGTTGGGTGGAGAACCGGCGACAACAACTGCCTCGTTTCGACATCACGGCGAATACAACCACCTGCACGGGTTTTCGGCCCAACGGGCCAGCGCTAGGTTAGCCTAGGGCAGAGTTCGCGGAGACCGTAGCTCATGAAAATCAACACACTTTGCGTTGGTTCAAACATCACCAACGGTCCATCACTGAAGCCCGCGAACGTCGCCCTAGGCTAACATACGGCTGGCCCCTTGGGCCGGACGCACATGCGGTGTTGTGTCCGTTCCCGCAAAGATTTGTTTCCGCGAACTCTGCCCTAGGCTAACATACGGCTGGCCCCTTGGGCCGAAGGCACATTCGGTGTTGTGTCCGTTCCCGTAAAGATTTGTTTCCGCGAACTCTGCCCCAGGCTAACATACGGCTGGCCCCTTGGGCCGAAGGCACGTGGAGTGTTCTCACGCATCGGATTGGGATTGACGGTCGTTGTTTCGGGAGTATTCCTTAGGTTGATTGTCGCTCGGAATAACATTAACTTGGTTTCGACTCGCGCCGGTGCACCCGCGAGCATCCGAAGTATGCCAAGATCGCGTCCATTGAAACAAGACTGAGCCATGATGAATAGTCGTAATTCCCAACATCGATCGGCCTCACAGCGAATGATTGCGATGTTCACGATTCTATTTTTGTGCCTCCCAGTCTCGATGGCGACGACACATGGCAAACAATCGAGCGACAACGATTCAGCGGATGTGGTGATCTACGGTGCGACTTCTGGCGGGATTGCGGCGGCGATTCAAGTCAAAAGGATGGGGAAGTCGGTGATCTTGATCGAGCCTTCCAATCATTTGGGTGGATTAACGACTGGGGGATTGGGGCAAACCGACATCGGCAACAAGGCCGCGATTGGCGGTGTATCACGAGAATTCTATCGACGCGTCAAAAAGTATTACCAAAATGAAGCAGCCTGGAAGTGGCAGGCCCGTAGTGACTACCGCAGTATCGGGCAATCCGCCTCGTCGGCAGAAGAAGACACTCAGTGGACCTTCGAACCACACGTCGCTTTGAAGATCTATCAAGACTGGCTTAAGGAAATGGACATCGCCGTGGTCATGAACCAGCGATTGGATCGACGTGCAGGAGTCGCTCTAAGCAAAGCGATTCCCGCCACGATTCTGTCGATCACGATGGAGTCAGGAGAAACCTATCACGGTCGCCAGTTTATCGACGCGACCTACGAAGGCGATTTGATGGCGGCGGCTGGGGTGCAGTACACGGTCGGGCGCGAAAGTAACGACACCTATGGTGAAACGCTCAACGGAGTCCAAACCAAATTAGCCGTCCATCATCAATTTGTAACTGGCGTGGACCCGTTTATTGTACCGGGAGATCGCAACAGCGGTTTGTTGCCCTTCATCGATCCTAACCCACCGCCAATTGACGGTAGCGGCGATCAGCGTTTGCAGGCCTATTGTTTTCGCATGTGCATGACCGACCACCCAGAAAACCGCATCCCTTGGTCCAAGCCGGAAGGCTACGTTGACCAATGGTACGAATTGTTGCTCCGAAATTTTGAAGCCGGGGAGCGCCGTGTCCCATTGAGTATTGGCTTGATGCCCAATCGCAAGACCGATACGAACAACAACTTTGGGTTCTCGACGGACTTTATTGGCCAGAACTACGATTATCCCGCAGCGACATACGAGCGTCGCGAGGAGATCGTCGCGCAACATCGCTTGTATCAACAGGGATTGATGTGGACGTTAGCGAATCATCCTCGGGTGCCCGCGGAGATTCGAGCAGAAGTCGCGCGGTGGGGCCTGTGTCGTGACGAATTTGAGGCTGGCCAGGGTTGGCAGGATCAATTGTATATTCGCGAGGCTCGGCGAATGGTCTCCGATTTGGTGATGACGCAGCATCATTGCCAAGGTCGGGAAGTCGCGAGCGATCCGGTGGGTTTGGCTGCTTACACTATGGATTCGCATCATGTGCAGCGGCATGTGACCGCGGACGGCTTGGTGCGTAATGAAGGCGATGTGCAAGTTGGTGGGTTCTCGCCGTATGGGATTGGGTATCGGGCGATGGTGCCCAAAGCGGACCAATGCGGCAACTTATTGGTGCCCGTGTGTTTGTCCGCTTCGCACATGGCGTTTGGTTCGATTCGCATGGAGCCCGTCTTCATGGTCCTCGGCCAATCCGCCGCCACCGCAGCAGTTCAAGCCCTCGAGCAACAAGTTCCCGTACAAAACATCAACCTCGAGCAACTCCGCGCGCGTTTGCTGGCTGATGGAACAGTTTTGGAATGGAAGCCTGCGTCAAAGTAAACCAACGCCCGCCCCTGACACCTCAAGCCAAGTCGCTAAGTCGCGAAGGTAAGACAGGCCAGAGTATCGAAAGCTTGGCCTCGTTTTTTCACTGAACGTCGCCGCTCGCTTTAGTGAATTAGAATCCAGCCGACCGTGACTACGTGACGTTTTTTACTGGTTTATCGTGGAGTCTGGCCCAAGTGACTGGCTAGAAAATTCAAACATTCGCCCGGTGGATGGAGCGGAGTGGTGCGAGGAGCGGCGGGCGATTGTCGAAGGTGGGTTTATGGGATAAAACTAGGGCGGCGCGGGCAGCAGTGATGGCTGGTTGGGACGTTTGGAGCGTCAGGAAACAGGGATTGGAAGAGGTCTAGGAAAATGAATCGCAAGGGTTCTCGGTTTGCAGGTGTCAGCGTGGCTATTGTGACACCGTTTCGCGATGGTCGCGTGGATGTCGAAACGCTGCGACAACAGATCGACTTTCAAATTGATGCCGGTGTTCAATGCTTGGTGCCCGTGGGAACGACGGGTGAAAGTCCAACGCTGAGCCATGACGAACACGAGCAAGTCATCACCGAAACCATGCAACATGTGGCGGGACGTTGCTTGGTTATGGCGGGTACCGGTTCCAACAGCACGGCCGAAGCCATTCGCTTGACACGCTGGGCGGCCAAAGAAGGTGCCGATGCGGCTTTATTGGTGGCCCCTTATTACAACAAGCCGACTCAAGAAGGCTTCTACCAACATTACAAAGCCATTTCCGAACAATGCGATATTCCATTGTGCGTTTACAACATTCCGGGCCGGACGGCGAAGAATATTGAACCTGAAACGATCGTGCGTCTGGCTGAGCTCGATAACATCGTCATGGTCAAAGAGGCCACGGGCCAAATGGATCAAGCCAGTCAGATTCTCTTGGAAACAGATTTGACAGTCCTCTCGGGCGATGACAGCATGACCTTGCCGCTGATGAGTGTGGGTGGTGAAGGTGTGATCAGCGTCGTTGCCAACATTGTCCCAGGCGACTTGCTGAAGTTGGTCAACGCGGTGAAACAAGACGATTGGGTGCTGGCTCAGAAAATGCACCGCAAGCTCTTTACGCTGTGCCGCGATCTATTGTCGTTGGCGACGAACCCGATTCCGATCAAGACGGCGATGAAGATCTTGGGCCGCGATACCGGAGAATTGCGTCTCCCAATGACGCCTTTAACGGAAGCCCAATCCAGTCGCTTGCAAATGACTTTGCTCAAGTACGGGTTAGTCGACTTGGTGGCTTAAGCCCAATTGCGACCATGGCCGAATCGTCGGCGGTGCATTATTGACACCCTCGACGGCGAATCGGAATCGCCTTTTACAGTTTGGCGGAAAGCACAACGGGCAAAGCTGCGAAGCGTGTTGGTTCGCTTAGCTTCCGCACGTGTGTCGGCTTTTCAGCCTTTTCTGATCGAGATGCCAATTTGACCAGTGGCTCACGCACACCGGCTCGGGTTGTTTCAACCCATTCGGGCCATTGTTGGCCGAAAAAAAAGCTTCACAGTGTGGCAGACCGGGTGTGCCGGCTACCTGTTGGGCAAATCGGTGACACGAGAATCAAATCGAACCGAAAAGGGGACCTTACCAACCCCGGGTCGGTGAATTCCAGCGAAACCAGCGGGGGGTGCTGGAACGATTGACGGCATTGATGTTGCCGGGATAGCTCCCGAACTCCAAATTGTACGCGTTCGAATAGCCTGGAGAAACGATCCCGTAGACCGAAGCTCCCGTTCCACCGGTCAGAGTTTGGCTGTTGACCGCCGAGTATGGCTGGTAGTAGCTTGAATCGGTCAACGGTTCCTTGACGTGATAGCCGCTGCCCGGAAACACGCCAAAGTTTCGAAAGGTGCCGCGGGCAATTTGTGCATCTGCCGTGTTGGCTATTAAGCTGCTCAAGAAGATAATGGCCACCAGTAATCCGAGGGCGCGAAGCACGGTCAGCATATTGTCGCTCCAGACTGAAACCACCAAACGAGCTTCACTTGACTCGCCTCGTCCGAAGTTTACAAGCATTGGACTTGGTTTGTTGGTCGCTCTTCTTTTCATGCTATCGGAATAGCGACCGCTACTGCTTTGCCTTTAGGGTCCGAGGTTCGATTTCGGCCTTGAAGAAATCTGGGGTTTCTTGGCAAACCTTGTCGGTTGCGTCACCTAGGCGGGCTTATCAAGCGGTTTCGAATGTTCAATAATGCTGTCGCCCGAAGTTAACAACTTCAGTCCGAGCCCAATTCTCGTAGCAGACCCCTGATATCTATGAACCAGCCAGCTGACAAACAGAATTCCAATCCCTCAGGCTCATTGATGGACAAGATCGTCGCCCTCTGCAAGCGACGTGGATTCTTGTTCCAATCGAGTGAAATTTACGGCGGGATCAATGGGTTCTGGGACTATGGGCCAATGGGCGTCGAATTGAAGCGGAACTTGAAAAATGCGTGGTGGGAAGACATGATCCAGGCCCATAATGACTTGGATGTGTTGCCGGGCGCTCCCGAAGCTTACAGCATGACCGGCATTGATAGTACGATCATCATGCACCCGCAAGTTTGGAAGTGCTCCGGGCATTACGACCTGTTTCACGACATGATGCAGTCTTGCCAACATTGCAAGAAATTGTTCCGGGCCGATCACGTGGCCGGTTTGCTGACCGAATCAGAATGGGTCGCTTCGCTGAAGAAACATGTGGTCGAGTTTACTGAGTTGAAAGAAGCGGTCGCATTTGAGCCGAATGAGCTCCAACGTTGGTTAGAAAAGAAGGCCAAGAATGTCGCGCCTGGGTTGGCCGCGATTCACGACATTCCCGGCTTCATGGAACGAATTCGGACAGCGGTTGCTGGAGGTTCTGTGAGTGCTGGAGAACTACTACAACTGCTGGGGTCGCCGTTGGGCGGATCATTGGCGCTGCCGTGCCCAGCTTGTGGTGGATTGCTCAACGCGCCCCGTGAATTCAACTTGATGTTCCAAACGTACACCGGAGCATTGCAAAGCGAAGAGAACATGGCGTTTTTGCGTCCCGAGACGGCGCAAGGGATCTTTGTCAACTTCAAGAACGTGATGGACTCGTCGCGTTATAGTTTGCCGCTAGGGATCGCCCAGATTGGGAAGAGTTTCCGCAACGAAATCACGCCGAGAAACTTTACATTCCGATCTCGTGAATTCGAACAAATGGAAATCGAGTTCTTCTGTCATCCGAATCAGTCCAGCGATTGGTACCGGTATTGGCGCGATCGCCGCATGCAGTGGTATCTGGACTTGGGCATGCGGAAAGATCGCTTGATATTGCGTGAGCACGAAACATCGGAACTGGCCCACTATTCGGTTGGAACCGCGGACATCGAATATGCGTTTCCATTCTTGCCGCCGGGGGAGTTCGGCGAATTGGAGGGCATCGCACATCGCGGCGACTTCGACTTGCGCAGTCACATGGAAGGCAAATTGGACGAGAAACAACGTCCGCTCAAAGTTCAATTGAACGAAAATGGCCAACCGAAGTATCGTGGCAGCGGCAAAGACCTTTCATACCGCGATCCGATCACCAACGAGAAGTACATCCCGCATGTCATCGAACCATCTGCGGGTGCCGATCGTGGGACTTTGGCCTTCCTTTGTGAAGCTTATTACGAAGATCAAGCACCGGATGAGAATGGTGAGATGCAAACGCGGGTCGTGATGCGATTTCACCCACGATTGGCGCCGATCAAAGCCGCGATCTTCCCGTTGGTGAAGAAAGATGGAATGCCGGAGTTAGCCAAAGAAATCTATTTGGCTTTGAAGAAACATTGGGTTGTTTTTTACGACGAGAAAGGTGCGGTCGGTCGTCGCTATCGTCGGCAAGACGAAGCCGGTACGCCGTATTGCATCACGGTCGATGGCCAGACGCTGCAGGACCGTACGGTGACGATTCGCGACCGAGACTCTTTGGAGCAAGTGCGAATTCCGATGGATGGTATCGTCGAAGAGATTGGAAAGCGACTGCGAAGGTAGGCAATAAGCGAGCATGGCCCCGTTTGGCTCGTGAAGACCTAACGGCAATTCGAAAGTTGATTGCTCGGAACGCACGTGCTACTGCGTTCGCGTTTGTGCGTCGGTTAAACGGGGCAATTGAACCGCTAATGCGTGGTCACGACAAAGATATTGCGTCGAATCTTAGTGGAATTCGGCAACGCGTTCGGAAATCTCCATGTGCTTGGAAACTCATGCCGAGTTCCGCTTCGCTCCAATCAGGCTGTGACAAAGATCTAGTCATGAATGGTGATTCATTAGCGTTCATTAGCGTTCATTAGTGTTCATTAGTGTTCATTAGCGGTTTGCCTCGCGCGGAGTTTGCCTGGCAGCGGATTCATTGTAACTCCGAGTGCCGGTCATGTTTTGCTTCTGATGTTCACCGACTCGAATGGTAGCAAAGGGGTACACCGCTAATTCACGCTAATGAACGCTAATTGTCGGTCGGCACAACGCGTTTTGGCATTTCGCTGGGATCACCGGATAAGATTTGCCTGGCAGCGTGCTATTGGTTCTTAGCGGAATTCGGCAAGACCTTCGGAACTCGCTTGGAAACGCATGCCGAGTTCCGCTTCGCTCCAATGAGGCTGCGACAAAGACCTAGTCATGAATGGTTATTCATTAGCGTTCATTAGCGTTCATTAGTGTTCATTAGCGGTTTGCCTCGCGCGGAGTTTGCTTGGCAGCGGATTCATTGTAACTCCGCGTGCCGGTCATGTTTTGCTCCTGACGATCACTGACGCGAACGGTAGGAATGGGGTACACCGCTAATTCACGCTAATGAACGCTTATGTTCGGTCGGCACAACGCGTTTTGGCATTTTGCTGGGATCACCGGATAAGATTTGCCTGGCAGCGTGCTATTGGTTCTTAGCGGAATTCGGCAACGCGTTCGGAAATCACTTGGAAACGCATGCCGAGTTCCGCTGCCCAAAAAGATCAGGCTGCGACAAAGACCTAGTCATTAATGGTTATTCATTAGCGTTCATTAGTGTTCATTAGTGTTCATTAGCGGTTTGCCTCGCAGCGGATTCATTGTAACTCCAAGTGCCGGTCATGTTTTGCTCCTGATGATCACTGACTCGAACGGTAGGAATGGGGTACACCGCTAATTCACGCTAATGAACGCTAATTGTTGGTCGGCACAACGCGTTTTGGCATTTCGCTGGGATCACCGGATAAGATTTGCCTGGCATCGTGCTGTTGGTTCTTAGCGGAATTCGGCAAGACTTTCGGAAATCACTTGGAAGCTCATGCCGAGTTCCGCTGCCCAAAAGATTAGACGGTGACAAAGCGCTAGCGGATCGCGGATTTATTCCCACGGATGGAGCACGCGAATTTCCGTATCGACAAAGTGCCGAGTATTTCTATTTGCCTGGACAGTGTGCCGAACGGAGAGAATTCCCGCAATCTGCACATCGCGCCTTTCGACGGGCCGGCCCAGCGATTGAAGTTGAGCAGATGTTTCACCCGCGCGAATCGCAACCGGACGATCGAAGTCGAGAATTCGATATCACAAGTCTTCACTTAACACGCAATCGCCATCAAGGCGGCTCCGGCTTCACCAAGCACGACAATTCCGCAATTTTCAGTACTTGACATATCGATATATTCCGATATATTTAACTGTGACCAGAACGGATGGCCTGGCCGAGTGGAGCGGGCTGAGTATTCCCTTGATAATTTGGAGTGTTGCGATGTTGCTCAAGTACTTTTACGACCAAACCCTAGCCCATGCTTCGTATTTGGTTGGATGCCAACGATCGGGGACTGCCGTTGTGGTAGACCCTGGACGAGTCGTGGAGCCCTACTTACAAGTCGCGGCAGAAAACGGATTGAAAGTCGTCGGGGTCGCGGAAACCCATATTCACGCCGATTACGTTTCGGGAGCTCGTGAATTGGCCGCTCGGGTCGGCGCGAAGTTGTACGTTTCAGACGAAGGTCCGGCGGAATGGAAGTACCAGTACCTGAGCCCTTACGATCACCAGTTGCTGCACGACGGAGACGAATTCACAGTCGGGAATCTCAAATTCACGGTGATGCACACGCCCGGGCACACGCCTGAAAGCATCTCGTTCTTGTTAACCGATGTTGGCGGCGGCGCGACCGAGCCCATGGGGATTTTCACGGGAGACTTTGTGTTTGTCGGCTCGATCGGTCGTCCCGATCTACTGGAAGAGGCGGCGGGGATCTTTGGCAGTGCGAAAGTTGGCGCGCACGACTTATTCGCTTCGGTGAAAAAGTTCCGGGACCTTCCGGACTACCTCCAGGTATGGCCGGCACATGGGGCTGGCAGTGCCTGCGGTAAGGGATTGGGTGCGATTCCTTCCTCGACGGTGGGCTATGAAAAGAGGTTTAATCCGGCATTGCAATTCAGCGATGAATCCGAATTCGTTGACTATATTTTGGCCGACCAACCTGAAGCGCCCAAATATTTTGCCGTTATGAAGCGAGTCAACAAAGTTGGGCCGGAGTTGTTGGGGACAGACACTTCTGTCGGGCGGTTGGATGCCGGTCAGTTTTCGGACCGGGATTCGTCAGCGACTTTGTTGGATCTGTCGGACAAGAACTCGTTCCGTGGGGCACACGCGAGAGGATCGCTCAACATTCCAACTTCGGGTTTAGCCGCCTGGGCAGGATGGATCCTGGATTACAACCGACCGGCGTACTTGATCGCCAACGACACTGGCCAGGAAACGATGACCGCGATTCAAACTCTGCACAAGATTGGATTCGATCGTGTTTTGGGCGTGTTTATTCGTTCGGATTTGGAACGAGTTGGACATTTGAAGTCCTCCTACGTTCAAATGTCGGCAGAGGAACTTCAGCCGCAAATCCAAGCAGGTCAGGTATTACTCTTGGATGTGCGTTCCCATGAGGAATGGAAAGCTGGGCATATCCCTCAGGCCAAGCATGCCTTTTTGGGCAAGTTGTCACAGTCTTTGCAGACTCTGACGGATCAGCGACCGATTGTGGTACAATGCCAGGCGGGAACACGTTCCGCGATCGCAGCCAGCATTGTGTTGGCCAGCGGTCGAGAAGTGATTGACCTAGCCGGCGGTTACGTGGCGTGGCAGCAAGCCGGATTCGTACCAGACTTGGCACCGAATGGTTCGTGTCGCCTTCGTTAGCTCCACCATTTAGAAGATCGCATGTTACGACCATTACCCTCCGAAGAGTATGTCGAACAGGCCCACTTGTTTGAATCGCTTGCCAAACAAGTTTTGCTAGAACTCGAATTGCAACAGCCACTGCAGGCTCTCCTGCAGTGGCTCAAACAAGAGGTATTGGCGACGACAAAACTACCACTGGCGATCGATTACATGATTGCCGAACTCAAACATGTCGGCACCATTGGTACCGCCTTCACAAAACTGCCGCATTACTTTTCGACGTTTCAGTCTTACCTGATCAATGAAGCGGAATCGGAGCGGGGCCGTTTCGACATTTGGCAGGCGTTTCGAATTTTGCACCAGGACGCCAAGCTACGAGCGGCGGGGACATCGCCAAACGCGATGTTCTTTTTTCAATTCGAGACGTTATGCCGCAATCGCTTGAGTTACGATCATGGAATTGAAGCCATGTCGCGGGACTTTTTCTACGATCCGACTTGGTCCGCCTGGATCTTGACCGTGCGGCATAAGATTGGCTTGGTCGATTTGACGGACTTGGTCTACGTGCACAGTCAAAATTACGTCGACAATGAGTCACGGCGGTTGGATGCCGAGATTGAAACACCAACGCCCTTGTTGTTTTCAGACAAAGAAGGACGAATTGCATTGGCGAATCGGCACAAAGAGCCGTTGTTTTTCTTCTCCAGTTTGCAGCGCCACTTGGGCATCCCAGCCTCGCCTCAAGCACCAAAACCCAGTGAATCGGCACGAGTGCTGCCCAAGGTTGTTCGCGATCTGGAGCGATTAGAGGTTCGCATCCGGCTCTTGGAGGAAGAACAAAAGCAAAAAGGTATTGACCTTTCCCAGTTTTACGAGAAATATTCGAAGCCGCCCCGTCATCTCGACGAGTAAGTCGGATTGTTTTTCCCCAGCCGTTAACTGAGCGAGAAGTGGTCATTCGGATCGTGGCACCACAAATGATTGGGAAAGATGTGTTACGGTTCGATCCGCAATTGTTCAGAAAAACTTGGTTCCGGGGTCGCCCACTCCACGGCGAAATCCGGGGCGACCGGTGCGAACCGATAAAGTCGGCATCAGCCTGGCTTTACTTCGCGTGGCGGTGAAGCGAAGAACTTGAACCACAATGCGGCTAAACCGCTCCCCCTTCGAGGATTTTTCCATGCCCTATGTTCGTTTTTCGGCCTTCTTGTGCGGGATGGTTGCGTCTTGGCTGATTCAAGAATCGCTATGGAGTCAAGAGTCGGCTTCCACGCCGGGCGGATCCGGAAAAGTTGCGCCGGTGGTCTTGGAGCCTGCGGATGCCATCGGTCAACCATTTCCCAGTTTCAAAGCCACGGACATTCAAGGCCATGCGTTTGACTTGCGGCGATTTGCAGCCGGTTCTCCAGTGGTGATTGCCCTGACGAGCACATCCTGCCCTCTTTGCAAGAAATATGGTCCAACGTTAGCCGAGTTGGAACAGACATTTCTGCCGCGCGGCGTGCGATTCGTGTTCGTCAATTCCATTACCTCCGACCCGTTGGAGGAGACGCTTGCTGTTCAACGCGAGCTGGGTTGGCAGGGTCCAGTCCTGTTGGATCGGAATTCCGAATTGTTGGCACGGTTCGCGGCTGAATCAACTACGGAAGTCTTTCTGTTGGATCAAGAATTGAAGCTGCGATATCGGGGGGCGGTCGACGACCAGTATGGACTCGGGTACACGAAACCGAAACCGCAAGAGACTTACTTGAAGTCCGCCATCGAACAATTACTGAACCATCAAAGTGTTGCCGTAGCGAGAACTTCGGCTCCGGGTTGCCGAATCAAGTTGCCAGGTCCGCCGAACGGAATCGAGTACCATCGCGATGTAGCCCGGATCGTTCAGAACCGCTGCGTCGAGTGTCATCGGTCAGGTGGCGTGGCTCCGTTTCCGTTGGAATCCCCGGAGCAAGTGATTGCCCATGCCGGCATGATCATCGAGGTCGTCCAGAACGGTACGATGCCCCCGTGGTTTGCAGCGGCCGATACCGAGCGCCCGCATCGGTGGATCAACGACTCCGCGTTAGGTCAGGACGAGACCGGCGTTTTGATTCGCTGGCTGGAGTCAAACCACGAAATCGGAGATCCGGCCGTGGGTCCAGTACCGCGGGTCTTCAATTCCGAATGGATGATCGGCCAGCCGAGTTTGACCGTTGAACTCCCGAAACGCAATCGAGTTCGCAGTAGCGGCTATATGGACTACATTCACCAACGAATTCCGTTGACCCATGATCAAGACCAATGGATAGAAGCGGTCGAAGTTCGTCCCACAGCGCCGGAAGTCGTGCATCACGTCTTGGTGTATGCGATCCCGCGCGGATCAGACCGGTTGGACGTCGACGAACGGAGTCATTTCTTGGCCGCCTATGCTCCAGGGAATGGTTACCAAGCTTTTGGCAACGGCTTCGCCAAGAAACTACCGGCCGACCACGACTTGTTGGTGCAAATGCATTACACGCCGAACGGTCGAGCGACATTCGATCAGACAAGAATCGGCTTTCGCTTCGCGGCTTCTCCTCCGCGGCACGAGATTAAAGTGTATGGCATCGCCAACACGGGAATAATGATTCCGGCCGGAGCCGAAAACCATCAGGAAGTCGCTAAATTAAGAGTCCCCCGCTCCGCCTACGTTACAGCCTTTTTTCCACACATGCACGTGCGTGGCAAGTCTTTCCGTTTCGAACAGCAAACGAAACAGGGCACCAAGCCGCTCCTGGATGTCCCGCGGTACGACTTCAATTGGCAACTGGAGTATAGACTTCTCAATCCGGAACTGGTTAAAGCCGGTGACCAGATCTTGGTGACTGGATGGTTTGACAATTCAACAGGCAACCCCAGTAATCCGGACCCAGCTCGACCTGTCCGCTGGGGACCGCAAACGGACGAAGAAATGTTGATCGGCTATATCGAATACTATTACGCGGAGTAATAAATGATTAAGATTCGGGAATGGTGTTCGGCCGAGCATGGGCCGAGTTCACGCAGTGGGTGATTGTTTCGCAAGCAATGAAGCAAAGATACAAGAGCGTATGAGTGAATTAGATAATTCCTCGGAGCCATTTACCTCCGCCAGTCTCGCGCAGATTGATCGAGCGAGTTTGGCCAAGAATTGGCTCCCCAGGTATACCGGCATGCCGTTAGCAGAATTCGGCGAGTACATTTTGCTGACGAATTTTTTCAACTATTTGGAGCTGTTTGCGGCTCGGTTCAAATGCCAGATTCGTGGGCTAGGGCGGCCAATGCAAGCGGCGACTTCGCCCGATGGCTTGACGATGATCAACTTTGGGATTGGGAGCGCGAACGCCGCGACGGTGATGGATTTGTTGTCGGCGATTCGCCCCAAAGGGGTTCTGTTCTTGGGCAAGTGCGGTGGTTTGAAACATTCATCAGAAATCGGGCACTTCATTTTGCCGATCGCTGCGATTCGTGGTGAAGGAACCAGCTTAGATTATTTTCCGCCCGAGGTTCCTGCCTTGCCCAGTTTCAAGCTTCACAAGTTTGTCTCGAATATCTTGCTGGAGTCTCAGACCGACTACCGAACCGGGGTCGTGTATACAACGAATCGCCGCCTGTGGGAGCACGATCATGCGTTCCGCACCAAGATGCAAGACATGACGTGTATTGCGGTGGATATGGAAACCGCCACCCTGTTCATCGTTGGGCATTACAATCAAATCGCGCGGGGAGCCCTGTTGCTTGTGTCAGACGTTCCAATCACGCCGGATGGAGTGAAGACGGAAGCGAGTGACCAGAAAGTCACGCAAATGTGGGCGGAGCGGCACTTGGATGTCGGAATTCGGGCGATGGCAACGATTGGAGAAAGCGGCGAACAGATTCGTCACTTTCGATACTAAGAATTGCCGGCACGGAATTGTACGAAAATATCATGCATTTGTTCGGGCGGCACGGCAACGATCACCGACCCCGGCTGGGAAACGCCGAGCGTTGGAAGGTTGACAAGCAGGCTTGGATCAAGTCTTATGGACAGGCAGACCGCCGGCAGCTTCCTTCGCGACGATCGCCTGGTGCTCGCGATAGATTGTACCATCCGGCGTTGATCCAGAAGTAGCTCGATTGGGGACATTGGTTTCGCCGCCTTTTTCACCGCAAAGGAACTCAAAATGAACCGCCAAAATCCTGAACTTGCTAATGAATTTCCAGCAAGCGAAACAGAGCCACAAATCGCTCTGCATCGCCGCCAGTTTCTCGCTGGGACGGCTGGGGCCGTTGTGACCGCTGGGGCCGCGACCTGTCTCCCAGGGACATTGTTGCAAGCTGCGGAATTCGCGGTCGTCGCTGACGCGTACGCTTTGCCCAAGCTTTCTTACGCCTATGACGCCCTGGAACCCTTTATTGATGCCAAGACGATGGAAATTCATCACACGAAGCATCACCAGGCTTACATCACGAATGCCAACAAAGCCCTAGCCGAGCATGCCGAATTGGCGAAATGGAGTCCCGAAAAATTGGTTCAATCTTTAAGTGAAGTGCCGGAAGCGATTCGCACGACGCTACGAAACAATGCGGGTGGGCACGTCAACCACACCTTGTTTTGGGAGATCATGTCGCCCGGCAAGGGAGGTAAGCCGCAAGGGGCTTTGATGGAAGCTATTCAAAGTACTTTTGGTAGCTTCGAGAACTTCCAAACTGCGTTCAACCAAGCTGCAACGACACGGTTTGGCAGCGGCTGGGCATGGTTGGTCAAGGGCGAAAAGGGCCTGGAAGTCACGAGCACTCCGAATCAAGACAGCCCGTTGATGGACGGCAAGACACCGCTCTTGGGATTGGATGTCTGGGAACATGCTTATTACCTACATTACCAGAATCGGCGTGCAGATTACATCAACGCCTGGTGGAACGTCGTGAATTGGGATGCGGTATCGAAACGATTTGCGTAGCCCGTTTCTCGTTGCGAATTGGCCTGTTTTGATTCTGTCGGAAAAGATTTCCCGAATCTTCGCAGGCCATTTCGGGCTTCCTTGTTTGTTTGGGGAACAGATTCCTGTTGACTTGATCTTTGGAAAAATCTAAACCTGCTGCCGGTCGTTGAAACTGAGTTGATGGTCCCGCACCCCCGGCAGCCCTGTGAAGAACATCCTATTCATCTTCATTGCTTCGCTACTGTTATTAGCGGACACGTCATTATTGGCGCAGTCGTCCGTGGTCGACCTTAGCCTTGACCACAACCTCTCGACCCGTTGGTTGATGTTGCGAAACGGCGCCTTGTTTTCCGGGAAGATCACGGAGAACAGCGGTCGATATACGGTGCAAATTGACGCGAAAACGCAAATGACTTTTGACCCCAGTCGCGTATGGGTCGTTGCGGATAGCGCGACGGAAATCTGTGAGTTTAACAGGGCAAGAATGCGCCCCGGTGACACCGCTGCTCAGATTGACTTTGTTCGTTGGTGCCTGACCCACCGACTTTGGGAGGAAGCCCATCGCGAACTCGACAGCCTGAAATCTCGGGGTGTCCCTGAATCACAATTGAAGGGATTGGCATCGGCCTTGGCAGCTGCGCAGCAAGGGCCAGCACCCGTCGTTGATGTTACAACCGCGCTGCCCAAATTGCCACCTTCCACTTCCATGCCTTTGACCACACCGACGGGGACGGGAACCGGCGCGCCGGCAGCAAGCTCGCCGAATCGTCCTGGAACATCACAAACGACATCTCTTTCTGTCGCCCCATCCAATGCCGTACCACTTGCGCACGAGCTCCAGACGACTCCCAAGCTGAACATGCCGTCCAAAGCGGCCCAACCAGTGACCGGGGCCGATCCCGCCATGTCCCCCAGCGCGACAGAGCAACCAAGTCCGATCGTGAATTCGGTTTTCTCGTTCTTTGATCAACCGGGCTTTCAGAACGATCAACGAGTGCAAGAAGCGATTGATGGTAGGGTTCAGCAAACAGCCGTGAATCAGTTCAACGAATCCGTGCATTGGGCCGTTGTTCAAGCGTGTGCGGGTTGCCACTATCCAGAAAATGAAAAATTAGCTCAGGCGAGTTCCTTTACCCTCGAGATACCTTCAGCCAAACACAAGGCGACGTTGGAACAAACTCGACACAACTTGGAACAGTTACTTTCGCTGATCAATCGCGAGAATCCTGGCAACAGCCGACTATTGACATTGCTATCGCAACCGCATGGCCCACTAAAAGCGGCGCCCGTTGCGGTGGATTCGGTAGATTATCGCGAGATCACCCAATGGGTCTATCGCAGCGGCATTGGCAAGTCCGGTCGCGATTTCGAATCACACAACATCCAAGCGACCGCAGAAACCGTGGACAATGTCCCGGCGACGGCAAGCGACCTGACGGTGCCCAGCGATAAGTTTCAACTGCCAAGATTGGCTCCCGGATCGTTGGGCCCGGAGGTCGACCCATCGCGACCTTACGATCCAGAACCATTCAATCGAATGTATCATCCGAATCAGGCGCCAAACGCGGTAATTTCTGATCGACAAGTAGATAAACCACAGCGTGAAGTGCCCAGCCAATTAGAAAAGCCAGATACCTCGGTTCGGCTCCCGTTACCGTCCGGTATTCCTCGGATTCGCCGAGAACCGGCGCTCCCACCTTCCGCACCGATCCCTGGTGGCGGTTCGCGCTAGCCTTGTTTTCGGATCATCGTCGTAATGACAAATTCAAGTTACTTCGGAACGCGGCCGTTGCGGATTTTGCAGTTGGTCTCTTCGCCAACAACCAGTGGTCCCTGCGTGTACGTTATGGAATTGTCCCAAACGCTACGAAGCATGGGGCATCATATTACGATTGTCGCTCGCCCCCAAAGTTGGTTGGCCGAAGAAGCAACGAAAGCTCAGTTCGAGACATTCGTGTCGGAGCAACATCGCTTTCCTTTGGACCAGATTCAGTATTTGCGCAAGTTGGTTATCGACCGACAGATCGACGTGATTCATACGCACATGAGTCGCGCACACTTTATGGGCGTTCTGTTGCGTGGGATATGTCAAGTTCCATGCATCGCGACCGCTCATTGCCGCAAGATTCAGGCGCATTGGATGTTGAACAACCATGTGATTGCAACCAGCTTGGACACGGAGCAATTCCATCGGCGATTCAATATGGTTCCAACCGATCGAATCAGTACGATTTATTGCCCGGTGCCGCAGCGGCTCGGTCGCGATTCCAACCGTCCGCTCTACGATGCCCGCTCGATACGCGATTTGCGCTCGCAATGGGGTTGTGCCAATGAAGGGCCTACCACGGAAACCGTGATTGGAGTGGTAGGCGAAATCTCACCGGCCAAAGGCCAATGGCATTTACTGCATGCCATCAAGAAACTGAGCGAGAAAGGTCGCCAGGTTCGGTTGGTTGTCATCGGCAATCACCGCAAAGAGTATGTTTGGGAACTGCAAAAACTTGCCCGGGATTTGGGAATTGGATCGAAAGTTCATTGGGCCGGGTTTTGTGATCGCGTTCCTGTGGCAATGACGGCGATGGATATCTACGTTTGTCCTTCATTGAACGAAAGCCTGCCGTTGACGATTTTGGAAGCCATGGCCGCGGCCCGTCCGGTTGTGTCGACGTCCGTCGGTGGAATCCCTGAAGTGATTCGCCATCGCGAAACCGGAATGTTGGTGACGCCACGCGACGCCGCAGCTATCGCAGAAGCCATCCACGAGCTTATCGATTGCCCGCGTCTCGCGCAGCAAATTGGCTCTCGGGCGTGGCAGAAAGTCCAAACGGAATTCGATCCTTGGCAACAGACTCGCAAAGTGGAACAACTCTACTACCGATTTGTGGCAGCGAAACTCTCAACGGACGCGGGGCCGCAGGCTGCCTAGTGTTTTGGTCAGTCTGAGAAGTGGTCGCGAAACTGCGACCATTCTCGAAAACTCTCTCAGGCCAATACGGCTGTCGAAATGCCTGACCGGTCTGACTTCAGTGGCGGTTGAGGTGCACCCTGTGCAATCATTCGCCGAGAGACGACCATGGGCCGCGGGCTGCCCATTGGCTCAAATACGGTTGGTCATGGCTTGCTAATTGAAGCAACACGGAATCGCGGAGCGATCCACGGCTATTGGAAAACTCGTTCTGGTTATGAACCTCATTCCGCCGAGGGAACAAAGTCAGACAAGGCATTCGTGAGGAATTGCTCGGCTTCCGGCGTGATTCCGGGCTCGGAACTCTCGCGAGGCCCCGCCACATTTAGAACACGAATCTGGTTTTTGATGGCCCATTCGCGGAGTTCGTTGTAGTGGTGCTCTTTCGACAAGTTAAACACCACAAATGGCCGGTTCATTCGTTTTGCTAAATTGATGGTCAACGCCGTCCCGCCCGAGATTCTTCCGCGCGTCAAGATCAAAGTTCCATCGCTGTCCAAGATGTTTTGTTCCGTGCGGACGGCGTAGTTGGGCGACTCCGTTTCATGTAAATCGTAGCAAGCAGGAATGGCACCGTCTTCAGCGCGGCGTCCCAACGGACACCAACCGCCATGTGGAATCTCCAAAAAAACGGCGACCGCCAAAGCAGCTCGATCGACCCCCGTTTGTCCGCCAGAGACAATTTTCTCGATCGGGCAATTTGGAAACAGTTGTGGCATGATCGGAAACGCGAATCCAAAGAAAAAGGGCCGCACACGGTGCTCGGTTCGGCGGAAGCAATGAAAGGACCACCGCCGATTCTACCGGCAAGTATCATTTGTTAAAATGCCCGAACCGCCAGCCGTGAAGCAAAGGGAGCCTGCGCGATCGCGGCTACCGATTGCCGAGTCTGACCGACGGACAATGCGCCGGAAAAACCAAGGATTCACAAAGAGGCAAACATGAACCTGCAAGTTATCGAACATCCGGTTGTCCGACATCACTTGACCCAGCTCCGTGATCGTTCGACGCCACCCGAACAGTTTCGCGCGATCGTCGGTCGTTTGACCAGTTTGCTGGTGTTTCGTGCGACAGAACACTTGGCGTTGCGAGATCGGAATGTAACCACACCGTTGACAGCGTTTCATGGTCATGAACTTAGCCAATCGATTGGGCTGGTGCCGATCCTCCGAGCGGGTTTGGGGATGATTGATCCGGTCTTGAGCCTTCTTCCAACTGCCGAAGTTTGGCACTTGGGGTTGTACCGTGATGAAACGACCTCTCAACCCGTCGAATACTACAGCAAACTTCCTCCCGGGCGTCCCGTCGATGTCGCCATGGTTCTGGACCCGATGCTGGCGACAGGCGGTTCGGCGGTACTGGCTTACCACACGCTAAAACGCTGGGGTGTGCCCCATGTCAAGCTGCTTTCGATCATCTCGGCCCCAGAGGGCATAGACCGATTAAGACAAGAGTGCCCCGATTTGGAAGTCCATGTATGCGCCGTCGATCAAGGGCTGAATGAACGAAACTTTATTGTTCCGGGTTTGGGTGACGCCGGAGATCGAATCTTCAATACTAGTGGGCACCATTAAAGATGAGTGCGGCGTTGGTTGATCCGCAGCAATTTCTACATCGGTTTGGCTTGACCGAGTTTCGTGCTGGCCAACGCGCGGTGATCGACGCGGTTTTCTCCGGCCGCGATTGTCTCTGCATTATGCCGACCGGTGGTGGAAAAAGTCTTTGTTACCAATTGCCGTCGATCGCGCGCCCGGGCGTGACGTTTGTTGTCTCGCCCTTGATCGCCTTGATGAAGGATCAAGTGGATAGCATGCAGCGTCAAGGAATCGCTGCCACATTTATCAACAGTAGCCTGACGCCAAACGAACAGTACGAACGTTTACGCGAGATCCAAGCCGGAAAATTCGATTTGGTTTACGTTGCACCGGAACGACTGCGGAACGAGCGATTCTTGGAGGCCGTTACTTCGATCAAAATTCAAATGTTGGCGATCGACGAGGCTCATTGCATTAGCCAGTGGGGCCATGATTTTCGCCCTGACTATCAACGACTGGGGCGTTTCCGCAAACGGCTCGGCAATCCTCAGACCATTGCTTTAACGGCCACCGCAACGCAATTGGTCCAAGAAGATATTTCGAAGTGTTTGGAGCTGCGTGACCCCGCCACCTTTGTTTCTGGTTTTGCCAGATCCAATCTCAGTTTGTTTGTTGAAACGCCACACGGACAAGCGGGCAAAGACCAACGCATGTTGGAATTCTTGGAGAAGACTCCTGGCTGCGGGATCATTTATGCGGCAACCCGTAAGAACTGCGAGAAGATCGTCGAGTTGCTGCAGAAGAATCTTAAGCGACCGACAGGATTTTATCATGCAGGATTGGACCAAGTCCAACGTCGGCTGATTCAAGAGCAGTTCATGTCTGGTGAAATCCCGATCATCATTGCAACAAACGCATTTGGGATGGGCGTCGATAAACCCGATTTGAGATTCGTGTTGCACTATCAGCTGCCGGGTTCCTTGGAGGCATACTACCAAGAAGTGGGTCGTGCTGGACGAGACGGTCGAGAAAGTCGTTGTCTTTTATTGTTTAGTCACCAAGACCGTTACATTCAAGAGTTCTTTATCGAGAACAACTATCCTTCGCGGGAGGTCGTGCGTACGGTCTATCAGTACTTGCTTGGTCAACCGAACGACCCTGTCGAACTGACTTTGCAAGAAATCAAAGATGATTTGGGGATTAGTATAGGAACAGAAGGCATTGCCAGTTGCCAAAAACTATTGGAACAAGCCGGTGTCCTGGAGCGATTGGATACGAAACAAAATTTGGCCAGCGTTCGTATTGATTCCGACCAACCCAGTCTCATCGAGGCAGTCAAGCGTGAGGCCAAGAACGCGAGAACGGTGCTCTCGTTACTAGAACCGATCGTTGCGGATCGCCGTTACGAACGCGTTTACTTCAGTTTGGGTTGGTTGACGGATCGTTCCGGACTTAAGTTGGATGCGGTGACCAAAGCACTGCGAGAATTAGACAAGTTGAAATTCTTCGATTACGTGCCACCATTCCGCGGACGTGCCATCCATTTTCGACGCCGTGATCTAAAGTTCCAAGAGCTGGAAATTGACTTTTCAGATTTAGAGCGGCGAAAAAAAGCCGAATACGATCGACTTGAACGGGTCGTCTCTTATTGTCGCGGGACCCGGTGCCGGCAAGTGGATATCTTGCATTATTTTGGCGATCATGACCAAGCACGCTGCGGAAAGTGTGACCACTGCCGAAAGGCGAGTTGGGAGCACGCACCGGTGGGTGAATTCGATCCGCAAATCAACAAGACTGCTCAGGGTGCTGAAACGCAGCAGCTAACGTGGGCGAAGCCCGCAACTCAATCGACGACCGATTTGCCCCCGCCGATTCACGACTCCGAATTGGCGACCATTCAAGTTGCCCTCAGTGGAGCCGCTCGAACGCAGGGACGCATCGGAAAACAGCTTTTGAACCAGATGCTGGTCGGCAGTAATGCCAAGAAATTAACCTCACTTCGATTGCATCGGATCAAGACCTTCGGGGCCTTGAAGTGGCTCAAGAGCAAAGAAGTGGCGGTCTTGCTGGATGCCTTGTTGGACGCGGGTCTCTTGACACAAATCGAACTGAACATGTTTCGCCCAACCGTTGAGATCACGGCGTTGGGAACCGAAGTCATGGTCGGACGGATGCCACCGCCACGCGTCAAGTTGCCGTTGGCCCTCTCGAAAAAAATTCAAGCGTTGGCACCCATTCGCGAGCCACAACGACAACAAGGCAGTGGCCCCGACGAAATCCTTGCGGATCATAAATCTTCACCTCGTCCAACCGAAGAGTCGCCGAGCCTGCCCGAGGAGACTCCATCTCTTGAACTCGACGAACCGCAGGCTCCAGAATTGGAACACGTTGTCGCGCCGGAGAACTCTCGGAGCTCGACTCCCGAGGACGAACGCTTGCCGGATTATTACTGGACATGGCGAATGTTTGTAGAAGGTTTTTCGATGAGCGAAACCGCTGCGATTCGCCGTTTGTCCGAGGCCCAAGTGTTAACCCATCTCGACCACGCCAGTCACAACGGCCTGTTGGTAAATCCTAATTGGAGGTTGCCCGCCGACTCATCGATCGGAATGGATTCGCGTTAGGCCTTTGCAAGATCGTGGTTTGTGCGGTGCATCGACGTGTGGGCCTCGCTTAATTTTGTGGGGCCGCCCTTAAGGAATGGCGGGATAGAACCGCCAGGCCGGCTGCCATTCGGAATTCAAGGGCAAGTTTAAAAGCTTGGCACGCAACATCTCGATCGGAATCGAATGCTCGCGCAGGATGGTGTCGTGGAATTGTCGATTGGTCCACTTCCCAGATTGAACCAATTCGCGGTGCAACTCGCGTATTTGCAAACCGCCCAGCATGTAGGCGGCTTGGTACAATGGTCCGTAGCCACCGGAAAAGCTTCGTCGCACCTCGGCAGTGGCATTGTTCCGCTCATGCCCGACTCGTTCGACCAAGTATTCAATACACTCGTCGGGTGTCATGCGTTTCAAATGGTAATTCAAAGAAAAGATGATGCGAGCACAGCGGTGCTTGCGCCAAAACAGCATGCCAATCTTGTCTTCAGGCGTCTCGGCAAACCCAAGGTCCCACAGCAACATTTCCCAGTACAAGGCCCACCCTTCCATCCAGAACGGCGTCGCGAACTCACCGCGGTAGGGTCGGTAACGCTTCAGCATGAACTGCTGCAAATGGTGCCCTGGGATCAGCTCATGGTGAACAACGGCGCGCGAGAAATGCGGATTGTTGCCTCTGAGGCTCATCAACTTCTCTTCGTGGGTCATCGCATCGGTGGGGTAGGAAATGATGATCGTATCCCCTCCCAAGAAAAATGGATTGACTCGCTGGCGTTCTGGACTCATCATTTGGGTCCGCCAAACTTCGCGCGCCAAGTCTGGAACCGTCACCAACTCGCGAGTTGTAACGTATTCGATCGCCTCTTCGGCCATATCCATAATCAACTTGGGCTGTTCACCCGGCGGGACAAACCGGTTTTTGACGTCTTCTTGCGCGTCACGCCAGTTCGAATACCCTAACTCGCGCGCGGCCTTTTCCATCTCAGCATCGCACCACGCCATTTCTTTCTCAGCAATTTGCACCAACTCCGCGGGCGAGTAAGCGATCATGGCATTCCGTAATTCGGCTTGCAACGCGGCCTCTCCGATTGGCAGCCCAACAATGGCCTCGGGGTCGTCGCCGGCTCCGCCCAATGCCAACTGTTTCAGCAGTTGGGTGTAAGTGCGCATTTCTTTCAGTAGCTCTTCCCAAGGTTTTCTCGCCCACCAAGAATAGTCGGGGTCGTAACCGTCGTAGAATCGATGAATACTCTCCATGATTTGCGATTGATGTTGGAGTCGCCGAGTCAACCACAGCGCCAAGGTCGGATCGCCGAAGATTGCTTTGGCTTCCGGCGACGGATCTTGCAAATTTTGCCGACGTTGGACCAACTCCAACCGCAACCGCTCGTAATGACTCGCCATTTCAGCGCCATTCGGTCGCGTGCCGGCCAAACGAGCTTCCCAAAGCTGAACCACCAACGGCAGACCAGGAAGCACCGGCAAAATTGCCGCGTCTTGTTGTAGCTCCAACTCCAAACTTCGCATCAAGTAGCTAACTCGATCGCGCAGCAGAAGATAATCGATCCGCGAATCCAAATCCAAAGCGGAAAAATCGAGGCCCTCCAGATCCGCCAACCAGGCCCGATAAAACTGCGCCATCCGGGAGCCATAATTCGGCGCCAATTGAAACTCGTACTTCTTTTGCAAGCTCTCGCGATCGGCCGCAAAATGTTCGATCAACGCCGACAAAGAATGTGAAGTTGGACGATCCACCTCCGCAAGTTTTGGCTCTTCAGAGGGCCGCGATTCAATCTTGCGCCCTGGATCTTGGGCGTCGATGGCGGTGACGTCAAACGCGGCGAACGCCAGAGAAATCATCGCGATCCATACGCGACTCGAATTAAATCCAGAAACATGCATCGCAATTGGCCTTCAAGTCAACCTGAGGGGGTTCAAACGTGGCGGGAAAGCGTGAGTCTAG
Source organism: Planctomycetaceae bacterium (assembly GCA_016794985.1). Taxonomy (GTDB): domain Bacteria; phylum Planctomycetota; class Planctomycetia; order Pirellulales; family Pirellulaceae; genus M30B19. The sequence goes on along the minus strand of JAEUIQ010000008.1, from coordinate 248,546 downwards.
CACACGACCTCAACCATTTGGAGTCTCGAGCGCGAGTCGCCCATGCTTTTAAGACACGGAAAGCCGCCTGCACTTTCGTCGGCCATTGGGTATCATGAGGGAATGAACTCGAAGGAACAACGCCAACAAGCGGCTCGACTGGATCGACGTGTCCGTCAAGGCCAACAGATCGCCACGCTCAACGAACTGCTGGGGCAGATTCTACCGGGAAACCGTTTCTATCAGACAAAATTAGCGGATTGCCTGGCTGGGATGCCAAGTCAAGTGAAGTCGCCTCAGTTGAAGTCGGTCTTTTTGGAGTCGGCAGCCGAATTGGCCCACTTGCCGTACACGTTTAAGGCGGAACTGCAGCAGGATTTTCGTCCGGTTGCTCAGCCGTCCGATGCGGGAGCGATTTTGCCAGCCAATTTGACGTACTCGTTAGATCGTTACGTCAGGTACCACCAAACGTCCGGGACGAGCGGCCGACCGTTGGTGGTCATGGATACCGCCGATGATTGGCGGTGGTGGTCGGAAGCGTGGCAGTTTGTACTGGACGCAGCCGAAATCGAGCCTGGTGATCGGGCCGTGTTAGCCTTTTCTTTCGGTCCGTTTATCGGTTTCTGGAGTGCCTTTGACGCGTTGGTTCAGCGCGGTGTGATGGCGATCCCGGCTGGTGGCCTCAGCAGTGTTGCTCGACTACAACTTCTTCGCACCACATCGGCAGATACGATATTTTGTACGCCAAGTTACGCGTTGCACTTGGCCGAAGTCGGTCGGGAGCATCAACTGGTCGTGGCGGATTTGCCCGTAAAGAAAATCGTCGTGGCCGGGGAGCCGGGCGGAAGTGTTCCGGCAATTCGCCAAACGATTGAATCCAACTGGAACGCCAAACTAATTGATCATTGCGGAGCGAGCGAAGTCGGGCCCTGGGGATTCAATTCTCCCGATGGTACGGGACTGTTTGTTAACGAACATCACTTCATCGCGGAATTCCGCAGTATCGAACGGGACGCCCCAGCGCATGAAGGCGAACTTAGTGAACTTGTATTGACGTCGCTGGGACGAGCAGGAGCGCCGGTCATTCGCTATCGTACAGGGGATTTGGTTAGACCGATTTATTCGCACGAATACGAAAACACCTGGGTGTACTTGAGAGGCGGCGTCCTCGGCCGGGTTGACGATATGCTGATCATTCGTGGCGTGAATATTTTTCCAAGTTCCATCGAACAGATTCTGCGGAGTTTCCCCGAAGTCGTCGAGTACCGAATGACCGCATTCAAACAAGGGCACCTCGACTTTTTGAAAATCGAAGTGGAAGATCGAATGGAACAACCGAAACGAATTTCGCAAGAATTGATGGTGCGTTTGAACTTGAAAGTCGAAGTCGTTACCGTCCCCATTGGCTCGTTGCCTCGCTACGAAATGAAGGGGCGACGTTTCCAAGACCTGCGACATACAAGCGATTCAACGCGCTAGGTCGAACGAAGGTGATGTTTTAGTAACATATTTGAGGAGGAAGAGATGATTCGAGTTGGAATTGCTGGCATGGGCTTCATGGGCTGGATTCATTGGTTGGCCTACAAGCGAATACCCGATATGGAAGTCGTGGCGATCTGTGAAACAGATCCCGTAAAAAGGTCCGGCGATTGGAGAGGTATTCAAGGAAATTTCGGCCCCCAAGGGGAAGTGGTCGACCTGTCTCAAGTCAAGACTTATGGTTCTTTAACCGAGATGCTTCAGAACGGTGACATCGACTTGATTGACATCTGCCTGCCCCCGGCCTTGCATCACGATGTGGCCATCCAAAGCCTCCACGCAGGAAAACACGTGCTCAGCGAAAAGCCGATGAGCTTGTGGACCGAGAAGTGCGACTTGATGGTCGCCGCGGCTCGCGCGAATCAACGGCAACTGATGGTCGCGCACGTCTTGCCGTTCTTTCCTGAGTATGCGGTCGCTCGGCAAGTGATTGCGGAAGGCACCTATGGCAAACTGCTCGGTGGACGTTTCTCAAGGGTGATTTCAGATCCGCAATGGTTGACCGGGTTTTACGATCCCAACAAGATCGGTGGTCCAATGTTGGATCTGCACGTCCATGACGCGCACTTGATTTGCCTGTTGTTCGGTCGCCCCAAGGATGTGATCAGCCGCGGTCGAGTGAAAGGCACTGTCGCGAAGTACTGGAACTCGTTTTTGACATTTGAAGACCCCGACCAAACTGTATGCGTTACTTCGGGCGTGATCGACCAACAAGGGCGAAGCTTCACGCATGGTTTTGAAATTCACTTGGAACGAGCGACCTTGCATTTTGAGCTGGCCGTGATCGAGGGCAAAGTGGAAGCCATGCCCATGAAGATCATGACTGCCAGTCAAGGCGTGATCCGTCCCGAAATGCCGGTCGGCGACGATGTGGCGGGATTTGAAGCGGAATTGCATGAAGTCCACCGCGCGCTCACCACGGGACAACCCTCCAAAATCTTGGGTTGCGATTTGGCTCGCGACGCGATCGAATTGTGCTATCGTCAAAGCGCGAGCATTTTCGAAGCTTTGGGCCAGCAACCATCATGAGCCCACGGCGTCCGATCCAAAACATCCTAGTGACGTGCTGTCGCGCGAGCGCCCTTTGTGTGGTCAACGCGGGGACGTGGGTATCGGCGTTGCTGTTCATTGGGCAAAGCTGCGTCATTGCCCAAGATGATGGACCGGTCTCGGTATTGGTAGTGGTGTCCGCTCCTGAGTTCGCAAAGGAAACCGCGCCGCAACTGTATCTGGCGGGTAGTCTACCCGCTCTGGGGAATTGGGCGCCGGACGGGTTGTTATTGGAACGGCAAGCAGACAATACCTACCACGCAGCCTTTGCCGCACTTCCTGGAACGACCATTCAGTTCAAAGTAACTTGTGGCAGTTGGCAAACCGTCGAGCGAGACGCGCGAGGTCGGGATATTCCCAACCGACAGATCGATGTCAAGCCACAGCCCGCGGGACAAGTTCAACGCGTCGAGATAATCGTTGGGTCCTGGGCTCAAGGTGACGAACTTTTGCAATCGACCGTCGTTGGCAGGTTAATCAAGCATGAGTTTCGCTCGAAGACGCTAGGCAATTCACGGACCATTGCCGTGTGGCTGCCTTCGACTTACGACACGCGTCAAGAACGATATCCGGTGTTGTACATGCATGACGGGCAGAACCTGTTTGACAAGGCGACGGCCGCCTTCGGCCAGGAGTGGCAAGTCGACGAAGCTGTCACGACGTTGATCGATGCGGGCGAAATTCCGCCGATGGTCATCGTTGGCATATGGAACACGGCAGATCGCATCGACGAATACACCATGACGGTTGACGCTCGAATGAATGCCGGCGGGGCAGGGCGACTGTACCTGGAATTCGTGGTCGATGAACTGAAGCCTTGGATCGACAACGAATACCGAACGGATCCATCCCGTGACACCACCTGGATTGGCGGTTCTTCCTTAGGGGCATTGATCTCGCTGCACGCGTGCATCGAGCGGCCTGAGGTGTTTGCGGGCTGTCTCGCATTTTCTCCATCCTTAGGTTGGGATCGAGAGCAACTACTGACGGCCATCGCAGAAAAGCAAAAGTCCTGGCCTTTGCAGTCCCGACTTTGGCTGTCGATGGGAACGCATGAGGGCGGCAACCCTGAATCACACGCGGCCAATACTCGTCGTGCCGCGCAGATGGCAGAGGTGTTGATTGAACAAGGGCTCGAACCTGACGTCAGTTTATGGCATCGTTCATTCGAAAATGACCGACACGACGAAGTATCTTGGGCAAAGCAATTTCCTGCGGCCTTGCGTGCAATAAAATGACGGTCCTACCTTCGTCGTCGAATGATTAGGCCAATCGCAATGGTCACGAGAATGAGACCGCTGCCTGGCTCCGGAACGGCCGTACCATAAAGATTGATTCGCCAATTGACCCAGGTGGATTGATCGGCAGCCCAACCATCGCGGACCCGCAGCGTCCAATCGCCATCCGAAAACTCGCCCCAATTCTTGACCGTCATGAACGTCCAATTGTTGTAGGCGGCACCGTGCGAGTGCAAAGTTGCCAACAAACTCTGGGTCCCCATCGGACTGGTGAGAACGACTTCCAAATCGCCAGCAAATCCTCCAGTCGTATTGAACACCACCTCGACATGCTCTAGGCGAATCCGATCCGTGATCGACAACGTTCTGACAATCGGGGCTCCAAACGCTGGGTTATTCAAGTTCCCGGAGCCATCGGCAATGAGTTGGTTGACCGCGTCAAAATTTGTCACCATGACGGCATCTCCGACGTTGTGCCAGGTCGTCGCAGCAGCGACAGCGGCGGTCGCATCAACGGTTCCAAAACCATAAAAATCATTGTGAAAACGACCAGCTCCGTTTTGGACCCAGCCTGCATGAGTGGGATCCGTCCGCCAAGAAGTCTCCACAAAAATATGTTGCACATCTCGCCAAGTAAGATTCGGATTGGCTTCTAACATCAGCGCGGCAACTCCCGCCACCATCGGCGTCGCGGCGCTGGTGCCCCCAAAGGAGCTCGTGTAATTGCTGCCTGTGGTCGTCGTGACGACATCGCGCGTGCCGCCGCTACCCATCGCATTGACCATCAGCGCCGCCCCTCGTTCGCTGTAACCGGCCCTTACCCCAGTGTTCGTTGTCGCACCGACGGCAATCGTGTATCGACTGTTCGCATAGCCGTCGTAATTGACGTTATCAACATTCCCACCGTTGCCGCCTGCCCAAACATAGATGTTTCCTAGTCCGTTGCGACCGGTGTTGGCAGCAGAAGCTAGAGCCGACCGTACCAGTGGTCCAGCCGCTTCTCGGGTTCCATCGTCCGTCGGCCCCCAACTGTTGTTGTAAATATGAATCCCATCAAATTGACCGCCCACCATCGTGTTGAAATGGTGCGACAGAGCCAACGCTTCATTCGCATCCGTCAGTGATTGATCCAACAAGCTAATCCCACCGAAGGATGCGCGCGGAGCAACACCCGAGATCCCGGTACTGTTGTTACCAACGCCAGCTGCCAGTCCAGCCACTGCCGTCCCATGGGTATCCGCGGTGCCAGCCAACCACAACGACCGATCCGTTCGCAAATTGGCTACAAGATCTGGATGGGTTTGCTGAACACGTCCATCGACAATTCCAATGGTCACCCCGGTACCAAGTCCCGTGTTGTTCGTAAAGTTCCACGTCGGCTCAACTCGGAGATCAAAGCCTACGGCTCCGCCCCCCTGCCCGGTGTTGCGTAAGTGCCATTGTGACGCGAACGATGGATCGTTCGGTATTTGTCTGGCTGTTCGCTGACGTTCAAATTGAGTAAACACTTGGGCGACTTGCCCGCTTTCGAAGGCACGATTCGCTGCGGTCAACGCTTGAACGGCCGATGTTCCTTGGAATACGACGAGATTGGAATCCCAACTTTGTCGCCCCACAACTGTGACACCCCAATCGCGGGCCAGCGACTCCACATCCACCTGTTGATCCACTCGAGCAACAAAACTATCGGTCAACGCCAACTGCGGAGACCCAACACTCCCTTTGTAGCCCGCTTCATGGCCGTGTTCGTCATCAAATTCAATCAAGTATCGCCCATCTTCATCCTGTCCGATGTGCGAAAAATCAACTCGACGCCCAGTCTCGTCGTAATGATAGAGCCCATCGCTTGATTGCGGCCAGGCCCACACGGTTGAGCCCGCGAAGAACAGAAAAGCACTTAAACAAACGAACCAAGAATGTCGGCAAATCACGTTTGAATACCTGGATTTTATGAGGTCGAACCGTTCATCGAATTCGGCAATATCGAGTCACGACCACCGAAATTCAACAATGATTAGGAGTAAAGTTATACTCAAGTCCTCGAGGCAAACAAGCACGCAGCTCATCTGCATTCCGCGAAAGCCGTCAATTTTCATCAACGGGGTTCGCAGCTGAACAGGGACTGAAACAACTGTTCAATCCAACCAATCGCTTGAACAACCTCTAGCCATGGCACAACACTGGGCCTCATTGAGGGCCAGCGCTTGTTCGGAGCGGTCTAACCCCGATACCATTCAAGTAACGGCAGGCGCACGCCGTGTGACGCCCGCACCGCACTAACTCATGTCATTGTCAGTCACGGTCCGTAGGATGCGCCTCCCACTATCTTTCAGTCAGCCGAATAGCGATTACCTCAAGACCGCTGAACGAAAAGCGTGAGTACACACAATCATGGCTGGCACTTTGAAATAGCGATCGTATACTGTGCTCGCGGGCGTCAACTCTTTCTCTTTGGAGTCGCAACGATGCGCAAATCTCAGTTCCCTCAGGCATTACTCAAGTTATTGGGTAAGGAAACGGATCAGATACTTGCCGAAAAATTTGGGCTGGCGGTTGCGACGGTATCCAAGCTGCGTAGAGATCGCAAGTTGCCCCGGGCATTGGCCGCTCATTGGACCAGCAAGAACCTGGCTTTGCTTGGAACCATGCCAGACAACGTGCTGGCCAAGAAAATGGGAATTACAGATTCCGCAGTGTTTGCTCAACGAACACGACGACAAATTCCGCCGTTCGGACTTTCTCGTGAACAGGCCCAACATCGTTGGACCAAGAAGCAATTGTCGTGGCTGGGTGTCTTTGCGGATGCAGTCATTGCCGAGCGAATCGGGATCAATACGACTTCGGTGGCCAACAAGCGTCGGCGGTGCGGGATCGGGGCCACTCAAAAGGGACGAAGCCAGCGTGTGTGGACCAAGGCTGAACTGGCCATGCTCGGCAAGTTGCCCGATGCCGAGGTGGCTCGGCGGCTTGGCATTCATCGCCGACGCGTCGCATACAAGCGCTCCGAACTCGGCATCCCCAATCCGATTACAGAGAATTGATTAGCAACGTTTGGAAAACAGATTCGAACAGAGCGAGTTTGTATGGTTCGCCGCTCGTATGAAAAATGAAACAGGCTGGTGAAATTCACCAGCCTGTTCTATTTCGTTCGCATGACCAATCGAAATCTAACTAGCGACCTAAGCTAGGTGGATTGTCCATGAAGAAATCTCGTGGCCCGCGAGTGGTATAGTAAGGATAACCATAAGCCGGCGACATCGGACCGAACGGGCCCGCCATCGGAGGAGTATGAGGCGACATTCCACCGTAGGGATGTTCGATGTTCGAGCCCAAGCGACCGCCCATCAAACCACCATGCCCTAATCCACCATGAGCCAGCCCACCCGGACCATATCCGCCTGCGCCCATCCCAAGTCCGCCTGCGCCCATGCCCATCCCACCTGCACCCATGCCCATACCACCAGCACCCATGCCCATACCACCAGCACCCATGCCCATGCCGCCTGCACCCATGCCCATACCACCAGCGCCCATGCCACCGGCACCGTAACCAGCACCGCCTTGACCACCCATTCCCATGAATCCAGGGCGACGCAGCAGGCCCCCAAACAGCGTTCCTGATCCACCGTTGTAGCCCCCGGTACCGCAAGAACCATCGGCACAAGCATTGCCGCAAGAACCATCTGGGCAGCTACCAGTTCCAGTACCACAAGCACCGTTCGCACAAGCCGCATTGGCATCCGCTTGGGCTCGTAAACGAGCGGCGAGGTTTCGAATGGGTGTCACCACAGGAACGCCAGCGGTCGTACCGCAAGTTCCGTCCGCACAACCGCCCGAACAAGCGGCCGAGTCGCAACCCGCACCCTTACCGCAACCGCAGTCGGGTTTCGCAGCGCAGTCGGTCGTTGCTCCGCCGCCTGCATTCGAATCGCATCCGGCCTTGGCATCGCAAGTCGCCACGACAGCTGTCGCTGGCACGGTAGTACAGTTGGTGCAAATGGCCGTCTGGCAGCCAGTCATCCCGGCACACGCCATCAAGGCTGTTGCCAATGAAAAAAACAGTCGCATGGCTACGTTATCCTTTGTATTCGCTGGGTCAATGGACTAACAACCAACTCGGTTGGCCGACCAAGACTCGAGTGCGGGACGCTCGAGTACTGCCGCTGGTCTAGTCCTGCTACGATTCAGTCGTTGTGGGAGACTCCCACTGGGTTCCGGTCGTGCCGAGATCGGACTCACAACTCGTATCGTCAGCAAGACTGGGAAAATTGAACAATTCGACAGCGTCTACGCAGTCCGAGTGACCGAACCGTCTCAGTTATGTTAAGCTGTAGCGGTGCCGTAGATTCTGTCGATGATCCGTCGGGATTCCGAGCGAAAACGACCCGAATGATTCTGTTTGTGTCGCGAATGAGCGGAAAAGGTCTCAATCCACTGCGGATCAACTACCGTCAAGCGTCACCCCACGAACAAAGAATCCCTGTGACGCAGACGCGAACATAAAGTTTTCGACCTTAGAGAATGCGGCACAACTTTGTCATGCGGCGAAGGCTCGCGTTCGAACCTAGGAAGTTGGGTCCGAGCGAAGAAGTTGCTGTTTGCCCGCCAGATTAACCATCGTTCAACAAGTCATCCAAAGGTCAGAGTATGAAAATTGGCTTGCAGGGGATGCTCATTTCGATGACTCTGATAGGCATCAGCACCATGATCGCTGGCCTCTTGTTCACAGGTATCTTGGTGGGTGCGCCGCCTGGAGCCCAGCATCGTTTGAACCTGTTGCCGTTTATTTTGGCCACGTCCATGGCCCCAGTGGGTGTACCGATCTTGATTTACTGGGGACTTCGAATTTACCGACAGCTGCAAAATCGGAAGTCTGACGAATGACACCCAACGAAAACAGCCACGCCGGAGGCCGGCATGGCTGCTTGAGTGGCATCTCACGAATGTCCTGCCCCACTTCCTTTATCGGGCAGCCAAACGCTAAACCGACCTAGGATTAGCCTTCCTTCTTCCCAGTCTTCGGTAGCAAGCTCTCCAACTGTTCCTGCATTTCCTTGCCGGTCGGACTTACAGCAGATTTGTATCGACCAACGACTTCGCCTTCCGCATTGATCAAGAACTTCTCAAAGTTCCAAGAAATGTCTCCGGCAGCCTTCGGCGTGGTCTCCAACCCAGACAGATACTTGAACAACGGGTCGGCTTCCGCTCCCTTGACATCCAATTTGGCGAACATCGGGAAGCTAACCCCATAATTGTCTTTGCAGAACTGCATAATTTCTGCTTCCGTGCCAGGCTCCTGGCCTCCAAACTGGTTGCATGGGAAGCCCAGAACCACAAAATCACGGTCTTTGTACTTCTCGTAAGCTGCTTGCATTTCCGAATATTGCCGGGTGTAGCCGCACTTGCTTGCGACATTGACAATCAAGATCGTCTTGCCTTTGTAGTCTTCCAGGGACACTTCTTCGCCGGTGATTGTCTTGACCTTGAAATCGTAGATCGATTTCTCGTCTTTAGCCGAATCGCTCTCGTCCTGAGCGCAGCTGCTTTGAGCACCAACCGCTCCTACCAGGAACAAAGCCGCCAACGCTGTAAATAACATCCGCATTCTATCTCCCTTTCTCTCTATTTCCGCTCGAATCGACCAATCGACTCGCAGCAACGACCCTAGCCAATTACCAACTGAAAGACCGAAACAGTCCTGCCAAAGTTGGCCCACGATTCGTCAAGGACCACCACGGCCGTACTTCAATCTATTCTTCTTCGTTGCCCACCGACAGCATGGGACCGCTGAAAATCTGCGTGATTCACGTAACTTTTAGGGATTTTAACTTCACACCCCATTCGTTTAGGCCGAACCCTATACATGATGTGCCGACGCGGTTTTCTTGGACGCAAATAATGACACCCTCGAATCTCGCTATCGTGGGCTTGGCAACAGGACTGTTGGGCCAGATCGGACAATCGGCAGCCGACACGGCAAAAACCGTCACAAACGCGGCACTGGCCCCATTTGCCGCACTTTTGCAGCAAGATTCCGAAACCACAAACGATGCGGACTCTTCGTCCGATGTGTCGAATGCCAAGCGAGAGACCGCTACGAAGTTTGGCACGTTGTACGACGCCTTCGAGCAACAAATCCAAGGCATTCTATCCAACTATCCAGACTTGCCCAAAATCCGAGTCCAAATCTCGAATGACGCTCAGATTCGGCTGTCTGCTGTCGAACCCAATGAACTGTCGCCCGAATCAGCGAAATTGCTCGCTGGGATCCAAGAGACCCTCAATCGCGATCACCAAATTGGCGACATCGCGAACCAACTCTACCAATCAAAATCCTTGGACCACTGGCGTCGGGGTTCCAACGGAGCCGCCGGTGATGTGGAACTAATCGTCAACCCGTCGTGACAACGTTTTGGCCCCGCTAACAACGTCGATCCGCCGTCTCACAGTTCGCAATGGTGCGACGTGAAACCAAATCGCTCTGAGCCGATCTCGAACGCAGCCAACTTTGCTTCCCTCTGACGCCCATCAAGTCTGTTCGAGTCGCGAGTAACGATCTCAGTCGGCAGTGAGAACCCCCGGGCCGTCTCGACTCGACGGCGAGTCGACTATGATGAAGGCCAGCTCAAGTTCCATTCTCACACATTGGACCTTATGCTCAGGACCTCGCCGGATGTTGGGACGGCCGGTTCGTTTTGCTTGACGTTCAGCCACAACGCGCAAATTCCTTGTCGCGAACGGCCAAAAATCGCCGCTGCAAGGTACAAACCAAAATTTGAATGATCGAGATCCGATGTACCACTTGAAGTTAACCAACCGCTGGCTCGCGATCGGGTTCGCTTTACTATCCATGAGCTTTGTCGACCCGATTTGTAGCGGAGCCATTGACACGAAATCAAGTTCAAGTCAGACCCCAGTGCAACCGCCTAACATCGTGTTGATCATTTCCGATGATCATGCTTGGACGGATTATGGGTTCATGGGTCACGCACAAATCGAGACTCCGAACTTGGATCGGTTGGCGTCGGAAAGCGCGGTGTTCACACGGGGTTATGTCCCCACAGCTTTATGTCGTCCTTCATTAGCGACTCTAATGACGGGATTGTATGCGCATCAACATCGCATTACTGGCAATGACCCGGCCTTGCTTCCGGAGATGTTGGGGCCGAATCGATCAGCGGGTGAACCGGAAGCCTATCGACAACAGCGTGAACGATTGATCTCTTTTATTGACAGCCATCCCACGGTACCCAGATTATTGGCACCCCAAGGATACTTGAGCCATCAATCAGGGAAATGGTGGGAAGGCAGTTTTCGCCGCGGCGGTTTCACGCATGGCATGACGCGTGGCTTTCCCGAAGCCGGCGGGCGACATGGTGACGATGGTCTGAAGATCGGACGTGAAGGACTACAACCAGTATTCGAGTTCATCGACCACGCCCAAGTGGAACAATGTCCGTTCTTTGTGTGGTACGCCCCCTTCTTGCCGCACACACCACATAACCCACCGCCGAAATTGTTTGAAAAATACAAGCAGAAGGGAGTCGAGTCCGACTCGGTTGCCAAGTACTTCGCGATGGTCGAGTGGTTCGATGAAACTTGCGGAGCATTGTTGCAACATTTGGAGCAACGCGACATTCGCAACAATACTTTAGTGATTTATGTTGCCGACAATGGTTGGATTCAGCTGCCTAATGCCGTCGGTTTTGCACCACGCTCAAAACAATCGGCCTATGAAGGTGGTACTCGGCAACCAACCATGTTTTCGTGGCCTGGCGTGATCCAACCCGGAACGCGCGGGCAACAGTTGTGCTCCAGCGTCGACATCGTCCCGACGCTCTTGGCAGCCGCCGAGGCCGAGATCCCTACAAACCTTCCTGGATTCAACTTGCTTCCAGTCCTCAAATCCGGTGCCGCAACACCACGGCAAGAGGTATTCGGCGAGACCTTCGCTCACGACATCGCGGATTTGGACCAACCCGAAGCTTCCTTGTTGTATCGGTGGGTGATCCAAGAGCAATGGAAGCTTTTACTGACTTACGATGGCGACGTCGGGCGCGACGCGCGGCATCATCCCAGGACGGAACAACGCCCACAACTTTTCGATCTCATTGCCGACCCCCACGAACAGGATAATCTGGCGGCGAAACATCCCGAAGTGGTGCGAGAATTGGCGGAGAAGTTGCAATCGTGGTGGCCGGTAACCCAACGAAAAGTGCAAACCCAGTGGTCATCGAGTGCCTCCCCACAACGGCGTCCGAATGTGTTGATGATCGCGATCGACGATCAAAATGACTGGCTAGGTTGTCTCGGTGGTCACGCCTTGGCCCATACGCCTCATTTGGACGAATTGGCCAAACGCGGCAGCTTGTTTCTCAATGCCCATTGCCAAGCACCCCTCTGCAATTCGTCGCGTACCAGTGTCCTGTTAGGAAAACGCCCCACAACGACCGGTATCTACGGCTTGGAACCTTGGTTTCGCGAAGTTCCGTCGCTGAGGAATGAAGTCACAATGGCACAAGAATTCGCGAGGCACGGCTATCACACTATGGCCACTGGCAAAGTCTTCCATTTTGGGACAGACGGACCAAGGCGAAGTGAAGTCAATCGCGATCGACCAAGCGAGTTTATGCGGCGTGGCCCCTCACCAAGTATCGGAGTCGTCCCGCCAATGAAGTTGATTCCGCCAACTCCAATGGGAAATCATCCTCTGATGGATTGGGGTACGTTTCCCCATCGCGAGGAAGATAAGGGTGATTACCAAGTCGCCTCGTGGGTTATCGAACAGATACAACAAGCCAACGGCGAGCAACCGTTTTTCTTGGCAGCAGGTTTCTTTCTGCCTCATGTTCCTTGTTACGTGACTCCGCCATGGCTGGATCGATTTCCCGACGACGATTCCGTTTTGCCTTCGATTGAAGCAACGGATCGAAACGACACTCCTCGGTTTTCTTGGTACTTGCACTGGCGTTTACCAGAGCCGCGTTTGGCTTGGTTGCACGAGCAAGGTCAATGGAAGAATCTGGTGAGAAGTTATTTGGCCAGCTCGAGTTTCGTCGATGCACAAGTCGGACGCATCCTGGCAGCCTTGCGCGAGCGTGGGCTAGAGGACGATACGATTGTGGTGGTTTGGAGTGATCACGGATTTCACTTGGGTGAAAAACTTATCACCGGAAAGAACACGCTCTGGGAAGATGGGACTCGGGTGCCCTTGATTTTTGCTGGACCAGGCGTCAGGGCGGGTCAGCTTTGCGAACAACCCGTCGAATTACTGGACTTGTTCCCTTCGTTGCTGGAACTGTGCTCCTTGCCACCGCGATCCGACTTGGAGGGCTTGAGTTTAGTCCCCCAATTGCAGAACGCCAACTTGGAAAGGCTTCGCCCCGCCATCACCACGCACAACCCCGGCAATCACGGTGTTCGCAGTCATCGGTATCGATACATTCAGTACGCCGACGGCAGCGAGGAACTCTATGATCATCGCCACGATGCCAACGAGTGGCACAATCTACTGCATCAACCGGCTCCTGAAGAGCAACAAGCCTTGGCCAAGATCGTGGCCGAGCATCGCCACTGGTTGCCTAAAGACCAGCAACCTCCGGTGGTTGGCAGCGCCCATCGAATATTGACCTACGATCCCGTTACGGACACCGCCGTGTGGGAAAATTCTTCGATCGATCGCCAAGCTCCCATCCCCCATTGAGTTCTTTTTGCGATCAACAACTTCATTATCGAAGGATTGTCGAGGGCGCACGAACTAAACTCGAACCTTCTACTCTTAACTTGTGCGGACATGCGTCTCCGTGACCAGCTCCGGTGCCTGCTGAAGAGTTCGATAAACCACACAGTATCGCTCGGTCAACTGGATGAGCTTCTGCACCGATTCGCTGGGTGCATCTGTCTCCAATTCGAAGCGAAGTGTAATCTTGGTCAGTCCAACCGGAGCTTGACGATTGACTGCCAAGGTTCCGCAAAAATCAAGATCGCCCACTGCGGTAATCGCCGCCGAGCGTAGTTCGATTTTCATCGAATCGGCCACGGCTCCCAAAGTCACACCCGCACAGCCGGCCAATCCCGCCAACATAAGTTCGACCGGACAGACCCAACTCCCGTCGCCGCCACCCATGCGGTGCATGCCCACAGGATTCAGTCCAGCCGGTTCGACCACTTCACACGAAAGATTCTGTGGCTTCACGATGACTCGAGCCCGCAATTGCCCCAGGGCCAAGTCGGGATTCTGTTGGTAGGTTGTCTTCAGCGCGAGTTGGGCCTGTTTGATTTCGCTGGTGGTTTGCACGACGGAATCCTGGGAAGGGAAGTTTTCTTTGGACATTGGCAGAGACCAGTCTAACGGCGCGCTAAGCCAGTGTTAAGGAGCAGGTCCTGCGACCCTTCCTAACGCGAGTCGTCGCATGTAGCGTGAAACCTAACAGACCGCCGAGTAAGTTGGGCGGGACTCGGCTGCCAGTTCAATGCAAAGTAATGTTGGCCCGAGCATTACTATGAGAGACACGACGGCAGACGCAAGCAAACAACAAAAATCAGCAGCGGGAAGGCCCCAACCGAGCTCGTCACGGTTGGGCCAAGGATTCACCACTAAGTTAACACAGCACCCACAGGAGAAGCGGTCGAGAGACAGGCTTGTTTTGCAAACGAAACTCGCCGAGACCGCAACGGTTCGCGCTCGCAAGTCCAGCCGGTCCGTACCCAAGATTAAACTCGATCGGCCTACTTGCGGACGTGTCTGAAGCAGCGTCGGACTTACGGCCTTCAAACCCTTGGAACAAGTTCTGTATAGCTGACCAGTCAGCGCTCCATTGGCGTAAAGCCAATGGTCGCGGAATCGGAAGACGACATCGAGGAATATAACCTAACCAAACTGTCGCACCTGAAGCGACGGACAAGATGCAACTTTCCGCAGCGATCGAAACCGCCTGCCTTGCTATCGGTCTGCAACCAATTCAAGTTCAGCAACGCCAAATCAATTTCATTGCCTGATTCACCCGCGACATCGGCACTCAAGCGCACCGACATTCAAATCAATCATTAAATCAAAGCTCAAGAATTGGCCCATCTTTCGGTTAGCGAACCCCATGCCAATCAAGACAGCCTAGCGGCAGCTCCATACCTATTTATCCAAATCAGGCTTACTCATGGTTCTTTTACGGTTTAACTACAGTTTTTCTGCGCGACTCGCATTTTGCCGCATCCAAGCGTCACGCCGTGCTTGACGTTCGGTTTCGGCGAGTCCGTTCTTGAGCAGCCTCGTCGTTTCCTCAGAAAACTGGCCGTATGTACGTACCGCAACAGTTGGAGAAAAATCGGAAAAGTCCATTGGTCCAAACGTGGATTCATAAACGAACGAGCTCAACTCTCTCTCTGTCAACGGCCCCGCCATTTCTCGACGCCAGTTATCGCCATTTCGTCCCCACTTAGTGAAAGATTCAGGTGCAAGTTCCACTTCTCGAATGCGTATAAACGTCATTAAGTACCCGCGATTCAAGCCGTCGTCATTCACGCTTACATGCAGCAGTATTTCATCATACACTTTTGGAATAAACGTCGACCCACTGTTGTGTCGTTCCACGCTAATTGCCCATGCAATCATTTCGACATTTGTTACACTAACGTCGTCCCCGAAATCTGAAAGGGCAAGCAATGATTCAAACAAGCACTGTGACGATTTAGGGGTAAGATGCAATGGAACAGGCGATACGTTTTGATAAACAATCGGATCACAACGATCCGTAACCGACTGAGAATAGCTATCAAGGTACACATAGCTTGCGAGAATTCCCGCGAGAAGCAATGTCACCAAAGCCAGTATAGCTCGGAGATCCAAGAGAGGCATTTTTTAGCTCAGCACCATCGTTAAGGAAATTGTGGACGCGGGAAATGGCAGAACTCCCCGAGCGTAGTCCGAAGCTCGAACCAAACTTTGAGTTCTCCGTATAACAGGTTCAGATCGTTCGGGTAACACTTTTGTGTACATGCACTTTCGATTGCGCGTTGCAGGCACGAATCGAAGTCGTTGCATTGCTTCCCGCAATAGTAAGCTTCCAATTCTGCTTGTAGATCGTATTTGCAATCCCGCCCAATCAACGGTTTGGTGCAATCTTGAAGAGCATGCGTCAGTTCGTGTGCTAATAAAGTGACAAGTCCATCAATCGTATCGTCGGCACAATAGGCGTTCCAACATATGGTCACTTCTTTATCGTGGGGCCAATATTGACCTCCCCACCCTTCTTTACAAGTAATGCATGAAATTTTTGGTTCCGTGCACGTTGTTGGACCAAATTGATCCAATATATCTCTCACACGCTGGTGCTGTTTCGCTTTGGCCACTTGGGTCTGGCAGTTTGACTCGCAAATCTTGCAAATCGGGGGAGGGTCAGGCTCGTTGTCTTGCTTTATCTTTAGGGCACGAGCGGCTCGACAGAGATCGACGGATTTTAGCCAGCCATCCATTACACGTGAAGATTTCGGTTCCACCTTTTCTTGAGTTCTTAGAATCAGCCCGCTCGGGTCGACATCTTCCAAACCAAAATACCCTCCATACAAACTCATCCCATCCACGTACCCCAATGGATCTCTTGAGATGAACCCACCCGTTGCGGGGTCGTACCAGCGGGCGCGGAAGTAGTAGAGGTTGAGGTCTGGGTCGTACTCGCGGCCTGTGTACGTGTAGCGGTTGGCGTAAGTGCTGCTTGTACGAACCGTGCCGTTGGCGGCGTAGGTGCCTATGGTGCCGTAAGCGCTGTAACTATAACGCTCGACCAGCGTTCCAGCGGCGTTGGTGAGGCCGATGATGGAGTATTGTTGGTTGCGATGGTTGCACGGATCTGTGGTTTCACGTTTCGAACGGCGAGAAAAGGAACACGACGAAGAGAGCGGTGGCGGTGATGGGGTTCTTTGATGTGGCGATAAGTGCAGGGGATCGGCGAACACGATGACGCCCTCGATGCATTGGCTGCCTTGAATGGAACTCAGCGTTATTCTATTCGAGCACGTAGGACAGCAGCAAGCGAAATCCGCTGCAAAGGACTGGGATTAGTTCACGCATTGGGTGGGTGAGTAAGGACCGGGTCGAAACCGACAGAGAACTGGAATTCTTGAGAATGTGGCGGCTGAGAAACGACTGACGAGATGAGCCGTCCCGTTAGGGACGTGCGATCGGCCTGCTTGCGGGCGTGTCGGAAGCAGAGTCGGTTCTGCGGCCTTCCTGACCCGAGTCGTCACATGTAGCGTGAAGCGTAACAAACCGCCGTGTAAATCGGGCGGGCCTTGTCAACCAATGCAATGCAAAGTGATGTTGGCCCGAGCATTACGACTAGAGACGAGACTGCAGCCCAAAGTAAAAAGCAGAAGTCAGCAGCGGGAAGGCCGCAACCGAGCTCGTCTCGGTTGGGCCAAGGATTTACCATTAAGGCAAGACGACCATCGCCGGAGACGCGGGCGAGAGACAGGCTTGTTTAGCAAACAAACTCCCACCGAGACCGCAACGGTTCACGCTCGCAAGTCAGGTCGGTCCGTACCCAAGATGAAACTCGGACGTGTCTGAAGCAAAGTCGGTCCTACGGCCTTTATAATACTTTGGATCAAGTTCTGTAGCTGACCAGTCAGCGCTCCATTGGCGTAAAGCCAATGGTGGCGGCTCCGTACCCAAGATGAATCCCGCTCGGCCTACTTGCGGACATGTCTGAAGCAAAGTCGGTCCTACGGCCCAATACCCTCAGAGCTTGTTCTGTTGCTGGCCGGTAGCTGCCAGTCAGCGCCCCATTGGCGTGAAGCCAATGGTGGCGTGAAGCCAGTGGTGGCGTGAACTCTTGCGAGCTCGCTCTACTGCAGACTCCTCTGCAAAAAGCCCAATCCCGCTTACGCCCTCTCCCGAATTCGATGTGCAATCTGTCTTGAGCGGAATCCCAAGAACTGCTATCAGAGAGCGGCGGCGATGTCGTGACCAGTTTCTCAAGTCCGAAAATGGCTTAAATGGGCCCGAAACAACCTCGGTGGATGGGCGCCCGCCACCAATTGGGATTATTCCCGGCCTGACGTGGCTTGAAAGGCTCTTGTTTTTTGGTTTAGGGCGGCCCCCGCAAATGACGTTGAGGCTCTCAAGTGGTAATTCGATCGGTTAGTAAATTCGCTGATAGAATCTGGTTTCGCGATTTGACGCCAGGATTTCGCTGGTTGGGGGGGCTCCTTTTTGTATGTTTAATGCTTGCTGCCGGCGGCGGATGCAAGTTATGGAGTTTGCGACAAGAAGAGAAAAACGCCAGTCAATATCCGGAGTTGGCCAATCCCTTGTATGCCCCCGCCTGTGACCGGGATTTTGCCATGGATCAAGTCTCTGATGAAGTCGACGACTATTTTCAGATCCGTCGGGAACAACGAATCGCTCTGACCGACAATGTGCTGATGGAAGGCTGGATCGAAACACAACCCAAGATCGGCGCGACTGTTTTCGAGCCCTGGCGCCGTGATGCCGCGACTTTGGAAGAGCGGCGATTGGGAACCCTGCAGACGATTCGGCGGTGGGCTAAGGTTCGCGTGATTCCCAACGGCCAAGGTTACTTGATCGATGTCAAGGTTTACAAAGAACTGGAAGATCGCCATCCCCCAGATCATTCGGTGGTCACCAGCGGATTGCCGCGACACGATCAAGCGATGGACTCGCTTCAGAACTCGGCCGCACCGTTTCAAGATGACTCCAAGTTGAATTGGTTTTCAATTGGACGCGATATCGAATTGGAGCAAAAGATGTTGCGCAATATCCAACAGCGACTCCAAAAGGGCTAGAAGTCCCAGCGACCCATCGCACCGTTTAACGGGCCACATCGAAACCAATGTCCAACGCCCAAAGTAGCAGCTATCGATGTCGTTGGCTGGGCCACACTCCCGCCATGGTCGTGTGGCGTCTCGTGCAGTCGTGCGTTCCCTTGACCCACTTTGCCAATTCGTACCGCACGCCGCGCTCTCCAATCGCAGTCCAACAATGCTTGAAGCCGTTGGAGGCTTTCAGCGAAGCCGCTGCTGCCGGAAACATTTTCGAAGATTGGGCTGTGCTGCGGTCGGACGATTTACGAGTCCCCGGCAATCTACGAGAGCAAGCGTTGGCCTTTTCAATCGTGGAAGCGACGCAGGGATTTGGAGGGGTTGCCACCGTGAAGGAAGCCTGCGGCAAGTGTCCCGCGAATATTCCGCGACTTACAACCAACGTCGAATCAGTCTCGATGTCGCTTGGCGGATGTTGCCAAGTGCTTGTGTTGGGCAATTTGCATGATTTGAGCGTGCAAACTCGCTCGCTTTGCCACGAATCCAAGCCCTTGTCGCGTTTCGGTTCGACGCCACTGAATGGGGCGAACAATCAACGCCTCCTCGAAGAGATCGCCCGAGACTTGTTTGCTCATGATCCGTTGCGGCAGTTCGCTGGTTCGGCCTCGCCAATGGGACTGTGGCAAGCGATTTGGTTTTCTAAAGGTGCGATGGTCAAGTGGTCTCTCGGCAGGATGCAAGTGTTTCTCGCTGCCGTTAAACAAGCCGATTTGTGTGGTGCACGGGAAATCGGGCGATCCCTAACGGGGTGGCATCCGTTCTGTGCCGCGGTGGCTCGGGCGCTCGAACTTGGGTTGAATTTGGAAACAGAGTACATCCCAGCGGGATTTTCAGATGGAGTGGATTGGTGGCTGTTGGCGCATTGCAATCAATGTGGCGCGACCGTGACACCGTCCGTCGCATGCTGTCCGATCTGTCATCATGACGGCGGTCCAGTCCCGGAACAAAAACGCCGCATCATGGGCTGGGCCCCCTATCGCCCCTTGCAATCTTTGTTGACACCCGAAGCAGCAGCCCAATTGCTGCAAACCGCGACTGTTCAATCGGAATCGAAAAGCTAGACTAGTACTGGGTCGAACTACGATTGCGTGGTTGTCACGAGTTCCGCTGGGTTCGGTCTCTCAAATCGCTTGCCCGCTCGGACAAACCCAACTGCGAAAGCAGCCCTACGGTTGGAATGCGACCAGAATGAGTGCAAGCGCGAACTCGGAAACGGACGAAAATGGCCTGGAACCATCCCGCTTTGTTGAAAATTGGTCCGCGAGTCAGCGTCTTTCCCATCGTCCATGGTAGTGGCGACTTCGCTTGGGAAGTACGACGTTTGATGTTGCAAGGCAACTTCGATGCGGTCGCGATTCCATTACCGGCCTCGTTTCAAAAATCGGTTGAAGACGCGGTGTTGAATCTGCCAACTCCTGCCGTCGTGATCCAACCCTTTCATGAATATGTTCCGGCATGGGATGAGCCGCATGACCACGAACATGACCATGACGACGAAGGCGGAGAGCCCTGGAAATCGGAGGCCGACCCGCTGTTTGAGCCAGCCGAATCGGACTATGCAGCAGACCCAACCGGCGAACCGGAGGATGCCCTTCCCGCGGAGGAGTCTGACGATTGGGAAGTGGACCTCAACGCGAGCTACGTGCCCATCGACCCCTGCCAGCCCACGATTGCGGCCATTCGCACCGCGATCGGGGAACACATTCCCCGTTTCTTTATTGACTTGGAAACGAATCGCTACGAAGCGTATCAACAACAGTCGGCGGATCCCTACTGTTTGAAACGGGTCTCGATTGAAAGATTCGCTGCTGCGATGTTGCCGCATATCGAACGGCCCACGAACCCGCAACGGATCGCGCGCATTCGTTACATGGCCTACCAATTGCGGCAACTGTCGATCGATTTCAAAAACATTTTATTGGTCTGTGATTTTCACGACTGGCCCTGGATTCGCGAAGCCTATTTTCAACCGGACCCCAACCCACCGCAGAATGAATGGACCGAAACTCCTAAAGTCTATGGCGTGCGTTTGCGGTCTTTGTACTTTTTGTTCGGAGAACTCCCGTTCACAACAGCGCTCTACGAACACGCTCGCATGACCCTGGGCGATGATTCGGAGTTGAGCATTGATGGCGTCAAGCGATTGTTGCTAACCGCCCGAGCCGTCTACCAAAGACGACTTGGCACTTCGGCTCGCAAGATTACTCCGCTCTTGCTGCGTCAATGTTTGCAGTACATCCGCAACTTGACACTTATGGAGCGGCGTCTGACCCCAGACCTCATTCACATCGTTCAAGCAGCGCAGCAAATCGCCGGGGACACCTACGCCTATTATGTTCTTAACACCGCAAAACGATACGTCCCGGATCGAATGGACCGACTCGAAGCGGGCGTTGCCACGAAAGAATACAGCGAGTACGACGACCCGGAACCGAACGCTTCGGATAGCGCGAGCGATGATTCGCGCGATCCCAGTGCCAACTCTGGTACTAACCAAGATTCCAAAGAACCTCTTCCGCTGGTAAAGATGGGACTTGGACAGTTGGAACTACCTACGGACGAAATTGTGGGCGCTGTCAATCGTTTGTCGGGTGTACCGCTCGTGTGGCGGCATTTGGAGCTGCGACCGCATCGGCCACGACCGAAGGACCAGAAACGTTGGCTCGAACGCTGGGATCCGGGTTATCAGTGCAGCTATCCGCCCGAAGACGCTCGCATCGAACAATTTCGGTCGGCAGTCTTCAGTCGAGCGAAACAGATCATGGGTGCCGATGCAGTCAAGAGTGAGAAGTTTACCAGCAGCGTGATGGACGGGATCGACATTCGCGAGACGTTGCGACATTGGTATGACGGCGATTTGTATGTAAAAATAAATCCGCAAATTCGGAGCGGCATGGACGCCGCGGTCATGCTGTTCGATACTCCGGCCGATCCGCGCGACTACACTTGGCGGACAACATGGTTTGCCGAGCATGGGAACGAGTCAACGCTGGCCTTCTATGCCACGGACTTCAAAAAAAACCCGGTTGGTCCTGGTATTTGCAGTGCCACTTATGGTGGCGCCATGTTCCTCTTTCCACCCCGCCGAATTCCAGAGATTTGGCGTGAGCCGATGTTCGACTTCACAACGACCCTGGAAGAACGGTTGATTGCCGCAGCCTGCCGATTTGCGACGCAACGTCATGTGGCAATTCTCAGTCCGTTGGCGCCGGGTTACTCCTGGAAGCGAATCGCCAAACTGTACGGCAAACGCTTGGTTCACGTACCATTAGGTCAGTATAGCGATTCAACCGTGCAACAACTCCGCTTGGTCCATGTACTGAACGGCATGGAAGTAAGATCGTACGCTAGTAGCTTCATTCAACGCCGATAAGCGAACCCATGATCGTCACGCTATTAGCATTCGTTTTCGCGGGGTTGCTGGCGATCTTTGCTTTGATTCAAGCGGTGGTCGTCGCGGTTTACTGTCGGTTCATGCGACCACCATTGCAGCTGGAATCGTTGCCAGCGTCAGAGTCATGCGCCGTGATCATGGCATTGCGGGGCGCCGACGCGAACCTGCGCCAAAACTTGGTAGCGCATTTGAAGCAAAGTCACATGAGTTATCATGTGCACTGGGTGGTCGATTCGGAACGAGACCCTGCCGTGAGCGTGATTCGAGCGTTGCCGACAGAGTTTTCGCACCGCTGGACGCTGCACGTCCTAGATTTGAACTCGGATCGTTGCAGTTTGAAGTGTCTGGGGCTGTCACAGGTCGCGCGACGATTGTTGGCCGGTTCTGCGCCACCGCGTTTCTTCGCATTTGCGGACGGAGATGGACTGGTCTCGAACGATTGGCTGGTCCGCCTGCTTAGCCCGATGGCGAATCATCAACCCCAATCGGACATTGCGGTCACGACCGGTCATCGTTGGTACAACGGCATTCCAATGACTAGGCAATTCGCCTCGATGGGCGCCGCCAACAAATCAGGTGCCGTGAACGAGTTGTGCCTCGGAGCGATCGTCCGCTACTTTTGGAACCTGGGATCATTGCCGCAAATGCATGCTTTTCGCGTGGTGTGGGGAGGTAGTTGGGCCATTCGCAGCCAGACCCTGCGCACTTGCGGTCTGTTAGAATCGTGGGAATCATCGTTGTTCGAAGATACACAGGTGCGCACGTTCGTCGAGAGGGCAGGTCACCGCGTCGTGACCGCCCCGGGGGTCTTGGTTCAAGCCTACGAGTCGGCGTCGGTTTGGTCGACGATGCGATGGATTTCGCGTCAATTGCTGGACATGAGATTGTATCATCCTAGTTTTCTAATGACGCTACTTCATGCCGGGACCCTCGGTGTTATTTATCTGTTGTTTGCATTTCTGTTGAGCACCGGCGTTTTGAGCGGCAACGGATGGTTGGTTGGATTCGTATTGCTCGCTTTCCTTGTGTACCAACTGTATTATGTGGCGGTGTGGTGGCTGTTACAACGCACCGCCGACACCTGCCTTGGAGCCTTGGAATATAGTGACCAATCCCGCTCGGAAACTCCTCGGTTCAAGCTCAAGACCGTCTGTTGGGTCGGTGTCGGCTTGATCTTGACCCAAGTTATCTATCCAATCGCCGCCGTGCGAGCATTGGTGACTCGGAAAGTGAATTGGCGGGGAATCATGTATCGAATCCATACTCCCACGAACATCCAGCGACTTGATTATCAAGTTTATTCGCATGAGACCAAGTTTGAGAGCAGAACGGAATCCGCATGAACCAAACATTATTGGGACTGTTACGACTGGTGCGTTTTTCGAACACGCCCACGGCCGTGGCCGATATTGCGGCGGGTTACATGTTGGCCCAAGGCTCCGTAGCCGATTGGCCTCCCTTGGTGGCCTTGAGCGTGGCAAGTGTTTGTTTGTATTCGTTTGGCATGGTATTGAATGACCTCAACGACTTGGACGAAGATCGGATCCATAATCCGAAGCGTCCTTTGGTGACCGGTGCCATTTCAGTTCGAACAGCGCGGCAGATCCTGGGACTCTTGGTCGCAGTTGCAGTCGTTGGGACAGCTGTTGCGGGATGGTTGTTCCACACTTATGTGGTGCCTGGTTTCACGCTCGGAACCGAGGCGGCCTTTTTGCTGCCACCTTGGTCGTGGAGTCTGGTAATCATGGCAGCTTTGTTAACGTCCATTTGGCTGTACGATGGTCCGTTGAAAAGAAGTTTTATTGCTCCGTTCTTGATGGGTAGCTGTCGTGGTTGGAACCTATTGCTTGGGGCCAGTCTGCCCGCGTTAACCGTTGTTTCATCAGTCGAAGAAACGCCAAACGTCACAGGGCCGTGGTCGCATTGGACAACCGACGTTTGGCTGTGCGCTTTGGCGATGACCTGCTACGTGACCGGAATCACTTGGTATGCGCGTAGTGAATCGAGTGGGCCCAAGCGATGGCACTTGTACCTGGGACTGTTCTTTCTATCGCTCGGCTTGGCTTTGTTAGCTTTCGGATTGGTTTGGTTGCCCAATCGCCCCGTGGGGCGGGCGGCGATCGGATCTTGGCAAAAGTTTGAAATCTGGTGGCCATTGGCAATGACTCTGTTGTCGTACAGTGTGCTGCGAAAAGCAATCAATGGCGCGCTCCTGGGTACGGAGAAATCGGTCCGAGCGGCAATCATCTCGGCATTGGGCAGTTTGGTACTTCTCAATGGAGCCATCTGTCTTTACGCTAATCCACAGGAGTGGCAAGTGGCGCTCGCCGTGGCCGCCCTGACGATTCCAATCAAGTTTCTGCGATCATCGATTCCGCCAACATAAGTCTGGTCAAATTTAGAATTTGAGCAGACCGATGAAAGAATGCTCGACGGGCCTTGGCGGGCCTTCATCTGCGACGAGGCTTTGGGGAATGTCGCCGCAAGAATTCTGGGCTAGGCCGTAAACGAAGTAGCGAATCCGTTCCCGATGTCACGATTGAATAAATCCGAATTTCGACAACTCGCTCAATCGCGGCGCGAAGCCACTAGCGATCGCGCCGGCAAAAGTCGGGCGATTTGGCAGTTTCTGAGGGAACGATTTCTAAGCACGAAACCAACTTGGGTTTGCTGTTACGTCGACATCACTTCGGAAGTGATCACACAGCCTTACCTGCAAGATTTGTTCTTGGCAAAATCCGAGACTGGCCCCTTCGCTCCCGACCCGTTGATTCCCAAACTCGCCATTCCGTATTGCTTGCCACAGCATTTGAATCTTTTTCATCTGCAAGATTGGTCCGAACTTGCGACCTCAAAGTGGGGACTACAAGAACCTGCCACACATTTGCGAGCCGGCAAGCGGATCATCGAACCACAACAAATCGATATCTTCTTGATACCTGGCTTAGCGTTCGACCATCATGGGAATCGACTGGGATACGGCAAGGGCTACTACGATAAACTCCTTGGCCAACGCCGGCGCGACAGCTTAGCCATTGCGTTGGCATTTCAGGAACAGATTTTTTCTGATGTTCCGCATCAGCCGGAGTACGATGTCCCCATGGACTACATCGTTACTGAAAGTGGAATTTTGGACTGCCAGAGACATCGCCACAGCGCGGCCGCCGAGGAACCCGCGACTCGCGATCTCGCCTGATGCTCCACCAGCTCTAAATCATGCTCGCCGCGGGCGCTGGGCTGACGCCGAACTAAGGCCCATCGACAAAGCAACCTTTCGCTTCCAGTTTATCCGCCAGATCCCAAAACGCATCTTCTTCGATCTTCGTATGGGTTAGACTGATGTACTTGAGTTTTTCGAGCTTCTCCAACTCCGATATGTTCTTTTCGGTGATATTGTTCGAGCCCAGATGCAACCAAGCCAAGTTGGTCATTCCACCCAAAACCGGGAGCAAATCATCGGTCACTTCCGTTTGATCCAAGTTTAACCAGCGCAGTTTTGGCAAGCTTCTCAGTTCTTCCACCATCTTGTGACTGATCTTTGTGGACCACAGGTTCAATTCTTCCAAGTTTGTTAGCTTGGCAATCGTTGCCCCACTGGCGTCCGTGATCCCGGGCGAACGGTTCTCGCTAAGGTCCAAAATCTTGAGTTTCTTCATTCCGACGAAAGAACCAATACCGGCATCCGTTAACTGTGTATCGCGTACACGCAAATGCACGATGTTCTCCAAGCCCTCGACGGACTTGAGTCCCTGATCACCAATCCTTGTGCGAACCAGATACAATTCGGCAAGTTTGGTCAGTTTCGCCACGTTAGGCATGCCGGCATCTGTGATCCGGGTGTCGTTTAATCCCAGCACTCGCAAGTTGGTCAGTTTGCCGATATGCCCTAAGCCGACGTCGGTGATTTGTGGCCCCCACACCTTGAGAAACTGCAAACTAGAACAGCCGGAAATCGATTCCAATCCGGCGTCAGAAACCCGGTTGCAGTCGCTCAAATCGAGGGCTTTGATTTTTTGATTACCCTTGAGAAATGCCAATGCCGGATCGCCGATTTTCGTTTGGCCAACTCGAATCTGTTCCAAGCTAGGCATTTGGGCTAGAACTTCGAAACTGTCGTCCAAAACATCCGCACGGAACAAATCCAAGTACGCAAGTTTCGGCAGTTTGGCCAGTTCCTTAAGACCTTCGGTGTTGGTGGCTGTTTTGGGCAGATCCAAGCGTTCGATCGACGGGCACTTTGCAATCATTGCCAATGCCGGAGTGCCGACTTCGCCGCCCATCAAATTGACTTGTTTCATCCGCGAAAACGACTGCAAGACCGCGAGATCTTCGGGAGTAAACTTGGCCAACGACAGATCAACCAACGTAACCATTCCGTCAGAGTCGGTGGTCACCTTGCCGCCCAGCGCAACGACTCGTTCGATGGCAGCAGCTTCCGCGGCTTTGGAGACGGCGGCTTGAGCGGACTTCGCCTGCTCCAACTCCGACTTGAGGCGTTGGTTTTCTTTTTGGAGGGAGGCGACTTGCGCCGAGAGACTGGCGACCATCGCATCGGATTGAGGATTGTTCTCTTTCTTGGAGCCGCGTAGTTCCTCGGCGGCCTTCTTCCATTCCATTTTGGCAGGCAGCGTTTCATTGCGTTTTCGCAATTCGGCGTCGCTCGGCTCCAGACAACCTGGGGACAGAATGGTAAGGCCGATCAAGCCCACGCCCAATTGAAATCTCTTCAACATTTTTTCCTCGGAATTGGAACCCGGACAAACTCTCCGCACCATTTGCCCCCTTCGCGCTAACGAACGGGGCAACACTATCCAATGATTAGCTCGTCTGCCTAGCCTAATCTCAGGAAAGTAATATCGCAAATGGGTACACTCGTCTAATCCGTAAAGTCAGCCCAACTTCGCGCGATAATGGTACGAAATACGCCGAATTTCAGGGATTTCATTTAGTTTTCGTTGACCGGATTCAGATTCTCAACACCAGCCGGTCGATACTAGATGTGACCGGGAGGGCGGGACCTCAGGAAGTCCCGTTCAGGATAAAGGTCACGGCAAGACGATGGAACGACCTGCCGTGACCTTTTTGCGTTTTGGTTTTGCGGTTCCAATCGGGGTCCAGGCGAATCCTAGCCAACAAGAACCGCTCTTCATTTTCGGCAGTGGAAAGCGGTCGGAATCCAGACGGGAAGAATTATCCCGTTCCCCGAGGGCGTATCTATCGGGTACCATGCTCGGTGCCAACACGGATTGGCGTCTGTCTCGCCCCGACCACCAACCCCGCACGTCGTCTTCATGCCGTTGACTGCCGCCGTTCCATCTTGCTACTCCATTCGGCGAATCGGCCCGTTGGGACCTTGGTACGTCGAACTGGATGAGTTCGAATTCGCTCGGGAACGATTGAAGTCGGAGCCCCCCAAATTCGTGAGCGATTTACTTGCCGGTTGCCTCGATTGTGGGCCCGGCGGGCTAGGACAACTATTGTTCGAAAGCGTGCAGACCCCCGACACGAACTCTGAATCTGCCGCAACTTTTAGTTTTTGGTTGCCACGTCCGCACGAGTGGGTAATGACTCGGGATGCAGATCTGGCCGATTGGCACCGCTTGGCTACAAAAGTTCAAGGCTTTTTGACTGAGTCATTGCCTGCGGATTTTCCACCGTTTGTGGGCGGGGCAGCGGGCCTCCTGTCCTACGATTGGTGTCGGGCCCTAGAACAGATTCCCACGCCCGCCCGAGATGATTTTCAGGTACCGTGTTTGGCCATTGGGATTTACGATCATCTGGTCGCATTGAATCATGCGACCAGAAAGTTTTTTCTCATCGCCAACGGCTTTCCACACGACGATTTGAATCGCCGCGAGCAAGCAGCAACGACCCGCTTGGCGGAGTTGATCAAGCAAGTCTGTCAGGGATCCTCTGGAGAAAAAAACGGCCAAAGAACGGGCCAGCGGATGTCATCACACTTGGACCTGGAAGCCTACGAAACCCTGCCTCCAACGGACCATTTTTCGCACGAACTTTACAGCGAGACACGAACCGCGACCAATCCGCAAAAGTATCAGGAATCAATCGAACGCGCTCTCGCCTATCTTCGATCAGGCGACATCTTTCAAGTTAATTTGGCTCAGCACTTGCTCGTGCCACGCAAGAACAGTCCCACGGATTTTTACCGGTGCATGCGAGCAAACAATTCCGCCCCGTTCGCTGCCTACTTTGACCTGGGGAATCACCATTTGGTCAGCGCATCTCCCGAGCGATTGGTCAAAGTTCTTGGACGCAAGGTGCAGACTCGGCCGATCAAAGGAACTCGGCGACTTTCAGGCGATTCCGAATGGGATAGTAAACAAGCTCAGTCGTTGCAAGAAAGTACCAAAGACTGTAGCGAAAATGTCATGATCGTTGATTTGCTTCGTAACGACCTATCACGTGTTTGCGCCCCCGATAGTTTGCGAGTCAAGCAACTATGCGGATTGGAACAGTATCGACATGTCCAACATTTGGTCAGCGTCATCGAGGGAGAACTGGAGGCCAACATGTCGGCGTGGGACTTGCTGCCAGCGGTTTTTCCGGGAGGCTCTGTGACAGGAGCTCCCAAGGTTCGGGCGATGACCATCATTAATGAATTGGAGCCTGTCGCGCGTGGAGCCTACTGTGGTAGCCTTGGCTACATTGGCTTCCCCGACGCGGCAGGTTTCAGTAATGCTGATTGGAATATCTTGATCCGCACGGCGACGTTATGTGGAGATTGGTGCCAAATCCCTGTTGGCGGAGGGATCGTTCTTGACAGCCAACCGCAGCTGGAACATTTGGAGACCATGGACAAGGCCCGAGGATTACTGCTGGCAGCGAAAAGCAACGAACGGGCCCCGCGATGATTCTCTTGATTGACAATTACGATAGCTTTGTTCACAACCTCGCGCGGTATTTTCGTTTGCTGGGCCTGGACGTTTGCGTCGCACGAAACGACAAGCTAACAACGGAACAGGTCCAAGCGGATGTCTCCAGCGGAAGATTTCGATGCATCGTCCTTTCACCTGGGCCTTGTTCACCTTTTGAAGCCGGTATTTGCCTTTCGCTCGTGTCACGATTGTATCGTGAGGTTCCGTTTTTGGGGATTTGCTTGGGCCATCAAGCAATTGCCCAAGCTTTGGGCGGTGATGTTGTGGTTGGCTCCAGTCCCCAGCATGGTCGCGCCGACCAAATCTACCACGATCAACGTTGCGACTTCCAGGACTTGCCTAACCCATTGTTGGCGGGTCGCTATCACAGTTTGATTGTGCGTGAAGATACTTTGCCCAGCTTCTTCGATGTCTCGGCTCGCCTATCCGACGAAACCATCATGGGAATCCGTCACAAACGACTGCCGATCGTCGGGTACCAGTTTCATCCGGAGTCCATTCTGACCCCGCACGGATTGTCACTACTGCACGGCTTCTGCCGTTGGATCGGCTTGCCAGTGCGCCTGCCCGATTCTGAGGCATCGGCTCGCAATCCGGCTCGACCAAGGGAATTAGAAGTCGATTATCCCCAAGGTTGCCGGCCACTGACCGAGGTCGATGCAACGGTCCCGCGATACGCAGGAGTCGAAGGACAATGATCGTCGAATGTTTGGTTTCGACTCAAAGTCCAGGCGGCGAGCTAAACGTGGCGCCCATGGGACCGCGCTTCGACGACCATTTTGATTGGCGGGCCCCCATTGGAAAGCGATTTCTTCTTTCTCCGTTTGAACCATCACGGACCCTTGCCAATCTCCAGACAACCCATGCTGGCGTGTTGAATTTCACTGACAATGTTCTGCTGTTCGCTCAACTGGCGCTGAAGGGGCCCAGCATCCAATGGCCACCCTGCGAACCGACGGAGGTTATTGCTGGACAACGAATGATTGACGCAGCCCGGTGCTGGGAATTCCAAGTACTCGCCACGTCCCAAGCAGGTCCACGATGGCATTGCCAATGTGAAGTAGTGCACGTTGTCGAACAACGACCGATGGTTTTGTTCAATCGTGCGATGCACGCCGTGATCGAGGCCACAATACTGGCAACCCGAATTGGGATCTTGCCGGACGAACAGATCCGAACTCAAATCGCTTCACTTGCTCCGTTGATCGAAAAGACCGCAGGCCCCGAACAACGTGCAGCCTGGAACTGGGTTAACCACTGGGTGGCACAAAACCTTTCTCAGCCGTCCGCGACCGCTGCCGGGGCGACACTCACTCCCTCGAATTCGCTGGAGCCTCGCGAATGAACCGGTCCATTCCACCGAGGGAGTCGTTCAAGTTGACGACCGGAAGTCGGCTGCACTTCGGACTATTTCGATTTGCTCCAAAGCCAATCATGGCAGGACATGCCGCGACCGATCGATCTTTGGAACATCCTCGTGATCTGCAAGGCGTTTCAGACCAAGCGCCATGGTTTGGCGGCTTAGGACTGATGATTCAAGATCCTGCGACCTCGATTGCTTTTGCACCTGAAACCAAATTCGTAATCCAAGACGACGCGACTGGCCGAGTCATTGAATTCGCCGAACGGTGGTTTCGATCGGCCCAGTCGACACAAGCCACAAAACTCGTGGACATTCGGTCTGTCGCCGAGCTGCCGGTGCGTGTGTCCGTGCAGCTTTCACCACCGCAACACAGTGGATTGGGCGCGGGCACCCAGTTGGCGCTGGCGGTCGGACAAGGGCTCACGAAGTTCTTTTTTGATATGGAATTGGCTCCTCAAGAATTAGCCCAGTGGGTAGGACGCGGTTTGCGGAGCGCGATTGGGACGCATGGTTTTTTTCGTGGCGGGTTGATTGTCGACCGAGGCAAGCTTCACTCCCAAGAACTTGGAACTTTGGATGGAGCGTTTCAATTGCCCGATGCCTGGCGCGTCGTTCTTATCACGAGAAACGACCCTTCGGTGTTTCACGGCTCACGGGAATTGCAGGCATTTCGTGATTTGCCCGAGATCCCCTCAAGCTCAACGCAGAAGTTACAGCAACTTGCCCGGGAGGTCATCCTTCCGGCTGTCTGGGCAAATGATCACGATGCCTTTGCACAAGCCATTTACGAATACGGTTGGATCGCAGGAAACTGTTTCGCTCAGATTCAGGGAGGGCCATTTGCATCGTCCCGAGCAGAGTGGTGGGTGGCTCATTTGCGCAAACTTGGATTTCCAGGGATCGGCCAAAGCTCGTGGGGCCCCACCTTGTATTGTTTCGCCCCCGATCCCGACCGCGCTTCTTGGCTGGCGGCTCGGGTTTCTGATTCGCTGCAACACCCCTCAGAATCGGTGCTCGTCACTCGACCGCAGGTTGGCCCCTACCAGATCGATCCGCTATAAACAGAACTGCCGCGCGTTGTCCATTGATGACCGAACGCACGGCAGCCAAGAATTCCAGATGAACGTGATGCTATTCTTGTCCGACGCTCCACAACGCGCCGCGTAGCAACAATGTCTTGAACATTTCTTGTTCAGCCGCTTTGGTATCATGACCCAAGGCACTGTAAAAGACTCGCCCTTCGCCGTAAGGTTTGGTCCACACTACAGGCATCAACTTACCTTCGTGAAGACTATTTGCCAAAACATTGACATTGGGATCGTAGTTCAAGATGTATTGCTCGTCGGTGATCATGAACTCGACGATGCCCTTGGTAATCGGACTCTCAACGTTGGTCACGCTAACTTGATAAGTCCGATAGGCCGGGTGCGTCACGAAATACCCGCCCACCATTTCACGATACTTCTCATCTGTACGAAACGAGTCCGCTCCAGAATGAAAGGTGGTGAACCCATTTCCAGCCGCGATATGATCTAGTAATCCTTTGCGTTGCTGGTCCGTCAAATCACCTAGCGTCCAAAAGAACACGACCAACTTGTACGGTGCAATACGCTCGGGCAAGAGCGCATCCAAATCCTCATGAACGCGAGTCACCTCGAAACGTCCCGACTCCTCGAGCATTTTCTGCACAATGTCGCCAATGTCTTTGGCGTTATGAATCGGGCCACCGGTCAGCAACAGTGTCTTGATCGGCGCAGCGGAATTTGTTGTTGAATCAACGATCGAAGACTTGGTTTCGTTCGACCAACCAACGCCCGCAACGCACCCCACAGCAATCCCAGCAATCAAACCCACGAAGGCCTTCATCACCACCTGACGTCTCTGCAACTTTATCATGATCTAAAGTACTCCCAGCTCATTTACCAACTCCACGCCCGAACTACGATTCTGAATCACCACGCCCGCCGCGGCAAGCCCCAACTTAACACAATAAACCGCCTTACAAGTCCAACTTCACAAGTCGCGATAATGAATTGATTGCGGAACGAAAATCTTTTGTCGCCAATGCCAAGCCCTGAACCAGACCTTTGCCGAAAACATCAATGATCGGAGCCAAACCTTCATCCGTCAGCTTCGGACTAGAAAATTGTTGACTATCCCGCAACGCAATAAAGCCACAACCAATCGACGTCCACAGCAGAAAATCAGTATTGAGCCACGGAAGTGGTACATGCTCGGCACTTTGTTTTTCCGTCCCATCGGTGACAGGACGCCAAACGTCGAGTTTACTTGCGAGTTCCGGCTGAACCTCCGCCAACATTTCGACCAAGAAACTTCGAGCAAACGCCGGGCTAAACTTATTGGCTAGAATTTCCTCGGCCAACGAGCCTATATTGTTCAAGTCTTCTAGCGCAATCGATTCTAGCGCCGCCTGTGGATTGTTGAGATTCGCTTCGATCAACTGGGAATTGACCAACAGATCAAACAAGATAAACCGCCGCCAACAGAGGAACGACTTCTTGCGACTGATCCAAGTCGCAATGTTCATAAAATATTGACGTACAACTTCGAAATCACTGGAAGTCAAACCCGTCAAAGGTGTTTCCGCGCCATTCAAGTTGATGTTGACAAAATGATGCCACGTCGAATCGACGACGATGCGACCGACATTTGCAATGCGGCCATCCCAAACCGCGATCGAGGGAAAACAATGTGGTATGGTCAGTGTTTTTCCGTTGCCGCCTGCGGTAGTACTCCCAGACAATACGAAGGAAGTTGCAATGATTTGACTCGAAACCGTTGCTCCGTTGACTTCGAACATTCGCTCTGGAGCACATTGCCCTTCATGCGGATGGTCAGGCATGATATCGATCACCCCCGAAGGCCGTATTCGCGGACTGATCGACAACAATGGGTGCGGCGTACCGCGTCCAAACGATCTCGCCGCGATTGTCTGCGGAATTGCATCTGATTGATTTTCGAAGTTAACGGACGTCGCTGCACCAGACGCGGGTCGATTGGTGTCGTTTCGGCGCGGCCCCCCCATGCTCACCTCGTTGATGTCGTTACTGGAGTTGGGGAAGTCGTCCCAATACCGCATGTCTTTGACTCGGGGAATGTTGCCGCACATCGACTTGCCTAACGCCCCGTGATCGCCAGTGGCAAACAATCCTCCACCGCCGTTCATATAGGCTTCCAAGGCTGCTATCTCCTCCACAGAGATACTGCCGGACGGGTCAATTCCAAACAACCAAACTTGATCAAAATCACTTAGCGCGACACTCGTGGCAAAATTAAAATTGTTGATCTGCGCTACCACTAGCGGATTCGGACTGGCCACAGAACTACTTCGATGTGCCAACGTCAAGCGATAGTCGGCCCAAGTCGTCGCTTGAAGCTGATTGAATGCGGTCAAAAACTCCGACAGCCCGAAGCCTCCAGTCCCAAAATTCAGACCGCCGTCACACACAAGCAGCACATTGACTCGACAACGACGCCACCAAAGCCAATCCTGGAAATAGGGCCGCAAAAAATCTGGTTTCAAAGTCTCCAACAACTTTAAAAGACTCTTTCGTTGCTCGCTATCCAATTGGTGCATATTGCGAAATTGTTGTTCAAGATCATTCATGCGCTACCCTTTCGTGTCAGAATCGCTCGCTCCAGTGGAACACCACCGAAATACACGATGGCTTGGGCGTTAGTCTACGAGAGTCGCTCCGCAATTGCAATCAAATTCCACGAATGGTCGCGCAGGTCTCGGACCCGCCTCATGGCAGGTTTCTCAAATCATTTGGATCTCGTCGACCCAAATTCTTCGACATTTCAAGTTCCCTATTCGCTCGGCGAGCGGTCGGAATGATTGATTTGAACGGTAGCTCACCGGGATGACATGGGTTTAGCGGACTTAGGATCGGGAGTCATCCGGCAGTATTTCCGCCTCGCCATGAAAAAACCGAGCGGCAAACGAGACGACTTCATTTGGTGAACCAAGCTGCAGCTTTGCTCGAATATTGCGAATGTGGGCATGAACGGTGTTGATGCTCACTTCTAGCAGAACGGCAGTTTCCTTTAAGGCCTTGCCACTCGCCAATAACGCCATCAATTCTCGTTCGCGTTCGCTTAGCTTCTCGATGTCTTTCGGGATCAATAGGTTGAAGGTACAAACCGCTAAGTCAGGATTCCCAATCGACCACATCCAAATCCGGTAACGCAGGCCATTGAGCGAAGAAATTTCCAACATATTGCGTTCGTGCAAGGTTGCCGTACGTGCGAAGGCCGAACGAAAACGCTCGGCATCTCCCGGAATCATGTTGGACCAACCCAAGTCGCCAACTTGGGTCTTGATCGTGTGGTTGCTCAACCACTTCACGTAGCCGTTCCAATCACAAATAGCCACAAAGGCGTCGCCAGGCCTAAGGTTTCCTGTGACTCGAGCTGGGTCGGATTGTGACTTTTTGCGATGGTTTTTCATGGCGAACGTTTTCTATGATTCTTCCCGGTTGTCCCCAGTCAGGTCGTCCCAGTGATGTTCCAATCGGTCATTGGCGAAGCCTGGCTTGGTACACCACGAGTCTAATCTAATCTGCGGGGCCCGCTTTCAATATCCTAACGGCGCGAGACACCATGAAGATAACGAAAATCAGACTCACCATGTTACCGCCAGGATCGATGCCCGTCTGTGCTTACGCGACGATCACGTTTGACGATCAATTGGCTATCCATGACCTGCGAATCATTCGAAAAGACGAACGGTTGTTCGTGGCCATGCCAAACCGTAAGCGAACTCGGCCTTGCCACAAGTGCCAAACTCCCCACACGATCCCGTCGCGATTCTGCTCAAACTGCGGCAATTCGCTCAGATCCGGTTCCGAGCACACGGCGAATTCTCGGACCCATGTGGACATCGCTCATCCTTTGACCGCCGAGTTCCGGGCCATGATCGAACGGGAGATACTCGATTCTTATCACTCGAACCTTGCGAATGGGACCGACCTTTCAAAAGCAGAGGTCTTCGACAACGTTTAGTTTACAATCAGAATCGACAACCGCTTCATTCGAACTTCTCGTCCAGTTCGCGCCGGCAGGCTTTCCGAGCGGTTTCCCAAGTCGATATCAAGAGCAAGAACAGTTCCAAGCGGCCAGGAGGGCACCGGCCTCAAGGGGACTCGCTGGGAGCGATTGGATCAATCTCTTGCTTCAACCTGCGAATGATCCGACTGCGGGCGGCGTAAATGGCTCCAACTTGCTTTCCCAGGCTTGCGGCAACCGCCTCGATCGACTCCCCCAGAACCGCAGTACGCCAAAACGCTTGCCAGGTCGTTGCCTCGAATTCCGCTTCCACCAATTCCGCCGCCGCGTAAAACAGCTGTCTGCGATACTCGTGCTCCAATAGCTGTTCATTGTCTGACTGCGGAACCTGGCTAAGCGCGATCGCCTCGGTGGTACCACCTAAGGCCCGGTCCCGCGGAGCTCGCTGCAACGCGTTGATGGCTGCATGACGAGTAATTTTTTCGAGCCAAGTCCGGAACTTGGCTCGGTTTGGGTCATAGGGTTGCTTCACCAACGTCCGCGATACCGAAACCAAGATTTGCTGAGTGGTGTCCTCCGCGTCGTCCCGGGCGACTCCTTTTCGCAACAAGGACCTTACAATTACAGGATAGTACAGTTCCACGAAAGCCGTCCACGCCTCGTGGTCGTCGGTATTTTGAAGTCGGTGAATCAAACTGAGCCGTGTGGTGAGCATGCCTCCTAGTGTAACTTCCCGCTGACCTCCTGCGAGCCCATTCGAGCCGCTACGACCGGCAATTCACCGACACGGTTGGAACGAGAGAAGTAAGTTGCGGGGCCAGCCGGACGGCGTCCACCGTTGCCCAACAAATGGCCGTTTCTTCTCGGTCACCGCATCCCGAATCGGCCTACCACCTGGCTTCGTTGAGCAGAATCGCGATTAACCCGATTCGAAGGCCGGACGAATTTTGAAAGTCGTGTCAGAAAGACCGGGAAGCTGTGTATATACCTCTGGTGAAGAGTGCGACTTGACGAGAAAATGGAACCAGCCCCGGGGGTTCCCATTTCTCGATTTTTTAATGGTCGATTTCCTTACTAGAACGATCCCCTTCAACCCAAACACTTATCAACGCCGAGTCGTTTCGTCCGTGAACAAGTCACTACCCCAATTACCCATGGCGACATCTTGCGATTTGACATCGGAGTTTTTGCGTGGGAATGTGGCGGAGGCGAACGTTCCGTTGGTAGAAGAGCACTTGGGGATCTGCCAGTTATGTCGCGATCGACTCGAAACCGAATCGGCAAGTTCTGCATTTTGGAGTGAAACTCGCTTGATGTTGGCGGAACCGGAGACCCGGTTCACGGTCCCGCGCGAAAAGTTCGATTTCGCATCCACACTTGACCCAACACTTTTTTCGGTTGCGCCACATCCCAGCGAATTGCCGAACAGACCAACATGCGAACATGAATGGAGTGGGCGGCAGCTCGATTTGCGTGGCAGCGGCATCCTTTCGCAGTGGCTGGACCCGGCGTCAGCGCCCGACGCGATTGGTCGACTTGGCAAGTACGAGATCCTTCAAGTGCTCGGTCAGGGGGGAATGGGTGTGGTCCTTGAAGCACGCGACACGGAACTGCAACGGCGGGTCGCCATCAAGACGATCGGGAATTTGTTGGCCGATTCAGACCATCACCAGCGACTGATTCGCGAGGCTCGAACCATTGCAGCGATCCGGCACCCACACATCCTTCCCATCTATGGAATTGATAAGTGGCGAGAGATTCCTGTGTTCGTCATGCCCTTGGTTCGCGGAGGTACATTGCAACAGGCGGTAGCGGCCGGAAGTCTCTCAATCGAACAAGTACTAGACGTTGGCATTCAGGTCACGAAAGCGCTCGTGTGCCTTCACGCACATGGCATTGTCCATCGAGATCTAAAACCGTCGAATATTTTACTCAACGATGACTTGCAAAACGTGGTTTTGTCCGACTTCGGGCTGGCGCGGACCGACGGCGACTACTCGCTAACCGCCTCGAATGTCGTTGTTGGTACTCCACATTTCATGTCGCCGGAACAGTCCCGCGGCGAGCGATTGGATCATCGTTCTGATCTATTCAGTTTGGGAAGTCTATTATTTTGGTTATGCACCGGCCAGCTTCCATTTAATGGATCCAGCCAATTCGCGATCATGAATTGCGTTGTGTCCCAATCTCCAGACTATCATCAATTAAAAAATGGCGTTATTCCCACGTCGCTCCAACTCGTCATCCAAGGGCTACTGGCAAAGAACCCCGAACGACGCTGGCAAAGCAGTGGCCAAGTTCTCGAGCTACTCGAAACGTGCCGCACCACCCAAAGTCCAAGCGGAGTGCGATCCGAAACGCCCGAAGCCTGGGTTGGTGGCCAAGATGGAGCAATCGCCCATGGGAACTCTCATGGTTGGTCCGTTCAAGTTCGGTTAGCGCAGAAATTCCCTCGCCGCAGACCAATCTTTTTTCTAATTGGTACAACCATCGCGTTTCTGGCCGCAGGGCTAATCGTGATCGAATCCGCGAAACGGTCTGAGAGAGGCCCATTCCCCGAAAATCTCCAGTTCGCTGAAGCCAATACCGAGGCGCCCGATTTGTCGCCACCGGCAGCTCCAAGTATCCAACTCGCCTTTCCTGAAGTCCGCTCGGAGCGGAATTTGCCGCTCGACGAGCTCGATCGCCAAGTTATCATCGAAGAATTGGAGAACGGCCGAAATGCGATATATTGGCTGCGCCGCTTGGCCTCGCTGCCGGTCGAAGAACTGCCAGCCGAAGTTGTTCCGGTCGTCCAAAAATTCGCCAACCACCCGCACCCAGCCGCCAAGCACTTCGCTGAAGTGATTCTGCAGAAGAATCCGTTTCAGAGTGTCGAGTCGGACCAAGTTGTTTTTCCACAAGCCATTGAATGGTATTCCACAGAAAACCCATTTGTCGAAATCGAAGTCGAGGAACCTCAGCATGATTAGCCGAACCCCACAACCGTCCCAATGGTCCCGATCGCCTCGTCATCGCGACACTTATTTTTTTGGGCACCAAAATTCGTTCGCGCAACGACCATGGGCGTGCTTGTTTTGTATCGCGGTCGCCTGGCTGTTCGCATGCCAGATCGGCCTCGCGCAAACTGACGCTCCACGCGAGTGGACGGATTCTACCGGCAAGTTCAAGGTGACAGCTACGTTGATTGAAGTCAAAGACGGAACGGCATTTCTGAAAGGCAAAGACGGCAAGACACTGAAGATCCCGGTTGCAAAACTGAGCGCTGCCGACCAAAGCTTTTTGGCCGCCGGAGAAAATCCGTTTATGGAAGAAGGCAACGAGGCCGGTTCGATTTTCAATGCTCCGGCGGAAACGAACAGCGAAAATGCGAATCAGAATACTCGTAACGGCCAAGGCGGTTGGAATTCTGAACCCGTCATCAATTGGAATGAAGTCGAAACTTTGGACCGCAACGCGGAAAGTACGTGGAGTCTGGAACTGTCACCGAAGAACGATCTAGGCTTCACACCGAAACAGGCGACACTCAACAAGCTGAACCGTGCTTTTGAAGATATTCGCAAGTTGGTCATCGATCCGATTTCACAACGGGCAGTCGCAGGGTACACCTCTAGTTTTTCTCACGAAAAGCCGGAAAGTCGCTTGGCGATATCCGATTTGGTCTCGGGCAAAACGATCCACACCACTCCGGTCGTTGGGGACATGTGTCCGATCGCGATTCTCAATGACGGAGTCACGTTTGTGATGTATGGCACCAGTGACGGACGCGGTGGTTATGAAACTCGCGATCAACTCCAACTGTGGCGTCTGGATGGCAAAAAGATCATTCGCACCAAATCCTGGATCCCCTTCCCAAATGAAAGCGAAAGTTTTGGTCGTAAAGAAAACGGCATTTTGGCTTCCGCCTTTGTGATGCCCAACAATCGGTTGGTACTGCAGTCGAATCACGGTCGTTTGGTATGTGTGG
Source organism: Planctomycetaceae bacterium (assembly GCA_016794985.1). Lineage (GTDB taxonomy): Bacteria > Planctomycetota > Planctomycetia > Pirellulales > Pirellulaceae > M30B19. Next base: position 209,257 of record JAEUIQ010000008.1, on the reverse strand, counting down.
ACGCGCTGACACTTCAACCTTATTGGCAAACTCAACTCGGGCGTGAGCATTCGGTTTGTGCCAACACGGATCGAACGTTGTTAGGGGTCGCAGATGGGCACACCATCATGATCATTGATCCGCAAACCGGCACAGTAAAAGCCAGCACGGTACTGGAAGATAAACCGAACGTGGCGTGGTTGCGGGTGCGGTGGAGCCCAAGCGGTACAAAGCTCCTGTATTCATTCATGTCGGAATTGCGAGTTCTGGACTTGACCTCGGGCCAATGGACGCACAAAGCGTCATTTCCGGGATCGCATGTCTTGGCTCCCAATGAAATCGACTATCCGCATGACGACTATGCGCTGGTTGAAAATCGATTGTTGATTCATATCCCCAGTCAGATCAAAGTCTGTGCCTATCAAGATGCGAAACAAATTGTGACTGTTGGTGGAACATCGTTTATCTCACTACACGACAATGACCGCGGTTTGATAGTACCGGCAAAAATCCCGCACCCCGCTGTCGAAACTCTCTTAACGCAAGCTGTTGACGACCCCAGTGTTTTCTTGATTCGCCCGGGTGTAGAAGTCGCCATCAACACCCAAGGCTGTGGTCAATGGTCGCAATCGGTGGCAGAGTCTTTGAGAAAGGCCGCTGTGGCGTCGGGGTACAAAGTGGTCGAACAATCCCCCGTCACGATTGTGGGGTCAATTTCGGGTCCCACTCAGGAAGCGGTGTCGTACATTGCTGCAGGGTCCTACGTCGCAAATGTATACAACTCTAGCATTCGCCTCGTCTACGATGGGAAGGACGTCTGGACGACAGGTGGCACCAATATCCCTGGCGTGATCTCCACGTCGCAAGGTCAGTCTATCAAAGAGAAATTAGACGAACTGGGCAAGTCGCCCAACCTCTGGGTTTTCGAAAACACTGTGTTCCCCAAGATCCTGCAAAAACCTTCAGCGAATCAAGGCCCCGGAAGTAATGAAGCCCTGATGACCTCGAAGTTTACAATGAATGGATTGGTTGACTCCAAGTAATCAAGACACATTGAAAACCATTGGGATAGGTTGCCGTGAGTGCGGACGCTATTGCGGCAACTTCAAGTACACGATCTCTTCGTCGCTTCGCACAATGATCCCATCGGAGGTCAGGGCAGGGTGAGACCAGCAAACACCACCGCGTTGATTCAGCTGCGGCGTCGTTGGTTTTAGGATCGCGGATCGCCACTGCTCTTTGAAACCGGCCGGGCTCAGTTCACCACGGATTAACTCGCCGCGTTCATTGAACAGCAAGACCTCGGAACTCTCCGCGTTGGGAAACTGGACGATGTGAACCGTTGCCCAACGTGCTTGTGGGACGATTGTCAGGTCTTCCCAAATCCGATCTCCGTTCTTGATCGATAAACAACGAAACTCGCCGTGGCTATCCGGGCCATACAAATGGTCCCCAATCCAAACTGGAGTACCAATGATCGAGTGCAACGCATCGGTCTTTCGTTCGCTTTCGCCGACCCTGGCCCATGCCAACTCGACGCTCAGAGATGAATCACTCAAGTGAAGCATCATGGAGCCGTCGTAAAACGACGTCACAAAGATCTGACCATTCCGATAGACAGGCGATGCAACCCCGATGGGCATATTTCGCGGCGCGAAAGGATGCTGCCAAAATACTTGGCCGCTGTTTGGGTCCACGCCTGCGACGCTGTCACCCGTCCAAATGACGAGTACATCGCGTCCAGCTTGCTGAACAATGATCGGTGACGAGTATTGGGCTCGATCGTCCAAGCACTTCCAGACTTCCGCGCCCGTTATCTTGTCGAACGCAACCAACCCAGCGCCATTCCCCGCGCCAATTTGCACAATGACCAGATTTTTATAGACCAATGGGCTCGCCGCGATCCCCCAAATCGGCATGCGGTCATTGCGAGAAATCCCATAGGTTTGATTCAAATCTTGCTTCCAAATGACGACCCCGTCGGTCCCAAGACAATGCAAGTGCCCCATCGAGCCCACTGAAAAAACGCGATCGTTGTCAATAGTCACACTTGCCCGCGGCCCCGCTTCATATCCAACACCCGAATAGACGCAGGAATATCGATGCTCCCACAATTGCTTTCCATTAGCCGCATCCAAACAAACAACACGCTCCTCCTGTTCCGGGCGCCGAATTCGATCCATTACATAAACACGACCGTCTTTCACCGTTGGACCAGTGTAACCCGGCCCGATCGGCGATTTCCACAGGACCTCCAATCCATTAGCAGGCGGTGGAGTCGTTGCGACTTGACCATTCCACACTCCGTCTCGATTTGGGCCCCGCCATTGCGGCCAGTCCGAATCCTGACCAAACGAAACACCAAAACACGAAAGCACGATCAAACCTAGTCCGTTGATTCGAACACAATACAAAAAGAACCAAAGAACGGCACCAAATGCTGACTCAACTTTTTGCGAACCGCGTGTCACAAACATAGACTTTCCAATCACCAAGAAAACGGTGCCTAAGTGGAATGCCCCTGCCGACCAAGTCTACGCGGAGTGCCGTAACACAGAAAGTGCCTGGAAGCCTCAGCCGGGCGGTGTCAAGAAACAAGACGCGCGGTGGCACGGTTCGGTAAACTTCGATCCCTTCGAAGTCGCGTCGTCGCATCGACGCTGGTTGTCAAGCAAGGACCAACCGTCCGCACGAACCACCAAAATCAAATCAACACTTGGGTTGCGAACCGCGCGAGATACAAAAGACGAATCTGCCGCAAGAAAAGAAGGGGCAAGAAAAAGGGGCGAAAAAGAGGGGCGAAAAAGAGGGGCGAAAAACCGTGGCTATAAAAAAAAGCGCCCCCCGCAGGTGGGGCAGGACCCTGCGGAGGGCTAGGCTCGAGCAGGTCGAGCCGTTACTGGTTGCAGCTCTAAGAGCTGGCTATTTTAAATGCCCTTCGTAGGCGGGGCAGGATCCTTCGAAGGGCTCGACTTGGACAAGCCAAGTCGTGTTTCGTTTCTTAATCTTATCACTCGAATTTCAAATGTCAAGCACTTGAGAATCCGCTTTTTTTCGCTCGCTGGCCTGAGGCCCGTTTGCTTCATATGGCATGAGTGTAACCGTATTATCGAGCTTTGCAACACCCTGCCATTAATATTTTTTTATATGCTTTTTGCATCGCGTAACGAACGAAGCGGAAGTCGCCGGTCAAGGACCGACACATCCGCTTGAAACGCCCGTTGGTTTCCCAACCGTTAGCCTAGAACACATCTAGGATGAAGTGGTGCCCCCAATGGTAGGGACGAGCGGCTGGGTAGAAGTTATGCCATCGATTGTTGTACACCGGAACCCGCATTTCGGCTGGGTAGCGATAATACATGCTGTCCGCGCTGCGATAATACTCGTTTCCCCAGTAATTTTGGGGATAGTACACGTAGGGGTAGTGGTAGAACTTCTGGTAGTCTCGAGCGGAATTTTGGCCGCCCCAGGTTTCCCCGAATCCACGCTCTTGGGCTTGGGCTTCCGACGTATCCCAAGAGAAACACATCGCTAACGCAACAATACTGGCGAGTAACAGGCGGTTCATGCCACTTCCCTCTATCCAACGGGACGAACGTGGGTACAAAAATCTGGTTCCGGCGAATGGGCTCAGCCATTCGCTGTAACCCTTGCCAACGTTGTATTCGGCATATCCGCGACAACTCGTTCAATGAATCGAGTAATTTCCTGTTCATCGTATTTGGAACGCGTTAAACTGTAACGATTTCAACGATTACGAGAATTACTCGGGGTGAAGCTCGTCGTGCTTTGGCCACAACTAGCTTTTGGAAGAAGCCGAATGCCAGTAACCAAGACCCCAACGAAAGATGGCGCTGCAGCCCAGCCTCAATGACACGTTTGTCCAAGCTCCAGGAGCAAGAGCTTTTGCTTTCATTGTCTCGCAGTGAGCCGCCAGCGTACTCGCAGCCAGCCAAGTACGCCTGCGGCAGACTGTTGCTCAAGAATCGCCCCGAAACAACATCCCGATTTCGCTCTTTTGATCACTCGCAACCCGAAGGGGCTACCTTGGGAATCATGCGTTAGAATTGACGATGGCCGTCGATCGCCACTGTCCCTCTGGACCGGAAGTCTTTGTCGTCCGCTTCGCTTTATTCTTGATCGCATCCGGTGACGAGTCGGAGTCCTTGTAGTGCTGCAAGACGAAATTGAACACTGGCGAGCAACGCGTCGAGTCGAAAAATCTTCTCCCTCGCTGACGCCTTCGAGTTAGAAAACGCCGAGTCGCTCGCTGAAGTGTTCGGGTTAGGAAGGATGGAGTCTTAGTTCTCGGTCTTTGGTGAATCCTCACCCTTCGACTTTTTGGCCGCTTCTTTGGCTTTCTCGGCGTTCATCATGCTCTCCAACTCTTCGGCCGTCCAAAACTGTTGATTACGTTTTGCCTCGCGAATCTTGGCCTTTGCGATCGCACGCAGTTTCAGATAGAAGTTCTTGATCGCAGCTCGATCTTCGTCACTTACATTGCGTGAACAAAAGACTTGAGTCTGGTACCCCTCGCTCCGGAAAAAGCTGGCTCGAACTCCTTGAGCAAAACGTCCCTTCAAGCGTTCGAAGAACGCTGAAAAGTCCGACCAATTCCCTGGCGCCGGAACTTGCACGCCTTCAGGATCGTCTAGCCCAAATACGAGAAACCCTCGGTCTCCGCTCGTCGCGGCGAAGAGCTCGACTTGGACATACGAAACCAACTCGGACTCACCTTCGGCGTCCACGCTGGGCAATGATTCTTCGAATTTGGTCCGGCCCAGGTCACCGTTGACGATCTGCCAACCGATCTCGCTATTCTGGTAACAAATTGTCAGTTCGTGCCAACCCGGAAAGGCTTGATCAAAACTGAACAGGACACTCAGGTTTTTATTTCGATAGTGCCAAACATCAGACCGCTGCCCCAAGTCGCTGTAGGCTTTGCGATTCACCGTGTCGTAGCGTTCCAGTATCCAGCCATCCAATTCGGCCGGAAACCAGGCCTCATCCACTTTCATCACGACATTGGATCGAAAGAAATCACCGCCCTGCGCGCTGACCAAGCGAAACAAGTCTGGCAATAAGAATACGGTCGTCAGAAGCGGCAACCCGGCCATCGCCAAAAGCCCATACGAAGAACGCGGGCTCGGCATCCATTCCTGAGAAGTATATTGCGAGCGGCCCGCCACGAACCGATTCCAAAACCGACCAACCGCCGACATCTCGGTTTCCGAGCCACTTTTTTCCGAATCGAATGATCCCAACAAGAACTCTAAGAACTGGTCGGTCGACCAAATCATGACAATGCCCAGAATCAACGTTAAGTAGCCGAGGGCGGCGTGTTGCCAGCCGGTCGAAAGGTCCCAATCGACGGTTACATGAGCGATCGGGATCAAGAAAATACGAAACGTGTTCATCGTCAATGCCCAGAACACGGATGAGCCAACCAAGACGACCGCACGCAAAGCCGTGCGTCGAAACCAAACGGCCATGAAGACGCTCGCGAATAGCAACGTATAAAATGACTGTACGCCGCTACAAGCCTCTTCGACTCCCCAACTACGTTCCGGCGTCATCAAGATCGTACCCGGCATGTCGTGCACGACGCCAACCAAATCCAACAATACGCTGGTGATCCGCGCGCTCCATTGTTGCAACATCGTGATAATTTTACGATCTTCGCTAAATGTATCGAATGGCGTACGCACCAACACGTACAAGAGGGCGCTGATCGGGAACAGTGACCCGCCCGTCGTCGGATCCTTGATCCGCAGGAGAAAACTAGATACCCCTAAAGCCAGACTCAAACACGTCAACACAGGTTGCAGAAAGACCAAAGCGACAGCCAGCACCAAACACGATCCCAGGTAGAACACGGTACTCGCCGAACTGGACCGCAATGGGTTTTCCACTTGCCGCGGCCAGCGATCCCAAATCAGATACGCAACCGCCGCATACAGAAACGGGAAAAAGTGATAGTGAGCCCGCAAATCGGACATCAGATCGCGAAAAATATAGATGAGCCATAAAGGCAAATGCAAAGCACCTAGCACCAAGTAAGGCAAATAGAACGAACGCGAAAGCTGATTCTGTACTTGGTTCATGAGTCCAACCGCGAGAGTCGTGTACGGTGAATCCTTGTTATCCACCAACTTCTCATAAACTAGTTGAAAACAACTGTTTCGTCAGCCAGTCCGATCAAGAAGCGTCAGTACAAGGACCAAGGTCCCGCGACTTTGCCGACCCTACCTAATTTGACGATTTTGACGTCATGACGGATTCAGGTACGGACCGTTGAATCTCGATATCGCATGCATCGAGCGTCTGAAGCGATTAATCCAAGTCGCGTTTTGGCTTGGGAAAGCGAATCTTACAACCACGGGCGGGTTGGTAGGTCGTGGATGGCTCTTGGCCCTTCGCGAGCGTTTCAATGACCTCGACGACAAACTGCTGCGTGACCTCTTCCGCTTTGGTTTTATTGTCCAACGCTCCTTGGTACCGAATCTTTCGTTCTCGATCCAACACAAAGAACTCGGGGGTGTACAGAGCTTTGAATTCCTTAGCAACTTGATGGTCATCGTCCCGCAGATACCAGAACGGAAAACGTTTCTGTTCGGATCGTTCTTTCATCTTATCCAGTTGGTCGTCGGGCGTCGCGTTGGAGTTGATTGCGACTATAGCTACTTTCGGATTCGTTCCATCTTGAAAGCGCTGATGAAGAGCGATCAAGCGATCTTCGTAATCGATCGCGTAAGGACATGTGTTACAAGTAAAACAAACCACAACGAAGTCATAGTCTTGCAGGTCAGCCAGCGAGTGTTTTTGATCGTCGGTTCCCAGCAGGTCGACCCACCCAGGAGCCGGGGAGCCAATCTCCAATCGCTGTTGTCCGTACAACGAGTTGGCAATCGACGACAAACCGAACCCAAGAACCAAGACCAAAGGTCCCCATAACCGATGGGCCAGAAGCAATTTTCCCAGCAACCAATTACTTGGAAACAAATATCTTTGCGAGTTCGTCAGCATAAGTAACCCTGACCAAGAACGGAAGTGTATGGGAATCGAACCCACCGACCGTGCCTTATCGCACCGTCCACCGGTTTTGAAGACCGTGGCCCCCACCAGGGAAACTCACACTTCCAAATTTCATCTTTACTGAATACTCCAACTGGCCCATCCATTGGCCCATACCGCACTGTCCGTTGGCCGAGACCATGGAGGTCGTCGGTCGCGTCTCGATCGTACGGCCTAATTATACACCGTTCCCACGAGTTGTCAGTTCACATCAACGATTTTGTCGACGTTCGTTCAACCTTTGGCGAACTCTTTGAATGATTGGGTGCGGCAAAAACTTTCCCAACTGTTCGTCGTCGGCCAAGTGAGCGATCTGTTTGATCAAAGAACTGGAGACGTGTGAGAAACTGGGGTCCGACATCAAAAATATGGTCTCGATCTCGGGATCCAATTGCCGGTTCGCACTAGTCATCGTGAACTCGGCGTCGATGTCGGTCAAAGGGCGAACACCGCGAATCATGACTCGCGCCCCGCACTGGCGAACGAAATCAACCGCCAAACCTTGAAACGTGCGGATTTCGACATTTGGCAAGTCAATAATACTAGCGCGAATCAAATCACAGCGTTCTTCAGCCGTAAACAGCTCCTGCTTTTGCGCATTGATACCAACGCCAACAATTAGTCGTTCCGCTATCCGGGCAGAACGCTCGATCACATTCAAGTGCCCGACGGTAATCGGGTCGAAAGATCCCGTGTAAACCGCAGTCTTCATCGCAACAGTTCCTCCACAACCGCTGTCAATCGATCGATGTCGGCGTCGTCGTTGTACGCATGAACGGCGGCTCGCAAGCGGCCTCCGCGACAACTCACCACGACACCTTCATCCAGTAGTCGCTGCCGAACGACCGTCGCATCGAGACCGGGAAGCTGGAACATAACAATTCCGGAGCGGCATTCCTCGGGAATTTCCAAAACCTCCGCCCCGAATTTTTGAAGCTGTCGGCTTAGTTTGCTCACCGATTGCAGCACCTGGTCCGCTAACGCCCAACTTGTTGGCGACAGTCCTACTTGGCACAACGTCCGCAGACTTCCGCCAAAAGCCAATTGTCCAATCATGTTCTGCGTGCCCGGCTCGTACCGGGCAGCTTCGGGTCGCAACTGCAGGTTCAGATTTTGGAAATCAAATCGACCCACAACGCTATTCCAACCTACGACCATGGGGCGCAATCGATCCAAGAGCTCGTGACGGATGTACGCCATTCCGGCCCCTTCTGGCGAGAGCATCCACTTGTGCCCATCAGCGGACAGAAAATCAACTCCGACGCTTTTTACGTCAAGCGGAAAGACGCCAAGCCCTTGAATCGCGTCCAATAAGAAGTAGGCTCCAACGCGCCGCGCTATTTGTCCAATAATGGCTGGGTCGCACCTAAATCCATTGGCGTAACCGACCCAGGAGCAACTGATCAATCGCGTTCGCTGGTCGCAAGCATCCGCCAATCTTTGGTAGTCCCACACCACTCCCGGCATGGTGACTTGTCGAACTTCGACCCCACGACTTTGAAGATGCAGCCAGGGATAAACGTTGGTCGGAAACTCTCCGGCGGGGAGCACAACGTTATCGCCGGCCCGCCAATCCAGGCCTTCGGCGACCAACGAGATTCCTTCCGTGGTGCTGTGGACCAAGGCAATCTCTTCCGGCAAGGCACCGATCATCGCGGCAGCCAACGATCGCGTTTGTTCGACCCCGGCAGCCCACTGGGGCCAATGAACATCGCCTGATTCGGCACATTGCGATAAGTAACGTTTGATCGATTCCGCAGCCGCTCGGGTCAGTGGTCCGACCGCGGCATGATCGAAGTACGACCACCGTTCCGCGACCGGCATTTCGCGACGAAGTGTCTCTTGAACAACCGGAGAGGCGATTTGTGCAGACAACAGGCTCACGTCACAACTTCCTACAATGGCAGGTCAGAAAATGATCCAAACAAGTGCTTAAGGCAACTGGCCCTGCAGGGTATCATATCCTTGCCCAGGATGCGGTGCGAGACTGGTCGGGTTTGGTCTGTGGGAATTCTGCATTTAATCGGCATTCGTCGCAAAATCGCTAAACTCCGTCCATCGGAGCCAGTAAAACCCGCGCGGGTTGTGATTAAAAGTATGCGGACGCGCTGACAAACTCGGTTTCTTAGCTATACTGAACCCGACCGGAATTGCCCCACTAGACCCAAAGGCGCTCGTCGAGGTTTGTTCATGCCTAAACTGCTGTGCATTATCGCCTTGGTAATCTCGTTGCTCGTTTTCGTCCTATTCTTATTGGATTTGATCATGGGCGTTTCAGGTAATGCGGGCCTGGCTCCTTTCAAATACTCGGACCCGATCGTCGATGTGGTGTTCGCGGTCGGCAGTGGCGTGTTGGGATTCTTGAGCTTTACGACACTTCGCGAACAAGTTTAGCCGACTTTTTGTGTGCTAACACCAAGCTTAAATGATGGATACTTTCGCTCCATCGTCATTTTTTGGGCAGTTCTGGCTGACACAATGACAGGAAAAAGTCTGTCTCGGATGCGTTTTCCGCGGTTCTCGACCGATTCAATTGGCTGGCAGCAACCGAAATTCGCTTTTTATGTGATTGGCACGTTCGTTGCATTTTCTTTCCGCCAGCGATGATCATTGCTGGGTAGGACTGCGTGACTCGGACGGCAACGGGAGGTTGTCGTTCTGGGTTTAGCCGCAGGACAACAGACTTTTTGCAACATCAAGTTTTGGTCCCAAAACGCGACGGGTAACTCGCGTTGTTTGGCACCAAGACCAACTATCAACAAGGAGTTGAGCTATGACGAATTGCCAAGTTTCCAATCGTTCGGAAGGTCGTTCCGTGTCGTCTCGTTATCCTTTGGTTTGGGACTTCGACCAAGTGATGAACCATTTTTTCGGAGAAGGCAATCCTGCGAGTCGAGTGCTGCGGGAATGTTCGGCTTCCGATACTTTGGCTCCAGCTTGGGAAGTCGTTGAAACAGATTCTGAGTTCAAAGTGATTCTGGACTTGCCTGGGTTTGCCCCGGAAGACGTCTCGATCGAACTGAAGAAGGATCTGTTGACCGTCACTGGCCATAGGCACGAGACGAAAACTGAAGAAAAGAATCATGTGCATGTGCGGGAACGAAAGTTCGGTAAGTTCCAGCGGGTGCTCGCGTTCCGCGAACCTGTCGAGAACGACAATGTCTCTGCGTCTCTGGACAACGGGGTGTTGACGATCCAGGTGCCGAAGGCCAAGGACGCACAACCGAAAAAGATCGACATTCGCACGAAAGCCTAACTTTGAGCGACTCGATTGCCCTGGGGCGGTTGCGTAACGGAATGACTTGAATGGTCTGTCACCCGCAGCGGGAAACATCCTGCTGCGGGTTTTTATTTTTTGAAGATGCCGACGCGACTTCATCAACTTCAGCAGACGTTTGCCAGCCAAATGGGTTCTGATGCAAATCTACTCGAAAGCCTTCTTCATTAACCGCTCCGGAATGAATAATCGGCTCGCTCGCCTGGCTCTTTCAGTTGACACACAACGATGTCCAAGCCAACTCGGGCAATTCTTTTTTTTGCACTTTGAAATCACGCGGTGCCGTTCGACCCACGAGTAGCGGTTCGAGTAAACCCGCGCGCACACCGACCAGATCCCCCCAGATCCAATCCAACAGACTCAAACAAACGCGCAGTCGTTACGAGGCAAAACAGACGTCGCAAGTACGGAACGCACCGCCGATCTAGACAACCGCTGATGAACGCTCATCGGTACAAATGCCGAGCCGTCCTAGCGGCAGCACAATTCTCGGCCATGTCAAATCAAGTCTATTTAGAAGTAACAAGCGGTTGAATTCGAAGCGAATGAAACCCGCCGCTTTACTCGGCGGATCGTTAGGCTTTACGCAACACCCTGTGGCTTGGCATTTGAAGACCGTATGCCGACTTCGCTTCAGACAGTTCGGTGTGTAGGCCGATCGTTTTTGCTCTCAGTTGCAAAACCGCCACCATTGGGCATAAAACCGATGCTGGCAATTTGGTACTCAAGATCCGATCCACAATCGCGTTGCTCGCCGCCGGAGTCACTCTGGGGGGAGGAAGACTGGGCAACTACATGGATGCCAACCGCACAAGTAGTACGCGATGCTTGTCATTCGACCGCCTCGCGCGCTTCCGTTTGGGTTGCTCAGTGGTGAATCCACGTCGCTACCACCACGAGCTCGGCAGCGTCCACATTTGAGCTTGAGAACGAAAACTGCGTTTCAACCTGCGAGCAGTAGCCGCGTTAGAGCTTGACACCTCGCACGAAGACCGCTCATGAGAAGGTGTGTCACCCGTCCGACTTATCCACTCAACGGATCTTTAAACCCTCGCTGAATTGAATTCGGTTTGAGCTAAACAATCAATATCCGTGGCACCTCAAATGGGGGTGTACATTCCATTTAACCAGATTCTAACAAGACAGGTGGCACCTATTTCTAAATTCTCACGAGCACCTATTCTCTCACCTACTTTTACAATCAGACCCAGAATTTCATCCATTTAGGCCGTCAGACATCGAGCTGCAAGAGCCAACACTAGCCCTTGTGGCACGACAGGCTTCGGCGAGTCCGTTAATCAACTGCTCTGCGTGAGCGATGTTGAATGGTAACGGTGGTCGAATTTTGAGCACGTTGTTCGCGATGCCGTCGGTGCCAATCAGTATGCCCTGATCGCAGAGTCTTTGCTTGATGAAACCTGCTCGATTCGGGTCGGCTTCGCGAGTCTCGGGGCTTTTCACAATATCCAAGCCCCAAAACAATCCACTGCCGCGGACGTCTCCAATCCATTCGAACTGACGCTGCAAGCGTTCGAACTCCCTTTGCAAGAATCGCCCGACATTGGCAGCGTGCTCTGGCAACTTCTCTCGAAGCGTGATGTTTAGGACACAATCACCAACAGCACAAGAGACCGTACTGCCACCAAACGTACTGAAGAACTCCATTCCGTTATCAAAGGCGTCCGCGATCGCTCTCGTCGTTACAACCGCCGCCAACGGATAGCCGTTGCCGATGGGTTTCCCTAACACGACGACATCAGGGACGACATTGTGCATCTCGAAGGCGTAAAACGCGGTGCCCATCCGTCCGTAACCGGTCTGCACTTCATCTGCAATGCAAACACCCCCGGCAGCCCGAACGGCTCGATACACTTCGGCAAGATAATCGTGAGGCAGGATTACTTGGCCTCCGACACTGGGACAAGTCTCGGCCATCCAAGCCGTTAACTGTTTCCCCTCTTGCCCGATTTTTACGATGGTTTCAGCCACCTCCGCGGCGTACCGTGCTCCCGCATCAGCACCCCGATGCTTGCCACGGTAGACATCTGGTAGTTCGACGACATGCACCCAATCGGGCCGACCAACGCCGCCCGGGCCAGCATGTTTGTAAGGACTGCAATCAATCAGCCCAGTTGTATGACCATGGTAAGCGGTTTCCATCACGATGACATCGCGTGGCGGAGTTGCCCGCGTTCGCTGGTCAAGCTTGTGTTGGTTGGCAACATAGCTGCGGGCCAACCGCAAAGCTAATTCATTTGCTTCGCTGGCACTGCTGAGGAAGAAGCAGACTTCCAACGAGGGCGGCAATGTACGGGTCAAGTTCTTTGCAAACCGAATCGCATTTTGATGCAAGTATCGGGTATTGGTATTGAGCAATCGCCATTGCTTCTGAGCGGTCTCGATCACTTCCGGGTGCGAATGCCCAACATGCGGGACATTGTTGTAGGCATCCAAGTACTGTCGGCCAAATGAGTCAAACAAATACACACCGGCCCCCCTCACCAAATGCAACGGGGTTTCGTACGAAAGTCGGACACTGCGGCCAATTCGCTGAAGCCGCTGGCTCCGCAATGCTTCCCGAGCACCGCAGAGATCCGTAGTGGGTTGTTCATGTTCAGGCGAACGTAGCGCGGGCAAGTCCAGCAACCACTGCGGGTTGGGCGACAAGGCTGCCCAAACGCGACTCAGTTCGGCCTGCCCAACACCAGGAAATCTGATTGCATCCCCCAAATCATCCATCAAAACTTGAAAATGCAAGTGAGGGGGCCACCCACCATTCTCGGATGGGTTTCCCAAAATGCCCAAGCACTGCCCAGCTGCAACCTTGGCCCCTAACTTTGGCGCGAGTGGGCGATTCGCGTTGCAATCTTCTTCGCTTTTCGCGTACTTGGCCAAATGACCATACAACGTAAAGAAAGGTGAACCGCCGGGCCACTCGTGTCGCAGCACAACCAATGTCCCATAGTCTAAAGGCAAGTCAATTCTCGCCACTGCATGAACGGAACCATCGGCCACGGCCAACACGGGCACTCCCGCTTCGGCGAACAAATCGATTCCAAGATGAATCGTTCGGCGTTGAGCGGGCGGTTGACTTACCCCAAAATGCTCGGACTGGTAGAGCGAGCGAGGCTCGAAATAGTGCCCGATTCCGTAGTCAGCCCCTTGCTCTTTGATCGTTGCCGTGATCACATCGGTCAAGGGAGCTTCTTGAATCGGCCAATTCATCGTTGCTAATAATTCGCTTTCACTGCTCAGGTCCAAGCGACATCCCGTGGCGTTTGATTTAAGGCCCAACGGAAAGTGAAACTGGCCTCGTTCGGTTGCCAACCACTGGGTCCATGCCGCAGAGCGAGCCAATGGCGAGAACCCGCAAGCATCGCGCACCACGGCCTCGGCCAATTGCGGTGCAATCTCTAACAAGCGGGGCAGCGTGCGTTGCACAGGTTGTTGACTAATCTGAAGATAGGCATTGTTTGGGTCGCGACTGATTCCTTCCGCCGCCATCACCACACTGGTACACAGTCGCAACAATACCAATGGGAACAATGCCTGCAATTCGATCTCACTCAAGGACCGTTGCCGATGGTACCCACGAACAACGGGGACGATCATCGACCATGGGTCGTTCGCATCCAACAAGAGGTAGGCCAGGGCAATCGCCAGTTCGCTGATTGTCCATGTTTCGACCGCATCTCCAAAATCGATTAGACCTGAAACGCAGTCCTGAGAAACGTCGTTCGACACTTGAACCAATATATTGTGATCATTCGCATCATTGTGAATGACGCTGCGTGGCAAATCTTCAGCGACCGGTGCGACCTGGGAATCATAGATTCGTAAACAGAGTTCCAACTGTTGTCGTAACTCAGCAGAATCGACGTGATGAGCAAGTTGCTGAACTAATTGCCGACCCTGTTGTAGGTCCCAAGGCAATGTTCGCACCAGGGCAGGGTGGTGGTAGTCGGATACGGCCGAATCCAAGCGGCCAAGATATAGCCCAATCTCTTCGAGAAGTTTCGGTGAACGATACACAACATTTGCCAAGACCTCACCAGCGACGAAGCTCAACAACCGAACGGCACAAGCTCGCCCCTCCCAATCAACCCATTGGCTGATACGCTTGCCGAATCGATTGGGAACCACACGGCACGACTGCGGGGTGAGTTCCGAAACGCGGTCCAGCATCCCGTTTTGGGCTTCCAAGAAATCCCAACTTTCGTCCGGATTGGAGACTTTCAAAATATATTTGGCCGACCGAGCAACTAGAACGCAAAAAACCGCATCGCGTTCGCTGGGCAACGGCTTCAAGTTCAAATCACTAAGTCGAAAATGGTCCTCGACCCAACGAGTGAGTTGGTCGAGCGAGTACTGCGGAGGTTTGGAGAACATGTTTCCTTCTGAATTGGCAAATGCTAAGGCTCGTATGGCTGCCGTATTCTCTATTTTGAAGGCGGTTCGTATACTCAACCATGGGGGAACTGGGAAAAGTTTTTGAGTCGAGCCTCTATGTCGATGAACTCGCCGACGATATCTACAGCGGAGTTGCTCACCAAATTGCGGGAGATATTTCCGCCCGAACGAATTTTGAGCAAGCGAGGCCAATTGGCAGCGTATGAAAGCGATGGGCTGACCATTTTCCAACAACGTCCGTTGGCCGTCGTCGTGCCGCTGGAAATTGAAGAAATTGCGGCCACTTTGCGACTGTGCCAACAATACCGCGTCCCGTATGTTCCACGCGGCAGTGGGACGAGCCTGTCCGGTGGCTGCGTGCCCCACGCCGAGGGGATTGTCATCGCGCTGCATCGCATGAACCGAATTTTGCAAGTGGATCCGGTGCAATGTGTAGCGGTGGTCGAACCGGGCGTGATCAATTTAGAAATCACGAAGGCGGCCGCGCATTTCGGCCTTTATTATGCGCCCGATCCATCCAGCCAGCAGGTTTGTACGATTGGCGGCAATTTGGCCTTCAACGCCGGTGGTGCACATTGCTTGAAGTATGGCATGACCAGCAACCATGTTTTGGGCGCCAAGGTCGTTCTTCCGTCTGGCGACATTGTCGAGTTGGGTGGTGCAAGTCTAGAAAACGTTGGCCCCGACTTGGTGGGAATGTTTGTCGGAAGTGAAGGTTTGTTCGGCATCGCAGTGGAGATTACTGTGCGGCTCCTTCCAAAACCGGCGGCATTTCATACCGTTTTGGCTGGCTATCCCAGTCTGAAGTCCGCCGGGGACGCCGTGGCCCAGATCGTGGCTTCCGGTCTGTTGCCTGGCGCAATCGAGATTATGGACTCGTTGTCGATGGAGGCGGCGACTCGAGCAGTCGGCGTGGAATATCCGCCGCAGGCGAAGGCGGTGCTCATCGTCGAATTGGACGGCACTACCGAATCCGTTGAATTGGAAAAGGTCCAACTCCAGCAATTGATTGAAGCTTCTGAAGCCACGGCCACGTTGGTGGCGGCCAACGCCGAACAGCGGGCCATGATCTGGAAGGGCCGCAAAAGCGCGTTCTCGGCAGTCGGATTGATATCGCCAGACTTCTTGGTGCAAGATTGCGTCGTTCCTCGCACAAAGCTGGGCCAAGTGTTGGAGGAGATCGAACAATTGTCGATTGAAAGCGGGATTCGGGTCGCCAATGTTTTTCATGCGGGTGACGGAAACTTGCATCCCTTGATCTTATTTGATGGTCGAGTTGAGGAAGAATTGATCCGAGCCGAAGCATTGTCGGCGCGGATCATCACGCTTTGCATTCAACATGGTGGCTCGATTACGGGCGAGCACGGCGTTGGCATGGAAAAGCGTCAATTCATGCCCGACTTGTTTGGCAACTCGGATGTTGAATTCATGCGACAGTTGCGGCTAGCCATGGATCGAGAAGAAGTATCCAACCGCGGCAAGATGTTTCCTGACGGCGAGGCTCCGGCTTTGCGATTGGTGGGCTTGCATCCTTTGGAAAGCCAAGGAATTGCCTCTAGAATGTAGTGTATTCTCTAGTTTCGAGATGGTTGGTTGAATGCCGATTGATGATTCCTGTGAAACTTTGGTACGAACTTGGGCCGAGTGGTTGAAAGACGCTCCGGCCGAGCAATGCTTTTTCGTGCGCGGTGGCGGAACAAAGTTGGCGTTATTGCCATGGGAAGTATCAGAAGATCGAGATTTGCCCATCGAGTTGCGGCGGCCACAGAAAGACGCCGCTCGTCCGCCGCGAGAAATTTGTACGGAGAAATTGACTGGTATCATCGAGTATCGCCCAGCTGAATTCACGATCACGGTCTATGCGGGTACCCCAGTTTCCGAAGTTATGGCGGTTCTAAATGCTCACGGCCAATATCTGCCATTCGAATCTCCTTTCCACGTGGCAACCTACGATGAATTCGACAAAGCTCAAAGCGGGCGGCAAACAAATGACCTTGGCAATTCATCTTCGAGACGAACGCAGTCGGCCAATCGAACGACCGTTGGGGGCATGGTTGCGGCAGGGATTAATGGTCCCGGCAGATTGAAGCACGGTGGATTGCGAGATTTTATCTTGGAGGTCCGATACATCGATGGTTCAGGGGAGATACGCCGTGGAGGTCGGCGCGTTGTCAAGAACGCTGCGGGGTTCGACATTCCAAAATTGATGGTTGGAAGTTGCGGCCGGTTCGGAGTCATCGTTGACGCAACGTTCAAGGTATTCCCGAAGCCACGGGATTATCTGACACTGCACTTCATTCCGGAACAATTGGGCGGCACCATTGAAATTGTCACCACGTTGCTGACTCATCCGTGGGACCTGGACGCTATCGAAATCCTGGCCGACAGTTCGGTATTGGTCCGACTTTCGGGTCATTCCGAGGCATTGTTGAAACATGGCCAACGCATCCAGAGTCGCTTGAGCAAATACTACTGCAGTTTTCTGACGGGTGCTCAGCAACATCAAGCCTGGAGCGCGCATTCGGACTGGATTTGGGGTGAACCGAATTCGACTTTGCTAAAAGTCCCGCTCTCGTTGCGACGAATTTTCGAACTCGATGAGGCTTTAGAGGAACTGGATATTCGGCGTGTTTACGGCAGTGCCGGAAACGTCGCCTGGCTGCAATGGGAGACGGTTCTAGAGCAGCAAGCGGGACGGCTGAAGCGGCTGCATCGACAATTGCTCGAACTACGTTTGCAAGGACAAATCGTTCAGGGCCCGTGCGCGCATCACTTTTCGGGCGCCTCCAATGGGCGACCGTTTTTTGATCGTCTCAAATCCGTATTTGATCCACATGGACGGCTAGGATTCGTTTAATGCAACACGAAATTGATGCACAAAAATTGGGGCCGCTTGGGAGCATGGTTACCGAACCCATCTCAGCATGCGTTCATTGTGGCTTCTGTTTGCCGACTTGCCCAACCTATAAGTTGTTGGGCGAAGAAGAAAATTCGCCGCGGGGCCGAATCTTCTTGATGAAAGAGGTTCTCGAAGGCGAGTTGAAACCGGTGGAGATCGCCAGCAGTATCGACCAATGCTTGGGGTGCGCGGCATGCATGACTGCCTGTCCGTCTGGGGTAAACTACGATCAACTGCTCACCGGCTACCGTCATCTCAAACACTCGCGAACTCGGTCTTGGATGCAACAGATTCGCGATTTCATGGTGCACAGCACGTTGCCATATCCGGAACGATTCCGATGGGCAATCCGCCTGGGCCGTTTGTTTAAGCCTTTCTC
This sequence comes from Planctomycetaceae bacterium, assembly GCA_016794985.1. GTDB lineage: Bacteria > Planctomycetota > Planctomycetia > Pirellulales > Pirellulaceae > M30B19. The sequence continues at coordinate 191,239 of JAEUIQ010000008.1, read as the reverse complement.
ACGCTTGATTCCTGCGGCGATCCGCCCCATGCTTGAATTACTGCCGGATCGACTGCCGTCCCGAGTTGCGTGGCCCGAGGTTACCGAAGTCGAAGGCCGGCGACGAGCCCGGGTCGTCTTGTTGACAGGCTGCGCCCAGGACGTTTTGGCACCTCGAATTACCAAAGCGGCGATCTCGGTTTTGGTTCGCAACGGCGTGGAAGTAATTGTCCCGCGAGCTCAAGGTTGCTGCGGTGCGTTGTCGTGGCATGCCGGTCGAGTTTCTGTGGCCGCCAAAATGGCCGGAGATCTCTTGCAACGGATACCACAAGACGTCGATGCAGTCCTGACAACAACGGCAGGTTGTGGCTCGACTTTGAAGGAATACGGCCACGTCACCCACGGAAGCCCCGCTCATGAAAAGGGGCAGTGGTTGTCGAACAACATCAAAGATATCTGCGAGTTTTTGGATGAACTGGGTTTGGCTTCTCCAACCGGTTTGCCGCGACTAATGCGAGTGGCCTATCACGACGCGTGCCATTTGTTGCATGCTCAAAAGATTGGACAAGCTCCACGCAGACTATTGAACAAAATCAACAACTTGCAGTTGATCGAGTTACCCACGGCCGGCAGTTGTTGTGGCTCGGCAGGAAGCTACAACATCGAACAGCCCAAGTTGGCAGAAGACTTGGGCCGCAGCAAGTCGCGAGAAATCCTTAAAACAGAGGTTCATGCGGTCGCGACGGGTAACATTGGCTGCATGGTCCAACTTCAGCGTCACCTGAGCGAGTCAAGCAGCAATCCCCCTCCCGTTTGGCATACCATTGAAGTCTTGGAGCGGGCCTATCGCCCCAGGTCACTGACGGAAATGGACAGCGTGTCGAATCTGGCTCCCAACGTGTTTTGAGAACAAGCTCTTCTCAAAAGTTGAACTTGAAGACATTGGGTGGGAAGCAAAGGATCGGAATCAAGAGGCTAACGAGCCCCAACGCAGTTCGCGGCCACCCGAGTTCCACGGAGTCGTCGCTGGTGGGCGGGTGCGTCGGCCCCATCAACAGTAACAACACCACCATCAGCACCATGATCAAAATCTGTTGATACACCATATAAGCGATTGCGAAAATCAACAGCGCATAACTAATCCAATGCGCCCGGCGCACAAACAAGCCGTAGGTGACATGCCCGCCATCCAATTGACTGACTGGCATCATATTGAGACCCGTCACCAGCAATGCCACCCAAGAGGCGGTGAAGGCCGGATTTAGTTGACTTAGCCAAATCGCTTGCCCCTCGTATCCCGGATGCATCAACGCGATCATCCAACGCATCGCCAAAGGAATTTCGAATCCGAGCCCGCCACCGCGCGGCAATTCCAGATTCAGTTGCCAAACTCCCAATAGGGCAATCGGAAATGCCAAGACCAAGCCCGCCAAAGGGCCGGCGATCCCGATATCAAAAATCTGTTTGCGATTGGCTTCATGTCCGCGCATCGCGATCACGGCTCCCATCGTGCCAATCGAATTGATCGGAAACGGCAAGAAGATCGGCGGAGTGGCGGGCACTCGATACCATTTCGCCACAAAATAGTGCCCTAATTCGTGTGCCATCAGAATTGCCAACAGGTAAACCGAGTACCACAGACCATTTACCCAATTCGCCAAGACCGCCTGACGAAGCGGCATCAGCGACTCGGTTGCCAAACACAATTCCAGCACGCTTAGTGGCGACCAACCGCAACATCCCACCCAGATCGTCGAGGCAACCGTCATGAAAAACAGACGAATCGGCCATCGCCACCGGTTGCCGGTGGGCTCTTGATAGAACTTCTGGGCGTCCTCTGCCTCGTCCAACATGGTGTCGAATGGAGCGACCGGAGGTCGGGGAATATTCTCCTCATGCTCCGCCAATTGCACCAAGACCCAAGGCTGAGGTCCGGTCGGCAAATCCAATGGGGGTGATGCCAAGTGCGGGCTCCCAGCCACGACGTCCTGCGACGATCGCTGCGCTTGATTTTCCTGACTGTCACGGTCGAGCATCAGTGGGGCACCGTTTGGGGAATTTAGGACGTTCAACAGGATACCTTGCATGGTCCGCACAAGAAAGGCCAACGAAGCCGGGCATGGAAACAAAAGTCCGAGTTCGCGGACCGCGATCGTCTCCCAGTTCGATTAACTTTGTGTAGCGAATCCCGATCTCTTCAGCACACCGGCGTCATCCAATGCCCTAGTTGCCAGTCCGGATGGCGGCTGTGACAATAGCGAGCGGCGATTCCTTAGGGAGCTGAAATTCGCCAACGTGTGTGACCGGCTGCCGCGCTGGACCGGTCCGTAAGAATGTGAGTCGAGATTCGTTCATCAAGTGGAAGTGGAAGGAACAAGCGATGCCTCGTCCGATTACTTTGTTTACCGGTCAATGGGCTGATTTACCGTTCGAGGAAATGGCCCGACTTTCAAAGGAATTTGGCTACGATGGAATGGAGTTAGCGTGCTGGGGTGACCATTTTGAAGTTGACAAGGCCTTGGCCAACAGCGGCTACTGCCAAGCAAAGCACGACATCTTGAACAAACATGGCTTGGAATGCCATGCCATCAGCAATCATTTGGTTGGCCAAGCGGTGCTCGATAACATTGATGCCCGGCACAAGATGATTCTCCCCGCTTATGTCTGGGGTGACGGAAATCCCCAGGGTGTCAATCAGCGCGCCGCTGAGGAAATGAAGAACACCGCCCGAGCGGCACAGCGTATGGGCGTCGGGGTTGTCAATGGTTTCACAGGTTCAAGTATTTGGCACTTGCTGTATTCATTTCCACCAGTAACGCCGGCGATGATCAATGCCGGATTCGATTTGTTGGCGGAACGCTGGAACCCCATCTTGGATGTCTTTGCGGAATGTGGGGTGAAATTTGCCCTGGAAGTCCACCCGACAGAAATCGCGTTTGACATTTACACGGCCCATCGCGCTCTGGAGGCCTTGGATCATCGGCCAGAATTTGGGTTTAATTTCGATCCGAGCCACTTGATTTGGCAGGGAATTGACCCGGTCGAATTTATTCGCGAATTCCCCGACCGAATCTATCACGTCCACGTGAAGGATGCGATCACGAAATTGAATGGTCGCACAGGAATCTTGGCCAGCCACTTGAACTTTGGTGACCATCGCCGTGGCTGGGATTTCCGATCACCAGGGCGTGGCGCTGTCAATTTCGAAGAAATCATTCGCGCTTTGAATGATATCGGCTACGATGGGCCTTTGTCGATCGAATGGGAAGATTCTGGCATGAAGCGCGAATTCGGAGCCAAAGAAGCTTGCGAGTTTACGCGTCGTCTGGACTTCTCGCCCAGCGATCGCGCGTTTGATGCGGCGTTTGAAGACTAGTCTTCAGGGCATAGACCACGACGATGAGTGAGCCAGCTGGAATTCGAGTTCGAGTTGATGCCCCTGGGGCGACGGTGATTCTGGATCGTCCCTCAGCTTGCAACGCCTTGAATCGGTCTATGGTCGGCGAATTGCTCAATGTTCTCGACGATCTGCAACAGGAAAAGCGGATTCGCGCGATCACTTTGACTGGGGCGGGCAGCTACTTCTCTGCGGGGACGGACCTGCGAGAAATGGCGCGAACCATGGAGCAACGCGACCAAAACGGATTACTACAACTGCCGGTGATGCAAGGCTTCTACGAAGAAGTGAAGGCCATGCAGCAGCTGCTAGAGATGATACTTCGCTTGCCGAAACCGGTCCTGGCGGCAGTCAATGGGCCGGCACTCGGGTTCGGCGCGGCGCTGGTGTTGGCTTGCGATTATGTACTGGCTGGGCCCGATGCGGAAATTGGTTGGCCCGAAACGAGGTGGGGATTGGCTCCCGGCTTGAGTGCTCCGCTGCTGACGCGGCGGGTGAGCATGGCGCGGGCGACCTCGTTGCTGTGTTTCGGGAAATCTGTCGATTCAGCGACTGCCGTTCGATGGGGACTATTTGACGAAGTCGTGGCCAACGAACTACTATGGGCGCTGGGGCAACACAAAGCTCAGGAGCTATCCGGATTAGGACCGCACTCCGTTTCGTTAACCAAACGATTGATGTGCGAAACCATAGACGAGCAGCGTTTTTCGCAATTGGCGGTCGGAGCCGCGAATACGGCTGCTTCGCGAACCACATTGGAAGCAATCGAACTTGTAACGGCGTTTGCCAGTGGTGAAAGCCGTGTGAAATCACCGAATCCACCATCATTGAAAGGTATTTAGTTATGGAACGTCCTTATGTCCAACTGCAACCCGACGAACAAGCGATGACCATTGCCGCCAGCAATATCTATGCAGCGTATGTTGTGTCTGGCCAGGCCAAAGAAGATCCGGAAGGCTCGCTCAGACGCGCCGCATTGGAAGCGATCCGTTTGGCGCGCTTGGTCGATGAAAACGTTATTGTCCCTGGTGAAATGCATTGAACCGTTGAAACGCGAAATTCGAAACTGGCTGTGGGGCGAATCGCCCCTAGCCAAATCCAGCCGCCAAGATTTGATTGCTCCTACTTTCGCCTGTACAGTACGTTCGTATTTACAAACTGAGTGGTTCTTCCGATAACAAACGCTCTCGTCGCGTACGTTCGTGCATGTCCTGAATCAAGCGGACGTCACAGTCGCGCTGGGTTACTTGGCGGCGTGCGAACATTCTGGCTTGCGTGGCAACCATGACACTGGGGGCCATCTCGGTAACTTGCCCAAAGTGCCGGGCGTAATTGACGTAGCTAGGTACGTTGGTGGTTACGAATCCGTAGACCATGCTACACACGCCAATCAGTTTTCCTGTGAAGATGCTCGTGTTGATCGCGCTTTTCGAGTAGTCACCGACCAAGCAACCCACGAATTGACTGCCGGTGTTGATCTTGCCGTAAGAATACTCCATCTTCACTTCTCCGTAAGTATTCTTGAGGTCGCTGTTGCAAGTTCCAGCCCCGAGATTCACCCAACTGCCAACATAACTGTGTCCTAAGAAGCCATGATGCTGCTTGTTGGTGTAAGGCTCCACAATGGAGGCCTCGACTTCACCTCCAACTTTCGTCGTATGTCCCAAACATACGGCATCTTTGATTGACGCATGTTCGATGATTTTGGATTTCGGGCCAATGTACACGGGACCAGCGAAATAGGTATACGGTCCGATTGAAGCGGCGTCATCAATCAACACGGGACCAGACTTTGCATTCACCACAAAGTCTCGCGGCAATTGGACGTTTTCTCCGACGAACAATCCATCCTGCAATTGCTGAAAGCGTCCGCTTTGTAAACGATGCTGTAGGCTCTCACCAATGATCTTGAGCTGAAATTGAACCAACTGGTGCGGATGTTGAACCGTTTCTAATTGAATCGGCAAGGGTTGCGGCGGTGGGTCAACGGCCGACAAAATTCGTTTGAGGGCCGCCTCGGAAAAAACACTTTCCGCCATCGCCCCTGTCTTTACATTCGAAACCATCGAACGAAGATTCGAAGTGGGCAACAAAGCAACCAAAGTTTCCGATTCGGTCTGCATGACGCACGGAGCTTGCCGTTTTGCGATTAATTTTAGTACGTGGAAGGCAGACGGACTCGGGACGATTCTCGCATTGACCAGCAACGACCAATCTTGGCTCGAATCCAACCGACCGTCGACGTCGGGGTAGTCCGCTGTTTGAATTTCTTGGAGATAGGGTCTAACCCAACCGACCAAGCGATGCGGCAATTGCCGGAGCCAATCCAGGAGTCGGAAGCTGCCAATCGTCATACCATAGGTTGGACGCCCTGTGTTGGCAGGATGCAGTTGGTCGGCGATCGAATCTTCAAACACGACCAAATTCATAGGCTGCTCTCGAGGAAAACGAATCAGGCGTCAGCGACATTCGGCAAAACGAAGGCCAACCTCGGCTTGCAACACGGCCCCTCCCTGCGGAACATGGCCGCGGCTTCCCCGGCGGGAACAAACCGGTAAAGCGGCCGCTTCTGTTTTATTGAAAAAGTGGGGCAACAAGTTAAATATCGGTAAAAAAAACCTGCGAAACGGGCTTTGAACTGGCCAATCGGGCTGGGCGGAATATGATGAAAGGAATACAACCGAAACCGTTCGATCGTACCGATTGTGACGGTTAGGCAATGTCGGCAGGAATGCGAGGCTCGTTGGTTGGCAACGTGTTGCTCGAATGTCGACGAATTTTCGATCCGCATTTTGGATGCTGACCTAGAGTTCGCCGCGTCGGATTCGCACGAGTGTTCACAATACTCGTTGGGCATTAGTTGGGATCATCGTGAGTTGGCAAATTATGGGTGCTACGACTTTACTAGCGTCGTCGGAACTTTGGCTCATTTTGGGAATGGCCTGCGCTTGTCTATTCTTTGGAGCCGGGATCGCCGGGGGCGTGTGGTGGTGCAAGCATCAAAAGCCGGGCATTGATGAGTCGGCTGTCGCACGGGAAGCGATGAAGCACTTGGCAGAGTTGGCCGTTGGCTTGAAGGGCGATTGCTCGAATTACCAGAGATTGGTGTCGGCCGTTTCGGCTGAAGTGGATCGAATCGGAGACACTTCAGACACGACGGCTCTGAGGCAAATGCTGGACGAGCTGAACGTGACCAATCGCGACTTGCGTCAGAAGTTGGGAGCCATGCAGTCCGAACTCGACGGAAAGGCTCAGGAAGTTGAAGCATTGGTTTCCGAGTCGCGAACCGATGTGCTAACCGGACTGCCCAACCGCCGATGCTTTAACGAGAGTATCTTGCATCGCATCAGCGAATTGGGTCGGTATGGAGGTGAACTGAGTTTCGCCATTCTGGATGTCGATCATTTCAAAAAGTTTAACGATACTTACGGACACCTGCTTGGTGATGAAGTTCTTAAAACGGTTGCGAAAGCGATGCAAGAGACCGTTCGTGACTCCGATATTGCCGTGCGGTTAGGCGGGGAAGAATTCGGTGTGTTGATGCCCGCCGCAGGATTAGCAGAAGCCGGGCGAGCCGCGGATCGGCTCCGACAAGCGATCGAACGATGCCAAGTTCCGTTCGAAGGCAAAATGTTACGCGTGACAGCCAGTTTTGGAGTCACCCAAGTGGACTCGTTGGATCACGTCGAACATGTCGTGGAACGCGCGGATCAAGCGCTCTATGCGGCCAAAGAAGGCGGTCGCAATGCGGTCTGGTTGTGGGAAAACGACAAACCGAGGCCATTCTTGAAGAAAACGACAGCCATTCCGCCCGCCATGAAAAAGTCTAGCGACTCTTTGCGCGAGAGTTTACTGGCGACCATCGAAGAATAGATTCCCTAGTGGGACCCTGGGACGCCCGTGTTCTTCCGCGGCCCTAGTTTCATAAACTGGTCTTTGGCACGATCCCAATTCGAATCGGAATTGGCTCCAGCTTCAGAAGCAGAGGCCGCCGTTCTTGGTTCTGCTTGGTAGGGACGAGCTTCGTACGGACGATCGTTTGGGCTGTTCGATGACAAGTTTGGCAGTTGTTTGGCACTGACGGGATTCATGTTCGGCAATTGACTTGGAGCAGTGTTGCCGTTCTGCACCGAGTTCCGAATGGCGTTCGCCGAATCGGGAACCCCGATCGTCCGTACCCGTTCGACACTTTCCATCGGCAACTCGCCATTGGATTGGCTGACATGCGAGTTTAAGCTAGAGGACTGGTAGACAACACGTTCCACCATTTGACTCTCTTCAAACTTTCGTTGCTTTTCTTGCAAATGGGAAACCGGATTTGGGTTTTCCGGTCCATGAAGTACGGCTTGCGAGTGCTCGCCCTTCAACAATTTGCCATCAGGGTGTCGAAAGATCGGCAGGACGGCGATGTGCCTTTGGTAACCTTGTTCGTCCCAAGGCAGCCAAATGTTGTACGAATGACCAATGGACGACTTGCTGTAGACCGATTGAAGCTGTTCGTCTTTGAAGTGAAAACGTTCATCGGGCCGAGGAGATGTTGCCTTGCCATTCTGCTCGTCGAAACCGTAGACCGTCATACTCCCATGAACGCGTATCGGCTTGCCGTCTTTGTCGAGAAAATGAACTCGGCCACCGAGTCCTCTTTGCAATTTTCCGTCAGGTCCCGGCAAAACGTCGTCCTTCCACGCAATATCCATCTTCACCGGTTCGCCGAAGTTCTCCGGATCGTCCGGCGACGCTGGTTCTTTGGACTTCTTCCACCAAGCAGTCGCACCAGACTTGTTGCCCCAAGTTTGACAACCGGGAGCCACCAAAATCATCATCCCAAGTAGCAGGACAAGTAACCGCGTCGTTTGCTTGCGAATCATGCTCGATACCTTTGTCGTCGAACTGTGGGAATGACAAGGAGCGCTATTTGACATCCAATGAACCAATGAAACTGAACTTAATGCGACCGATAAACTGCTACGGCTAACCCCAACCACCTCCTCCCAGAGCCTCCGCCTTCACCGGGAAAGTGAGAGCAAGCTCGTTGGATCGATTTCAAGTGGTTCGCCAGTTTCGTCAGTGCCGCTTTTTTGGAATCGGCAGCCCCGAAGCACTCGGTCGTTTATTTGTTCTTCCGCCAAAATGGTGTCAGGCCACTCGACTTTTCCGGCGTCGAGGCAGTCTCACCAGCGACAGCTTGGTCCTGACCGTTTGACGTGGCGTTTTGTCCTAGCGGTTGGGGAGCTGTCCCTGTCGAGTCGCCGGGAACAACCGTTTCCGTTCCTGGATGTCCTGGCATTCCATTGACGTCGTACTGTGGAAACCCTGGAGTTCGCAATTCGGGATAGACCTCTTCGGGACCGCTGCCATCGGCAAACGTTCCTTGGTAAATGTTCCCGATCGGCCCGTGCAGGTCCATCACATCTTGGAAGCACCAGTTCATGCGGTCCATTTCAACTTGGTTGTACATTGCCATGTCTTCATGCGATTGAACAATCGTCGGGGTCAAGAAGATCAGCAACTCCGACCGAGATTCTTGTTCGCTTTGGAAGCTGAACAGAGGCCCCAACCGTGGCAGGTCACTCAAGTAAGGAATGCCGCGTTTGTTAAATTGCTTCGTCGTTCGTAGCAAGCCGCTGAGGACGACCGTCTGTTCTGACCGGGCAATCGCCGTTGTGATGGATTCCGTAATGTTGATGGGAGGTTGGCGAATCGCATTACCTTGCGGTGTCGTGCCCACCACGGTCCCATCCGCCTCATTGCCGATACTGCTGTTGGTGACATTGACCAACATCGTGATGAGGCCATCTGGACCAACGCGTGGCACCACTTCGAGAATGATACCCACGTCCTGGAGCTCAACTTGGTTTTGGATATTGCCTTGTTGATTGACTGTCGAACCGGTGAAGTAAGGCACTTTCTGACCTACCTGAACGCGTGCGTTCAGATTGTCGATGGTCATCAAGTGAGGTCGGCTCAACACTTGCAGGCGGCCTTGATCCTTCAGGGCTCGCAACAGGATATTGATCGATTCGTTACCGGCAGAAAGCACCAGACCGCCATAGCCAAGTCCAGCATTGGTTCGCCCAACTCCCAAATTCAATAACCCTTGGCCTGCCACTTTTTCACGCGAGGCAAGACCGGCACCCGTCAGCGAGTTGCCTAACCCGGCTTGATTGAACGGGTAGCCAATCACGCTGGTTCCTGCGAGTCCACGGTCGAAGACAATCGAGTCCTGAACACCAAGTTCGAGCCCAAACTCTTCGGTCGTGTTCAAGCCAACTTCGGCGATCATGACTTGAATGGCGACCATGTTCGGGCGACGATCCAATGCGGTGATCAGCCCTTCGATCTCGGCCATCGTTTCTGGCGTTGCAATCACAATCAAGTGATTCTGAATTGGGTCCGCTTGGACGATCACGCGTCTGCGAACATTGACAATGGCTGCTTGCGTCGTCGGATCTTCAGCCAGAAGGTTTTGTACTTCTGCGTTGTAGGTGTTGGTCAAAGTGGTGGCGGTGTCTTCTGCCGGAGCATTGCTGAGGCGATAGACTTTCTTGATGAATCGATCACCATTGGAACGATCCAGCGAGGTCAGCAAGTCTTCGACAACTTGCAAGTCGCCCGCCGAACCTGCGGCAATGATCGTGTTCGTGCGAAGCTCTAACGCAAACCGCAAACTGACCAATGTCTGATCACTTGAACCCGAGCGAAGCGGCAAACGCGACAAACCGTCGTTTTGGGCTCCAAAGCCACCAAAGCCGCCACCGCCACCTTGCTGTTGTTGCTGCGTGAACAACTGATTCAACATGTCGTACAATTGTTGAGCGTCGCCGTTCAAGATCGTAAAGACTTTGATTTGTGTTTCGGCATCAGGCAGGCGATCTAGCTCGCGAACCAACGTTTCGACTAATGGCAGGCTCTCGGCCGGCCCGGTAATGACCAACGAGTTGGACGACGCATCTGCGACAATCTTCACATCGAACAAGATTCCGCTACTGATGACACCGGTGTTCTTGTCGATGCTCATCAATTTCAGACGCAAAGCCGTGTTGGCAACCGAAGGATCCTGATTCGGTTGTCCTTGGAACTGTTGCTGTTGCAGGCCAAAACCTTGCTGCGAGGGACTGCCCAAGACGCCGGTCGCCCCTTGTACCCCACCGTTGATCGCCGCAAAAATAACTTGTGCCATATCGGTCGCAACCGAATTTCGCAGTTGAATGATCTTCATGTCCTGCGACTTGATATGTTCGCCATCGACCACATCGATCTCATCCAAAAGTTCTTGCGCTTGGCGTAACTCGACCGTGCCACCCTTCATGATGATCAGGTTACTGCGTGGGTCAGGAATGATGAGTACCGCTTGAGGTTGGTTACCATTCTGCCCGCCACCCGTTTGGTTGGAACCAGGAAATATCGGTGTCACACCGAAAAAGCCACCCAGTCGATTGGCGGCATTGGTGGCCGCGATATGTTTCATGCGAAAGATCTGAAACGATCCTCGGATGTCTTCAGATTCGATGTCTAACTTCGCGATGATTCCCTTTAATTCTTCCAAGGCTTGCGGCTGCCCTGAAACAACCAAGGCATTAGGCTCCGAGATTGGCGTCACGGTCGCCGCTCCGAACCGCGTTGCAAACACGTCGTTGTACAGTTGTTGAACCACCGCTCCCAGCGCTTGACTATTGGTCTTTGTCAGCGGAACGACATCGGTGCTGGGCCGAGTTTGCATCGCTTGGTTGCCCAAGTCTGCCAACAGTTTCTGAAACTTTCGGATATCCTCCTCGGTGCCAGTCACGATCAACGCCCCTGTGATCGGATCCACCGATACCTTGAGCGAACTCCCGGGCAACCCCGATGTGTTATCTTGTGGATTCAGTGGCGCCGGTGCCGTGGTCGGCGGAGTTTCGTCCTGAAAACTGGCGAGACGATTCACACCCACACCAGCGTTCGAGTGAGACGCCTGCCGTACTTGGTATTGGTTTGGCTCGGCACTGGGTCGAAGTCCGATCGTGCCGGACAATTGTTCCAGCAGGGCCTGATGCTGCTGAACCGGAACGTAGGCAAAGGTCCGCGTCTTCGATTGTGTTTCCACCGAATCGATCGCGCGGACTACGGAAAGCCACGCATTGACCGACCGTGCCGAACCGTGCAATTGAACCGTATGATTGGCCCGGTCAATCGTCGCTTTGCACGCTCCGTCAGAAACTTGAGCGACAGGCAATTGAATCGTCGCCAATTGGTTTTCTTGATGGCCTTGGACATGTGCGCCAAGTCCGCTCACGATCAAGTTGGTCATTTGCTCCCCGGAAACACGTTCCAAACGATGGAAGGCCGTTTGCGTCGAGCCCAATGTTTCGGACGCTGTCGTTCGAAAAACCGACGGGGTCAAAGGTGAGAAGCGAGCCGTCGACTGGCCATCTTGCCCCCAGGCAAAGCACGGAATGCTGGTTGCCAAGAACGCCAAAAATGACTGGCAGAGCTTTTTCTGAAGCGGGCGACGTTGCGGTAGGGAATTCGATAGCTGGGTCGTCGTCATTGATTGAATCCAATTCCGATTGGGGATGCCAACGGCCCAATTGCGGGGTAGGGCCGATTGTCAAAAGCACGAGGCATATCGCCGCGCTAACCGGAAGTATCGGACCAAACCATAGAACCGGTTCAAAGAAAATAAACGTGACAACCGCTAGAACCGTTTGCTACGTTTTGATACGAATATCCGCTGCATTCGGAACGAGAATGAGAGTTTGCTTAATCGATACAGATTACCATTTTCTGGCATTCGCCTCCTGCTTGAGGTCCATTTCCGGACGCCGCTCGACTGGCAAAGTTTTTGTAGTTTGCCTAGACTGATCAAGTGTTAAGGTCAAAAAATGGCCTTCGGATGACAATCTACTTTGCCACGAACGCAACCCTATGGCTGGAACGAGGACCGATCAATCGCCGGCTTCGGATTGGGACGTTGTGTACGATTCGGAGCCCCCGAAAGTTGGGTTCATCACGCGAATTGCCGGCGGATTCGGCAATCTATGGCATTCACGGCAACTGGCGTGGCGATTGTTTCAAAGGAACTTTCTCGCCAATTATCGTCAGAGTGTTTTAGGATGGCTCTGGATCTTTTTGCCGCCATTATCTGCCGCCGGCGTTTGGGTGTTCTTGAACGCCAGTGGTACGGTGCGAATCAGTTCGCTAAGTCCAGTTGGTTATGCGGCGTTTGTCTTTTGTGGCATGCTCTTGTGGCAAGCGTTCATTGATGGGCTAACCGGGCCAATCAACACCTTGCAGTCCAATCGGTCTGCCCTGACGAAACTGCAGTTTCCTCGCGAGGTTTTTGTCACCCTCTGTTTACTTGAAACAGGCTTCGATTTTCTGGTGCGAGTGTTGGTCGCTACTTTGTTTCTTGTAATCGCGGGCTTGATCAACTGGGGCGGAATTGTCTTGTTGATCGCTGTCTGGGGGCCGCTGTTGCTGATCTTGGGTGTCGGTTTCGGGTTATGGCTGGCTCCGTTCGGGTTATTGTACAAGGACGTCTCCCGATCCATAGCGATGGTCAGTCCCTTGTGGATGTTGTTGACCCCCGTCATCTACGATCTTCCCGGCGGAACCCCTGGTCAAGTCGTTGCCTGGCTGAATCCGCCGGCAGCCGTAATTCATGTCGCCCGTTCGGGGGCCATTCAGGAAGCAGAACCAACATTCGCGAAGTCTTCGACTGCCAGCGACTATGGAAAAGACGACGGGACAATTAACACCAACCGTTCCGGCGAACCGCACCGATCCGAACCACCGCCGTTGGACTCGGCTCCATGGCCAGCGGTGGTCAGCTGGTGTGCATTGGGGGTGGTCTTGTTTTTGCTAGGCCTAGTCTGGCTGGATTTAAGTAGCCCAATCGTGATCGAACGATTGGCCAACTAATGGCATAGACTCGCAACGTACTAATTTTTAACGATCAACGGACGACGCGCGGAATGTTGCTGCGGCTATCGGGCTCTTGGATGTCGCCGACTTCTTTTTAAGCAGAACGGTGCTTAGGCGCAGAGTTGGCTCAGGACACGCGCCACTTCTTCGACATGCGTTCGTGTGATGTGCAAATGAGTGACGAACCGAATCGATGTCGCACTAAATGGAAAACATCGAACTCCAGCCGCATTCAGCTTCGCAGCAAACTCGGGAGCCGATCCAAGTTTTGCGGCAACGGCGAACAATACAATATTCGTATCGACCAAACGATCAGGCCGCGGATCGACAATCTGCAAGCCGGGCGTATTCTGTATTGCGTCTGCCAACCAGAGCGCATTGGCATGATCCTCTGACAGCCGCTCGAAATTATGATCGAGGGCATACAAAGCGGCGGCGGCCAAAATTCCGCTCTGCCGCATGCCTCCGCCAAAAGCTTTGCGATGTCTTCGAGCTTCCGCAATAGGCGCTCGACTTCCAACCAACGCCGACCCGACGGGTGCCCCCAACCCTTTACTGAAACAAACCGAGACCGTGTCGAATGGCCGCGCCAATTCCGTCAGGGTGGCTTGAGTGGCAACGGCAGCATTGAATAGTCGGGCGCCATCCAAATGCAAGCCCACAGAGTTCGATCGACACCAAGCCGAGATCTTCAGCACCTCGTCCCAATCCAAAAGTTTCCCACCGGCGCGATTGTGCGTGTGTTCCAGACATACCAAGGTCGTGCGCGCCGCGTGCTCGTTATCCGGTCGCCGCGCGCTGACGAGTTGCTCCAACGTCAAATTCCCGCAGCTGCCAACCAGAGGATGGGCTGCAACACCGGACATCGATGCAAACGCGGCTTGTTCGTAGGTGAAGATGTGGCACCCGTATTCGCACAAGAACTCATCACCGCGATGGCAGTGCAACCGGACGGCCACCTGATTAGTCATCGTGCCAGACGGCATATAGATGGCCGCCTCTTTGCCCAACAGTTCGGCAATCCGCTCTTGTAATCGTTGGACGGTTGGATCGATATCGATCACATCGTCGCCGACAGCCGCCTCGGCCATTGCCCGCCGCATTTCGGAACTGGGAACCGTAACCGTATCGCTGCGCAAATCGATCATCGTGACCTACAGTTTGGCAAAAGCGTCAAGCGCCTTTTGAATATGTTCGTCGGTTAACGCCGCAGAAACCTGAACCCGAATTCTAGCTTCGCCACGCGGAACCACTGGGAAGCCAAATCCTATCGCCATGACGCCCAGTTCGAACAACCGAGCTGACTTGCGGATGGTTTCCGCCTCGTCCCCAATCATGATCGGAATGATCGCGGTTGGGCTATCGGCACAGTGAAATCCCAACCTTGCTAGGCCACCGCGGATCGCCTGCACATTCTGATGGAGGCGAGCCACAATGCTGGGGTCGCGTTCCAAGATTTCGATGGCTTTGCCGGCACTGTAGGCCACGGTCGCGGGTAGTGCATTCGAAAACAAACTAGGTCGCGCCTTTTGTTCCAGAACTTGAATGGCGCGTTGGCTCGCCGCGATATACCCACCAGCCGCTCCTCCCAAAGCTTTGCCCAGCGTGCCAGTCAATATATCGATTTGGCCTAAACAACCGAAATGTTCAGGCGTCCCTCGTCCCGTCTTCCCCAGAACGCCAACTCCGTGCGAATCATCAACCACCAACAAGGCCGAATGTTTCTGGCACAAATCAACGAGCTCGGGAAGTCTCGCCACATCTCCTTCCATGCTGAAGACACCGTCGGTAATCACCCAGCGGCATCGCTTGTCGGCGTGCGCCTTCAATTTGCTTTCCAAATCGTCCAGGTCATTGTGTTTGTAAACTTGTTTTTCGACTTTCTTGCTTACCAAGCGACAGCCATCAATGATGCTGGCATGGTTCAGCTCATCCGATAACAACACATCACCTTCGGTCGAAAGCGTCGGGAACAATGCCTCGTTCGCGTTCCAACAACTGACGTAAGACAATGCAGCAGGCGTGCCGACGAACTTAGCAATCTGCGCTTCCAAACGACGGTGACAATCTAACGTGCCACAGATGAAACGAACGGAGGCCGTCCCACCACCATAATCCCGCAGGCCTTGAATGCCGGCTTCGATAACCTCCGGATGATCGGCCAATCCCAAGTAATTATTCGCGCAAAGAACCAGGACCTCGCCACGTCCTTTGATCTGAACGACCGGACGCATGGGCGACGTCAACTCGTAGAACGGCTTGAGTTGTCCCGAGGACGTCAGGTCTTGAATCAGTCGTTCGCAGCGTTCCGTGAAATCAACGTTGGGCATGTTTACTCTTCCGAGATTCGCAAAATGACTTTGATCGCATCCCCCGATTGCATCAATTTGAAACCCGTTTCCCATTGCTCGAACGGCAAACGATGCGTGATGATGTCGTCGAAATTGATTCGACCGGACAAAACCAAGCTCTCCATTTGGTACCAAGTTTCAAACATACGGCGGCCATTAACGCCAATAATGGTGATCCCCTTGAAGATGACGTTCTTGGACAGATCCAACTCGACCTTGCCACCAGGCAACCCTAACAACGCGGCGCGACCGCCATTGCGGATGGCCTCCAAGCCATCGTTGATGGTCTTGGCGTAGCCACTCATCTCCAACAACACGTCTGGCCCCATTCCCCCGCAGTACTCGCGCGCGACCGGTTTCCAATCCGTTCGAGCATCCAAAGTCAGATTCGCGCCAAGCTTCTTGGCAATCGCCAACCGACGCGGATCAACATCCACTGCAATGACGCGTGAAGCCCCCGCCGCCAACGCGACCGAAACGGCCATCAGACCAATCGTACCGACTCCCGTAATCAAGACGGTTTGGCCGCTGACTCCAGCAGACATCACGGTGTGGACCGCATTTCCCAGCGGGTCAAAAATTGCGGCGATGTCGAAAGAAATGTCCGGATGGATGGGCCACAAGTTTTCCTCCGGCACACTGACAAAGTGCGCGAAGCCCCCGTCTCGATCAATGCCGATGATTTCGACGGTCGGACATATATGAGCATTGCCGGTGCGACAGGCTTGGCAAACGCCGCACGCAATGTGACCTTCCGCACTGACGCGTTGCCCGACTTTGGCGTGGCGGACTCCAGGACCTGTTTCCACGATGACCCCTGACAACTCGTGCCCCGTCGCGATTCCTAATTTGACTCGATTCTGACTCCAACTGTCCCACTCGTAGATGTGACGGTCCGTGCCACAAATCCCGGCTCGGCGGACATGAATCAAAACATGACCTTCGGGAACTTCAGGAATGGGACATTCGTCGACCATCACCAAACCGGGAGCATTATGCAGCTTCCGCAATGAGGGCATTGTCGTCGCCGTAAGCATTTTTTCACCTGATGTTAAAATTGGCTGCGAAAACGCAGTTTTTGGGCTTCCGAAATCCGCCGGAGCGGAGGCCCATCATCATAACCAGCCCTCGAATTTGGGCAATCAAGCCTCGCCAAATTATCGCAACGGATTGGAAAAACCAAAACTGTCCCCTAGCATGAAGACTTCATCCCCCAAAAGCGCCTTTTTAGACGGCTTGGCAATCCCAAACATGAGCGAAATATCCATTACAACGATCGACGCCCGCGGCGAAAAATCTGCTTCCGCCATGGGAGCACTGGTCGCGTTACAACAAAAACTCTCGCCCAAAGGCGATACGATTTCGGATCAAGCGCGTGAATTGACGATTCAGGTGTTTGGCGCTCCACTGGCGCCCAGCGCGGTGGTGGCCAATGTTTGCCAACGAGTACAGCAAGAAGGGTTGGCTGCTGTCTGCGAGTTGACTCGAAAATTGGACCGAGTCGAAATCACTCCGAAGTCGTTTCGGGTCAGTACGGAAGAGATGGCCGCCGCGCACGAACAAGCGTCGCCCGAATTCCTGGATGCAATCCGGCATATCCGGCACAACATCGTTGAATTCCAATCCGGAATTTTACATTCGAACGTTGAGCTGGAACCAGCGGCGGGTGTCCAAATTCGACATCGCTACACACCTCTGGAACGAGTCGGCGTGTGCGTGCCCGGTGGTGCAGCCGCCTATCCCTCCAGCTTATTGATGGCGGCCATCCCAGCCCAAGTCGCGGGCGTCAAGGAAGTCGCGGTAGTCGCACCGCCAACACCCTTCGGATCGTACAACCCCCACCTATTAGCAGCGTGCCATGAAATCGGGATCCGTGAAGTCTACCGCGTCGGCGGCGCACAAGCGATTGCTGCGTTGGCATTCGGGGTCGAAGGCTTGCGTCCAGTGGATAAGATTGTCGGCCCAGGCAACCTCTACGTCGCATTAGCCAAAAAGCAGGTCTACGGACATGTGGACATCGACTCGATCGCCGGGCCCAGCGAGGTCTTGGTCATTGCGGATGAAACCAGCCGCCCGGAGTGGGTTGCCTTGGATTTGATTTCGCAAGCCGAACACTATCCCGGCGCCGCCATTCTAGTTTCTTGGTGCGAGTCGTTGCTGAACGAAGTGCGACGCTATCTCGTAGAGTATTGTCCCAAGTTGGAACGGGGAAACTTGGCAGCGAAGTGTTTGAGTGAATTTGGCGCGATGGTCTTGGTGGACAATTCGCAACAGGCCATCACGTTCGCCAATCAAATCGCACCCGAACATTTGCACATCCAATGTCTGGACGAAACTAAAATCGCGGACTCCATTCACAACGCTGGTGCCATCTTTGTGGGATCTTACACTCCGGTCGCAGTCGGGGATTACATTGCTGGCCCTTCGCATGTATTGCCGACCGGGGCCACCGCACGGTGGGCATCAGGACTTTCTTGCAACCAATTCCTGCGGTCCCACGCGGTGATCCGCTACGATCAGACCGCATTAACACGCGACGCTTCGGCACTGAAGGAAGTTGCTGTTTTGGAAGGCCTAACCGGACATTGGCAAAGTGTCGCCGTTCGTATCGCAAACAAAGGGTAACCATGAACCGTCCTTTTCGAGTCGCAGATTTTGTGCGCCCGCACCTGTTGCAAGTGGCTGGATACGTCCCGGGCGAACAACCTCAAGGCGGCAAGTTCATCAAGTTGAACACCAACGAAAATCCTTATCCCCCCTCTCCAAAAGTGCTGGCAGCACTGGCGGACTTCTCGGAACGGTTACGAAAGTATCCGGACCCAACCGCGACGGCCTTTCGCCGCCTGGCCGCCCAGGTCTTGAACGTGTCTCCCGATCAAATTGTTTGCGGCAATGGCAGCGACGAAATTCTGGCGTTGATTGTCCGTTTGTTTCTCGGACCTGATGATGTCGCCGCCTGGGCCAAGCCCACCTATTTGCTGTACGAAACTTTAGTTCGCCTGCAGGGCGCGCGATTTCGATCCTTTGACTATCAACCGAATTGGAACTTGCCGACCGAGTTGTTTGAGTCGGACGCGAAATTGATTTTCATCGCCAACCCGAACAGCCCGTCTGGGACTTGTTTCAGCCTGCCCGAACTTCGGGAGATCATTGAACGCGCGACTTGCCCGATTGTGATTGATGAAGCGTATTCCGATTACGCGGGACAATCAGCCGCAACATTAGTTCCTGACTATCCGCACTTGCTGGTGTCACGCACGCTCAGCAAATCTTATGCTTTGGCTGGGCTTCGCTTCGGATACGTGGTGGCCAACGAGGAGATTGTCGCTCACCTGCACACGCTGCGAGATTCCTACAATTGCGATGCCGTGTCGATCGCCTTGGCGACAGCCGCAGTTGGCGATCAAGACTGGCTGAGAGAAAATGTCCAAAAGGTCGTCTCCGAGCGACAGATGTTGGAAGTTAGCCTGCGAGCGTTAGGATGGACGGTACAACCGTCACAAGCAAACTTTCTTTGGTGCCAGCACCCGCAACAAAAAGAACGAGAGATCTATCAAGAGCTGAAAAATCGTCAGATTCTGGTAAGATTTATGGATTATGGTTCTCCGTGGGTTGGACTGCGGATTACCGTGGGAACCCCACAGCAGAATCAAGTACTTTTGGGCCAACTAGAACAGATAATGAAGTCTTTTTCATGACGCCAACGACCCATCGCATCGGCAAGATCGAACGCAGCACGAACGAGACCCAGATCCAACTCGAATTGAACCTCGATGGCACTGGTCGTTGTGATGTTCAAACCGGAATCGGCTTCTTCGACCATATGCTCGAACTTTTTGCCAAGCACGGTCTGTTCGACCTGACCCTGCGGGCCAAGGGCGACCTGCACGTCGATCAACACCACACCGTCGAAGACGTCGGCATCTGTTTGGGCCAAGCAATCCTCGAAGCCGTCGGCGACAAACGGGGGATTCATCGCTATGGTCACTTTACGTTGCCAATGGACGAGTCGCTGGTGACGACCGCAGTCGATCTAGCTGGACGCTACGGATTCGTTTTCCATGTAAAG
Organism: Planctomycetaceae bacterium; assembly: GCA_016794985.1. Classification (GTDB taxonomy): domain Bacteria; phylum Planctomycetota; class Planctomycetia; order Pirellulales; family Pirellulaceae; genus M30B19. The sequence goes on along the minus strand of JAEUIQ010000008.1, from coordinate 171,540 downwards.
TTCCCCCACGCGACCATTGGACAATTTGATAGTGAACTAGTCGAACACTTCTGGCACAGCTTGGCCAGTCGTTCGCAATGCAATTTCCATGCGATCTTGCATCATGGCAGCAACGGCCACCACATTAGCGAAGCGGTGTTCAAGTCAGCCGCTCGCAGTTTTCGTCAAGCGGTATCATTTGATCCACGGCAAACTGGAATCCCCAGCACCAAGGGACTCTTGACCTAATTGGACGGCCCGTTGTTCGTGAACTGCAAACCGTTTGCGGTCTGTTCCACTCGAATTTTCCGTAGGACAATCGTCAGCTTCCCACGTCCGTTTGCAATTCCCATTGGGCAACCGCAAGCAAAGAAAAACTCCTCAGCAGGGAATTCGCAACCTCGCTCGTTTTGGAGGCGTCAAGCATACACTGAGCAAGCAAGGTGTTCATTCAGTTCGTTTTTTCTGTCGCGGAGTTTTAACCGAAATACCGCTTCATGTTTGCTTGACCGCGCCGCCGAGCAACATTGGGTAGACTCGCAACTTGCCTCAATCGTTGTCTATCCCGCCCCATGTTACCCCGCCCAGCTGGAGGCTGAAAATGTAACCAATGGAGGAGCAAAACCCACGCCTTTCGAGTATGTCGCTCGGCAAGTTGCTGAACATCGCGATCCGGTAAAAGTAGTCAATTGAATCGACCGCGATCAGACCTAGTGCTTTGTCACGGCCTAATCTTGGCGGCGACGATTTCCGCTGCGAATCAACTTCACATCTTGGTGGTGACCAAGCACTGTTGTCCGTCACATTTATCCGGCGATCCCAGTAGATTGCCAAAACGTGCAGCGCTGACCGGCTATTAGCGTTCATTAGTGTGAATTAGCGGTGTAACCCGCTCGCATCGTTCGAGCCCACGAGCAAAAGGTGGCAAACCGCTAATGAACACTAATTCACGCTTATGAATACCCATTCATGCCACGAATCGCCGCTACCAACATTTCGTCCTTGACGGGACGTGCGCGATGATGGTGCGTGCGGCCGCTATCGACGTTTCGTCCCTAACGGTACGCTCGATCGGCCTACTTGCGGACATGTCCGATGCAGAGTCGGTTCTACGGCCTGCAAACCCTTGGAGCCTGTTCTGTAGCTAACCAGTCAGCGCCCCATTGGCGTAAAGCCAATGGTGGCGGGGTGAAATCAAGATCGCGTGTGGAAGGCCAATGGCGGAGGGGTGGAAATCAAGATCGAATCCGCTTTCGCGTTGCGCTCCGCTGGTTTCACACCGGCGGGAGCGCAACTGGGCAGCTACATGGATGCCAACCTCGCGAGCCGCGGCCGAGGGACAGATCTGCTTCGCAAACGAACTTCATCGAGACGGCAACGGTTCACACTCGCAAGTCACGACGATTCGAACCTTAGAACAAACCCCGTGCGACAACCGTCCCCCATGGGCAACGCTGTGAAGTATTTTTCCTGACAGCAACTGGCCCGAACGGGCCGACACAACCCGAGCCGGTTTGCACGAGCCACCGGTTAGGGTAACATCGCATCCAGAAAAGGCCTGACAGGCCGACACCGGTACTGAACGTACGCATTCTCAATTGCTCCACCGCGTTGCCCCACGGGCTCTTTCCGTGGGTGCGCAAGTTTGCAAGCTAGAACGTCCCCGAGCGGGGAAGCGGTTGAGGGACGGACGTGATTCACACACAAGCTTCACCGAGAATCCGATCGCTCGCCCACAGCGGAGTTCTTTCGGGAAATTCCTCGAAGAATTTGTCCAAGACTTGGCTAATCGCTGCGAAAGGCTTCGGATTAGCTGGCGAATGCAGCGGGTAATCGTTGAATTCGAACGCCGCTTGAACCCGGACTCTGACCCCTAACAGGTGCAATTTCATGGCGACAACTGGACTTGCTATTAGTTTATTCGTGTGGCTGATCGTTGGCTCCTTAAGCCTGCTCACGACAGCCTTTTGGATTTGGATGATTGTCGATTGCGCAACCAACGAGCCCAATGAAGGAAACGACAAAATCGTGTGGCTGCTGCTGATCATTCTATTGCCGTTTATTGGCTCATTACTGTATTTCTTCGTCCGTCGACCGCAGCGTCCGATCCTGGCTCAATACGCCGGCAAGTGACCGTGGGCCCCGCTATTGGTCGCGCAAGTAACGGGTGCAGTCCGAGGCCGTCCGCGGACTTGAACGAGTGCCTACTGTTCGCGGGTCGCAGCGTGTAATCGGTTGACGACGGTCCCCGATCGGGCGGAATTGCGGTCGGATCGTCGAGCGCAAATCCAATCGCAACTTCAAAAACCGCGTCCGAGTTCCATGAGCGGTTTGAAATAGATGTTGTAATAAAGGTAAATGATCAAGAACCCAAGCGAGACGAAGATAAGCAGCATGATCAAGACGCCACCGATGGTGCTCAGCGTCCGCAAGTTGCGTTGGATTTCATCATCATAACGGCGCGACAAGTGCTCCATGCTTTCGGGGATGGTTCCGGTCAATTCACCGGTTTCGATGGCCTGTACGAAGTCCAACGGAAATGCCTCCGTTTGGCGCATGACTTGCGCCAAGGTTCGCCCTTGCCGAATCCCCGCTTCCGCGTTGTTGTGGTGCCGCTGATAATACCATTGCTGAGTGCTCCGCAGGCCAATCTTTAGACTATCAGTCGCGCTGATTCCCGCTTCATAAGCCGTCGCCAAAGCCCAAGCAGTTCGTGTCAATGCCATCATCTCGATGGTTCGCCCCAAGAGAGGCACCCGTCGTGCGATATCCAACGGCCACGTCCCCCACCAACCCCGCGCGACGGATTGGTACATTACAACCACTCCACCGCAAAGAGCCACCACCAGCGCACAATACACAATAAAGTACTGGCGAATCGACCACCCAAAACCGAACAAATCCAATGGCGGCGTGCCGGTTATCGACGACACGAATCCCATAATTAGAATCAGCGCCCCCAAGATAAAAATGGCCATCCCCAATTCGAATGCTGGCCAGGCAATACTCGCCAGAAAACTCTTCCGCGTCTCGATCAGGCCCTTGTAGTAGAAGCTCAAACGTTCCGTGGCTTGTTCGAGCCGACCGCCACGTTCTCCGGCTTCGACGAGGGCCAAAGAGAGTTGCGGGAAATACGCACCTTGTCGGCGCATCGCATCATACAGTGTATGGCCTTGCATCAAATCCGCTTCGATTGCCGCCCAGACTTCGTGGGCTCGCCCGGTTGCAGACTGGCGAATCTGGCCAACCGCAGTGCGCAAGTCGATCCCGGTTCGATAGAGCAACGACAGTCGATGAAACCAATCTTGCAATTGCTTGAAATTGGGCTTGGCCACTGCGAATCCATTATCTTAGTTGGCGCCGAAAAGAAGTTCCTTCTTCTCTTTTTCCAGTTGTTCTTTTTGCTCGCGGGTCTTGGTGATCTCGCGTTCTTTACTACGAATCTTCGAACGAACTTGCGACTCTTTGTCCTCTGCCGATTCCACTTCCCCGTTGGTCGATTCAATCTGTTTCTTCAGCGTCTCGATTTGCTGCTGGAGCTGCTCGATGGACTCTTTCGCTTTGGCGACCGCGTCCGCATGTTGTTTCGCTTCATTTTCCATCTCAGATTTTTCAGCAGCCAACTTCACTTCTTCGACATTCAACGAAAGCAAAACGGTTTCGTAGCCCTTCAAGCGTTCCGCAAACACGACTTCCGGACTAAATTCACCAGTTACCAATCGTTGAAAGACGGTTTGCACCAACGAAGCGGGAAGCGCATAAGAATTGACTCGACCGGCTCGCGAGATGTTGATGCCGATGACTCGACCTTCCAAGTCAACCAACGGACCGCCACATTCTTCGGGCGTCAACACAGAGTCATGTTGAAAGGCCACTGGAAAATTGTCACGTCGTTTCGAGATTTCCCCAGACATCGTGTTCTGATCGACCGCCCGCTGATTGTCAGGACTGTCTTCTTCACGATTACCCAACACCACCCGCAGAGCCAATGTTGTCTCGCCCCGCTTCACACTCAAGGACACGACGTCACCCGGCTGTTTCGTGCGCAGGACCGCCGACAAATCGGTTGGTTGGGCAACCGGGTCGTCATTAATCGCGATAATCACGTCAGCGACTTTTAGTCCAAACCGGTCGGCTGCTGTTCCAGCAATCACTTGGGTAACCTCGACACCCGCAGCATGCGGCTGCATTTGGATTCCAATAAAACCGCTAACCGAGGGGATCTTTCGCGGAGCTACACTGACAACACCCAGCGACTTGACGCTGCCGTCAATACCGGGCGACATCACCCAAAATCCCTCGAGCGCTTCTTGCTCCGGTTGCAAAGACCACGTCACCGGCGAAAGGTTGGTCGCCTGCAAACGCAACAATGCCAAGTCAGTCTCAGTATCCACGCCGTATACGATGGCTGGGACAATACGTCCATTGGCCAATTTGCATTTGGCGGCCCCTTTCAACATGCTGGCCTTGGTCATGACAAAGCCCTTCGCATCGACAATCATACCGAGCGCCACGGGAGTTTCACCGTCTTCGACGTAGACTTCAACCGTGCTGTTGGCAACCGATCGAACCTGCTCCTTGAGCAAGTTTTGGATGTGCTCATTGAATTTGGTGTACTGCAAGAATCGAGATGTGCGCCGGCGACGCGGTTGCTCCTCACCATCCGATTCGTCGGCTCCTTGCGCATCGGAATTCTGATCATTCTGTGGGGGAGCGTCGGCGGGAGGTTCTTGCTTTGCACCATCTTCACCAGGCGGGGTTTCTTGCGATCCCTCTTGCGGCTGCCCGCCTTCCGGCTTCGCCTCTGGGGACGGTGGGTCTTGGGGTCCAGATTCCGGAGCAGGCCGTTCCTGTGGCGGAGCTTCTTGTGGAGGAGCTTCTTGTGGAGGAGCTTCTTGTGGAGGAGCTTCTTGCGGAGGCGTTTCTTGCGCAGGCGTTTCTTGTCGAGCCGTTTCTTGTGTTGTAGAAACCGGGGCAGTTAGCGGCTCGGCAGCTGCACCAAACCCATTTTTCTCGGCCAAGTCTTGAATGGCAGAACAATTGATCCAGGAGGCGTCAACAGGCCCGTTCATTACGCCGAAGGCAGTAGCCGACACGAAGCCAACGCACGCCACCAGTCGCATCTTGGTTGTCACTTTGCGGAAGTTGCGAATCGCATCAATTTTCGTTAGTTTCTCAGTCATGATTCTCACTCGCTTCATCGCCGTTAAATGTTGAACCAAAAGATTGTGCCCCTTACTTCAGTTCAACTTGCAACTCCAGTTCAACTTCCGCATTGTCTCGCAGTACCGTCAACTTCACCTTTTGATCCAACTGAAGCTGGCCCATTTTTGCCCGCAGTTCATCTCGGTTCTTCACTTCTACACCATCGAACTTCAAAATCTGATCTTCCGGCTTTAGGCCCGCTTTCTCTGCCGGGCCATCTCCGTTGACCCGATCAATCACCAATTTGTCGGTGACCTCCGCTGATTTGATACGGAAGCCCAGAGTTGGCGACGGTTCCTTCGACATCTCGTCCCACTGGCTTGTGAAAATATCGACCGACACATGGTAGTTCTGTTGGATTCGACGCGAGATTCGCGAGTGAATACCAATGACACGACCTTCTAGATCAAACAAAGGTCCACCGGAGTCACCGCCCACCAATGTGCAATCCGTTTGCAAAGTAGTCCGTCCAGGTTCCATCAACAAACGCCCAACGCGAACCACAGACGACCGGTCCGGATCAAAACCACCGGGGTGCCCCAAGGCCAACAACCATTGCCCACGTTTCAGAGCATCGCTTTCGCCAATCTCGGCATACGGCCATGGACCTTTTTCAACCATACGCAACATACCCGCATCCGAACTCGAATCCGTACCCAATACGATCGCCGGATGCGTCGACCCGTCCGGCATGACAATTTCAGCTCTCTGACCACGGCGGCCAACCACGTGTGCGGCGGTCAAAACGTAGCCGTCGCCGCTGACGATGACGCCGCTGCCCTGTCCGCCGCCCATTCGGATGCCCACCACTGCTGGCCGCAATTGCGAAACCAATTCATTGACTCGTTGCTGTAGTTGCCGAAAATCACTCAACGTGGGATCAACCTTGCCCAGGACCACTTCTTGAAAACGCAAAGCTTCGGGCGACAGCAATTCTGTTTTGGCCTCGGACTCCGCGGAATCGGCTCCATTTCCCGTGACCTCCGTAACCATTCCCGATACAGCGACATCGGTAGCCGGCTTGTCTCCACTGGCTTCAGTTTCCGCCGGCTTTTCAGTCGCATTCCCTGCCTGCGACTGGCCGTTCTCCGATTCAGACTTCCCTTGAGAATCGCCCTGTTGCTGTTCTTGAGTTTGTTCTTGAGTTTGTTCTTGAGCTTGTTCTTGAGTTTCTACGAGAGAATCAGTTCGGGTTAGCCATAAACCCGGGGCCAGCCAAACATTCGGGACGACGATCATTGGTCCCGGAACCGGCACTGGCTTGGAGAACGACGCGGAAACAGTTGAAGTACCAGCCGCCAAGTCAATCACAACTGCAAGCGCAAGCATGGAAGCCGATAATGTGAAGCGACGCCAAGCCACACTACGGCAGGTTCGGCCCGCGCTGTGGAAGGATCGACCGATACTGCGGTAGGATCGACCCATACTGCGGCAGGATCGACCCATACTGCGGCAGGATCGACCCGCGCTGCCGCAAGATTGATTGGGGCGGGAAGGGGAACGGTCCTCGGCTTTACTGCTCGATTCCATGCTTAACCCACAAACTCTGCGAAATTACAGCCCCACTTTCCAGCTTATCCACTTCGGATATTGTACTGTCCAAGCTTTGGGGCGGCTCCCGAATTCTCCCGAAATCCCATAACCACACTGGCACAATCAAGTGCCGGTGTGGTTGGAAGTAATTCACGAGTCCTTCATATTGTGGCTACCCGGGCGGGTTGGGTCAATTGTAGTGATTGGTGGATCCATGATTGGCTCGACCTTCCATCCTGTACCCAACCCAAAGAAACCGCGTTATGACCATCGCCGCCCAACACATTCGAGCTGCCTTGGGCCATTTGCGATCCACTAACCCGGCTTGGAAGTCGATCCTCAAGACCGTCGGGCCATTCACGGTCCGAATCGAATCCAAGGCCGCTGCGTGGTTGACCCATTTCTTGCCCTGTCGGACGTATCTCGAATTCCAAGTGGTGCGAGCGACACTTGCGAACGTCGGCCGCGAATCGACCTCTTCACCCATAGAACTTCCCGACCCGCGTTGGACTTCGATTCAGCAACAATTTTGGCACGAATTAGAAACAGCGCAACAAACGGGCAACGTCCAACTCGGCATTCCACGTTCGTCGCTGGAACTCACTCAACGCTCCCAAGCCCTAGCCGGAATCCTGGATCGATTCGAGTCCACGATTTTGGAAAGATTCCAGTTTTATTGCTGGGGGGAACTCGACAGTTGGCCCAACTCGGATGACGCATTACGCAATGTCACCGAAGTTTTCCTCGAAAATTACGACGTCAAACATACGTGCGATAATCGAATCGTCGCGGGCCAGTTCGGCGAGTTGGAGGCGCTCGTCCGTTCCTGGGCTCCCTATCGCTCGATTGCAGCGTGGTACTTGGAACGCTGGGAAACCATTCGACAAGCAACTTCGAAAGAATGCTGACAAGCCTTTTGCCGCGGCGTCATTCTGCGGGTGACGGCTAAGCCGAGTGCCCGCGAAAAAGTGGCAGGCGCAATCCATGCGGCAACCGCCGCTCCGTAAGTACGAGTACCTTTTGATGGTGGCGGCAGTTGGGATATGCCAAAGACCGTACTTCGCTGAACGGAATGGCGGTTGATCAATTCAAGCCCGCTGACAAGCGTCGCGGCCCATCGCCGTCGAATATCTATTGGTCATCTTCCGTTGTCGGTTGCTCCGCAGCACCTGCTTTTTCCCAACGGTTGTTGGTGCGCCGCGAGTCAGGCATGCGACGATCTGGATCGACCATCACTTGTTGGATCGTCTTGCCTTCGGTCGGTACGCGAAAAACCCAGCGATTCGTATAGTGCCACACTTGGACCGGCAACGAGACGCGCCGCGTGGTATCATCCTCAAAGCGAATTTCTACGGTCACGGGCATCACCATTTCATCCAGATTCAACAACTCAATTTCAGCCCAAGGCGAGTCGGGATCCTGAACAACTTCCCCCACCGCTTGGTCCAAATTCAAATGTTCCAGCACCCACCCACGCCAAAACCAATTCAAGTTCATTCCAGTGCCATTCTCCATGCACCGGAAGAAGTCCGCTGGTTGCGGTGACTTAAACGCCCACGCTCGAATGTACTGTTTGAACGCCGCGTCGAATCGTTCTGGACCGAGAATCTCCTCACGCAAGAAACGCAAACCGTCTCCAGGCTTGCCATACGCGAGTCGCCCTACCAAACTCGGTTCCACTTGATCTATGGGCAACTCGCTGGGAGGATTTCGGGGATTCGCGTTGAATCTACCGTACTGCCTCAGCGAAACCGTTCGCAGCGGGCGAGGCGCAGAGCTACCGTACAGGACCTCGTCGAAAACGCCGAGTCGGTCATAAGCGTTCATGAAAGTATTGAACCCTTCATCCATCCAGGCATGACGTCGTTCGTCGGAGTTCACAACCATGGGAAACCAAGTATGCCCGATTTCGTGCGACGTCACTTGGAACAACCACTCCCGACTATCGTCGCCACTGCAAAACAACATCATGGGATATTCCATCCCGGTCGGATTGCCATTGACATTTGTCGCGGTCGGGTACGGGTACCGAAACCATTGATCGCTGTAATGCATGATCGAATGACGCAGCATCTGCGTGCTTTCCGACCAAGCAGATTTGGCTTCGACTGGGTAAACGGATTGCACCAAGACCGTTGTGCCGTCCTCCCAAAGCACGGTTGCCGCGTCCCAAATCGTTGCCGACGATGAGGTCCAAGCAAAGTTGCGAACTTTCTCGGCCTTGAATCGCCAAGTCAGTGGCCCTTCGCCCGCTGGAATCGCGGCATCGGTTCCAAGTTCCTCTTCGCTGCGAATGACAACCGTCGAACGACTGCCGGCTGCCGACGCCAAACGCTCCAATTGGGATTCCGTCAATACTTCCGATGCATTGGTCAATTCGCCGGTTGCCAACACAATGTAACCGCGTGGCACATGGATCTGAACTTCAAAGTTACCGAACTCGGTATAGAACTCGCCCTGGCCAAGGTAAGGCAAGATACTCCAACCGTGTACATCGTCGTATTTGCAAACATGCGGAAACCACTGGGCCAATTGAAAGATTTTTCCCGCATCAACACGACGAATCCCGTGTCGGTTGATCCCATCTTCGGGCACCTTGAACGACCAAGCGATCTCAAATACAAACTGGCCACCATTGCCGGGAATCGGAGCCGGCAACTCCAACCGCCCCAACGTATCGTGGATGGTCAAAGGTATCTCTTTGTCACCAGTTCGCACGTAATCGATTTGATAGCCACCATTGATACGGCCGCGGCTCTGTACTCGGCCATTGGGTTGGGAGGCCTTCCAGCCTAAACTTTCATCTCGGAAGATGTTCTGCTCCAAACCCAGCCACAGAAAATTCAACTCGCTCGGACTGTTGTTCGTGTACGTAATGGTCGCTTTCGCTTGGATCGTCTCCGCTTCAGGGTCCAAGGTCACGTCCATCGCGTAATCGGCTTGCTGTTGCCAGTAGTCAGGGCCTGGCAATCCGGCCGCCGTGCGAATTCGATTGGGCGTCGGCAGATCCAGCGCCGAGAAGATATTCTTATCGCTCCTGGGCCCCATTCGGCGAGCTCGCAAGTCACGAGGTGTGATTTCGTCCGGCGATTGCCCATGACTCAGTGCCAAGAGTCCACACAAATGCAGAAGCAAAGCAACAATCCAGCTTTTCAATTCGAATCGCCGGCGCAGGTCGTGGAGATGGTTCATGCAACTTCTTTACTTAGGATTAATTCGTAAGGGGTTTATCGTTTCCCCATAACTTCTGACTGGCAATACGTTAATCCGGAATTCGATCGGGGAACACTCGCACGAGTTGTCGATGAAACAACTTGACGATCTGATCAAAACCCGCAGCCGAAGGATGCAGTTCGTTGTGCCAACTTGCCGCCGAGGGTCCAAGTGTCCCTTGTGTTTCCAAGACGGTAATTTGTGATCGCGTTGCCGCGAGCGATTTGAGCATGGAGGCGAATTGTCGCAGCATGAGCTTTACGACCTCCGAGGCCACCGTCACTGTGCTTGGAAATTTTCGCAATTGGAAGGTTGGCTTGAGCCATGGCCCCAAATGACAGACACCACGGCCATCTGGGATCGCAAAATCATAGGTGTGAAAAAACAAATGAGTTGCAGGGCTTAACTCATCGCGCATCTGAATCAAGTCCTCATAGCCCGCTTGGACAATCGCCAGCGCTGAGGCAAAGCGGCTTTGGTGCAAGAATTGTTCCGGAGGTACACCAGGCCGAAACTCGCGGACCCACAGACTCATCGGTTCGCCAACGATATCGTTCCCACCGCCGGAAAACAGCATCGCGTCCCACGCGCCACCCGCTGGACAACCGTTGCGAAAACGTTTGGCAATCAACTCTCTTTGCTTCACACCCAACATCATGCGAACTTCTTCGCCGGCTTTCGCCAAGTTCAAAATTGGGACTCCCAACAATCGCTGCAAGCGGGGGATGACCCCGCCCCCAAAAAATGGAACCGGGTAATCGAACCACGAATCGCCTTCAGCAAAGACCTGGAGCGGGTTTTCTACCGAGCGTCCCGCGGTTCGAACCGTCATCCCTCGCTTCGGTCCGCTACGAACCTGAGGCGCCGCGGCTCCACTTGCCACGCCATGCTTCTTGAGCAGCCGCATCAGCGCTGTGTATTCATTCGTCCGTTTGTCGATCAAATCCTGCTGATGTTGTGCCAAGTTTTCCCGCGCGATCCCGACACTTTCGACCGTGGGCAGTTCCGCATCGCTCGCTGCCTTCGCCCGACTGGCGGTGCGAGCTTTCAATGTTGACGCTTTCTTGGCCGCGCGTTTGGCGTGGCGTTTCGTTGGGAGTTTCTCCGCCGAGACCGTTTGCACGATCTCCAGCGCTTGTTCCAAATTCAGCGGCCCGCCTTCGGCCAAGTTCGCGCGAATCGTCGCTTTGGCGGTCGGCGACTTACGAGGTGGTATTGCCTTTTCAGAACCATGCAGTGAACCTGAGCCCATTGCCTGCTTCCGTTTGGCTTTCCCCAACTTGGAACCAGCGGATTTTTTTGCTGCCATTTCCGATTCTCCCAGTAGTTTCGCACAACCCACGGCAACGATCCGAGCCAACTCTCCTGTCGCCTTCAGCCGTCCGGTGCGTACTGGATAAGGTAACATCTTGGAGTTCTAATAACCACTGTCCGCCAACAAACTCACAGCAGAAAGTATAGTGCACGATGCCCTGGTTTCATCATGAAGCACCCGCTATTCCCCGCGCCGAAATCGAATCGATGTGCCAACGAGTCTTGGACGAAGCCCGGCAGAGATTGGGGTGCGAGTTCCGCCGAGTTCTCTTACTGCCGCCCGACTTGACCCGCGCCCATTCCGGTGCCGGTTGGATTACCGAAACAATCTACAACTTGCTGCCATCTTCTTGTGATACTCATGTTATTCCCACTTTAGGACAGCACATTCCGCACACGGAAGCGGAAAACAAATGGATGTTCGGCTCGATTCCCCATTCCCGAATTCACGCCCACGATTGGAAGGCTGGGGTGACGAAACTCGGGACCATCCCCGGCGAACTCGTCGCGGAAACGACCGGCGGAATTGCCGATTGGGAAATTCCCGTCGAAATCAACACGCCGACAGTCACTGAAAAATGGGACTTGATCATCAACATTGGACACGTCGTTCCCCACGAGGTCTTGGGTTTCGCCAACCACAACAAGAATTACTTTATCGGTCTGGGCGGCAAGGAAACGATCTGTGCCTCGCACATGGCGGCCGGAGTGTATGGTTGCGAGAACAATCTCGGGCAATTGATCACGCCCCTTCGAGCTTGTTACAACTGGGCCGAGGAGAAATTCCTATCGAACTTGCCGGACGTCTATTTCCAAGTCGTGATGGCTCGGGACAGCAACAACCATCTGGTTCATACCGGAGTTTACGTCGGCGACGACTTGGAGACCTACTTGATGGCGGCTCGCGCCAGCCGGACTCAGAACATCACCCAGTTTGACCAACCCGTTCGAAAAATCGTCGCAGTGATGCAAGCCGACGAATTTCGCGCGACCTGGGTGGCCAACAAAGCCGTCTATCGAACACGAATGGCGATGGCAGATGGCGGCGAGTTGTTAGTCATTGCCCCTGGCGTCGAACGGTTCGGAGAACAGCCCGAAGTGGATGCGTTGATTCGCAAGTATGGCTATCGTCCCCGCACAGAAATCTTGGAGCTGTACAAACAAAATGCCGACATGCGGGAGACCGCTCACGGCACAGCCCACTTGATCCACGGTACCAGCGACCGTCGTTTCACAATCCGATATGCTCCCGGCAAGTTATCAAAAGCCGAAATTGAAAGCGTGCATTACGAATACGCCGACGTGAACGAAATGATGGAGCGATATTCTCCAAGCAAAATGCGTGAAGGCTGGAACACCATGCCCGACGGCGAAGAAGTCTTCTACATCAGCACCCCTTCGGCGGGCCTGTGGTCCACACGGGATCGACTTCTGTCGCGGGAGCAGAAACCGAGTTGAATTGTGGTCAACGACTTGCCGCGTCGTGTCGGGTGCATGGAGGAAATCGCAAAATCAATCACGGAATGTCGAACGACACACACGCCGAGTCACGCGAAACCCCATTCGATGACAGAACGACTTGTGGAATGCACCGAACCCATAGTGCACCATGAATTCCCCCAATCGACGCCACTCGCCGAAATGAAGGGAAGGATAAACAAATGCGATTGAAACGCTATAAAAATGCGACGGTCGTGGCGATCGCCATGGCCGGGTTGATGCTTGTATTTGATTCGTCGGGCTGCTCCGAGGCTCCCGATGCGAAACGCATTCGAGAGTGGCGTCAGGCAGAAGCAGATCAGCGTCACCTGCATCAGGGCGGTAAGTTGCATTTTGAGTTTGACTCGGTTCGGTGCTATCGTACAAATTGGGCTAATTCTCATTTAAGTGAAGAGATAGTCACGAACGGTAAACTGAATGAAGCCAGTAAGCCCTTGGACAACATCTTATTGACAACCGCCCAGGTAAAAAAACTGGAAGCCGCCATAACGGGGTCTCATCCGGAAGTCGGACGGGCCATGTGCTTTCAACCGCACCATGCATTTGTATTCTTTGACAAAGATGGCGTTATCGTCGGTAATATCGACATTTGCTTTTTGTGTTCGAATTACTATGGAAGCCCAGGAGAATTCGTTTTCAATTGGGATTTACTCGCCATTGCCGAAGTAATTCACGAGTTAGGTATTCCACTATCGAATCCTGATTGGGATAAGGCCGATCAGGAGGAAGAAGATCTGGAATGATCGGTTCGCATCCTAGCTCAGCCTGACAAGCAACCGGGATGGCATGACTTTTGTGTTTTGTGAATTCGAATCTTGATACGTCAAAGTGCTCTCCAAGGCGTTTCTTATCATTATCGACGCGCCAGTGTTGCCGGTGTTTCTTCGGCGCGGCAAATTCCGCCGTTCGGTATCTTTAGGTTTACGATAGGCTCAGTGCCATCGCTCGCCCAGCAAGCGTCGCTTTTTAGTTTGATACCGGTTATACTCGGGCAGTTCATTCGATCGTTTTGGTGAATAGCACGCGACGAATCGACACCCCGCCAATGATTTCTGGATCATCCTATGCCCAGATTCCCCGCCGATGATGAAAGAATCGCCGCGATTCATGTCGCGATCCGCTGGATTTGTACCCGTTGGGTATTTCTAGGTTTTGTCGTTGGTTTCGCTGGTCCGAATAAGCTTGCAAATTCACAAGAACCGTCCGTCGATCACTATGTGACCAAAGTGAAGCCAATCCTCCAGGATCGTTGCTACGCTTGTCACGGAGCACTCAAGCAAGAAGCGGATCTCCGGGTAGACACCGTGACGGCGATGCTGGACGACCAATCTCGCGCTCCGGTCATTGTTGCGGGAAAGCCCGCTGACAGCGACTTGCTAAATCGAATTCAACATGAAGACACCAGTCTCCGTATGCCGCCTGAAGGACGTCCACTTTCGGCCGAAGAAATTGAATGGGTCCGCGAGTGGATCCAAGCGGGAGCCGCGGCACCGGAATCGGAACAACCTCAAGCCGACCCGCTGAGCCACTGGGCCTTCCAAGCGCCACAGCGAAATGCCGAACTCAACCGCGACGGAGCCATTCATCCGATCGACGAGTTGCTGGCCGCGGCGAGCGAGCGACCGGATCTCGATGCGTTGCCACGCGCGGACGCGGTGACTTTGGTCCGCCGAGTTTATCTGGATCTGTTAGGCCTCCCACCGACCGAAGCAGAGGTAAAAGCGTTCCAAGCGAATGATTCACCGGAAACCTATGTCGCGTTGATCGACCAACTGTTGGACCGCCCCGAATACGGGCAACGCTGGGCGCGGCATTGGATGGATGTCTGGCGGTACTCCGATTGGTACGGTCGACGCTCCGTGCCGGACGTGATGAACTCCTATCCACAAATCTGGCGCTGGCGAGACTGGATCGTTCGGTCACTGAACGATGACAAAGGCTACGATCAAATGGTCCGCGAGATGCTGGCTGCGGATGAACTAACGCCCACGGATCCCAACAATGTCGTGGCCACCGGTTTCTTGGTTCGCAATTGGTACAAGTGGAACTACGAGACATGGATGAAGGACAATGTGGAACATACGGCAAGGGCGTTCCTAGGCCTATCCATGCACTGCGCCCATTGTCACGATCACAAGTACGATCCGATCACCCACGAAGATTACTTTCGCTTCCGAGCCTTCTTCGAGCCGTTAGAATTGCGGCACGACCGAGTCGCTGGCGAACCCGATCCGGGTCCCTTCCAGAAATACGTGTATGCCCAGTCTTATGGTCCGATCGCGTCGGGTGCGATTCGAGTGTTCGACGAAAAACTGGACGCGTCCACGTACATGTACACGGGCGGCGATGCTCGCAATCGAATTCCCAATCGCGATCCCATCGCCCCGCAACCGCCCACCGCTTTTAAGTGGAGCGAATTCAATATCACCACGACCACCTTGCCAATCGAGTCCGTGTACCCCGGCCTGCAAGCCTTTGTTCGCGAAGAAGAAACCAAAATGGTCGAAACGAAGCGAGCGGCCGCCGAACAGCGAGTAAACGAATCTCGCACGACCGTCGAATCGGCCGAACAGGAACTGGGCCGAGCTCGACACGACGCGGCGACCACCGCAGCGACATCCCCCCACGAAGGCCCTGATCCGGTCCTGGCTTCCGAACTCCAACTGGAATCAGCGCGAGCCAAGCACGAGGCCGCCGAGACCGCGTACCGAGTCGCCCAAGCAGCCGCCGAATCATTGGCCGCCCGCATCGCTGCCGATGACGCTCGCTTCCGAGTACAGGGCAATCCTGAATCATTGGCCAAACACGCGCACCGCTCCGAGAAAAAGCTGGCTTATCAAACCGCCGTTCACGCTCAGCAAGTCGCTCGGCAACAACTGCTGTTGGCGCAACATCAACGACTCGTAGCCGCAACCGATGAAGCGACCGCCGCTGCCCAACAGGCCATCGCCGCTGCTCAACAGACGTACGATGCTGCCGCCGCTGCGACTGCGTCGGCCCAATCAGCACTCGTCTCGCAGGGGACGGACTATTCGCCTTTATCTCCAAGCTATCCCAACACCAGCACCGGGCGGCGATCCGCATTGGCGAATTGGATTGTCGATCGAGGCAACCCTTTGACGGCTCGCGTCGCAGTGAATCACATTTGGCTTCGTCATTTTGGCCAAGCATTGGTCGATACGCCCGACAATTTCGGACTGCAAGGCAAGACGCCCCTTCATCCGCAGTTATTAGATTACTTGGCAATCGAATTGATGGACAACGCGTGGAGCATGAAACACTTGCATCGGGTTATCATGACCAGTGCCGCGTATCAACGATCCTCACAAGTTCCTCCGCTGCATGCTGGCTTGACACAAGACCCGGAAAACGTGCACTACTGGCGAAGACGTTCCCTTCGAATGGAAGCGGAGGTCGTCCGCGATAGCGTGCTCGCTTCGGCGGGCATGATCGACCTGCAACAGGGCGGTGCGGATATTGAGGTCGCCAAATGGCATGAATCGCCACGACGCAGCTTGTATTTTACAATTCATGGCGAAGGGGACATGACATTCTTGAACACCTTTGATGGCCCCAACGTCGGCGAGTGTTATCGCCGGACCTCGACGGTGCTGCCGCAACAAGCTCTGGCTTTGACCAACAGCGAATTGGTCTTGAAGTATGGTCGGGAATTGGCTCGGCAGATATCTTCAAAACTTGAATCTGACGAAACGGCGCAGCAAAGCTCATTGGTAGCCAACCAGCGTTTTGTCCAGGCCGCATTTTGGCGAGTACTCAGCCGCGAACCATCCGCAGCGGAATTAGAAATCTCACTCGACTTCTTGCGAGTCCAGACCGAGAGATTTGCCCAAGTTCCTGAATCCGAATTGGTGGGCACGGCAACCGCCGGAGTCCCTCCCGCAGCAACTTCCCCAACACTTCGGGCCCGTGAAAATTTAGCCACGAGTTTGTTCAGTCACAACGATTTCCTAACCATCCGGTAGGGTATTTATGTCCAACCAAGGCAACCCGTTTTGCGGACGTACGAATCGTCGCCAACACTTGATCGACTTAGGCCTGGGATTCGGAGGCTTGGCATTGGGCTCGATGTTGGCCCAAGACGGGTGGGCCGGTTCACGTCAGGCGCCCTCAACTGCGTGGCACTCGAGGCAGGCGACCGCACCTCGAGCCAAAGCCAAGAACGTCATTTGGATATTTCTCTCCGGTGGTGTCAGTCACTTGGAGACCTTTGATCCGAAGCCGTTGCTCAATCAGTTTGCTGGAAAGACCTTTGAAGAAACCGGGTTGCCGAACCCGCAAAAGCTTCCGATCTATCTGGAAAGGTCGCGCAGTGTTGTCGGTATGGATCGCGAAGTGGTCTCGACGATCATGCCCTTGCAAGTCGACTTCCAGCAGTACGGACAAAACGGTACTTGGGTCAGCAATTGGTTGCCGAACCTGGCTCAAGTCGTCGACGACCTGTGCATCGTGCGCTCGATGTATACGACGGACAACGATCATAACGCTGAGTTTCAATTTCAAAACGGTCGCCATTCACTAGACGAACAACAGCCATGCATCGGTTCATGGATTTCCTATGGCTTGGGGTCACTGAACGAAAACCTGCCGCAGTTCGTCTTTCTGGGCAAGTACAGCGACAATCGCGTGAAGCGAAACTTTGACGCCAACTACTTGGGGCCGCAACATGCAGGGGTCGAGTTATCACTGGATCCGAACAACCCTTTGCCGTTTGGCCGCCGAGCGACCGATGTTTTGGAAGAGGAACAACGAGCCCAATTCGAGTTGATTCATCGCTGGAACCAATTAGCTGCCGCGGAGCATCCCGACGATGAACAACTACGGGCGCGAATTCGCGCTTATGAACTCGCGTTTCGCATGCAGATGTCGGCTCCGGAAGTGTTAGGCCTGCAAGAGGAGTCGGCTGAGACGTTGTCCCTGTACGGCCTGGATGACCCGACGACTGAATTGTACGGTCGTCGGTTACTTACCGCGCGGCGACTAGCGGAACGCGGCGTACGCTACACGCTGGTTTACTTGAGCGATTACGGCGAATGGGATTCGCACTCGAACATCAAAGAGTTGCACGCCAAATGTTGCGGTCGAGTGGACAAGCCCTTGGCGGGCTTGATTCGCGATTTGAAACAGCGCGGCATGTTGGACGAGACGCTCGTCGTCTGTGCCACCGAATTTGGTCGGACGCCTGCGCTCGAGAAAACATCCTTGAATCAAGCGGGTACAGGACGCGATCATCATCCGCACGGGTTCACGATTTGGATGGCAGGCGGTGGCGTCAAACCTGGCTACGTTCACGGTTCGACGGATGAATTGGGCTTTCATGCCATCGAGCACCCACATTACGTCACCGACATCCACGCAACCACCTTGCATCTCTTAGGCCAAGTCCCGAGCCAACTAAACTACCCCGGCCGCAAACGCCTCGAAATCGACTACGGCAACGTGATTCACGATATTATCACGTAACCGTTCACGAGCCCGATGTAGTCCACGGATCACGGTTATTGCCAAGCTGTTACCGCCAACAAGTCGGAATGGTGGTAGCCTGCTTAAGAAATGATCAAGGAAGCAACTTGCCTAGCGAGACCAATTCGGCCAAGAGCGCGGGTAGGCCGCAACCGAGCTTGTCTCGGTTGTAAACCGACTGAGCTTCGAAATTGGTTGGCCGCAACCGAACTTGTCTCGGTTGGGCCAAGGATTCACCACTAGCGTGAATTCGCCGTCACGCGACAAAGGCGGTCGGGGGATAAGTTTTATTCTCAAAAAAACTCGACCGAGACCGCAACGGTTGGCAATCACAAGCTCGAACTTTCTACTCCGAAGCTCCAACTCGATCGGCCTACTTGCAGACCAGCCTGTGGCAAAATCGGTCTTGCGGCCTAAAACCCTTGCAGCCGTGTCCTTGCGTGTAGTGATGAATCCTGGCTCCACCGAGCGAGCTTGGTGGCGACCGGCTTTTCGGGAGCCGAGTTCCGCTTCTCTAAAATCCAGCTGTGACAAAGCACTAACCGTCAACAATCATGCGCGAACTAGATAAGAGCGACGGCTTCCTCGATGGCAAGCTTAACCTTGCGTCACTTCGAGAAATGAGTCAAAATCCTCGCCCCAAAACTTAGCATCAAAGCCCGATCAACTCTGGCGAGTCTTTGTTAACGCAAACGACTCGCATTGTTGCTCTATTTCCAGAAAATTGTTCGATGGTGACGCTTGTTGGCGATTTGTTTTATCGGAGATCGTCATTAGAATAGACGCATTGGCAACCGTTTTTCGAAAGAGCGTTATACATGGTTGAAATCAAATACACCGGCGAGGCTTTGTGGGAGAGAATTGAAAGAGCGGTGGAAAAAGTCAAAGACCGAATGCGACGTGTTACCGAGACGCTGAATGCGGCGGAGATTCCGTACGCCGTGATCGGTGGCAACGCGGTCCAGCACTGGGTGGCCCAGGTAGACGAGTCGGCCGTCCGCAACACTCAGGATGTCGATATTATCTTGAACGAATCTGACTTGGACCGAGCCATCGCCGCTCTAGAACCCGTGGGCTTTATCTTTCGTCGCAGTGCCAATGTCAACATGTTCTTAGATGGCCCAAACGCCAAAGCCCGCGACGCCGTTCACGTGATTTTCGCGGGCAAGAAGGTTCGCGAAGAGTATCCCGAACCCGTACCGACCATTGATCAATTCGCCCTCATGGGAACAGCAAGAACGCTGCCCATCGAAAAACTGATCACCATGAAGTTAACGTCTTACCGTGACAAAGATCGCGTTCATGTTCGCGACATGATTGCCTTGGGAATTATCGACGGGAGCTGGCTGGACCGATTTTCCCCGGTGCTCCGCGACCGGTTGCGGACGCTGCTGGAGGATCCGGATGGCTAATTCGCGGCGTCTTCGATTGTGAATGCTAATCGACACTGATTCAAACTAGTTCTGAATGTTTCGGGCCACGTGTCGCTGCTCCATTCTTGAGCGGACTCTGAGGCTCGACCACCAATACGACCACAACGCCTCGTTTCAAATCGTTCGTCGGCCCGCTTCATTAGCGAAGGGCCGATTCGTGTTTCAAATTCAACGCTGGCGAATAAGTGAATTCACAAAGGCATTAAAGTCTTCGGATAAAGCACAGGCACAGCCAAACAAGATCATCAGACCTATCGTCATGACCCATACTTTGAAAATCACGAAGAAGTACTTTCGACCAGAGGGGTCAAGTTGTCTGCCGTTTTGCGGAGAAGTCAAGCCAATGACGATCAACGAAATAGGGATCACGACACAGAACATGCTCGCGCCGACTATGGGAGTACCAAAAACCAACAAGAACAATGACATGGCGAACGCAAGGTAGAGAAACGTCTCAAGACTATATTTCATTCTTGACCAACCTTTTGCCTAACTCGCAATAGACGAGTCTCCTTCCATCACCGCAATTTGCCCCGGATCATGCGTCGGTTCGAGAACGTCGCTGCAATCAGTATCAATCGGTAAGCCAAGTCAATCGTCACGACAAATAGCCGCGAACATGCACCAGTTGCCGGACCAATTGGACGACGGTGGCCGGATCCGTGGTCGCCGTATCGATCTTCAGGTCAGGGGCAACCGGGGCTTCGTAGTTCAGCGATGGCCGATCGTCGCGATAATGGCC
Organism: Planctomycetaceae bacterium; assembly: GCA_016794985.1. GTDB lineage: Bacteria > Planctomycetota > Planctomycetia > Pirellulales > Pirellulaceae > M30B19. Next base: position 151,140 of record JAEUIQ010000008.1, on the reverse strand, counting down.
CTCTTGGTCCCGTTGTCGACAGATGGCCTCGTCCGCGTGCAAGTGCACGATCAAGAACCGACTTCGTCCGACCAAATCAGCGGCCTTTTGCCGAATCTCTTCGCTGGGCGCCACCATCGATAAGATACAGATCAGTCCCGAGTCATTAATCAATTTGGCCACTTCCGCCGCCCGACGCAGATTTTCTGAACGGTGTTCGGGTGAAAAATCTAGATCGCGGCTCAACCCCGCGCGCATTTGTTCACCGTCCAACGAGACCACGGTCCGTCCCTCGTCGAACCATGCCTTTTCCAAAGCCAAGGCTGTGGATGTTTTCCCAGCTCCCGGGACACCTGTTAGTAAAATCGTGACCGGTTTCTGGCCGTATCGGATCTCGCGCTGAGCCGCTCCCACGTGGCTTTGATCGACTTGTAGAGTTTCGATACCCGCGTTGTCCCAATGATCGGGACGATCCTCGCTCGTATGGCGAGGATGAATCATACCCGCGCCCACCGTCGCGTTCGTGATCCGGTCGATCACGATAAACCCGCCCATACCTCGGTTGCGTCGATAATCGTCATACGCAATCGTCTCGGTGAGCTGGATCACGCAACGCCCAATCTGATTGAGTTCCAAACGACTCGCATCGACACGCTGCAACGAATTGACGTCCACTTGGTATTTGAGCTGTTGAATTTGTCCGGAGACAGACTTCGTGCAATGCTTGATCAAATAGTTCTTGCCAGGCAACATCGGCTCGTCGGACATCCATACCAACATGGCCTCGAATTTGCTGCCGACCGTTGGCACATTACCTGGGCGGACGATCATATCGCCGCGACTAATGTCCACTTCGTCAGTCAAAGTTAATGTGACCGAAAGCGGTGCAAAGGCTTCCGAGACATTCCCATCGAAAGTCACGATCTCTTTGACACGACTCGTCTTGCGACTGGGCACGGCCATGATCTCATCACCCACGCGAACAACACCCGAGGCAACTGTACCGCAGAAGCCGCGGAAGTCCAAATGCGGTCGATTCACATACTGGACAGGAAAGCGAAAGTCTTCCAAATTCCGATCTGATCCAATGTAAACGTTTTCCAAAAACTCCATCAGAGTTGGACCGTTATACCATGGCATCTTGGTGCTGCGGTCCACCAAGTTATCGCCCTTAAGCGCTGAGATCGGAATGAAATGCAAATCGGGAATACTGAGACGGGTCGCAAACTCGAGATAATCCGCGCGGATTTGTTCGTAGATCGCTTGGTCAAAATTCAACAAATCCATCTTGTTGATCGCGACCAAAATGTGCTTGATGCCCAGCAACGAGACAATAAAACTGTGCCGCCGAGTTTGTTCCATCACACCGTGTCGCGCATCAATCAAGATAATGGCCAAATCCGCCGTTGAAGCGCCCGTGGCCATGTTTCTCGTGTATTGCACATGGCCGGGTGTGTCTGCAATGATGAACTTTCGCTTGGCCGTCGAAAAGTAGCGATAGGCCACATCGATCGTGATGCCTTGTTCGCGTTCCGCGCGCAGGCCGTCGGTTAACAGCGCTGGATCGAATTCTCCTCCGGTGGTCCCGTGGGTCACCGAGTCTTTCTGCAGTTTAGCCAGCTGATCTTCGTAGATCATTTTTGAATCGTAGAGCAATCGTCCAATCAACGTGCTCTTGCCATCGTCGACGCTACCACACGTGATGAAACGCAGGAGTTCTTTTTGTTCGTGCTGGGCCAAGTAGGCGTCAATATCGGAGGCGATTAGTTCAGATTGGTGCGACATGACTAGAAATAGCCTTCCTTCTTTTTGTCTTCCATGCTGCCTTCGTCATCGTTATCAATCAATCGCCCCTGACGTTCTGACGTTGTCGCCAACAACATTTCTTGAATGATCTCGGGCAACGTCGTCGCGTTGGACTCGACCGCGCCGGTCAGCGGGTAACAACCCAAGGTACGGAAACGCACCATTTTTTGTTCGGGAACTTCGCCAGGCTTTAGCTTGAGCCGATGATCATCGACCATCAACATCACGCCGTTCCGTTTCACAACGGGACGCGGCGCTGCGAAATACAACGGCACGATCGGAATTTTCTCCAAGTGGATATATTGCCAGATATCCAATTCGGTCCAATTCGACAGCGGGAAAACACGAATGCTCTCGCCTTTATTGACGCGAGTGTTGTACAAATTCCAAAGTTCGGGTCGTTGGTTTTTCGGATCCCAACGGTGGAACTCATCACGAAACGAAAAGACCCGTTCTTTGGCCCGAGATTTCTCTTCGTCACGGCGAGCACCACCGAACGCGGCGTCGAATTGATAGTGATCCAACGCCTTTTTCAGCCCCTCGGTTTTCATGACCGTCGTGTGCTTTCCCCCGGAAGTTAGAGGGTCAAGCCCTAGTTTCAAACCTTCCTCGTTGATGTAAACCAAAACTTGAAGGCCCAACTCCTTCATGGCGTACTCGCTTCGAAAGCGGTACATCTCCTGAAACTTCCAAGTGGTGTCGATGTGCAGAAGCGGAAAGGGTGGCTTGGAAGGATAAAACGCCTTCAACGCCAACTGGAGCATGACCGCCGAATCTTTACCGATGGAATACAACATCACCGGGTTTTTGAATTCGGCCGCTACTTCTCGAATGATATGAATACTTTCGGCTTCCAGTTGCTTGAGATGGGTCAACCGATACGACATGCCGTAGCCTATTGCTGTGAGGTAATTAAGGTACCCGAAACTGGAATCACCAGCTCTGAGAGCCGGTCCTGTCTTGGTCGGGCGAAAGTCGCCAACTTGTCCCAGTGGGGCGAAAATCGCGAGTCCGCCGTCGCAAATCACGTTCCAACCGCTAACCCGGATTTCTCCGATGCTTTTGGAGCCTGGGGCAAAGTTTACAAACCTCGTCCAATTCCGAAAAGGTTGCTTTATTGGACACGGAAAGAATTTATCGACCATTGTCGCCCTTCGAAAAAGGACGAACACCAACATCGCGTGACGGCAACGCTGTGAGGTGTTTTCCATGCCGAAAACGGGCCCGAATGGGCCGTAACAAACCGAGCCGGTGTTCTCCAACCACCGGCTGAAGTGACATCTGATTCAGAATAAGGCCTGCCAGGCCGACAAAATTCCCGAGCGCACGGGTTCACGAATGCCTAGCCGCGTTGGCGTGACCGTGTGACTGGTCGCCTAGAAAACTCGCTCGGATTCGTTAGGATAGGGGGCTGGGAACCAGGGGTGACATCTGCGGCGTTTTTTGGGCGAATCGAACCATGCTGAGCCTAGCCTCCGACACGAACCAGCGTTGGCTCGAGCAAGTCGACCAACACCTGGGCGAAATCCTGATCGATCACGCGCACTGCGAGAAAAAGGCCGCAGGTTGCGCCATGAACCTGCTGTTCGCCTATGTCGACAAGACCGAGATTGTGGCCGAGCTGACGGAAATTGTCCGCGAGGAACTCGAACATTTCCTCTTGGTTCTCGATCTATTGAAACGACGTGGGATTCCCTTCCGCCGCCTCACGCCCTCTCTTTACGGGCAGCAACTCAACGCCTTGGTTCGCAAGTTCGAACCGGATCGAGCCGTGGACCGGCTGTTGGTCGCCTGCTTGATCGAGGCCCGTAGCTGTGAACGGTTCTCGATGCTCAAGGATCATTTTCTACACCGCGATGCGGAACTGACGGAGTTTTATGGCTCATTATTCGAGTCGGAAGCCCGGCATCATACGACCTATGTTCGCATGGCAAAACTCTTTCAACCCGAGGAAAAGGTTAAAACTCGCCTGAGGGAGCTGGCGGTCGAAGAGTCCAAGATCATAGCCGATGTTTACCCTCTACCGCGAATGCACAGCTAACTTGCACGAAATACACCGCCAGTTCCGGAACAGCAGACAGTAGCTTATGAACCCAGAATCAAAAACGTTTCCCGACATTGCAGGCTTGCCGTACTCAGAAGAAAACTGCCTGCGCGGCTTGGAGCTCCAGGTCGCCGAACTGGTTCAAACGGGACATTTGTTCTACCAGCGCGGTTGGTCGGTCGGCACCAGCAGCAACTATAGCGTGATGATTGATCGCAACCCGTTAGAGCTATTGGTAACGGCCAGCGGGATGCATAAAGGGCGTCTCAACGCGAGCGACTTTGTACGGATCAACGACCAAGGCCGACCGGTTGTCCCCGGCCAGCCAAAGTCCTCCGCCGAGACCATGCTGCATGTGGTAGCTGCTCAAAAGATGCCCGAAATCGGCTGTGTTTTGCACACGCACAGTATTTGGGGCACCATCTTGGGCGACCGGTTCTTCAATCAGGGTTTCGTTCCGATCAATGGCTTCGAAATGCTGAAGGGGCTGGCTGGGATCACAACCCACGATGTGAATTACCAGCTAAAAATCTTCGAAAACACCCAGGATATCGGCGCTTTGTCACAAGAGGTTGGCGCTTGGCTGGAGCAAGAATTGGCTTCCGGTGGCCCTGGTCCCCACGGTTACCTGATCCGTAAACATGGCCTATATACATGGGGAAAAGATGTCGCCGAAGCTCAGAGGCACATTGAGATCTTCGAATTTTTGCTAGAATGCGTGGGACGCCAATTGCTAATGGCGTAGTAATCGAGCGTTTTTTTCCAAGTCGCGGAGAAGCATCATGGCCGTTGTCCATATTCCTGATCAAAATCGTGAGTTAACCGATGTCCAGGAGATTCGCAATTTCTTGGCCCCGTTTGGAATTTGGTACGAGAACTGGGACGTTGCAGGCCGAATCACCAAGGAAGCCACCAACGAAGAGATTTTGACCGCCTACCAACCGGAAATCGAGCGACTCAAGCAGCAGGGCGGATTTGTCACGGCCGACGTGATCAACGTGAACCCTGGCACACCCAATTTAGACGCGATGTTGGCAAAGTTCGATAAAGAGCATACTCACAGCGAAGATGAAGTTCGTTTCACAGTGGAAGGCAATGGGGTATTCCACATTCACCCAGAAAATGGCCCCGTGTTCAGCGTTACGGTCACCAGCGGCGACTTGATCAATGTCCCACGCGGAACGAAACACTGGTTCAATCTGTGCCAAGACCGTCGTATTCGTTGCATTCGTTTGTTCGAAGACATGTCCGGTTGGGCTCCTCACTACATTGATCAACCGGTTCACCAGCAGTATGCACCGCTGTGCATGGGCCCCGCATACTTCGGTGCCGCAACCGAAAGCTCAGCGCCACGGGGCTTTTCCGAGTAGGTATTGCTCCATTTGAACTTCGTCACAACCGTCACAACCCGAACGATTGGGTCAGGGGCGAGGATTTTCCTGCGGTTCATTCTCGGAAGTAATTGGCAATAAGCTACCTTTTCGCGTCACGAATTTCCTTGCCAGGGTCGTACGTGTTACATGTGGCCATTGATCTATCTGTCGTTTTTGAATGCGGGAATCGGCTTTGCTGTGGCATTGGTGATTTATCGTCGCCACCGTTACGTGCTGGTGCAGGTATCCCGTGGCTACGACCTGACGCGTTTGTCCCCGTACTCGCGCGTGAGGAGTCTTTTGCGTCGCTGGGGTTGGCGAGTTCATCCCGAAAAAGTGTGTCGCCGACTGGGCGCGCCCCCCGCAATCATCGTTCCTGCGTCAGAGCGTGTCGCTGAATGTAGTACCGAGCGAACTGCGACTCTTGGTTTGCTGGACAATCTGCAAGCATCAGAACAGGCTCCAAGTTCTGCCGAACTGTCGGAGCCAGCGCCCCCGGCGATCATCGCGACTTTAAGCTCGGTTGAAACCTCCGCAACGACGGCTCGTGAACTGGAGCCGAGAGAAGAGGAACACCGCGAGGTTCGCTGCCTGGATCCGCTCGAGGCGAAGTACGGCGGCGAGACTGCGGTCCAATCAGCAGAGAAAACGCAACGCATCAAAGAGATCGCAACGTTGGATCCAGCGAGGCAGTCAAAGACGGCAAAGTTAAGCGAACTCAGCTCCAACACTCCCCAGAATTCCGTCGGCACAGACCCAACACATACGGAACGACAATCGTACGCACCCGAGTCGGCTGTGCCGGGGGATTTTCTAGCTCGCGCCGCAGCAATTGACCGTATGTTGCGTGCCGTGCTGGAAGAGGAAGCTACCGATCCCGAAGCGACGCTTCGCGAAGTCGTTTCGGAGGTCAATGAAACGCATCAATGGTGGACGAAGTTCGAAGGAACAATCGCTCAGACTTTAAAGAAGAGTGCGACCGCTCCTGTGCCACGCGAACAACTGGCCCAAGTCGATGACGACTTGGTCGCCATGCAAGCCTGCTTGGTGGATTGCAAAAATCTAATCGACTCGGCCATTCCAGCAAGTCACCGTGACCAAAACCAAGTGGTACACCTTTCAAAGTCGTCACCAAACTTCTCGCGTGACATGTATCAATCCATGCTGCAAGCGAGCAAAGCGTGTCATCGTCTCCGTGACAACTTGGCCATTTTGACTCCCGAGTCACCTCTGCAATTCTGTGGGGCCCAATACTCGGGAGCGGACAGTCGTCCTCCAATTGCGTACGAAGCCGCATTGGGAATCCAGGGGTTGGAGGCAGTGCTATCGCAGTGGGCCGCCCAAGTAGCGCGCGGAGCCCCAAATTTCGCGTCGGTGGTTCTCTTCGATGTCGATCGAACAGCGCACTGGAATAACGAGCTAGGTTTGCAATCGGTCGATCGGATCCTAGGAATTTGCCATCGACAACTCGCCGAGTCGGTCCGAAGTAACCGTGGCTTTGATCGCGTCGTCCGAGTTTGCGGTCAACAGTTTTTGGTCTTCCTGGGTGCCACCTCCGCCGCTCAAGCCAAATTTGCCGCCGACCGGTTGCGCCAAGTATTTGCCAACACGACTTGGCGCGAAGCAGGTCAGGCTTTTGTGATGCAACTTAGCGCCGCGCTGATGAGCTACGATGCCGCTCGTACAATCGGCACCCAAATCTCAAACCTTCGCGCCGGACTACCGGAAGCCAAACGCTTGGGTGGAAACACCGTGGTTGAACTTGTCGAGTCAGGTCGTTTTCAAAAAGTATCGGGCGTTCCCAAATATCCCCTTCCGGCTCGACACCACGATCAGCCTTTAGAAAAATGGAAACCCAAAGCGTCAGTGACTTGCTGAGGAAGTTGCGGTAGCGCCGATCGAGGTAGCAAAAAAGTCGAGATGGAATACAGATCCATGAAGACTCGATTGTGCACCATAGTTTGTTGCAAGTAATCGTAACCGGCCGAACCGCCAGTACCAACTTTTCGGCCCAGCATCCTTTGGACCATGAGCGCGTGCCGCATGCGCCATTGTGTCAGCGCCTCGTCAATCTCGACCAACAAAGTCAGGTAGCGAAACGGCAAGTGGAACATTGGTTGGTCGCGATACAAATTAGTGAATAGCGCAGCCAAGAATCCCTTTTGTGAGAAGCGAAACTCTCCCGCGCTGCGCAACTCTTCGAAACTAGCCGGATTCAAAATCGCTTCGAATCGCTGGCGAGTTGCTTTGTTTCCGTTCAACTGTGCCACACGTTGCGTTTCGCTAATGGCCGGATTGTACTCGATGATGCGTCGATCATTGTCCAGCATCTCTCGGACCGCATTGCCGTAGTGCTCCCAAAACTTGAAGTCGCCAATCTCTAAAAATGGCATGCGAGCCAGCCAGCGATCGGTGAGTTCCAACAGACTTGGTTCGGTTTCCCACAAGGCCAGTTGCGATTGTTCGGACGGACTCAGTCGACTCGAGATAAAGTCCTTGTCGGCGTTTGATCGTTGAGATCTTCGCACCCCCAGCAACGATTCGATTCGCTTGAATTGCAGACTCTGAAAACCGGACGCCGGGACCAGCAGATCGCGGAACTCCAGAAAATCCAGTGGCGTCATGGTCTCCATCACATCGATTTGTGTCAACCATAACGACTGAATCGTACGAACCCTTTGCAGTCGATGAATCACCTGACCGAACTTTGCTTCAGGGATGGTCGGCGAGCGAAATTCCGCTTGGACACTTTCGAGTTCGTGAATCGCTTGCTTGAACCATAGTTCATAAGCTTGATGCGTGATGATGAACAACATTTCATCATGAGCCGGTTCGCCGTATTTCTGACTCTCCGGCTGCTGACACGAAAGTAGTTGATCCAAACGCAGATATTCCCCATAGTGAATTGGCGGTGGCAAGCGGCGGTCCATGCAATGGCTTCTCTAAGCTTAGTTTTTGAGCGGAATCAATCGAACCATTCAGCGATCGGCGTCGATTGTAGTGCGAAACCAAACCAGTAGCGAGAACCCCCAACGAATTGCTGGACAAGTGGGGTATTGAGTCTGAGTATCTTGGCGAACGCCGTGTTTAGCAGTCAGCCGATAGTCGACCTCGCGCGTCAGATTCAACATCTCCAATTGACGCGAAATCGATCGAATCAACCGTCAGCAAACAAAATCGAATCAAATTCCTTTGCCCCAACTCCTTTGCACCAATTCCTTTGCCCTAATTCCTTCGCACCAATTCCTTTGCACCAATTCCTTTGCCCCAATTCCTTAGCACCAATTCCTTCGCACCAATTCCTTTGCCCCAATTCCTTTGCCCCAATTCCTTTGCCCTAATTCCTTCGCCCCAATTCCTTCGCCCCAGTTCCTTCGCACCAATTCCTTCGCACCAATTCCTTCGCACCAATTCCTTCGCACCAATTCCTTTGCCCCAATTCCTTTGCCCTAATTCCTTTGCCCTAATTCCTTTGCCCTAATTCCTTTGCCCCAATTCCTTCGCCCTAATTCCTTCGCCCCAATTCCTTTGCCCTAATTCCTTTGCCCTAATTACTTCGCACCAATTCCTTTGCCCCAATTCCTTTGCACCAATTCCTTTGCCCCAATTCCTTCGCACCAATTCCTTCGCACCAATTCCTTTGCCCCAACTCCTTTGCCCCAATTCCTTTGCCCTAATTCCTTCGCCCCAATTCCTTCGCCCTAATTTCTGACGTACCGATAAGTGCTCATACGTTTTGATTCGTGTTCTCCAATCACCGGCGACATCCCTTAACCAATCTCTCGAACCATTCGGTGAGCAGGAAAATCGCGAGTTGGCCCACCGGATCGCTGATGATACAATTCAAAAGCGGCATAACAGCCGTTGCCGAGATTTCCCAGCGACCCGCGAGAGACATACCCATGCCGATGCACGATTGGTCACAGGTGACTGCCGGTATCTACCACAATTTTCATTGTCTCTGGTTGTCAGCGATCACCAATCGCCTAAACGCTGGCTTGCTGCCGGAGGGCATGATCGCCATGGCCGAGCAAGTGATTGGTGGCCCAGCACCCGATGTCGTAACGTTGCAGCGAAACGATATTGATTTTCCAACAGGCTCTAGTGATACCACCGCAGTCATGGAAGTTCCACCCCAAACCGAGTATGTGATCACGGCGGAATCCGAACAGTACGCGACCAAGGCCAATCGAGTGGTCGTGCGACACGGTTTGGGAAAGGTGATTGCCGTCGTCGAACTGGTTTCACCCGGCAACAAAAATTCACGCCATGCGCTGCGTTCGTTCGTCGATAAAACCGTCGCTCTGCTGTACGACAACATCAACTTGTTGGTAATCGACCCATTCCCACCCAGCCCACGCGACCCACAAGGCATCCATAAAGCGATCTGGGATGAAATTGCCGACAATCCGTTTCAGTTGCCGGCCGATCGGCAACTAACGCTGGTAGCCTATCAAGCAGAGCCGACCAAGACAGCGTATGTCCAACCCATCGCAGTAGGACAACCGCTCCCGGACATGCCGCTCTTCATACACGAAAACCAATACATCAACGTCCCCTTAGAAGCGACCTACATGGCCACCTGGCAAGTCCTGCCCCAACCCCTCCGCGACCTGGTACTGTAGAACACATCCCGAACAACCTCACCAATCAGAATAATAGCTGGAACACGACACTGCCATGCTGATAACGGTCAAAAAACTTGTCAAACGTTATGGTGGCAAAGTCGTACTCGACCATGTTGATCTGGAGTTTGCGCCTGGCGAGGCCGTCGCGATTGTGGGTGTGAACGGCGCTGGCAAGACAACGCTGTTGGAGTGTTTGTCGCAGATTCAACTACCGTCGTCTGGTGAAGTGCTTATTCAAGGCGAATTGTTGAAGCGTGATCGAATCGACTTGCGGCGCCAATTTGCTTTCTTGCCAGGAATCCCGGAATCCGATTTCGGCAGCCCACTCGCTTACATTGGCACCATCGCCGCGGCCTATGGTGTCGACACCTTGCCCGAAATGCCGAACCGGGTCGTGGACCTTTTGCAACACTTCGAAGTTCACGAATTTGTGCGGAATCGTTGGTCGCACTTATCTCGCGGGCAACAGTATAAAATGATGCTGGTGGCCATGATTGCAACCGACCCGCCGATCTGGTTGTTGGACGAACCGTTTTCGGCGGGTATGGATCCGCTTGGGATTCGCCAACTTCGGCAACAGATTCGGCAAGCCGTCGAGCAGCGAAGTCGCAACGTCATCTTTACCACGCAGATTCTGGAAGTAGCCGCTCGCACTGCCGATCGAATCTGTGTAATGCATCAAGGTAAGATCGTTGCTAATAAGCCTACCGTCGAGTTGTTAGAAGGAAATAGCTTGGACAATCTCGACGCCAACTTCGAGCGATTGATTCGCGATGTGAAGTAGTCCAGACTCCATGCGCGCAAGGTACGTCGCATGGACCAAGTCGATTAACAGAGCCAGCCGGAATCGATCGAATGCTAGTTACAACAAACGAATTTTCGATAAACGACAAGGCGACTCGGGGAGCCCACCAGCTCCTAACTTGTCGCATCATCGCGTAAACCATTTCAAAAGATCAGGACTATTCAAACCACGAGCCTCCTCCTTTGTTTCGCACCAAAAGTTTACCTTTACAACTGAAGATCGACCAACGCTTGGCCGACCGAAATCCGCGATCGTTTTGGAAGCGCTGGTATCAACGCGTCGTGATTCGCGTTTCAACGCTTCGCTGGTGTCAATGGTTTGCAATTCTGTTGGGAATGCTGTATGGGTGGTTGAACTTCTACTTCGCTCGGGGACTTTCGGACCCAACCCATTGGAATCTTTTGAACAATCCAGGAATCTTTCCATGGCTATGGCCTGCGAATCTGCCGCCCATCCGCAGTGTATTGTTTGTCGGAACGTTTTTGCAGCTGGCGACCATTCATTGGTTCATTACGGTAATACCTGCTTGGAGAGATTTTCAGGAAACTCAACCTATCGACGATGAGGGAGACAAATTGCCTGGAAGTCTTTATTGTCGGCTTCCATTGTCAATGCAATCTGTCGTAGCGATGTTGTCTAATGAAATGCCGTGGCGATTTAGAATTGTCCTCACCAAATCGACGGTCATCAGTTTTTATCTGCTCTTGTTTCTTGCTTACGATGGCAGACTTGGTCTGGCTCCCATCGTATTGGGAACAATGGTGGGGCTGGTTCAAGCTTGGGTGTCGTTCCATGTCTGGATGGGAATGTGGGCGATGCAAGATTATTTGCGGAACTCGGACTCGTTACTCGGTCGTCTGTATCGCAGCTACTCGGCTGCGGGGGTCACAACAATTTTGGTTGCCATCCCTTTGGGCTTTTTGATTCTACCTCGTGGCTGGTGGGCGTGGCTGTTTCCCTTGCCTCCGCTAATTCTGGATCCCAACCATCCGCAGGCAACTTTTGGGGGATTAAGCGGGTCTATTTACTACCTGACTGTGATGTTACTACCCACCGGATGGTTGCACGCATTGTTAGAACCTGTGTTTGACCGACAGACTGGGCTGGGCTTTATCGGCCTCCTCCCTTTGTTGGGCTTAGCCATGGTGCATTGGAGATATGGTCATTATCTATGGAGCATTCCATACTTGAACGATCCGAATGCGGAAGCAAACAACGAGTCGGTCCATCAGGTCGCTGGTCCAACTTCGGCCGGGATCGTGGGTTCAACGACGCCAATCATGGAGAATCTTTGCGACGACATCTTCCCGCATCGATTGCCTCCTGCAACCACACAGCAACTCGAACATCGACCGATGACAGACGCGAAAATGCCGGCTGGCGGGTGCGCCCCATTCGCCAGTGCCCCTGCCGAATTGGCGCGCAAGATTTTCCTTCCAAGAGCCCATGAACAAGAACGCGTTATTGGAAGTTCAGTAAAAAGACATGAGCCGTTGTCGGGGCTTCATTGGTACGTCTTTCCAGGGCTGTTGGTGATGCAGTTGGTCTTAAGTCGAATAAAAGGTGCGCCAGCCGACTTTTTGTATCTGACCGGAATCATCGGGATTCATGGGCTGTTTTCCATGTCATTACAAGTTTGGGGGCCAGTCGAATACAAGCGGGCACTACTGACTTTGCCGATTCACGCGGATTGGTTGATTGCACTCTGGGTCCAGAGTTGTTGGCGCTGGAGTGTAAGGTGGCTCGGGATTTTGGCGATCACTTGGGTGCCAATGTTGCAGTGGGTTGATCGAATCGGCATGGCGGGTGTTAGCTTGCGACTGTTGATGGTCGTGCTATGCATGAACTGCGTTGCGGCTGGATTGATTTTTTTGCGTTCGTTGGCATGGTGGACCGACCTTGCCAAAGCGCAACGAATTGGCTTCTTTGATTTTCGACCCAATAACCTGCTGCGAGAATTCTACCTGACGATAGGTACTTTGTTCTGGGCGGCTACTCATATTGCCATTGTCTTAGAATTCGTCTTCGCCGCCCCGGTGTGGATCATCGCCATTCAGCTAGTCATTTCCTCCATATGTTCCTGGCACTTGCTTTACGGATTGAAGCACACAAATCTCTACGGCAAGTGAAACTTTCTCGAACAAACATTCCCGCATCCATCAAGCCGCTAACGACCCTTAAGGAACAATTCACAGGAAATCGCCGAATTAGGAATTGGGTCGCTGACATCCTATCGGAGCTCGAATCACGCACCATTGCGGCACCATTGAAGCCGACGACTTAGAGACTCGATAGTAAAGTATCCGTTTGTGATTCCGCCGATTGCCACGATTGTCGGCCTTCCTAGCTGATCCAACGCAACTCGAAGCGAGAATTCCAACGCCAAAACATCGCCGCATGCATTTGCATTCGATCATCGACCGCCATAAACTCGATTGCACCCACGAGCCCCTTCGAATTGGCAGCCCACAAGTTCTAGTTGGCCAGAAAACGACGGCCAGATACGAACATGTCTGCAAGGTTTACGCTCAGAGCCTCAAGCACTTGGCGGCGATCCGAAAAATCGCAGCGGACTTCGCAGAATAGCAGCCGATATCGCGCCGAACCTCCAGCGAGAAGGCGCGGATAGCTGCGCATTCAAATTGCCGCCACTTGTTTAATGACAATCCGAATCAAACTACGGCATGAAGTTTTGGAAGTTCCACGATATTGGCCTCGAATGAAATGTATTCGATTCTTCCTTCGTTATTGACTGAACGGAAATTCGTTGGACGGCGTGAATCGCGAGCAGCAATCACGCAGCCAGCGCAATCCGGAACTATTGCCATCGGGAGTGTCCAATTTGCGGGTACCTTCTACAGTTGCCCGATTTGAAGGTATACTAGTCGCGTTTTCAGGATTGCACCGAAAAGGCGATCGCTGTGATGACGAACAAGATTTTCCATTTCGTAACGTAAACAGGAGACCAAGATGCCGCGAGATGTTTTGTATCTATTAAAAGCCGAGTTTACGGATGGGCCTGGCCAGCCATACTACTGCCCGGATTGTGCTCAAATCACCGGCGTACTGAGCTATTTCCCTCAGCTCCGATACAGCTTGGACATTCGGCACGTTGACTTCGCACGCCCTCGGAATGAAATAGTTGCCTTGATCGGCACAGAGAATCAAGGCTGCCCTGTTTTAATCCTGGCCGACGCCCCGTTTCCGCAAGCGAGCGAATTTGTATCTGGAGTACACAACGGGAAGAGCTTTGTTTCCGGTGCCAAGTCCATTGCGAATTACTGGTCGGCCACCCACGGAATTTCTCGTCCCCATTGAAGTCCTGGTCGGCTTGCGGTGAAATTTCATGTCTAACTCTTCTGATCCGTTTTCCTTGCTAACTCCTCGGCGGAAGATCACTGGGATTTCGGCCATTCTATTGCCGTTTGACGCGCAACGAGAAATCGATTGGGCGGGCTTTGATGCTCATGTCATGAGGACGGCGCAAGCCGGCCTGATTCCTGCCGTCAATATGGACACGGGCTATGTCAATCTGCTGGACGATGCAACGCGCGAGATGGTACTCGACAGAACGCGCCGTTTGTTAGGCGGCAAGTCGTTTGTCGCAGGTGCGTTCATAGGTGATGCTCCGGGCGATGGGTGGAAAGTCGACCGCTATCTCAGGCAAATCGAGTTGATCCAACAGCGAGGCGGCACGCCAGTGATCTTTCCTTCGCATGGATTAAACAGCTTGCATGATGACGACGTGGTCGCGGCACATCGAAAATTGGCCGATCATACGGATCGGTTTATTGGTTTTGAGTTGGGCCAAATGTTTGCGCCTTTCGGACGTATCTACTCGCTAGAGACGTTTCGCGGACTGATGGAGATCCCGCAGTGCGTCGGTGCCAAACACTCGTCTTTGCGGAGGGATCTGGAGTGGCAGCGACTCGCGTTGCGTAATCAAGTCCGTCCCGACTTCCATGTTTATACCGGCAATGATTTGGCCATTGACATGGTGATGTTTGGCAGCGACTATTTGCTTGGCCTTAGCACCTTTGCTCCAGAAGAGTTTGCGATCCGCGATCAATATTGGGAGCAAGGCAACCCGGCGTTCTTTGAACTGAACGATACATTGCAGTATCTCGGCAATTTCGCCTTTCGGGAACCTGTTCCGGCCTACAAGCATTCTGCTGCGATGTTCCTGCATTTGCGAGGATGGATTCGCACGGACTTCACTCACACCGCCAATGCTCACCGTCCGGCCAGCGATCGCGATGTATTGCAAAACATCGTAGGGCGATTGCAAACATGCACCACCGCCAGGCCGTAACTTCAATCATGACGTTCACCAAAGTTGCTTCACTAAAGACTGCCACTGAGTTCGCTGCCTACGCGAAAGGTCTCTCTATTTCGCTCCCATTTGACGGGGTGGTGGAATCTGGGAGCGACGCTCCATTGGCCAAGCCTCTGAAGCGATCTTCAAAGACGGTCGGCAATCGATTTTGTATCTTGCCTATGGAAGGATGGGACGGCACAATCGATGGCCGTCCAACAGAATTAACCAAGCGGCGGTGGAGAAACTTTGGACGAAGTGGAGCGAAATTGATTTTCGGCGGCGAGGCGATCGCGGTGCGACCCGATGGTCGCGCCAATCCGAATCAGCTGTTAATCAATTCGGAGACTGTCGGCGAGATTGCCCAACTGCGCAGTGAGTTGGTGGCTGCCCACCAAGCTCAATTTCGCTCGGCGGATGACTTGCTGGTCGGACTCCAGTTAACACATTCAGGACGATTTGCTCGACCCCATGGAAAGCAGTTCGAGCCGCGTACCCTCTATCGGCATCCGGTGCTTGATTCGAAGTTTGGCATTCAAGACGATTCGCGTTTGTTCACGGATGAAGAATTGGACCGCTTGATAGAAGATTTTGTAGCATCCGCGAAACTGGCTTGGCAAGCTGGCTTTGAATTCGTCGACATCAAACATTGCCACGGATACTTAGGGCACGAGTTCTTGTCGGCCCATGACCGCCCCGGTCGTTATGGTGGTACTTTTGAAAATCGGACTCGTTTCCTGCGAAACATCGTCGACGGAATCCGAACGGAATCGAAGGGCCTCGAGATTGCCTTACGATTGAGTATGTTCGATTTTGTGCCGTTCCAACCGGGTCTTAATGGCACTGGCGTTCCCATTCAACCGCTCGCGGGTTACCGTTATGCATTTGGTTCGGATACAAGTGGAATTGGCTTGGATCTATCTGCTGCCAGGCAGCTGCTTGAATTGGTCCAAGGATTAGGGATTGAACTGGTATGCACCACAGCTGGCAGCCCCTATTACAACCCGCACATCCAACGTCCAGCCGCCTACCCACCTTCGGACGGATACCTGCCGCCGGAAGATCCGTTATTGGGGGTCGCGCGACAAATCGCTGCGACCGGGCAGTTAAAAACTTGGTTCCCAAATTTGATCATGATCGGCTCGGGATATAGTTACCTCCAAGATTGGCTGCCCAACGTGGGCCAAAGAGTCATTCGCGATGGCATGGCTGATTTTGTTGGCCTTGGCCGCATGGTCCTATCCTATCCCGAATTCCCTGCCGATGTCTTGGCTGGACGCCCCTTGGCCCGAAAACGAATCTGCCGGACCTTTAGTGATTGCACCACAGCTCCACGCAATGGCATGGTATCCGGTTGTTATCCTCTGGACGAGTTCTATCGTGATCGTTCCGAACGCGAGGCACTTCAAGCCGTCAAAGCACAATGGAAGATACTCCACGATCCCGATCGCTAGTTGACAATCGCAACAGCGCGGACGGGTGAGCCGTCGAGTTTTTCGAAACACAGCGGTGTGGCCGAAAAGAGAAATTCGTCCGTCGTGACCTGTTCCAACCCTCGCAGGCTTTCGACGATTAAACACTCGCCACCCAGCAAAACCATGTGCGTGTCATGCGGCGCCTCGTCCACGGACGGCATCTCCATTCCAACCAAATGTACTCGGCATTCCACGAGAAATGCCGCAGCATCCGGAGTAATCACAGGGTAGTTGTCGAAAAAATCAGGCTTCATCCAACGCGTCGCCCAGCCTGTTTGCAGAATGGCCTTCCGAGTCCGCTTGAGCGAATCTGCCCAGGGCAACAAGTCCTCTCGCGAGATCTGGGTTCCGGGACCTTTGCCTTGCAGCAGCACTTTGGTCGCCACGCCGTAAGTCCACTCCAATGGTACTTGGTCAATGGTTTTGCCATTGGAGACAAAATGAAACGGTGCATCCATATGCGTCCCAAAGTGAATGTTTATCCCGACCCGAGTGCAGTTGC
Source organism: Planctomycetaceae bacterium (assembly GCA_016794985.1). Lineage (GTDB taxonomy): Bacteria > Planctomycetota > Planctomycetia > Pirellulales > Pirellulaceae > M30B19. The sequence goes on along the minus strand of JAEUIQ010000008.1, from coordinate 134,213 downwards.
TGTGTCGTTCATTCGCGGTACTAAGTTCTGCCCGATCCAAATGAGTGATCTCCATTTTGGGACTACCAGGCCATGGCGTCGTCGCTTCACTGATTGGATGCGACAAATCGATTAAACGTTTTCCTGGCATCATGTAACTTCCTCTGCAATACTTGTTTTACTCGCCATTGTCCAATGCGTTTGGTTCGCTCCACACGGCGTTTGATCTTGATCTTTCCGTTCGAAGCGAACTCCACGATTGATCTATTCTACTGGACTTCATACGTGACTGACTATCGACTCGCCACACACCCTTCACACAACACGTCTTGCCGCGACATCCCGCGGATGATGACGGCAGCTTGGAAACGTCATCGCTCCCGCGTTGGCTTCGCGGCCGCTAATTGGTTCTTTAGCGCACCCATCATCAGATTGATGTCGGCGCCTAAAGTGATCCACTGGAATCCTTGTTGCCGGCGCAACTCGATTTCACTCGCATCACGGGCCAATATTCCGCTGGCAAGTCCCGCGGCCTTCGCTTTTTGGCACATCGTTACCACCAATTCAGCCACCGGCCCGCCTTCCCACTGACCGAGAAACCCGTAACTGGATGACATGTCGGCGGGCCCGAACCAAATGCCTTCCAATCCAGGAACCTGGAGAATTTCGTCAAAGTTCTCGACGGCTTCGCGAGTCTCCAAGAGTGGTATCACTTGGGTCTGCGAGTTCGCCTCTTGAACATAGGCCAATGTCTCGATCCCCCACCGCACACACCGTTCTCCGCCCAACCCGCGAACACCACGTGGCGGGTACTTGCCATACCGATACGCCAACTCTAATTGTTCTCGCGAGCCAACCATCGGCACGACAATTCCATCGGCACCGATATCCAACGCACGTTGCATTGACTCTCGACACAAATCCGGAATTCGAACCAGTCCTGGAATCCGACTCGCGTTGATCACGCGTAAGTGGTTGGCCACTTCCTTCCACCCCAGATGACCATGTTCCATATCAACCAACAGCCAATCAACTCCCAGGCCAATGGCTGCTTCGGAGACATTGGGACTCTCCAGACTGATCCACATGCCAAATTTTGGTGGTCCATCGGGCAGGTCGTTGCGGAGTTGGTTGATCATGAAGGGAAACCCGATTTCTAGACGTTAGCAGAAATTGTCGCAACCAGCGAACACCGATCACGTTCACGTGAACGAATTCGAACCGTCGCGTATTCTAGCGAGCCCTATTAAAATTTAACATCGGGAACTTCGCGAACCGAGGGTGACACCTGAAAATAATCTTCGTCGCGGAAGCCGAAGATGGACGCCACGATGTTTGAAGGAAATACTTGACATTTTGTTTTGTAGTCACGGACGTTCCCATTAAAGAACCTGCGGGCAGCTTGTATCCGGTCTTCGGTGTTGATCAACTCCTGCTGCAATTGCAAGAAGTGAGAATCGGCCTTTAACTGGGGATACTGCTCCACCAAAACGAATAAGCGTTGCAACACGGCGACTAGTTCTGTTTCATCTCGCGATTGCGACGCAACCGAACCGTGATTTGCTGCACACTGGTTTCGCAAAGCGACGACTCGTTCCAAGACCTCTCGTTCGTGCGTTGCGTACCCTTTCACGGTAGCAACGAGATTCGGAATCAAGTCGTATCGTCGTTGCAGTTCCGTATCGATATGACTCCAGGCGTTGTGAATGTGATTTCGCAGCGAAACCAATTCGTTGTATTGCAACAACACTACAACGATCGGGATGACTATCATTACAAGCAGAACCAAAAACACGATCATCGTTAACTTATCCATTCATCAGATAATTAGGAAAAAAATCGCGAATGGCGATCAAACGTTCGAAATTATAGGGCAACTGGCCTGGGTCCAAACAGCTTCCGAAAAACAGCGTTAGGCATCGATGTTCGATTTCAATGTTCAGGTCTTGGTTGGCCAGCAAATACTCGATCATTTGTGGATGGCAGATGTCGTAAGCAAATTTCTTGTCGGGGCTGCTGACATTAAAGCGTCGGGAGAACTCGGCAGACTCAAAGTTGATGTCATCAAACCCAAAGAACTTTGCAATTGGCCCATACCAAGCCTCCTGGCAGATCAAAAGCTCCGGGAAACTTCGCTCAAACTCCAAAATGAAGAACGAAAAATAGTGATGACTGGTTCGCCGTTTGCCCTTCGAGTCCGTCGAGTAGGTCTCATAGTGATAGTCGAACGCGGTCACCGGATGTTGACGGATCGTTCCTGACATGATGTTGTATGCGTAGCGATTCGAACCTTGACAAAGCTTGTTGAGGAAAGGGTATCGTTCGTCCATTGATGCATCTTGGTGATCGTAGAACGTCAATCCCAGCGAATGGGCCGCTTGCTGCATGGCCAAGGTGCGCTGCCTAGCCACCCACGAGCTATAGATCGCCAGCAAGATGATGGCGATAATCACGATGATCACGATTACAATATGCAAACCACGCTCCTTGCGACTCGGGCTGTTCCGATACTCCAACGCTTTGCGGGTGATTTTAGCAAAAACGTTTCGCGTCTGGAGGCAGTCAAGGGTGACTTATTGGAACGCCAGGGCTGGTAGAGAATACTTTTCGCCAATCTGCCGTTCCATGACTGGATGGTCTCCAGAATGTTCGAAGATACCTTCGGGAAACTCAACGCAAAAATCGTACCCTCGCCGATCCACACCATAAAGGTTTTCGTAAACTGCTCCGGGACATGTTTCAGGAACGATACGAATATGATGCGGCACTCCAGTTTGCAATCAAGCGAGAAGCGATGTATCGCTTGTTGCATTCAAGGACTCGCTTCTGCCTTACTCAGAATCCTCGGCAAGCCAAATCGGCTGCTGAGGGGTTCGACTTTGCAGGCAACATGCGCGAGACGATTCGTCCTACGCGTCTTGATTTGACGCGGCTTTACTTTTCAAAGTACTTTTCGATTATCCAACGCGGTTGCCATTGATCGGGTGTTCGCGGACGCCCAGTGAGATCGATTTCTGCTGGCTTCGGATTGGCTACCACCAGGGGTTGTTGGTCACCGACTTCGCGCTGTTTTTCTGCAAGTTTCGCGAGTAACTTGGCTTTTGCAGCTTGATGAGCCGGATCACTTGAATTGCTGAGATCGTCGATTTCATCAGGGTCCGTTTGCAAATCGAATAATTGGGTGCGATCGATTTGCGGATACCGGATCAACTTCCAGCGTTGATCGCGAATCGCGCGGATCGTGTCTTTATAGCTCGTGAACAACACGTCTCGGAATGGTTGGTTTTCGTCCGCTGTCAATAATGACTGCAACGACCTACCATCGCACTCCGCTGGAATCCCAACTCCCGCAAATTCCAATACCGTAGGAAACAGATCGTGCAGATAAACCAAGTCATTCCGCTCGCCCACTGGGATGCCTGGACCAGTGATCACCAGGGGAGCTTTCATGCTATGCTCGTACAAATTCTGCTTCCCCAACAACCCATGGCTGCCTAAGGCCAAGCCGTGGTCCGCAGCGTAGATCACGATCGTATTATCAGCCAATCCGCTTTGTTCAAGAGCTTCTAGTACTCGCCCCACTTGTTGATCCAAATGGGAAATTAAACCGTAGTAGTCGGCCGTTTGTTGCTGAATCACCTCGCGAGTTCTCGGCCATGGCGCAAGGTTCTCGTCGCGAACCGTCAGGTCCCCAGTGTCGAAGGGATGTTGTGGCAAGAAATTCTTAGGCACTGGCATTTCCGACGGGGCGTACATTCGATTGAACGTCCCCGGCGACATGCGTGGGTCATGCGGCGCCGTAAATGCCACGTAGCAGAAAAATGGCTGCGTGCGATCACGAGTCGTCAAATACTCGATGGCGGCGTCCGCAAACAACTTACTGGAGAAGTGTTCCCCTATTTGTTGCGAGGTGAACTTGCCTTCTCCGGCCGAATACTGAACGATAGGCACTTCGGCGTGGTTGGACATCCCGCCAAACATCAACTGACGGCCTTGCCGAAAACTTCTCGCAAACGAGGAGCGTTCATTGTGCCATTTGCCAGTGGCAAATGTGTCGTACCCGGCCTCTTGAAGATACTCGCCCAACAACTTGTGACCATCCAGGTTCAAACTTTGTAGGTGAAACAGCGAACGTCCGGAATGCAACATCGCACGACTCGGTATGCAAACCGCGCCGTGGGGCGACCCAAAACAATAAGCATTTCGGAGACTCACCCCGGCGCGTACTAGTCGATCGAGGTTTGGCGTCCGTATCGCGATGTTGCCGTGAGCGGAAATGGTGTCCGCACGTTGGTCATCCGCCAAGAGAAAGAGAACGTTGGGCCTATTTACCTCAGCCGGCCTCTCGCGATTACGAATGTCTCCCGATGAATTTTGCCCCAGCGCGGTCGGCCCAAAGGCCACTACGATCGCCCAGAACAACCAAGGTTGTGCGAACCGGAACATTACTTCCTCCCCGTGTTTTCAAGTGACTATTGGTCGTCGTCAACCGCGGCTTGATCTGTAGCATCAGAGCCTTCGGTTTTCGTGCCATCTGCTTCCGAGCCTTCACTTTCAGAATCCTCTTCGACCGGGGCACGCCAAGTGTTGTTGGTTCGTTTGGTATCCGGCAATCGTCGCTCTGGATCAACAATCACACGTTGGATCAGTTTTCCTTCTGTGTCGACGTTGACCGTCCAGAGGTTCGTATAGTGCCAAACTTGGACCGGCAAGTGCATGTCTTTCGTGGTGTCGTCATCGAATTCAATTCGCAAAGTAACTGGCATGACCATCTCGCCCAGGTTATGCAGAACGATTTCAGCCGGTCGACGGCGACGACTTTGCGTGACCGATTCAATGCCCTGATCCAAAGAAAGATTCTCAATGATCCACCCGCGCCAATACCAATCCAGATTCATCCCGGTCCCATTTTCCATACAACGAAAAAAATCTGCCGGTTGAGGCGACTTGAACGCCCACGCTCGGATGTATTGTTGGAACGCGGCATCAAATCTTTCGGGGCCAACGATCTCTTCACGGAGATACTGCATGCTGACTCCAGGCTTGAAATACGCCAATTGCCCCAGCAAATTCGGTTCGATTTGATCCGCAGGCGTCATGATCGGCGGATTTGCCGGATTGGAATTAAAACGCCCGAACGCTCGCAAGGAACTCGGCTGCATCGGTTCGGCCGGACTCAAACCGTTGACGACTTCATCGAAGACTTCCAATCGATCGTAGAAGTTTAAGAAAGTATTGAACCCTTCATCCATCCAGGCGTAACGACGTTCGTCCGTATTGACCACCATCGGGAACCAATTGTGTCCAATCTCGTGACTGGTCACAAAATACAGTCCTTCTCGGTCGTTATCCCCGCCGCAGAAAATAATCATGGGGTATTCCATCCCACCGACATTTCCATTGACGTTGATGGCTGTCGGATAAGGATAGCGAAACCACTTGTCGCTATAATGCAAAATCGAATGCCGCAGCATCTGCGTGCTTTCACTCCAGGCCCCCCGGGCTTCGGCCGGATAAACCGATTGCACGAGCACGGTCTTGCCATCGTCCCATTGAATCGTCGCCGCATCCCAAATGGTGGCGTCGCTGCTGGTCCAAGCAAAACTTCGCACCTTTTCAGCGAGGAAATGCCACGTCAATGGTCCATCACCGGCAGGTGCTGCTTCCGGCGTGCCCAATTCGTCCTCACCGCGAATAATGACCGTTTGGCGACTTGCGGAAGCCAACGTCAATTGTTCGAGTTGCTTTTGAGTCAGTACCGCTTGCGGATTCTTCAGTTCACCGGTGCCCAAGACCACGTGCCCACGCGGCGCCGTAATCTTGACATCGTAAGTGCCGAAGTCGGTATAAAACTCGCCTTGGCCCAAGTAGGGCAGGGTGTTCCAACCATGAACATCGTCGTACTTGCAGACGTGTGGGAACCACTGCGCCAATTGAAAGATCTTACCTGCGTTGACTCGACGTATTCCCATGCGGTCCACACCGTACTCAGGAATGTTGAAGGACCAAGCGATCTGGAATTCAAACTTGCCACCGTTGGCTGCCAGAGGCGTTGGCAGATCCAATCTTCCCAAAGTATCGTAGACACTGAACTTCAAGTCTTGACCACCGGCTCGCACGTGTTGAATCGCGTACCCCCCTTGGAACTGATCACCCGCGCTAAAACGCGCTCCTGGCGGTGTGGACAATCCGCCCAAACTATCGGATTTGAACAGGTTTTGTTCTAACGACAACCAGAGAAACTCTAGCGGTTCTGGGCTATTATTCGTGTAAGTAATGTTGGCAACCGCGGAAACAGACTCGCTTTCCGCATCCAACACCACTTCCATTTGATAATCAACTTGTTGTTGCCAATAGTCTGGGCCCGGCAAACCAGCGGCGGTACGGATTCGATTCGGAGTCGGCAAATCCAACGGGGAAAAAATGTTCTTGTCAGCGCGAGCCCCCATTGGGCGGTAACTCAAAGCCTGAGATTCTGCCTCTTCCTCTTGAGAAAAAAGAGAATGTGAGTTGAACAACATTAGCCAACAAACCGATATCGAGACCGCGACGTGAAGCACCGCTCTCAGGTCGAAAGTCAATCTGGCGGTTGGTGTTTCGCGGGACTCGGTTCGCCCTGCTTCTTCGGTCCGTAACATCTGCATCCGATGGCTTTCTTCAAAATTGGCTCTGCGTTGGTGGGTAAGGCCGCCCAACGAGCAACCCTCCTGGGCCACCAGTATAACAAGCGATCCTCGTTTGGTCTCAACACCACTTTCCGACCAAAACACAGACACATCGCAATATCTAGATACTTGGCACGACACTTGCAGTATCAGGAAGGCACTCGCCAACAAGACAAAGTGGCGGGGAAAAAAGGCGAGTTTTTGTGAAGATTCGCCGCGGAAGCTTGCGGTTAGTTTCCTGATCGTTCAAAGGCGGCGATGGGATGGAATGTTGGGAGGCCGAGTCCATCCGACCGTTCTGCTCATTAGAGACCGGTGAACGGGACGCGGGATTTAACTGCTACAAATTTGAATGGGATGGCAGATATCCACAGGGTAGATCGTTGCGATTTGCGGACGGTTGCACCACAAAGCAACTGTCAAAGAGAAGGAGAACAGTCCAATGAAGATGTCACGCCGAGGAGTCGGACACATGAATGAACTGCTAATGATTTTGGGTTTCCTGGTCATTTGGTTGGCGTTGCAAATGTGGATCTTGCCACGCTTTGGAATTCAGACGTGAATGTCTGGCAATTGCCAACCGCCGAGTTCGGCGGCCCGATCCAATAGTTCTGCATCTGAATCAGAACTTAGCAACCCACCCCCAGCAATATCTCAAGGCCTCTCAAGCCTGGACAATCAACAGAAAGAACGATCGATGTCATCCATCATCCACGTCACCAAGCAGTCCCTTCAAGCCGAAGTCTTGGACAGCCCCATCCCAGTTGTGGTTGATTTTTATGCCTCGTGGTGCGGCCCATGCCGGGCCTTGAGTCCCATGTTGGAACGACTGGCAACCGAGTACGCCGGGCGAATCAAGTTCGTTAAGGTAAACACTGACGAAGAGCCTGAATTGTCTGAAGCATACGACGTGAGCGCCTTGCCGACGATGGTATTTATCAAAGACGGCGAAGTCGTAGGCAGTTCAGTGGGACTGCCGCAAGAGCAGGTCTTGCGTTCCGATCTAAACAAATGGATCAAATAGACGTGCCGAAGCAAGCGATTTGCGAAATGATTTGGCTCCGCCGAACGATCGTTGAGTTGATCTTCGGCGGAGTTTCATTTGAAGGCGAAGTAGTCTTTTCCTCAAAAAATGAAGCCCCAACCGATTCAAGGATGCCACTGAGGTTTCAGACCTAGTCGTAGAGCTTTGTTGTCAAAAGCAAGTCGGGGGCAAAGTCCACGACTCTGTCAAAAATTGTCCGGGAATGACTATTCGAAAACGTCAAGGTTCATTGATCGCGGTCCATGGCCCTATTCGCTCGAAGCAACGCGGCTTTGGATTGGATGTCTATATCGGGAATCTCGGCCGTCTTTCAAGATTCTTTTGTATCGACTGGGACATCGAGTTTGCTAAGCCCATCGAACGTGGCCGCTTTGGCCAAAATCTTTCCCGAAAAGTTTTGAACTGCATTGTCACAAACGAGAATGTAGCGAGGTCATGCGGTTGGCTGTTCAATTCTGTAGTTCAAAAAACGGTTACTGTTGATATTCTGATCCGTATCAAGGAGACTGATAAGCCTGTTTGGAAAAGGATTGCAAACACATGGCGATTCAAGAAAGCGTCAAATGTTATCAAATCGGATCGTTGGCTGTATTCTGGGAACGGCGGTTGGGGATGCGATTGGTTTGCCGTATGAAGGGCTCACACGGCAGCGTGCGGCAAAGATGTTTGGACCTCCAGACCGACATCGTTTCTGCTTTGGCCGTGGCATGGTTTCGGACGATACCGAACACACTTGCATGGTGGCTCAAGCCTTGATTGTCGCTCGAGGCGACGTGGTCCAGTTTCAACGTTCTTTGGCTTCGGGGCTACGTTGGTGGATACTGGGCTTACCAGCAGGAGTTGGCTTGGCGACCTTGAGGGCCACGATTCGCTTGTGGCTTGGCTATTCGCCAGAACGCAGCGGCGTCTACTCGGCAGGGAACGGACCCGCGATGCGCTCCGCAATCTTGGGTGTGGCGATCCGTGACCTCGACCAACTGCGAATCTTTGTTCGCGCTTCGTCGCGACTAACTCATAGTGATCCCAAAGCAGAGTTGGGTGCGTTGGCTGTGGCCCTTGCCGCGCATTTGGCCGCTATTCACGAGGAGATTCTTCCCGACGAATACCTGGAACGCCTGACGGAATTGATCGGCGATAAAGATCCTGAACTTTTTTCCCTGATGGCTCGGGCGGTCGCTTCCGTGAATGCTGGCCAAAGTACCTTGGTCTTTGCTGATTCATTGGAACTTCACAACGGAGTCTCCGGTTATGTCTATCATACGGTCCCGGTCGCGATTCATGCGTGGCTAAGTCATCAACAGGATTGCCGTTCTGCGATCATGGCAGTGATTCAATGTGGGGGTGATGCCGATTCGACGGGCGCGATTGTCGGAGGAATTGTCGGCGCTGGCGTGGGACGCTCGGGCATTCCCCAAGATTGGCTGGATCGAATGATCGAATGGCCGCGCACCATCGCTTGGCTGGAGACTCTGGGCAAAGAACTGGCGATTGTCGCCGATGAGTCGAATCGCACCCAACGGATTGGGGACGCTCGCCACGACTCACCTCGACTACCGATCTGTGGCATCCTCATACGAAACCTGTTTTTTCTTTCTGTTGTCTTGTGTCACGGATTACGTCGTTTGGCACCTCCGTACGTAATGTGATATAGTTTATCCTGACCCAAGAAATTAACCAAAGTGACGAGCGTCGTGACGGATGGCACAAGCCGCAAAATCGCTTCGCCCTGGGTATTTGTAGAAAGCAAGGTATGTGCCGTGAGCGAGGTCTGGTCGGGTCCAAAAGTTCATGATCCGCGAAGAACGTCGCTCGCAGGCAACAAATCAAACAGGCGAGATATTGTGATTGTCAAAAACCACGACCCAACTTGGCTCCAAATGTTTGAAGCCGAAAAGTTGGCAATTTCCCTGGCGTTGGGCGACAATGTGCGGGCCATTCATCACATCGGCAGCACCGCCATTCCCAACATCGTCGCCAAGCCCATCATTGATATCCTGGCGGTTGCATCTGAGCTGGACCTGATTGATTCGCGATCCGCCCAGATGCAGCCGCTCGACTATGAAGCGATGGGGGAGTTCGGAATTTCAGGTCGCCGCTATTTTCGCAAACAAAACGCTGCCGGAATACGCACGCATCATGTGCATGTTTACGCCGTCGGAAACTCGGAAGTCCAGCGGCACCTCGACTTTCGCGACTACCTTATCGCTCATCCAGCTATCGCAGCAGAGTATTCGCAATTGAAACTTCGACTTGTTGAAGAGAGTCGCCGAATCGGCACGAACTATCAAGAAGGCAAAAGCGAGTTTATTCAACGAATTCAACAATTGGCCGCCTTATGGAGACAAGCATGATTTCGAATTTTCGTAGGATCGCGTATCGATACTTGTTTTTGATGGTCGTTGTCGGCTTCGCCTTAGTGGCTGGTTGTCCAGCACCAACGCCTGGCGAGAGAATCGTGCAACTAAACGGACGTATTTCGGACCGCGGAAACCAAGTTATCGACTTGGATCTGTCAGGTACAAGCGTGACAGATAATGACATGGGATACATCCACGGGCTGTGCAGCAACAGCCGCGGAAAGTGGCGTTCGATTCATACGCTCAATCTTTCCAATACTGCCATAACGGACCGATCGTTAGAAATGATGGCGATGCAAAACGAGTTTTCTTCACCTGGGGGGTTGCAGGTGTTGATATTGACTGGCACCAACACTTCAGCCGCGGCAATTCAAAACTTCCAACAGGCTGCTCCAAACTGCCAGGTACAAAAGTAAAACCATCCGATGCCACTTCGAATAGTCCAGCATCTTGGGAGGTGGAACGACCGAGCCGTTTTAGTAACCATTCACGAGACGGTCGACCAAATTGGGGGCTGGTGCATTCCACAAGTCGTTCTGCTACAGTTCAGATGCTCATTCGCATTGGAGAGCGTTTAGCCCGATTCATCTTGTCTGATAAGGCAACTTGTTCCATGCACCCTACCGTTCGTGAACAGTTACCCATTGAATAGGATGTTTATCCCAGGTCGATTTCCTCCGCGCCACCGCGCCTCCGCGAGACCCACCCGCCAGAACCCGTCAAACCAAAACCCGCAATGAAACACGTCTCGTCGTCAATGCGTCGACGGCTCGCTACAATCTTCAATTGTCAAATGGCAACGCATGCTTTTCGAGTCGTATTAAACAGGGATCGTCATGACACTCCCGAATCATCACGCTCAGGCGATTATTGATCGCGTCCTGCAGGGACGTTCGCGCGAGGACGCCGTGCAGCGACTGTCACCCCGCTTGCCGGTGACGGAGCCGCTACCTGAACGGCTCAAGAGCTTCACAGATCATTCTGTCGTTGCACTACATAAACGCCGTGAATTGTTGGCAAGTCTTGGAATTTGCACTACTCAGCTGGCTGGCGAAGGCCCGGAAATCGAACCGGAACAATTGGCCGGCAATATCGAGAACCAAGTCGGCATGGCGCGGATTCCGGTCGGCGTGGTGGGGCCCCTTCGAGTGAACGGTTCGGCGGCTCATGGCGATTTCTACGTGCCGATGGCTACCACCGAAGGAGCCTTGGTCGCGTCTTATCATCGCGGGGCCATGCTCGTCAGCCAGGCCGGAGGCGCGACAGCGATCTGCCTCACCGAGATTTTGACTCGAGCGCCCGTCTTTCAATTCGAGTCAGTACGCGATGTTGGCCTATTCCTCGCATGGTTGCTGCCCGAGTTCCCGCAACTGCAAGCGATCGTCGGTCAAACCACTGCCCACGGCAAACTTCGTGACGTGCAAACATCGATTGTCGGCAAAGAGGTGTTCTTGTTGTTTGAGTACACAACGGGCGACGCCAGCGGTCAGAACATGGTGACCGTCGCGACCCAAGCACTGTGCCAGTGGATCGTCGAGAACTCACCGGTTGTTCCTCAGCATTGGTTCATAGATGGCAACATGTCGGGCGATAAGAAAGCCACGGTACAAGCCTTCAGCTACGCGCGAGGCAAGAAGGTGGTCGCCGAATCAGTACTACCCGCTCTGCTGGTCCGACGCATTCTCAACACAACACCCGAACAAATTGTCCGCTATGCGGCGTTATCGGCAATCGGCGGCATTCAAAGCGGCTCCATCGGAGTCCAAGGCCACTATGCTAACGGTTTGGCGGCCGTGTTCCTGGCTTGCGGGCAAGACGTCGCGTGTGTGTCGGAAGCCGCCGTTGGGTTGACTCGAATGGACATCACCAAGGAAGGCGACTTGTACGTGTCTGTTTCCGTGCCCAATCTGATCTGTGGCACCGTCGGCGGTGGGACGAGTATGCCGACCGCCAAAGAATGTTTGACCATGCTGGGCTGTGCCGGCGCGGGGCACGCGCGGAAGTTAGCCGAGATTTTTGCGGCCCTCTTGTTGTGTGGCGAGATTTCCATCACCGGAGCCATGGCGGCCGGCGAGTTCGCAGCAGCTCATCAGAAACATGGACGCAAATCAACTGCGGGAGGCGGTAATCCATCGTGAATCACTCGATCGAATCGCAGGCCGACGAATCTAGGGCCGACGAATCTGGGTCCGACGAATCTAGGCCCATAGAATCCCGAGCTCGGTTTGACTTGGTGCGATACGCGAATTGTTGGGAAGACGCGGATATCTTGTGTACCGCGTTGGTACCCCAGCCGGGTAAACGCCTGTTATCGATCGGATCGGCCGGTGACAACGCCTTCGCACTGCTGGCTGGCGGAGCCGAAGTGGTTGCGGTCGATCTAAGCTCGGCTCAGTTAGCCTGTATTGAACTACGTCGCGCGGCGTTTCGCAATTTAGATCATGCGGAGGTCTTGAAATTCCTGGGCGTCCGTCCGGCGGAGGATCGCTGGGCAACTTGGCTTTGTCTACGGAAAGACTTGCCTCAACAAAGCCGGTCGTTCTGGGAACAACGATCTGATTCAATTCGCAATGGCTTCATCCATGACGGGAAGTTTGAAAAGTACTTTTACAAGTTTCGCACGTACCTGTTGCCGATGATCCACCGGCGGAGCACAACCCAGCAATGGCTGGTGCCGCAGACTCGTGACGAGCGTTTAACGTTCTACAAGCAGCGTTGGAATAATTGGCGATGGCGTCTACTTTTTCGAGTGTTCTTTAGTCGCTTTGTCATGGGGCGGTTGGGTCGAGATCCCGAGTTTTTTCGTTACGTCGAAGGTTCTGTGGGCGAACGGATTTTGGCTCGCACCGAATACGCATTGACCGAACTCGGGACCCACGACAATCCCTACCTGGCTTACATTTTGAGTGGCAATTATGGCGACGCGCTACCACGATACTTGCGGCCCGAGAACTTTGAGGCGATCCGAGCCGGGCTGGATCGTCTGCATGTGATTCAAGGTCCAATTGACGAAGTTGCTATGTCGTGGTCCCAAAGGCCCGCTGATGGATTCGACGGCTACAACCTGTCCGACATCTTTGAATACATGAGCCCGGAACTCAGTTCTCGCGTATACGGGAGTTTGCTCAGGGCTGCTCGGCCCAAAGCCAGATTAGCTTATTGGAACATGTTGGTCCCACGTTCGGCTCCGCCCGAATTTTCCGCTCGGGTGTCAACGCTATCCGACTTGTCGCGGTCTTTGTTTCTGCAGGACAAAGCCTGGTTCTACAGTGCCTTTGTCGTTGACGAAGTTCGTTCGTCTGGAGTGAGATAAGTAGCGATGGGCGTCAGCGAAAACGATCTCTTCGGTGGTATGATCATCTCGGCCGCATTTCTCTCGTTGTTGCTCTTGGCTGAGGGTTGGCGTTACTTTTGGCGACCGCCCACCGAGTACACTCGCAAGTTGGTGCATGCCGGTGGCGGGTTGATCGCTTTGGGACTGCCGTTGTTTGTCACGTCGCATTGGGTCGCTTTGATTCTCAGCGTTAGTATGGGCCTGTTGCTTGTCGTGTCGAAAAGAATGGGGTGGTTGGCCAGCGTCCACGCGATCGAGCGCCAGAGTCGTGGCGCGGAATATTATCCCGTGGTCATCTATCTGCTGTTTGTGTTGGCCGCGTCCGAACCGTGGAAGTATGTCGCCGCCGTTTTGAATTTGGCGGTCGCGGATGCTTCGGCGGCAATGATTGGCAAGCGATTTGGCAGAATCAAATATCGAGTGGCCGGTCAGCACAAGTCACTGGAAGGCAGCTTCGCGTTTTATGTAGCGTCGTTTTTGATGACGATTGGTCCGCTGTTTTGGTGGAGTCCACTGCGGGACACACCTGACGAGTGGCTGCATTACTTATTGGCGGCCAACTTGATTGCCCTGTTGGTGACTTGTTTTGAGGCGGTATCGCAAGATGGCCAGGATAATCTCTGGATTCCAATGGGAGCCTTGCTGGTACTAACCAAGACTTTTCAGACTGACGTAACCGATTTATGGGTGCAGAACGCAAGTTTCGTTGGCATCCTGGTGGTTGCCTCGGTGGTCGCTCGTTTCAGCCGCACCTTTGAGTTGGCGGGAGTCTTGATTTTTTGTTTGTCTAGTTATGGGTGTTGGGCGATGGGTTCGTTCGATTGGGCCTTGCCAATCTTTGTGGGGTTCTTTGTCTACGTTGGCGTTTGTAGTTGGCTACAAACCACATGGAGCTTACAGATCCGAGCGGTCACTTGGTCCGTGATTGTGCCGTTCATTATTTTGGCAATCGGAAACATCGCCATTCAGTATCAAAACTGGGAAACTTACCGCTTCTTATACGGACCGTTCTTGGCAGCCGCAACTTTGGCATTGGTCCAAGCGGTCGTAAATGTCTGTGTGTTCTCGATCCCGGGTTCATCGCTCTTGTTTCGAGTCGCACAAGCCGGTTGCGGATCCATCTTGGTGAGCGGCTTGTTGTTAGGCGTCTTGTGGGGACGCGGGGTTGTGCCCGATTGGTGGAGTGCGACGACCATGCTTGGCGTCGTCGTGATAATGGCGGCTTTCAGTGCCTGGTTAAACACCGCGGCGAACCCTGAAACCGTGGGGCACCTGTGGTTTGCTCGGCGAGCGTTATTAAACCTAACCGCAGCGGGATGGATCGCCGTCGCCCAATGGCAATCGCTGTCCGCGACTTGGGTAGTGGCTTAGGACCGTTAACGAGAAATAGCCTTGCGTTCGCGAATTAGCGGCAAAGTACCACGAATTCCGGTGAAGCCTCTCGCCGATGGACTGGGCCGACGGACTGGAATAACTCCATGCCACACATCACGAGAGCGATTGGTCAAGGGTGGTTGGCCAACTTGACCATAAAGAACCCCTGGTCGTCGTATTCGTTTTCTTCGGTGTTCCAAACAGTCGCGGACAGACTGCGGATGTTATCGCCTTGAGTCGCCGGAATCACGACCGTGAAGTTTCCGCGACCGTCAAGATCGGTTGAAGAGTCTGACGTTCCTTCGTATAGCCGCACGTCCAGATTGACGATGATACTGTCGTAAGCTCCCAGACTTGCGAAAACATCCATTTCCAATCGCACTTCACCGCCGCACCGTCCTTCGAAATACATGACTTTGCGATGCGACATGCCAACCGACGCGAAGTGTGTTCCTAGTTGCAGAGAAACCACTTTATCGGCCGCTGGCCATTCTGCGTCTCGCAAGGTCATGCTGCCGGAGAAATACAACGTTCGGCGACCCGCCGTCTTGAATGGCGGGTCATCTTTCTTTACCGGCTTGAAAGTTTCCGTTCTGGTACCGGAGCACAATCGCACACTCTGAATTAGTTCCGACAAATGACGCATGGCACACCTCAACGATTGATTGGAAGACCAGGACTTTTCCCTAACGCGACGCTTCGGGGAAAAGTCCGTCTCCTAGCATCAACGCCAAGCTAATTTTCGCTGAGAAAAAAGCGCCGAGATTTTGATATACGATTGCGCACGCGACTTTCTCTCGGGCCGATTTCGATATAACCAGAAAAACGCTCTGGTAAATGATAAAATCAGTTCGCTCGGATTTTAGCCAGGTCCCAAACTTCGACGCGGGTATCGGCTAAGGTAATAGCAATCAGCTTTCCATCCGACGACAAGGCCATCGCCAATGGCTGGAAGTGTTCGCGATCAACTATTTAATTGAGGGCTCAAGCGGCCTTACCGTTCCCGCTCCGCCGTCCATGGTGACGGTATCACCGTCTTTGATGGTCTTTAGTAGACCAACAATGCCGACGATCGTGGGGATCCCCATTTCACGAGCGACCACTGCCGAATGCGACAAGACACTGCCACGCTCGATCAAGATGCCGGATACCGCCGGATACAACGGCACCCAACCAGGGTCCGTGCGTTCGGCCACCAAAATCTCGCCGTTTAGTGTCAAGTCGTCCGCTGGACTGCTTAACACACGCACTTGGCGAGTGACGGTTCCGGGACAACAACCGATCCCGCGCAATTGCCCATCGGCGGGGACGGCTTGTGTTTCCACGACGCGCCGGAATAAGTTTTTGTGATAAACGTAGCCGAACGTTTCGAACCGATCGTCCGGAGCTTCCACAGCTCGAAAGCGATCGTATTCCGCTCGACGCAACTGAGCCAACTCCGCCAAGTTGGTCGAAACTGCTGTTCCTTGCAAATAGTCCCAAACTTCGTCAATCGTTAAGTAGAAAATGTCTTCAGCGTTAGGGAGAATTTTTTCCTCAGCCAATTGACCGCCCAACGCTCGCAAGATTTCGCGCAACAGGCCGTAAATCCGCGTCCGAGCGAATCGCATGTTCTCGCGGTTCTTCACGCCCAACCGAGCACTCCGCAAAACGCGGCCAAACAGCCACCGACGCCACCATCCCGACCAACCTGTGATGCCCGCGAACGCCTTCGCTTCAGCTTCGCGCCGCGTGGCCTGTTCCCGCTCGTGCATGGCCTGAACATCCAGGGCTGACCGATCTTCCAATCGCAAGTAGTTCCGCAAGACTTGATAGACCAGATGCGGTCGATCACGCAACGAAAACTCCTCCAACTTCAACTCGTTCATGCAGCGGAAACCATACAGCTTTAAATAGGTCGCCATCAGATCATTGAACGCGGTGAATCGCGAGTCTTGTTTGATTCGATCGACGACTTCCTCTAACGCCGTTGTTTCGATCAACTGCTTGAGTTCCGGATTATCGATCGCGATCGCGGCCAGTCGCAGCAACATTTTGGCCGGCTCGGCACTTTCCACGCCACCTTCACCGCAAATCAAATCGTTCTGCAAAGCCCCGGACTCGTCGCCCACCCACTTACGGCACAAATGTTTCAAAAGCCCATAATTCACCATGACATAAAAATCGTTGATGATCGGTGCTTTCCAGTTCCACAGCAGGGCGTCCTCCATTTCGCCATAGAGTCGCTTCAAATCACGTGGCGATTGTGAACGAAAGTCTAAGTTATCCCAAACTTCATAGTGACTTTTGAAGTGCGATTGGAATCGATCCACGATCGATCGAATCCGCCAAAAGTTCCAACTGGTTCGCGCCAACAACCGCAGCAAGGCCGGCAGTTCGATAAACCACTTACGCCAAATCGTCAGCGGTGGGTCTGGATCGTCCAACAATAGCGGCTCTTTCAAGCCCATCATCGATTCCATAAACTTCGCGTTGTATTGGAAGCCTGGGAACAAACGAATCAAGCGATACCAATTCGGCAGATTGTAGTACACTCGTCCGCGTATCAAGCCCAACATGTTCTCGAACACGCCTCGACTCGCTCGCACCTTGGCCGGCGAAATCCCCATCACCTCGGAAAAGCAGTGGTAGACGATCGTGTAGGCGCGGCGAATAAAACTGAAGGTCATCGGCGTGGTGACACCTGAATAACTTTCAATAATGTTCGAATTGTCCCAAACCATTCGATTCCCAGCGGCTGGCCCGTATTGCTCGACTCGAGTGACCGGTCGAGCTTGTACGATGAATAACCTGCCCGACGTGTCGAAACAGAACTCAACGTCTTGTGGCCGCCTGTAATGACGTTCAATTTCTTGGCTGACGTTGGAGACCTCGCGAATCTGATCGTTGGATAAACTGGGGGCCAGCTGCTCGGCGATGGGGACATCGATCAGTCGCGAACCAAGCCGACGTTGCTCGTCCAATTCGACTCGCTGTGGCTTTTCTACAATATCCGCTTGGATGGCTGCGTCGCCTTTGTTGACCACGAAGGTATCAGCCGGCAACGCACCGCTGACCAAGCCTTCGCCAGCACCCCACACCGAACTAACCAACACCTGGTCCGTGCGATTGTTGGCCGGATTGATTGTAAAGACCACGCCGCTCGCCTTTGCCACAATCATCTGTTGGATAATGACCGAAACACCTAATCGATCCAAAGGAATCTTGTTCTCAAGTCGGTAGGCTAACGCTCTCGGTTGAAACGCCGAAGCCCACACCTTTTTGATTGCCAAGATGATTTCCTCCAACCCCCGCACGAACAAGAAGCTATCGTGCATCCCTGCGAAGGAGAAATCAGCTCCATCTTCATCACTAGCGGACGAACGAACGGCGACGTAACTATCCGCCAGACCATTGGCTGCAAGCTTTGCGACCAATCCAGATCGAAGTGAAGCAGGAAACTCGGCTTGCTGAAACGCCTCGCGTAATCGCCTAGCAATTCCTTCAAGGCTCTGGCTTTGTTGCCCACCAAGTTGCTCTAGCAGCTCGCGCACTTCCCGTTGCTGTCCAACCAACGTGCGGAACAGATCGGCGGAGACGGCGACCAGCGGTGGGACAGGAAAACCGGCAGCGGCGAGTCGTAACAGGTTGATCGTCTTTCCGCCCCAGTCATGGGAATCCAACTCTTTGATTGTCGCTACGGCTCGCGCATCGGTCGCCTTGCGATCGCCCGACGCAGGCATGCTCTTCGACAAGAAATCCACTGAGGACACGATTTGATTTTTCATTCAGGAAACCACTCCAGTCGCAAACCGTATCGAGTCACCAATTCGATCGACAAGATCAAGTCAAAAGCGATGATATACCAACCCGCCCAGGTCTCCATTTGCCCGGCTGTCGTCGGAGTTTGCTCACGCATGTATTTGACGAAGCCAAACAAACAACCGACAAATAGCAGGACCAATGCCAAATAGAACCAAAGACTGGCCTGCAAGTGCCAGCCCACAATCATCACCAACGCGGTATCGATGACACGCATCGCCAAAACCCACCACGCGGCACCATATCGCCCCAACAACTTCGTATAACTATCGACCCCATCGATTTCTTGTTCGGGGGCACGAATTTTGCGCGAAATCTCCCAATTGAACGTGACAAAGAAACCGACGCAGGAATAAAGCCAAAACCAAGGGGAGGCGGCCCACAAATACTCGCCCGTCGTAAAACTGAACACGATCATCGCCAACAGCGGCATGATCAACAGGTGACTAACGGCATACAACAGAAAATGCTGTTTCAAGAATCGCGGGACAAAAAACTCTTTCAGCATCAAAAACGAGAACAACATCGCAGCCACCAACGACACCAAAGCACCCGCCTGGGGCAGTGGTCGCCACAACCACGCCATTAACAATTGTAGGCCGATCGCACCGGCACCCAGCCAACGCAGTTCACGCAGCGAGACGATCCCGCGTTGCAAGACTCGATGCGGATAATACCGCGAATCTTCCGCGAAATCTTTGTGCTCGTCGAAGACTCGCAAGTGAAAGAAGAACAAAAATAGCGTCAACATTCCCATCAGCGACCCCAGATCGTAACTCAAGCTACGACTCGGGTCAGCCAATACTTGAGCCAGGAAATGTGTCGATGAATAAAAACAGGCGATCAAGATGCCATGTTTCAGAACCGGAAAACGCTCGCGCGAATAAGCCGCCCACCGGCTCCAAAACGGAGAGGCAGCGGTCACCGGTTCGGTGCGGCTGATTATTGTCGTGGACCGCTCCGCGGTCCGATTCGGATCGCTGTTACCAAACGATTTGATCAACAACTTTCGAGCTTGCTCGTAGTCAATCTTCAAATTGTGACGCGGATCGACTGGCAATGGCTCTTGCAGGATCAAACAACGATCGCACGGGTAATTGGCCTCCGCCAAGGCGGATTGAATTTGAGCGACCTCGACAACTCCCGGTGCCGCCACGACCAACAAAGCTAGACCTTGCTCTAGCTCTGCATCAGGATATCCAACAGCGGCCACTTGTTTGACTTGCGGAAAACGCTCCGCAACTCTCTGTTCGATCAATTGCGGGTGCAACCATTCTCCGGCTCGGTGAATCGAGGAATGCACACGACCGACCAACCAAAACCGACCTTCAGTATCAAAGTAGCCAGTGTCACCCATGCGATGCCAGAGCCGCTGGTTGCGATCCACCAACTTGTTCTCGCGAGTCGCCGCCTGATTGCGATAATAGTCACGACACACGTGGTCGCCGCTGACGATCAGTTCACCGATCCATGTGGCGGACCGCTCCGCGGTCCGAATGTCGTGGTTCGCTCCGCGAACCAACGTTGGATCGCGGAGCGATCCACGACATTCTTCTGCAATGCAAGTTGGATCGCGGAGCGATCCACGACAATCGTCCTCCCAGTTCGGGTCGACAATTGGTCCTGGTTGAATGGGAATGATCCGAGTATCAATCGCGGCGATTGGACGGCCCATGCAAAAGCCATCTCGCGGATGTTCGAGCTGGAGACGTTCGTGAGAATCGATGTCGGCCACCGGTTCGGCTTCTGTCGAACCATAAGCGACCACGATCTTGGCTTGCGGGAATGCTTCATGCCATTTTTCCAATTGCGAATCCGAAATCGGTGCCCCACCGGTCAAGATTCTTCGGAGCGGCAGCTCCTTGGTAAGTCCGGTACTGGCCAAACGATCCAATAAAGGTGGCGATGCGGTACACGTGGTCACTCGATGTTTCAGCATTTGTTCGTAGATCGTCGTTCCATTGACCGCGGCAACTCGGCGAAAGTCCATGTCCGGCACGATCGACGTAACCCCCGAAACCAAATTGTTTAACGCAAACACGGGGAACATCGGCAGATCGACATCAGTCGGCAGGTACGGAAACTCTTTGGCGAGCGCACGATGCTGGGCCAACAGAAACTGATGAGTGCGATTCGCTCCTTTGGGTTCACCACTCGAGCCGCTGGTGAAGGTAATGAGCGCCGAATCGGTCAAGCGAACAGCGGCCAATGAAGCTTTAATGCTCGATTCTCTCAACAACTTATTCAAACCATACTTGGAAATCCAACCGCCCCAGGTTTGGGCTGTAGAAACCGTGATCGGCAATCGCCGCAAACTCGGCTGCAGCCACCTGATCAAGTGACTTTTTGGAATCCCGATGAATGCCTTTGGCTCCGCATACTCTGCGAACTTGGCGATCCGTTTCAACGGCATCCACGGATCAACGAACACCGCCACGCAACCAAGCCGGATCAGCCCGAGCAGAACCACGTACAAATCGATCGACATGGGGACCATAACAATCACTCGGTCGCCGGTCTTCAAACCCGTACGATTTAACGAATCCGCCAACCGCCCCGCTCGATTCCATAAGTCGCCGAACGAGATTGGTGGCACCTGAAGTCGTTCTGGCAAGACCAGAGCCAACTTTTCCGGAGTTTGTTCGGCGACCTCCGCCAATAATCGCCCAACGTTATGCCTTTCGTCCGGTTCATGATCGCTTGGGGCGTTTTTATACATGTCGGTGGCCCTCGGTATTTTTGCCATATTGGTACAGAGCATACCGTCGCAGCAAGGTGGATCGAGCTTGATCCAACTTTGAAGAGGGATTGTCGTCGTGGATCAAACACAGATTTGCTTTGCGATAACCAAGCCTGAAGGACTCGCGATAACCCTGATGCATCAAGGCGGCACCCAACGAAGCGCGACGATGTTCGGGCAGGACCGCAATCGACTTGAAGTTGACTGCGTCCGCATAACGACGCGACCACAGAAACTTGAGCTTGGCCCAAACGCTGCGAGAATGATTCATCACTTGAACCGCTCGGACGTAGTTTATCAAACAAAACAGAAACCCAACCGGTTGATCTTGCGAGTCGAGAGCGAACCAGACCAAGCGTTCGTTAAGGAGCGGGCGGCTGGGAGCGTAGAGTTCCAGGAATTCATCCCATTCTAAATCGTCGTAGTACAAATTATCCCGAAACGCCGCCACACTCAGATCGTAAACGCGTCGGAGTTCGGATTCAAAATTCCCCGCATCAAAAGGACGGAAGCGATAGCCCAATCCGAGGGCGCGTTGTTCGGCAGGTTCGGTCAAACGTGCGACCGCGGGAAGATCGACCACTTGTTTGGAATGGTAAGTCTCGACAACATGGAAACCTGCAGCCTCCCACGCACTCGGGTAGTAACTGGGATTCGTGGGTTCGAGCAAAAACGGCGGTTCAGCCGGTGGCCCGATATTGAAACGATAACGATGCCAAGTGTCCCCATCCATTGGCCCAATGATCGTTTGACAACCTTGTTGCTCCAGCCACCGAACCGCCGCATGCAACGTCCTGATGGTTGCGGCTTGAGCGGGCAACGCGGCAAAGAACCCGATCATTCCCAATGGTCGCTGGCCAGTATCACGCAATGTCGGTGAAACACGAGCGATAAGTTGAATTGCGATTCCGTTCTCTTCCTCATAGCGAAACCCGACTTGCCGTGCAAACTTGGCGCGCAGCATGGATCGCTCGACCGAAGCCAACGTCGGAATCAACATTGCAGGATCAAACGCTCGAATTCGTTCGAGAAGCTCAACATGTTGCCGCGCCCAGAGAAGATCAACGGTCGCTTGTTCCATCATGTTACGCCTCAAGTCTCGTTGGCCAATCCGTAACCTTCCGGTCAACGATTAAAACGTTGACGGTTGGCGGTCGCTTCCGCCAATTGTATGGCAAGCTGTCCGTCAGAAAGTTGCTCGATAAATCGTCCGATCGGATAGTGATCGATCCAATACAACAGTCCGCCACGATAGGGTGGAAAACCAAGTGCCAACATGCAACACATGTCGATTTCCGCCGCATCGCGCACTTGACCGTGCTGCAGAATCGCGGCGGCTTGAATCAACATCGACGCCAGCATGCGATGGGCCAGCGACTCGTCGAGAGCCGCTTGATCGGCAGCAGACCGTCGTTGCTCGGGTCGAGCCTCTTTCGTAGGCCGAATGTACGCTGCGATCAATCGATCCACCTGGTCGTCCGGTTCGGCGGTACCATCCGTTGAATAACGATAAAACCCAGCCCCGTGGTGGCGACCCAAACGCCCGGCTTTAATCAAGGGTACCAAAAACGGTGGCGCCGACAGGGCACTCGCTAAATGCCGTGAAATTTGTCCGCCCGCGTCCAAGGCGGTCCGCAGTCCAATCACGTCCAAGATTTCGAACGGTCCCAATCGCCAACCAAACGCGCGACCCGCTCGATCGATCTCCTGGATGCTGTATCCCTCTGCCAACAACCGCTGGGCTTCGTTCAACAAGGCCATTAAAAGTCGATTGACTACCAAACCGGGTCCATCGCCGACCACCAAGACCATCTTCTTGAGTTGCTTGCCCAATTGAGCCGCGATCCAAACCGTGGTCGAATCCGTGGCCGAATGGATGGCAATCTCGGCCAACTTGGTTTGGTCGATAGGGTTGAAAAAGTGCAAGCCGCAGAACCGCTCGGGACTTGTCAGCGCGGTGGCCAATTCAGTGATCGGGATCACGCTCGTGTTGCTCAACAACCGAGTGGCGGGGCGAACAATGCCTTCCAATTCTCTCAGTACCAGGTGTTTGACTTCTTTTTGCTCGAACACGTTTTCGAGAACCACATCACAGTCGCGCAATTCAGCAAGTGATTCGACGACTTCGAACTGCTCCGCAGGTACGGTCCACGCAACCTCTTGGCGGACGGCGGGATCTCGATCATACAGCAGGAATTGACCCTTTGTATTGGCAAACATGCGGGCGATGCTGCGGCCCATAACTCCCAATCCCACGATGCCGATCTTTTCCATTTTGGGCAGCGGATTCGGTACCGCACCGACGCCAGGAGATTTTTTTGCACGATCATTCAGCAAGAATGCATGGACCAACGCCTGACCTGTTGGTGAAGTATAGACTTCGGCCATCGTTTGCGATTCCAGCGCGCATGCGTCATAAAATTCTTCGCAAACGGAACGACGAATCAAGTCAATGACCAATCGGGGGGCGAGCGGATGCAAATACGGATCGTTGGACTGAACTTCGGCAAGAACTTCTTCGGCGAGGATAGCGACGTCGTCCGTCGTGAACGCGGGAACTTCCTGTGATACCTCGGGCAGTTGAGGTCTGTCGACTTCGCGCAACCAGCGAGCCGGTCCCTGCATCGCATCACGGCGGGCATGGATCCATGATCTTTCCAGCGCCAATTTGGCAACTCCCGCGTGGTATAACTGATCAGCCGAGACAAGCTGATCGACCAGACCAATTCGCAACGCCTCCACAGCAGAAAAATTCGTGCCGCCTCCGATGCGACGCATTGCGGTTTCGACGGAGCAAAGTCGCGGAACTCGTACGGTAGCCGCCCACCCCGGAATCAAGCCCAAATGCACTTCCGGCAAACCTAAAATCGTACCCGGAGCATCGACGGCAATGCGCCAGTCCAAAGCGAGAGCAAACTCAAGCCCACCGCCCAAACAGGCGCCTTGAATCAAGCCGATGGTGGGAAAAGGCAATTCGGCATAACCTTGATACAACCGCAGTCCGCGCTGGCAAAATTCGATGACTTGATCCCGTGTGAAATCAGCGGTTTTGGCAATGTACTTGATGTCGGCTCCCGCGATAAAGATCTTCGGCTTCGCCGTCGAGACCAACAACCCAGAACAAGACTTGGCCACGGACCTCAACTGTTCCAATCGGCGTTCCAATTCGGTTTGTAGTGATTCGTTCATCACATTGGCACTGGAGGACGGATCATCCAGGACCAACGAGACAACTCCTCCTTCAAGCCACTCCATACGAGTCACATGAAACTCGAATCCATCGGACGGCGGTTGAAATGGCGACATGACCGAACTCGTTTCAGACACGGGGACTGTGGTAGGACTGACGCGGAGCGGGCCAGTCCCATTGAAACGATAAGAATATCCGATGCCAGCGACTTTGGGAACGAACTCAGCCAGTGCTGGAGCACACTTCACTGAAGCAAAAGAACCGTCTGCAACAACTCGATAATGTCCGCCCGACGCCTCGCTCGGATAATTGTCGCATCTCACCGCTTAGCACTCGCCAAAACAAGGAACTTCCAAGGGTTCCTGCGCAATGGCGGCGAATTGGGGACGAATCTAAATTTGTGGAATTTTCTGACTAATGGTTCCAGGGTTCGAGCGTCTTCTTGGGCGGGAGCTAGGAATTCAATAAACTAGCAGATCAAGCAATGGAGGTCTAACATGGTTCGGCAGCAAATTTGGCGGGGTGTGATTAGTGCGATCGTTTGTTTTGCAATGGTGGTCGGCATACCGGAACGCTGTCGAGCCCACGAAAGTCCTCGCATGGGTGAGGAGACGATTGGAAACAAACCTTTGTCAGATGCCAACTTCAGTCAATGGGATGGGATCATGCCGGTCGTTAATCATTCGACGCGCGTGTATCACTTTTGGGTCAACGGCAATGAACAAATGTTCTATAAGACCACGACGACGGAGCTCAATGAGTTGATCCGAAATTACGCTGCGATGCCGATGGAAGGATTGGAAATTGTCATTCTGCCTGGACCTGGCAAGGTGACCAATTTCAAACGCGATCAAGAGTTTACGTATCACTGCCAATTGCACGTCGTCGCGGGTATTGCTTCGGTCATGCATCGACGCGAAAACGGTGAGGTTTTCTGGCCCAAGACGCCGCGTCTGACGCTGCGAATCGATGATTCGATTGAATTGGATCTGTTGGAGTTTCCCCAAAATTGCCCCGTCCGTTGGAGCAATGACCTGAAGCAACGCTTTGTCAAAGCCTTGGACAGCAAGGATCAGGAGGTTCGCGGGTGGGGCCTCTCGCATTTGGCCGATCTGGATCCATATGATCCCGAATTGATGGAAATGGTCGCAGCCGGGTTGCGAGACCCCGAGCCTTGGGTCGGTCAGTGCGCATTGGGAGTCCTCCCGAAGTTTGGCCCGGCAGCTCGCAAATTCTTGCTACCAAGCTCCGAGACCGACAGCAATCAGTCGACTGGAGGTGATCTAAGCGAAGACACGGCCAAGGCCCAATTGGAGTTCGAGAAATTTGATTCGGATGAAGTTCGCCGCGATTTCGAACAGAAACGTGACATTCATTCTCAACTCAACGAACGAATCCGAAAGCGACTCGGCAAATAGACTTGTTTGGGGCATTTCACAAGTATGGTCCATATCTCTTCTCCATAATGGCTCACGAGTTCAACGTGTGCTGACTGGGAACGTAGCTACGAGTGACGCGGCAGCGCGAGTTCCCCTGAGGAATCGCAGTGTTTCTTCGTGTTCATTCGGAGAATTCGTGCCGAGGCTCACCCGCACGGAATCCTCGCTCCAATCGGTTTGGCCACGAATCCTACGAATCGACAAGAATATTCGGTGCCTGGAAAAACGATACTGGGCGTTGAACGCTGTTATTTTAATTTTTTGCAGGGGTGATTATGATGCTCCAACGCGAGGGCGCCAGGTCGCGATCTGCAGCGAAGATGGGTTGCTGGTCGGTCTGGCGACCGAAGCGTTAAACAAATCCATACAACTGTACTTACACGCTAGTCGGTCCCTTGTTTGTCGCTCTCTGTGAACCCGGTTGGGAAGAACCATTAGCTGCGGAGCTCCGCGCGGAGTTTTCGGTAACAAAACTCCATACCGAATCAGGAGTAGTAGTCCTGACTGATCCGCTGGCCTTTCATGAATACTCGCAGCCAGCACTTGTTTGGTGCCGACAAGCATTACCATTGGCCGAGGTGTTGGTAGCTCCGTCGATCAACCAATGGATCGAAACACTGGGCCAGCGTATCGTGGCCGCGC
This sequence comes from Planctomycetaceae bacterium, assembly GCA_016794985.1. Taxonomy (GTDB): domain Bacteria; phylum Planctomycetota; class Planctomycetia; order Pirellulales; family Pirellulaceae; genus M30B19. The sequence goes on along the minus strand of JAEUIQ010000008.1, from coordinate 107,647 downwards.
TAAAAGACGAACATGGCCCATGGACATTGTGTCTGGGACAAGCCGTCCCGGAAGCGAATCAAGTTTCGATGCGGCGTATCGGCTTGATCGAACAGGGCCTCCGAGAGTGGCTCAAACGCAAACAAAAGCGTCTCCTAAAGACCTGGAGAGAACCGGGCGGTGGCGGTTGGGAAGCGAGCCCCCTGTTGCAAGTCGTGTGGACCGATCCAACGACGGCCTATTGGTCACATGCCCCAGCTTCCGTGGTGCAAATGGCCAGGGCAGTGCTAAGTCCGTTTCCGGCTGGTGCTCCGCCCATCGCCAGCGATCAAAATGCTCCAGCGCGGGCCTTCGGCAAATTGGTCGAGGCCCAACTACGCCTAGGCCGGTCGATCAAGCCAAGCGAATCGTGTGTGGATCTCGGTGCCAGCCCAGGCGGCTGGACATGGGTCGCGGTCGAACAGGGCGCGCGCGTCACGGCGATCGACCGCAGTCCGCTGCGACCGGACTTGATGGGACACGCCAGCGTTAACTTCGTAAAGGGTGATGCGTTTGCCTTTAAACCACCGCAACCGGTTGATTGGCTACTTTGCGACGTGGCGGCGTTTCCTCAACGGACACTGGAACTTCTCGAGCAATGGTTGGGGCAGCGTTGGTGCAAGCAGTTTGTTGTCACAACCAAGTTTCGCGGTGATGACGGGTACGAATTGCTTTCCGCCTACAAAGAACTGCTCCGCAGGAGTGGCTATGTATTTCAACTTCGCCGCTTGAACGCCAACAAGAACGAAATGACCAGCTTGGGATTTCTTCCTAATTGATTCAACGAGAAGGCGTTTCGACGACGCCAAGCGACGTGGGCAAAATGGATGGCAGGCAACGCGGTGAAGCATTGTGGTGTACTCAGCCTCCGCACTTGTGTCGGCCTTCCAGGCCTTTTCTGATCGTGAAATCAAACTAACCGGTGGCTCACGCACACCGGCTAGGGATGTGTTGGCCCATTCGGGCCTGTTTTCCCCAAGAATAACTCTTCACAGCGTTGCCGCCATCCACTCCTCCGCAATCCATTCCTCCGCCAATCATTCCTCTGCCAACCATTCCTCTGCCAACCATTCCCCTGCCAATCATTTCCGTACGCTACGTCAATGTAAAACCGTTACTGTCCATCCGGGTTCGGCTGTTGCCATACGCTCATACCGCCATCCACCAAGAGAGTTTGCCCGTGAACATGATCGGCCTCGTCGCTGACAAGAAACAACGCGGCGCCGGCACAGACTTCTGGGCCGGGAACTTTTCCGTTGGGTGTGTGCAACTTCATCCAGTCCGTGGCCGCCGGGGTAAGCGCCGAGGCCGTAAGTGGTGTGACCACCAAGCCCGGTGCCATTGCGTTCACTCGGATGCCATAGGGCGCCAACGAGACACACAGCGTGCGCACCATCATTCTTACGGCCCCCTTACTGGTGTCGTAGGCGGTATGGTCCGGTTCGGCAAGTTCACCGTTGATCGAGCCTGTAAACAAGACACGGCCCGGTATGCCTGCCGCCACCCAACGACGTGCAAACGCCTGAGTCAGAAAATAGCCCGACTCGACGTTCAGCCGCATGGTTCTTTCGTAAGTTGCCCAGTCCATTTCGAGAAAGGGTCGATCACAAAACGTACCGGCGTTGTTGATCAAGATCGACAATTGCGGCTCCAATGAAAACGCTTGCTCGCACAGGCCCGGAATGACTTCTGAAGACGGCTGTGAAAGGTCCGCGATCAACAAATGGACTCTTCGCCCCAATTCGCGACATTGTTGCACCGTTGCGTGAGCCATTGAGTCGTCGCGCAAACCAACCAGAATCAAATCGCAACCGGCTTGTGCCAAGCGATAGGCAATCGCGGCACCAATACCTTGAGTGCCACCGGTCACCAGTGCCGCTCGGTTATCTAGTTTCATGAGATGACTTCTTCGTTAGGAAAATGGCCCAACATCACGGGTGTCCGCAGCCACTTGTAGCGACGCCGCCTTTGGAGTTGTCACCGATGACTTATGGTCACTGCAACTCGTAAGTCTAGTCGAGGCGAAGTTTGTCCGCTAACTCGCATATGATCGCCACCGCATCCAGTACATCCGCCCGAGTCGTTTCGAAATGTCCAACCGACATCCGGATCACAAATCGGCCCTCGTGGGTCGTCTGGGTCAAGTACGTCCGCCCATCGCTGTTAATGGCTTCCAAAAGAGCTCGCGTCGCCAAGTCCGGATCGGCCCCCGCCGGAGCATAACGAAATGTGAACAGGCCCAATCGCGGTGCCGTGACGATTTCGAGAGGCACAGCTTTTGCAATTGCCTGAGCGGCCTCGTTCGTCCATGCCACATGGTTGCGAATCCTCGTGCGTAGCCCCTCCAGTCCGTAAGCCCGGAGCAAGAACCACAGTTTCAGTGCTCGGAAACGGCGGCCGAGGGGGATGGTCCATTCGGAGTAATTCGTGATCTGATCCGTTTCCAACGTCTCCAAATACTGCGGTCGAATCGCCAGCGTTCGGACTTGGTCAGCCGGTTGTTTTAGGAACTGGACCGAGCAATCAAAATTAGCGCCCAACCATTTGTGAGGGTTGAACACGACACTGTCGGCTCGTTCGATACCACACCAGATTTCCCGAAATTCGGGACAAATCATGGCCGAGCCGGCCCAGGCGGCATCGACGTGCGAGTAGAGCGACTCTTGTTGGGCGATCGCCAGGATCCCGTCCAATCGATCCGAGGCACCGATCGATGTTCCTCCGATGCACCCGATCACTCCCACTGGCAAGAACCCTGCCGCTCGATCTTCGTCGATCGCTCGTTGCAAAGCATCGGCTCGCATCGCATAGTTGGCATCGGTGGGAACCTTGACCAAGTTGTCCTGACCAATGCCGGCCAAACGAACGGCTTTGTCGATCGAAGAATGGGTTTGGGCAGACGCGTAGATCCTCATTCGAGGCATGCCAGACAACCCTTCGCGCAAGCCGCGCCAAGCCAACGCTTTTTCTCGCATCGTCAATACAGCCGACAGAGTTGCCGATGTGGCAGTATCCTGCAGGACGCCACGCCATCCGTCGGGTAACCCCAACGCTTGCCGCAGCCAATCGATCATGACCGTCTCCAGTTCGGTAGCCGCCGGTGAAGTTTGCCACAACATACATTGAGCGGACATGTAATTGGCCACTTGCTCGGCCATGATCGATGCCGGAGCCGCATTCGACGGAAAATAGGCGAAGAAACGGGGATGTTGCCAATGCGTCATTGCGGACGGAATCAACCGCTGAAAATCAGCAAAGATGACTTCCATATTTTCGGCATGTTCCGGAGGCGATGGTGGTACTTGAGCCGCCACGGCCCCCGGTGCTACCTGAGGACGAATCGGTTGATGCCGCAAACCCTGAAGGTATTCACTTCCCCAAGCCGCGACTTTGGCCGACCAACCTTCCAATTCATCGTAGTTCATGGTTAAAAATTGCTCTTTTGGCCAAGGCCCCCACGATCCAGACGGGTACTTTACCTTTCAATTTATTTCGGCAATAGGCGGCCATGGTCGCGGATTGCTCCGCGGTCGGATTTTCGTTCGCGAAGGGAAAAGCAGCAATCTGCGGATCGAACCACGACCCAAGAAAGCGGCAGTCGTTCTTGTGCTTCGATATTGAATGCAATGCGACTCGGATCCCACCAAATCTAGTAATTCTTCTCGAGTAGTCAGGAGATTTTCGCCCAACGAGTGATGCCATTCGCGAAATTGCTAGTTTTTTCGCGCAAATCGGTGGGGTTGAAAACGACTATACTTCTGAACAGGCGCTGAACACTCGGTGGTTCAGCACTGGTGCGTTGGCCTGACACTCCAGCTTGAAGGATCGTGATGGGAGAGAATCCCCCCCATCAAAACTTGCTTCCACCCCACGGTGCTAGGATGGATTCGCCTGTGCCCCGGGCGGACCATGTTTGGGAACATCGAGGTTGGATGACCACGGTCTTGGCGGCACGTACCGGTGGTCGCTGGGACGTGGCGGAGGACTTGTGGGCTGAAATCGTAGCCAGCATTCTTGAACGTCCAAGCTTGTTGGTCGGTGTGCTCCAGATTCGCGCATGGCTCTATCGTTTGGCGATTCACAAGGCGGCAGATTGGATTCGGAATCAACAGCGCGATGGAGTGCGATTCAGTGCAATTGGTTCCGAGTTGCTTGCGAATGATCTCGTAACTTCTGCGGAGCTTCCTCCGTTCGAGCTCCTGTTGAGTGACGAAAGAAGGTCGGACTTGCAGCAGACTTTGGCTCGATTGTCGGCTGAGGATCAAGAGGTCCTCTACCTAAAGTATCTGCACCATTGGAGTTACATACAGATTGGCGAACAGTTGAATCTGACGCCCTATCAAGTCACAAGTCGTTTGCGGATGGCACGGCAACGATTGAAATTGGCTTTGCTTCAATCGCCGTTGGCAGAAGATTATTCGTTGGACTATCAATTGGGTATTCACGGAGTTAGCAATGACTGACGCATCGTGGCCGGAACTTGACGAGCGGTCATTGGAATTTTGGCTCACAGCGCTCGGCGACAACGAGCTGGGGAGTAATCAAAAGAAACAATTGTGGCAGTACCTGGAATCGCATCCACACCATTGGCGCGCCTGTGCTATGGCTTTATGGGATTCTCAATGTCTCCAGCAAGAGGTGCGAGTTGTTGGCTCAAGCGATTCGCGTCAAATGCCTGAGACGAAGCGACAAGACACCGCCTTTCCCGCAGCGGTGGCAACGGAAATGGGAAGCTTGTGCACAATAGCCACCGACGTGGCGACGGCCATTGGCCGGAAGCCGCTGCGGACACGAGCTGCATATTTTTGGACGAGCGTTCTTTTGGCAACGAGCGCGATCGTGTTGACAACCCTGTTTTCGGCCTGGTGGATGATCTCCACTCGAGGCGCAACGATCGCGAAATTGAACCACGAGCTTTCGATTGCACAACAGTCCATTGAATATCTAACATGCACGATGTTGGCGGAACGCTCGATGCTGAGGAATTTGGCCGGCGTCTTCCCCGATCGTCCCTGTTTGGTCGAGATCGAAAATACTGGGGATCGCGTCGTCTATTTGGCCGATGGACCAGTCCCGGAAGATTTGCTCCGTGGCCTAGTCAATTTGGGGCGAGTTCGTGTTCAGCCGTATCAACCCGATTTCGAAACCCCGCTGTGGAAGTCTTTGGACCGCCCGGTGGTAGCCATCGAAGTCGACAAGTTCAGTTCACTTTTAGTTGCTCAAGGAGATTCGTTGTGAAAGTAAGCTTGTTGTACTCAAGTTTCTTGACATCTTGTTGCCTGTTTTTTAGTGGAGGTAGTCATTTGCTAGGGCAAAGCGATTTACCTGCCGAACCCGCCGGCGTCGCCTCGCCAGCTATCCAAGATAACACGTCGGTCAGCCAAGACACGCTCGTTCGCGAGATTCTAGTAGCCGACCCAACCAACGAATCTGGGGTTGCTCGATTGACCGAGCGTATCCAGCTACAGTTTCAGGAAAAACTTACCGATTCTGCTGAAACCGACAGCGGCCCCCATCAACAGGAACAGGAAGCCTCACAAGCTAACGAAGCCCTACAAAAGGCCGTTATCACACTCCATTTGCAGCAGCACATGCAGCAGTTATCCGTCACCATGAAGTCATTGGGGCGACAATTGGAAAGTCTGGAGAAGCTCGAAAACTCCATTCGTTCGGAAGCTTTGCCATCCAAGAGCAAACTTCACTCCGCCGCAGAAGCGTTCGGCTTGGCCTTGCAGGAGCACCTAGAAGCCCTCAAGAGTGAAGAGACTCTCGCGAAAAACCATTTGTCTCGAATCGACGAGGCCAATCACGAACTCGCTTTGCTTGCGCGGCTTGCTGAAGTTCGGGGCTTGCAAAACAATGTTGCGGTCGATGTCGCTGACATTGCCCGGGCAGCAAAAACCCCCGAAGCTGCCGCAAGCATCGCCGAAAAAGCTGAGATCCTGGGTCAGGCCGACATGGACGCTGTATCGCGCGGCAAGTTATTCTTGGAACGAATGATGTCCGATGTCGAAAGCGCCCGCGCCTTGGAAGAGGTCGTACGTTCGAATGCCATGGCAGCCGCGATTAAAGCTAAGTTGCAGGCGGACGAAGATATTCTGAAAGCCAAAGTCGAAGAACTGGCGCGCTTGAAGGAAGAACGATTGGCGCCAGCATCCGAACAAATGGAGAAACTTGAAGGACGCCTCAATCGGATCGAGGCCCTGCTGGAAAAACTCATGTCCGAAAAAACCGAGAAGTAGTTGTAGTGGAATCGTTCTCCCGAACCGGCTTTTCGGGGCCGCCGCCGAGCTCGCTCGGTGGAGCCAGGATTCATCGCTAAAGGCAACGACACCTTTGTCAGGGTTTTAGGCCGTAAGACCGACTCCATTTCGCACAAGTCTGCAAGTAGGCCGATCGCGTTCGAACTTGCGAGCGCCATAGGTTGCGGTCTCGGTCGAGTTGCAATCGCCAAACGAGCGGGTTCCTGGACCGCTACCCGTGCGGCAACGCTGTGACGCTTTTTCACTAGCTTACGCTCAGCACTTGTGTCGGCCTTTCAGGCTTTTTCTGGATCAGAGGTCACTCTAACCGGTGGCTTGCGCACACCGGCTAGGGTTGTTTCGGCCCGGCCGGGCCTGTTTTCTCCCGAAAAAATGCGTCACAGCGTTGCGCGTGCGGGTGAGTCAGAGTCGCGGCCTGGGGCGGTCAAGTTTGCGGTAGTGGTGAATCCTTGGCCCAAAGAGTCGAGCTCGGTTGCGGCCTTCCCGCAACCAAGTTCGATCTGTTGCTTGCGACACACGTACGCCGCTCTAAGGGCTGACCAATCCGTTCAATTTTTCTCGCCAAATTCCCAGTGCGGCGTGGTTTGACGTCGTTTCGTAGTATCGAATCAAGCGTTCGTAAGCTTGCTGGATTCGCTGTTTCGCTTCCCCACTGGAAACCATTCCATCGGGAAACTTCGCCGTGCCGATTCCTTCGGCTCCTTCTAACAACAACGGTTCCGCTTCTTCGAGAAATCCTTGCCTGAAGCGAACTTCCCCCAACGCGCTGATGGCATAGTATGTATTCCACGCCTTCGGCAGGTGCTCGCGTCTTAGTTCCGCACATTCTCGCAGCAACGGTTCGGCTTTGTCCCATTGCTCCATGCGCACAAATCCGATGCCCGCATTGATTAGTTGACCAGCCAGGACAAGTGGTGCGGCGTTCGCATCTCGTTGTCGCTGGATCTCGTCGTTCATCCAACCTTCAAACTTTTCGACTTCGCGACCGAGCATCAAGTCTTCGAGCCATTCGTTCCGACAATCGACAGCCATCTGTCCTTTGAGAGGCAAAGTGAACATCTCTTCCAACACATGGATGGCGCTTTCGTAACGCTTGGCTTCACGATAGTTGATTGCCAAGTTCAGCAAACTCTCCAATCGCTGGGGATGGTCGGGCGCCAAAACGCCTTCGGCATCAGCCCGGACTTTCTCGAAGACGCGAATTGCCGCGTCAAAATCATTGTTCTGCCAATGAAGGACGCCCAAAATATTGGCTTGTTTCAATGTCATGACATGTTTGTCTCCATACTCGCGACGATGGGCCAGCCAAACTCGTCGATAGAGCGACGCGGCTTCGTCTCGTTTTCCTTGCCCGTTCAGTACCGCAGCAAGATTCCCGACCATCTGATTGGTCCGCGGGGAATTGGGGGAGTCGAATTCTTCGGCCAACTCCAACGCCTCTCGAATGTACACTTCGGCTTCCACAAACTTCTCTTGATCGCTCAGGATCTTACCTTGATTGTTCAAGTAAATGGCTTTTTGCAGCGCATCGGTGCGTACGTCCGTGGTCACGCCGCGCGCCGCTGCGCTTTTGGCTGCCCAAGTCTCGGCCTCTTCCGTTTGGCCCAAGGCATAAAGTAGACCTGCCAAGTTGGAGTAAGCCGCGACGACATGTGGATCTTGCTCAGGAAAAGCTTCCAGAATCACATGACACACTTCCCGACATAATCGTTCCGACTCGATTAGTTCCAGATTCGATTCAAGTGAATAGGCCAACGCTTGCTGAGATAAAATTGTTTCTCGATGGATTTTTCCCAGATGTTTTTCGCGCAACGCCACCGCCTTGCGATGCGTCGCAATAGCTCTGGGAAACAAACCTAAACGCTCGAAAATCAGACCGGTATGGAACAACAGACTCGCTTGCACGGTCGGCTGATCCCCCAGATCGCGATCAATGGTGGCTAGAGTCCGATCCAGCAAGTCTTGTTCTAGTGTGCTGATCGCGACATTTGTAAAGTTCACCTCGGCCAGTGCCGCTTGAAACTGAAGCAACTTCTGCTCAAAGGCTTCTCCTTGGAGGCCGATATAGTTCAGTGCTTCTCGATACTGTTCGCTCGTCAACAGTCGAATTTTTTGTCCCATGGCCTGGGCATCAATCGTTTCCAGTTGCGTCGCTTGAAATTTGGCGATTCGTTCCAGTTCATCAGCCTTTTTTTGGGTCGCAATTCTGGCTAGTTCCGCCTGTTCTTTCGCCAGTTCCGCCAAACCACGCTGCCGTTCGGATTCGATCAGCGCGGTCTCTTTGCGAACAGTCTCCAGCTTGGCCAAAGTCGTTTGTTGCTCAGCGATTTTGGTTTGTGCCAATGCCTGACTGAGCCCCCATGTCGTTCCGATGATTCCACCCGTCAGCGACAGCAGCAGCAAAGCAGCTGAAATGGACACGGTGCGATGTCGAGCCAACAATTTGCGAATGCGATAACTGCGGCTAGGGGGATGAGCCAAGACCGCCTCGCCGCTCAAGAATCGTTGAACGTCCAACGCAAATTCATACGCAGTCGAATACCGCCGATCACGATCTTTCTCTAAGGACTTCAGAACGATCCAATCCAACTCGAGCCGAAGTTGAGACGCCACTACCGATGACTCCAGCCGACGACTCTCAGAGGTGTTGGCCCTTGAATCTGAGTTTTGCAGTCGCGAACTAGGACGAACCGGCTCGATTTCGCGAATTTCACGGAGAAGTGCTTGAACATCCTTTTTTTGTCCAGGCGTGCGAAACGGATGCTGGCCCGTCAACATTTCGTACAACACTAGTCCCAACGAGTAGACGTCGGTCCGAGTGTCGATGTCGCGACACCCAAAAGTGGCTTGCTCCGGCGACATGTATTGTGGGGTCCCGACAATCCCGAGGCCGGTCTCGATCGAAGCCAAGTCATCCAATTCCCGGAACGACTTGGCTAGACCGAAATCGATAACTTTGGCGGATGGCACGCCATCTTGTTCGGTCACCAAAATATTTGCGGGTTTCAAATCACGATGGATAATGCCTTTCTGATGCGCGTGATGGAGCGCCAAACATAGATTCTGAAACAATTGCAGTCGTTCGCTCAATTTGAGTCGGCGGGATTCCACGTAATCCGTGATTGGAACCCCGCGAACCAGTTCCATCGCGAACCATGGATTACCCTCGTCCGAAACGCCGCTATCGTAGATGGTTGCAATGTTCGGGTGGTTCATCAGTGCTAATGCTTGACGTTCCAGGTCGAAGCGGGCCAATGCCTGCGGGCTATTGAACCCGACCTTGATCAACTTGATGGCCACTTCACGTTGAACCGGATGTTGTTGCACAGCTCGCCACACGCTGCCCATGCCCCCCGAGCCCAATAACTCGACGAGTCGGTAGCGGCCATTCAATAACGGTGCAGATTGAACTGGCGAAGCCGACGATTCCTGCGACTTGCTCGATACAACACCAGGCATCGCGACGACGAACCCGTCGGTATCTTCCGCGTCGGCACCCACACTTTTCGTGCTTGGATTAGCCTCAACCAGAGCGGCCGAATCATAGCTAAAATCATCGCCCGGCTCCGTTGGTGGCTGGGGCGAACCCGATCGTGTGCGATCATCATCTTCGTCGGACATTTATTGCTACCTAATTCGAGTTATTCCCAATTTGCGCAACCGTTTGTTGAACTCGTTTCGCTTCTTTGTTAGCCGCAGACGCACGCGAACCCGAAGCTCGCTTTCGCCGATCAATCGAACCGCTTACACCCGCCGCCAGTGGTTCAACAAGTTCGGTTGTCCAAACGACGATGCGTGTCATCGCCACATCGAAAAACCGGTCACGCTCGCAACAAGGAATCTTAACACACTTGAACGGCGATTGCTTGCTTGTGAAACTTTGATGAAGTCGGGTTGCCGTACTTCTTTAATCTGGCAAACTTCTGTCGAGCTTGCGCCGTGACGCTTGGTGCAACGTAAGCAAGCTTCATGGTTCGGTTCGGGAACGAATCGAAACTTTCCTGGTGTCAGAGCAACCGTACTGGAGTTCCGTATGCTGACGAGAAAACAAATCCAAGACTCCCTCCGTTATGAAGGCGGTCTAACTCGCCGTTGGTTTATGGCTTACGCGGGCGCTTTGGCATCGATTCCACTTTTGGGTCAAAGCAATCGAGTCAACGCAGCACCTCGATTTTCTGACAATCCGTTTCGTTTGGGCGTCGCTTCGGGGGATCCGGATGCCAACAGCGTGGTTCTTTGGACGCGATTGGCCCCAGAGCCCTTGGCCCCGGATGGCGGCATGCCCAACGAGTCGGTGGCCGTTCAGTGGGAATTGGCGAGTGACGACTCCTTTCAGAAGATCGTCGCGACCGGCACCGAAATAGCCACCCCTCCATTGGGACACTCGGTCCACGTGGAAGCGAAAGGTTTGGAGTCGGATCGTTGGTATTGGTACAGGTTTCGGGCCGGTGACGCCACTAGTCCCATCGGTCGCACACGAACGTTTCCAGCAATGGATCAATTGCCACAACAAGTGAAATTCGCAGTGACTTCCTGTCAGAACTTAGAACAAGGCTTGTTCACTGCCTACGAACAAATGGCCCAAGATGACTTGGACCTGGTTTTTCATTTGGGCGACTACATCTACGAATATGAAGCCGGCCGAAACGGGAAAGTTCGCACTCATGTGGGGGCTGAAATCAAGTCGCTTGGCGACTATCGCGTGCGCCATTCCCAGTACCGTTCCGATCCACTTCTGCACAACATGCATGCCGTTTGTCCATGGCTCGTTACTTGGGACGATCACGAAGTTGACAATAATTATGCGGACAGTGTTTCGGAAGAGCAGGGCATTGATCCGGTGGAATTCTTGTATCGCCGAGCCAATGGCTATCAAGCATACTACGAAAACATGCCACTTCGAAAGAGTTCGTTGCCATCGGGAAGCGAAATGCAATTGTATCGAGGCGCCACTTTTGGGCGACTTGCGCAATTCCTGGTCTTGGACACCCGACAATACCGCAGCGATCAACCCAATAATGACAAAGCGTCTCCGCTAAATGAGGCAGCTCTCGACCGTCAGCAATCGATACTCGGAAAAATTCAGAAGAATTGGATGTATCGAGAATTGATTCAATCGACCTCCACTTGGAATGTCTTGGCCCAGCAAGTCATGATGGGCCTTGTCAATCGCGCGAAGGCCGCTGACAAAGTCACTTACTCCATGGACCAATGGCCTGGGTATGCAGCCGAACGAATGGAGATCGTTCGCTTTTTGCAAGATCGACAAATCTCGAACCCCGTCGTGTTAACGGGCGATATCCATTCGAATTGGGTCAACGAAATTCGCGTTGACGATCGTCAAGTAGAGGCTCCCATTGTCGCAACCGAATTTGTGGCCACCTCGCTTTCCAGTGGCGGAAACGGGCTGGCCCAACCCGACGGGCTGGACAAACTCCTGTCCAACAACCCCTGCGTGAAATTTCACAATACCGAACGTGGCTATATTCGATGCACCGTTACACCAAAACAATGGCAGGCCGACTACATGTCCGTAAGTGACGTGCTGCAACCCGGAGGGACGACTTCCGTTCGCTCGTCCTTTGTTGTCGAGGCCGGCGATCCGCAGGTCAAGAATGCCTAGCGTTTGGTCGTGCATGGATTTCGTTGGCAAGTCGCCCAAGTGATTCGAGATAATATCGATCGAACGCGGCGACGACACTTTCCAAATTCGAGTAGGGACCAGGGACATAACCAACGTCCTCCATGCCGAGTTGCGTTCGTTCGCAGACCTCCCAGTCTTGTCGATTGGTGAGATCCCAAAATCGAACGGCGGGTCCAGGTTCGAAACCAGGTCGCTGGCGATCGCTCGCTTGGAACAAGAATTGGCACACGACTTCGGTTTCGCGAACGCTGATCCGTTGCAAGCGATGGATCAAGACGTAGTCAGGATGAACACTCAAGAACAAATTGGGAAACAGCGTGTAATACGACACTTGCCGTTGCTGGGCGGCATCGAGCGACGCGATAGGTGTCCCGACCAATTTGCCCTCTTCCGACATGGTTCCGCAACCGGCAGCCAGCTGCATGGGGCCGCCCAAAATGGGACCGGACATTAGTTCGTTGGCCGAGCCCAAATACGGGGTCAACCGATTGAGCGCTGGATGGACCGTCGGGCAGTGGTAACACTCGCTGTAGTTCTGAAACAACAGCTTCCAATTTGCCTGGACCAAGTAACGAAGTTCGGCAGCGATCTCCAACTGTTCCACCTGCCAGGCGCGAAATACATCGTCCACCGGTCGCAAAAAATCGGCGGCCGCATCGGTGGGTTCAAAATTAAGCCACAAAAATCCGGCAACCGAGGCACTTGGAATTTCAAAGAGCCCAAAATCCTGCGTCTCAAAACCGGGAACACCTTCCATATTCGGCGCCGCGCGCAGACAACCTTGTCGATCGTAGGTCCAGGCATGATACGGGCATTGCAAGCGATGGCCAATTTCGCCGCATTCGTCAGGTCTTACCAACAAGCTGCCACGATGGCGACACACATTGCGAAAGACCCGCCAGTGACGATCGTCGCCGCACACGGCCAAGAGTTGCTGGCCCTCCCACGTGAACGGATGAACGCCATTCGTTCCTAATTCCTCGATTCGACCAACGCACATCCAGTGTCGCCGGAAGATTTGGGTCGACTCTTGCTCCCACACCGCCGCCGAAGTCACGTAGTCACGCGTCAAACCGAATTGCCCCAGCGCCGACCGAGTATTTCGTTCCACCTTGATCTTCCTTCAATTCATGCTGTTGCAGTTTTAACCCAATTGACAACCGAACACTCAACTTTAATTCCCCTGGAGCGATGCAGAAGCGTTCGACCGCGGGCACGTCGGCATAGGAAGCACAATATATCAGCTCGCTTGATATATCGGTAACCGACATTCGCCGCGATTCCATTCGACCAACGTGTCGATTCGTCGATGGCGTCTCCTAGCGAATTCCGCGAGGGTAATTGATCCTCGATCCGCGGCCGATCAAACACTAGTTGCCAAAACCCGGTTTATTTTGCACGATGACCGTTGGCGGCCGAGCGGACTCTTTAAGCAACGGACCTGAAAAGGGAGCGTCAACGAAGAGTCGAAACGACGACTAACAAATCACAAAGGGATCGAGACCAGATGAGCAGAAAAGACCTAGCAACCGAGACCGGTGATTTGACTCCCCGTTCGTTTCAGCGGGCCGCCTGGATATCTTTTGCCTTGCTGATGTTTTTCCTGCCGTTCGTCGGCTGCGAAACGAACACCCCACCGGCGGTCTCGAAGCCGGACGCCGCGTCTGTTCAATCTGCCGAGACGCCAGCGGCAGCGGTTGCGAATGCAGCTGGGGAGCCGACCGAACCGCAGGCCAGCGAGAATTCACAGGACGACGGCATTGAGCAGGTTGTTCGGGTCAAGATCTTGCGAGGGCCAAACACCGAACCTATCGAGGGAACCGTCCCGTGGACCGCCGGCACGACCGTTTTTGCGGCAATCTCCGCACTTTCGCCCGCCGTCGCCCTGGAAAGCACTGGTCAAGGCGAGTCGTTGTTTGTAAAGTCTATCGCTGGTCAGGCCAATCTCGGCTCGGCGGGGGACAACTGGATCTACCGTGTCAATGGACAACTGGGGGATCGCAGTTGTGGAGTTTACGAACTCCAAGCGGGCGATGAGGTCGTTTGGTCGTTCGGGAAATACGAATAGGATGCACATGACGGCGCAATACGAATCACCAAAAACACCGGCTATTGGGCAGAATTCGACGGCTATTTGGCAGACGTCGACAGGCTGGGAATCGGTCGGTTTGGCGGTCGCGTTGACGGTCGCTTGCATCGTTGGACGGTTGTGGCTGGACCAACCTAACTTCAAGCCAAGTATGGCGGCGGCGATTTTGGCTGGAATGGCGCTCCATCAGTGGCGGTTAGCCGTGTTTGTGCCATTGTTCTCCGCGATCGTGACGGACATGTTCCTGGGCACTTACGAATTGCCGCTGATGATCGCGGTTTATGCTTGTTCGGTACTGCCGGTGTTTTGGTTTCGGGTGGTTGAGGCGGTCCGTATATTTGGAGATCACGGTTCACAACCGCGAGCCATGGCGGTTCGCTTGGGTTTGGATCTAGGCATGATGAATCTAGGCGCGGTTGTCGCCGCCGTCGTTTTTTACGGTGTGACCAGCTTTGTCGTGTGGAGCGCGACCCCTTGGTATCCGGCGGGTATGGAAGGGCTAACGCAAGCTTATTGGAACGCGATTCCGTTTCTGCGCTGGATGGTTCAGGGCAACTTGGTATTTCTAAATGCGTTAGCAGCTGCTTGGTTGGCCTATCGCGCCCTCAGCATGCTTGCTGTGCGAGCCAACGACGCTCAGCCCGTACTCCCCCAGTAGGAATACAGGCTGATAACGTTTCGGTTCGCTGGCCTGCGATAGGCTGACGAATGGATCAAATGTCGGAGTCGTCGTCCGAATCAAATTCGGTGATTTCCGAATATTCGGATTGGATCGCGATGGCAACCGTGCCGGTTTCGCCGTCGATTGTTACGGCACGGCGGCGACGACGTCGCGGAATCTTCTGAGCGGCCCACTCTTTGGTCAAAACTTCAAAGACTTCGGGAGACTCGTAACGAGCGATCGCTCGACCTTCGGGCATCGGACCAATCAAGCCGCGGAAGACCGGCAGTCCGCGCAAGGTCAAATCGGTGCTGGAGTCTTCGATCCCGATTTGCTCGTGCACTTTCAAGATGTCGTCGAAACCGTCAAAATCACGAGTGCGAAGCTCGCCGTTGGTCTCCCGTGTAATGAGGCGGATTTTTTTGGAAGTCATCTGGTCTACTCGAAAACACTGGAAAACTGTTACCGTGGGCAATAGTGGAATCGGATTCCCACGCTGCGAATTCTGAACCAAAATCGAACCGATGCTATCACAGTTGCAATGAGCGGAACCGCTACAAGCCTGTCTGGGCGGACTACACTGCCTCAACCAGCATGGCTCCTACGACTGGAACAAGACGGGCGGGACGGGCGGAGGCAAACTGAAACATCGTTTCAACCGGGATTGTTGTTAGGACCGAACCTTGATAGGAATAACGTCACTTGGGGGCGAAGGTTCGCTGCCGCTGTTAGTCCCACGAGAATGACCGACTCGTTTCGATGACGCAAATTCCACTAGCTTGGAACAACTTGACTTACGACCTGCGGCGATTAGTCGTCGCGGTCAGTGGAATTGCATTTGCCGTCGTGCTGATGTTTCAACAGCGTGGATTTCAGCATGCTTTGTTCGATAGCACGGTCGAGATCGTGCGGCAATTCGATTGTGACTTTGTGTTGCTGCACCCCAGTCGCTTCGCGTTGTCGGTCGAAACTCGATTTGACCGCAGCTTGATCGATGTGGCTGCGTCGCAGCCGGGCATTGTCTCTGTCTCGCCGTTGTATGTCGAGAATTTGGCGGCGCGACTGCAACGAGAAAACCAGAAGGCGAGGCCGATTCGAGTGCTGGCCTTTGACTTGGATCGTCCCGTGTTGCTGGATCGAGCGCAAGAATTTTCTTCGCAGCGAGGGGCACTGCGGGCTCCGGCGACCGCGATCATGGATCGCCTCAGCCGGTCCGACTACGGCTTCGAACTTGGGGCTGGTAGCAAATTCCCGCAAGCCGGCGAACTCAACGGCCATACGTTGCAGATTGTCGGGACTTTCACTAGCGGTCGAGATTTTGCTCACACCGGCAACTTGATTATGTCGCAGGAGAACTTCGCCGGCTACTTCGCACATCGCGGGTCTCGTCCACTCGAACAGGTTGATCTGGGCTTAGTGAAAACGGATCCGAAACTTGACCGAGCCAAGATCGAAGCGGATTTGCGCCGAGCCTTGGGAAATGAAGTCTCGATCTTAACGCGTGAGGCTTTGATCGAACGCGAGATTGCCTTGTGGGATCGCAGCACGCCGATTGGCGTCATCTTTACGGTGGGTACGTTGATGGGCTTTGTTGTCGGCGTGATCATTTGTTATCAGGTCTTGGCGACGGCAATCGCGGACCATATTGGCGAATTCGCGACGTTGAAGGCCATGGGCTATAGTAACCTGTACTTCGTGCGTTTGACGATTGAGCAAAGCATTTACTTGGCGGGACTTGGTTTTATCCCAGGGGCCGGACTCTCGTGGGTGCTGTTTCAGTTCAACGCCAGTTTCACGGCTTTGCCCATGTTGATGACCATCGACCGAGTACTCGTTGTGTTGTTGGCCACCGTAGCGATGTGTGTCCTGTCCGGAATTCTGGCTTTGCGAAAACTGTTCGCGGCCGACCCGGCAAGTTTGTTTTAGCCAGGAGCAGATCACCGGCTCGCTCGTTCCAAAAACATGCGAGCAAGTCCATCGGTTTTGGTTCGCGGCGGTGGCTGGTTCACCGGAGACGGCCCAGGAAAATCGGAGAGTCTACATGAACACGGAACTAAGCGACCAACAACTGGACGAGTTATTAGCGACTTGGCCAACAGACAATGTATCCTTGAGTATTGACGCCGACCATGTCAATCACTTTTATGGTACCGGCGAAATGCGGAAGCAGGTACTGTTTGATAACGTCTTGAAAGTTCGTCCTGGTGAAATCGTGATCATGACCGGCCCATCCGGCTCCGGTAAGACGACCCTGCTCACCTTGATCGGAACCTTGCGCAGCGTCCAAGAGGGCAGTTTGAAGGTCTTGGGACAAGAACTGCTTGGGATCACTCCAACGGCCACAACGGAGCTAAGGAAACGAATTGGTTTTATCTTTCAAGCCCACAACCTCTTTGAGTCATTGACCGCGTTTCAAAACGTCCGCATGGCGACCGAGCTGCTTGGCATCCCGGACGAAGTGGCCAATCCCAAGATTGAAGCAACGTTACAACGACTGGGATTGGGGGCTCGCATCCATTACCGCCCCAAGGCACTCTCGGGCGGCCAAAAGCAGCGGGTTGCCGTGGCTCGGGGATTGATTCACGAGCCTGGATTGATCTTGGCGGATGAACCCACGGCAGCCCTGGACGAAAAATCAGGCCGGGAGGTTGTAACCATCTTTCAAGAGTTGGCGCAACAGAAGAAATGCACGATCGTTATCGTGACCCACGATAATCGCATCTTGGATGTCGCCGATCGAATCGTCAGTATGGTCGATGGCCGAATTGTCACCAACTCGCTGATTCGCCGGAACGAACTGCTGTCCCAATTCTTGACACAAATCGAGTTGTTTCGGGTGTTGAATACGACCGCCCTCAGCAAAATTGCGGACCGTTTCGACTTGCGTAAGTTCGAATCGGGTTCTGAGATTATTCGTCAAGGCAGCGTGGGACGCGAGTTCTACGTGATTGGAGCAGGGCAAGTTGTCATTGAAATCGATGGGCGCCAAGTCAACACCTTGGCCCAGGGTTCGTTTTTTGGAGAAATGGCGCTGATTCATGATCAACCGCGAAACGCGACGGTCCGCGCGCTTTCGCCTGTCAGTTGCTTCGTCTTGGATAAAGATGACTTTCAAAAAGTCGTGCAAAGTTCTTCCTCATTCGAAGAAGAATTGCGTCGAGCAATTTTCGCTCGGCTCTAAGTTCCGTTTATGGATGGGCAGCCATGTTCCCCATCGTGTGCTGCAGACGGGCGCGTTCGATTTGCTGATCGAACATAAGTGAGATGATTTCCGAGGTCAGCTTCAGATCTTGCTGCGAATCGGCAATGTAGGCCTTGACATCAAGTTGTCCTTGGCCAGTTTTGTTACTGTTTTGCTGCGCTTCACGCAGCAACGTACGCTGTTGGATCTTTAGCTCCAGCAACGACTCCACGCGCTGAATCGCCAGACACCGATCGGCAACTTCTGCTCGGATCTGCTCGATCTTCGCCGCCACCATCGCCTCGAAAAGCCGACGACGTTGTTGAGTTTGACTTTTTTCCAAGCATTCGGCTTCCCGTTTGGCAAGGCACATCCACCAACTGACAGTGGGGATCGGAATACCGGTTGCTAATAGGGGATGGAGTTGTTGTAAGGTGTCAGCAGGAATCGACTCCGCATCATTTGCCAAAATTTGCAGAGACTTAAGGTCGCCCCGATGTTGTAGGGCAAACTCCGTGGCGGCCATTTCATCTACCACTGAATTGGTGGACTCGTTTTCGACGTACGCCCAAATTGGCGTCGGATCTGGCGGCACTTGCAACAGGGCTTCCAGACCACGATTCAATCGCGTCTGATTGTAATGTAGCTCCACGACCGATTCTTGAATGGCCAGTTCTTGGCGATCCAATTCGTTTGAGTTGACGGCGACCTCGATTCCAGCTCGACGAAACTCGGCGATCGATTCGCGCAGATCACCCACAAACGTGAGTCCTTGATCGGCGACCGTCGTTTGGGCATACACATTCGCCAAATTGAGATAAGCTTCGGATGCCAAAAGCCGATGCTTGTCGCTCTCGAACCGGGCTTGCTCTTTCAATGCATCACTCAGTGTCTGTTGTCCGTGTGCCGCGAGCCACTGCGCGTGTCGCTGCAATTGGACTCCGATAGGGGCCGTATCCCGGGCTTGCGATTCACACTCCGCCAAAGAAATACTCCGAACCCGCTCGGGCAATGTGTCAGCCACAACGCGTCCAAGTAACGGAGCGGAAGCGTCCGCCAACAACGTGGCTGGACGTTGCTCGTAAGGAACGGAAGGCAACGAGTATGGAGTGGCCGCATCGGTCCCGTGCGAGTATTCCGACGTCACCGGAGTTGAGGTCGGGCTACTGCGAAAACTTGTCAGCAATTCAGGCATGACCGACCGCGCGGCACACCCACACATTGTGGCGGCCAAGGAGCCGATCAAGGCGAGCCAAACGGAAATGAATGGGATTCGTTGGGTCATGATTTCTGAACGCCGCGGGAAACCAATCGCCCGACTCGTGGCAACGGGACGATTACGCCAATCGTATCGACGAGCGAACGACCGTGGGTTAAACCGATCAAACGGCTCCTAGCGAACATTCGAGCGATCGGAGGCGGGAAGTTCCGGTTGGGTAAGATTTGCTAGGTGGTCGGGGTCCACCTCTTGTCTCTGCCGAGAACTTGCCGCACGATAGGTTGGGGTCTGGACTCAGAAAGGCCCCGCCTATGTCTTATTCGCGAATTCCGCAACCAAGTCTTCCTTCGGCTAAACTGGCTTGTCGTCGGTTGATCGTCGGATTTCTGGCGTCTTTTGCGATCTGTAGCTCATTCAATCCGGTCATTGCACAGGAAATGATTCCCGGAACGGCGGTTCGACAAGTCGCCTGGAGCAATGAAGCGGTTGAAGTTTTTCGCGACGGAGATCGGTTGCTTTTGTCGGTTCAGCCGACCGGGCTCGCCGCCAAACGGGTCTCGCTTCCGCGTCTCTACGCGATGGTCCATTCTTGGGGTTGGATGGGAGCGCCGAACGCAAAACTCCTGCTGATTTCGGAACCGAACGAGTGGATCTTTGAATGGCCCGATGACGCTCCAACTGGGAATACCATCGAACTTCAATTGATTTCGGCCCCCGAAATTCTGGAACAGCCACCGGTTTCCCAACCGACGGCAGATGGTTCGATTTGGTTAGGGGCCCATCAAGCCCGGACCTTTGGAAGTCGCTTGCGTTACGAGCCACAACCGCACAAGAATACGGTCGGTTATTGGACCGATGCGCAAGACTTCGCCGTCTGGGAATTTGAGGTCGATCAACCAGGGCATTTCGCAGTGGCGATTTTGCAAGGCTGCGGAGCAGGGCAGGGCGGCAGCGAAGCGAATCTCTCGGTCCGCCGAGAAGAATCTGAGACCGTCACCTTGCCTTTCCAAGTCGAAGATACCGGTCACTTTCAGAACTTTCGATGGCGAACCATTGGGCTGGTCGAGTTGAAAAGTCTAGGGCGACACGAATTGCAACTAGGCGCGGTGAAGATTGCCAACGCCGCACTTATGGATGTTCGCGCGATTCACCTGATACGGCAAGCCAACACAGGAAAATAACCGAGGCAGTGGGAATGGACGTGTTTTATGGGGCCTGGACTTCCCGCAGACTAGCGAAGCCCGCAGAATTGGAGGCTTATCCGCAATAGACCTCAGCGTGACCAAACAGTGATTTGATCGCTTGAGCCGAAAATTCAATTGTCGATCAATAACTCAACAAAACCCGGGCCTGGATGGCCCGGATCAATGAGGGCAACCTCAAGCGGCTCAACTCAGTGATGGCGGGATCGTGTGGCTTACTCCACTCAAGTAAAGTGCCTTTGCCGTTTCGCGTTCTGGTTCCCGTCGCAGCAAACTGATTGCAACTTCCAAGAGGTCCCGACGACTTATCTGTCCAATCAATTTGCCGTTCTCCACGACCGGAAGGCGGCGATATGGAGAATTCAAAAATGCCTCGGCGATTCCTAACAAGTCGTCGGATGGCTCTTTGACCATCGCTCGCTGGTCCATGTAATCGGCAACTCGACCATGTCGAAAATGTGCTAACTCTTCATCCGTGTCCAAAGCTCGCTGAGTCACGCGATCCAGTCCGCTGATCATGTGGTATTGGGCTCGCAGCGCGTCTCGGCGACTGACTTGCCCCGCTAAATGATCGTCGCGAAGCACGGGAAGGCGGCGATACGCGGTATTGAGGAAAATCGTAGCGACACGAAACAAGCTATCCCGGCCATCAATGACACGATTGTGATCCACGTTCATGAACCGAGACACTTGACTACTTGGTACATGATCATAGATCGCATGCACAACCACCGTCATGGCCGTCTTCTCCGAGAAGATGCCAAGATATCGTCCATCTTCGTCCAAGACGGGCGCGCCCGATATGCGCCGTGAGAGCAACTTCTCAATTCCATCAAACACATCCATCTCAGGCGTCAAATAGACAACCTGCCGATTCATGAACTCATGAACGTGCGGCATCAACATTCCACATTGGCCCGCCGCTTCAATCATATGCGATAGCGCGCGGAAACAACTTTTTTCACTGAAGACACCCAAGTAATTCTGCTGACGGTCAACAACGGGCATGCCCGAAATATTGTGCCGCAGCATTAACGCGATGCCATCCAAAACGGGCGTTTCGGGGCCCAGTGTCACCAAATTCCGCCGCATGATTTCGTCGGCCGTCACCACATGATAAACCAATCGCATCGCAGATCCTCCTCGCCGACAGATGTTCGAACCCGACCTTCCAATGGGGCTCGATTCTACCGGAGAATCACCCAATGTCAATTTTTTTCACAACAAACTAATAAATTTCACCAAGGAAATAACCTACGCATCCTAGGCAAGCCCGGTGGGATTTGATCGGACGGATCGGACAGATCGGACGGATCGGACAGATCGGACGGATCAGGCCGATCCCGGGCGCGGCATAGCGAACCGTTCTCTAGTCCAGCAATAATCGGAGGCACCCATGCGTCCAATCGTATCCACCAGTGCCGGATCGATTTCCCCGTTGGGATTGAGAACCATGTCAGCCACATGAGCCAAAAGTATCTTGCCGACAACCAGGTTTCCGGCCGCGGCCCCTTCCCCGACTCTGACAATTTGGAGCAATTGACATTCGATTTGAATGGGCGAGGCCTTCACACGGGGCGGCCGCACCAACTGGCTAGGCTGAATCTCGATCCCGACGGCATCGATTTCGCTTTCGTCCGGTGGATACTCGAAAGAAGTCTGATTCATCGCTGCGGCCAATGCCGCGGGGACCACATTAACGACAAACTCGCCCACCGATTCGATATTGCGAATCGTGTCTTTTGGGCTGCCATCTCGATTATTAACGGCGGAAAAACACAAAGCGGCTAGTTTCGCTGAGACACCGTTGAAAAAACTGAACGGTGCCAAGTTCGTAACTCCGGCGGCACTGATCGTCGAAACCCAGGCGATCGGACGAGGCGTGATCATGCCCACCAAATACGAGTACATTTGTCGAACCGAAAGCTCATCGGGCTGAATCAACATCGTTTACTTCCAACTCAACGGATATTCAGGATCGTCCCACTGCATCGCCTGCGGCGTCAAATGCAATTTGTTCATCGTGTCAAACATCACGGCCAGCTCTTCGGTACGAACTTCGCTCATGCTGCGCAGGATGGTCCCAGGGTGCGGTCCGTGTGGTATGCCACCTGGATGCAAAGTCATCGAACCCAGCCCCACGCCACGCCGCGAGGAGAATTGTCCATCGCTGTAGAACAACACCTCATCCGCCTCCACGTTGCTATGGGCATAAGGCACTTTGATCGCTTGGGGGTGATGATCCAAATAACGTGGAGCAAACGTGCAAATGACAAAACCACGGCAATCAAATGTTTGCTGAACGGGCGGAGGCAAATGCACCGTTCCAGTCAAAGGTTCGAAGTCCCAGGCATTAAACGTGTACGGGTAAGTGAATCCATCCCAACCTACCACATCAAACGGATGGTGGGGGAACGTCACTCGAGTTAGCCGGGGCCCATCTTTGACCACCACATCTGTAGGTTCTTCTCGATCAATCGTCACCAATTCGGTAGGCGGATGAAAGTCGCGCTCGTAGTACGGGGCCCCCAGCTTCAATTGGCCGTCGGCATTCAAATAGTTTGGAGGAATTCGAACCGGCCCCGTGCACTCCAATATCAAATGGTCCTCGACTTGAATATCATCGGATACCAACTCGTAGGTCGTCGTTCGAGGGATAACCATGTAGTCGCCACGTCGATAGCGCAAGCGTCCGTACGCCGACCGTAATTCCCCGCTGCCTTGGTGGATGTAGATCACTTCGTCGGCCGCACCGTTTCGGAACAATGTTTGCTGCGGCAACGACGGCAGGCATCGCCATGCGATCAAGTCGGAGTTGAACATGAACGGCACACGCCCAGAGATAGGGTCGCCGGATCGTGGCAATTCGCCAGACCGGAAATGATGCTGCCGCAGCGGTTGGTCCTCGATCGACTTCAAAACCAGATCTGCCAACCGCTCGACTCGCGTGTTGCATGTCGGTGGTCGCAGATGGTAGAGGATGCTGTAAGCTCGCGCGAACCCTTCCGTCGTGACGACATGTTCGTAGTAGATCCCTTCGTTTCGATAGCTCGCGCCAGGGTTTTCGAATCGAATATGTCTTTTCGGAGGCAACTTCCCTAAGCGAGTGTAAAATGGCATGGCGATGAGTTCCTGTTCAAGCGGTCCGAAACTAACGGCTTCATTAGCTCCATTTCCTTAAATTTGTCAACGGTAGGGCAGTGCGTCAAAAACGAGCAAAGGAGCACGATACACCTTTGAAGCCAAATAAAGGCGTCTTATACTGCTTTAAATTACTGCGGTGGCCTTGAAAATACTGGCCCGGTCTATACAGTTACGTCGAGCCCGCAAAATCGGGTGACGCAAGACGCGGGCTGGATTCGCTCCCGGTCGGAGGCCCTTTTTACCAGGAACCAAACGATGACGACGCAAACCATCGGTTTGACCACGACGAAAGCCCCGTTTATCGAGTCGGCTCAAGCGGCCGGGCAGACTTTTATCCATCAACCTTACGAATTGTACAGCGACGAAAATCAGGAAACGTGGCGGCAACTTTACGCTCGGATCTTTCCGCGTTGGGAAAGGTACGCGCATCCGAAGTTCATGGAAGGGGTCGCGAACTTGGCATTGCCGGCCGACCGCATTCCTCGTTTGGAAGACATCAATAAATTTTTGTCGCCGCTGAGTGGTTTTGTTTCGCGAGCGGTGGCCGGCTACGTCCCGGCGTATGTCTTTTTTGATTGCCTGCGGAACCGGCAATTCCCGACGACCATCACCATCCGCGACCGAGCAACGCTGGATTACCTACCCGAACCTGATATCTTCCACGACGTCGCGGGCCACGTTCCAATGCACACCGATCGCCGTTTCTCGGATGTCTTGGTCCGATTCGGCGAGGTCGCGCGGTTTGCCGCGCAACGAGCTCAATCCATGCAAGGAGATCGACACACGCAACTGCTGCGTCTGGAAAGCAACATTCGGGCGATGGCCAGATTCTTCTGGTTCACGATCGAATTTGGGCTCATGCGATTCGGCAAAGAATTGAAAGTCTATGGCAGTGGCTTGCTGAGTTCTTACTCCGAGATTCAACATTGCTTGGAATCCGATCAGGTCCAAAGGTTTCCCCTGCAATTGGAATGGGTCGTCAACCAATATTTTGAGATCAATCATTTCCAAGAGTTGTTGTTCATAGTAGATTCTTTCGATCACTTGTTCGCTCTCGTGGATCAACTGGAAGATTGGTTGGCGCAAGGTCGTTTGGACAACGTTTCGGGTGGAGAACCGGTGATCAACGAAACCGATTTGAATTCGTTTTTGCAAGCGGATCTGACGCAATAGCCAACTGTGATGCCCAATCGATCATCTGACTGTCGAGAGCCTGCCGTCGTTTTGATTACTGGTGGATCATCCGGGATTGGATTGGCGACCGCGAAGTTTTTTTTGCAACGGAACGATCGAGTTGCGATTTGCGGTCGCGATGCGGAGCGATTGGCGACGGCTCGAACTCATCTGCTCTCGGAGACGGCTGGGCAGACGCTTCCCGTCGAGCACCATTTACTGGCGATGACTTGTGACATTGCCGACCCTGGGCAGGTCTCCGATTTTATTCTTGGGATAGAAAAACGGTGGGGACGCATCGACATCGTGATCAACAATGCTGCCGTCGCTCCTTTGGCACCGTTTGCTTCCACAACCGAGGTCGACTTTCAGAGCGTCGTCCGTGTCAATCTTGCTGGACCTTGGAATATTGCCCAGGCTGTTTGGTCGGGGATGGTCGCCAGAAGACAGGGTGTCATCGTCAACGTATCGAGTCTCGCAGCGTTGGATCCCTTTCGCGGCTTCAGTTTGTACGGCGCCAGTAAAGCTTGGATCGAAACGTGGACAAAGGCATTGGCCGGCGAAGGTGCGGAAGTGGGGATTCGGGTCGTCGGCGTGCGACCCGGAGCGGTAGAAACGCCGTTGCTGCGCGGTTTGTTTCCGGATTTTCCTTCCGAACAATGCGTCGGCCCCGACGAGGTCGCCGCAACGATTGTCGATTTGGCAACGACTGACAAACTTCCGGCGGGCTCGATTGTGACTGTAGCACGTTCCACACATGGCTAGTACTTATATGCTCACCTTGTCGCGGCAAACGCGATTGTACCTGCCACTGTTGGCCAACGAGGCCGACCGGCCGGCGGCGGAAAACCGCTGGCACGCGATTGGTCCGATTCGACCATGGGCCACTTATGTCGTGATCGAAACGACCGTCACGGGTCATCCCGATCCCGAAGGCGGTTACTTGGTGGACATCCGGACCATGGATCAACTGTTGGTCGCTGCGTGTCGCGACGCTCAGGCGACGAATCCCTGGCCAAGCGAACATCAGGATAGTCCTTGGACACAAACGCGGCATTATGCGGAGTTCGTTTGGGAGCGCCTAAGGCACGAGTATGCTCGATTGTCAGCGTCTCAGACGCCACTCTCATTATCCGAAATGAGTTGGCGATTCACGCCGCATCTGACGATGACACTGAGAAAAAACGCGGACGCCTCTGGTCCACACGCGGTCCCGAACTTTCCGCTGCCGTTGACGAAGGACTTTATCAATTCATTGGAATCATCTTGCGAGAATCCGTTCATGCTAACCAGTCTAACCCTGCAGTACGAGTTCGCCGCCGCTCACCGTTTGCATTGCGAGTCCTGGAGTGCGGCTCGCAACCAAGAGGTCTTTGGTAAATGCAATCATCCTTCGGGACACGGGCACAATTATTTGCTGGAGGTGACTGTCCGTTCGCCGGCGGCGTTCCCTGATCGTGCAACAACCATGGACGATTCCGGCGAAAATCTTCCCGCACTTATCAACCCCATCGTGCAACAACACGTCCTGCAACGCCTGGATCATCGCTTTCTCAATATAGACGTCGCCGAGTTCCGCCACATGAATCCAACGGTCGAGAACATCGCTCAAGTCGTATTTCGTTGGCTTCACGGAGCGTTGCCCGCGACGATTCCATTGGAATCGGTAAGGGTATTCGAAACGGACAAAACTTGGGCCGAGGCACGACTTGGATAGAACCGCCTTGACTCACATCGCGGTGCATTAATCTAGGCCGCAAACGACGAATGGTTCTGTCCGCCTTTTTCTGGACCAAATGTCAATCAAACCTTTCGCCGACCGGCTAGGGTTGTTTCGGCCCATTCGGTCCGGTGCTCGCTGAAAACGGCTTTACTGCGTGCGTTACTGCGGTGGCGTCAGTTCCTTTAGCGAGCGACCCAAGCGGCGTTTTGGTGGGCGGGAACGAGGGGCTGTCTTGTCTTCCAAGGCGGCCAGCACTTCTTGTTTGAGTTCCGAACCTTCGGGCTCGCCAATTTGCTCGACTGCATCGGAAATACCCAACAGTACCGAACGGCGAACGCCTTCGCGAATCCAATTGAAGAAATTCAAATCTGGCATAGTTTGTCATTCCTTTGACCGGTTCGGCGGAGTCCCGCGAATGATGTCCGAGTCGAATCCTAATGCTAGGATGGTTGATTTCGAGCCCGGCCATCGAACGATTGGAAGCATCACAACCCGCAGCGTTAGCAAGGAAATAGTTTCAGGTCTCGGTCACGGCTCCCGATCCCGATCCCAGGCCCCAAGTCCCTCGCGAACACGGCGGTCTGGAAAATCAGCAAGCAGCCTGACGAAATCCGAAAAATATCCATCTCGAAGCGTGAACTCTCAACCAAGCTGCAACCACAGTGGCCGTCACGACTTTTCCCAAACTACACTCGAAACGATTTGACGAAAACAGAGTTTCCCCGCACGCTAGCATCGGCAAGGGTTTTGTAACCCAAAAATCTTACCTAGTCGTAACATTCTGCTTAAGCGACAAGTCGGCTCTTCCCGATGGCATACGATGAACCCGTTTCGTAGGTCTTACTTCACTGGAACACGCGCCATGTTACGTAAGTTTTTAGTTGGCTGGACAGTTGTCGGCCTGTTGTTCACTGGAGAGGCGCTGGGGCAATTGCCCAGTCTCCCGCCGAGTTTGCCCAAACCGGCCTCTGCCTCCGGTAATCCGCTGCCCGCTCCGCCAGCAACCAATCAAGTGTCTGTCCCCGCAACCACGAGTGGATTGCCAGCCGCCACGGCTTCGGGAGCCCCCTCGACTCAGGTGCCTGTCCCCTCAGCCAAATCCGCCGCGACGACTCAGGTGCCTGTCCCCACTGCCAAATCCAATTCGACCTCGGTGCTCGAACCAGCCCAACAGCCTGGCGTCTCCGCAAAACCGGTGTCTGTCCCCGCAGCGAATTCGTTGCCTGTCCCCGCCGCCCTTTCCGGCGTGAAAACCGGGCAGTCCGAGACGGCCGTATCCGTTTCGTCGGTCGCTCCACAAGCGACTGCCATCGCCAGCGTCCCGTCGGACGACTCGCGGGAATCCGTGGCCAGTGCTGAAGACTTGGACCTCAGTCTGGACAACAAGACGACAGCCAATATTTCCACTCCCTCGGACTCCGCGCCCACACCGGACACCAAGCTGACGGCGACCGGGCGGCGGGAACCGACCACTCGGCCAAGCGTGACCTCCACCACGGAATCGATTCGCAACCCGGATCGGACTTCGTTCAAGACCTTGGGACCTACCATTCAAGTCGAAACAATCGGCCCTCGCTCCATCGCAATCAACAAACCGGCTGAATTCGAGATCCGGGTCACGAACTCCGGCTCGCAAGAGGCCCGCGGCATCAACGTCGAAGCCAACTTCCCCGCTTTCGTTGATCTGATGACCGCGCGACCATCCGTCGGCGGCTTTGACCAACAGACCGAAGCCAACAAGCCACGGATGAAATGGCGGATCGAGAATGTCCCCGCTGGCGGTTCCGAATCCATCATTTTGCAAGTGGTCCCACGAAGTCCCTTATTGTTCGACTTCCAAGTTCAATGGGTGGCCGATCCTTTGCGAGGCCAAGCCGCGATTCAAGTGACCGAACCTAAACTTGACATGCGAATCGCCGGTCCGGCCGAAGTCCACTACGGCGAAACGGCCATTTACACGGTCACGATTCGCAATCCAGGAACCGGAGTCGCGGAAAACGTCGAGATCATGCTGAGCGAAGATTTGGGTGGCCAACGGGCAACCGTCGGCAACATCCAACCCGGCGAAGAGCGAAACTTTGAAGTGGAGTTGATCCCAGGTGACGCCGGCTCCTTGTTCCTAGAGGCACTGGCCAAGGCCGATACTTTGGAACATTCCGCCAAGAAAGAAATTATTGTTCGCCGCGCGGACTTGGAAATCACTTTGGATGGCCCTCCCGCCGTCTATGCTGGGACCAATTGTATCTACCGCGTCAAAGTCAAAAACATTGGCGATGCGATTGCCCGCGAAGTCGTTGCCGCCGCCGTATTGCCAGCTGGTGCTAAGTACCTAGGTGGCATCGAATCTGCCGAGGTCGTCAACACAGGTCTACGTTGGAACTTGGGCAACCTTCCAATCGGTGAAGAACGAAGTTACGAGATTCAATGCACTTACAGTCAAGCCGGTGACCTGCGATTTGAAACTGGAGTGCGTGCGGAAGATGATTTAGCCGCAACCCACTCGATTCAAACTCAAGTGGCCGCGTTGGCAGATGTGGTTCTATCGGTCGAATCTCCCAAAGGTCCCCTTCCGATCCAAGAGCAAGTCACCTACTTGCTAAAGGTCAAGAACCGTGGAACCAGTGCGGGCAAGAAACTGCAAGTGGCCATGCAGTTCTCGGAAGGTATCGAACCCGTGGGAGCCTCCGGGGCAACTTTCGATATCGAACCAGGCCAAATCACGTTCCACCCGATCGAAACCCTCGATATCGAACAAGAAATCACGATCCGCGTGCAGGCCGTCGCCAGCACAGACGGCAATCATCGATTCCGAGCAGTACTTACTTGCGACGATCCCGTTTGCGAGGAAATCGCTCAAGGCACCACTCGCTTCTACGGCAACGAGATCATCTCGGCAGGCCGTCCCAGCGGGCAAAGAAGTGCCGAAACTGATGCTGGTTTGCGACGCTAGGGTTCGCTCGCTACCAGCCACAACCGTGCGTGTTCCGAAAAGAGAACGGCTTGATGAAGGATTTCATCAAGCCGTTCTCGCATTTCGTCTGGCCAGAAACGAATCAATGTCACGTAACATCGAACTCTCGCGAATTCGTGCCCGAAGATCGGTGCGTTCCGTAAATCGAGTTGTTTCAATTCCGGTTAGCTTCGAGCATCAACAAGTGACGTAACCTCTATCGTGCATCCCGATCCACTTAATCGAACCAGGCTCGATTGGTATCCGCTTCATGTGAACAACTCTGCGGAAATTGGCAAACCTCCCTAGTAACGACGACGCCCGCGGCCGCCATTGGACCCACCCGAGGAATCTTCGTCTCGCGGGGGACGCCGACGTCGCGGCGGTGGCGACTGCGGATCTGGCTCATCAATTTCTTCATATTCTCGCCGCGGAGGTCGAACCGCCGCCGAATCGCGATCACTCGCGACTCGTCGCGGTGGATTATCCCAATCTGCCGGGGGCCGACTCGCCGACTCGCGTGCGGTTCGTTCGCGTCCTTCATCACTTCGCGAATGACGCCGACCGACTCGAGCGTCGTCCACCGGAAGCTCTTCGGGGTCGACGTACGGCTGAGCTGAACGTCCACGCCCGGAACTTCGAGACCGATCCGGCGTCCGAGGGGGCTCCGGAGCCCAATCTTCGCGCGGACCACTAGGAGCACGTCGTCCCCCGCGTCCGGCCGACTCTGGTGCAACCAAGTCGTCAAAGGTCTCTTCGAAGTCATCGACCGGCACATCCAAGTATGTCGGCGCGTTTTCACGACGACCGCGACCAGCCGCCGAATTTTTTCCAGCCCCCGACACGCCGTCTCGCGGCCCACCAGAACGTCGCCGGCCGTCGCTACCCCGGCGATTTGCTAAGTTACTGTCAACCACATGGTCAACCACTCGGCGCCATGTCGGAACCGGGCGTCGCTTGGGAGCATCCGCGTCGCGGGGGTCATCCGGCACCCAACTGTTGTCAAATGTATACCCGTCGTCGTCATCATCCACCGGTGCTGGGGCGGGCGCTGGCCTTCGCTTTTCACTTCGGCGTGCTTCCAAACGCTGTTCCGAGCGTTGTTCCGAGCGTTGTTCCGAGCGTTGTTCCGGACGCGGCTCGGGGCCTCGACCTTCACTTCGTCTGCTGGCACGCGGCTCTTCTGAAAATTTCTCCCGCTGTCCCTTGGACCGAGTCGGCAAGTCTTGCTCCTCGACGTCCTCGATCTCTCGAGCGGGCTTCGACGCTTGAGGTCGTTTTCGGCCCTCGACCGGTTCATCCTTTCGGCTCGATCTCGAAGTAGGTTGGGGCGATTCTCGTCGCGGACGCGAGGGTCGAACCGGCGGAACGTCCCGCTCCCATAAGTCTGAAATATCTTCCCCAGCCAAATCGACGACTTCGAACTCGACGGCGTCCTCCGTATCTTCGGCGATTGGATCTTCAACGACTTCTTCTGGGATTGGCCGAGCCGGCACAGGACGACGACGGCGCGAATCCGTAAAGGCGGGCGGCTTCGGTGGTGGGGCGGTCTCGAACAAGGCATCAAGCGGGTTGGTATTGGCCTCGGATTTTGGAACGGACTTCGCACCAAATCCAAAAGCATCACTTGAAATTTCAGGTTGCCGAGGTTCGGCACCGCGTTTCGTCCGTGAAGCATCACGATTGCTTCCATCCGATGCGGAAGCATGACTTCGCTTTCGACCTTCGGAATCGCCGGAACGAGGCACACGAAGCGACGCCTCCGGCCCAGCTTCCGTCGCCGCAGTCGACTTCACCGAAGGCACCGTCTCGGCTGCAGGTCTCCGACTTTCCGCTTCTTCCCGAGCCCGATTCTTCTCCGCTTTGGCTTTTCCACCAATTCCCAACGAGTCAATCAATGAGTCCCAATGCGAACGAATCGTTTGGCCAAACGTCTTGGGTTCGGCCGTCTTCGTCGGCGTCGAGCCATTCGCGGCACCGCTGGCACCAGCTTCAACTCGAGCCGCTTCGGCTGCCGCTTGGGCCTGACGTGCTGCGGCAGCTAATTCTTCGCGCCGTCGTGCTTCCAAAGCCTCCGCTTCCGCCTTTCTCGCCAATTCCAACTGGCGCGCTGCTTCGGCAGCCCGTTCGGACTCCGCTTGACGCTCGCGTTCCAACGCGGCCTTTTCTAACTCTTCGTTCCAACGCACCGCCGGTTGCTCTTCCGGGGCGTCCGCTCCGAAAAAATTGAGCACATCGTCTGGAACCGATGTGCCGTACGGATTTCCGAGAGCACCAAAGGGTTGTTTCTTTTCTGTCATGTGTTGTTTCTTTACGAGTCCTCACGGCCGTGACAGCGGATTGGGAACTTTTATCTCCTCATGGAGTTCTAACCGATTCACGACCAAGCGTTGATTCTATCCCGCGTATACGTTTTGGGCAAAGGCGAGTACGATGGAAAGATGACGATTTGTATTCTAGTCCTGCCCCCGCCACGAGAGAATCCATGTCTGACCCGCGAGTCTTTGAGGCCATCAAGTATGCTCTGGGCCTCGCGTCTTGTGATGATCCCGCCGAGCTAAATCGCCTAGGTTTGAAGGGAAACTGCGACGCTGAAGAGATCAAGTCGATCGCCAAACAAGCCTTGCAGCGGCTGGAACATGCGCACGTCCAGTTCTCCGCAGACGAACGAGCCAGAGCCGCAAAACAAATCAAACTCTCGGCGCGCGCGCTATTAGCATCCGTTGAAACTGGGACTCCGCCGCCCAAAGCCGCCGAACCAGCAACCATTCCGACCGAAATAACCAACGCCGCGGGCGCGACGCCGTCTTCCGTCGAATCCTCGAAACCGAGACTCGTTGCCAAACCAGTTGACCCCGCCAAGTTGGTCGCAAAAGTTGTAACACCCCCCCCGGCCGTGAATCCCACAGCTTCGGATACCTCTACTTTACCGTCGGAGGAAATCCTGTTCCGACCTGTTCCCACAACCCGACGACCACGCGGCGCCGCGCGACCTTGGTTGGGATGGGCTATGCTCGGTATCCTGTTGGTCAGCTGTGGAGCTGCCGTCAGTGCCTTGTTCTTGTTCCGAGACGAACCCTTTTTCGCATTCCAATCCGAGCCAATTCAAAAACCAGATCCTAAATCGGACCTAAACAAACCACACCCCAACGTCGGCCCGAAGGAAGATGACGCAACGCCCGATTCGAACCCAGCAATCGTTAACAACTCCAATTCCAAGCCCGAAAACCCTGTCACGACCCCGCCAACTAATCCACCAACTACCGATCCACCAACTACCGATCCACCAACTACCGATCCACCAACCACCGATCCACCAACCACCGATCCACCGACCACTGATCCACCGACCACCGATCCACCGGTTAATGAAGTGACTTCAGTAACTTCCGAAAATCCTTTGTCGAACGACAACTTACCCAACACCGATTCGAACCAGTCAGAGCCATCAACGAACCCACCAGTAAACCAGAACGATCCGGGCTCAAACGAAACAATGGCGGTGCGCCGACTGGCCGTCTTGCGGCAACTGGACTTAAGCCTTATCGCGATTGCCGCGGGGCAAGCGAAGATGGCCGAAAGTTGCCTCGCTCGAGCCAAACAAGCTGCCGGAAACGAAGCGTCGTTTCAGAACGCCGTGGCATTGGTCGAGCAGTTGCATGCATGGCGAGCCGAAATCAATGCGACTGTTGCCGCTCGAGTACCGTTGCTCACGAATCGCGAAGAGCTTCCGGTGGATGATACGATGGTCAGCTTGATTTCAGTTTCCGAGAAATCATTAGTCGTTCGGGCCGCCGGTCAGCGACGTGAATACGAAGCCACAAAACTGCCGTGGAGTATCGCATCCAGCGTGTTGGAGGTTACCAACAGTAATAACACCGCAGAAGACAACGCCCGAAAATTGATAGCCAAGCTTCTGCGGCGACCTGAAAATCGCACCGAACAATTAACGGCCATGTCGGCGGAACTACAGGAATTGTTGACATCCGGGGTTGACTCCGCGACTTACTCGACCGACGCCCTCAAAATTCTGACAGCTTATTTTGACGCAGGCCTAAACCTCGAGCAGTTATGCCCTCGCGACGCGTCTCTCACGAGAATTCCCGTGACAACGTGGGCTCCATGGTATCGAGAAACCGAACAGCGATTCAAAGCGGATCGAGAATTGCGAACTGCCGCAAAAGCCCCATCGACCAATCGTTTTGAACTGGAGGATATGGTTTGGATCAATGCAGCCCCTGCCAACATCGAGTCGATTGCACGTTCTCAGTTGATGTTGTTTCACATTGCCATGGAACGAAAGGACTTGGCTTACGTTGTGGACAACCTAGCACGTTGCGAGCAAATACTAATCATTGAATCGGATCACAGTATGTGGACGGATCTAGGACGAATGTTGTTGGAACCGAAACCGTCCGACCAGGAGTTGGTACGTTTGCTCGAGTCAGTTATGGCCGCCCAGTACGGGGGAACGCTTGGTCCATCGTCGATGGATGGCTTGAAAAAGGTCGGCAAGCAGTTGGCCCAACGTTTGACGGATCGTAATTTGAAGCAAGGGTGGCTGAAAAAATTCTGACCAGAATTCCTGAGGATGAACGCCAGAAAATTGCGAAGCCAACCTGTCGACGCAAGATAGTTCTTCATCCCGATTGGCCAGCGAATCGGGCGGACAAACCGCGATCCCGATCATCGAATCCAGTAGAGTTGATTCATTCTCTGGGTGGCGACTAACGAAGAAACAAGCGATCCCTGCCCAAGGAAGGACCATGGAAAGTGCCAGATAAGTTAAGAAGGGTGACTCGAGTCTCGGTGCGCGGCGCAGCTTCCCATGGACGCACGTGCCAGTAGATGCAAGCGAGTCCTCGGCATGACTCCAGCATGAATATCATCGACCTAGCTCGTTGCCCCGTAGCAGCGCCACCTTCATCTCCGGCGTTCTCCCATACCGGAGTGAAGGTAGCGAAGTACGAGCCTCCAGCTTAACTGTTGGCAGATTTTTTCAGCAACGCCACGGTTTTTTGCCAATTGACGATAAACATGCAGCCGATTGTGACACCGCACATCGCCACGCATCCCATTACTGAAAATGGAGAGTCAGCAAACACGAACGCCACGCCCGAGACCGCAAATGCTCCAAATGCCAAGAACAACCGATGTTTCGCGTCAAATCCTCGCTTCTTATTGTCGCAAGTTTGAATCGCGCGCCGCGCGGAATGGACGGCCAATTCACGCATCGCATCAATACATGCTTTCTCTTCCGGAGCGCGCTTTCTTGGGATGAACTCTCGCTGTTCTAGTAAGCAAAACTCGCTGGGCACGTTTTCGCCACAGGGTTCGGCATTCGGATCTACTTCCGGTTTCTCATTCGCTGCCGCTGGCGCGGGGTCGGTTGACTCGGCTTTGGCAGGTCGAGGTTTTCGTTGAGGCAGGGGCGAATCGGGATGGTGCGGCGCATTGGCTTCACCAGTGTTCGAAGCTGAAGGGCTGTTTGGCGCTGCGGGAGCCGAATTCGCTGGTGCCGCTCCACCTTTGCCGTATCGCTTCAACAAATCGCCCATGTAATTGGTAAGTTCTTCCACGGTCTCCGACGGCGACGGTTCTTGAAACGCAGGAGCGGGTGGCTTTGGCTCTTTGGCAACTGGAGCAGCAACCGGTTTTTTCGAAGCTTCGCCAGCCGCGTTTGCGGCAGCTGCTGATTCTGGACTCAAGTCCTCGACATCAAACTTTAGTTCGGTTTTCATCCGAGACAGCACGTCAAGGACGCTCTCTTTACTAGCACTTGTTCCCATGATTGTTCCTACTCGGCTTTTAAACTAAATCCGCTACTACAAAACGAGCGACATCCCACTGTCCAGACCGGGATCTTCCTCAATTTGGACGAACAAATGTAGGACGCCAATTTCGACACGAACCTAAGTCCGTCGCGCGACGCTGGGCAAAATAGGCCAATCCATTCCGATTCTGCAGATTCTGCCGCTTGGTTTGGTTCCGCAAGACTTCCTAACGAAAATTCGTTTCAGCGATCTGACATTTCCAGGGATCGTCATCATGAATGTGAACTACATTTTCGTCGGGCCATCTACAGGAACTTCGGCATGAATCGTTCGCAACAACTAGAGCAATTGAAGCAAGATTTATTGCATCGGCGTGAAGCATTGAGTCGCGCCTTGACGGGCGATCTGACCATGCTCCAAGAAATTCGACGCACTGGCGGTGATGTCGTCGACTTCGCGTCCGAATCCACTGCCGAAGTCTTGAGTGCTCAATTGGCGGAAGCCGAAAGCCGCGAATTGGCCAACATCGAATTGGCTCTATTGAAAATCAAAAAGAACTGCTACGGGCAATGTGAAGAATGCGGTAACAACATCGCTTTGCCGCGACTCGAGGCCTTACCCTACGCCCCCTATTGCATCGAATGTCAACGAATGATGGAAGATATGGACATGGAAGATGCTCACTCCGATGCGCCCGTCGCTTTTCCCACGCTGTCGCCAACCAACCTAGATTCACGCAGCACGGATTTCGCCTAATCGAAAGCCGCCCTTCGCTCCGTCTTCGAATGAAGTGTCGCGCACGATTCAAACGCAAAGTGCCGCGGGTTGAGCTGTCTTAGCGATCGCATTGAGAAACCTTGCGACGATCGCTTGCCGCGGCTTCTTTCGTTTCGGCGTTTCTCGGTAGCCATCCAAACTCACTGACGTCGGCGTTTGAATTGGATACTGGGCACGCCGTCATTCACGGTAAACAGCTTCTTGATTTCCTCAGCAGGCGTGTCGGGAGGCACAGCAACCACTTTCCCACTTGCCAGGGACACGTTCAGGCCTTCTGAATCGCCGCAATTCCTGATTGCCGTGATCGCCTCTTCAATGGTAAGGTCTCGCGCTTCCCACCAGGCAATATCGCTATCCTGTAGCTCGATCAGCATTCCTGTATTTTCGGCCCCATCCACAATCGCCTCGGGCGCGACGATTCGGTTGGTTTGTACCACAGTACCCACATCAACCACGGCAACAATCGCCGTCTTGTCCGTGCCAATCGACGATGGACACCGGGAGAAGCTATAGTCGTTAGGCACATTGGCCATGATGGACTTGATTTCGTCAAGGCTCTGCGCTACCAGCAGTTTGCGAATGGGTTCGCGGTAGTCGTCGTCATGCCGATGACTTTCCGCGATGAGCTCAAGTCTCCAACTGAAATCAAATTTGTTGGGACGTAACGTAGCGTCCGATAAAAACGATGGCGACCACCGATTCTTATCGAATTTGCTGCTGCGACAGCGTTGCTGTATTTCAAAGATCAATTCGTTCAATCGAACGTTTCGGATACGGCGATCTCGTTGCGACTTTTCATAACTTGGACGAATCCATACGATGATCACCATCGCGACCAAAATCTGAATCACCAACAAGGTTTTCACCGATCGCAACCAACGCGGGATTTTAAAACTTGGAATCGAACCTCTGAAACGCCACAAAGATTCCGTCTGCGATGACTCAGCTTGCGATAATTCAGCCTGAGATGTATCTGGGGCAGTCATGACACCCCCGCCTGATAAGATAAAATTTGTGACCGATCCGTGTATGCCTTGGACAAAGACTAAAGATGAAGCACGCTCCACTTTGAACGGCCGAGGGCATCACACAACATGAGCCAGCAAAGGACGGCGAAACGGCAAAACCGCGCGGCCGCTATGGACCGCGCGGAAACACCATTTCAAACTTCTACTGCTTGACAGCCTCGATCGGAAACTCGCCGGTTTGTCCGGCCATATCGAACTCGCAATCGCCGACCAACTTGTTGCCATCAACGGTCAAATGGTACGTCAATGCAACGGACTGGCCTTGGTAATCGGTCGAAAACTTCAATTGCATTTCATGAAGTTCGATCGCCACCTTTAACTCGCGAGACTTCCCGCTCTCGTCAACCATTTCGACTTTCAAAGCGTCTCCGTCTTTGGTGACCGTCATCGGGTGCTGGATCTCCGCGCCGTCAGGAGTCACGAACTTGAAATTCCATTTCCCAACGTACGCCTCCGCGCCGACAGGTAGGTACACGCGGTCCCATTTATCAGTTCGGAAGGGGCTGGCTGGTAGACCTCCTTTGCCGACCAAGTTGGGCTCGGCCAATTGGTGAAAGCCATAGCGCACGGCCGCAGGTCGAGCGACTTGAGGACTGGAGACTTTCAACTTGGCCGCACCGCCTACGGTGACGATTTCACCGGTCGCCGGAAAAAAGCGGCGATCCGAACCAGCAAGCATCAACTCGCGGACCGGTTTCCCATCGTTCGTACTCAGTTCACTGCCATGTTCGAACTCGACCATCATGGCGGAACCTTCCGCGGTCGCCTTTCGGAACAGGGGCCCAGAGTAAGTCACATCTTTTCCATAGGTCTTCGCCAACGCCCACAGCGCCAATCGCTTGCCTACATCCTGCTTGTTGGTCGGATGAATGTCCTTCAAGTCAGCAATGTCGACGGTAACAGCCATACCCGTATTCTCAATACCCAACGAGGCGGTTTGCGCTTCCCAAATTTTGGCCAATCGTTCGCCATCGCCACCATAGTTGTACGGTGCCAACTGGACAAAATAGAACGGCAGTTCCGGTTGATTCCAAACCTGACGCCATCCCTTAACCAGAGCTTCCATTTTGTCGCGATACAACATCCCTTCGCCGTTGTTCGATTCGCCCTGGTACCAGATCGCTCCGCGAATCGGCATTTTGACAAGCGGATGAATCATTCCGTTGTAAAGAGCCAACGGACTCTGATGATTGATCGCACCTTGCTCATTCTTCTCGGGGTATTTCGCCAAGTTGTCAGCGATCGACTTCAGCGCTGCAACACCTTGAAATCCAACCGGCGGTGTCCAAGGTTCGATCCGTGTTCCGCCCCAATTGCTTCCGATCAAACCAATCGGCACATCGACTTCCGTTTGCAAGTGTCGAGCAAAAAAGTAACCTACCGCCGTAAAGTTACCGACATGCTCTGGCGTGCAAACTTTCCAACCATCGGTCGGCAAATCGGTTTCCGGGGTTGCCGAAGGACGATGCTGGATCTTGATGTGTCGAATCTTGGGATGATTACCTGCCGCAATCTCCGCGTCCTTGTTGGCTGACGCGGCCACAGGCCATTCCATATTGGATTGCCCCGAGCACAACCACACGTCTCCCATCCACACATCATCAAGTTCGATAACTTGCGAACCCTTGACCTTCAACTGCAACGGCCCGCCTGCCGCTCGGGCTGGTAACGACACACTCCATTGGCCACTGCCATCGGTAGTAGCCGTCGCGGTTTGCTCTCCCAACGAAACAGCGACCTTCGTATTCGGCGTGTCCCACCCCCAAACATTCACCGCCGCATCTCGTTGCAAAACCATGTTGTCAGAGAAAAACGCGGGCAGTTTGGTTTGGGCATTGGCCATATTTGTCAACGACAACAACGTCAACAAAACGGCAAAACAAATCGGCCCCGCAACAGGCTTGGTCCATCGATACGGCATCACTACAACTCCAAAGTTACTTTGACACGAGTCACGATCACTCCACCGTGACAGTCCGGCATCATTTGTCGCCACACGACGATGCCCTAGACTCGGCGTCAAGTATCCCATGACCAACACGTCGCCGCAACAAGGCAACGCGGAGCATCAGCAACGCAACTTCAATTCCGCCAAACCTCAAGCAATCGTTTGGACTCGGTCTTTAAAAAATCAACATCCATAAACGGCTCGTGACCAATATCTTGCCACAAAACTCGTCCATCGGGAGCAAGTAAGAACGTCCCGTGCAAGGGCTGGTTTTCAAAATCATCAAAACAACGAAACGCTTTGAATGACTGAAGCTGAACATCCGAATAGAGCGGGATCGAAAGTGATTCAGGATAATTGGCCAGTCCCTGTTGCAGTTGTTCCGCGGATTCGCAACTGATCGCCACCACATCGATACCATTTGCCAGAAAATCATCGACTTCCGGTGAGAACTTCTGCAACTGTTCCATGCAATGCAGACATCCGAACCCCAAATAGAACATCACGATTCTCGCGCGACCGCTCGAATTCAGATCCACG
Organism: Planctomycetaceae bacterium; assembly: GCA_016794985.1. GTDB lineage: Bacteria > Planctomycetota > Planctomycetia > Pirellulales > Pirellulaceae > M30B19. The sequence continues at coordinate 68,313 of JAEUIQ010000008.1, read as the reverse complement.
GAACTGCTGCCCTGGGAATCAACCACCGTCATGTGAGGGGCGGCCGAGGGCACCCAATGCAACGGCCCCAGCGAGTCTAACTCGGGCCGCTCGCCAATATCTCCATTAACGGCGTTTGGCAAACGCCAATCCTCCGGGTACCCCAACTCATCTGCAACCGGTCGTAATCGCGCGAGCAGCGGCGTGTCCAGATCCGCTTGACTGGCGACCGTGCGCAAGCGATCGAAATCCGTTTTCACCATTTCGGGAGTGACCACCGGCTCATCGGTTCCAACTGGCTCATCGGTTCCTATCGGCTCATCCGAACCGCTTTGGTCTTCAGCAGTGATGTCGTCGCCTTCCGGTTTTTCTGCCGTCAGTTTCTGATTCAATATCCGATGTCCGACAAATACTTTGACTGCCAAGGGCACCACATCATTGGGGCGATTCGCAACTTCATTCGAAACGGTTTCCCAAGCCGACTTTGCTTGCCCAGCAGCCGCTTGCCATTCGGCCTTCCAAAGAGCTTCGATCCCATCCGCCGTGGAAGCCAATTCCAAGGCTTGGTCCCATCGTTCATTCGCAGCCGCGTCAACCGCGCGAATGGCCGCGACGGCCTTTTCCAAGTTCTGGATTTCTTGATCCAATTCCGAAACATCTGGTTTGGGAGGAACGACGCTCGCTACTGCAGTTGCCGTATCGGCAGTCGTTTCTTCCGGTTTTCCCGTTTCGACCCCGGGATTCTCTGCGACTGGTGGGCAGACCGGCGTGGTCGTTGGGTCGCTGGCAACTTCCATGGCAGCTGCCGCAGCGGACTCGGCCGCCGCCAATTTGGCGTCTCGTTCCGATTTCGCTTTCGTAATCGACTCTTCAAGTTTGGCAACGGATTCGATCATGCGTTCTGGCTGTTGGGCAAATGCCGCCGCGATCCCGCTCAATCGCAGGTTGTTTCGCTGCTTGGACTTGTCTGTTTCGGCCGGGTCGATCAACTCGTTGGCACGGCTCAGCAAGACTTCCCAAATTCGATACTCCGTCAACGCTTGGATGGTTCGCTGCCTGCCGTAGTTGCCGCTGCCACTACCCGAGTGGTTGTACTTTGGATGACGCGGCAAATGGAGCATGTTTTGGGCCAGGTCCAGTGCGTCGCGAACGCGTCCGAGCTTGAGCAGATTGCGTGTCAACCACTCATTGTTGTGAGCGTAATTATGAATTTGGTCCGGCATAACTCGATCGCGAAGCATGTGGGCATGATCGACCCGCGCCGAAGCCTCCATTTGCCAAACGGCATCCTCGTACCGATGCAAGCCGGAATAAATATGGCCCGGCATGTGCCACATATGAGCAATCCCTGGCCCGCTTGGTCCGCACAGCGCCGCGCTCTTCAATGCTTGCTTCGCATCTCGTTGGTCCCACAAATGAATTCGATAGTGGTGGGCGGGATGCATTGGAGAAACATCAAAAATCTGTTGCAACAAGGCATCGACCGCTACATGCGAAATCGTTGCCAGTTCTTGGCGTTGGTTCTCCCACAAGTGCCCAACCAGAAAAGATTTCGCTTCAATGTCGTTGGGTTGCATGAACACGATTTCCTCGAGGTCTCGTGTGTATTGTTGGGCGCGTTTCTCCAGTGGAATCTCTTTATCCTCTGCGTCTTTCGTCGTGCAGAACTTGCCCACGGCTTCGATCCACTTCTGTTCGCGCTCGGTTGCGGATTCCAATCGTTCTCGGGCTTGCCCGATAAACTTCATGGCGCGCTCGGGGTTCTTCAGATTTGCCATCGCCATGCCCCAGAAAAACATGGCGCAACGATTATCCAGCGCTGCCGCTTGTCGAAAGGATCGCTCGGCTTCGAAGTACCAGAATCCATGCAATTGCCCAACCCCCTGATTGAAGAACTGTTGGGCGACTTCACTTTCAGTCGAAACTGGAAAATCGACGATTCCGGTCCCCCCCATCTGGTATGCCGCCTGGCGAGGTCCTTCATTAAAGACCTCCGCGTGGAAAGAATGACCAGCGAGCGTCGTATTCGGTTCCCCATGTCCCTCAGACTTCCCTGTCGCTGGGTCGCCGTGGGTATTGTCTTGAGCAATCACGGGAGCGAACGAAGTCGCGAGGGCTGCCAGCAACCCCAAACGACAGGCAATGCTTCTCAGGTTCAAAGTACCAAGTCCTTTACACGATCGCGGTAGGCCCCCTGCCACAAAATCCCAACAACTCCGCTTTGGCGACCATCGTTGGGGCATCGATATGATGCACCATGTGAAGGTGAATTGCAATTTGCCAACAAGAAAACCCAGCTAGGTCGGGTGACCTAGCTGGGTCGAGTGTTGATCAGCTACCAAGTCTGGTACTATCGGAGCAATTGCAGTGCGTTCTGCGGATTTTGTGTCGCGATCGACAAGACTTGCGTACCGGCACTGACCAGAACTTGAGCCCGTGTCAGGTTCGCGCTTTCGACGGCGAAGTCGGCATCGCGGATCGAGCTTTCAGCTTCGCTCAAGTTGACCGACAGGTCGCTCAAGGCCGAGATATTGCTTTCGATGGTCGTCTTTTGGAACGCACCCAACCGGCCACGCAATTCGGCGACTCGAACAATCGCTTGGTCAACAACCTTGGAGGCACCGTTTGGATCGTTTTCCAACGACTTGGCACCGCCCGACTTCAATTCGTACAAGCGACCTTCGCTGCCACCCAACGAGCCTGAGAACACGCTCTTCAAGCCCATGCGAGCTTGTTGGTTACCCACAACGTCGGCGCCCAATTGGAACTTGGCACCGCCACCGTTGATCGTAAAGGCAACAGCCGTGCTGGAACCGTCATCTACGGTAAGCGACAGACCTAGAGTCGAAGTGTTGATCGACAAGTTGTTTCCGTCGCCGACAGCTTGGACACCGTTAACCGTCGCTACAATATCAGCACCTTCATCACGTGTCGCAGACAGGTTAGTAGCGAACGTTCCGCTGCCGCCTTCGCTGATGACTTCCGCATCGATGTAGGCCTTCGAGCCGTAAGCGGTGGATTCCAAAGTCAAAACGTTGTTGGCGACGCTGGCTTCGATACCGGTTGAATCCGTCACCAAATTGATCGCAGCAGCGATGTCGTCCACATCGGCACCCGCATCAAACGTGAACACTTCGGCACCATCTTTACCGCCCAACTTCAATACCAAGTCGTCGTTCAACGCACCGTTCGTGAAAGCATTCGCAGCAACGGTCAGTTCTGCGACTTCTGCAGCATTGGCGATGGCGATATTGACGTCCATCTCGTCATTCGAATCCAATGTCGCTTGATTGATGACATAGTCCGAGACGGTACCGAAACCGTTGCCGGCCGTTACTTGGAAGTCCATGCTGCCATCGAGCATGCGCTTGCCTTGGAAGTTGGTGGTTTTAGCGATGCGGTCGATCGCTTCCAAAGACGAGTCGATCTGCAGTTGATTGGCTGCAATTTGTTCGTCGCTCAAAGCACCGGAGTTGGCTGATTCAGTGACCAGTCCACGAACATCGTTCAACAAACTCGACACTTGCGACAACGCGCTGTCCGCCGTGGCAATGAACTGACCGGCTCGTTCGCTGTTCTTGATTGCTTTGCCAACGGCAGTGATGTCGCGACGAAGCAATTCACTGGAAATCAAACCAGCCGGATCATCTTTGCCGCTGTTGACGCGGAGACCGGTGCTCAAGCGATTCAGCGAAGTCTGCAACTGCGAGTTGGACTTGGCCAAGTTCTTTTGGGCGACCATCGACGAGATGTTTGTATTGATTCTACTCATGAGAAGTTACCTTCTTTAGTGGAAAGTTTGGTTGAGACCACGGAATACCAATTGAGTCCCGTCAGTGGTCCTCCGACGGGCAGCGAGGTGACAATCAATCGAGCCCGCCCGGTCTCAACCAAACGGTCGAGTCAGTGAGCCAGATCACCGCCGAGAAACTCAGCGATCGCCGAAATGTAGGTTTCAATTAGTAACGTGTGGGCAATTCAGGAAGAAAGCATAAAGAAATTCGATTGGGAAAATTCACCGGCCAGAACTTTCAGCATAAAACTCAAAACCGTCACTAGAAAGGCGTTCCAGAAGCCAAGCTGGAGAAATGGATTTCAAATGGGTTCGGTTATGCCGGTTCTCCGTCCTCGGTCCTCACTGCGGTCGCAAAGCAGCTTGGATCCTGGTTGCGACCCACCAGGCCAACGTTGTTGCAATGGCATTCCAGCGTGAGTAGACTGGGAAACGATTTGAAATGTTTGGCACGCGATGCTCGAGTGATTCGGGCGAAACCCTTCAATAAAGGTGGCTCGCATTATGAAATGTCCGGCTTGTGGCACGCCAGATCTGTTGATGACGGAGCGGCAAGGCATCGAAATCGACTACTGCCCCAAGTGTCGGGGCGTGTGGCTGGATCGCGGTGAACTTGACAAGTTTATCGAAAAAGCGAGCGAAGCAATGGCCACTAAACCACCGGTCGTTGCTCCTCCGGTTTACCGACCCGAAGATCGGGGTTCCGATTACCCATCGGACGAGCAAAAACGATTCCGTCGAGAACAAGAACGGTACGAGCGCGAAAGGATGGAACGCGAGCATCGTCAGGATTATGATGACCGCGATGATCGACATTATCGGGGCAAGAAACGGGGCTCCTTCTGGGGCGATTTATTCGATTTCGATTAATGCCAAATTCTTCAGCGGGCAAGACTCGGTCGATTTATCGAATTCCGCCGTTACTAAGTTTCCGCTCGGAGCCGTTCGGTTCAACTACTGGCGCTGCGGTAACTGGCTAAAGCGGCTTGAAACACGAATCTCGCTATCGCCATCGTGACGCACGTCGCCAACACGGTTAGTCCTGCCAACGCCCACGTTCGTTCGTCCCAGCCGGGACGCAGTGGTTCTGCCAAGATTCGAGCTGGGACATTGACGACCAGCAGAATGGGCACGACGAATGTAAACAGTCCCCATAAGGCCCATCCCCAAAAGCCCTGTTGATAAATTTCCATGGGCTGGCGGTAAAAGTTAGTCAAATAAAACCAGAATGTGTACAGCGTTTGATTCCGCCCGAGCCAAATGCTGGTTGCGGCCATCGCAATCATCACGCTATACAAGATCGCCAGTCCACATCCCAGAAACAACACATAGAGAACGACATGACCAACGCCAAACGGTAGTGGATTCTCCGCGTTTGTCGTCAACAGGTAGACGGAGTAGATGACCAGAAAGACTCCGAGGAACAAGTTGGCGAGATTCGACCAAACCATCTGGGGGAAAGAAATCAAGAACTGCGTATCGATCGGCTTCAACAGGGCAAAGTCCAACTGCCCCGTCCGAATCAATTCACTGAACTCCTGCGCGTTGGGCATCACAAACGTCTGAATCAGTGAAGTGATGATCCACGTGGTCCCCAAGAACACGAAAAATTCGTTCTCTCCCCACCCAGTGTCACGACCGATCGAATCGGTATAAGTGAACACGATCTTGAAAAACACAAGATTCATGACCGTCCAGCAAACCGAGGAAACGCACTCCAGCCAAAAGTTTGCTCGGAACCCCATCGCGCGCACGAGGGAATTGCGAACGAACGTTCGGAAGACTCGCCAATACACCAGTGGCCCCGTCCGCAAGTCCCGAATTCCCTCGGGTTCGATTTGAATCGTACCCAACTTCGAAGTCGGTTTGCAAAAATCCGACTCGGTTGCCTTCTCGTTAGCCACCGTATCCTCCGTATCGCGTCAACCCACGTACCCACAGCCAACGACACAGAACCCAAAACCCGATGACCCACAAGTATTGAACGACAATTCCCCAAACCAACTCCTCGCCGGTCACCTTGCCTAACGCGACCGCCGAGGGGAAATACGCCAAATACTGAAATGGCAGTAGGCCAATAATCCAATCCAACGGAGCAGGCATCAAATCCAGAGGGAACATGTGGCCCGACAAAAAGAAGCTCAAGAGCATGAAAATGAACGCCAAACTGCTGACTTCCAATAACCAAAAGGCGACCAGTCCCAAACACGCCTCCATAGCAAATCCCAAGAGAAACGAACCGATCAAGACCAGAACCAGGCCCAACAATTGATCTGGAGCCGGAAAACCTGCGTCAAAAAATGACCGGCACAAGAAAAACACCAACGCAAAAGGTCCAATGGCGATCAAGTAATAGACCAACTTGTGAGCGATTCGCTGCAACAACAGACTGCCCAACATGTCGACGGGCTGAATCAAAAATTTCTTGATCTCGCCTTTTTGAATGCTCGTTGCAATCCCAGACGTCAGACCTGGCATGCTGCTGAACGCCCTGGCCAACATCACCAGCAGCATGTACGCGATCATATCATGAAGGTTATAGCCTTTGATTCGAATCGCGTTGACGTCGGTCCCGTCACCCTGTCGCGCCGCCATCGCGTCAAAGATCGCCCACCACAAGAAAATCTGGGTCAGCATGGGCAGGAACCGCATCAAGGTCCCAAACGCAAAATCACCGCGATAGACCAAACGTTCTTCCACGGAAACGCGAAAGATAGCCCACCACAAATTCAAGCGAGATCCCAGTGCCGACATAACTTATCGCCGTACCACTCCCGCCGAAGAGGCCGCCGAATCACTCGCCGCCGAATCACTCGCCGCCGCAGTACCTGAGTCCGCAGTTTCCTTGATGTCCGATTTTCCACGCGTGAACAAGTGCGCAAACACCTCCTCTAACGGTGGATCGCTGACTGAAACATCGTCGACCTGATACCGGTTCAATATCTCGGCGAGCGAACTGGTTACTTGGGCTCGCGGAATTCGCAACTGAACTTGCGGCGGCTGCAGCCGAGTCACGCGCCCGAATTGACTCAAATCGTCAATCCCGTTCGAGTTCCCAAGTCGAAGCGAGACGATCCGCTCTTGATGAAATTGACCAACAATCTCGGCTAAAGAACCATCAAACTGAATTCGACCTTCATTGATGATAACCACCCGTTGGCAAAGCGCTTCAATGTCCTTCATGTAGTGGCTCGTCAACAAGATCGTGATCCGCCGAGCCTCTTGATAATGCTTTAGAAACTGTTGAATGTTATGCTGAGCCACGACGTCCAATCCAATCGTTGGCTCGTCAAGAAACAGAATTTCCGGCCGATGCAACAACGCGGCCGTCAATTCCATCTTCATGCGTTCACCTAAGGACAGCTCTCGCACAGGTTGCCGCAATAGTTTGCCTAGGCCCAACAAGTCGACCAATTCGTCACGAGTCGCTTGAAATTGGTCCGCCGGGATTTGATAAATATGTTGGTGCAAACGGAATGATTCTTGAGCGGGCAAATCCCACCACAGCTGGTTTTTTTGCCCCATAACCAACGCAAACCGCCGTCGATACGCGTTGACGCGTTGCCAAGGAACATAGTCCATGACCCGGCACGTTCCTGACGTTGGGTGAATGACCCCCGAGAGGATCTTGAGGGTTGTGGTTTTGCCGGCACCGTTGGGCCCTAAAAAGGCCACGAACTCGCCACGCTCAACCTTGAGATCGATCCCATCCAGCGCGGTGACCCGCCGGTATTGACGGTGAAACAGTCCACGCACCGACGCCCAGAGCCCTTCTTGCTTCTGGTACACCTGGTAGTGCTTGCTAAGTTTTTCGATTTCTATCAGCGGCATGGTCGTTAAATAGTCTTCGTTTCTTGAATCGCCACCCTTGGCAGTGCACGACTGCCGGCCGCGGGGTTTGCGACTTTGGGAAGGAAATTCGAACCGCCTACGCGAATCAGTACCGGTTCCAACTCACCAGCATCCGTGGAGCCTGCATCTTGCACGAGTGGTTACTACAAGCCTTTTCGGTCGTATTATTCGGCGGTACGATAACGCCCGCGGTGTCAGTAGAACCTTTCCATCGAAATCATACGAGTGGGTGATGTGGGAAAAATTACGAATTGGGCTGGGACATGATTCGCACCGGTTGGGGCCAAACGGGCCGCTTCGTTTGGGTGGTATTTCCATTCCGCACGACCATCACGCCGTTGGACACAGCGATGCCGACGTCTTGTTGCATGCGATCACGGATGCTTTGTTAGGCGCCGCTGGGGCAGGGGACATTGGACAGTGCTTTCCAGATACCGATCCCGCAAATCGCGGCCGCGATTCGCGCGACATGCTGCGTTTGGCCTGGCATCCATTGGTCGAGGCCGGTTGGCGAATCCAGCAGTTGGATTGTATCGTGTTTGCCCAGCGTCCGAAGTTATTGCCGTATTGGCCCACGATTCGCGTGGAAATTGCCAACACCTTGACGCATCCCCTGGCAACGGTTCGACCAGAACAAATTGGTGTCAAAGCCAAGACCGGGGAAGGTGTGGGACATATTGGTCGTCAAGAAGCCATCGCGGCTCAATGCGTCGCTTTGGTTTGGAGTAATTGATTCAATGCAGCAGTATTTGGAACTCATGCAATTCGTTTTGGACCGCGGTGTTCGCAAGTCGGACCGCACGGGGACCGGTACACGGAGCGTTTTCGGCTATCAAATGCGGTTCGATCTCGCCGCCGGTTTTCCATTGGTCACCACCAAACGTTTGCATCTGCCATCGATCGTCCACGAGTTGCTATGGTTTCTGCGCGGTTCGACCGATGTAGCCTATTTAAGAGAAAACAAAATCAGTATTTGGGATGAATGGGCCGACGAACACGGCAACTTGGGCCCAATTTACGGATACCAATGGCGCTCGTGGCCGACCCCTGATGGACGTCATGTGGATCAGATTGCGAATGTGATTCAACAATTAAGAACGGCTCCCGACAGTCGTCGTCTGATCGTATCGGCCTGGAATGTCGGTCAATTGGAAAACATGGCGTTGCCTCCTTGCCACGCTTTGTTCCAATTTTACGTGGCGGAAGGGCGATTGAGTTGCCAACTCTATCAACGCAGTGCCGACATTTTCCTGGGAGTGCCTTTCAATATTGCATCGTATTCACTGCTCACGCACATGGTGGCTCAGGTCGTCGGGTTGGGCGTCGGCGAGTTTATCTGGACTGGCGGTGATTGTCATTTGTACGACAACCACATCGAACAAGCCACTCTCCAGTTATCACGGTCGCCATTTCCATTGCCCCAGCTTGAATTGAATCCCGAGCGCACTGAGATCGATCAATTTGTTTATGAGGACATCACGTTTCGGAACTATCAATACCATCCCCTGATCAAAGCACCCATTGCGGTTTGATCGTGTCGCAAACCAAAGGAAGGGAAGCTTGAACACAGCCACTACTTTATCGGTGATTCTGGCCGCCGCGCAAAACGGGGTCATCGGTCGAGCGCAACAACTGCCGTGGCGATTGAGCCGCGATCTGCAACGCTTCAAACAATTGACCATGGGCGCACCGTTGATCATGGGGCGTCTAACTTTTCAATCGCTGGGACGATTCCTGCCTGGACGACAACATTTAGTGATCAGTCGCCAGGTGGAAAATCAGGATTGGTGGCCCGCGACGACCAAGCCGGAACAAGGGTTGATTTTTCCTAGTTTCGCTGACGCCTGGGAGTATGGAAGCCGTACCAACGCGGCTTCTGTCTTTGCCATCGGTGGGCACTCGGTCTTCGCGGCTGCTTTGCCTCTGGCCGATCGCCTGTTCTTTACCCGCGTCCTGGCCGAGGTCGCGGGCGATGTCCAAATGCCGCCGATCCATTGGGACCAATGGGAGTTGATTGCCAAAGAGCACCATCCCGCAGACGACCGCAACGAATACGATTTCGTTTTTGAAGATTATCGACGGTCACTTGGTTGATTCTCAACTATTGACATTTTCTCCACGATCTTGGGCCAAGTAAGACTCCGTGGATTATCGTCCCCTCCGTGAGAAGATCGAACGGAATTGACGATAAATCACGGGTTTCAATTGATAGGACCGGCGAGCTTTGCCAAATTCTCAAACAGGACTATTCGACCGGTTAGGGAATGTTAACTTAACTCCGGACTGGGCGCAGAATTCGCTCGATGGATGAACAAGGGAGTACTACATGGCAAAGTCGAATCATCGTTCGCAAGGCAAACCTTCCGCCGTTCGGCAAAGTTTTCACTTGCCTTCCGGTCATGAATCGAAAGGTGAAGCAAAACAGGAGAACTCGATTGCCTGGAGCAGCGACCGGAGTGACGATCGCATCGACAACGAACGCTCTGGAATGGACTTCGCCGTTGGGTTGGCAGAGGGCGATCTGAATTCGCCCGTCGCTGATGACCAATGGATGCCGGATCGGCAACTTCACGAACGGTCTAGCCGAGAGTTCGTTGGTCAATGGAATCGTCTGGTCAGCCAAACCAACTGGGAAAAAGGAAGAGTTATCTTGGCATGGCGGACCGCGTTGGAGCAGGAAGGCGTGCCCGCGATCGAGTACTCTGACGAGGCCTGGAGTCGATTGGTCGGCGGTGTCACGGGTCAACACGTCGGGCGCTTGCGGCGCGTCTTTTTGAGATTTGGAAAACAACAAGCAACGTTCACTGGTCTTTATTGGAGTCATTTCCACGCCGCCGTCGACTGGGACGACGCCGAATTGTGGCTCCAAGGTGCTGTTGAAAAGGACTGGAGCGTTTCCCAAATGCGGCATCAACGTTGGGAAACAATGGGCCAACTGGCCGAACAGAAACCGGACCCGCGCGATGTTGTCCACGGCGAACTAGATGAAGACCTAGAACCAAAAGATCGTCAAGAATCGGGTAAGAACGGGAAATTCCAATCCAGTCCGCGAAGCGAAGGCCCAGATTTCGGCGAAGACAGCGGAAATCGCGGCGGGAACACGGCATCTCTCTCGGACGATTTGCCAGCAATCGGCGACCCCGATCGCGTCACGATGACCAATGAAAATTCCGTCGCCAACTTTCGGCCCTTTGAATCTGCTGGCGAGTTACCGGAAGACTTTAGCGACCTGGTCGAAGACTTCAAATTGTCCATCATTCGCTTTAAGACCGCCGGGTGGAAGGATGTCTCAAAGTCGCAGTTACTAAGTGTCCTCGATGGCCTCCGGTACTTGGTCGAAAGCCAATCCGACCTCGGCGTACAGGACGAAGCCGAATAGTCCCGGGATTTCGCTCGTCAACTCAACCCAACTCCACGCCGATTGACGCCACCAAGCATAGTCGGCAACACTCGCGTCCTGTGTTATGTTAAGCCGCGGCCAGAGAGTCTCTGGCAAGATTCGGTGCTGTGACCGGACATTCAACATTCCGCAATATTTAAGGGAGTCGAATTCATCATGGGAGTCAACCAACCTCTCAATCGCAAACTCAACATGGCCTTGGTCGGCGGTGGGCAAGGCGCGTTTATCGGTCGAGTTCATGCAACCGCTGGTGTCCTAGACAATCGCGCTCGTTTGGTTGCAGGCGCCCTTAGTAGCAATCCGGAGCGAGCCAAAGCTAGCGCCGCCGACTACGACATTTGCCCCGATCGCGCTTACGGCAGCTATCAAGAAATGCTCACAAAAGAAGCGGCATTGCCGATTGGACAACGCATTGATTTTCTTTCTGTCGCAACTCCAAACCATACGCATTTTGAAATTGCCAAAGCCGGTGTAGAAGCCGGGTTTAATGTCATCTGTGACAAGCCAATGACCTTCGACCTGACTCAAGCGGAACAGTTAATGGCCGCTGTCGAAAAGGCTGGCGTCGTTTTTGCAGTCTCGCACAACTACACCGGCTATCCGCTGGTTCGGCAAGCGCGCGAAATGATCCTCGGTGGCGAACTGGGCGAAATTCAGGCCGTTCGCGCTCAATATATCCAAGGCTGGTTGAGAACCAAACTTGAAGACCAAGAGCAAAAACAAGCCGCCTGGCGAACCGACCCCAGCAAAAGCGGTGCGGCCGGTGCGTTTGGCGACATCGCCACCCACGCCTACAACCTGGGCCGATTCATGACGGGATTGCTGCCCGACAAAGTCAGTTGTCAACTGAGAAGTTTTGTCCCTGGCCGCCAACTTGATGATTATGGCACTGCGTTGATTACCTACGAAAACGGCGGAATGGGTACGGTCACCGCCAGCCAAATCAGCCACGGACGTGAGAACGATTTGGAAATCGAGATCGATGGAACGCTTGGATCTTTGAAGTGGCGACAAGAGGAGCCAAACCAATTGATCGTGCGACAAAACGGTCAACCGCACAAGATTTACACTCGCGATCCAAACGCTCCGTTCATGAAACCGATGGCCGCTGCTTCATGTCGTTTACCTTCCGGACATCCCGAAGCATTCTTCGAAGCGTTTGCGAATGTTTATCGATCGGCTTACGATGCCATGGCAGCGCGAGCTGCTGGTCAAACGATTGAGGCACGCAATACAATCTACCCCAACGTCTACGATGGCGTTGAAGGTATGTACTTCATTCAACAATGCGTGTCCAGTAGCAAAGCGAATGGTGCTTGGTTGCCTCTGAAGCACGCCGCCGCGCGCCGATAACCTTTGACAGAAGACGACTGGGATTGACAGTTTTCGTTCGGCTTGATTAATTGATGAGCGTTCGAACGTTCAATTGCTCGGTGCACGGAAGCACCGCGATTGGACTCAGCGGGCAAAGCCGCTGGTGTGATGGCCTCAAGGATGACCAGAAGCAGTTCGACAAACAAAAACTCGACTTGGGAATTGTGGCCCTCAAGTCGAGTTTTTTTTTGGGTCGAGTTTTTTTTGGGGTCGAGTTTTTTTTGGGGTCGAGTTTTTTTTGGGGTCGAGTTTTTTTGGGGTCGAGTTTTTTTTGGGGTCGAGTTTTTTTGCTCGAGTCCTTTCGTTCCTAGGTCGCAGACCAATCGACCTGCGACCGGAAAGTGTAAGGTTGGTCGGACCCGTTAGCGATCGAACTGCATCGCATCGACCAACAAGTTAGCGATGTTGCTGCTAAAGCCCGAATCGTTTGGTTGCCACATGTTTTGCGCCAAATCCAAACTCAAAATGGCCAACAGCCCCGTGACCAACAAAGTGGATGCCAACGACAGAATCTGCAGGGCGGTGAATGGCGGTTCGGCAGGGACCATTGCTGGGCCGCCGGCCATCGCGCCTTGACCCGTCGGGAACACTGATTCACTGAATGACTCGAGGGGCACCGCTCCAGAATCGCTAAACTCATCAGCGGACAAAAGATCGCCACTTGGTCCTCCCATCATGGTCGGATGCGAGTCGTCCATGAGGTCCGAGTCTTCCAGAGCAATCACTTGCGAGCTGCTGTTTTGATCGTCCATGGATTCGCTGATCGGCTCGAGATCGAAATCGTCTGCTCCGCCGCCGTCGTCCAAACTAAGGATGCTGCTGTCCGATAACTCGAAGTCGTCCTCTTCTACACCTTGGTTGCTGACAACCAAATCCTCATCATCCAGCAACAGGCTGTCGCTGTCGGAACCACTTGAATCGCTGTCATCGACCACGACATCGCTGCTGTCGACGAAATCGCTGCTCATTTCACCGCTGTCCAGACCCGCACTATCCTGTAGGCTCAACTCGTCTGACTTGAATAGCTCGTCATCCAACAAGTCGAGATTGTCGCTGTTTTCTTTGTCCGACGCCTTTCCGGTGTCGTCCGGCTTGCCCTTGCCCTTCGCCGCTGGCTGATCATCTTCCAGCGAGAGTTCGTCCGAGTCCCGTAGGAGACTACCCGACATTGCTCCGGAGCCGCTGTCGGACAGCAAAAGCTCATCGCTGCCATCCAACAAATCCATCGAATCGGACACATTTTCCACTGGCGTATCAATGTCCGATATCTGACCAGACCCCAACCCCAGATCTTCTTTAACGCGATCCAACTCACTCTTCTTGAATTTCCAACTGGACCCGTCGCGAATCCCGAAGATCTGCTTGTTCGATCGCATTTCCAACAGTTTTTCGACGGAAACGCCTAGTTGGACAGCAGCTTCGGCCAGTGGGATCAATTCCGATGACATGTGGGGATGGCTCCAATGGGAGATCAAAAACGAACCAACCGAGGGAACGTCGCGAGACGCCTCGGCAAGAAAACGGCGGCATTTTCGCCTTTCTCTATTCTAAGAGCCCGATTTAGAACTGCAAGTTTTGCCCGCCGATTTTACCAAAAACAACACAAATTACCCAAACGAACGCGAATGGGGTCGGTCGGATCAAGACGGTCGAAAGGATCAATCCGATTAGCCGACCCTTTGCACGACCTCGGGGGGCACGCCAATATCGCCCACCACGATTTCACCCAAGAATTCGGCGGCGGAAGGATGTTGAAACGAAATCTTATGGGCCACAAATGTGTAGGTCACGGTCGCCCGGAAGACGTCCGGACCAGTCGGCCCGGAGTCGCAATCCCAACCCGTCGGCAGATCCAATGCCATTCGATGGGTCGCGGGGATCGCCTGCATTTTACGCACCAATAGGTCCAAAGGTGGACGCAGCGGACCCGTCGAACCCGTGCCCAAAACGGCATCCACGATCCACGACAACCGGCCAAGCACCGGACTCAACAGCTCCCATGCCTCGCTCCATTGATTCGCAAAGCCGATCGGAGAAGCATTGGGCGAGAACGCCGCGATCGGCATTTTCGTCTTGCGTACGATTTGCCATTGCACCTGGCAGTCATGACTCAGCTGGCCTCGATCAGCCGCCAACAGTAAGGAAACCGGCAAGCCCATATTGTATAGATGCCTCGCCATCGCCAATCCGTCTCCGCCGTTGTTGCCGCCACCACAAACGACGAGAATGCCGCCATCGACTTCAGGTCGATAACGACTTTGTAAGAACCTCGCGGCACCGCTGGCCGCGTTCTCCATCAAGATCAAACTGGGAAAGCCAAACTCCTGAATGGCGATGCGATCGACCGAACGCGACTGGGCCCGAGACATAGGTTCGGTTCGCCGGTTCAAGTTGGACGGCAACATGGCACGTTCCTCTAACGAATTTCCCGGATGCGAATACTTCGATAGGACGCTTCTGCCGGTGGACCGCTGTGAATTTGTAGCGCAATGATGCCCTGTCGCGATATCTGATCGTCTTGCTCGGTGTAATCAACCGTCTGCACGCCATTGATCCACAACTGAATCCGCGGCCCTTCGCAGAGGATGCGGTAATCGTTCCATTGGTCGACGCGGATAACTTTGTCGCGTTGATCCTCAGGCGGACCTGCCAAGACACGATTTCGCCGACTTTCGTCATACAAACAACCCCACCAGCCATTGCCCATATCGGCTTGATAACCGATCACTTCGTGGTGATCCGGGATTTCGGCGGTTCGAATCTGCACGCCCGCGTTGGCGTTCTCACCGACCAGCTTGAATTGCAAGCGGAGTTCGAAGTCTTGATATTCCTGCTCGCTGCGGAGGAACTCGTTGTTGGGTAACGCTTGTTCCATGCCTCCGCCAACGATCGCGCCATCTTCAACTCGAAAGATCTTCGTATTGCCTTTCCAACCCGCCAACGTCTGGCCATCAAACAACGAGCGAAAGCCCGCCGAAAGTTCTTCGTCCGACAATGCGTTTACAGCCTGAACCGGTTTGACGTCGACAACCTCTTGCGCTAGGATCGGCAACTCGATCTGCGACGAAGTCCAAGCGAACCATAGACAAAGTAATGTTTTTCGAATCATCGTCGCCTCGTGTTTGGCTAGTAGATATCGCCTGACGATCGCCGCAGGCTAACTCGCTGGTTGGTGAACCCTCAAAACCACCCCGTCAAATCTCCCCATTTCCATTCCAAATTGTGACGGAGGCCAACAAACCGTGCAACCGAATTGAGTCGCATTCTCCCCAAAAGTCAGAACGAGGCGTTGAATAGTCACGGGTGCCATCCCACGGAACGTCGCCCCGAACTGAAAACAGCCACAAAGCGGCAAAACGTTCTAGCCGTGGGCGCTAACCCACGGAGCAGCAAAACCTAAACGTCATAAATTGCCGCAACGCGGCGACAAATTAAACTCAGTCCCAGCTGTGGCAATTCCTTTCCGTAAATGAAACATCGGGAATGCGCCGGCAGTTCGATGCATGGGTTATGAAGTTTCGTCCAACATGTTTGGAATCAGGCTTTCAACAATGGCAGGAAAACGACCTTCCCGCGGGCAACTCAATTCGAAACCGCGAAATTTCGCCGCGATGAATGATGCTCCTATCGCGAGAAACTTCTACCCTCGTTATCGTGATGACGAGATCGAGCTTATGCACCCGCCAGCCGCCAGTGGACTTGCGACGTACCTAAAGCTCGCCGGCCTCACAAGGTCTTGTACTGAACTTTCAAGACAGAAACAAGTTTGCCAAAAATGCTTCATTTTGGCAGAGAACCAAATTGCGTGATCGGAATCTACTAATGAATCCAACATCAAGCCCATTGCCTAGTCGCTTCATTGTCGGCGGGGTCGTCCTTACGTGTCTGACACTGGCAGTTTACGCTCCAATTGAGTTGCTTCGGGGCATGAACTCTTTGCAGGAAAAATCGAATCCTTCTATCGATGTATCGAAAGTTTCTGAGCACTCGGCTTCCAACCGAGCGACACACGAAACAAACTCCAGCACATTGCTTACCCCGCCCCCAATTGACCTGCCTGATTTTGAGCAATTCCTAAAACAGTTGGGAGAACAAATCGAGACACAGTTTTCGCCCTCGCAACTATTACCGGTAAACAAAACAAAGTTGTACGAACGAATATTAGCCGTAGATGGATCGCGAAAGCTAACGGAACCGCAGAAAATTGAACTGCGAGCGAGCCTTCCAGATTTCGTTCCAACCGAGTTCTTAGACTCGCTCAAGTTCGTGCACGTTGATCAACCTCAGACCGCCCCCGAAACTCGAGTTGTACAAGCTATTGGATCTGCGGAGCTTGGCTGGGAGACTCGCGAATGGAAGTTCTGGTTCGCACCAGACGGTGATACTTGGAAGGTATTTGATTGGCAACGAATCGACCAAGGAGTGACCTATTCCGAGCGGCAAAGCAAACATCATGCACTAATTTCCGATCAAGGCAGCAGTGCCGAATTCGACTTGGAAGGTTTTGAACAAGTGATCGACCGTTACACACACGATGTCGTCAGGCGTTTAATCCGTTCGATCGAAGCCAAACCGGAAGCCGCCTCACAATCGCGAGACTTCGACCGGGTGCGGACGGCATATTTTTACCTGGCTATCCGCGATTACCAATTGGCACTAGAGTGTGGTCGACAAGTTACCGACTCCAAAAAATTCCCCGGAGCGCATCGGGCTCAACAACTTGCCCTGTTTAAATTGAAAGACTATCACGCATCGATCCAGCATGGGCAATCTTATCTCGATCTCGTTCGACACTCGCCTGATGTGTCCTTGTGGTTGGGGCTGGCCCTGCACGCAACAGGCAAACCCTCCGACGGTGACGATGCGTTGGCAGGTTTCTTCAAATATACCGATTGGTCTACAAATGAGTTACGTGAATTCATTGAGGACGAAGGCGAAGTTGCGTTTCCAGTTGTGAACTTTTTGCTTGAGCACCTAGAAACTCCGTTGCAATTCGCGGTTGAGTTGCCCCACTACCCACATACAAATGACTACGACCAATGGTTGCTTGAAAAGGTCGTTTCTTTCGCCGAGGCGACGGCTCCCGAAGCGGCTGAAACCGCCTACTTGAAAGGCGAACTGGCGGCTTTACATGAAGACCAGGAAACAGCGTATTCGCATTTTCAACTTGCGATGAACGCATCAGTTGAGCCCGAACAAAAAAACAAATTCGCATCAGCCGCTTCCCGAACGCTGCTCTTACTTGGGAGAATGGAGGAGGCGTACGACGTTGAGCCTAAAAAATCGGAAATGATTGTCTCAGAATATTGGGCCAGGCGAAACACGGATTCAACGCTCTCGGAATCGGAGTGGACCCGATTGTTACTTCATCACCTGAAGTACGACCCCAACGACCATCTGGCGGTGTGTAGATTGCTCGAGTATCTAATTGCAAACGGAGAACTGGGGCGTGCGGAACAAGAAATTCGACATCGGTTCGAGTTTTGGAAACCGAAGCAGAAATTGACGGACGCCAGAGAAAGGTCCGATAACCCATTTGGACGTCAAACTGAGGAGCCGGGCTCGGAAGAGAATGAATTTCCTTATGAAGAACACGTCGAACTACGCGACGTGCTCCCGCAGAAATTTGCCCAGGTCATGGTGTTGACGGGCCGATTCGAGCCTGCGTACGAAGAAATTGTTCAGCGTTCGGGGAGTCACGGGGAATGGCTTGATACATTCTTTGTGGAGTTGGCGGATGTTCTGATCGATCTCAAGAAATGGGATTCTTTGACTAGGTTGCTAGAGATGCACCGGCAGAATCACCCCAACGATCCCAATCTCTTCCTATATCAAGGCCATCTCGCCGCCCATCACGAACAATTGCCCGAAGCGGTCGCAAGTTTCGAAAATGCAATTCGATCGGCAACCGACAAGGGTTGGCCCAAACATTTCGCGAATCGTCAGCTTCTGCAAACCCTCTGTGAAAACGACACTTGGTTGGAGTACTACCGAGCTTCACCCGAGAAATCGAAATTGTTTTATGAACTCGAAATCGACTTGCCTGACGAGGCCCCCGAGCAACTGGAGCGATTGATTGCCGAGCACATTGCTTCCGTTCCCGTCGATAAGGAATTCGCCGTATGGATGGTTCGTCACGAATCTGAAAAACTAAACCCGACCGGCGTTGTGGAATGGTTAGGAAAAGCTGCAAAGCTGAACAGCGATTCTGAGTCCACAGACTTCATCGTCGACTATCACGAGAAAATCCTTGCCAGAATTCACGTTCGCAATGGCAATTACGAATTGGCTCGAGAGCTTACTAGCGACGATCCACGCGAAAAATCGTTGATCGAGGCGTTGATCGACGCCCATCAGCAAAAACACTCAGACGCTGCTAAAAAATTGCTAGAGTCGGGGCCGCAATCACTTAGCGGTTTGGCAGATTCATCCAAATTCGGATGGGATATCTTTCGACCCGAGTACCGCGAACTACAAAGACGGGATTCATTTGATCTGGAATCGTTCTGGTCAACACTACAATGGGTCGTTTACTTGAAGCAACCCGTTGCTCTCGACTCAGAGAAGATCGCGGCTGCGCTTCAGGAGGGGCTCCAGAATGAGTTCAAGGTCATTCGCATAGCAAATTTCCCTGGATGTGCCGACCCGATCGAGACCTTCTTTTTGGAATCGGTGACGCCTCCGCATACCAAGTGGTACGTGCAGTTTCAATCGAAGGATTCCGTTGATCCCCTCGAACGCGTCGACTTCATCCCTGAAGCCGTTGCCGCTGACAATGCAAAAGCTGTGATCGTCGTGGGAAGAGAATTGCGGAAAGTCTCCGAGTTTTTCTCAAAACCTGATCAGGATACAAACAATCAGATATCTAAGATTCTGCCGTCATTAGAAACGCTGGCTGGTGAGAAAATCGCGGTTTGGCACGATGTAAGCCAGGCCAGGTTCGTATTGCCGTCAAGTGAATGGAAATTCCAGAAGACAACCAACGTGAGTAAGTTGTTTCGACAGCATGGAGTTGTGCGATACGGTCGGCCCTTAGGTGAGGATGATCAGAAACCGGCAGTCCAAAGCAACCAACGTGATTTTTATTCAGACCTGCGTTTGGCATTACGAACGGGTGATCTGACGAAACTACGCGTTCGGAAAACCCAGCGGATTGGTTACTTGGAGGAACCGATGTGGTTGACCGTGCAATCCGTCGACAGAGTGTACAACGACCTGGAACTGCAAGTTTCAGTTCTCAACGATATGGCTCTTGTCCCTCAAATTAAGACAGGTCTACCATGTAAATTGAAATTTCCGGAAATCGATGCGTGGCAAGTGGAAGGACAAGGTATTATCGAACGGCTGCAATGATTTTCCTGGAAGTGAAACGTCAGCCTGCAACTTCGCCTTTGATAATGTCTCCAGTTTTTTACTCCGCAGACAAGACGACCAGTTCCGAAACGATTGAGCCCGTAACATACTCATCCGGATTTCCGGCCCCCGGTCCAAAATCTAAGACGTGGTGATTGCCAATCCACTGGTTATTTTGGCCACGCGTCCCCGATGGAGGTCGGGTGCTCTAACCATCGTTGCAGGTCTTGCGGATTCAAGTTGGGCTCGGAAACAGGCAGGCCCATCAGCTCCTGATAGATGGAGTCTGCTTGTGGAATACCCTGGATAAATTGGTTCGGTTGCCATGTGAATTCGATCGGGGCAATCACTAATGGGCGACGATTCGAATCCGCGCCGCCGACCGATGTGGCTTCGACATACGATACTCGAGCCGCCGCATGCGTAGCCCGTGCCGAGTCCCACACGCGCGGTTCGCGATTGGGCCAATCGATCTGCTCTTCTTGATTCGGACTTTGCAAGATCGGCCGTTTTTCATTGTTGGAATCAACCGGAGAAAAAAACCAAACGCCGTTCTGCAAACGCACGCCAAAGTTCATTTCGCGAAACCGAAGATGCCCCGGTTCTTCGACGTCTCCGTGAAACGATGCGGGTTGGACAGCGCCCACCGTCGGCATCAAGCCCAAGGACTGTTGCGCTAATTGCAACCAACGTTGGTCCAAGACACCATCGCTCGCCGACATTTCGACATCACAGGTTTTCCATTCCCTCAGTTCATGGGCCTTACCCACCCACGAAACTTCATGAACCTTCAAGTCCAGCCGAGCTTGATTGCTGCTGCGGTGCCCTCCCACCAGATACTCGAGGTCGGATAACTCCCACCCACGAATGTTGGCCTGACGACAGATCAACTCCCAATGATTTTCAAAGATGTTCCCGCCGATCAAACCGGAAAATTCCAAATCGGAACGATTCCCTATCCAATTGGCCCACGGCCCCAAGTTCACCCAAGCCATCGGCAACGAACGTTCCAAGACGGCAACTTCCCAACTTGTCGTGTATTCTCGTTGCCCAGTCGTACGATTCGGGATGGACTGGCGTTCGACGGATGCCACAATCGGGACCTCCGCCGATGGAGAATCAACCGCGAGTAGATCGGCGTCCACTCGAGGCGGCACCAATTTGGCCGCCATTTCGAGGCGTGGGGTCAGGTCAGCGGAGTCCGCGCTCCAATGCACGAGAACATCTTTCAACTTCACGACGGGACGCTCCGAAGACTCGTTCGGCAAGTTGAAGCCTCCCCCCGGCATCACGACGAGACTGCGAATATGCAGCATCGGAATCGGCAAATCGCTACCGCCGTTTTCATGGGTAGCCGAATACAATCGCTGGCGAACCACGTTCTGGTGAAACTGCGCAAACACGTCTGGCAACGCAGCTTCGCGCACCGTCAATTGCTCGATTTGCCACCGAGCGCGCGTTTCCAATTCCTGGCCGTGCCAGCAGGTCAAGCGGTCCGCAACCGCCCATTGTCCGGTCTCAGGGTGTTGCCACCGCACATCGTACAAACAAGTGAATTCAGGCGAAGGCGTTACCACACGGTCCACCGCAACCGGTACTCCAAATTGGAGTTGCAACTGTTGGGCATAATCTTGCGGACTTGGACGATAGGCAATGCGCAGCAAGACCCAAGTGGTCGGCAAAACACATACCGCCATGAAAAGGAATTGGCAGATCCATCGCCGTCTTCGGTCACTCATTGACTATGCTTAGCGTCCATCCTTGTTGCTTCGTGTTCCAATCGCATCAGCTCAACGGGCTCGACCCTGGCGCAACATCAAAGCCCAGCGCTCTTGAAGTTCGCTCACGCTGTCGCCGCCGAGTTTCTCCAGCAACGCGTTGGCAACTTCGAACGCCACCACGGCCTCGATGATGATGGCTGCCGCCGATACGGCGCACACATCGCTCCGTTCGTAGTTCGCTGCCTGCGGTTCCTTGGTTTCTAAGTTGATCGATTCCATGCCTCTTCGCAAAGTGCTGATTGGCTTTTTGGCCGCTCGTACGATCAGGGGCTGGCCGTTGGTCATGCCACCCTCGAGTCCACCCGCATTGTTGGTCGGGCGTGTATACCCAAGCGAAGGCCACTCGGACTTTTCCGAATCAAAACGAATGGCATCGTGAACCTGAGATCCAACGCGTCGAGCGGCCTCGAACCCCAAGCCGATCTCAACGCCTTTGATCGCTTGTACCGCCATCACCGCTCGGGCCAAACGTCCATCAAGTTTTAGATCCCATTGGGTATGCGTGCCTAAACCGATCGGCAGTCCCGTGACTTGAACTTCCAAAACGCCTCCCAAGGTATCGCAGGCTTCGGCCACTTCATCGATGTATTTGACGGCGCGCTCATCCAACTCGGTCGTTGGCATGTAGATCACACTTTGCTCGCGCGCGCGCCGAATTTCGGGCAAGCTCATTCCTTCCGCCGAAGTCTTCAGTACGCCTAACTCGACCACGTAGCCCACACACTCAATTCCGAATACTTGGAGCAACTGCTTCGCGAGCGACCCCACCACCACTCGGACTGCTGTTTCGCGCGCACTGGCACGCTCCAAGACGCCTCGCACACTTCCCAGGAACTTGATGGCGCCTGCCAGGTCGGCGTGCCCAGGTCGCGGCCGCTCCAACTCTTTTAATCGCTCGATCTTGTAGTCCGCATTCTTGACCGCCAAGCCGAGCGGCGAACCCAAGGTCACTCCCTGCCAGACGCCAGCCAATACTTCGACTTCGTCTTGCTCCAGTTTTTGACGCCCGCCACGGCCATAGCCGCCTTGCCGCAATCGCAAGTCCTGGTTGATCGCTGACTCGTCGATCTTGAGCCCCGCCGGAAATCCGTCCAAGATCGCAAGCAGCATCTTCCCGTGCGATTCGCCAGCGGTCATGTAACGCAGCATTTTGTTCCGTGTCTTCCGAGTCTGTAGGGATCGAATCTGCCTCGGATTTCGATTCTAGATGGACTTGCATTTATGCGGTAGGCGGATTCTGGTAGCATGTCGGAAGTGTGCGGCGAAGCGGAACAATGGGAACCGGATTGGGTGGGGCAGCGAAGCACTTTTCTGGGCGAAACAGGCCCGAACGGGCCGAAACAACCCTGGCCGGTGTGCGCAAGTCACCGGTTAGAGTGTCGTCTTGTCCAGGAAAGGCCTGAAAGGCCAACACAAGTGCTGGGAGCACGCATTCGTAAAAATGCTTTATAGCGTTGCGGATTGGGTGGGGCGGACCAACGAGTCTGACCGGCGGAGCGGTCAGCGACCAGCATATCTGACCGACGGAGCGGTCAGCGACAAACGAATCTGACCGACGGAGCGGTCAGCGACAAACGAATCTGACCGGCGGAGCGGTCAGCGACAAACGAATCTGACCGGCGGAGCGGTCAGCGACAAACATATCTGACCGACGGAGCGGTCAGCGACAATTGAATCTTGAAATGAAAGCGACCGTGACAGTTCTCAAACAACAGTGGTTTTTGCTAGCGTTAAGTTTGGTGGTCGTTGTCGGGATGTGGCAGGCAACTTTTTTCGCGCCGTATACGGAAGGTCGCCAATTTCGATCAGCGGTGGTCGGCCTCGTGATGTTCTTAACGGCATTGCCTTTGCCATTGGGTGCCTTTCTTCGCGCCGTCAGGCGACCACAAGCAGCGTTACTGGCCAGCGTCATCAATTTGGGGTTCGCTCCCCTTTTGGCGTGGCCATTCGTCAAATTGCTTGGTCCCCAATTGGGCGGCGGTTTAGCCGTCGCGCTAGCGGTCCCGTGCACGCTCTCGACGGCAGCGGTTTGGACGCGGCGAGCGGGCGGGAACGACGTGACGGCGGTCATGGTCACGATCTTGACGAACCTGACCTGCGTCGTGGCGACCCCGTTATGGCTGTGGTTGATGACTTCGCAGATCATCGAAGATTTCTCGCTGTGGGAGCAGATCCAACGACTTGGGTGGCTGGTTCTGCTGCCGATCGGCTTGGCACAAGGTGCGCGTTGTTGGCCGCGATTGGCCCATTTCGCCAGTCAACGCAAACCGCTTTTTGGAATTCTGTCGCAAGTCGGGGTGCTCTATATTGTCCTCTTGGGGTCGGTACAATCGGCTCTGGTTTGGCGGCAAGGGCAGAGCGATTCGCTTTGGCAATGGTTGATGGTGTTGGCGTTGATTCCAACCATTCATCTTGGACTTTTTTGTCTGGGACTAGCACTGGCGCGTTGGACGCGACTCGGTGTTTCCGATCATTCAGCGGTGGCGATCAGTGGCAGCCAAAAGACGTTCATGATTGGAGCCGAAGTCGCACTCACCTTGGGGTTAAGCATACTGCCATTACTCATCTATCATGTATTTCAGTTGTTCGCCGACACGGTACTGGCGGATCGTATGCGTCAAGCGAGCGCGCCCGGCTCCGCCTCTTTGGGCCAGGGATCAGGCGTTGTCGCTGGCACCTCCGAGCAGTAGAATTCTGGAACGGGCGGGGAGGTCGAGATCGCGGGAACATGAAAACTCATTACATAGCTAGTCGAATACCAATGTACCCTGCTGCCGAGCCGTAGCGACATTCTGCTTTGTCGGTCGGGACCTCTGAGGTTCCCGTTTCTTGTTTCAAGTGAACTCGCCGGAGATGCCTCGCGAGTTCGATTCTCAGCAAGTTGATTTCCACGCCAGGATTCCGTTGGCCGCCGACTAGAGACTCGGAGGCTACGTGGCTGGTCGAGAACTCCCTACCAAACACGGTGAAGAACATGAAAGAAATGCTCGAAGAAAAACTGAGCCAGTTCCGTCTGTTGGAGCAGCAAATGCAGGATCCTTCGATTCAAGCTCAGCCGGGCATGATGTCGCGAATCGCGCGTGAACACGGCCAAGTCAGTCGGATCGCGTTGAAGTATCAAAAGTTCAAAGACACGCTGGATCAAATCGCTGAAGTTCGCGTGATGCTGGAAAGTTCTGATGCCGACGAACGAGAATTGGCTGAGGCAGAGTTGCCTGAGTTGCTCAAGAAACGCGAAGATTTATGGAACGAACTTTTGGACCTGACGATCGGTGGCGAAGACGCCGAAAGATCGCGCTGTGTGATGGAAATTCGCGCGGGTACCGGCGGAGATGAAGCGGCATTGTTCGCCGGCGACTTGTTGCGAATGTACAAGAAACATGCGGAAAATAAGGGTTGGAAGTGTGAAATCCTGGAAGCCAGTCCGACGGAGATGGGTGGCTTCAAGGAAATTGCCTTAGCTTTTTCCGGCAACTTCTGTTACCGCGAATTGCAATACGAAAGCGGTGGGCATCGCGTGCAACGTGTTCCCGAAACGGAAGCCAAGGGTCGCATCCATACCTCAGCGGCAACCGTGGCCGTACTACCGGAACCGGAAGATGTTGAGATCGACTTGAAGCCTGAAGACTATCGCAAGGATTTGTTCTGTGCTTCCGGCCCCGGTGGACAGCACGTCAACAAGACCGCGTCCGCCGTCCGGTTGACCCACTTGGCAACTGGTATCGTGGTTTCAATTCAGGACGAAAAGAGCCAACACAAAAACTTCGCGAAGGCGGAGAGAATTTTGAAAGCTCGGTTGTACGAAGCCAAGATCCAAGAAGAACACGACAAACGATCGGCCGAACGAAAATCGTTGGTCGGTTCCGGCGATCGTAGCCAACGAATCCGAACATACAATTTTCCAGAGAACCGCTGTACGGATCATCGCATCGGTTTTCGCGCAAACTTGGACTCCGTCTTGGCGGGTGATGTCAACGTCTTGACTCAAGCGCTCCTAGATCACGAGCGAAACGAATTGCGTGATACAATGGGCAACTTGGACGCATGATCGACAAGGGATCAGCGACTGCACCAATTCGGAAGGACTAAGAGGACCACATGACGGAGCAAGCATGGACCATCGGGCGACTGTTGTCTTGGACCGCAGATTTTTTTGCACAAAAGAACATCGAATCGCCACGCCTGGCTGCCGAGGTATTGCTGTCCAGCGCTTTGCATTGCCAACGGATCGAACTTTACACGCGATTTGACGAGGTGGTGAGCGAGGTTGTTCGTAATGACTTTCGCGGTCTCGTCAAACGCCACGCCAGTGGCGAGCCGGTCGCTTATCTGGTCGGTCAGCGTGAGTTTTACTCCATGTCGTTTGCAGTCAATCAACATGTTTTGATCCCGCGACCAGAAACCGAACATTTGGTTAGCGAAACCTTGGATCGCTTGCCCGCCAAAAGCGCGGAGCCTTTGAAAGTTTGCGATGTAGGTACTGGCAGCGGTGCCATTGCGGTTTGTTTGGCCAAATACTTGCCGCAAGCGAAGATCACCGCGATCGACATCAGCCCCAACGCCCTGGAAGTGGCGCGGAGCAATGCCGAGAATCATCGAGTCTCAGAACGCATCGAGTTTCGCGAAGCGGACTTATTGTCGCAGGTACAAGGCGAAGTCTTTGATGCGATCGTCAGCAATCCGCCGTATATTAGTGAATCAGAAATGGCGGCAGTACCTGACTCGGTCAAAAAATTTGAACCACGACAAGCCTTGGTGGGAGCCGGTGCAGACGGTGGACAAACGACTCGAGATTTGATTGATCAAGCGTTACCTCGTTTGAAACCCGGCGGTTGGTTTCTCGTGGAGACTAGCCCGATGTTGGCGCCGTCTCTCAAGAGTTATCTTGAAGGTCAGCCCAAGTGGAAACGGTGTGGAGTCGTTAAAGACTCGGCCGGACATTCGCGAGTCCTGTGGGCTCAAAAACAATCCTGATACACGAAAGAAAAACATGAGCGAGACGATCTCTGCGGAAATGCAAACCATCATCAATGAGTTATCGGTGGCCTATTGGATGGAAATGGAAACCGTGATGAATTTCATCGCCAACTCGACCAACTTGGACGGTGTTCGGGCGGAAGAAATCAAAGCCAGTTTGGCGGCTGACGTCGCCGCCGAATTGATGCATGCTCAGACAATTGCCAAGCGAATCAAGACGATTGGTGGTCGGGTTCCAGGCAGCATGAGTTTTCAAGCCAAGCAAACAGCAATGCAACCGCCGGCGAATTCGACCGACGTCGTCGCTGTCATTAAGGGCGTGATCGCTGCTGAAGATGCTGCCATTGCCCAGTACAAAAAGATCATCAAGTTGTGCGATGGTATCGACTACGTGACGCAAGACATGTGCATCACCGCATTGGGCGACGAAGAAGAGCACCGCCGCGAATTTATGGGCTTTCTCCGCGAGTACGAGGGGTAAGCCGCTACACCACGAAAGATTTTTTCGTCCAAAACAGGCCCGAATGGGCCGAGACAACCCTAGCCGGTGTGCGTGAGCCACCGGTTAGAGTGACATCTTATCCGAAAATGGCCTGGAAGGCCGGCACCATTGCTGAACCTAAGCCTTCACAAATGCTTCACAGGGTGGCCCGCAGAGCCGACACCATGGTACGGGATTCGCTTGAAAACATCCTTCACGACGTTGGATCAGCCGGGTAGGGCGGTGCCAATGCAATCCACGATTTCGATGTTGAGAGGGGACGTGGATCGGGCGGGAACCGTTGATAGGTTGGTGCATTCCGTCAGTCGTTCGACGAAGGTTCGCGAGACCCTCATTAATGGGAATTGACAAATAGCGCGTGGCCACTCCCTTTTGTTCGCTTACGCATTCGGACTAAACGGACTGGGGAAATTGAACGTGGGATGCAGTAAGATGTTAAACACGCCCTGCCAAGATGTATAAATCGAAACCAGCGTGAAGATGACCTGTCCGATGACCAACGCCCAAAAGATTGGCATCCACGATAAACCCCAAAGCCAAGTCGTCGGTTGCGTTCGCGTGGCGGCATGATGCCACGCCCATCCCCACGTCAGCCACACGGGGCCCAACAACACCACATAGATTCCCGACAACAACCACCACAGCTCGTAAGGGATCATGGCGATTCGGGTCAGCCATAGCGGAAAGGTCAAGATCAGCGACATGGTCGCCGCTAAACATAACCGCAAAGGGCTGTACCAGTAGCGACACGCGGCTTGTCGCCACTGCCAGTAACTTCGCCAGCGCCCTGTCTCGCAGAACCGACAATGAACCAGTGGATAGTATTGCAGCGCTAGAAACAAGTGCATGAGTCCAAGGAAAAATCCCAAACCTTCGGCAGCGGGATTCGCGGCTCGAGTGGCGATTAGAAACCAGAGAGTCGGACCAACAAACCAAATCATCAAACCAGCAAAGGCGCCTAGCCCGTTTCGCAAGTAGTATCCCGGTCGTAGAGCTGCGACCCACACCCAAAACCGATCACTAGATTCGGACAACAGAGTCCCCTGACGCACATGTCGCCAGAGCACCGCAGGGACAAACCAATTCGACAACGGAACCGAACGATAATAGGCCGCCGTTGATTTTGGGAAAACAACGCCAACCGTCTGTTCCACTAGTAACTGCAGCCAGGAAATCGAAAGAGTTCGTTTCAACAACCCGGTCACCAAATACCAAGGTACTAGCAACGGCCAAAAGAAATGCCTCAATTGCCCGCCGGTCAGGCCAACACCTACCCAATGCACGACCGTCAAACCAAACACGAGATACTCCCAAACGAGCCAACTCGCATAAGTTTCCGAGTTTGGAGCAATCAACCAAGCATCGTACCGCATCCGCGAAACCGCCATCAGCGGCAGCCACGTGATCGCCAAACCGAATAACCACTTGCAAATCGTCCATCCATGATTCGAGCCGATAAAGCCGTCACGCAATCGCCCCGTCCGGATGACTCGACGCGTCACTTCGACGAAATAACCCAATGTCATTAACTGCAAGATCGGAACGGTCGCCAACCAAGCCAAAAGAAATCCGATCCCGAACATCCCCCCGACCCAACGAAATCCTCGTTGCACAAGCCCTATGGCCCACAGCACAAAGTTTTCGAAGCGATTTTCAGCCCGCAAGGCAGTGACGACCGACTCCGACTCGGGCAAAGCACTGGCTGGAAATGGCGGTGGTTGGACCCGCATGCCCCAAACGGTTGAACTTGAACTGCCCGTTGAGCTTAGATTGGGCGGGATGGAGATGGGAACTGCCAAAGCCGACGGCACGTCTAGACCGCTGGGAGCGGGGTCCAACTCACTTAACTCGCCGAAGCGTTGATTGCCTTGGCTCGACATTCCACATGACCTCGGAAGTTGAAACAGCGACCCGAATCCGGAAAGTATACCTCTGAATCATTCTGAGCGTTTCCGATTATTATTGGAAAATTTAAAGAAGACTAGAGAATAATTGAAGCGCCCTCCGCATTCGGCGCGGTACAAAGAACTAATGGGGAATTCGGGCCCGAAAGAAGACGTCTTCGAGGTTGCCTCAGTGCCAACAAACCATACATCTGATGAATTCAATGGTCGGGCGTTACCGGAACCGATACCCGGTCCACCCGAAAGTCCAGAAAGTTGGCGTTCGCGACCTTGGTTGCGGCACACGACTTTCCTGGTCGTGCTGCTGATCGGAATTGGATACCTGCTGAGGTACTCGATTTCGCAGACGGCCATCCAACAAGTTGATCCCGCGATTCTGCGAAACGTCCAACGCGAGAACTTGACAAAACCATTGAACGCGGTGGATCTCGCTTTTGCGAATGCATGGCAGGCAGAAGCAATTCAGCCTACAGATCCGGCCGACTCATTGTTGGTCATGCGGCGATTGTCGTTGGCGTTGACCGGCATGCCTCCCTCATTGGAGCAGATTCGATGGGCAGAACAGATCCCTGCGGCCGACCGAATCGATTCCTACTTGACGCATCTGTTGCAAAACGAACAAACACACGACTATGTTGCCGAACGACTGACAAGGAGTTGGGTGGGGGCCGAAAACGGGCCGTTCATCGTTTTTCGGCGGCAGCGGTTCGTGGACTGGCTATCAAGACAGCTAGCCGACAATCGACCCTACGACGTCATTGTCCGCGAAATGTTGACAGCCCGAGGATTGTGGACAGATCATGGCCCGGTCAACTTTTTCTCCGCGCAAGCGGACCAAGATCGCGACAATCAGATCGACTTGGTGCGATTGACTGGCCGGGTCAGCCGCAACTTTTTGGGGATGCGTGTCGATTGTTTGCAATGTCACAACGACTTCACAGGCGCGACTTCGTTCGGCGAATCGAGCGATCCACGAGAAGGCTTGCAAACCGACTTTCATGGCTTGGCCTCGTTTTTTGGCCAATTGCGGCTAACGCCGACGGGATTGCATGACCGCTTGGACGCTCCGACATACGAAGTCGAACTGTTAGGTGATAAAGAGCCGACGCCGATCCCGCCCGCTGTTCCTTTCGGTACCCAGTGGCAAACATGGGAGCTGGGCACTGACGAGGCCGATCCGAAACCATTGCGAACTCAGTTTACAGATTGGTTGACAAGTACTGAAAACCGGCCTTTCGCCCGCGCATTTGTTAATCGAATGTGGGGTATTCTGTTGGGCCGACCCTTGATCGAGCCTATCGACAACATCCCCTTGCATGGACCGTTTCCTCCCGGCTTGGAAGCATTGACCGACGATTTCGTGGCGCATGGTTACGACATTCGCCGCTTGATTTCGTTGATTGTGCACAGCCAACCTTTTTCGCTCGACAGTCGAGGCCCGCACGAGTTGACTGCCAAACATGAAGCCTTGTGGGCGGCTTTTCCCATGACCAAATTGCGGCCGGAACAAATGGCGGGCACGATCTCGCAAGTGGCTTCACTGATTGCCTTGGACGATTCGACGCACATCATCACTCAATTGGTCCGCTTTGGCGAAGAGAATGACTTCCTCACCCGCTATGGCGACCTGGGGGATGAAGAGTTCGAACAAGATGGTGAAACGGTTTCACAACGGTTGATGCTGCTCAACGGTGAAATGGCTTCCCAGCGTCTCCGAGGGCAGGATGGGCTGCCGTTCAATTCGATTGTACAAATCGATCGATTAGCACAGTCGCCCGAACAGATTGTGGAATTGCTGTATCTGATTGTATTGACTCGGAAGCCGACGCCGCACGAATTGCAAGTGCTCGCGCCGGAAATCGCATCGGACCGTCGAGCAGGGATCGAGGATTTGTTGGCGGTGTTGGTCAATTCATCCGAGGCCTTGTGGAATCACTAACATTATGACTCGCGATCATTCAACGACCGAGTCAAAACTTAAGGAGCATCGCCATGTCCGCTGATTCAGAATGCAACTCCTCGTGGCATCTCAGCCGCCGCAGTTGGCTGCATTCATTGGCATGGGGCAGCGCGTGTTGGCTGACGCCCTTGGCCGAAACTTTGGGAAGAATTCACGTCGAAGACTTGCATCGTGACAGTCGCGCCGCGCGGCAGATTGGCCGCACACTCAAACCGGCCAAAAGTTTGATTGTGATTTGGTTGCAGGGCGGCCCGAGTCAATTGGAGACGTTCGACCCACACCCAGGTGCTCCAAGTGCGGAAGGTTCGAAGGCGATCAAGTCCAACGTCTCCGACTTGATGTTCTCGGAACACTTGCCGCAGTTGGCCGAGCGCGCCGACAAATTGGCGGTCATCCGATCCGTGACCAGCGAAGAAGGGGATCACGAACGCGCCTTACACAACCTGATGACGGGGTATCGTCCCGAGCCCACTTTGGTGCATCCTTCGCTGGGCAGTGTGATCTGCCATGCGACCGAATCGGCGACGGAAGTCCTGGATTTACCTCGACATGTTTCCATCTTAGCCACAGGATTTTCCAGTCGCGGCGGATACCTCGGTCCACAGTATGACGCCTTTCGGACCTACGATCCCTTGAACAAAGTTCCGGACGTTCAAGCTCGAGTTGAGGACCAGCGTTTTGAGCGACGCTTGAAATGGTTGACTCAGGTTATCGAACCCGAGTTTCAAAAAGGTCGCTTGATCAACCCTCAATTGGCCGCCACGGAAGAGACGATTCAACAGGCGACAAGAATGATGTCGTCGCAGCAATTGGCAGCGTTTGATGTGACAGGCGTTTCCCAATCCATTCAAGAACAATACGGCAACACGGCGTTCGGTCGTGGTTGCATTGCGGCAACCCAGTTGATCGAAGCGGGTGTTCGTTGTGTGGAAGTGGCCTTGCCAGGTTGGGACACGCACGCGAACAATCACCAATTCCAACAAAACAACTGTGCGATACTTGATCCTGCGGTCGCAGCATTACTAGATGACTTGACGGCTCGCGATCTGTTGGACTCGACGATGGTCTTGATCGCGGGCGAATTTGGACGAACACCAAAACTGAATGTTGCCGCGGGTCGTGACCATTGGCCGCATGGTTTCAGCGTGGTGATGGCGGGCGGTGGTATTCAAGGCGGGCGGGTCATCGGAGCGACCGACCCAGCGCCACCGATCGAGAAAGAAGGCAGCCGCGCGAAGTTGGTCGATCCGCAACCGGTCGAGAACCTTCACGCGACCATTTTGCACCAAATGGGGATCGACTACCAAGAAGTCATAGAAACCCCCATCGGCCGCCCACTAAAAATCTCCGAAGGCAAAGTCATCCACGAATTGCTGGGATAAGACAGATCGGTCGGCTCCGTCAGATCTCTAATTCTCCCACAACAGCGGGAAAAACTGGCCGCTGAGGGGTTGGCCGGGAGCGATAGGGGGGACTCCCGCAAGAAGCGGCTCCGGGCTTGCGCTAATGACACCATCACGCACCATATTGATAACGACGGCTCGGCGTGGGCCGTCCGTGTGATTGGCGTAAGAACCGTGAATCAACAGCGGATGATGAAAGGATGCATAGCCCCGCTCCAACGGTACCGCAACCGGTTTCGAAAACGTGGCTTGTTGCTCTTCGGTCAAGACTTGGCGAATCGCGTTCATATCACCCGCCAAACCAGTAATCGGCAGCAGGTCCCATTGATGACTCCCGGGGATGTATTGTAGACAACCGTTGTCCTCGGTCGCCCGGTCCAACCCGATCCAACACGTCAAATGCGCCATCGGCTGCGTACGAGTCCAATAGGAATAGTCTTGGTGCCAAGCCACTACGCCACCGTGTTTGGCTGGTTTACAAAACAGTTGATCGTGCCAGAATCGAACACTACCGCCCAGGAGCTGCGAAGCGGGGACCAACATCCGTGGATTAAACAAACAATCGTGCAGGGCCGTTCTCAGCCGCCAAGCGCCCAAAGCGTGGAACAACACATGGGTTGGGTCCGCGCTTTCGTTGGAGTTGTACTCGTACCACAACTCGCGGCCCTGATGCGATGGATCGACCAACTCGGCTAATTCGCCGCAAATTGCGTCACACTGCGCGTTGGTAAAGATTTGGACGCCGCTGACATACCCAAACTCGTGATAATGTCTGATCTGCGAATCAGTTAACTTCAACGTTTCGAAGTCGGTCACATCGGCAAACAATTTCGAAAGCGGGTGATGCACCCGAGCAAGATCCGCATCAACCATCACAGGCAACTCCAAAAATGTCGAGGCCGGGACAAGACCCGGCCTCACCAACACGAATTTAGATGCCAATCGCGACCAAACAGAATGGTTGCCCACCCCGTCCGCAGCCGCGAATCATGAAAACTTCTGGCGTTTACTTGTTGCGATCAATCATGCCTTGCAGCACGGCTTTGGGTTGGCCGCCGAGTACTTTATCCACGACCTCGCCATTCTTGAACAACATGATCGTGGGAATGCTGGACACTTGATACTTCATGGCAGAATTACGATTGTGATCGACGTCAAGTTTTCCGATCTTCACGGTCCCAGAATACTCTTTGGCCAGTTCGTCAATAACCGGTGCGATCTGACGGCAGGGCCCGCACCAAGTCGCCCAAAAATCAACCAAAACCAATTGATTCGAATCCAGAACTTCTGATTGAAAGTTGGCGTCCGTGAACTCCAGTGCCATGCTAAACTCACCTTTCTCCGCAAAATTGCGAGGATAAACCGCGCCCGTACGACCGAACTTGGGGAAACTAACTTCACCCAAGCCGGGTAATCGTAGGCCAATAACGGAGGGGCGTCAATTGCAGTGAATTGTTGCATTTCTTTCGCGGACACCCCAATTCCGTCGCCTAATCGACCGGTAACCATTCTTTGATTAGAATGAACTGCCAAGGTGGACCAAGCGATGAAATGGACCTTTTGACCAATGACGGCTTTCTTGGGAATGGGATCGATGTTGGATCGTGTGTTATGTCGCCTGCTTCCCCGCTTCGTTTGGCTCTGGACCGGCGTGTCCCTTTTGGTCGTTGGGCTTGGTTGGGCCACGCTCAACGCCCAAGTCGACAGCACCCAAGAACCCGTTTTGAGCGTCGCCCGACTCGATGGGCAAACCACAAAGGTCCCGCTGTCCGCATTTGTTGAGAGTGGGTTTCAGACTGCCGACGGGACGTTGGTGTCTTGGGATGAAATTGACGAGCTGAAAACCGACCAGCGTTTGTTGGGTGATGACCCATCCACAATCGTGGTTCACCTGCGTGGTGGGGGCACATTGCAGGTTCGCAGTCTCACCGCCGCGAACGGTTTGGTGACGCTGACCACGGACTTGGCCGAACTCAAATATCCGCTACTCGATATCAAGAGCGTTCGCTTTCCGAAACCGGAAGGCGAAACCGAATGGCAGGCTCTATTGGCTGAGCAATCCGCGGAAGCCGATCGCTTGTTGGTCACCACGAGCCGCGGACCTCGGACCGTTTCCGGGCTGTTGGAAGGAATGGATGAAGCAGGCGTGAAAATCGTCTTCGAAGACCAAGAACGAAGTGTGACTTGGGACAAAATCCTGGGAATCCTGCCCGCCGAACTTGACAAGTCCGACGATCCGAAATTCATTCTGCAGACGGTCGATCGCTCAATCCTGATTGCCGACAGCGTGTCCACCTCCGAGGGACTGTGGAGCATCGGCTGGAAAGGCGAAAAGGTTTCGCTACCCAACGACATGCTGGTCTCTTTGCGAGTTCGTTCGAATCGCATTCTTTACTTGTCCGATCTGAATCCGGTTGTAGATGAAGTGACAACCATCATTGCTCCGCCGGCAAACCAGCGGCGAAACACGAACATCTTCGGTCAACCGATTTCATTGCGTTTCCCCGCGGCAAACCATGGGAATGAACGAAGCAGTTCACAATCCAAGGACAACGCGGCCAGCATGACAAACCGAACATTCACCCGAGGCTGGGGGACCCGCTCGCGCGGTCGCCTCGTATTTGATTTACCCGAAGGCTACGCGCGCTTCCGAGGTTGGGTAGGAATCGATTCCAGCGCGAACGGTCAAGGAATTTGTGTGGCCGTTGTCCTAGTCGACGGAATCCAAGTCTTCTCGCAGGAGTTGACGGGGAAGCAATCGGCGGTCGAACTGGATGTTCCAATCGACGGTGGGCGGCGCATGGAACTTTTGGTCGAGCCTGGGGCACAACTGGATTTGTCGGATTGGGTGAATTGGGCTGATGTCCGGCTACAAAAGTGAGTAGTTGGTGGAAAAGTTGGATTTGCAGTGGATCACGGTCGTCGGGGTGGAGAATAAGCGAATGGAGCGATCGCAAGGTCGAATATCGCAAAGGTCTGGCGTGCGAAGCGACCGCTCCCCCACGACGAAGAGTTAGCGTAGTACGGTGAACACCACGGCGATCGTTAAATAAGGATTGTGAGGCAAGATGTCAGAGCGAACCAAACGCGAAGCGCTGCAATACCTGGCGTTCGTCGGATGTTTTCTGGCGGGCCTCGCAACCACGGATTTGTTTATGGGAGATGGGCCGGCTCGGCTCAACCGCCCCTCCTCAGCACTCGATGCCTCCGGTAGTGCAACCGCCACTTCTCTGCGTCAACAGAATAACAAGTCCATTCCCACGCGCCGCATGTCGTGGAACCCGAACGCTGGTCCCTCACCTTCGACGCATAATGACGAACTCGCGACAGCGAAACGGCTCGAGCAACAGCGGATTGCGGTCGTTAAACAAGTCATGCCCGCGGTCGTGGCCATTTTCGGCTTGGAGCGTCAGGGTGGCGGGTCAGGGGTTGTGATTCACCCAAGCGGCTTGGCTCTTACGAATCACCACGTTGTTTCGGCTGCGGGCGCCGAGGGTTGGGGCGGTT
Source organism: Planctomycetaceae bacterium (assembly GCA_016794985.1). Taxonomy (GTDB): domain Bacteria; phylum Planctomycetota; class Planctomycetia; order Pirellulales; family Pirellulaceae; genus M30B19. The sequence goes on along the minus strand of JAEUIQ010000008.1, from coordinate 32,528 downwards.
TATCTGACGGCAAGTTGTATCGTTGGAAATTGGTTGGTAATGATCCCGGTGGCGACCTGGCTTTGATTCGACTGATCCACGATCAACCTGGGGTGGAGTTTCCGTTTGTTCGACTAGGGGATTCTGATCGGGTTGAAGTCGGCGATTGGACCCTCGTCATGGGCAATCCGTTTACTTTGGCTGAAGATTATCGCCCGACGGTTACCTATGGAATCGTCAGCGGCGTTAAAAGATACCAGCCCGGGATGAACGACACCTTACTCGTTTACGGCAATTGCATTCAAGTGGATACTTCGATCAATCCAGGAAATTCCGGCGGGCCCTTGTTCGATATGGACGGCAATTTGATTGGTATCAATGGCCGCGCGAGTTTTGAGTTTCGCGAACGCGGGCGGGTGAATGTTGGTTTGGGTTATGCGATTTCAGTCAATCAATGCCGGAATTTCTTGCCCGAGTTATTGGCCACGAAATTGATCCAACACGGAACCTTGGATGCCGTTTTTGGAGATCGAGATGGTCGCGTCTTATGCACCGCGATCTACGACGACGCCGACATTGGAAAATTGGGCCTCGAACTCGGAGACGAACTTTTGGAATTCGAAGGCCAACCAATCGCGACCGCAAATCAATTTACCAATCTGATTTGCACTTTACCGGCAGGCTGGCCCGCTCATTTGAAAATCCGCAAAAGTGACGGTCGTACCTCGGAAATCCGAATGCGGTTGATTGGACTACCGTATCCAAAGATGGATGCCCCACCGCCCCAAGTTCAGCCGCCCGGCGAGAAACCCGAAGGGGACCAGCCCAAACCGGACCCGAACGCGCCACCCACACTTCAGCAGGAAATTGAGGCCAGTCACTCGGCATTGTTCAAGTTCATGTCCGAACCGCCAGGACTTTCCCAGTATCCCGACGTGAACCGGGAATTCGCCGATTGGCTGTGGCAACGTTACTTGTCCCGCGCAGCGGTCTCCGCAACAGTCTCGGCCAAACCTGCGGGCGGACGTTGGTTGATTCGCGAACGTTGGACGTCGCCAACCGGTGAATCAACCGTCTGGAATCTGACAATCGATGCCAATCAGCGAGAAATCTTGGCCGAGCCCATGGACGCGAATGGCGATCCAACCACTGCGACGGCGTGGGATTGGTCGAAACTCGATGCGGTCGGTTTAGGTGGACAGAAAATCCAATTCAAGAATGGCAAATGGTCTACACAAGCGACCGACGGTGCTTCCGAACAAGTCGAGTGGCAAGAACTCCGCGTTCGCGACTTGGCTCGTTCGCCGATCGGCATGCAACTATGGTTCTTGTCGCAAGCCTTGAATTGGCACGCTGGCAATTCCGTCGCAATGACTTTGGACGGAGCTGACAGAATCAACGGGACCGTCGCCGCGCGACTAAGCTGGGAAGCGGATGGGCAGCGTCAGTACGTATGGCTGTCGTTGGACGACTGGACCAAGCCCGCAGAAACTGAATTGTTGAAGCTAAGCAATGACGTAAACGGACGCGAGTCGGCCGGAGCGGTCCGCTTCTTGAAATGGTCCAGCGAACTGCCGATTCCTTGGGCCTCGCATCGACAACTGGTCCAGGGACTCTTTGAAGATCCCATCGCAACCGTCGAAACGCTTTCAATCGAAGTCTTGGAAAACAAGTAGCGGCTTGGATCAGCTCCCTCGGTGATTCGAGCGGTTCGGGTAGAACTTTTTGTACAGCCACCAACCAGCCCAATAAACCAGCGTTAGCAAAATCAGCAATTGACCCACACGAGGCTGGATCAACACCATCGCTAAACTAATGATTGCCAGGATCACGAACCGCGGCGGCAAGCGTTGGCCAAGGCGCGCCAAATCAGGCCACGCCAGCCACAAGACTCCGACCATCAACGTCAGCTTGAGGAAAAACGCGAACAGCCACTTCGATGTCCCTTGATCAAATGGCGTTGCAAACCACAGACTCAGTAACAAAACGCAACTAACACCAAAGCCCCACGCCAAACGAGTGCGTCGTTCCATAATGCTTCGGCTTTCGAACCGCGTTTGGGGAAAGGGTCGTTAGTAGCCGAGCAACTTTTGCCGCAACTTATTCAGCAGTTCCACGGCATGGCCAATTTCCGATTTCTGTCGATCGGGTTCCTGGGGAATTTCACGCTCGATCGTTAGTGGACCATCATAACCGATCGCTTGCAGCGTCGTCAGATACCTCTCCATACCGACGTCACCGGCCCCAAGTGGAACCTCTTGCCCCCACGTGATACCCGGCTGTGGCGACCACTTCGCGTCTTTGCAATGGACGCTGCGAACCAATGATCCCAAGATTTGCAACGCCTCGATCGGGTCGCCTTGCCCGTACAAGATCATGTTCGCCGGATCGAAATTGACGAACAAGTTTTTGGTCCCAACATCCGAGATGAACTGGACCAAGTTCGGGGCCGTCTCTTGGCCAGTTTCCAAATGCAAATTCTGTCCATGGTTGGCCGCGTATCGACACAAGTCGCGCGTGACATGGACGACATCTTGGTAATCCGCAGAACTAGTATCATGCGGCACGTACCCCAAGTGCAACGCGACCACCGAACAATCGATTGCTCGCGCGTAGTCCGAAATTCGCTTCATCTCTTCCAAACGCTCGGCTCGTGGTCCAACCGGGACCAACCCCACCGTCGCCGCGGTCGTGGGAATGTCCGCATAACTCTCGCCCTCGAACCCACCAAATACTGCGGTTGCCTCGATACCCGTATCACTTAGCTGGGCCAACAACTTTGAAACATGCAGCGGGGTTCGACTCGTCGGCTTCGGCGCATGAATCTGGATCGTATCCACTCCCAGTTCCTTGGCGACATGCAGCGGAACACCCAATCCCGCGTCAATGCTCGTGAAAACACCGATGGACCATGGTTTCATGTGATCATTCCTTATTTGGGATTCGAATTTCCACTGCCCGCTTTGCAGATGACCGGTCAAGTCCCGCCGGCACGGATTCCAAGCGGCGCTCTGCCACCACCGTTTTTTGCGACCATTTTCTTTGACGATCAGAACAGATTCTAATCCGATCGATGGGAACTGGCGAGCGGTCGAATACCAAATACAAGAAGGCACTTCGAACCCAGACTTCGAAGTGCCTTCATCGTTACGGACGCTTACGAGAGGGGACTGACTATGGAGTCAATCCGACGGCGCGAGCTTCTTCCTCTTCCTTGATGATCACCCGCGGGGTCACCATCAACATGACACTGGAAGTATCTCGCCCGATACCAACGTTCTTGAACAACCGATTGATGAACGGCAAGTTCGACAAGAACGGAACACCGCGTTCCACGCGTGCTTCGCTCAGACGCTTGACGCCACCCAACAGGACGGTTCCACCATCCGGCACCGCCACGGTTGCACTGACCGATGTGATCGAGAAAATCGGCTGTTGGACCGTCACACCCGACTTCGTGGTCTCTTTGTCAACCGTCAAAAACTTCTTGTCGGTTGGGTCAAAGATCAGCGAACCGGAGTCAGTTGTTTCGCTACCGGTGAAGGTAAATTCATCGACACCGTTCAACTTCGTGAAAGTCGGCACCAAGGTCAAGCGAACGTACCGTCGGTCATGCGAGACCACAGCTTGGACGCTCATCATGGTTCCATCCGCCAGGGTCGAGATTACGGGAGCATGAGCCGCCGCAAACGAACCGACCACCGGTGTAACACTGGTTACGAAACTGCGAGTCACGACGTCGGTAACCGATCCGAATTGACCATTGAACAATGTCACTTTCGGCGCTGTCATGACGTTCGAGCGTTGATCACCCTTTGCTGCTTGGATCAAGAAGAACACCTCGATGTCACTCAAGATCGCAAAACCGAAGCTGGCTGCTGAGGCACCACCGCCGAAGCCACCGAACTGAGGCAACGACTCGCCGAACGAGTTTTGATTGAATGGGACATCGAAGTCCGTTGGGAACGTCAAGTTGGCGTTATCCAATCGTCCCACGACCGACGACCGACTGCGTTCGTCGTCCAACTGCCCAAGTGGCAGACCCGAGTAATCATTAAGTTTGAAGTCGAAGTCGATACCGATACGTTCAAAGAACGAATCTGACAACGAAATGAACTTCGTTTCGATCACAATCTGGACGTCTTGCAACTCACGGAGTCGCTTCAACAGATCTTGGATTTGGGCATGGACGTCTTGAGTCGCTCGAATGACCAAGCTGTTCGTATTCCTGAATTCCGTGATCGTGCCCGTACCACCGTTTTCTTCCCAACTTTCGGGATCGATTGTCGATTGGATCAATTCGATCAACTGTGTGAAGTCGGCCATCACACCACCGCCTTGGCCCGTCAATGGATCAACCATTGGTGCCGCAGACGAGTTGTAGTTGCCGTAATTGTTGGGCTGCAACTGTTGAGCTAGTGCCACGGGACTAATGTTCGCCGAGCCTTGCGGGTTGCTGTTCGCAGCAACAGGACCGTTGAACTGACCGACGGTGCCGTTTTGACCGCTCAATCCCATCCCAGCCGTCGCAACCACACCACCCGCGGACATGACAGTGATCGGGTTGACACCTTGGAAATTTGGAATCGGCGTCACCAAGTCGCCGACGTAGTACTGCACGCGGTTCAACTTCGGAGCCGCTTGAGACTTGCCGGTGATCTTGATCACTTCGCTCTCGATGACATACGTCAAATTGTAGTTACTGAGGATCAAATCCAACGCACTTTGCAGTGAAATCGGATGAGCAATGTTCAGATTCACGGGTGCTTCTGGATCAACTCCTTCAGCCGCCATCCCGCGCGAATCAAACGCGATGTTCACGCCAGCGCCCTGACCAAGTAGCTCGATCGCTTGCACCAGCGGCGTGCCTTGGAACGATTGAGTCACTTTCAGGTTGGACAGAACTTGACGAATTCGATATTCGGATGGATCACCAATGTTCTGTTCTTCCAACCATTGACCACGGCTCCGACTCATTTCTTCCCATCGACGAGGATCACCGTATTCGAAGGGCTGATTCGGGTCGTAGATCGCGCTTTCCTCAACAAGTGTCAAACCACCGTAGACGGTTTGTTCCTTGCCATCTTTGATCATCTTCTGTTCGTGCAATCGCTCGGCATTCCGGCCCTTTTCGACCATCAGAATGACGGCGGGATTGCTGGGATCTAAATCCAAAGCTTGCCGAGCCACTACGCTCGCTTCGGCGAATCGTTGTTCGCGTTGCAATTGATTGAATTGCTCGACGAGGCTTTGAACTTTGATTTCGTTGGCGTACTTCGTTTCACGTTCTTGACCAACTTCATTCAAACGGGCCACATTGGTTTCTGCGGCTTCAATTTCTACAATATGTTGGTCAATGAACTGAGAAAGCGAACCAATTTCGCGATCCAGCATGGCCAAGTACTGAGTCTTGGAAGCGGTGTCCAGATCGCTCTTTTCCACATCAGCTCGCAGCGATTGCAATACCGACATCGCTTGGCGTGGCTGGTTTTGTTCCCTCAATTGATCCGCCTCAGATCGTTGTCGAGAGACATGCTGGCGAATCTTTTGCAGGACGACTTGCTGTTGCGCATCCACGTCGACCGGTGTGGCACCATCTTGTGGCTTGGTAATTGCCGAAGCAGTCGTTGCTTGAATCGTGTTCTTCAAGAAGGTGCGGCGTTGTTCCAAAGCCGCCAAGCTCACCGGGTCCAAAGTCTCTTTCTTGGCCCAAGCCTTGTCAAACATCTCTTGAGCAACCTGACGGTTTCCAGCGTTCAAGGCTTGCACACCACGAAGATATAGTTCGATGGCGTCGTCCGAGCTGGTTGGTTGCGTGTTCGAGGCCAACATCACTCGGCTGGTGTCCGATTCCGGTTGGAAATCTGCAGTTCGAACTTCGTTGCCCGCTGCTTCGGTCCCTTGGGCCAAACGAACTGGAGCTGCTTGAACATGGCTTTGCCATTGCAGTTCCATTTGCCATGGACGCTCCGACATCCCCGCAAACGCGGAGTCAGGCAAGTTCAGACCTTGCAGAGCAGTCAGAGCGGCTTTTGCTTCCGCACTGCGATTTTGGTCCATCGCAACTTTGAAGTCGTTCATCAATCGCTTGGCTTCGACCGTGCGTTGTTGAATCATTTCCGGAGTAAGCTGACGCATCCCAGCCACGCGATTCATTACCGCGTCGGCGGTCAACTTGGCTCCTGCATAGCTGCCGAAGCTCTTGGCAGAAGTTGCCAATTGTTCAGCGGTCTGCCAATCGCCATAAGCCAACAATTGGTCGGCTTGTTCGAGCAAGAACTCGCTGGCTTGACGATTGTAGTCTTCGGGATTTCCCGACTTGGCCATCCCCGCCAACTTCTCGTGACGTTGGCACAGGGCTTCGACGGCCGCTGCACTGTCGCGACCACCAGCGTCAACCGGAAGGTTGCCGATGGCTGCCAAATGCTGACGCGCTTCAGGCACGTTCCCGTTGGCGAGCGCTCGACGAGCCATCGCCAGTTTTTGTTGAGCTTCAGAGGTTGCGGCAGCCGGAGCTCCCGTCAACAACCGAGCAGCCGCCGTGCGGCCGGAGGTTTCTGCTGGTGCAGAGGTCTGGGTGGAAGCTTGCACGCTTGGCAAGTTGTTTTGGCCGTACGCCGAGGTACCAGCCAGGGTAGTCACTACTCCGAGCGTCGTGCTCAGAGCCAAGACCACCGTCCATTGTTTAGCCGAGGCTTTCAACGTGTCTCTCCTTTAGTTTGAGATGCACGAAATCCTAGAAACAGAATTCGTAATGTCCGTTACGACCTAAGTTCCACCCAAGTGCCGAAACGAGTTGCCTGCTGGGATTCGAATGTGCAGCCCGCTTCTCCTCACGAGAGAAACGACCTACACTGAACTCACGTCCAATGAGTCCACGAAGCCAGGCGGGGTGTCTTTACTAAAAATGCGGGGTCTATGTCAAGATTTGATAGCATGTTTTGCCCGGAGATTTCCCTCAGTTTCCCTAACCGTTGCTAGCGTTAAACTCGCGGTAGAACGCCCATAAACCATGACCGACACAACTGGATCTTCGCAAAATTCGCTGCATTTATCGAACTGGGAGTGGCCGGACGATCCCCAAGAGACGCTGCGACCCTCCGTGCTGTACTTTGATCACGAATGTTTGGTCGTCAACAAACCCGCCGGACTGTTGACTCAAGCCCCAGCGGGTGTTCCCAGCGTCGAAGCTCAGACCCGCCGTTTCTTTCGCGCTTGCGCGTCGCGCGGCTCCGATCCGCATCAAACCAACGACACGGGCGAGCGAGATGACGCAGTCGATTACGTGGGGGTGCCACACCGCTTGGATCGCGCCACCTCGGGCGCACTTCTCATGGGCCAATCCAAAGCTGTAACTCGCAAGTTGGCTGCCCAATTCGAAAAGCGAACCATCAAGAAAATTTATTGGGCCTTGATCGAAGGCTGCCTTCAGGAAGCTTGCGGAAGTTGGACCGATTGGATGCGCAAACTGCCTGATCGAGCCTTGTCGGAGATCACCACTCCGGACGATCCGAATGCGCAGTGGGCGGAACTTGATTTCAAAACATTGGCCGTCGACGCCCGCTGTTCACTGATCGAGATTTGCCTCAAAACAGGTCGAACCCATCAGATTCGCTTGCAGGCTTCCCATCGCGGGCTGCCGATATTGGGCGATGCCGAATATGGTTCAAGAATTGATTTTGGCGAAGCGTTTGCGGACCATCGCCGCCGTGCGATCGCGCTGCATGCTCGGATGATCGATTTTTGGCACCCAAAGCGACACCATCCAGTCGTTGTAACCGCACCAGTTCCAACTGCATGGCGGGAGTTTGCCGCAGCGCATGCGACAAAATTGCGGCCGTTATTGGACTCAACTTCTGTGGTATAATGCAAGTCGTTGGGGTCGAATATCGCGATCACGGGGTTGCATCGCGATCCATTACCTGCACACGAGCCGCGCAACGGCTTGAAAGGAACGATTCACATGAAGTATTTACTGAGCCTGGTCGTGGCGTTGGCATCTTGTGGTTTGGCGGCCCTGTCGACGAGTACCACTAACACTCCAAAGGCCGAGACAACTTCGACCGCGACCTTTCACGCAACGGTGGCCTCAATTCAAGATCAAGATCAGGAGAAACCCCAACCGGGCTTAACCAGCAATCAAGCTCTCATGCGCGACAAACTGAAACACATGAGCCAAATTCTCAATGGCCTGACGATGGACAACTTCGAACAGGTCGCCGAAAACGCGGTGACCCTAGCCATGATTAGCCGCGCGACCTCATGGCACATTGCCGAACCTACCGCCAAGTACCAACGCCTCAGCAAGAACTTCCAAGAACAGGCCCGTGACTTGGAGCGTCATGCGTTGGAGAAAAATCTCGAAGCCGCAACGTTGGATTTGGTCCGCATGAACATCAGCTGCACCGAATGCCACCAACACATGCGAGAACATCTGGGGATTGCGAAGTAACAGGTTCACTTCAAGTAAGTGCTAATCTTGGCCGCATGAGCCGCCGCACGATCTAGCCAACGCAACGCGTCCAGCAGTTGCAGCGTGCTAGACGGACTGCGGTGGCCCATGGCGGATTCGTTGATCGACTCCAGTCGTCGCTGTTCGCGAAAACGACGCAACGTCTCCGCACCGCGGTCCAGTTCTTCAGTTAAATCAGAACTCAGCGGTTCGCTCAGCCCTTGTCGACACAGAGATAGTACACGGCGACACTGTGCGACCGCTCCCAACAACAGCGGATCTTGAAAGACTTGCTGCAATGTAAAGGGTGGGTTCAATCGAGAATTCAGGCGGAGCAGATGGTCCAACGCATGGAGCTGTTCCTGGCGTTCACGAATCATGGCAGCGTCGTCTGCTGCCACAGGCAAATGTTCCAAATACTCTTGGATTTCTCGGATCGTTGACTCGAAGCCGCTCGTGTCGGATTCCCATTGCTGGATTTCCAACCCCCGTTCCAAGTTTTCACAAACGCGTCTGGCAGTTTCCCTTAGTGCCCGCTCAGTGGCAACCAAGGCAACTGACGGAACGCGCCGAACGGCCTCGTCCAAATGTCGAGTCCACACGGGACCATGGTCCGGTGCGACTCGCTCGATCCAACTGGCAAATCGATTGATGTTCGGCAAAAAAATCATCACACCCATCGCAATAAACAGTGTATGAAAGGCTGCCAAACCAATCGCGGGTTCTTCCCAATCGGTCCAGCCTTGAAAGGCGCGGACCAATCCCAGAAGCAATGGCAATAACAGCAAGGCCAGGAACCCAGTGCAGGCGTTGAATGTCACATGAGCTAAAGCGGTACGTCGGGCCGACACATTGGCCCGAAGCGCGGCCAACACCCCGGTAATGGTCGTACCGATCGCCGCTCCGATGATGATCCCAGCGGCATGGTCAAACGAGATTGCGCCGGAATGAACCGCGGTCAAAGTTGTGGCCACGGTCGCACTGGAGGATTGCATCAAGAGCGTCAAAACAAATCCGACGATTACCGCCAAGACATTGGCCCAGATTCCGGCTCGTGCGAAAACAGCAAAGTCAATCAACGTGGTCAAATTCTGCATCGCCATTTGCATGAATTCCAAACCAACAAAAATCAATGCAAAGCCGACCAGTGCGTTACCAAGATGGACCTTTCGGCCTTTGCCCAGCAAGCGGAGAAACACGCCAATTGCTAACAATGGCAAGACGTACAACCCGAGTTGAAACTTGAGCCCGACGATTGCGACGATCCATCCAGTGCCGGTTGTACCCAGACTCGCTCCGAAAACGACTCCCAGCGATTGGGGAAAAGTCAACAAACCCGCACTGACAAATCCAATCACAGCGACCGTCGTGGCGCTGGAAGATTGCACGATTAACGTACTGAGCAGGCCCGACACAAACGCTTTGAATGGAGTTCCGGTAAACCGCAACAACTGAATTCGCAGCCACGGCCCGGCAAAATCCTTGAGGCCATCTGTCAGCAAACTCATGCCTAATAGAAAGACACCAATGCCCCCAACAAATCGAAACAGAATTTCGGTCATCAACGTCGGATCGGGTAAAGGCCACTCGGAGTCGCCAAACGATCCTGCGTTCCGCTGGTCGGAACGCCGCCGGCCACCGAGGGTCGGAAACCATCGCGGACCGGAGATGACCCCATGGGCTGGATGGGACTAGGCCCGCCCAGTGAGGCGCCCGAGTTCGAGTTCGATACGCCACCTGGATTTTGAAATGGATTCGGATTCACTTGAAATTGTCCCGGCTGAAGCAAGCCAGGATTGCCGCCGATTGGCCCAACGGTCGGGGTACTTGGAGCAGCTTGGAACACCCCGGCTTGTCCACTGTTCGGGGCTGCATTTTGCACGCCCTTGAACTCTACAAACAACAACGCATCGGCGCGACCTCGCTGCTGGCCAACCAATGGTCCCAAATTCAATAACCCTGTTGAACCGGCTTGTGCGCCCAATGGCGTCGCAATCACTCCGCACGACAGCAACAAGACTTGATCCTTCGGCCAACGGAATCGCTCATGGAGACGCCACGAGACCACTTGCGGGACCGAGGTCGCCATGTTTTGCATTTGCCCGCTCACGGTTGGAACGGGGATCGTAACTGTTTGCAGCTTTTCCAACTGATCGATTTGACACTTGAGCACGACCTCCATCCATCGTTGGTCCAACATTCCTAACGGGCTGACATCAACCGTGTAGCCTTCTTCAAAGCGACTGGTCAATGGTTCGTACATTCCACCTGCGGCAGGCAACGCCGGATTCAGTGCCCGGAATTGTAGTGATCGGATGTAGGATTGAGGCGCCAATCGTTTGAACGAATGACTTTGGCCCTCCGGCAAAATCAGATCCCCAACCTCCAGCGGACGAAAATCGTTTCGGATGGCTAACTGGTTCGCCAAGACTGCCGCGTTCTCTTTGCTCAACAGCCAACCCTCGACTCCGGCGGTTTGAACCTCAAACGGTTGAAGATACGGGAACGCCGCAGCCCGCCAATCTGCGCGGCCGACCGTGACCAGTCGAATTCCTAAAGTTACTTTCTGACCTTTCGATTCGACCAACCGATCAACCATGCCCGCCACAATTCGTTGAACTTCCAGTGTATGGTAAACGTGCAAAGCGTCCGGAGTGACGCACATCAAACCCAATGGTTGGCGAAACCACAAATCGGTTCCGGTATCACGCAAGATCCAATCCACCACCGCCTGTTCCGGATTCTTGACCGTCGTAATCCGCCGAGTATACGGGGACAAATCGTAAGTCCGCCATACTTGCCCAGCCTCATTCGGCAAGTTCGTCGGCGGGGCCAACAACCGGGCCACTTGCGGCATGGTCGGATCATTCGAGTTGGCAGGCACCGTCGTCGCCGCTTCTTGACCGAACACAGCGGCGGTCAACACCCAACTTATCAACAAAGAACCGACGCCAAAAACGCACAACGATCGCCTGTTTCGATTGATCATGGCCACCAAATCCTTTTGAGAACCTTCGCAGTAGCCGATCCGAAGCCAAAGCGACGTGGGGAGTATAGAGCGTTTGCCCAATTTGACTCAAGTCGAATCACAGCTTCCTGTTTCCGCTTCGCTCGGCTGCTAGCAACGCCCGTTGATCCAAAGACGGTTATCTTTAACAAAAAATCGCGAATCGACGAAGAACAACGGACAAATGGTTCGATGATAACGATCAGCAGGACTAGGTAATCTGCGTTTACTTTGAGGGTCGATCATGGATCAGCGAGCGCCAATTGGACGAATCGTAGTAATAAGCCTGTGTTGCGTCTCGTTCGCGTGTTTGCCGAAGGTCATGGGGCAACAACTCCCGACTGCGGAGCGAGATTTGCTTCGGAATTCGCAACCAAATACAGGTCAACCACGCCCAGCCTTTCAGCCACTTTTACCTAGCGTCTTAATGGATCGTGATGGGCAGCCGCTGGATATCCCGGCTGTCTGTACGTCCGATTTGCCCGGATACTTGTACGAGGCGCCCGCGCCAACAAGCGAACCCCGCCAAGTCTCGGAAGACCAAGCGAGCCAGGACCAAAAATGGCGTGATGCGTTGTATGCGTTGGTACAAAGCGATGGGCGCTTGGATTACAGCGTTCAACCTGCCGCCTATTTGGGAGATGGCTTAGAAGCCATGCGGGAACGACAAAAGTCGCAAGCCGCAGCTTATCAGGCCATCGCGGTCGGCTACACTTCGAATGGTCTTGGAACGCCACGTCTTTCAGGAACCAAACAAGGTGAGGTCACTCCGGCGCCTTCGCCGACTTCCGCAGCGGATCAAGAATTGATCCGCCAGTTGTACAATCCGCACGCGCAAGCTTCGGCCGATCGCGCTGCCATGCAACGCGCTCCGGGTCATATACGACGTGATCGGGGCACCGATTGGCAAGAATGTGACGACATCGACCCGCACGGTGAACTCTTTGCCAAGACACTCTTCCCTTCCGCCACGGAGTGCGCCGTTTGTCATCAACAGATTTTTGATGAATGGGCCAGTAGTTCCCATGCCTACGCTGCAATCTCGCCGATGTTTCATCGTTTCGAGGATACGATCAACAAATTAGCCAATGGAACCATTGGTTATTTTTGCATGCGCTGCCATGCACCAGTGGCCACCACCGTTGGGCATCGCCGCGACCAACCCATCTGGGATGGACCGCGGGTGTTCCGTGAAGGCGTGACGTGCGTCGCCTGTCATCATATCGAAGAGATCACGGTCAAGACCAACGGCGAACGGCGAATCGAACCTGGAACGATTGTCGATCCTGTAACCGGAGCCGGTTCAGGCGAGGGAGTCACGGCGGTCCATAAGTATGCGGATCATTTCAAAGTCAAGAGCGACCCGGCCGACCCTCGCAACGGGCAATTGATGCATCGTCGAGCGTTCAAGTTTAAGGAAATCTCCGAGTCAACCTTTTGCGTCGCTTGTCATCAAGTCGCTGTTCAGCCCGGAATAAAACTAGAAGTCGTGTGGGACCAGTACCGCGGATCGCCCGCTCATCGCGAAGGCACAACCTGTCAAGATTGTCACATGGGAATCGTACCTGGCGTAAACGAAGGATATTCGCTGGGACCAGCCGCGGTGGTCGAGGGCCGGGTGGTCGATCCATTACGAAAACATTCGAACCACATGTTCTATGGTCCCGGCTATTCGATCGCTCACCCTGGAATTTTCCCACATGATGTAGCCCAAGATCGCTGGACGGTCAATCAATGGTTGGAGTTCGATTGGCGCGCGGGTTGGGGGACTGAAGAATTCGAACGCAACCTCGAGGCCCAAGGGTTGACCTATTATTTCCCGCCCACCTGGGCTAATGCTGACGATCGCTATGATGCCCGTGAGATTGTCGATCGCAACTTGAAAAAGCTCGAATACAAACGCGAAGTCCGTCGTCAAGTTTTGGAGAATGGCTCGCGCGTGGATGGCCCCTATTTCGAGGGCACCGTCGCCACATGTGAAGACTTGAACTTTCACTATTGCATTCAGAACATCAGCAAGGGGCACAACATGCCCAGCGGATCCTTGGGTGCCCAACCTCAACTTTGGTTCAATGTCGTCTTGATCGGCCCCGATGGACAACGCTTGTGGGAGTCAGGTTACTTGGATACACAAGGTGACCTGGCCGACATGCACTCGGCGGATGTACTGAATCGACGCGTCCCGGCCGATTTGCAATTGTTCAACTTGCAAACCAAGTTTCTCACGACCAACGTCAAAGGGACGGATCGCGAAATGTACCTCCCCATCAATGTTGACATCGACCAATTGCCATACTTGCGGCCCGGCACTCAACCAGTCTCGGTGATCAATCACCCTCCGTTCATCCGGATGGAGGCTCACTCGATTCCAGCGCTCGGAAAACGAAACGCAAAGTATCGAGTCCCAGGACATTTGTTGCAGCAACCTGGAACCTATCGACTGAGCGCTCGGTTGCGCAGTCGGGCCGAACCGATCTACTTTATGAAATTCGTGCAAGCGACGCCGGAGATGATTCGCTCGATGAATGAATGGATCGTCGATGCTCATCCTTCCACCGTTGTATTTGAAGTAAGGTAGGGGAGGACCAACACATGAACAACTGGATTCGACGACATCGGCTTTGTCATTGGCTCCCATTCGGAGTCGCAGTCTTCATGGGCTGGGTGGTCGGCACGACGGAAGGGCAGTCGTTTCGTCCGTTAGTCAAGCCCGACTCTCACATTTCTCGAGGTCCCGCACCGGCCGCTCGCTATTTCCAAGCGACTGCGCCGCAGTCAACGGGCTCGTTCCAGCCCTCGTCGCGTCGCTCGATGCTACCTGTGTTGGAGCCAAGCAGCTCGGGAAGGCCGCCAGGGACCTATGGCAACGTGCAACCGATTCAATATCTAAACGACTTGACCCACACGACGGGACAGACAGGATACGATTCGCCTGAACTGGAGTTACCCAATTGGCAAGAACCGGCTGCCGCTGCCCCTCCTCAGCGCGTCGCCAGCGGCTTGCCGAGCAATGTTGGATCATCTGGAACACCGGTGGTTAACAACACCACGCTTGGCCTGCAACCTTTAACCAATACTGAAGGTGTTACCAGTTCAGATCCTCCTAACGGCTTACCGAACAACACAAACTCGGGACCGGCGCCAATCTCAACGCCCAATGCCCCCAACACCGGCATTGCTGGTTCATTGGGCGGAACCTCCTTTCTCTTGGCCGAACAACCACGCGCGGACGCGCGATTCGAATATGCTCCACCCGGGATGTCGAGTGGCGCTGCGTTGGTCGAATACTCACCCTATGACTTTTCGGACGAGTTAGGTTGTTGGGAAGGATACGATCCTTCTGCTCAACAAAACGTCTACATGGGCAAGTCGCTAAATCGAACACAGCGCCCGTTGGTGGAGTGGTTCAAGCCTTGGTACAACCGAGGTCAAATCAAACCTGGGATCACGTTATTTGGCACGCACAATCCCATCATTCCTCAATTCTTGGTCTATGGCGACTATCGAACCGCCTGGGCTTCGAACACGGCCAACGGCAACAACTTTAGCGTGTGGGCTCACCGTTTGAACTTGGATTTCGACCTTCGCATCACGTCGACCGAACGCATCCATTGGTTCATGACACCGTTGAATCGCGGCCCGAACTTCACCCGGCTGCTGGACGACGGCGATTCGACGTTTATCTCGGAACTGAATCCGGACGTTATCTTTGGCTATTTCGAGGGTGACCTGGGGGCAATGTGGGGCGGTGTCACCAACAAAACGCTGCCATTCGATTTGCCTTTCGCCATCGGTGTCATGCCGCTCTTGTTTCAGAATGGAGTGTGGCTAGAAGACGCCTTTTTGGGCGCAGCGGCCACGATTCCTGCGCGGAATAGCCCGTTACTCGATATCGCCAATATGGATACGACTTTTTTTGTCGGTTTTGACAATGTCAGCAGCCCGGCTTTCAACAACGAGAACAGTGCCGCCAACCTTTATGGCTTCGCGCAGTTTATTGAAGCCTGGGGCGGCTACATGGAACTGGATTATGCCTACTTGGAGGACAATCGAATTCTGGATCGCAGCTACCACAACACTAGCGTAGCATTCACACGTCGCTTCGGAACGTGGCTATCCAACAGTGTTCGCATTATCAACAACTCCGGACAAAACCCGAATGGAATCGAGCAAACAGCGGATGGCACCTTATTGCTATTGGAAAACTCGCTGATTACCAACTACCCTTCCACCCGAATCCCCTACTTCAACTTTTTTGCCGGCTTTGATCGCCCTCAATCGGCGGCGCGTGATCCGTTGTCCGGTGGCGTGCTTCGGAACACGGGAATTCTGTTTGAAACTGATGGACTGACAGGCTTTCCGTTCTTGGACGATACTGCCAACAATACACTCGGTGGGGCGATGGGACTTAACCTATTGGCTGATGACTTTAGCCAGCAGTTGGTATTGGAAACCGCGATGGTATTGCCGATGGAAGGCAAGCTAACTCAAGCGGGAGATCCGCAATACGGCGCTGGCTTGCGTTACCAAATTCCGCTCAACAATACCGTGATTCTTAGAAGCGACTTGATGTACGGCATGCGTGAATCGAATGATGATTTGCACGGGGTCCGAGTCGAACTGCGCAAGAAGTGGTAGGCTATTCCGGCACCACGAATCGATACCCGGCATCACGCACGGTCTGAATGATCGTCGGTTGAGCCGGGTCTCTTTCCAACAATTTCCTCAGTCGGCGGATGAACTGATCCGGAGCCCGACTGAGTACCTCATTTTCTAATTCCCAAACGTTCTCCAAAAGTTCACCTCGCGAGATAACGCGGCCCGCATTCTTGATAAAGTACTTGAGGAGCTTGGCTTCCAAACTGGTCAGCTGCTGCACAAACTCGCCATCGCGAGTAACTTGGTAGCTATTGAAATCCAATTCGAACGGCCCAATTTTTACCACCGATTCCGGTTCCGCATCGACCGCCAGCGTCGTCGATCCGGTGATGTTCTTGAAACGGATCAACAGGTGTTTGACGCGTGTTAGCAACTCCTCCAAATCAAAAGGTTTCGTCAGATACTGGTCTGCACCAACTTCAAACCCACGAGTTCGATCTTCGGGCAAGGAGCGAGCGCTGAGAATCAAGACCGGCATTTGCCCACCGGCCTTTCGTAGTCGCCGACAGATGTCGTAGCCATTCAGCCCGGGCAACATCAAGTCCAAGATCACCAGATCAAAGAGAGGAGCCTGCTCGGTCAAACGCCGGTCCGCACTCTGTCCATCCATTTCAACAACAACTTCGTAGCCCGCCCGCTTCAGATTGAATTCGATACCGAATGCTAAGTGTTGCTCGTCTTCGACCAATAGAATGCGAGGCTTCTTGATGGAGTCGACCATGTTAGGCGCGTGACCTTAACTCGGCAGGTACGGATAGAGGTTCACCACTGTTTAGATCGTACCCAAAAGTTAAGGCGTATTGCCCCCAGCGCCGCATGACATCTGCCACCGTGTCGGGCGGATACTGATAGTCCGCGGCTTGGTAGTTCTTTCGTTCACGCATATTCTCTGTCACCGCACCTTCGAGTTGGCTGGAATCTCCTAGATTCAATCGCTGATAAATCTGACGTATCACAGACGGAGCATCCGCAATCAATTGCTCGAATTGAACTTCGGTCCATTGGTCAGCCGCCATTTCTCGCCGCCCTTTCATGTATCCTTGGTACATCGCTTGGTAGTCGCGATGGACTATTTCAGAAAGGTCGGCATCGGAGTATCGCGGCAACTGGAATCCCTGGACTTCATGCAAGCGCCGCCACAATCTCTTGGTCGACAAAAAGACCTCGACCGGGTTCCTTGCAATATGCACAAACTTGCTACCAGGATATCGCTTTGCCAACCATGCGATACGTCCCGTATGTGTGGGCGACTTGAGAATCAACCGCTTGTTCTTTTTCAACATCAACGTTTGCAAAAACTTCGTCAAATTATCCGCAAACGCCGCTTCAACCTGCGGGGCAACATTCTCCATATTCAAGAGGTTGGTGTGCCGAGCTGGCATGTTGGGAAATGCGATTTGCTGGTAGGGCGATGGAGCGCCCATCGCGGCCAAAGCGAATTCGTCTTCTTGTGGCAAATCGACCCCAGTCGGCATGTTATCCATCGGACGTCGCGAAGGCAGCAGCACCTTCAACAACGGACGAAACAACGGCTCCGAAACTAGGAAATGATGAGGGAGAAAACACTCCAGCGTCGTTGGGTAGCTGAACCGATCGTCCAACGACAATAATTCATGTAGCAGCGTCGTTCCGCTCCGCCAATGGCCGACGACGAAAATCGGAGCAGGTTCAATCGGCTGGTGCCGAATCCGCTTGCCGTACCGCCAATCTTGCATGGCCGACAACACGGAATTGGCAACCGAGCAGCCTCCCACCAAGAAGAACATGGGTAGCCGCTGCCAGGAAACCGCAAAACGATGGTGACTCAACAAGCCCGCGTAATCGCTCATTCGCATTCCGTTCCAGAAGCGAGGCGAGTAAAACGGGTATCGATTGTCCGTCGAGGAGGATTTTGCTGACACTTTCGGCAAGTTTTCCTGAGATTTGAACTCGGGGCTGGTTCAGTTTGGCAGTCCAGTCTCCAAAACTGAACTATACTCGGCAGCCATCAGAACCATCGAACACGAACCGCCAGTAGGAAAGGCTTGCCACACCGGATGGGGCTTTCCGGGTGCCCACAGGCGCGGGACCGCACGATCCGCCCGCGCGATCCGCCCGCGCGATCCGCCCGCGCGATCCGCCCGCACGGTCCGCCCGCGTGAATCCGCCCGGCTACTCCGTTCGGTGGCCAGAGCTACAATTTCGCCACTGGTGTTGGTACGATAGCGTAGCGAAAACCGTCCACTATGGCCACATGGATTGACGGCAAAACGCCGCACAAAAATTGCTCCAGCTCCTGGGTTCCGCTGACTTTTTACAAGAATACGCCGCGATCACGACCATGCCCGACATCCAGCAACCTTCGGTCCTCAAAGGAATTTTCACTCCCAACTTGACCTTGCTCGACAATCGCGGGGAAATCAACGAACGCGAAATGCGGCGTTATATCGACTGGTTGATCGAACGGGGGGTTCACGGACTGTACCCGAACGGATCGACGGGCGAGTTTACGCGGTTCAACCCCCAGGAACGTCGGCGGATCATCGAAATTGTCGCAGATCAAACGGCAGGGCGGGTTCCGATCCTGGCGGGAGCCGCCGAGGCCAATGTGCGCGAAACGATTGAAGCCTGCGAACATTATTACGCCTTAGGCTGCCGAGCAGTGGCAATTGTGTCGCCGTTTTATTATCGATTGGGCCCCGAAGCGGTCTATGCGTATTTCAAAGAAATCGCTGACCACTCGCCGATCGATGTGACGCTTTACAACATCCCGTTGTTTGCCTCGCCGATCGATGTGCCGACGGTAAAACGGTTGGCGCTGGAATGCCCCAGGGTTACTGGGATCAAGGATTCATCGGGGGATGTTTCCCACATGTTGCGAATGATCGACGCGGTTCGACCGCATCGCCCTGATTTCTCGTTCCTGACCGGATGGGACACGGCTCTGGTTCCTATGCTCTTGATCGGATGCGACGGCGGCACGAATGCCTCCAGTGGAATCGTTCCCGAGATTACGAGGAAGTTGTACGATACGATGACGGCGGGGCGTTTGCACGAAGCCTTGGACTTGCAATTGCGACTCCTGCGATTATTCGATGTCATGCTGTACTCGTCGGAGTTTCCCGACGGTTTCCGGGCGGCGCTGCAATTGCGCGGATTTCAAACGGGGACGGGAAGACAACCTAAGTCCCAAGTTCAACAAGAACAACTTGAGAAGCTGACGGGGCAATTGCAATGCATCTTGAGTCAAGAAGGATTCGCCGATCAACCCGTTGGTGGTTGTCAGCAATCGGCCCCGATGACCGCCAGCCAAATCGAACGCATCGTCCAAGATGTTTTGAAACAACTTGGGAAATAGTCCTGACGAACGAGCGATTTTGATCTACAGTTCAAATCGTCGCCATGTGTTTTTTTGCCAGTCGGACGCGGATTCGTCACGAACAGTCGCGACACGGCGTCAGCGTTTCTGGCAGAACGCGGCCCGACTGATTCAGCAGATTTTTGGGATTGTCGCTAACCTTAGTGACTCGGATTGGCAGGCTGCGAGACAGGCTCTGCTTTTGACAAGGCCGCAAGAAGGCCGCTAGCAATCAACTGTGAGTACAGACTTTTTTGGTTTGCGGGTGTAAACCCGGGCGTTCTCAGCAATGTTCGATTGGCAAACGTGTCGGCCCATCGACCGGTTCGCATTCGACGGTAGGCGAGCGAGTTGAGAATTTGAGATAGTGAATCCGAGTACTACCGAGCGAGTTCGGTGGCGCCCCACTTGCTACGTGTCACTGACCTAACGTTGAAATTGGTAACACCAGTATATCAAACCCACGTGACGGGCAGCCACATAGGCAACACTTCCAGTGTCAGCGTAACCGCGCCAGCACGACTCGCAAAAGCGGGACGCCCGTAGGGCAACGCTGTGAAGCATTTTTTAGTGCCGATCTCACCACTTGTGTCGGCCTTTCAGGCTTTTTCTGAGCGTGATGCGAAACTAACCGGTGGCTCGCGCATACCGGCTAGGGTTGCTTCGGCCCATTCGGGCCAGTATTGGCCAGAAAAGACACTTCACAGCGTTGCCCGTAGGGAGACGCCCCTGTGGACACTCACTGAGTTTAGTCTCATTGAGTTTAGTCTTCTCTGTTTTTACGTTGGCACTGGCGCTGGCCATGGCGGCCTTCGGAATGTTCGTGCCGATGAGGAGTTTCACCGTTGAAGCAGAAGAAACGATGAGTTGAGTCGTTGTCAATCTAGGCGAACCATCGGGAACCATCGGGGACAGTCACTGATACCATCGGGGAGAGACCATCGGGTACCATCGGGGACAGTCACTGATACCATCGGGGACAGTCACTGAGAGTACCATCGGGGAAAGTACCATTGGGAAAGTACCATTGGGGACAGTCACCGAGACAACCACTGAGAGTACCATCGGGGAGAGTACCATCGGGGACAGTCACCGACATCACGACAACCATCGGGGACAGTCACTGAGAGTACCATCGGGGAAAGTACCATCGGGGATACCATCGGGGACAACCATCGGGGACAGTCACCGACATCACGACAACCATCGGGGAGACAACCATCGGGGACAGTCACTGAGAATACCATCGGGAACTATCGGGGACAGTCACTGAGAGAACCATCGGGAAACCGTTGGGGACAGTCACCGAGACAACCACTGAGAGTACCAACGGGGACAGTCACTGACATCACGATCGGGGAGAGAACCGTCGGGGACAGTCACCAAGAGAACCATCGGGAAACCATTGGGGACAGTCACCGAGGTTGGTCACCGAGGTTGGTCTTGGGGCGAGTTGTTTGACGGGGACAGTCACTCAAAGGACATGTTTGGGGCGAGTTGTTTATGGACAGTCACTCGAACGACACACGAACGGAAACCGGCCCTACGAACAATAGGAATACATCGACACGAATCGGCGAGATCTGAGGATTTATCGCGCTCGACAAGAATCAAGCCGAACATCGGCTTGCTCAAACAGCCACCGAAGTCAATCCGCTTGCAGCACGATGAGTGAAACCAACGAAAAATCCCGCAATACACATTAATTTCCAGAATTTTGGTTGCAGCCATCGTTTTGCATCGATACAATTTGTGCAATGTGTTTTGCTTACCGATGGGATACGGTGGCGTTTTCTATATTTGAAATCACCCTTGTCATTGATGCTGAGTGGTGGTTGCCGTTTTTAATTGTCCCATCGAATCAGGAGTCCCATCATGGCTCGGAAACCGCGAAAAGTAACCATTGATCCAAAAGTCGTTCAGGTTGTTCACATTTGGAACCGGTGTATTCGCGCGATGCAACTTTGTGGAAAGGATCCTCTAACTGGAGTCGATCGTGAGCATCGACGAAGTTGGTCGCGCGATCGACTTGAACACTTGGCGATGGTCTATGCGATCGAGATTCTCACCTACGCGATCATGCACAATCACACTCACCTGGTCGTGCGCTCGCGGCCCGATATTGCCTCAAGGTGGTCTCCTGATGAAGTAGCTCGGCGTTGGTTAATGATTACGCCCAAACGCGACCGATCTGGGAAGATAATTGAACCCTCAGCCAAGCGAATTCAGGCAATTGTAAATAACCCCGAATTGATCGATAAAATTCGAGTGCAGTTGTCCGATGTAAGTTGGATGATGCGCAGTTACGCGCAACATATCGCCTCACGAGCCAATTACGAAGACCAGAAAAAAGGCCATTTTTGGGAAGAGCGATTCAAATCGCATGTCTTGCTGGACCAAGCGTCGATTCTAAAATGCATGCTGTATGTTGACCTCAACCCGATCCGCGCGAACATTGCACGTTCGATCGAACAATCTGACTTCACGGGAGCGAAAGATCGGCTGGACGACTTGCGGATCCATATCGCAACTCAAGCGAACAATCGGATTGTCTTGCAGTTAGAATCTGGCTCGGAAATGGCTCGGTGGGAGCGAATGGATCACAGTTGCAGTGGATGGCTGAGCCCAATTGAAATTGACGCTCACGTCCGCGAGTCAGCCTGCGAATCCGATGGAATGCAAAACGAATCACCGCCGAAACCGCGCCGAGTTAGCCAGCGAGGCGCCGTTCGAATCTCTCTAACAAAATACTTGTTGTTGCTCGACTTGGCCGGTCGTCAACAGCGAGTTGGAGGAAGTGGTTTCATACCAGACGACGCACTACCAATCTTACAACAATTGGGGTTGGAACCAACCGGCTTTTTCGAGTCAATTTGGATGTTCGGCCAACGATTCAAATCGACCAAGCGCAGACGATTCAGCGAACCTCTCGGCATGAGGGAATGCGATAACCCAGCATACGTCGCCAGCTAGTTGTGTGTGCTTTCCACCTGATGACTCCGTGAGTTAGTTCATTCCGCGAGAATTTTGCCGCGGCCCCAGAAATCGTCCGCTCGTCGATTCAAAATCGAACGTAGCTTTGAATTCTGGTGTTTATCAACGCATTTAGCAAGAACCGAAGTCTGGAATTGGGCGGATCGGATCGTGTTAATTCTTGCTTCCTACTTAAGCACTACCGACGATTTGATGATTCTGGAAACTATCACCGGTTTCCATGCTGGGCTGGGCTGTCAACGCAGTCGCACTGCATTCCGGGAGCACTGCATTCGGAGACAGTCACCGATTCGGTACTAGCCGGGGACAGTCACCAGTTCGGTTTACCAGTTCGGTTTCCTTTGCCTAGATTCCTCTGCCTTCACTTACCTGCTTTAAAAGACGTCTAGGCAAGGGAATTCGAGCAGGGGAATTTCAGGCACGAGGATCGAGTTCGACAAAGCACATCACTGCTTTTCCTCGAATTCCCTTGCCATCTATTTCTTTTCCCTGTGCCTTCATTTGCCAAGGGTGGAAGACCAACTGGCAAGGGTGACACGGTCGAGGGGGACAGGCTACTCAGAGTTTCGTTGCCAGATCACCTACTTGAATACGACCTGGCTGGACGACTTTGGCGTTGATGCCACGGAGGTTTAGCGAACGGCCGACTTCCGAATTGACAAACATCATCGCATCGATTCCAAATCGCTCGACAAACTTCTTGCACCCGGTGTGCGGTTGCGCGGTGACTTCGATGATGGCGTCGCCCAAGGCCAAACGAGTTCCAGGCGGTAGGTTTTCGCCGCTCAGGTCCAAGTCGATATACAATTGGTCGCCGGCCAATGCCCAGCGATCTCGCGTTCGCGCGATCCAGTCGATCGCACGCGCATTCATAACATTCAATTGCATGTCCGGATGGGCTTGGCCGTCGTCAGTTCGCGAGCTGCCTTTCGCTTTCCAATTGTCGCCGACCAGACCGTTTTTAAGATCCAAGTCCGCGACCTCAAGAACTTCACGCAAATTGACATCCGGGCGCCGCACGATCATCTGAAGCTCACCCGAATCCTTGGGCGATTGTCGAATATACTCCATTCCTGCTTCCAGTTCAGATGTCGGTCGGTGAAATTGGTTCAAACTATAATCCTCGTGGCACTATGGCCGCAATACTTGTGGCGCCTGTTGTCCAGATTGGCAGATAACGAATTTCTGTCCGCAATCTAAATTTCGCAGGAATAGCATACCGAAATTCGCGGGAGCAGATGGTGGGGACAGTCACCATCGTAGCCCGATCCCGAATCACGCTGGCCTTGAACTACCGAAGGAAAGTGCGGGTCGGGAAGCGAGGGTCGGGGACAGTCACCAATCGTCTCACCAATCGTTTTGCCTTGCCAATCGTCGTGTACGGGTCCTGAGAGGGACAGTCGCCAATCGTGTCGTTCGGTCACAGTCACCAATCCTGTTCCGAAACTCGCGAAGGAAAATGGAAGGGACAGTCACCAGTCGCTTCTCCCGAAACTCGCGAAGGAAAATGGAGGGGACAGTCACCATTCGCTTCTCCCGAAACTCGCGAGGGCAAATGGAGGGGACAGTCACCATTCGCTTGACCAGTCGCTTCTCAGCTTGCTTCGCTGGCGAGACCGAATATAGTCATTCCGAATTATTGTGAGTGCATTGAATAGCTAGCAAGTGGAATGCTCACGGCATGAATACCGACGATTTTGAAAAACCAGATTCGAACGATGGCTACGCCGGAGACGCGATCTTCTCAGGCAAGTCCGGGTTCTTGATCTTGGGCCTGATTACTGGACTGGTGTTGGGCTATGCTGAAGCTCGTGGATTAGGGCAATTCTTGGGATATACGAATCGATTTCGGCACGATTGACAACACTTCTACCATTTGCAGTGGCGCTTGGTCGTTGGCGGGATAGCGGGACTTCTGCTGGGTTGCATAATCGACGCCTTGATTCACGGCCTTCGGCGCCGCCGTCACACGATATACCTATGGATTTGGCTACTTGTCATCGGGTATATCGCCGCACTGCTTCTTCTGCCGGCGGTGCAAATGGCCCGATAGTTGTCCCTGTCCCCATTTAAGTCACCCATCACATCGCCAACCACGCAGCGGACGTTCGCCAAAGTTGTGCCACTCTTACACCTTGGGGGCAGTTAGCAATCCCTCCCATCCTCGTGCCACGGGGACAGTCACCCGATTTGCCGTGCGTGCCACGGGGACAGTCACCCGGTTTGGTTCCGTGCGTGCCACGGGGACAGTCACCCGGTTTGGTTCACCCGATTTGGTTAACCGCTTTGCACCTCGCTGGTTTGGATTCCCGCACAGACCTTGAGCAGCTACTCGGTCAACGCACCAAGCTCAGCCAGTTCGAATCAACACTCATACACCGAACCGCCAAAGTGGGTGCTGCGGGAGACTTTGTCGAGGCTGTGCAATCCGGCAAGCACCAACTCCGCGCAGGACGCCTGGACCGCCGGATTCTGCGCTGCGGAGACTTCAAAGGCTTTGTCCCAAATCTCCGGCAAGTCCCCCAGTCGTTCCTTGTACTGCGCCGACGGGACCATGTCGCCAACTTCGATCCGAATACCCTTCGCAAAACCGGAGGCCAATTCTTCCAGTCCATGCCGACTCACGTATTCGCGAAAAACTTTTCCAATCGCTTCGGCCAACACGGCATCCAGAACTTGCGCTTCCGACATTTGACTGCTGCCCATCAAGTCCAATTCGATCTTGCCTAAACTAGACGCCGGCAAATGCCCCAAGTCGCTGATCCGCGGCACAGCTGGTCGTTCGCCCAACACAATCGAACGATGCCGCGCCGAGCAGATCATCGTGCGATAGTTGGCAATACTCAAGCGAGCACTCACGCCCGAGGCATGGTCCACGTATTTGCTCTTCCTCGCTTGAATGGTCAGTTCCTCGCAAATCTCTTTCATGAAGTGCGGCACGATGACCGGGTATTCCCCACCCAAGTCGATGCCCGCCTCTTGCTCCATGATCTGAATCCCTAGATCTCGCTGTTTCGGATAATGCGTCTTGATCAAACTGCCAATACGATCTTTAAGCTGCGGAATCACTTTGCCGCTGCGGTTGTAGGTCGCCGGATTGGCCGAGAACAAAACCAAGACATCCAAGTCGTAGCGAAGCGGCAGCCCGCGAATTTGAACGTCGCGTTCTTCCAGCAAATTGAACAAGCCCACTTGAATCAGCTCGTCCAACTCAGGCAGTTCATTGATCGCGAAAATTCCGCGATGCATTTTCGGGATCATGCCGAAGTGCAACGAGTCCTCGACGCTCATGCTCACGCCGCTGACCAATTTCGCGGGATCAATCTCGCCAATCAAGTCCGCGAACTTTGAACCAGGAGCCAATCGTTCGCCATAGCGATCTTCACGCGGCCACCAGGCAATCGGGACTTCACCCGGTGCATGTTCGGCCACGAACTTTTTGGCGACCTGGCTGATCGGCTGCAACGGATCTTCATGAAATGGAGCTTCAGGTAAATCGAGATACGGAATGAACGGGTCCAAAAACTGAATCAGCGACCGCATCAAGCGAGTTTTGGCCTGGCCCTTCTCGCCCAGAAACAACATGTCATGTCCAGCCAAGATCGCAATGTTGAGTTCCGGAATCACCGTGTGCTCGTAGCCGACAATTCCTGGATACAGGTCCGAACCGGACGCCAATTGCCGAGTCAAGTTCCGCGCTAATTCTTGCTTGACGGTCGAAGACCGCCATCCAGCATCCATGAGTTGTTGCAGGTTGCGGATCTTTTGAATCTCGTGCATGTTCATCTCGGTCATTGTATTCGTTTCTTTCGTGACGTTTAGTGAGTTATCTAAGCCAACATGGGTGCGTTTCGCAGGTCGTTCCATCGCTAGGCACGTTTCAAACCTGTATCCGGCCACCAATCGGTCTTGACGTTTGTTTCGATGGAGCGATTTGCTACACGGCACCCTCCGAGCGTTACCCCATGAGCGGCAAACTACGAAATGATTTCGCGTCGGTGAGAGACGTAGTCCCAAACGACAAAGCGATCCAAGTCGTTCCCTGCAGTGAAGAATACGCGACCTTGGGTCTGTTGAGCCATTTTGTACGCAAAGCGGATATCTTCCTCAGATTGCGACCAACTGGGGAGCAAGAAGATATTGATCGTGATGCCAGCACGATGGCACAATTGGGCTTCCCGCAAGGTCGCTTGTTCAGTCAACGGGTGCGGAGGGTATAGCAAATAGAGATGCGGCCCGTCGCAGTGCGCCGTTGGAAGTCCGTCCGTGATCAAGATAATTTGGCGATTGGGAGTCGGTTGCACTTCCAACAATTTACGAGCCAGCTCCAAACTTCGTTGAATGTTCGTGAAGTGTGGATGCACCATCGATTCGGTGATGTCGTCGCGACTCATGTCGTATCGCAATTGCACTACTGGATCGTGAATCGTCACCGTCTTGGGCATAGATTGCAAGAATTCGGCAGTCGTCTTTTGCTTGGCAAAGGTATACATCTCGATAAACTTGACGCTGTCGCCTGGATACTCGGTGCGTATCAGTCCATCCAAAGCCAACGCCATACGTTTGACATTGACATATTGCGAATCATACCGCATCGAACCACTCATATCGCCAATCACGACGGTCGCGCACTTGGGACGGTTCTGCGTGCGGTGTAGTAGCAGATCATCGCTTTGAAACCTCAATGGCATTCGCCCCGCTTGCCGGAGCATCGCATTGGTCAAGGACTGCGGCCAATCCATTGCCGACAATGCGTCTCCGAATTCATACGGTTTAGTCGCCGACAGTTCGACGACGCCTTCCCCGGCAACCGGGTCGGAGTGTCTTCCGGAGCGAGACGCCTGAAGTTGACTGAAGATTCGACTCAACAAACGGCTCTGGTACAAGCGCATGGCTTTCGGGCTTAGCTGCCAACGTCCCTTTTGTTTGTCCAGACCTTCGCGTTCAGCCAACTGTTCAACCATGGAGTCGAGAAACTGCCGAATTTGATCCAGAGCCGTCGGATCACCTTCTTGGACAAAGTCCCGCAACTCGTCCAGATCGATGATCCCGACTTTCCCAGTTCGCTCGGCTTCGTCCAGTTGCTTCAACAGCTCGTCGATCTTCTCTAGTTCTTGTTTGACCTCGATGGCTTCTTCGGGAGTCAATTCTTGCCGCCCGGTGAACTGGTACTTGGCCGACAACTGCTGCAATTCCGACAACGTTTCCAGCTGGCCGATCACTTTCATCAGATGCCGCGCAAAGTGGCTCGACTGATCTCCAATGCGGTACCACAATCGTTCGAGTCCGTAAAGCTGCTGGCCGATCGCCGCTTTGCGGTAATCTTGCTCCAGCGGTTTGGGTGGTTTCACTTGCCGGATGACGTTCGCATAAGACTTCGATTGTTCGGCTAGTGCGGATTCAGCCTCGTAAGTACTGAGGATCTTCTGCTTGCGTTCGAGAAGCCAGCGACGAATCGACTGGAGACTGGGCCCAAGTTGCCCCAGCTGAGAAGGATCCAAGCGAATCGCGCGACGAAGCTGCTCTTCGCTCAGCGCACCACCCTCGTCGCCTGCCATCATCATCCATTCCATCATCGGAGTGACGAGATCGGCAGGGGGTTGCGTGGGCGATGGAAAATTAAGGGGATCGTACTTCTGGTACGTAAAGTAGAGGCCGGGTTTCGCCGCACGAGGTTCCGGCGGGTTTTCGGACAAAGGATCAATATCCATTCCAGGTGACTTTGGTTTGCAACTTGTATGGCGGAGCGAGGACAACCGTAGACGCTCGCCATCATATAACCAGAACGCTGGCTTTTAAATCGTTGGCTCCCCAACTCCCGAAATATATATTCCCAGCTCTCATGCCATCACGTCGTTCTGGACCAACATTTTCTATTGCCCGTTTCAGTCGCTTCCGCTAAAGAAAACCCGGGGTTCCCTCAATGGTTGGTTTGACTTTTGGCCGGAGGACCACACTTGCTGGATTTCCGCACCTTGTCCTGTTGACAATGACTCGTACAGTGGGTGCAAGCGACCTTGGACGCAGCGGTTCCAACCCTGAAGTGATTGATGGCGGGAAGCGAAGAACACTTATTCCGACAATTTCGTCTGCCATGGGTTCCTGATTGGGTGCCTGACTGGTTGGAGGCCGCCTTGCGCAGTTCGGCCATGTGGAAGCTGCTAGCAGTCGCGATCTTGACCGTGTCGAGCAGCTACCTGGGCTGGAAATTCATGGAAGCTCGAACCGGTCAAGAGTCGGTTGACTTGGGCACCTGGGAATCGCGTCTGGACAATGCCGGTCCCTGGGAAGTCCCACTTTTGTTGGATTCGCTGTTTCAGATTCAAAATGATGCCGCGATGGCGTTGGGCGTGAGGCAATTGTCTAGTTCCGACCCGCAGCGACGTCAACTCGCAGGGATCGCCTTACGGGATGCTGACCTTCAATGGAGCAAATGGTCACATGATGCGGCTGCCAAACAAAGGGACCGCGCCGTTCGTTGGCTGGCTCAAGTCGTCTCGGGGCTGCACGCACCCGAGCAGGCAATCGCTGTCGAGATAGCCCGGCAGGCCCTGTTGCAACCGACCGCCGGAGACCCATCCGTTCGTGATTCGCTGTTGGCGAATTCGCGAATCTTGTTCTCTCAGGCGCACCCCGCTCACACCGCAGTCATCCGGTGGGGCGAAGGCGGAAATACTCCTTCATCACCGAGCAGTGCTTTGCTTCCAACCGGTCGGAACCCAGACAGCGCGAACAGTTTTTACGAACGTGCGTCCAATAGTCCCCTTGCCGAAGCGGATAGCGTGCCGCCACGCGGACCTGTTTCAAACGCGGACAACTCGAACGACAATCGCTTCCGCCCCGCTGGGTTTTCCCGTCGAACGTTCGACCAGCCGGTCCCCAACTCGCCGCCATCGTTCCCACGCAGCCAATTTGATTCAACCCAAGTTCCATCCCAAATCCCACTCTACGATGATGCAGGTCGGTTGATCGAAGTACAGATTCTGGATCCAACCGATTCGACGACTCCAGGCGGATTGATCCCCGTGGGCATGTCGAACATGCCCCGCTCCTCGAACCCAGGGCCAAACAACAACCCCGAAACCTCCGAAGTCGAGTCCGGCTACCGCCAACCTGAATCCGGTGCAACTTCGGGCGAGTTCCATCGCATCGGCGACTCGCGTGTCAATCGACCTGGCTTGGTCGCGACCGCTCCGATGGACTCGATCCCAGGCCGAATCGACCGTTCGCCGAATGACGAAATGCGAAAACGCGAGTTGGACGCCGCGTTCCAATTGCGCGCCCAGAGTGTGGCCGCCATTCGAAAGAATTCAATGGAACGCAATCCCGCAACTCCACAGCGAACTGAGGTGGAAGATTCGAACACGGAAATCGTAACCAGCGAACCGCAAATAACTCCTCCCCCTGCCGCTTTGCGAACGGCAGTGCCCACCATGCCAGTGGCCACCGCCCCACGCACGCTCCCCAAAAACCCATATCGGAGCAGCGACACGGCAACTTCGGAACCGGCCACCCAACTTCCAAACGCCGGGGCGATCGTTGAAATCGATTGGAGCCCGATGTCGCATATCGAGGTAATGTTTCGACTTCGCGACGAAGATCCAGAGTCGGCTCGGCAAGCTCTCAAAGAGCTGGAAAGACGTGGGTTCAATTCCGAATATATCGCGGTTGCGCGTCGCCTAACCAGTCCCAATCCGCGTGAACGCGAGCAATTAATCTTGGATTTGGTGGCCAGCCACCGAATCGAGCCGATGCCATTCCTGCGTTGGTTGGCCAACGATCCCGATCCTGGTGTACAATCCATGGCCATCAACGCTCTCGAGATGCTGCAAGCCTCCGTGAGGGAACGCGGGGCTGATGCTTTGAACGAGACCGTTCAACGGCGCTGAATCGAATAATGATGCTTGCCCTCAAAAACGAGGGTTGTTGCTGGGAAAGGAACGGCCAAATGAGTCGCAAAATTCTAGTGGACTGTGATCCGGGCATTGCCGACGCTGTTGCGATTTGCTTCGCACTGTTCCATACCGAAATCGAGTTGGTCGGACTCTCGGCATGTGAAGGTGTTGTGAATGCTCGACAAATCAATCGAAATTTGGAAAGCGTGATCCACCTGCTTGACCCACCCAAGCGACCGCGTATGGGACTGGCATCCACCTGCGGATCAGCACCGGTTGATACGGGGCCAGCACTGGACGGTCCCGATGGCTTGGCGAATCTGGCATTGGATATCGAATTGCAGCGTTCGGCCAGTGCGGAAAAGGTGATCGCCGAAGCTGTCCGGAATAATCCGCACGATGTCACTTTGTTATGCTTGGGACCATTGACCAATGTCGCAGGGTTACTACAACATCATCCGCATTTGGAAGAAAGCATCAATCGAATTGTAATGGTGGGCGGTTCTGTGAAGGGAGTCGGAAACGTGACACCCTGCGCCGAGTTCAACATGTACTTCGATCCAGACGCAGCCCAACGTGTTTTGAAATCGGCGACGACCAAATCCATGGTGCCTTTGGACGTAAGTGCGGAAGTGCGATTCGATTTAAGCTTCTTGGATAAATTACCAATAGCCTCATCCCGCGCAGGGCATTTTCTCCGTCAATCGCTGCCTACTCTTTTTCGATCGTTTCGCCAACATCACGCCATGGAAGAGATTTTCTTGCATGGCTTGGTCGGCATGATGGCCTGTTTACATCCCAACTTTTTTCACTGGGAAGAGATGGCTTGCAATATCGAGACGAACAACGGACTGACGCGCGGCATGACGGTCTTTGATCGTCGCTTTCCCTGTGAATGGAAAAAGAATGTCGAAGTTGCGATGCGCGTCGAAAGCCACCTGGTCCAAGACGCCATCATCGCCGGCTTGCGCTGGGCGGGAAAACAAACGATCTGAACCAATCAACTCTAACTCAAAGTAAGTTTATCTCACGCAAAGGCGCGAAGACGCAAAGAACTCATATAATTAGAGTCAGATTTCAGAATTCAAATTTCAAAATGGATTGGGCGCATCAAAGTTCCTTCGGATGGCCTTCCGCACAAGACACAGCGTATCGTAGTTTACCCGTTGGGAATTCCACTTAGAGACTGGCAGAGGAATTCCGGCCAGGGAATGAAGACAGAAAACAAAGCGAATCACTTAGGACTCCTTCTCGACAATCTCTTGGGTCGCGTTGATTTCGATTCACCACCTGCCACCAACCAAGCGCGACATTCCTTTGCCCCCATTACTTTGCCTTGCAGGTCCGCAGCGTTGGAAGTGCAAGGAACCGTTACTTGTGAAAAAGGTTGGCAGAGGAATTCGGGCAAGGGAATGAAGACAAAAAACTAGAGTGTTTCACTTGGGACTTTTTCGCGACAGTCCCTTGGGTGGCGATGATTTTGATTCTGCATCTTTTACCTATCATCTTTTACCAGAGTCCGGGCTGACAAAAATGGTAAAAGATGACGGGTAAAAAATGCTTCAACCCCGGAATGCGGTATGCCACAAAATCCACGCGGCATTCCTTTGCCCCCATTCCTTTGCCCCCATTACGTTGCCTTACGCGTCCGCAGCGTCGAAAGTGCAAGGAACCGCCACTTGCGAAAGAAGGTTGGCAGAGGAATGTGGGCAAGGGAATGAAGACAACAAAATTGAATGTTTCACTTGGGACTTTCGCAACAGTCCCTTGGGTGACGATGATTTTGATTCTGCATCTTTTACCTATCATCTTTTACCAGCGTCCCGGCTGACAAAGAATGGTAAAAGATGACGGGTAAAGAATGCTTCAACCCAGGAATGCAGTATGCCACAAAATCCACGCGGCATTCCTTTGCCCCCATTCCTTTGCCTTACGCGTCCGCAGCGTTGGAAGTGCAAGGAACCGTTACTTGTGAAAAAGGTTGGCAGAGGAATGCGGGCAAGGGAATGAAGACAAGAAAATAGAGTGTTTCACTTGGGACTTTTTCGCGACAGTCCCTTGGGTGGCGATGATTTTGATTCTGAATCTTTCACCCATCATCTTTTACCAGCGTCCCGGCTGACAAATATGGTAAAAGATGACGGGTAAATAATATTTAACCAAGGAATGCGACACTCCAAAAAATCCACGCGGCATTCCTTTGCC
>JAEUIQ010000105.1 GCA_016794985.1 Planctomycetaceae bacterium | reverse complement strand
ACCGACGTTGACCTTCACTTCATCCAAGTAACGATACAAGATCGGGGCAGCGTTCGGGCTCCCGTCGGAATTGTAGGACTCGATCCAGTTCTTAACCGTCTTCGTGACGTCGGCCAAGGGCGAGAAGTAAAATGTCGTGTGCGTCGCTGACGAAACCAATTGACTGCCGCTGGGTGCGTTGCCCAGGAGCGATTGACTTGCACTGGGGCTAACCGTGCGGAGGGCGGTCATGGGACTCGAACCCTGGGGACACTCAATTATTTTTGGAACCAGAAGTATCGCCGAAGAGCTAAGAAACGGCGGTGTGTTAGCGAGCTACCAACACGGCCAAGTCGAGACCGGATGACGATACTATTCCCCTGATTGCAACAATGGGTGTCCTACGTGTCACAAAAGTTGTGTGTCCCCAGGTTGCCTGTCCTCGCTCATCGTTCTGCGATTCGAGCTAAATCGCTTCGATTGGATTGATTGGTGGTGCAAGCCGTGTTGCCGTTGGTCGCTTCCATGCCCTTCGCCTTCGGACGCCATCTGGGCGCCGCGGCCGTCATTCCGGCGGTCGTCCATGTCCGCCGTGCCTTCGGCCTTCACTTCTTTCCGTGTTGCCAACCGAGACGTTCTCTCCGCTGCCAGCCACACTCCATCCCGTTGGTACGTCAACTCAGGTTCCGCCGGGCGTGGAGACTCTTACGCTTCGGCAACATCCATTCGCCCGGCGGTGCATCCTGTCAAGATTGCGGCATTGTGCCACCGCTGGTTTAACGCACCTTCGCCCACGTCGTTTTTCGGCGTGGTTCATATTCCAATCGCATAGCGAAGGTTCTCGATATCCTGATCGGCTAGATCAACGACTTGAAATCCGCACAGTTCATCATTTGAATTCAACAAGAATTTGACTCGATCACATGCGACCACCTTACAGGCATCTTGTTCGTCACCAAGCACAATGGTGAATGTGTGTCCGTCCAAGTATCCATGCACGCTACCTTCGACATCGACTCGCGTTTGATCGGCACCCCAAAATGACAGCAAGGCATTTGGAACACCATTCGTCTGCTGCCCACTGATTTCGCGAGCCATTTGACTTTCCGTACTGATGTCACGGATCGATGTTACAACGATCTTGCAAATCGCCCCTGTTGACGGATCAACGCCAACTTCAACCAATGAATGCTTGAAATCACCAGTTCGCCAATACTTCGGTGGCCAGCTTGAGTTGCCATTCACGCGAATAGATAACGGTATGTAGCCATCACAGTCGATTTGTACTGGTGCCGGTGGACTGATTGATTGAACTTGCATGAATCCTCACTCCAAAGGCAACGCATGAATCAAGGCGGGTAAATCGCCGGGATTGCGCGGACGTGCGAACTTTAGTTCCCAACCTCCGACTCGAATGATCTGATCTAGAGGGACGCCATTACGGGTTGCCGCGTTCACCGCGGCTTCAAGACTCGTCAGCTGGGCCTGCTGACCAATGCGTACGAGGTCGGGCGTTAACTGTCGCCCCGTCATATTCGCAACACGCTCGGCTAAATGCTCGGTTGCATTTCCGTGAACCCAAACTCTGGTACCGCCCTGAGTCGTAAGTTCAAATGATCGCGGAATCTCAGTTCCGGGCCAAACCTCCTGCGTTGCTTTGATTCGGCTCCAGACTGTACTGTTTGGGGCTAATGCAGCCAACCTCTCTAGCTTCTGTTCAAGCAATACTCGTCGGGTCCCGAGTCCGGCAAGGGCCAATCTTAGTATGAAGTCTCCTCCATGACCATATGTGCCATCTTCGCCAAGGCCTTGATTTGCGGCGACTCCTACTCCGACCAAGTTCTCAGCTACACCAAGTGCATTGACAATCTTTGCCCCACGGGTACCTGACTTTATGAATATTCCACCAACTATTAGGCAATCTCCGACGAATACTAATGCAATATAGCCATCGCTGTCAACGCTTTCTC
>JAEUIQ010000095.1 GCA_016794985.1 Planctomycetaceae bacterium | reverse complement strand
GATCGTGAATACGCCTTGGCAATGATGCGTGAGGCATCTTACATTCAAGCGGCTTTGGCGACCAAAAAAGGAGCGGCAGCCGAACGGCGCATTGAATTATTGCAGCTCCGCTTTGGACAAGGCCTGCCCGTACGTGAAATTTCCAAACGTTGGGAAGTTGATCCTGCGTGGGTTCATCATCAATACGCGACCGCCCGCAGTGAGTTTCAAGAATCGCTCGAGTGTCTCATTCAGCAGCACGAACCGAGATTATCAGCAGCGGAAGTCACCCAGCGCTGCCGCGACCTCCTTCAAGCCCTATCCGGCAAAAACCAAACCTAGCCGCGCCTCCCTACGCCACACTCCGCCCCCCGACTGGCTCGCCCAGCGGGGGGCGGGACGGCGCGGAGTGTGGCGTAAGGGCAGGGCGTTCTAGCTGTCAAACTTGCGCTCCCGCTGGACGTGCTAGTGGGGGGCGGGGTGGCTAGGCGCTTGCTTTCTCCGAGTTGGGGCACGTTGCTATTTTCACAAATTCCAAAAAACTTCGCGCGAAAATCGGGACAGAGTTGATATGTCGGGAACAACCTCTCAGCCAGAAACCTCCATGACTGGTTTCCGATGCCGAGAGCCAATTCGACGGATTCGACCGCCAACTCTCAGTTCCCCAGGGTTTCAACCATGAACATCCGAACCAACCCGCGTCTTGACCGTCTTCGACCTACCAACAACTCGACACCAAACAATCGTTGGGAAAGTTCTGTCCGTCTCCGCGAGATACTCTCGCTCGGTTCGTTTTTGATTGCCATGACTTTTGCGGGAAATCTGTATGGCCAAAATGTTGTTGAATGGATCAACCCCAACGGCGGTGAATGGCAAGACGCAGCAAATTGGGACAGCGGTTCGGTGCCGATGGGGATGCACGATGCAAAGTTTGCATTGCCCGATACCTATTCCATCACTGGTTCTCAAATGTTTCCAGTTCATGCAATCGAGGTTAGAAATGGCGCCGTGTCGTTTCAAATGCCAAGCGTCAATACAACGAATTTCCTTGCCTCAGGTGCCCAAAGCGTCAACTTTGGAACAGCGACCGGTCAAAATCCTGGGACCGTGAACATTTCATCCAGTTTTTATTCAAGTCTGGCCAAAACCTTTGTCGGTTCGAACACGACCGTTTCGGTTGGTGAAACTAGATTGGACAATGGCTCTGCTTTGAACATTCTTGGCGCCCAATCCCTCTGGCGCACCGCCAGTCTTGATTCGGCATTTAGCTCCCTGCACGTCGAAAATGGACAGTTGGAAGTCGGGAACGTCGCGGCGGGGGCCTACACATTAATGATCGCCAATTCAGCAAGTCTAGCAGGAGTTTTTGTTGAGGACACCGAACTTTACAACTCCGGTTCGGCGAATATTGGCGGTACTCTAAATTCGCACTCGGGTCAGATAGAGCTGTCAGACTCAAGCATTTGGTTAAATACAGGTGCAATCCATATTGGGCACGGCGGTAGCGGTGCGATGTTCATTCGCGGGGGAAGCCAAGTGGAAAGTGGGGGAACCACGACCTTAGTCGGGAAAACCGGTGGCATTGGCGAAATGACATCGGGCTATTTCAAAATCGATGGCACGGGCTCCCAGTGGGAGATGTCAGGTGACTTGGCAATGGCTCACTCGTTAGCGGAGGTCACGAATGGCGGCAGCCTGACCACCATCGACGCCGAACTTTTCCGATCCGAACTAACAGTTTCCGGCGTGAATTCGAATTGGTCAAATAACAATCTGGTCGTTGGACATGACAGTCTCTTGACGATCTCCAATGGCGGTCGAGTCGAAAGTTACCAGGCCAACATCGATTCGTCCACGCCGGATACATTGGTCGGCGTTCATGTCACAGGCCACAACTCTCGTTGGCAGATCAGCAATTTGCTTAGCTTCGGCTGGAACTCCGGTGGCAAGCTTTTGATTGAAGACGGTGGAACGGTGTCGGTCGGAACATTGGTTCTCAATTCCATTGATTCTTCGATCGTTGTCGGTATCGGTAGTGAGCTACGAGTCTCCCAGAATACTTACCTCGGGGCATTCTCAACCCTGACTGTCGATGGCGGCTACTTTGATTTTGGTACAACATCCTTGGACGAATACCGTCAGATCGTTAAGAACGGAGGATGGTTAGCGGGCGACGTCGATGTTCCTGGTTCGCGAAATACTCTGGGAGCCTTGGCTGAGGATTTTCGTTCCACCTGGATTGACGTCAGCGATGTCCGAATAAAGAACCACGGCTTGTTGATCGGGAGCGGAGAAGTCGACTCGGGACTGCATAACACTGTGAATGGTCATGTGCGATTAAGCTCGACGGATCAAATGCTATTCAACGGGACCGACAATTTCAACCAAGGAAGAATTAGTAATCTCGGTGGGACTCTTGAGTTTTTAGGAATGGTGAACAATGGCGGACAAATTGCAGGCCGGGGAACGTTTAGCGCGGAAACTTGGCTGAATTCAGGGACGATTGCCATCAATGGGCAAAGTGACATCTTTGGTGAGGTCTACAATGGAGACTCTCTTGGCTTCGACGGTGCGTTGATCGTCACCAGTGCCAATGCCACAACGACATTTTATGACAAGGTGATCAACAATGGAGAGATCCGAACCAGTGGGGACGGCAACACGGTGTTCTTCGGTGACTATTATGGAGCAGGCAGTTTTACAGGAACAGGGAATGTCTTTTTTGAAGGCGGCGTCAACCCAGGCAACAGTCCGGCATCCGTCATTATGGAAGGCAATTTGACACTCGGCGTTGATTCACACACGTTAATCGAATTGGGCGGGCTGAATTCAGGCGAATTTGACCAGTTCAAAATCGCGGGGGACTTCAACATTTTAGGTTCATTGTCCGTCGATCTTTGGAACAACTTCGAATTGGGTTCAAATAGGAGTTTCTTGATCGCAGACATCGGCGGCACTCGTTTCGGAATGTTTGAAGGCTTGGGCGAGGGGGCCTTGGTCGGCCGATTCTCGGGGCATGACTTGTTTATCACGTACAACGCGGGCAACGGTAACGATATCGCGTTGTTCTCGGCCGTTCCTGAACCCAGTGCATTGGTTCTCTGCTTGGTGCCAATGCTCGGACTCGCAACGGCACGACGACGAAGGGTTTAACTGCCAAACGCGCGCTCCCACTGGACGAGCCGGACGAGCCAGTGGAACAACGCTGTGAAGTAATTCTTTGGCGAGTATTAGGCCCGAATGGGCCGAAACAGCCCTAGCCCGGTCGGCGTAAGCCACTGGTTCGAGTGTCTTCCCATCTTCAAAAACTCTGGAAGGCCGACACAAGTGCGAACAGAGAATGCTTCCTAACGTTGCAAATGGTGGGGCTGGACGGCGAGGCTAAATCGGGGGGATTCTGACCGTTCCCGGCTTCGAACCGTGAGCTTGAATCATTCTTGAAAAAATTCCCAAATATCTCGTGCGAAAAACCGGGCGAGTGTGATGTGTTGGCTGAGGTTGCTTCAGGTCGCTCCTGTTTGGACAAACCATACCAGCATCCATAAGGTTCCGTTGCTGATTTCCCAGCAAGTTGAATCGAAACCTTGCCCGCACTTTCAAAACAGAACTCGTGAACATGAACGATTTATCAAGCCCTCAGTCTTTCGACTCATTCAAATGGCCAAGTTCCTTGCTTGAATTGAGGGAACATTGGGGCTTCACGGCGACCAGTCTGTTGCGTCAGTTACTCCATCGTTGGCGGTTGGCTGCGGTACTCGTGGCGGCACCAGTCGTGATGGGAATAGCCACTCCTGCGTATGGACAATCGCTGGCCAGTGGTCCGTGGTCTTCTCATACACTGGGAATACGTCCTGACGGAACGGTCGCCGCATGGGGGTATGACTATCATGGGCAGGTCTCGGGTGCCAATTCCGTAAGTGGCGCGACGGCCGTTGCAGCGGGTGGCAGTCATTCTTTAGCGCTTCGCGCCGACGGAACGATCGCTGCTTGGGGAGCAGATATTGGAGACCAACTCTCTGGCCCTCGTTCAGTAACAAATGCCATCGCAATTTCGGCGGGCTTTACCTACTCGTTGGCCCTCCTAGCGGACGGTACGGTTGCTGGCTGGGGCAGTTATGGAGTCGGTGGGAGTCCGGCGTCGAATTCAGTCACAGGTGCAACCGCCATTTCGGGGGCCTTTGATCACTCCTTGGCTTTGCGTTCCGACGGTTCGGTAGCGGCTTGGGGAAGCGATCAATTTGGAAATGTCACCGGAGCAACTTCTGTAACCGGGGCAACCGCCATCGCGACGGGTGACTACCATTCGCTGGCTCTTCGTTTCGATGGGACGGTCGTGGCTTGGGGTGCGGATAGTGAAGGACAAGTGACGGTCCCCAACACGTTGGTTGATGCTGTCGCGATTGCGGCCGGTGGGCGAAGTTCATTTGCTCTTCAGAGTAACGGACAGGTTGTTGGGTGGGGTAACGATTGGGGCGGAAATGTGTCGGGAGTCCAGGGGGCAACGAACGTGGTCTATGTTGCCGCCGGTGCGGGACATACCTACTTGGTACATGCGGATGGCTCGCTCACTTCGGCGGGCATAAATGCGGCCGGTCAGAGAAACACTCCCATCGGCTTTCAGCTTCCCACGACGGTTCGTTGGACCAGTGCCACGAACGGTGACTACCTGAACTCGCACCTTTGGAATGGTCGTATCCCCAGCACGGCACTTTCAACTGCGGTCTTCGACAAGAGCGGCACTTACAGCATCAACTTTGGCAACACGGCCCGCGCGAAAGGATTGGAAGTCGCGGCGGGTGACTTGACGTTTGATCTGGGCAATCACGTTTATCAAGTCGAGACCAACGTCAACATCGCCAATGGTGCGACTTTCACCACGAACGGAACCTTAACTGCAAGTGGATTGTTAATCAATAGTGGTACGTACAACAACAATGGACACACTTCCGCGCACACCATTAGTAACCATGGAACATGGAACGTGTCGGGATTGGTCACCGCAACCAACTCACTGATCAATCGCGGCGTTGTCGAGATCAACAATGGGAGCGAAGTTTTGGTCGGCTCAGGTGCGCCTGTGGGTGACGGAAATGCTCAATTGCGAGTTGGAAAAGTCGGTGGAGCAACGCTAACGATTATGGATGGAGGCCGGATCAATAACGCTGGATATGCCAAAATCGGTACCACGATTGGTGAATTCGGAACGCTGAGTGTTGCTGGAGTCGGCAGCGAATTAGCAAACGCTTACTCGATGGATATCGGAACGGCTGGCTTTGGCGAAATGCAAATTGTGGGAGGTGGACGGGTTGTCAGCGGCTCGAATGGAAGCCCCTCGAGGATTGGAAATGTGGCCACAATGTCGCGTGGCGAAGCCATCGTTAACGGTTCCGGTTCGAGTTGGGAAATGTCCAGCAACTTGGTCATCGACGGACAACAGAGTCTACTGACGATCGATGGCGGCGGTATAGTCACGAATCAAGACAGCCTGATTGGTGATGCCATCGTCACGGTCAATGGTCAAGGCTCAGCCTGGAACAATGCTGGAGCCCTTAGCCTACGCTATCCCGGGCAACTCAACATTGAAGCCGGTGGAGTTGTTACCAGCACGAGTGGCCACAACCAAGGGCACGTGGTAGTTACCGGGAACGGGTCACGTTGGGATATCGCCGGTGACCTGGAGTTTACGAGTGGATCCGGAAACATGGACGTTCTGAACGGTGGCGTCGTCACCAGTCAAAACGCCTCAATCGGCAGCCAAGTGGATGTTGGGTACGGGGCTGCGTCGGTCACCGGGGTCGGCTCCGAGTGGATCAACCGTGGAGATTTGGTCCTCGGGGGAACTGGAGCTGCCTACGGTCAATTAAGTATGACCGATGGTGGCCGGGTGGACACTTGGAACGCGACGGTTCATCAAGGCGATGTTTATGTCGGCGGGAACGACGCGACTTGGTTGATTTCCAATGACTTTCAACTTGGCACCAACCGGTACTCGACTTTAAGTGTCAACAATGGTGGCAATGTCATTGTCGCCAACCGCTCCACGATCACGCCCAACGGCCAAGTGTATATGAACGGGGGTCGATTCGAGTTCGGCAAGATGTCATTGGCTTCGTATAACCAAGTCGGGCGCTATGGTGGAGCGATGGCAGGAAAAGTAGAAGTATCGGGATTCCACAATTTTGCAACGCTCGCGCCATCATTCAGCGATTCGCCCACCGATCTTCACGAAGTCCAACTGTCGAATTCCGGTACCTTGGCGGGAAGTGGCTTCGTCGATGTGGGCTTGGACAACCAATCGACTGGCCATGTTCGCTTGGCCGGTAACGACTGGATGCGGTTCGGTGGAGCAGAAAGCCGCAATGCCGGTCGGATCACGAACTTGGGGGGAACGGTTGAGTTTGGCGGTTCGTTGACCAACCAAGCATCGGGGTTCATCACAGGTCGTGGAACGTTCATCGCCCAACGTTTAGATAATCATGGCTCGATTGCCGTGAGTGGCACTTCTGACTTTATTGGTGACGTCAACA
This sequence comes from Planctomycetaceae bacterium, assembly GCA_016794985.1. Lineage (GTDB taxonomy): Bacteria > Planctomycetota > Planctomycetia > Pirellulales > Pirellulaceae > M30B19. Next base: position 13,154 of record JAEUIQ010000095.1, on the reverse strand, counting down.
ACTTCCATGGCGCTTTGATTGTGACCAGCGCGAATGCAACCACGACCTTTTATGACCGTGTCGTCAACAACGGCGAGATTCGAACCAGCAGCAATGGGAACACGGTGTTCTTCGAAGACATCTCCGGAGCAGGTAGTTTCACGGGAACCGGTAGTGTATTTTTTGAAGGAAACGTCAATCCAGGCAACAGCCCTGGGTTGGTCAACTTCGAAGGCAACCTAACTTTAGGCAGCGACTCTCACACGCTAATCGAGTTAGGCGGGTTGAACGCCGGCGCGTCTGACCAATTCAAAGTTGCCGGCGACTTCAATATCCTTGGCTCGTTATCGGTCGCCATGTGGGACAATTTTGAATTAGGCTCGAACATGAGCTTCTTGATCGCCGACATCGGTGGCAATCGATTGGGGATGTTTCAAGGCTTGGGTGAAGGTGATCTTGTTGGGCAGTTCTCTGGCCAAGACCTATTCATAACCTATTCCGCGGGAAGCGGCAACGACATCGCACTTTTCACTGCTGTGCCGGAACCTAGTTCGTTTCTACTTTGTCTTCTGGCAACGTTGGGACTTGTGGCGTCGCGCCGACGAACGGTCCGAATTTAGCTCTGCAATCCGCTGCCTCGGTGTAGGTGCCACGGCGGTCCTCTGCCGGGCTGGGGTAGGCAAAGTTTTCGCTGCCAAACTTCCGCTGCCACTGGTCAATCAGTAGGGCTACGCCGTGAAGTCTTCCTAAGTGCTCCGCTTCAGTACTTGTCTCGGTCACTCAGGCGTTTTCTAATCTTGATGCCAATCTAACCGGAGGCTCGCGCACACCGGCTATGCCCTCGGTTTACTCACAATGTTTGATTGTTTTTGCGATTCGTGCAACGGTTAGCATCGCTCGAAGTTCGTGTCATGCTTTCCACAACTTCTGCCGACCGAGTAGGTGATCGCCTCTGCGGTTCTGGTGACCACTCAGGCGAGCGAACGTCAGCACAAATTCGCTCACGGTCCAGTCGGTGCGAAGTTTGCCGTGTCGCCACGCAGAAAGGACCGCACGTACTCCTTGTCGATGTAATCCGCTGAGGGAAGGTCTTTGATTTCCTCATTCCGACTGTGGTGAAGGTTCAAAAAAGTGAGCACAGTGACCGAAGTCAACGCGATAGCAGGCTCCAGACGATCGGTAACGGTGAACTTGCAGCCTGTAATACTCATTCCGGTCTTAAGGCACTTGTGACACGCTTCCACAACTCATCTTTTTTCACACCTTCAGCCTTTCGCCGATCGTTGGACTGCCGGATCGGGGTAAGAAGCCTACGAACCAAGAATCGCGTGGGTTCAGCAAAACTCATTGGCGTCAACGCCAGGTTGAATTCATTTAATCTAGCCGCACACCGGCTTCGCCGCCGATTCGCGTTCCCAAGGCGCGCCAGGTAATCAAATCGATTTCGTTCGCGACGGAATGCGTGGAACCATCCATCAACACCACGTTGACTGAGCCAGAGTGGTAACTGCGCGATGTGATCACGGCATAGGTTGCTTCAGTCGTGCTGGTCGCTTCTTGGCGCGACGTGTAGTCGATGTCGCTGGAAGCGGGACATTGATTCGACGCCGAATTAAGGATCAAGCGACCATTTGGAGCCAGTCCGGTCGTGAAACCTTCATGGTGCACTCGACCATCAGGCCATTCGGTGTGTCCGTTCGGGCGACACCAGGCAAACGAAGCCGGTAGGCGTGCGGCAACTGCTGCCGGGTCCGGTGCCGGAATCGAAGTCCCTCCGACAAGTGGTTCGTTGCGACCGTAGAATTGCCGCGCCTTTACGTCGGCCGCCATTAAGGTGTTGCTGGCGCCATCCAAGATATTGCTCGGGCGTAGCTTTGCATTCGGGTGAAACATGCCGTCACCGATGGCCCCGGTTGCTGGGTTGTAGATCAACCAGCTCCCAAAATTGAAGCCGTAAGTGGTCGGATAAAGCGGAGTGGCCAACTTTGGGCTGACATCACGGGTTACGTCCGAGTTCACGTCGCTGGGGCAAGCATAGGTAGGGATCTTTAGTCCAGCCAACACAACTTGGTCATCCCAGGCCACGTTAAGATTGATTCGTTCGTACACATTCCCTTGCTCCAGATACGGCAGAATCCGTCCGTGAATCGACCACGAACTGTTCGTATTGATGGCTCCCACGACTTGAATAATCGCGGATGGAGGAAAATGGCTGCGGCTAGTCTCGTAGTTCAAAACGGCCAGTCCCATTTGCTTCAGGTTGTTACGACACTGAACGGACCGGGCGGCCTCGCGGGCCATTTGCACTGCCGGCAAAAGCAAGCCCATCAAGACACTAATGATCGCGATAACCACTAACAACTCGACCAATGTGAACGCACTACGAATACCGAATTTCCTAGATTGAATAGAGTGCATGGTCGTTTTCCTGGTTGAAAGACACCAGCAAAGTAGCGAGGCTGGCGTCTTCGGGTTAGTATGGCTCGAATCCTGCCACCTCGAACAGTACGAGCCCGCAAGAATCCCGAGGTTTTGGGTGCAAACGACGTGCCACGGTCCAATAAGTCTGTTTTTTCGGTGAGAATCGACCGTCTTTCGTCGATCGTTGGATCTCGAACAACTTTACGGACCGAGTAGTTCGGGTTGTCGCGGCGAGTTTTTGACCTAGCGTGGCGAATATTTCGCCAAGCGAGTTGGTCGCGGAATCAAAAACGTGTTTCAGACGACGACTCCTGGATAGCGTGTCCAGCGAATCCCGGATAGGCTCAATGCCGTTTGATCAAAGTCTTTGGTTGGTACCTCCATAGGCAGTGACCACCAAAACGCATGCGACATTTGCGGGTCAGAGGACGACAATAGGAGTGTGCCTGCGACTTATTGAACGGTAATGCACTGAGGCTGCGAGAATGGCGTCAAGGTCCCTACAGCAAAAGCTACTGCAACCGATTCTGTTGGCCACTTTATTGGCGACTGTCGTGATTTCGATCTTTTCTTACGGCCTTGCCAAGTCCAATGTCGAGTCCGAGTGGGAAGCCCGTTTTGACTCGATCGGTTCCTTGGTCGACCGTGAGAACATACCATTGGCTCGTAGCGTTTTGCAGTTGCTGGCCAACCTCACTTCCGCTCATTGGATACCGGTGGGACCTGATGGAGATCGATTGAGTGTCGTTTCACCGGTCGGCGGTGAAGAGACCATCGCCGCATCTAGTTCTACTGCTTGGATGGAATTAGTCGATCGTTTGCCGGAATGGGCCGCCGGCAAATCACCACCGCGATTGCGATTGGGTGAGCGATGGTTTCGCGGATTTCGTTTGAGTCGAAAGTTTCCACGGGCACAACCCGATGGAAAAGCCGTGGTGGCATTAGTAGTTCTAATCGACGATTCGAAACCACAACAAACCATTGTTCAATCGATTGTGTTGCCGATTCTGGTTGGCATTCTGGCAATCGCAATCATGACCGCTATGACCGTGTGGACCACGACACGATGGGCAAAGCGAATTGGCCAATTGCAAAAAGAGGTGAATGCGATTGCTGCCGGACATTTTCCAACGACCGTTCCTAGCGGTGACGATGATGAACTTAGCAGATTGTCCCAAGAGATGACCCGGATGTCGGAACAACTGTCTGAATCGTGGCGGAAACTTCGACAACTTCATGGCCAACAGATGTTGCACAATTTGTCGGGTGGTCTGGCCCACAACTTGCGCAATACTTTGACCGGTGCGAGGATGGCGATTGAGTTGGCCATCAACTCGGCGGACCTGTCACGGAGTGGATCGACGCCTGATCCAGCGTTGACAAAGCTCCGATTGGAAGTTGCCATTCGCCAAATCGAACAGGCGGAAGGCTATCTGAAGCGAATCTTGTTGTTAGCTCAAGGGCGTGCCAGTGTAGGCTCTCGACTGTCATTGGCGTTGTGTATTCAAACGCTGCAGGCGACCTTAGATACGACCGCGACACATCGAGGCAAACTTTTGATTTGGAACTCGAACGAGAGCTTGGATGATTACGAAGTGCTCGATGGCGAGACGTTGGTGGCCGCGGTCAGCAACTTGGTATGGAACGGCCTGGAAGCTGGACATGAAGTGACAATCACGGCCATGATCCGTCCCAAAACGGAAGCCTCTTCCGACAAACTTGGCGTCATCATCGTCGCGGACGATGGCCCGGGTTTGTCGGCCGAAATTACCGAATCGGCGTTCGAACCGTTTGTGACAACCAAACCAGATGGTAGCGGGCTAGGATTAGCCTTCGTCGCGCGGGCGGCCCAATTGTTGGGCGGAACCGCCAATTGGCGGCGGGAAGGCCATCAGACAATTTTTGAATTAACTTTTGCCGTGGAAGTTCGCTCATGAAAACCGTGTTGGTAATAGACGACGAGCCGACGATTTGCTGGGGTTTTCAGAATCTATTCGGCGACAGCGAGGTGACGGTCTTGATCGCCGGATCTGGAAAAGCCGGATTGGAAATTGCTCGACAAAACCAAGTCGATCTGATTTTGTTAGATATTCGTTTGCCTGACGGGTCGGGACTGGATTTCATCGAGCCCCTCCAGGCGGTGTCTCCAAACGTATCGATCATTGCCATGACCGCGCACGGCGAACTGGAAGTTGCGGTCGAAGCGGTGAACAAAGGCGTCGTTGACTATTTGCACAAGCCCTTTCGTTTGGCAGATGCATTGGCGGCGTGCCAACGGGCGTTTGAGCTGGGGAAACAAAGGACGGCACCGAATACGACGGCGCCGACTCGTACGATAGAGAGCATTTCCCAACGTGCCACCTCGCTTGTTGGCCAATCGCCTGCAATGCAGAAAGTGTTTCATCAAATTGCGTTGGTTGCGGACAGCGACCTTTCCGTACTTATTGTGGGCGAAACCGGGACCGGCAAAGAGTTGGTAGCCGAAGCCATCGTTCGACACAGTCGTCGCAGCCAGCAACCCTTTATTGGCGTCGCCCCGGTTGCCTACAATCCGTCATTGTTGGAAAGCGAGTTATTTGGGCACGCTCGCGGCGCTTTTACGGGAGCTGACCAGGTGCGCCAAGGCTTATTTGAAGCCGCCTCCGGAGGCACAATCTTGTTGGACGAGATAGGCGACTTGCCATTGAGCGCGCAAGTGAAGCTTTTGCGAGTCTTGGAGCAGAAGACATTTTCACGCGTGGGCGAAACAGAACGTCGCCCTTGTGATGTTCGCGTTCTAGCTGCCACCAACATGGATCTCAAGGAAGCGGTACAAAGTGGTCGCTTTCGCGAAGATTTGCTGTATCGCATCGGGGCGGTGGTGCTAGAGTTGCCACCACTCCGCGAACGCGTCGATGATATCGAGCCCTTAGTCAAGCATTTCTTGCAGCAGTCGGGTTACGATTGGGAACGCCGTGGTCTGTCGCCCGCCGTCGTCGAGTCCTTGCGCCAACGTCGCTGGCCTGGGAATGTGCGAGAATTGCGAAATGCGGTGCAAAGAGCGGTTGTAGTCGCTCGACAACGAGCATTGATTCCCAGTGATTTCGAATCCGGGCCGACACCGGCATCCAACCATCAAGATACTTCGCTTCCCGACGCCATACAGGCATGGGTGAAAGAAGCCTTGACAATGGGAGATAAATCGAACGCATCCGATCACCCCGCAGACTCCGGTGAACCGATCTACGAACGCTTCCTGTCTCTCGCAGAACCTATCTTGTTCCGAACGGTTTTGGAAACACTTGATGGCAACCGGTCCGCCGCAGCCGATATTCTAGGCATTCACCGAGCCACATTGCGTGAACGCCTGGCTCGTTATGGAATTGATGATCCCAATCGGCGATGAGAATCGGTCATAATGGCTAAACAACGACCAGGGCGGTTTCATATCCGTTGCCAGCGCCCATTTGCTTTCACGTGTGCTTTCAAGCCAACTTTAAAACAAGCGAGGTTGCGTGACTTGGCCCGAGTTATCCGAACCCGGCGGGTCGTCCGAGCTTGAGGTCCGTGAACGACGCTTGGGACGATCGCCGTTGTCATCACCGCTTGTCGCGGTTCCCGATTTTTTCACGCTCGACGTCGACGTGCGGCGAGTGGCGGGATCAACTTGTTCGGTCGAGGCTGATGCGTCGAAGGCTTCCCATTGAACTTGACCGTCGGCATCTACCTTGGTCAGTATTCTGATTTGTTGTTCGACTTCTTGAAGACCCAGGTAACAGGTCTTGAGCCATCGGACACCCTGCTCGTACGCTTGCAATGATTGAGAGAGTGTCAAATTGCCTTGTTCCAATTGACTGACGGCCTGCTGTAGTTTGGCGTAGGCCGTTTCAAATTGTTCGGCGGCTTGCCCAGCTTGGGCGGACAATGGAGTTGGTGGTTGTTCAGATGGGTTAGGGCTCATAGGCAGCTCGCGAGAAAAATCCGTGGGTTCACGCATAGCGTAGCACGGCTGGGCCAAGCTCCCAAGGACAAGTATGCTTTCCAACAGGCTACCGGTTACGGAAGTTCATTCTGGCAATCGGACCGACGGTCCGAATCCAGAGCGGATCCGAACCGCGTTCCTCCGCGCGGTAGATGGAAACGATTTCAGGTAAGACGCATGTTGTTCCACGAAGTCAGGCTAATCCCTGGTGCCGCGACCATCGAATTGGACTAGCTTTTTGAGAATTGGGGCCAAGGACGTGGAGTATGCCGGCTACTTGGCTGAGCCGAACGAGGACGCCTTCGGGCGAACTGCTGAACAAGGCAACCGCCCCAAAACACTCGATCACGCGTCCATTGTCGCCGCCGGACTTGGTAACGGTTGATGCATTGGGCGAGAAGGGAGTCGTAAAGTGACTGACGATCCGGAACCGAATTACAAGACGATCTCGGAACTGACTCAAGAGATTCGCGACACGCTGGAAGGTGATTTCGCTCAGGTAACCGTATGCGGAGAAGTTTCGGGGTTCAGCGCCCCTCGTTCAGGTCACTGGTATCTGACTCTCAAAGACGAAGAGGCCCAAATCTCGGCGGTCGTTTGGCGGAGCACGGCTCAGCGAGTTCGTTTTCCGGTGGAAGACGGAACCCAAGTGGTTGTAAGTGGTCGCTTGACCGTTTACCCGCCGCGAGGAAGTTATCAATTGGTTATCGACCAAATCCAACCGTTGGGCGAAGGGTCGTGGCGGGCCAAATTCCGGCGCCTTTATGAGAAACTTGCACTTGAAGGTTTGTTTGATGCGGCGCGGAAGAGACCCATTCCGCTGCTCCCGCGCCGAGTGATTGTCATCACCAGCCCTTCGGGGGCTGCCGTTCGAGATTTCTTACAAATCGCTCAGCGAAGATGGCGTGGCAGCCAGATTGTGATTCTGCCCACAAAAGTGCAAGGGCAGGGTGCTGGCGAGCAATTAGCGGCTGCCGTTGGGTTGGCCAATCGATTGAGACCAACTGCCGACGTGATTGTTGTCACTCGGGGTGGAGGCAGCATCGAGGACCTGTGGGAGTTTAATCATGAGGGATTGGTTCGAGCCATTGCTGCGAGTCGCATTCCGGTGGTTTCCGGGGTGGGACACGAGATCGATGTGACGCTTTGCGATTTGGTCGCCGACCTTCGCGCTTTGACACCCTCCGAGGCCGCCGAAAGAATCTTCCCCGACCAACAGACCCTGATTGAAAGTCTGTGCGACCTACAGAGCCGCTTGGTACAGAGCTTGCGTCGCCGCGGCGTGGAAGTCAAACAACAAGTAGATCGTTTGGCCAATAGCCGTGTCCTGCGGCGCCCATTGGATTTGCTGCTGCAACACGCGCAGCGTTTGGACGAACGCGCAACTCGACTGGTTTGGCTCGCGGAAAACGATCATCAGCGCCGGGGCCAGAAACTGCAAGGAATCGCTGGGCGGCTTGAAGCCCTCAGTCCATTGCAGGTTCTCAGCCGAGGTTATTCGGTAACCGTGAATCGCGAGGGAAAAACGGTCTTGGATACCGAGCAAATCCAGATCGGTGACCTCGTAGAAACTCGGTTACACCAAGGAAAACTGATTTCGCTCGTTCAACAAAAGATCAGGGCAGGCGACGATGAACTGGAAACGTCTGGACTTGGACGCCATACACGCGATTCGCTGGATAACTGTGATGGTTCAGCGGATAGGAAACAAAGTTGATCGAATTGGAAACGTTGCCGACCAAGTTGACCTCGGAGATGTATTGCATTCGTTGGTCGGTCGGAACGTGCAGACGGCGATCGATACCAAAATTCGTTGATAATGGTACGGATGGAGGGGGAACCGCAGAGCCACCGTACGGAACCGGAGCTGGTGGAAGAGGCGGAACCACCGACGGTGTCCCGAAGTAGCCGCCTGGGAAATCGAAGCCCGTTGGCCAGTAGTGGTAGTGGTCCACGTACATCGGGACAACTTGAATTTGAACTGGAATGTGCACAATCGCCGGCTGGAACGGAGCAATGACCGGCGCCGGGGGGGAGGGGCGCCGAAAGGTTCTACTCAACGGAGCACTGGCAGACCGTCCCCCGCCGACACGAGCATTGCCTTCGGGAAGGTTGGACTTGGGTTTGGCTCGATTATTCAGCCCGACCCAACTGATACTGGAACCCCATTTATCACTTGCTTTCGATTCGCGACTGTCTGGCAAAGACTCGGGCTCGTTTCCTTGATCTTGAGGGATCACCAATTCTTGCGAAGATTCCAGCCCCGGCAACAGCTGCCCCTGCTGTGTTTCAATATCTTGCGAGGTCACCGGGTCCTGGCGAACGGAAAAATGACTGATCGGCAGGATATTCAAAACCTTCGAAGAAGGCCGATCAAAAAGCGAGGATTCCGGTATTGTCCCGAAGCGAGAAAGCGAGGAAGGCAGCTGACCGAGTGCCGCAATGGGTGCGAGGGAGCAGGCCGCGGCGCCACAAAGCACAGTAGTCAAGTACAAACGCGAAATGAACCGAGACATGTCGACACCTTCGAATGGCTAATACCTTGACAAACGTCTGTCTCTTTCTTCTTCGGAACCAAGAAACGAGCGGCAAAACATCCTGCACGGAAATTTTCCTGAATTCGCCGGAAGCTTTTGGAACGATTCGTACAATCGCTGCAAACGACTGGCCTACTAGGCATTCAACCTGATCGTCCGATAATTGGAAAGTTTCCTGTCCCACTGAGACCCCAAGGCCCTGGACCACCATGAAGACTGACGTCATTCGCGAAAAGTACCTGCAGTTCTTTCAATCGAAAGGGCACACTCGCTGTGCTAGTGATGTATTGGTTCCCAAAGATGATCCGTCGGTATTGTTTACACCGGCTGGAATGAATCAGTTTAAGGACCATTTCTTGGGCAAAGTCGAACTGACTTTTACGCGAGCCACCACTTGCCAAAAGTGCTTTCGTACAGGCGACATCGACAACGTCGGGCGGACGGCGTTCCATCACACTTTTTTCGAGATGTTAGGTAATTTTAGTTTTGGGGACTATTTCAAGAAAGAAGCGATCTTATGGGCGTGGGAGTTCCTGACAGCCCCGCAATGGCTGGGGATCGATCCCGGACGGCTGAATGTGACCGTTTATTTGGATGATGACGAGGCGGCCGAGATTTGGCACAAGGAGGTAGGCCTACCGCTGCATCGGATCACGCGAAAAGACGAAGACGAAAACTTTTGGCCGGCGAGTGCACCATCGAAAGGGCCGAATGGGGTTTGTGGTCCTTGTAGCGAGATTTACTATCAATTGGACGATGGTGGCGAGGTTGAAGTATGGAACTTGGTGTTTACGCAATTTAACCGAGTTGGTGACCCACCCAACAACTTGCAACCGCTGCCAAGCAACAACATCGATACGGGAATGGGGCTGGAACGTATTGCAAGCGTATTGCAAAACGTTCCGACCAACTATCACATCGACAGCTTGTTTCCGATTGTCCAGAAGGCGGCCGAGATTTGTGGGAAAACCTACGAATACAAATCGGACATCGGTCGGAGGTTGCGGCGAATCACCGATCATCTTCGAGCCGTCACGTTAGCGATCCATGAAAACGTGGTTCCCAGCAACGAAAAGCAAGGGTATCAAATTCGCCTGTTGTTACGCAGAGCCATCCTGGACGGCTTCCAACTTGGACTGCGTGAGCCGGCTCTTTACCAACTGGTTCCTACGATCGTTGAGCAGATGGCGCAACCCTATCCCGAACTAAAGGGCACCATTGGCGCCGTCCAAGCTGAGATTCAACGCGAGGAATTGCATTATCACCGACTTCTATTGAGTGCGATTCCGTTTTTGGATCGTCAATTGCAAACCGTTGTTGATCAAGGACTATCGAACTTGAGCGGCGATTTGGCTTTCAATTGGTATCAAACGGATGGCATCCCGCCTGAATTGACAAAACAAGAATGCGAGCGATTCCAATTAGAATTCGACCAAAATGGCTATGACGCCGCAAAGGAACGTCACGCGGTTGCTTCAGGGCAGGGACAAAAAGACCTATTCCAGACCGGACCGTTAGAAGATCTTAAAGCGGAGTTACGGTCCACCGAGTTCTTGGGTTATGAAACCACCGAATGCCAAGCCACCATCAAGGGGATTGTGTATTCCAATCGACGTTGGCCCGAATTTGACCAATGCAATACTCCGTCCGAACAATGGGTAGATATCGTATTGGACCGAACACCATTTTACGCCGAATCGGGTGGACAGGTTGGCGATGTCGGTTGTTTGAAGTCGGAAGACGTGTTGTTTGAAGTGGTGGATACGCAAAAGGCCTCGGGATTGATCGTGCATCATGGCGTTTTGCGTCGCGGCAAACTGACGGAAAACTTGCAGGTTACCGCCAGCGTGGACTTGGAGCGACGGGTCGCGGTTTGTCGAGCTCACTCGGCCACCCACGTTTTGCACCATGCACTTCAAAAGAATCTTGGTGCGGATGCGCAACAACGTGGTTCGAAAGTTGAACCGGATCGGTTGCGATTCGATTTCAAGTGCGATGCCGCCATTGCGACGGAAACCTTGTCTCGCATCCAAGAGCAAGTTCTGTCTTCGATCACCAGAAACGACCACGTGTCCGTGGGTTCGTTGCCGTTGGCCGAGGCGAGGAAGGCTGGAGCGATGATGCTGTTTGGGGAAAAGTACCCAGAAGTCGTGCGAATGGTATCGATCGGGGACTACAGTAAAGAACTTTGCGGTGGGACGCATTTGGATGCGATGGGTGAATTACAAGCGTTCGAAATCTTGTCCGATGACAGCGTCTCGGCTGGGACCCGGCGAATCACAGCCTTGACCGGAAAGTCAGCACTGGAGCATCGGATGCTGTTAGCGACCACGCGAACACAAATCGCCGAAGCGTTGGGCGTCGGTCGCGATTTTGTTTGTGCGGGCGTGGACTCGTTGCGCGATTATCTCAAACAATTGAAGAAAGTCTGCGAGCAAGGGCAAGGTGACACGCCAATTTGGCGAAAGCCCATGGATGCGACTCTAGCCGACAAACGTCCGGATAAACTCGTCGTACAAGACGTGATGCGAATTCTGAATTCCCCGCTGGAAGCTTGCTTGGATCGAGTTCGCGCTCTGCTAGGTGAGGCCAACCAGTTGACGGTGAAGATTGCCTCCTTTAGCCAATCAGAGCAATGGTCTGCCGAAGCTTTGCTGCAGTTGGCTAGAACCGTCGGAGGGTCGCAGGTCATTGTTGCGGAAACGACCGGGTGCAATGGCAACCGGATGCGACTACTCATCGATCAGGTTCGCAAGACAAACCAATCGACGGCAATTCTATTGTTGGCCGGTGAATCGGCTGAAAAGGTCACGCTGGTGGCCGGCTTGACCCGGGACTTGGTGGAAAAAGGCCTCAGCGCTGGGCAGTGGGTTAAGGAAATTGCACCGATTGTCGGCGGCGGTGGGGGTGGCAAGGCCGACCTAGCCCAGGCCGGCGGGAAGGAACCCGGAAAAATCAAGCAAGCCGTCGAAGCCGCCATTAACTTCATGAAGTCGCAATTAGCGAGTTGATCGGGGTGGCTACAAATAGACACGAACCAAGTGTCCAGTGCCTCGGCGATATTTGTTAACGGGACATTCGGTTACACAAAATGGACAATTAAGACCATTTTTGCGAAATTGGCGTTACAAAATATTGCATTTTAGTTACATTCAGCTACTATAAGGGTCTGAGCCGATGCTCCGGATACCGGAATTGGCAGTTACTCCGACTGAAACAAAACGCTTTAAATCCGGCAATTTTTAAGCTGGTTGAAAAGGCGGGGACCGAGACGAGTTTGGGGTGATTTGCTTTCTTGGAGACTGGGGATCGGTGCAGGGAAGTTTGTTGTTGTCGCTCTTTGCCTCAGTCCTTTAATGAAGGAGTTCCTCATGGGAAGAAACTTTTCCCGCCAGGGTTTTACCCTGGTTGAACTGTTGGTCGTGATCGCGATCATCGCAGTTCTGATCGGCCTGCTGTTGCCGGCCGTTCAAATGGCTCGTGAAGCCGCTCGTCGTAGCCAGTGCCAAAACAACCTACATCAAATTGGGTTGGCCCAACACAATTATCACGACATTCACAACAAGTTCCCCGTCGCGTTCGGCTGGGGAAGTGACGTATCGGTCGGGACTGGTAACAACGCCACCCGTCAAGGTCAGATGTCGGACAAGGTTTTGATGTTGCCATACATCGAACGTCAAGAATTGTACGACCGAACCCGCTGGTTCTTTGATCCATGGGATCAAGCCGGTTGGGGTGGTGATGGTAATCGCCGTGCTCACAGCCCGGTAATTCCAACCTACGTTTGCCCATCGGCTCCGACCACCTCGTTCCACGGTCCTTTGGGACGCTTTACCTATGCAATCTGCAATGGTACTGCTCCTTCGACTTTCCCAGAATTCGATTGGCAAGGCTATCCTTGCAAGGGTGACGGATACGCTGCATTCCAGATGTTCGGCCCTAAACAAGACTGGGAAATCGACGTACCGCGAACGTTCGGTATGGTCCGCGACGGATCCAGCAACACGATGGCCTACTCGGAAATCCTGCCCGATCCAGGTTACGACACCAACACGCAAAACGTACCGAACTCACGGTTCGAAATCGTTGGCGCTCACGTTCGTGACTGGACTTCGTGCAACCTGGACAGCCAATTCGCAGTTGATGAATGCCGCGTAGCATGTCAACAACAATCCAACTGGTTGGAACGAGGACGCCGCGGTTTGCGTGGTGCTTCTTGGGCTTGCGGTTGGACCGGTTATGGTGTTTCTTTCCAA
>JAEUIQ010000059.1 GCA_016794985.1 Planctomycetaceae bacterium | reverse complement strand
GAGCACGGCGGCACAAGCTGCTTTGCAAACACTGCCGATGATTGACGGCCGAGTAGCGATTCAACCGATCATTCGCAGTGACAATGGGAGTGGCTATATCTCGAGAGAGTTTGGCGAACTGCTTGAGCATCACGGCCTGGTGCACCATCGGATCAAGCCTCATTGTCCAGAGGAAAACGGAATCATGGAACGTGCTAATCGGACTTTGCGAGAAAGTCTTGATGAACTGGAATTGAGTAGCCGATCAGAAGCCGAAGCAGCGTTAAAGGCGATCAACGCGAAGTACAAAAACGTACGACTTCACAGTGCTTTGGGTTTCAAACCGCCCGCGATCTATTATCGCGGCAACCCAGCCGAGTTGGATGCGAACCGGGCAATAAAACTTCGCCAAGCTCGCCATCGACGCCGAGAGGTAAACCTGAAACTAAAACAAAAAACCCTAGGATTATCGGTAACCGAAAGTATCGCTTAAATTGACTTCGAAACGTGCCACTTCCCGCTGAAACAAATCAAAGTCCCGCCACTGTAAGCCGCAGATAAAGAAATCAGAGAATACTTTCGTTGCAGGATCTCCATTGGTTTCCCCCACTATCTGACCATGGATAGCGAAATTCTTTTTGGGTAATGGGACGCGATTGTGTCCCATCCCTCGATTCCCCGCAATCTTTTGATCGCCGAACCGCTGTTTCTGGCCAGATACATCGAAAAGGTCGAAACGGGCACGCTGGATATGTTTGCCTTAAGCCATGAAACCGGCCTCCCAGTACCAGAATTCAGGCCCGGACCCGGACTTTTTATCCAAACTTTGCGTCGCCCGAAAGTCACAGGAGGAGTCACACCGGAAGTCACCCCGGAAGTCACGGGTGAAGTCACAGGTGAAGTCACAGGTGAAGTGCGGCGCCTGATTCTAAGTTTAGGCCATGCCATGACTCGCGCGGATATCCAAACCGCCCTCGGGCTTCGTCGGCAAGGGAATTTCCGCGCACTCTACCTTGTTCCCGCCTTGAACGCCGGCCTTATGGAGATGACCATTCCCGACAAACCGAAGAGCAGCCGTCAAAAATACCAGTTGTCTGCTAAAGGTCGGGCTTGGGTTCATGCTTATCAGAAGAAATTGGAGGGAGAGGCGTGAATGCGGAATTGGTAATCGCATCCCTTGAATTGCCTGTTTCGGTTCGAGTTGGCCAACGAGTTGCCAAGAAGCTCCGCAGCGACAATGGAGCCGTTACTTCAGCGGACAAGCGACATATCAACGACGCTATTGAGGAACTCACTTGGGTCGCAGCCCTGAGCAGAATAGTTTGGGAGTACCTGCTTTTCGCGATGATTTGCGGGAATACTTGGAAATCGCCGTTCTTTTGCTCGTCCTTCGCCCGGCGGCTAAAGCGGCTCGCATTATCGAGTTGATCCATCGCGCGATACCGTACCCCGTATTGCTCGTGTCAGCACAAGGCGACTGCATTTCGCTCTCAATGGCAAACAAGCGGTATGCACAGAATGACCCTGGCAAAATGGTCCTCGACGACGGTGTCACTGAATGCGCGCTGGTTGGCCATTCGGAAACTCCCAGCCTGCTAAAGAGCCTTGCTTTAACATTGCAGCCTCGCGCTCATCTGTTCGCGCTCTACCAAGGTTGGCTGGCATGTCTGGAAGCGTTTCGAGCGGCACAGATCACCGGGAGACTTGAGGTGCCAACTGATTCCGCAAGCCAAGAGACCCGTCGCCAGGCCCTCGCGGAATATTTGCGACTCGAACGCGAGATCTCCGCGCTTCGTTCCCAGGCGGAGAAGGAAAAGCAGGTCAATCGACGCGTCGAGCTGAATCTCGAAGTGAAGCGATTATCAGCCGAACTCGCATCAACCATTCAACGACTGAGCGAGAAATCATCGTGAAGATCTCGAATCTCCTTGATCATATCGATAGCGGCCTGCGGCAAGCCACTTTCGATTTGGCGTGGCCCAACGGCATTAAGGAAGAGCTCAGCCAGCCAGTGGCAGTGCGGCTAAGCGAGAGCACAGAGACAATAACATTGCCAGCCGTGCTGGCTTCCGCTGTTTCACCACAACGCAAGATTTCAAGGAATACGTCCAAAGCGAGCTTCTGGCCGAAGAAAATGCGCCAAAACGTCGGCCTGTTCGCGTTTCTGGTCCTTGTTTTCGCGGCATTTCGCGAAACCCTCGCCTCTCGAGCTCTCTCATTTTCGACGCCGATCCGCAGCCCGGTGCGAATCCGTTGGGGAGACTTTCCAGCCCCTTCTGTCAATTGGCGAGATCGACGGCGGCACTCCAGGAATCGCTGATTCGCAGTTCATCAATTTGAGCGGCTGCTCGAGTGCCCAGCGAGAGTCGAAGCGATGCAAACTTCTTGGGCCCGTTTGTAGTTGTTCCGTAAACGGTCCAAATCGACGGCTGAGTTTCATCGACCTGCTCATTGGCTCGATAGGCTCGTAAATACGCGGTAGTCGTTTTTGATTCCGCCCTGTACATGAACACAAATAGGTATGGCTCGCCGACAACAAGCGAAGTTGCCGTTTCGTCAATCATTCCCGAGTTATTAAGAAATAATCGCTGGTCGGACCTGACGCCAAAAGTGACCGAATGGCGTCTGGTGAATCTCGGCGACGCGGAGTCCGGTTCAAGCACAACTTGGATCGCGGCAGATGGTTCGTCGTCTTTGCGCTTGCCTGAAGTCGGTTCGCCAGAAGCGTGAAATTCGGAAGCTTGGCGACTGATCAACAAACTCACAAAAACGGCCTCGCCGGGGTTCAACTCAATCGGCTTATCGAATTGCCTTCGTAAACTCTCGCCACCTCGTAGCGATAGCATTCGGCGTCCGGAACGGTCCTTGCCAAAGACAACCTCATCGGGTGCATCGATGACTTCCGCGAGCGGTCCGCGACCAAACCCAACAGCTTCCCAGCCACCGGACCAACCAAATCCGCTGCGGTCTCGCCGAAGCTGTCCCGCGAGGTTCTCGAATCCGTCATAGGCCAGCAACGCCCCGCTGGCCGCCTCGCGTGCTTGTTCGTCGATGCGTCGTACGAACTGCCGTTGACCAAACGGGATGCGATTCGCTCGGCTGGGTTCGTTGCGAAGGTAGCGCCTCGCGTCACCGGTGGTGATCCTATCTTCGAAGTCCGCATTGGCCTTTGTCGCAGTCCAAATCACGCTGCCATCAAAGACATGGACCTCGGTCGCCAGTGAATCCACGGTAACCGCATACTGTGTCCCTTCGTCAATAATTTGGGCTTCGGCGGTCTCAAGGAGAAAGCCATTCGACACTTCCGTAACATGGACAAAAACGGTCCCGGCAAGAAGTCGAGCGGAGTCGGCTGTGTTGACGAATAATTCACAAGGTCCCTCAAGGACCAGATTCGTTCCCGAATCGAATCGCAGTTCGGCAGCTCCGGATGTCAGCTTGATCATGCCAGCGTTAAATCTTCCGGCGGGAAGCGACGGTGGTAGCTGCCACACGCAATCCTTTTGAGCGATCCATTTTCCGAGGGGTGGTGCGGTCGGATGAGTCGCGTGCGGTGCTGACATGCTCGGCGGGTCGTTTCGATTCAGTTGCACTTGGTCGGGGCGCTGCGTCCACCACACAGCGATTGCCAGGATCGAAGCGGCTGCCGCGATCAACGCGCTGCGCCAACCCCAAGTGATTGGCAAAATCTTTTCACCCTCCGAGTCACGGGTTAGAACCAGACGCGGAGTCTCACTGTCAGCAGCCCAAGTTCGCAAGGCCGCTTCGATATCCAGATACTCGCGGAAGATCGCGCGAGCCGTGGCGTCTTCCTTCAAACGACTCTGCAACGACTGATGCTCGGCCTCGGTGATCGTGCCGTTGATTAGAGCGTTCAGGGAATTCTGGAGCGGCTCGTCTCTCATAACGCTGCTCCCTCCTGCGAGATACGCAGACGTATGCAGGCAAGCAGCTTTTCGCGAAGTCTGGCGAGTTGCTTGTACAGCGCCGTTCGTTCGCGTCCCAGTTGCTGGGCGACCTCGGTAATCGACTCGGTCCCGGCGTAGCATTGTTGGAGGATCAACTGTTGTCGCTGCGAGAGTTCCTTCAGGCACAGCCGCAAAGCATTCAGTCGTGACTCTGAGAGCGATTCTTCTTCGACAGATTCGCGAGCCATCAACTCGACCAGCTCGACATCGAAATGCAGACGATTCCGCCGCTGTACCGTAAGGAAGTTTCGGACTTCATTGAAAGCGATGCCACATGCCCAGTGAAAATAACTGCCCTGCGCATCGAAATCCTGCATCTTCTTCCACAGCAAGATACTGGTCTTTTGAAAGACTTCCTCGGCATCCGCCGGGTTGACCAATTGCTTCGCAATAAACGCATACAAGCGGTGACGATGCTCCATCAGCAACGCCATGAAAGCGGCTGAACCGTCGTCGGAATCCGATGAAACATTTCTGCTTGTCAATGGAGGGGCTTTCAAATCAATGCTCGTGGCAGCGTGTCTACCAAACGTAATCTTACAACAAGCCGACGATTGGACGGCCCATTTAATGATTTTCGATTAATTTCAGGTTTTCGCGGGCAATCTGAGTCGGCGCGTACGACCAAGGGTAGGCCGGGTAACTTCGGCATTGGCGCCAATGAGGCAAAATCCGGAGTATTAGGATGAGAATTTGGACTAGTGCATTTTTCCTGTTGGTCTCACCGACTTTGCTTTACGCCGAGGAGACATTCGTGAGGATTCAACGCGTGAGCGGCAATCAAGTAACGATAATCCTTGATGCCGGCAATGAAGATGGGGGAGTCACACGAGTTGGCGGGAGGCGTGGAGGTGCCGCAACTCCTGGACAACAAGCTTTTGACGGGGGACGACGTGGGCGATCAGCTACAACGCAACCAACGATTCTAACGGTCCCGCCCGCCACGAAGATCACGTCGGCGATGAGAGAGCGGCGGACGTTCGAATTTCGTGTCGGCGCGGAACTGGCGGGTGGACTGAAGCACCGTGTATTTCAGGAAATGAAGACGCCTCTGTTGGCCCGCATCGTAACGGACGGGGATCAAATCACGGAAATCAACGTGATCATTTCAGAGACCGATATCAATCAGTCGGCCACTACCACCAGCGGAGAAGCGATAATCGCGGTTCGCCCGAAACGTCCTCCGATGAAACGCTTGTCTGCGGTGGGAGAATCGAAATGAGACGCCGAACTTTGTTTCGGGCGATCATGCTTGGCTTGCTCACATGGTCGGGGCTTAGCCAAAATCAATTGATTGCCCAAGACGACATGCGCTTCTTCGAGTCGAAGATACGTCCGGTGCTGGTGAAGCACTGCTACGAGTGTCATTCAACCGAAGCAGGCAAGGCGCGTGGAGGATTGAAAGTCGACTCGCGGGATGCACTGCAACTCGGTGGAGAATCGGGCCCGGCGTTGGTCGCCAAGTCGCTGGAAGAGAGCGCGTTGTATCAAGCACTGTTGTATCACGAAGATGGCTGGCAGATGCCGCCGAAAGGAAAACTACCTCAGGCAACGATCGACGACTTTCGCGACTGGATTTTGATGGGGGCACCCGATCCTAGAGTCACTTCCATCCATTCGAACGTGAACAGCGCGATCGACATTGAGGCAGGCCGGCAGTTTTGGGCGTATCAAAAGTTGTCGCCAACTCGTATACCGACAGCGACATCAGAGTGGCCCACCACAGCGATCGATCGGTTCGTGGAAGTGAAGCTTCAGGAGCATGGGCTAACTCCGGTCGCTGACGCTTCGCCGGAAGTATTGGTGCGTCGCCTGTACTTCACGCTGACGGGCTTGCCCCCAGGGCCGGAAGACTGGCAAAAGTGGACTGCAAAGCTTCGAGTATTGCCTTTCGTGGAGCGAAAAGCGGCTTTGGAGCAGCTGGTCGATGAGCTGCTCGCTTCTGACCGTTATGGTGAACGTTGGGGACGGCACTGGCTGGATGTGGCGCGCTTTGCCGAGTCGACCGGCGGCGATCACAACAACGTTTACCAGCACGCTTGGCGATATCGCGACTATGTCATCGACGCATTCAACGCGGACAAACCTTTTGACCAATTCATTCGCGAACAGATCGCCGGTGACCTGTTGCCGATCGGCAGCGAGCAGGAATGGGCCAGCCACGTTATTGCGACGGGGTTTCTGGCGATCGGCGTCAAGTCTGTAGGAGAAGAAGACCAACAGCGTTTCTTCGCCGATCTTGTCGACGAACAAATCGATACGACGACACGAGCATTTCTCGCTACGACGGTCGCCTGCGCCCGTTGTCACGATCACAAGTTCGATCCGATTCCACAAACGGACTATTACGCGCTGGCGGGTATCTTCCGATCAACCGAAACGCACTACGGATTGCTTAAGGCTCAAGCCCGACAAGCCACAACCCTGATCGATCTAACCGGTATGGGGCCCCCGGCAGGAGCACCGGAGCTCAGCGAGACAGAATACGCGGCTCTGGTCAAACAGCGTGATGATGCCGCCCAGGCCATCGAAGATGCGATGAAAAAGATACGCTCGGGTGAAAACGTTTTTCGGGGACTGCTTCGCAAGTATAGGTCGGATCGCGATGAGACTGAAGCGGCCCTGCAAGCTTACTCGAATCGGGGACAGCCACGTGTCTTCGCGATGGGTACTCAGGATCGTGATGCCGCACTTTCGACTCGACTTTTGATCCGTGGAGAATTAGACAAGCCCGCTCAGATTGTCGAACGAGGCGTGCTGCAGGTGCTCAGCCCGCCAAAGAAGCAGGCTCTGAACGCCTTGACTAAAGACGCGAGCTTTCGTGAACATCGAACGCCAGGTTTGCCAAGTCTAACGCACTCCAGTCAAAGCGGCCGATTGGAATTGGCCGAGTGGATCGCGAGTCCAGAGAACCCGCTGACAGCTCGTGTGATCGCCAACCGGGTTTGGCATTGGATGTATGGTCGCGGACTGGTGCGGACGGTCGATGATTTCGGACATGCCGGCGAGACGCCGAGTCATCCAGAGTTGCTAGATTACCTCGCGAGTCGACTGATCGAAGAGAATTGGTCAATCAAGGCCCTGATCCGCGAGATTGCTCTGTCACGAACATGGCAACTCGCGTCGACCTATGAACCACAGAGCTACGGAATTGACCCGGAAAACCGATTCTATTGGCGAATGAACCAACGGCGACTGGAGGCCGAAGCGGTTCGCGACGCCATGCTCGCCGTGTCGGGGCAACTGAACTTGGAACGTCCGGTGGGGACCTATCTGCGAACGGCGGGTGAGGGTGGCGTTGGACAGAATGTTTTCGAGCCCGTGATTCGAGCGATCGATGCCAACACGCGATCGGTGTATCTCCCGCGTGTCCGCAGCGTGCTACCAGAAATGCTGGAGACCTTCGACGCGCCTGATGCAAGTTTTGTCACCGGCAGTCGCGACACAACCTTGACGCCACTGCAGTCGCTGTTCCTGATGAATAACCGTTTCGTGCAGGAACAGGCGGTGGCGTTGGCCGATCGGCTGGAGATTCTCCCGCGGAAGCAGCAGGTGGCCAAGCTCTACGAAATGGCCCTCGCTCGAACACCTACCGAGCAAGAATACCAATTGGCGACGGAGTTTCTGGACAGAATCATTCGGAACGAAGCAGCGGTAGGGCGTGCGGGCGGCCCCTCGCGCCGATCGTTAGGCCGAAGTGCAGACCGAACGAGTCGTGAAGGCTCGAGTGGCGACGATTCCGGCGGTCGGCGTCGTGGCAGCGGCTTACTTGGGCGTTCCAACGCAAACGCCGATCCAGCGATGACGCGTGAGGACGAGATTTCCCCGATGAGCCCCCTGGCGCTCTACTGCCAGGCGGTACTCAGTTCCATGGAATTTCAGTTGCTTGACTAAAGGCATTAAGATGAAACAACCATTCCGTTGTCAACGAACGTTATCGGTCTCACGCCGCGACGCACTGCGAACCCTTTCCGCAGGTTTTGGCTTCGTGGCGTTTACTGGATTGGCGGCGGCTGAGCCTCAACCCCAAGAAGTAGCGCTTCATCTGCCCAAACCGCACTTCGCCCCTCGTGCCAAACGAGTCATCTTTCTATGCATGCGAGGCGGACCGTCACACGTGGATACGTTTGACTACAAACCACTCTTGAAGCAAGCTCATGGAAAACCATCGAACTACGGTTCCCCCTGGTGTGCATCTCCCTGGAAATTCAATCAGCACGGCGAGAGTGGAATTTGGATCTCGGAACTGTTTCCCAATCTGGCGCGTCACGCCGATGATTTGTGTCTGCTCAATGGGATGCACTGTGATCAGCCCGCTCATGCTCAGGCCTTTATCCAATTGCACACAGGCAGCTTTCAATCGGTGCGACCATCGCTGGGCGCGTGGACGCTATACGGTCTTGGCAGTGAAAGCCAAAATCTGCCGGGCTTCATCTCCATCAATCCGCCTACGGCAACCGGTGGGGCGCAGAACTATGGCAGTTCGTTTCTACCAGCCGCTTTTCAAGGGACGAAGTTCACGATTCAAGACAGTTCACAACGCAACCGCCGCATCGATCAACTCCGCCGGGGAGAAGCTAATCCCTACGGCATTAACAACGCGGTAAACCAACGTGTTTCGCGGACCCAGCAACGTGACCAGCTCGACCTGATTAACGCGCTCCATCGCGAGAAGCTTCACCGCGATCAGAACAACCCGCTGGTTGAAGGAGCCATCGAGAACTTTGAACTTGCCTTTCGCATGCAGGATGCTGTTCCCGAAGTGATGGACATCGCGGGCGAGACCGGCGAGACCTTAAAGCTGTATGGGATCAATGAAGACCCGACCGATGGCTTCGGCCGACAGTGCTTGCTCGCGCGACGATTCGCGGAAGCTGGAGTTCGGTTCATCGAACTGGGGCATGGCAGTTGGGACCAGCATAGCAATATCCAGAAAGCCTTGGCGGACAATTGCGCCGAGACGGACAAACCAATCGCCGGGCTATTGGCGGACCTTCAGCGTCGTGACTTACTGAAAGACACGCTGATTCTTTGGGGCGGCGAATTTGGTCGGACGCCGTACTCGGACTCGGGGACGGGTCGCGACCATAACCACAAAGGCTACACCATGTGGATGGCTGGTGGAGGCGTAAAAAGTGGCTTTCAGTATGGCCGCACTGACGAGCATGGCTATGAAGCTGTTGAAAATAAACTGCACATCCATGATTGGCACGCCACCATCCTGCACCTGCTTGGCCTCGACCACGAGCAACTCACCTACCGATACGCAGGTCGCGAAATGCGGCTGACCGACGTCGCCGGATCTGTGGCCTTCGACGTACTCGCCTAAACTCGCGGCAAGGCACTTGCATTTCTTGGATAAGAGCCGTCGATGTTGACGACCTCGCTGTCTGCTATTCGATATTGGCATTTGCTTCGCCGGAACTCGGGCTCGATAAGGAAGCGTCCACCACAGGCATTCTTGACGGGCTTCTTGATCTGTCGGGGCTTTTAATCCCCGATCCACTGGACAGGAACTTGCGATGTCCGATACGAATGTGCGTGGTCAACTTGTCGAGACTTGGAAATGGCGGCTGCCGCGGTTCTACGATGGCAACATGACGTTCACCGACTTCTGAGTATTTGAAGGCGTCCCGAGACCTACATTCTACCCATGGCAACGCCGACTCAAGTTGCTCGATCCAGATTTTGGGCGTCCAGATCAGCCACCTAGAAAACGCCGGCGAAAGAACTGCGATCGAACCAGCAGCGGTCCCATGCCTTCCTCCACGGCTTCTTCGAAAGCCGTGGTTCCCGCCGCGCCACGATCGGGCGCCACGATTCAAGCAACTCGCACGAGTCCAAAGTCCGCCTGTCAGCCCGTTCAGCTGACAGCGACCGCTGACGTCGTACTGGGACAAGATCGACCAGTGGCTGGAGGATGTAAAGAATCACGCCTGTCAAGTGTTCTTGCCGTCGAGCGACTTCGGCAAGGCGATTCAATACGTTCGCAACCATCGGACGGAGCTGAAGTGTTACTAGAGTGACGGTCGCATTCCGATCGACAACAACGAAACGGAACAGTTGATGAAGCAAGCGGCGATCGGGCGTAAGAATTGGCTGTTCGCCGGGAGCATCGTGGGCGGTGAGCGAGCGGCCGCATTCATGACGCTGGTCAGTAG
>JAEUIQ010000035.1 GCA_016794985.1 Planctomycetaceae bacterium | reverse complement strand
ACGAAGCCTCCCATTCCCCTGCCAACCATTCCTCTGCCAACCTCGATGCTGCCGCGGTGGGCATTCAAATGACAAAGGAATGGATGGCAAAGGAATAAATGCACCAGGACTGGTGGAGTGTTTTCCGAAAAGCAAAGCGAGAAACTGACGCCTTCATCGTCATGAGCCTGAAACCTGACGGAGCCTTGTACTGCGTTGGAGTTGTAAAACAAACGAAGCCGCCCATTCCCCTGCCAACCATTCCTCTGCCAACTTCGATGCTGCCGCGGCCGGCATTCAAATGGCAAAGGAATGGATGGCAAGGGAATAGAACAACGCGCAGGGCGGCATGGTCCCGTAATTGAAACGGGCGGCCTTCGGCGGCATTCTGCGTTGTAAATGCGACACCTCGGCTATTCCCCTGCCAACCAATCCTCTGTCAATTCTCGCCCCTGTATCGGGTCTTTTCCACAAAACGGCAACAAATTTGCAACAATCCTCTAAGAAAAGTCATCCAAGGGAGTCATATTGCCTGAGAGGATGACCGCAGTGTGATACCAACTTGCCCGACATCGCCAACGAGACCTCCTTTGGAATCGCCTCCCTTCGTCACCGAACCGGTTGTTGAAGGCGTGAAAGACCTCACGCTGGAGGAGTTGTTTGCTTCCGAAGAGACGCCGCTGCTGCATTACGCGTTTTCGCTGGTCGGGCGTCGGGCGGTGGCTGAGGAAATCGTTCAAGAGGTTTTCCTGCAATTGCATGTGCACTGGGAAGACGTTGCTTCACCGAAAGCTTGGCTCAAACGCAGCGTGCGAAACCGGGCCTTCACTTACCTGCGTGATCACCGACGCGAGTTTCTTCAGCATGCGAATCATGAGTCGCTCGAGCCGGCCCCCAAGTCGGAACCGCCCGAGTCCGCGCTGATTCGTCTGGAAGCGATTGCTGCCGTTCGGCAGTTTATTGACAAGCTGGATGATCGCGATCGCACGTTGGTGAAACTCAAGTATTCGGACGACCTCAAATACCGAGACATCAGTACCCAAACGGGACTGAACATTGGCAACGTGGGTTATCGTTTGCATCATATTTTGAAAGAGCTGGCGGCGAAGCTGCGAACGCTCGGATTCGACGACAAGTCATGAACGAAAAGACACACAACCATTCGATCGAACCGGAACTTGAAGCGCGGATTGTCGCTTTGGTGTTGGGTGAAGCGTCTGATTTTGAAACAGAGGAGCTCGAGCGACTCATGGAGGCTCGGCCCGAGTTAGCAGCGTTTAGACAAGAGATGGAAGAGGTTTCGAGTTTGCTGCGCGAAGTAGGCGGTTGTGAAGAAATGCCAGGTTTAGATTGGAGTTTGCCAGCTGAACGAAGGCAGGTGGTGTTGGATGCGATGCAAGGCAAGGTCGCAACTGCGGCGAACGACGCGAGCGAAGTTGTTACGAGTGAATCTTCCACTTTGCGCAGGCGCCGTCGGGTAAGTTTTGTTGAAGTGATGGTTGCAACAGCTATCTTGGCCGTCGTGATCGGACTTTTTATTCCTCCGGTCCAGATGGCCCGTGAATCGGCTCGTCGTTTGGCAAAAACAGAGTCGCGTGCGTATGAAAGTGGTTTGACCGAAAGCTGGGACATCGCGCCGGCGTCTGAACTGATGCCAAAGTCAGCGGCTGCTGAGGGAGCTGATGCGACTTATGAATTTGATTTGGGATTTGAGGGACGCAAGTCAGAAGTTTCTGATGTGAAATCTGAGCCGAATGCCACTTCAGTTTTGTCGCAGATTCAAGATTCGTTGTCATTTCAAACGCCAAGTAGTGACTCGGCATCTAATCGCTATTCTCAGCTGGAAACGTATCGTGCGCCAGTGACGAATGCCCCGTCGCGCAGTATTGCACTTTTTGATGCCCCTCAGGCAGCGACGAATTCGACTGACACCAACGGGCCCGTGTCGATGAACACATGGGGCGCGATAACGAATGGCATTTCGAATCTTAGTTCCGACGCGTTGGTCGTTCCTGAACCGGCGGTCGATCCGCTGCTCGCGGCCCAACCTGAATTCGAAATGCACTTCGGTCGTCCCACGGTTTCTTCTGGTGGTGTTACGCCTCCGGTTTCTGGGCCGGAGGTTGCTTCAGCCAAGCCGGGCTCGGTCGAGAACATGGAATCTAAACCCACTGGTGAAGTGGCACTTGGTCTTCCAGCGTTGGAGTGGTACGAAAACGGACGGCAGCAAGGACTCCAGACTGCCCCAGCGCCAGCCGACAAATCCAGTCCAAACATTGCGGGATTGGCCCCCTCGGATCGCATCGAGGTGGCGGGCGGCACCCCCGCAGCTCCACTCCTGCCAGGTCAGCCGCCGGATGGCTTCGCTGACAATCAAGACTCGCCAAAATCACTCGATACTCCGACGATCGGGGGTTTTGCCCCTCAGCCGAGTGATCCGGGAAACGCCACGCTCGGCGACGACGCCAAAGATTCAATCAAGGGGCGCGATACCTCGGGTTTGGTTTCACGCGGCGGAACTGCAGGTGTAGTGGACTTTGACGCGACGATCGCTCCTCCAGGGGGGCCAGCGAATGGTGGAAGTGGTCCTACTGGCTCCGGCGGAATGGGCGGTGGTGGTCAAGGCGTTGGTTCCCCGTTGGAGGGTGATGTATTTTTTCGCCAAACGGGTCAATGGCCCGATGGTTACTTACAAGACCAGCCAAGCACTGGCGGGAAAGAAATCGCAGCAGCCGAACAAGCTGAACAAGGCCAAGTCGCACCAGCGAAACTAAAAGCGCCCGCGCCCGGCTCCGAGTTTGACCGTTCTCAGAACCAAAACGGTGAAGTGGAGAGACTGGCAGAAGTAGCGGATGAATTTGCTCGCAACGAATCCCGCAATAAAATGATCGAAAAAGAAGGCCGCTCGAATAACGAATTGCTGCGCAAGAAGCATGATCGCGGTTCATCGCTTGAAGAGCAAAAACAAGAAAGCGTCGAGGAGAAAAAACTGGCAGAAGATCTTGCACTACAATCTCAAGCCGGACCGGATGTCACACGCGGCTTTATCGTCGAGGAAGAAAAGCGTCAACTAGAAAGTGAAGTCGATTCTGAAAAGCGACTTGATTTTGTGGATAGCGAGCAATCGTTGCAGGAAGGGCAAGGTCGCGATGACGCGAAGAAGGACATGGGTGTTGCCGAAAAAGAGGATGACAAGCTCAGAGGCTTGGAGTTATCCAAAACGGAAGATGCAGTAGAGCGAGAATCTCTTCTGGGAAAGAGCTCACGAGGACGGTTCCAATCGATTGCTCCGACCGCAGGTCTGAACGAAACCAACGCTACCTCGGAACCGTTCTCAACTTTCTCACTCCACGTCAGCGATGTCTCGTTCAAGTTGGCCCTGGATGCGTTGGCGCGTGGCCAATGGCCTGAGGCCGCGAAGATTCGGATTGAAGAGTTCGTCAATGCGTTCGATTATGGCGACCCACTGCCTAGCTCCAACAACAAAGTCGCGTGTGTGGTGGAACAGGCGATCCATCCCTTCATTCAACAACGCAACATTCTGCGAGTTTCGATGCGAACCTCGGCGGAAGGTCGCGCTCAAAGTACGCCGTTGCGTTTGACATTGGTATTGGATAACTCGGGATCGATGGAACGCCTGGATCGCCAGCAAGCCGTTCGTCGTGCCCTGTCCTTGTTGGCACAGCACCTGTCGCCGCACGATCAAGTGACGCTCATTAGTTTTGCTCGACAACCAAGATTGTTGGCCGAAAACTTGCTCGGCTCAGCCGCAGGACAGTTGGTCGAATTGTTGGGTCAACTTCCCAGCGAAGGTGGTACGAATATCGAAGCCGCTCTGAAATTGGCCTTCGAAAAGGCGAACGCTCAACAAGCTCCAGGAGTGCAGAATCGAATTGTGCTGTTGACCGATGGAGCTGTAAACCTGGGGAATGCCGATCCCGAAAGCTTATCAAAGATGGTCGAGTCGATGCGTGCCGCGGGCATTGCTTTTGACGCGGCCGGCATCAGTGCGGAAGGATTGAACGATGAAGTCCTTGAGGCACTGACTCGCAAAGGTGATGGTCGCTACTACCTGTTGGATGGCGAAGAGTCGTCCGGAGGCCGCTTCGCGCAGCAAATCGCGGGAGCCCTTCGTCCTTCCGCGAGCAACGTGAAGGTGCAAATCGAGTTCAACCCGCAGCGCGTCGGCCAATACAAGCTCTTGGGTTTTGAGAAACATATTCTGCAACAAGAAGACTTCCGCAATGATGCGGTGGATGCTGCGGAAATGGCAGCCGCTGAAGCGGGAGTTGCGGTTTATCAATTCGAACCCAAGCCCGATGGCGCGGGCGATATCGGTTCGGTCTCGGTCCGCTTCCGTGACTTGGCAAATGGGCAAATGATCGAGCAACGTTGGCCAATCCCGTATGAAGCCAATCCGTCGCGCCCGGATCAAGCGTCGACGTCGATCCGATTGGCCACCGCCGCCGCGCTGCTGGCCGCTCGTCTGCGCGGTGAAGCATTGGGCGAAACCGTTGACTTGAAGACACTGTCCGACTTGGTCACCAGCCTGCCTGAACAACAACAGCTCAACCCCCGTGTCCAAGAATTGAAACTCATGATCGAGCAAGCGCGGCAATTGAGTCAGCAATAATTTTGCCCGCACCTCACGAGTCACACAACCAGTCACATAACATACAACCGGCAAACTTTGATGAAGGCCCTATCATGCGAGCCCCTACGATGACAAACCTTTTACGATGTTGGACGGCAATCTTGTTATCAAGCTTGTCCTCGTATGTCATAGCCCAAGACAATAACTCGACCAGTCTCAACAGTTCCATTGCCGATGACGGAACCGGGACCATTGTCGTCGAAGCGCGAGGGCAGCTGCCCAAGCCACCCTTGTTTTTCACAGCCGTCGTGAATGCCACGGCTCAAGTGGGACCTCAACAAATCGAGCAGACGGTATTCGCATCGCTGAAAGTAGTTCAAGGCGAAGCCAAAACATTGAGTTTGGGGCTCAACGGAGCCGATCGAATCGTCGAGGTTCAAGGAGAAAAACTGAAATCATGGGCCATTCGACAAGAAGCGGAGCGCCGCTTTTTAGACCTGCAAGTTGTGGAAAACACTCAGGAGCTGCAAGTGCAGATCAAGCTGCAATCGCGATCGCTAAACTTAAACGCAGCGGAGACGATTGAACTCACGCATTTGACACCGGGAAATGCCATTGGATTTACGTCCTCGGTCGCTTTGGAGTTTGCTCAAGAAGTCGAAGTTATTGTCTCGGATGCCACGGGCTTTGCGCCTGTTGGCTTGCGCACCAACACGATGAGCACCAACACGACAACTGCCAAGCCCAATCGCTTTCAATCGACGACGGGCGGACAATTGCGTTTGGTGGTGAACCGGGCGGGAGCCACGCCAGCACCTGTCGAGCTGACGGAGACTAAGCTAACCGGCGACGTTCATGCCAATGGGAATTCTGTTCAATTTCAATACCGAAGCACGGCAACGGTAGCAACGGCTGACGCCGAGATCACGGTTTTGTCGGGCAATGCAGCACTTCAATCCATACCGCGCGATGGTAGTTATCGGGTTCGATTGGCACATGAAAACGGTGTGCCCGTCTATAAGCTTGCTTTCCCTAAAGCCGGGACGTTTTCGCTTGAACTTGATTTTGTGGCGGCATTGAAACCAGCGCCTGCCGATGGACGTAGCATGGACTTCTCTGTGGCAACCAGTGCCGTGGTTCCACTGACGTTGACTGGATTGGGTGCTGAGCTCGAATTTCATCGCGATCAACAATCGGTGGTGCCCCAACGCAATGATCAATCCTGGCTTGGCTTCCTTCCTGCGTCGGGGCGCGCTGCTCTGCAATGGAAGTCGCTGCGTCAAGCGGGAGAAGGTAAGTTGTTTTTTGCCACGACGGGACGAATCGAATCTCAAGTGGGTGCCGGATTGTTGCGACAAGACCATCTGTTGGACTTTCAAGTACTTCAAGGGACGTTGCCCACGATTCGGATACAACTCGATGGTCCCGGTGAGATTCTCGAAGTTCAGGGTGGTACACAAGTGGTTGGTTGGAACGTTAGCGCCACCGACACCACGCGCACATTGGAGATAACCCTCAGCCAACCGATCACGGGAACGAGCCAAATCAAAGTGCGCAGTCAAACGCCTTTGGGGGCATTTCCAGTAACGGTTCAAGGCCTGCGTTTGAATCCAATTGGCGCGATTCGACATTCAGGGCACGTACGACTGACCAACGTTGGCTCCGTTCGCCTGCAACCAACCGACCTGCGCGGACTGACTCAATTGTCACCGGAACAATTTCCCGGCGAGGCTTTGAACGCGCGGCAGACCTTTGTTTATCGCTTTCCAGCCGCCGATCATGCGTTCTCGGTGGTGGCCGATAGCATTGAACCCGAGGTCAATATCTCCGAGCTGTTGGTGTACGAATTGGCAGAAACGGATCGAGTGATTTTGGCCGACATCGAAATGGATGTTCGCGAAGCGGCGATTCGTGAATGGAACTTTGGGATTCCCGCAGACTATTCGGTCGTGGCAGTCACTGGAGCCAACGTCGCGGATTACATATTGGCGACGGCCATGGCGGAGGGACAACGCAACTTGAAAGTCGTATTCAATCAAGACGTCATTGGGCGTCATCTGGTGTCACTGCGACTGGAGAAAAGTGAAGCCGCGGCAGCCGGAGAATGGACTCTACAAAGAATTGAATATCCAGGAGCCAAATCCGTTCGTGGAGATGTTGGTGTAGTGAGTGCGCCCGGTTTTCGTATCTCGACCGGCAAGTCGGATTTATTGGTGGAGAAGCCGTTGTCGCTCTTTCCGAAACCATCGCCGTACTTGCAACAAGCCTTTAGGATTCGCGAACCGAATTGGTCGGCGACCATGAAAATCGAATTGCTGGAGCGCAGCATTCAGGCGGATATGTTTCATCTGTATTCACTTAGTCAAGAAACCGTGTATGGCAGCGCGCTGATCAACTTTTTTATCACGGGCGCTCCGGTCTCCGAGTGGAAAGTCAACGTGCCGGCGGCCTTGGGCAATATCATGGTCGATGGACAAAACGTTCGGACTTGGCGGCGCGAAGGCGATACGCTCATTGTATCGCTCCACCAACCTGTCATGGGCGCCTACACGCTGTTGATCACATTCGAAGAGAAACCCAATCAAGCTAACAATGCTTTTTCTGCCGGTTTGGTTTCTCCAATCGGCGTTCAAAGCGAACGTGGCTTCGTGCAGGTTGTCAGTCCCATGCAAGTTGAAATCGACACGACGACAATGTCCAAAGACATGCTGCCTTTGGACTCGCTGGAGTTGCCGGCCGAATTCAAGTTGCTCAGCACGGCTCCTTCCTTGGGAACCTGGCAATACACGAGTCGACCGTTTGACTTGAATTTGAAAGTTCGTTGGTTCGAGCCCGGTACCACTGCGGATCAGGTCATTGAGTTTTCGGAAGCCAATAGTCGCGTTTCTTTAGACGGTGAGTTGGTGACCGATATTCTCTACTATGTCAAGTCACGAGGTCAACGCACTTTGAAAGTCAAATTGCCGGGCGATCCGGTCAAGTTGTGGGCAGTGTCTGTAAATGGAACCCCTGTGACGGCTCGGCAAGCAGGCGATGCAACACTGATACCGTTGCCCGGTGGCGCGGATCCGAATACTCCGATCGAAGTTCGCATGCGGTTGGGAAAAACCGCTGTGAACGAAGCTTATCCAGAGCTTGCACTGCCGGTCGTTTTCGCTCCAGTACTGAAGACTCAGTGGAACATCAGTGGCGACGAAAATCATGTGGTCGTTCCAAGTGGCGGGACGGTGGCACCGGCGACCCCGGTTCTGCGTCCATCCGGTTTTGATTGGGTTGCGAAGCATGGCGTCCTAGAACTAGTGATCATCTCCCTGTTTGCCGTGGTGGGTGCGTTCTCGCTTCACCGGTCAACGATTTGGCGTTTCTTGGGTTTGATTTGTGTCGTCGTGGCGTTGGTCGTCGCTGCTCAAGCAGCACAGCGAGCCTTTCACGACATCGGCGCGCCCGAACCTTTGAAACTGAACTTGCCAGTCTTGGCGAGTGAAGAAGCCATTGAACTTTCGGTCAGCAGCATTCCTATTTGGCGTGTCAATCTATCTTGGATTGGACTGATGGTGTTGTCGGGTGGGTTGATGGCGTTGCTGGGATCATTTCACCGGAATGTTGGAGATTGGCGCGTGCCACTGCGATTCGTTTGTGCCATGATGCTGTTTGCGGGGGTTCTCTGGCAAGGCGATAGTGCCCCGTGGTTCTACGGCCTGATTGGAGTTGCCATTCTCGTGATGTTGTTCTTGAATCTAGCAGCACGCTCGTGGCGTGAATTGGGCTCGCTTCTGCGTAGAATGATTCGACGCTCTGCGCCTACGGGTGGCAGCACTAGTGACGCCACAGTTGTCGGTACGGGTGGCGCGTCGACCTCGGCCACGACGGCGGTGCTGTGCTTGGCGTTGTGGTTCACTTCGGCCTCCGCCACCTTTGCGCAGGCTCCGAACGGATTTGAGACGGCAGATGCAGTAGTTCAGCAGTGGCAAATCACTCACGACGATTCCCGACTAAAAGCCACTGGGACCATCGCAGTTTCAGGCAAACCCGGCGATCGATTTTTGTTGTTGCGTGCGCCAGCCGTGCTGACCCAGTTCACCGGCGAAAGTCTGCGAGTGGCTCGTGTTGACGTTCCCGGTGAAGGCATGTGTTATGTTGTTAGCATTCCGTTGCCGGAAAACAATTCCACACCGAACACGGCGCGAACCAATTCTGTTTACAACGCCACGTTCGAATACCAATTGGAGGCCGTCAATCCGGTTGAGGGACTTCCGATCCTTACAGGAGCGGGCGCAGTGCAAGAAATTGGCCTGAATTATGACGAGGCCGGTTGGGAAGTCACCGGAGCGACGGCCATTCGTATTGAAGCTGTGGACGTCGCGAGCGACGTCACTGCAGCCAAGGTCTTGCTGGGGCCAGGGGTTGGCAGTTTAGTCCTCAAGCCAAGAAGTCGAGATGTTGCTGCGGAAAAGACCCAGTTCTTTGTCGAGGCTTCCAACTTGTACTTGCCAGGGCCGGGTGTTGTCGATGGTCGCCATCGTTTGAGTGTGCGTACCTCCCAAGGCCAGGTGTCATCGCTGCAAGTGCAAGTACCGGCCGGCTTGACGGTCAGCTCGGTCGCAGGGCCGGTCGGCTCATGGCAGTTTGACGCCGAAAGCGGCGGATTGAATCTCTCGATCGAGCCGGCTCAATCGCAGCCATTCGACGTCATGATTGAAACGCAACGAAGTCTGGATCCGCTGCCAGCCGACGTGACGCTGGCCCCACTGCGCGTATCGGGCCCCAATGGCGAAGTGGGTTCGGTAGCGGTGGCGTTTGGTCCTGAAGCGCGCCCAGAGAAAGTGGAGCCGGAGAAAATGACGATCGTCAACCCAGGCGACTTCGACGCCAGTTTGATTGCGAACCCGCAAGCCGCGTTGCACTGTGTTTATCGTTATGGCACCGAGGGTGGTTCGTTGGCCGTTCGCGTCGCTCCGGTCGCATCGGAAGTTCGTGTCAGCAGCAAACAAGTTTTGTCGTTGGGTGACGAACGAGTTCTGCTGGCGGCTAACTTTGCGGTCGAGATTTCGCGAGCTGGTTTGTTTCAACTGAGCTTCACACTTCCGGAGGGCCTGGAAGTGGAAACGCTCACGGGTGATTCATTGCACCATTGGGCCGAGTTGAACGAAAATGAAACGCGCCGTATTGTCATGCATCTCAACGGTAAAACGATTGGCACCCATGTATTTTCATTGACCTTGACAGGTGCCGCCCCAACAGAACTTACGGAATGGAAGATTCCTCGCTTTGAATTGAACGAAGCCGCCCGACAAACCGGCGAATTGGTCGTGCGTCCAACCACTGGCTTGCGCTTGCGAACCGTCACACGGCAAAATGTCTCTGAAACCGATCCCAGAGCCTTGGGTGGAGATGGGCAAGGAGCTTTGGCGTTTCGCTTGTTGCAAAAAGACTGGAGCTTGATGCTGGGAGTCGAAAAGCTGGAGCCATGGGTTACGGGCCAGATCTTACACGAGATCACGCTACGCGAAGGTCAAACTCGTTCGGCCTTGATGGCCAACTTCAACGTACAGAATGCTTCGATTCCTTCGCTGAAGGTTACACTACCCATTAGCAACGAAGATGAAATCAAAACACTGCGGGCGACCGGCCCGGTGGTGAGCGATATGGTTCGCACCGCACCGGATTCAAACGTCTGGGAAGTACGCTTCAAACGCCGAGTGGTCGGCAAATTGCAGTTCCAAATCGAATACGAACGCCGCGGTGAGCGCAACAACGACGAAGAATCTTTGACGCCCGTGCAGTTTCCCGACGTTCGCCAAACCTCGTACTATTTTGCTGTCCGTTCTGGCGGCAGACTAGAATTGGAACACAGTGAGTTATCCCAGGGGTGGCAGCGAGTGGATTGGAATTCGATCCCGCAAGCCTTGCGAGATTCGCTGAATCGAAACGCGCCGGCGTATTCGTTCCGAAGTGTCGATTCGGCGACCTCGCTAAAGGTACGTGCGACTCGACATTCCTTAGCCGATGGTTTGAAGCTGCGGGTCGCGGAAGGATCGTTGACCACCGTTCTTTCGCCGACCGGTGATCAATTGACGGCTGTGGATGTTGTAATGGAAGTCATCCAACGCAGTAGTCTCAGCGTGACGTTGCCAACGGGCGGCGAGTTGTTCAGTATATTCGTAAATGGTGAAAGCGTTAACTCGATTCGGCAAGGAGGGCCTGGCAGTGCGTGGCAATTCTATATCCTGCCCGGTATCGACGATCGAACAGCAAGAGTTCGATTTGTCTACTCGGTTCCTGGCGATCAGCTGCTAGGTTTGGATTTGCGCAGCCCGCAGTTGAACGTGCCGCTGGAAAACATCCATTGGAATGTCATCGCTCCCAAGGGATTTGAACTGAGCGACAACGATGGCAACCTCGAATTGATCCGCCAAACGAATCAAAAAGAGTACGATCGTGATTCTTATTTGTCGGCTGTTAGCGGCAAACGACAGGTCCAAGCTCAGGAAGCGACGCAGCTTTTGGAACAAGCAAGTCAATTGTTGCAGGCCGGTGAGCAAAGCAAAGCCCGCTGGGCACTTAATAGTGTTGCCAATCAATATGCCCTTGATGCGGCCTCGAACGAGGATGCACGAGTGCAACTGGAAAACTTGCAAACCCAGCAGGCCATTGTCGGGTTGAACACGCGGCGTCAGCGATTGTTCTTGGACAATAGTGGTGACGATGTGGCGTTGGCAGGTAGCGAACAATTGCGTCAAGCGGCGGCCAATAACCCGGTATTGCAGATGGATCAGATGAATTTCCGACCCCAGGAACTGAGCCAGTTGTTGGGCGGAAATACATCGGAAGATAATGCAGTGTTGCAGCAGATCGCGGCTCGATTGGTTCAACACCAACATACGACCGAACCCGCTCCGCAAGCGTTCATCATTAGTCTACCGGAAGAGGGTGAGACCTACACGTTCGCCCGCAGTGTGCAGGTCGCGGAGAAAGCCCCGTTAGCATTGCAACTGGATTTTCGGAACAAACTGGCATTGCATTGGTGGCAAACGGCATTGGTGACCTTGTTGGTCGTCGTCTTGGGAGCCGCAATTTCGTTGGCGACAATGAAACCGAGCACCAAATCAGAAACGGCCAACGGCAGCGAAACTTAGCAAGCTGGAGTGCGCATAGCCATGTAGACCATGTCGGGTGCGTGCAGCAAGTCGAATGATCATGTCGGCCGGATAGCAGGAATCGCTTTCCAACACACATGTGCTTTCTGGCTGCAACAACGCGACTTGCGTAACGCACCGCGCTGGCTGTCCTCTCAATCGTAATCTCGATCATCGAATTGGCGACTATAATTACGTGGCACCGAGTAAGGTCAGAGAACCGCCATGATTGCAACAAAAAGGGCTTACGTGATGCTCGGCAATGAGTCGCTTTGGGATGTCGCATCACATTGCCATCACTTGTTGCAACAAAATGAAATCCCACATTGAATTTGTTGGGATGTTGCCGTTTGTTTGCACGGTTATCAGCGCAACACCACGGATGTAGATATCATCATCAATGCGGGCGATACGGCGATCGTGAAGGAGTTATTGTCGATCGAGTCGTTTTGTTGGGACGAAGAAGCGAGAGAATTCCGTAGTCCCTCGGGAGTTCCGGTCCAGTTTCTCATATCGGGCGAAAAGGCTGGCAAGGGTTCGGAGGTCAATATTCCCGAACCAGCAGGGGAAACAAACGTAGAAATTTTGGGAGGGCTTAGCCGTCGTTCGCTTGTCGCGTTTGATCGAGATGAAGCTGGCAAATGGTCTGGGTAGTCTGCGTCGCACGCACAAAGATTTCGCAGACGTGGTCGAATTGATTGCGATTTGAAAACTAGACGGATCATTTGCTCGACTCTTGCACAAATCGCTACGGCCAACTTTCCGCGAATTGGTTCGACGGGTTAGACGCGAAGACTAAAAGGCTTGACGCTTTTGCGACGTTACTCGATCGTAACAGTCATCGGATCGTAACTGACGATCAGGTCGTGGCCATTGAGGAGAGCTGTCCCAAGCCAGGGATGAGCTCCCACATTGGCAATCACTTGAGTCCGATATTTGTTTCCAAACCATTCTAGATAGCACGTATAAGTTGGGAGTTCCACTTATTGCCCGTCTGCCAAAACTGCTGGCGTTGAATAGTATTCTTTTAACTTTAAGTCATCAATTATTTCTTGCGGAAAAACCAGCTCGCCATTAAGTGCGGTGTCTACCCAAACACGTACTTTCGATTTGATGTCGTCTCTGGAACTGCCAACGGAAACGTCTATCAAGGCTCGTAATTCGCTAGCGACGATCCCGTTCCTTGAATCAAGCCCCCCAGATGAATTGCGACCGAATGGCCGATTCGCAATGTGTGCGTCAATCGATCAGGGTGGGCGTCTATGGCTTGATTAACGGCGTCATCAAACGTTGCTCCAACATAGTAGTCACCCGACACGGGCTCGATGCACACAAAGCTTCCAAATTGATTGGCTTCCAGGATGCCGCGAAGTCTCTCATCGTCGAGTTTTCTCGAATTGATAGCGACTTGTCTCGATACATCGTATAGCATGTAACACTCATTTCGTACGGTTTCAGCAATTCGCAACAAGGTCGTCCATAGTTTTCATCATCGATTGGCAACCCAAACCGGCTCCCACAAATTCTGTTTGCTTAACCGCCATTGGCAACCTTTATGCCAAGGGCAGCGAGACATTGGCTTGGCAGAGGTGGTCGTGGTGTTCTTGCACGGATCGAGCAGCGACATCAGTATGGCCCATTCCTAGGGACTCGACAAATTGACAGGAAGCAAAGCTCTGCGCGAGACGTTCGTAGGCCGCAACCCATTTTTCTCTGGCCTGCATTTCTTCTTCAGTATACGGCCAAACGCGACGGTAAGGTTTGATTCGCTCGGGTATTCCAATTCGCCATGGTTTCGGAGAGACGCGCGCTCGAAAGCAGTTTTGTTTTAGGCACATTCGGACATAGACCGGGTCGGCGGCCACGGCCTTGAAGAACTCGGCCACGATCGGCTCATGGGGAGAAAATCGCCGATGCACGGCCAGTAGTCGTAGACCAGCCGGTGTGCGATAGACTCGAACTTTCCAGTCACGATTGTTGTTCAAGAAGTTTCGCACGCGTCGCAACGCTCGACGTTCGAGCCCGCCCCCGAAATCAACGACTTTTCGATACGCGAATTCGACGAGCGCCAATGCCAAGAGAAAGAACCCTGCGGCGGATAGGACAACGATTCCCCAATGAGCATGTCCCCATAACAAGAACAACGCTGCTACGGCTGTCGCAATCGCCGTGGAAATCGAAAGGGCAACGGGCGGATTGAACTCCAAGTCGATATCCGCGAACAAAACGTCGGGTGTGTTCAGACATAATGAACCATAAGCGTTCCGAGTCACAATGCTGGAGCCACGCTGTTCGACGACTTCTTCGCGGATAGGAACCCCATCAGCCCCATTATAGGCTCGCTTGGGTTCGCGGCGAGGAACGGAGGAGTTGATGGCCGAAGCAGCCAGTGCTTCCGATGCTCGCTGGTCCGCATGTCGTTGGGCCTCCATTTGCGAGACATCCGACCACCCAAATCGTCGAATGGTCATTTGCTGATTGCCCGTCCGCTTCTGCACGGTGGACTCGGCCCAATATCGAGGGATAATCATTAGCGCAAGGTTCCTCTTCCGTGTTTTTTAACCGATCCAAGTTGCAGACCAGTCTAACAAAAGTCGGCTTGTCTGAGAACCTCGAACGTTGACGGCGGCGAGAACATTACAAAGCCGGATTACCACTGTGATCGCGTTTTTGTTTGCGATTCATTCTTTTGCCAACCATTCCTTTGCCAACCGATTAAAGCAAGTGCTGGACAATCCTACTTCGGCTTCGCGACATGTTGATCGACAAGTATCGGATTGCCATCGGGGTCGGTGATCACGAAGCTGGCGGGGCCGTCGGTGTTTGCATCGGCTTCAGTTGCAAAGGTGATTCCGCGTTCTTTCAGCAACGATTGCAGTTCACGCACGTCTTGAAATTCCGTCAGTGTCTCGGACTTGTGGTTCCAACCTGGATTGAACGTCAGGATGTTTTTCTCGAACAGGCCCTGAAATAGACCGATCGTGGTCGTTCCGTTTTGCATGATCAGCCAATTCTGTGCGATATTGCCGCCAACGGGCTTGAAGTCCAGTTTCTCGTAAAAAGCCTGCGATGCCTTGATGTCCTTAACCGCCAGACTGACTGAAAAATTTCCTAATTGCATGGCCTTCCCTTCTCCGGGCAGTTCGGAGCCGTTCGAGTTATTGCTGGAGTCTTGTTGAACGGCGACAGTTACCAACGCACTGACAATGACGATCAAACTCGCGAACACATTGATGATTCGGATAACTTGCATTTCGAATGTCCTATGTCAACGCAACCATGGAAATGCCCCTCGCTTATCCTGGTCATTGTGACAAACCCCTAAAAAGATGCCTAGAGAAACGGTGGTAAATTCAACGACAATATTGCGAAAGTAAGTCGTTTCATGCGACCCTGCGAAGACTGCCGATTCGGCCTATATCGTTTCATCAAGAGGTGTTTTCGTTTAAACTCGTGAAGAACAGAGGCCGGGCGCAGCGCTGTGAAGCGATTTTGAAAGCTTATGCTCAGCAATAGTGTCGGACCATTCGGGCCGGTTTTCGCCAGAAAAAATGCTTCACAGCGTTGGGTCGGGCGGGTTGTGACACGATCGAGCGGAGCGTTCAGCCGTTCGTGTTGCACTGCAGCTTTACAGATCATTGCCCGACTAGCTCTTTCGGGCAAAGTAAACGCAGGCCGGTTCCCACCAAAGTTGTCACACCAAAGAACCATCATGCCAACCGACGCAGAAATTGTAGAATGGGTCCGTTCGGGATCGCCGGAATTGATCGACAAGGCGATTGTTTATTTTTACACGCGGCCAGAATTTATTGCCCGTGTGAAACGCCGCTGCAAGTTTCTTTTAAAGAACCGGCAGATGCTCTACCCTGATCAACCATTCTATCGTTTCGATGCCCAGAATGAGGTCGAGTTATGGATCTTCGAAAGAGCCATGTCGCGTGAGACGCTCCCGCGAACCATCTTGGAAAGGGGTGGTGGGTTTGATCCGGAACGTGGATCTCTATGTGATTGGCTATACGAAGCTGCGTTCTATCAACTTCGTGACTGGCTCAAGCAGCATTGCAAACCGGTCCGCGAAGTGGCTCTGGGGGGCCCTGAGCAAGAATTCGCACAATATGCCGAAATCCGAACCACCTCGGAAGAACTTGAATTGCAGAAGCAACTGCCGCGTGAAACCCAATTGGGGTTCCGAGAAATCTTCGCGGAAGTTTTAGTCGGAAAGAATCAACGCGAGAGCATGCTTTCCAAGTGGATCGATGATTTTGAAATTCTTACCGTCGATGACCTAAACTGTATAAGAGCAGTCCGCAAACTATCCGATGATGACGAGCAGCAGCTTCATCTAGACTTCCGGTCGATGTGGCAAACTGTTGCCCAGCGAACCTCGGGTAAGCAAACTGAATCAGCCGACGGGGAGTTCGATACCCTGGTCGGCTTCCGTAAAGCCGAAGCTAAGGTCACGATGCTGTTCATCAAGTTACAGCAAAAGTCGAACGACCGGACTTACTATGCCAAACAATTGTCCCAGATCGGTCGCTCGGAAGAAGCGATAAAACGATTGGAGACCGAAGCCCTGGGAATGAAATTGGCCGAAATCAAAGAAAAATACAAGAATCAATGGAGTGATGAACGAGCTTTTGCGGAAGCTGCGCGGCGAGCTCATAAGTATGAATTACAGTTGGCGAAAGCCCATGAGGACCTAGAAAGCAAACGCGAGTTTCCCAGGCCCCAGCCCAAAGAGATAGCGAAGTTCTTGAATTTGACCGCTAACGAGGTATCCGTAGCTTTATGTCGGGCCAAAGATCGGCTCCAGTCTTATCTGGAAAAAACGCCGCCCGCCGATGCAAGAGTGCCCTGATTTTGTTCCTAATAAGAGTATTGGATCGCAGTTCGATTCGCAAATCCGGCTCCATGCAACGGAAAGAAACCCTGAACAGAACCCCG
This sequence comes from Planctomycetaceae bacterium, assembly GCA_016794985.1. Classification (GTDB taxonomy): domain Bacteria; phylum Planctomycetota; class Planctomycetia; order Pirellulales; family Pirellulaceae; genus M30B19. Next base: position 8,534 of record JAEUIQ010000035.1, on the reverse strand, counting down.
GGCGACGCCCATCAGAATGACCAAACCCATCCCTCCATTTGTATCTGACTTGCCATGAGCATAAACCCCCGCTATCGAGAACTTATCGAACGACTTTACAACGTCTTGGAGCCGACAAAACAAGCGGTCGGCCAATCTGCCGAACCCGTTTCGGACGAATTGGAGGACTTGCTCTGGCTCTTCGCCGAGGACGAATTGTCCGAAGAGCAAGAATCACGCCTGTGGGAACTGGCGGCCCAGGAGCCTGCCGCCGTGGCCTACTTCCAAGACATTGTCAAATCGCTGGAAAACCAGACCTACCAGGCTCATGAAGTCCTGCCTTTGCCCGCTTACGTGCAAGAGCATTTGGCGTCGACCCAAAAATCACCAACCACCTCGAATTTGCCCATGGCAGCATCGCTGCAACAGCGTTTGGCCGGGATCACGCAGCAGGTGGGGGCGTTATCTCATTTTATCGCCGACATCGCCTTGGAAGTCGCTCATGATTTCCTGCAAGCGGTTCCGGGAACGACCTCTCCATTGGCACTGTCCGCGGCCCGTAGCACGACCGAACGTCGCACGTCACTCGTCCAGCAACTACTCAAGCGGATCGGAATCTTGGAACTAACCATCGATCACGCCGGCAACGGGCAATGTCACTTGACCGTCCAGGTCATTGAACCGAGCAACAACTATCCTGTTGAAACGCTGACGGCAGAGCTAAACCATTCACAGCTGCCGTGCGGCGAGCCACAACGGTGGGTTGGCAACGTCGTGCGGTTTGCTGATTTAGCACCTGGAGATTACTCGATGGTGTTTCGGCAGCAGGATCGTGAAATCGAACGCATCAACGTCGCGTTGCGAGCCATTCCCCAAACCTAAGTGAAGCACGGGAACCCAATATGAATTGCCCCCATTGCGGCTTTTCTGAGAATTTGTCGGAGGCTGTTTGTTGCGGTGGTTGCGGCAAGCGACTGGCGCGACCGACGGTCGTGGAACCAACACCGCCAATCCCGCGAAGGCATGTCAGTGAACCGACCTCGCCGTCGGTTGCCACAACTTCGTGTGAGATTCAGCTCGAAGTCCGTTGTGGCGTGGCGACTCCCGATGCTCCCTGTTCGCTCTTTTTACGCGTCACCAACCAGAAGGTTAAGACCAAGGCTGTCGAAGTGAGCATCGACTCGCCCAGTCTTGATGCTTCGTTGGGCACAACAATTCAAGCATTGCAACTTGGGGGACACTCCGTACAAACGCTGTTGCCGGTCACATTCCAGGCGTCGTTAGGCCATCACGCGATTCAATTTCAAGTCGATGTCGATGGGACTCGGTTCTACGGGGTTTATGGTTTGGACGTTTCCAAGCGGGGAAACCAAGTGGTGAATGTCCACGGTCATACCATCAACCATCAGGGAGACTACGACATTGGCGACAAGAGCTATGTGACGAACGTCACCTTGTCCAGTGGTGCGGTCTCCAGTGCCAGCGAGTTCATCGTCGTGCCATTGGAACAACGAAATGCGACGCAGCAAGTTCGCAAACAGCGGTTTCGACCTCAAGATTATCGTCCAGAACCTGGCAGTTGTCTCGCCTTGCGCTTGGAGTATGGTGAAAACCGCCGACGACTCCTGTTGTATGGTGGCCAGTCCCAAGTGATTGGTCGACGTGGCGATCTGCGTTTGGTGTGTCACCCAAGTCGTGATCCGCACGAAAAGAATAGCGAGTCGATTAGCCGCGAGCATGCCGTTGTCGAATTCAAGAATGATGGCGTTTATTGGCGTGAACTGTCACAAAATGGTACGTCATGTGTGGCCGCCAGCGGACGCCGCAAGTTGCTTGGGCCCGGCGATCGGCAATTGTTGTCTTCTGACATGGTGTTCAACCCTGCCGACGTGTTGCCCTTGCGGGTGCGATTATTCGTAGCTCAAGTGCGCGAACCTGATATCCCGGATTACGAGCGTTTTGTCACCAGTGAACTGCGAGCCCAACCGGCCGAGTTGGCTGGAGCGGTGCAGGCTGTCGGCATCCAACGTCAAGACCAATGGGCTTCGCAGGAGGAGTACCTGCTGCTGCAACATTCGGTACTGATTGGTCGCGCCGAGGACTGTGCGATTCAGATTGACGAACCGACACTTGGTCCGCACCACGCCTACATTCATTTCCTGGGCGGCAGTTTTTGGTTGGAGATGTTCCATCCACGGCACCCGGTGACCATTGACGGCCATCCGCATCTTCCCCACCATTTGGTCCCACTTCTGCCGCGCACCGAAATTCGCCTAGGGAATCTCCGCATCAGCCCGGAGATGGTGCCAAAGTCGGGAAAACACAGTTCGAAACAAGAATAAAATCAACGGGAGGATCGATCGAATGCCCCAAGACCATGCCAACAACAGTGAATTTCCTTTGTCCCAGCGTCCTACCAACGTGGGGGCGGCCCCAGACTTGCGCGGTACCCAACCACCGTCCGACCGAGGTCGATTGGTCGATCCCGAGTTGATTGGCCATGGCGGCATGGGCATCGTCTGGCGAGCCCGCGACGCCCGGCTCAATCGATGGGTTGCCCTGAAACGGGTGCTACCTGATTTGGCACAAGACGCGACGATTGTACAACGGTTCTTGGAAGAGGCCCGTGCCTTGGCTCAACTGTCCCACAACAACATTGTCCAAGTCTTCGACCTAGGACAGGACGAGTTCGGCGACTACATCGAAATGGAGTTCGTGGCCGGCCCCAGTGTCAAAGACCTCATTCGACAACGAACTGCCTTCACGGTAGCGGAAGCCATCAAGATCGTTGGCGAGCTATGTATTGGCTTGTCATTCATCCATCAACGTGGCTTCATTCACCGCGACATCAAACCAGGCAACATCATGCTGGACCAAGATGGTCGCGGACCGCTCCGCGGTCCGATGGATGGTCGCGGACCGCTCCGCGGTCCGATTGATGATACCCAATCACGCCACGATCCAACGACCGCCCAACCCACCATCCTTTCCGGTCGCCCCAAACTAACCGATTTTGGCCTAGCTCTACCGGCCGGTCGAGGAACGAACACGCGCAGTGGTCAACAGCTTGGGACGGAAGGCTACATGGCCCCGGAGCAACTTGATGATCCTCGCAACGTCAGCCCAGCCAGTGACCAATATAGTTTGGCGGCTACCTTGTACCACATGGTGACGGGCAGTTCACCGCGGAAGATCGACCTGAGAAAAGTCCCAACGGAACTCTTGGACGTGTTGACGCGAGCCTTGGAAGACAACCCACTTGATCGTTTTCCGAATATCGACGAATTCCGCCGAGCCTTGGATGCTGTCCAGCCTCGACTTGAAACCGTCCGTCCCCCAACAACGACCAACGCGACAACTTCAAGCCCAACTTCAAACTCGGATTCCAACCCGATTTCCAACTCGGCACCCGCACCGGCCTTTGACAGCGACCATTCGCGGTTCCTCTTCGAAGCTCGGTCCAATGCCGACCGGTTTCATGCCCAAGCCAAGCAAGCCTATGAGGAATGGAATGATCCCGCCGTCCTCCAGGCCCTGCAACAAGTCCATGAAAATTTGCGTGATCGCGACTTGGAACAACGCGCCAGGACTCGCCTCCAGCGAACCACCGAATTAGCGGACGAAATAGCCCAGAAGGTTAAAAGTTTGCGGCTGGAGGGGCTCCGCCGACTGGTCTACGACTACTTGCAATTGTATCCCAAGCGAACCGACATGTTGGCGTTGTGGGAGCAATTGAAACGTGAACGCCCAGACCCTTTGGTCGCACCGGTCGACGCGCCATCGGCCAAGATGGCTCAGGAATGGTGGTCGGAGTATCTTGGTCAACCGATCGAGTGGAGCAATTCGATCGGGATGAAGTTCCGCTTGATCCCACCGGGTGAATTCATGATGGGCGCCGGTCCAGGTGAAGACGGCGCCAGCGACGACGAGCGACCCCAACATCGCGTCCAGTTGACCAAGCCGTTTTATTTGGGCATCTATCCAGTGACCCAGTCGGAATACCAGAAGCTCATGGGAACGAACCCCAGTCATTTTACCGGAGATGTCGCCCGGCCTGTGGAGCAAGTATCGTGGCACGATGCCCAGGAATTTTTGCTAGCCCTGAATCGCCAGGAAAGTGGCAAGACCTATCGTCTGCCCACGGAAGCCCAGTGGGAATACGCATGTCGCGCCGGGACAACGACGCCCTATTGGTTTGGAAATGAACTGAATGGTCGCCAAGCCAATTGCAATGGCAACTATCCGTATGGGACAAGCAACAAAGGCCCGTATCTGGAAAAGACAACTCCGGTCGGAAAGTACGGAGCGAATCCATTTGGGATCTTTGATCAGCACGGCAATATTTGGGAATGGTGCCAGGATTGGTACGACGCAGGTTATTACCAGCAGTTTGCCCGCCAGGTTGCGGTTGATCCGCAAGGTCCCGCGTCGGGCTCGTCGCGTTGCTTGCGTGGCGGCTCCTGGAACAACCGCGCAGTCCTCTGTCGTTCCGGCTTTCGTGTCAACCACGATCCCGCGGCTCGCCACTCCATAGGTTTTCGGGTATTGTTGGAGTTGAGTTAGATTCGTTCCTCCCGTTCATCCTGGTTTTCGAACTCTGTCACCCTGTACTCTGTCCTCTGTTTTCTGTCTTCTCTGACGGGGGCTAAGATGTAAAAGGCCCGAACTGGCCGACCCAGCCCGAGCAAAGTCCCGGCAGGGCCGACCCAGCCCGAGCAAAGGCCCGAATGGGCCGACACATCCCTAGCCGGTCGGCGTAAGCCACCGGTTGGTATGGCGCCGAAGATAACCAAGGCCCGAATGGGCCGACACAAACGCAATTCGGCAACGTGGTGTCACCGTAGAAAAAATCACGGAATCGATCAACGCACATGGCTCAACGCATCGGCCCGAACGATGCGTTGACCAAACGGATAAACACGCCCGCCACGATGCCCAGGCCCGAATGGGCCGACACAGCCCTAGCCGGTCGGCGTAAGCCACCGGTTGGTATGGCCCCGAAGATAACAAAGGCCCGAATGGGCCGACACAAATGCGATTCGGCAACGTGGTGTCACCGTAGAAAAAATCACGGAATCGATCAACGCACATGGCTCAACGCATCGGCGCAAATGGTGCGTTGTCCAAACGGATAAACACGCCCGCCACGATGCCCAAGCCCGAATGGGCTGACCCAGCCCGAACAAAGGCCCGAATGGACTGACCCAGCCCGAACAAAGGCCCGAATGGGCCGACCCAGCCCGAACAAAGGCCCGAATGGGCCGACACAGCCCGAACAAAGGCCCGAATGGGCCGACACAGCCCTAGCCGGTCGGCGTAAGCCACCGGTTGGTATGGCCCCGAAGATAACCAAGGCCCGAATGGGCCGACACAAATGCCTAATCGAACACGTACTTCAAATCATATTCGATTTCATGTTTGTCCAAGAGTTGCAAATACTCTTGTTCAAAGGTCTGATGCTGATGATGCGCTACTTGATTCTCGATGTACTGGTAGACCCGATCTTTCGCCGAACGACTGACTGAAAAGACACCATACCCTTCTTGCCAACCGAATTTCAAAATCAAACCACTGGTGTCGTTAATGTGTTTGCTCGTGTTGCTCTTTAGCTTACCCACAAACTCGGCGACGGCAATTTTGGCGGGAATACGCGTCAGGAGATGAGCATGATCCACATAACCGTTGACAATCAATGCAAAACCACCAAGGTTCTCGCAAGCCCCAGCCATGTATGCAAACACCTTTGGTCGAAATTGATCGGTCAACCATGGCTTGCGATTTTTGGTGCTGAAGACAACGTGGTAAAAAAGTTGTTGATGCGTGCTCATTTTGGGCCTTTCAAAGTTTAGGAATGGAACAGAAATTCATGATCAACAATAACAGATCAACAGGATTGATGTTGTGTCGGCCCATTCGGGCCTTTGAAATGGTGGCGTGTTGAACGAACCGGTGGCTCACGCACACCGGCTAAGGTTGTGTCGGCCCATTCGGGCCTTTGCATAGGTGGGTGTGTCGAACGAACCGGTGGCTCGCGCCGACCGGCTGGGGTTGTGTCGGCCCGTTCGGGCCTTTGAAATGGTGGGTGTGTTGAACGAACCGGTGGCTCGCGCCGACCGGCAAAGGTTGTATCTGCCCGTTCGGTCGTGTGGATTGTTCGGTGTCGCAAACGCACCGGTGGCTTGCGCCGACCGACCGGGGTTGTGTCGGCCCGTTCGGGCCTTTGAAATGGTGGGTGTGTTGAACGCACCGGTGGCTCGCGCCGACCGGCAAAGGTTGTGTCGGCCCATTCGGGCCTTTGCTACGGTGGGCGCGCCGCTCAACCGGTGGATCGCGCTGACCGGCAAAGGTTGTGTCGGCCCATTCGGGCCTTGGAATGGGTTGGGGTGTTGAACGAACCGGTGGCTCACGCCGACCGGCAAAGGTTGTATCTGCCCGTTCGGGCCTTTGCATTGGTGGGTGTGGCAAACGCACCGGTGGCATGCGCCGACCGACTGGGGTTGTGTCGGCCCGTTCGGGCCTTTGCATTGGTTGGGTGTGTTGAACGAACCGGTGGGTCACGCCGACCGGCTAAGGCTGTGTCGGCCCATTCGGGCCTGCTCCGCCCCAGACCCCGTCAGAGAAAACAGAGGACAGAGACCAGAGTGACAGAGTTCGAAAACCAGGATGAACTGGAGGAACGAAACTAACTCAACTCCAACAATACCCGAAAACCTATGTCGTAGCTACGGCCCGGGGGATCGTAGAAGCCACGACAGCCGGAACGACAGTACACTGCGTTGCTGCCCCAGGAGCCGCCACGCAAGCAACGCGACGAGCCCGACGCAGGGCCTTGCGGATCAACCGCCGCCAGGTTCGCAAACTGTTGGTAATAGTTGTCGCCGTACCAATCCTGGCACCATTCCCATGCGTTTCCGATTAGATCGTACACACCCCAGGCGTTGGCAGCATACGATCCAACCGGAGATGAAAACGCGAACCCGTCCTTCGCATGTATGAAATTTCCAAAACCAAGGGCTTCGAACTTTGCTTTCGCCGTTCCGTCCCATACATTGGCAATCTCCGGTAAACGCTCAGGATCATTTCCATTCGGATATCGCGTCGTAGTCCCTATTCGACACATGTATTCCCATTCCGCTTCGGTCGCCAAACGATACTTGCCATTGATCTCACGCGCCGCATGGTTCTTGTTCAACCACGTAATAAAGGCCTGTGCGTCATTCCAGGAAACATTGACGACCGGATGGTTGTCTGTTTGCGGAAACCCCGTATTTCGCCAATTGTACTCCGGTTTGTATCCTTCGAACTTCTTCGCGACGTCATCCCAGCCCCATCCACCCGCGGGCACGCTAACTTCCGAAGCTCCGCCGAACCAGCTCAATGGATTCCAACTGGGTTTCTCCACGCCACTTTTTTGTTGAACTAGTCGTTCGGCCTCCGTTTGATAATTGGTGCTCTCGACAAACTTTCGAAAGTTACCGATCGTGACCAAATGCCCGCCCGCATACCAAGGCCGCGTCAAACGCACGCGATGTTGGGGATACGCATCGTTCAACCAGTCTTTCTGTGCGTATGGAAATGCCTGCAATAGTTCTTCCACCGACTCTTCATTGCCCATCATGAATTCGCCCGGCGGGATCAGCCGAAAATTCATTCCGATGCCATTGCTCCATTGGACTGGTTTGCCCAGATGCTTCGCCCAAGCCTGTTGGCCCGCTTGAGCGGCCTTGCTATCAAATGGTGCCACCAATAGCGACGGAGGCGAGGCTTTTTGAGTTTGACCCGTAGCGCTGGAGTTGGACGCATTGGCTTCGTTCGCAGGTTGAGTAGTGGCTGTTTCATTGTTGGGAAGTTGAGCCCGCAAGGAAATCATGTCTTTGCGTTGCGGGTACAGCTTCAAGTATTGGTCCACTAACGCACGCAGACCAGCGGTTCGGCCATTGCGGACTCGTTGTCCAATTTCCGCTTCTAGTTTCTTCCCTTTCTCCAGGCGTTCTTCGACGTTTTGCTCCAATGACACGTCCCGCAAGTCTTCCGGCACACTGCGCAACAGTGTGAGCGCTTGCTCGTCATCATAGGCCTCGTACAACTGCCAAGCCCGCACCATGTTCTGTTCCGCTTGTTTTTTCAGCTCAACATACAACTTGGCCAAATTCGAATCGCCTTCACTTGTTTCGCTGGCCGTTGGTTTGGTGGTTGCCGCTTCCGGTTGCGGTTTGTCACGACGAGCGACTTGCCCCAGGGCCTGATGAAAGGCTTCGATGGAAGCGTATCGTTTCGCCGGCGATTCTTCCAAGGCCGTCGCCAATAATTCTTGCAATTCTTCCGGGACCAATCGCAAGTGGATCATGCGCGGCGAACGCCCGGTCACCAAATGGTACAAGGTGGCCGCCAAACTGTATTGATCGCTCAACGCTGTGGCTTGGCGAGGGTCCGCGTACTGTTCCGGAGCCATGTAGCCTTCCGTACCCAGGACGTGGCCGCTGAGTGAATGCCCCGAACCCCCACCGGCCCGGGCCAGCCCGAAGTCGGTCAGTTTCGCCCGCCCGTTTTTGTCC
>JAEUIQ010000031.1 GCA_016794985.1 Planctomycetaceae bacterium | reverse complement strand
GGACACTCAACTTTCGAAGGCTCTAAGAATTTTTCGCCAACGGTCTTGGTTTTCAAAAATCGGCTGGCCTCTCTGAATCAGAGGGAAAAAGTTAGGCCCAGTTGTCTGTCCCTAGTAGGTCCCATGTTGTCTGTCCCCAGTCAGCTCCCCCGAGCAAAGTTGTCTGTCCCCAGTAGGCTCCCCAGTCAGCTGTCCCCTCCCCAGTAAGCCCCCCCATTTAGCTGTGCCCCCCAAAAGTCTTGGTTTTCAAAAATCTGCCGGCCTCCCTGAATCTGGGGGAAAAAGTTAGTCCCATGTTGCCTGTCCCCAATAGCAACAAGCAAAGTTGTCTGTCCCCCGTGACCTCCCCAGCAAAGTTGTGTGTCCCCGGTGACCTGTACCCGGTGACCTGTAAGTCCCAGTTGTCTGTCTCCCGAGCACCCCGAGCAAAGTTCTCTGTCCCAAGTAGCAACAAGCAAAGTTGTGTGTCCCCGGTGACCTGTACGGTGACCTGTATGTCCCCAGTGACCTGTAAGGGCTTCCGTCCCCATTAAGCGCTCCCATGTTGCCCATCCCCCGCAAGAGCCCAATTTGCAATCCAACCGAGTTAGTCGGTCGGGGACGGGGCGAGATCACGCGAAAATCAAACCATTGGGGCTCAGATCGCGGGATGCATGGCAACATAGTCGGGATGCATGGCAACACAGTGGTTTCATCCACAACCCCTTCGTTGCCGCGTTCTTGATCCAGCCTGAACAACAAAACTTGCACCTGTCAAAGCCAAGATCGCGCCATAACAAATCGCCTTGCATACACCAAAGAAAATGCCGCGTTTTTTGCGACATACAACCAATCCCGCTCCGGACCGTGCGGTGCCATAAGTTTGCTAGCATTCCTAACAGCGGATCGCCGCAATTCTGGCAAACTGTAGCGATTACCTCAAGTTTAGCGGCAGCCTAGTCGATTCTTGCTGATGAAGCCGGAATTTTATTTCCGGTGGCACGCTGCGATCGTGCCTTACCCGGGGGGGTAACTCAACTGCTAAACGAGGATTTTGGAAACAGCAACACTCGTGTGTCGCTGCGGACCAATTCCCGACGGCTCAGCCAGGATGCCCAGAGCAATGCGTTGGTACAATCACCCCCAATGGTATGTTCTATTGATTACTGCGGTGCTGTTTTCCGGTTGCAATCCCCGGCAACCGATCTACCGGCGCGGCGATGGCCAGTTAGCGAACTATTTGGACAAGGCAACGGATCTCGAGTTTCCGGACGTGGAAATCTCGCCTTTGGCCGAAGTCACTCAGGCCCATGAACCGCTGTCCATCCAAAACAACCAATTTGGCAGCTTCTGGGACTTGCGATTGGAAGAAGCCATCGCGACAGCCTTGCTTAACAACAAGTTGATTCGCGGCTACGGCACGCCAGGCTTGCAAGACAATCGCGTGGCTCCCGGTGTTGATAATTTGATCAACAACGTGAACCAAGCTGGCACGATGTACAACGCCGCCATTCGCGAAACCGAACCAGGGATCATCGGCACACCAGGTCAAATCAGCCCAGCAGGGAACATCCCCACCAACACCAGCTTGGACGTCAACCAGGGCGTTGAAGCCGCATTGGCGGAATTCGACGCTCAGTTCACCTCTGCTCTAAACTGGGAACGATTGGACCGTCCACGCAACACTATTTTGGACTCGAACAACAACGTCTTTAATCAAGACCAAGTGAATTTCCAAACGGAACTGTCGAAGAAGACAGCTACAGGTACTCAGTTCTTCCTTCGCAACGTGACCGGCTACACCAGCAACAACTTGCCAGGAACCTTGCAAGCGTTGCCAAGCTTCTACTCGACATCCTTGGAAGCAGAATTTCGCCAGCCCTTGCTGCGCGGACGCGGCGAGTTGATCAATCGTATGCCAGTGATCTTTGCTCGGATCAACACGGACCAAGAATTGGCGAACTTGGAAGGTCAACTCCAAAACATGGTCGCCAATGTCGAGATTCGCTACTGGGATTTGTACGCCGCCTACCGCAACTATCAAGCGGCTCAAGACGGCTTCAACTCAGCACATGCAACTTGGAAAGTGGTCAACGAGAACCTCAAGGTGCGTGAACGTTCGGTTGCGGAAGAAGCCCAAGCACGCGAGCAGTATTTCTTCTTCCGTGCGGAAAAGGAGCGAGCCTACACCGCATTGTTGGATGCTGAGAACAACTTGCGTTTCTTGATGGGAATCGCGATGACCGACGGTCGCTTGATCCGCCCCGCCGACGAACCCACTGAAGCTGCAGTGGTCTTCAATTGGTACGATGCGATGGACGAAGCCCTCACATTCCAACCAAGTCTGCGTCAAGAACGTTGGGAATTGAAGAAGCGTCAATTGGCGGTTTCGCATAGCAAGAACGCACTGTTGCCAAACTTGAATGTGACCGGGATGTATCGCTTGATCGGTTTAGGTGAAAACCTGATCAGCGCTGATGGGACAGGCATCCGTTTCCCTAACCCAGGGTCGGAAGCTTGGGAAGACTTGAGCTCAGGCGATTACCAAGAAGGCCGTTTGGGTATCGAGTTTGGAATGCCCGTGGGTTATCGCCGCGAGCTGTCGAATGTCCGCAATGCCCAGTTGAAACTGGCTCGTCAATTCGCTCGGTTGGAGGACATGGAGCTCGACGCCTCGCGAGAATTGACGCAAGCCTTGCGAGCATTGAACACCAACTACCGCATGGCGCAAACTCATTTCAACCGTTGGGTTGCATCTACGACAGCGGCCGAATCGGTTTTGGAGAACTACAAGCTGGGCACCGTCGCTCTGGACGCCTTGTTAGAGGCACAGCGAGGACGCTCCCAGTCACAAGTTGCCTATTACACTGCCCTGACAGAATACAACAAATCCATTGCGTTGGTCCACCGTCGCAAGGGAACCACTTTGGACTACTGTGGAGTCACATTCGCCGAAGGGCCATGGGTTGGCAAAGCGTATGTCGACGCCCAAGAGCATGCCCGCCGACGCGGAGCGAGCCGCGAAATGAACTATGCCTTCACGCGACCGGCCGTCGTTAGCCAAGGCCCCCATGCCACTCGCCAGCACGCCAACGGCGACTGGTCCCCCGAAATGATGGAAGGCGAAACGATACCATCCGATGTGGTTTTCGAAGAAGGTGGTGAGTTGATTCTGGAAGGGGAGATCTCGAACGAGACAACCCTGGAGTTAGAAGGATACGATTCTTGGGAAGACGCTGGGGATACGTTGTCGCAAGAATCGACAAACAGAAACCAACTTCGGCAAACAACGACGGTGACTCGCAACCGACCGTCCGCTCCGCGTGGAACTGGCTCGTTCAGCGAATCGCCTTATGCCGTCCAACAGGTTTCGGCAACGGAGCCAGAAGTCGTGCGGCAAGCAGCTCCGGCTACCTCCCAGCGCCGTCAAAGCCAAAGCTATCGCCCGACTCGAAAGTCGGTTGCCCAAATCAAGGCCCAATAGTCCATCCCGTACAGCTTCATAGCTAGGAATCAATGTCATGTTCGCACGATGTTATCAACTTTTGTTTGCATCAAGCGCGCTGCTGCTATCCAGCGGTTGTGCCATGTGCTGCGGCCTGTACGACAACGACTATTTGGCTACCAGCGAATTATTGGAACGAACCAATCCCAGTTCCGGTCGCGTCGGATCGGTCTTCTCGGATCCCAACGCGGGGATGAGTGGACAGGAGCTGATGTACTCGGAGGGCATTGAGATCGCGCCCGAGACGCTGCCGGACTCCAAGGAAAACTCAGCGAACCCGCAACCTACCCCCGCGGCTCCTCAACCAGCACCGGCTACTGGTCCACCTGCACGCGAGTTGATTCAGCGTCCCGTGCCAACGCCCGCCAAACCGGTCAGCGTCAAAGAAGATACTCAGTCGCGAAGAACCTCGCCGCAGCCTCGATTGCATGTGGACGCCCCCAGAAGGCTGGCGACGACTCCGACTGCTCCGTTGCCGACAGGCCGGCGTTTCGAGCGTCAATCGATACGGCAAGTCACCGCGCGTCAATAGTACAGCCGCGACAAAATCGTAGTATACTATGGAGCGGGCCGTATCCTCTCGTCACCGCATGCCTTCCGGAGTTCCTCATGTTTTCTGCACGTGTTCCCGCTTCGACACTGGGCCGACGTCATTTCCTGCAAGCATTAAGTGGTGGAATGGCCTGCGCGCTACCCGGCTGGGCATTGGCCGCCAACGGTTTATGGATGCCCAGCGAAGACTTGCCGTTGACGCCTACGCAAACGGAGGGACCCTTCTATCCTGAGACCGCTATTGAACAACAAATGTTCAACGACGCGGACCTCAGTCAAAAAATGACCGGCCACGAGTTGGCGAAAGGGCAATTGGTGGTCGTCAACGGGACGGTTACTGATCGACGTGGCCAACCACTGGCGGGATCGGTCGTCGAAGTTTGGCAAGCCTGTGCCTCGGGCCGTTACAACCATTCTCGCGACGGCGAGAATCCGCTTTTGCTGGATAACAATTTTCAATTTTGGGGCCGTGCGATCACGGCTGCGGATGGCAAGTATTCGTTCAAGACGATCATTCCAGGCAAGTACCCTGGCCGTACCGGTCGACATATTCACTATCGAATTGACAGCCCGCAACACAAACGTCTCGTGACGCAGTGCTACTTTTCCGAGTATGGCGAAGACAACGCGAAGGACGGCATCTATCGACAACTCGATGCCAAACAACGCCAGCAGGTCACTGTCGAATTGGACAAACCGGCCGACGCGGCCCAACCTTGGAACGGTGCCTTCGACATCGTCATGGCGAAAGCTTAGAGGATAAACCGGCTGAGATCTTGGTCGGCCAACAGATCCTTGAGTCGTGAATCGACGTATACCGCATCGATCTTGGTCAGTTGTCCGCGAAGACTGGGAGCAGTGAAACTGATCTCCTCCAAGATTCTCTCCAGCAGCGTGTGCAGACGACGTGCTCCAATGTTTTGCGTGGTTTGATTCAACTGGAACGCATGCCGCGCGATTTGCCGAATTCCGTCGGAGGTAAATTCCAAGCGAACACCTTCGGTCTCGAGCAGGGCGGCATACTGACGAGTCAAGCTGCTGGAAGGCTCCGCCAATATCCGAACATAATCGTCTTCGATCAGGTTCGACAATTCGACGCGTATTGGAAAACGACCTTGCAGTTCAGGCATCAGGTCACTCGGTTGATGCTTGTGAAACGCCCCCGCCGCGACGAACAAGATGTGATCGGTTCGCACTTGGCCGTAGCGAGTGTTGACGATTGTCCCTTCGACCAACGGCAGGAGGTCTCGTTGCACGCCTTGTCGCGAAACGTCGGCTCCTTTGCCTTCGCTGGCGACCAACTTGTCGATCTCGTCCAAAAAAATGATTCCTAAGTTCTCAGCCAACGAGATGGCTTGACTGTTGACCTGATCCTCGTCCAAAAGTTTTTCGAACTCTTGCTCGAAGACCACCTTCCGCGCTTCTTTGATTGAGGTTTTTTTGGTCTTGGAAGACTTGGGCATGAACTTCTCCAGCATCGACTGCATGTCGCGATCCATGTGATCGCCGCCTAAAGCTCCGAAGACCATCGGGCTGGATTTTTGCTCAATTCGGAACTCAACGACTTTGTCTTCCAGTTGTCCCGCGCGAAGTTTACTCAGCATCTTGGCGCGCAGTTTGGTATACGAGTCGGATTCTGTGGTACGCGAAGACGACTCGGAGTGGCCCGACTCGGCGTCACCGACTTCTTCATCCACTTCGACGGCGGATGCGGTTTCGTGTCGCGCAGAATGGGAGGAATGGATCGAATGTGGTGGAGGACCGCAGAGCAAATCGAGCAAGCGATCTTCGCATCTCGAGTTGGCAGTGGATTCATTTTGAATTTGGAGTTCTTTCTTCACCAACACGATCGCGTTTTCGACCAACTCGCGAATCATGCTCTCGACATCGCGACCATAATAGCCCACCTCTGTAAATTTGGTCGCTTCGACCTTGATAAAAGGGGCTCCCGTGATCTTGGCCAATCGTCGAGCGATCTCCGTCTTGCCAACGCCGGTCGGGCCAATCATCAAGATGTTCTTGGGGTTGACCTCTTGGCGTAGATCGTCGTTCAACTGTTGTCGCCGCCAACGATTACGCACCGCAACCGCGACGCTCCGTTTGGCCGCTGCTTGCCCGATGATGTATTGATCCAATAACTCCACGATCCGACCAGGAGTCAAATCGGACGCGGCCAATAAGGGGAGCGGTTCGCTCATAAGTCTGGTCTTTTTCAAGCTTGGTTGAAGGGAGATGGCAGTGTTTCCACGACCACGTTTTGATTGGTGTAAATATCGATCGAACCCGCAATCTTAAGACTGTGCTCGACGATTTCTCGCGGCGACAACGAACTGTGGGCGACCAAAGCCCGGGCCGCTGCCAGCGCGTAATTGCCACCCGATCCAATCGCGGCAATTCCATCCGTCGGTTGAATGACGTCGCCGGTGCCACTGATCAGCAGCACATGCTGCCCATCGCTGGTGATCAGCATGGCTTGCAGTTGCCGCAGGGCGCGATCCATGCGCCATTGCTTGGCCAATTCGATGGCAGCGCGGGGAAGATTTTGCGGGAAGTCCCGCAAGCGTTCTTCAAATCGCTCCAGTAGTGCAAAGGCGTCGGCACTGCTACCTGCAAACCCGCAGAGGACTCGGCCATCCAACAGCTTGCGAATCTTCATCGCATCGGCCTTCATGACAGCGTCGCCCAAGGTAACTTGGCCATCGCCGCCGATCGCGACTTCACGTGGCCCTTTGACACACAAGATCGTGGTCGCATGAATTTCAGCTTTACGTATTCCAGCCATCCCGCACTTTCTCAAACAGAAGCTACTCGGGCCTTGACCCAAGCACTGACTTGCTTGAACCGAGGATCACGACTATCGACACACCACTCGAACAAAACCGACTCGGTCGTCGTTAGCATTGCACCACCGATCTCCATTCGCTGCCATGCGATCCGTTGATCCAATTCGCTACGTGAACTTGTGGCATCTACCACGACATAACAGTCGAATCCCATCGACAACAGATCCATCACCGTTTGCAAGACACAGACGTGGGCCTCGATGCCAACAACGACAACTTGGCGGCGACGTTGGGCATGCCATGCCGCGAATACTTCGTCGCATTCCCGACAACTGAACATGCATTTTTCGCGTGCAGGCTGTGTGGCCCGCTGGGCGACGTCTGCCACGCTCGCGCCGAGTCCGGTTGGATACTGCTCCGTGACGACCGTGGGAATCTCGAACAGCCGAGCCGTATCCATCAGCAGATTCACGTTCGCTAACACCGTCGTAGAACGCTGCACGAGCGGCAGTAGTTTTTGTTGGACATCAACGACCAACAGGGCGCTGGTGGTTGGGTCCAGCAACAACGGGCTACGTGTCAAGTCCGACATTGGGAGTCCCTTTCTGTGTTTGTTGTCTCGAGCCGATACGAGCTCGCTCGACCACGCTGGTCGGGAGCATAGCGAGGGTTTCGCCCGCTGAGGACGACCACCGTGCCCACCGGTTCCCTAACCGCCGCTAAATGGCGGCAAAATAGCGACCTCGTCACCCACGGTTATTTGCTGGCTGTCGACCGCAACTTCGTGATTGACCGCCACCTGAGAAAATGGCAACAACGACTCGAGGCCCGGGTATTGCTCCAGCAATTTCTCGCGCAGATCCGCGACGGTCGGAGGATGGCGGGAAATGCTGATCGTGATTTCGTCGAATCCTACTATCTCCCGAACCATGGCAAACAGTTTAACGGTCATCTTCATGAGGTGGTCCCAGCAGTCGTCGCCTTGAACCGCAGTTCAGTCAACGGACGCGTCGTCAGACTTCGTTCAAGGCTGTCCGAACGGCTTTGCTTTTTACGATTCTCGCGGAGTGTTTGTCAACTCTTTCGGAACATGTGCCAACCGAAAGCTATTCGGCAGCAACTCAGAAATCTTGTAAGTTTGCCAATTCGTCGGGGTCTCGGGATCCAAACAAACGACTTCCAACTCCAGACCGAACTCCGCCAATACTTGGCGACACGCGCCACAAGGGGCCGCGATTGGTGACGCCGTGATCACGATTCGCTGCGGCGGGTATTGCACTAGATCAAACTTGGCGACCGCCGCACCGATTGCCATTCGCTCGGCACAGATCGTCAAACCGTACGATGCATTTTCAACGTTACAACCGACGAAAATACTCTCTTGCCCTTTCAACTCCAGAGCCGCCCCAACCTGAAATCGGGAGTATGGTGCGTAAGCTTGTTGTCGGACTTGAAGTGCCGCTTCAATCAGTCGCGCCAACGCCACAGACTACTCCTTTTGCTTTTGTTTCTCGGCCAAGGCGACTTTTTGCATGTGCCGATACCGCCGCTCCAAGAAGACGACCAGGGCCAAGCAAAATGCGATTCCAACCAATTTGACCCACCATGTATCTTTATCGATGTACTGGTTGATCTGTCCCGCTAAAACATACATCAGGCCGTTGCCCAGCACACTGCCAATCGCGATGGACACAAAGGTAGTAAAACGACTCAAGCCCATCAGATTGCCAAATATCGACCCACCAACACTACCAGTTGAGGAAGCGGGAAATATCACAAAGATAATCAGAACCGCGACGGAAGCTCGCTTGATCCAAGGTCGATCGTGGACCAACGACTGTGTATCGCCGATCAAGTCGGCGGCCTTGGGACCGAGATAAGGGATCCGAAACATGAAGCCCAAATGAAAGGCCAAAAAAGCGGCAACCACAAAATCCATGTAAGTCACTAGCAAAAACAACTCAAGGGAACTGATCTGAGCCAATTCCTGATAAATCTCATGCCAGAAGGAACCTTCTTCCAATTGAGCGACCTGAGCATCCGCGGATTGCCCAAAAAGTATCACGAAGCGTCCAAAGACGACGGCGGTCGCAATCGCAGCAATGATAAATTTGTAAGCGTCGTTCGGACTTTGCACCACCGCGATGAATGCCACAACGACGAGCGTCAATGCGATAGGTAACAAAAGTGTGAAGAACCAAATGGCTTTGGAGAAGTCCCAGATTTTTCTTTCAAATTGCTCGAAAGATTCGATAACGGCTCGGCCCGATTCCGTCAGCGGGGCATTGGTCCGTGTCTTTGCATCTTCCATACGACTGGCGGTTTCTTGTGTAGAATTGTCAGGTACTGCCCATGGCAGTTTCGGGTTTTCACGAGGCGTCCCACCGCCTGGAATTGAATTCTATTTTCTGAAAAATGTCTAGTGGTACCGCCCCGCCAACCCAGAAAAGCCGCGTTGAATTGACTTCGATTTCTCACCCGACACACGATATAAACCAGATCTCACCCAAAATTGGCTTTTTTTTGGTAGTTCCTGGACCTAGAATGCATGGTGAGGATTCGCTCCAGCTCACATACCGAACCGAGGATTGGCCGAAGATGCTGAAATGTCTCTGTTTTGCCATGCTGGCATGCGTGTTAGCGGGCTCGTTTGCGGAGGCCCAAGTTCGCCGCGATGAAGTAACCCTGCATTCGGGGCACGTGCTTTTCGGCTCCGTAACCAAAAGTGGGCCCCAAAACGCGGGGGAACTGGAACTCTTGTTGGAGGACGGCACCAAGTTGATCCTCAACCGCGAACTTTATCGGAGCTGGAAACCGGAACCGGCCGCCATGGCAGAATACCGCGAGCGATTGGCCCAGACCACCCGAACCGTGGAAAGCCAATGGGAGCTAGCCAAGTGGTGCGAAGAACAGAAACTCAAGCCAGAAACCGACACCCATGCTCGCATCGTCATTCAACTAGACCCCGAGCATGAGCTTGCTCGACGAGCCTTAGGGCATCAGCGAATTCGCGGCCGCTGGGAAGATCCCGAAGAAGCCAAGCGTGCGCAAGGATACGTCAAAATTGAGGGCCGGTGGGTCGATCCGGATATCAGCGAGATTGAAAAGTTGACCCAGGAGTATCGGACCAAACAAATCACGTGGAAGAAAGAACTGAACGTCTTGTTCAAGCAGGCCACCGGTAGTGGTCGAAATCGTGACGAGGCCGCACGCAAGATCTTGGCGATTCGAGACGCAGAAGCAGTCGATTCCTTGGTCGAACGCCTGACTCAAACCAAACCCGACGTCACGCCGTTGCCCCAGCGCGCGGCCATTCTCGAAGTGCTGTGCGAAATTCCCACGCTCAGCTCCAGCTTGGCCTTGTTGGACTATTACATGACCAATGCGGACGATCAAGAAGGTCGCGATCGCGCCATTCAAACGCTCGCGCAGCGTGCGGCACATAAGCCACAGGTTGCCAAACGCTTGGCCGACCAATTGGACGTTGATTTGTTGGGTAACCGCGAGAAGTATACGGACGAAAGCACAGTGCGTGAAAACCAAGTTCGCTTGCATCGGGCGGCGACCGCACTGCGAATCATCGATGTCCGAATTGGAATCGAGGCGTTGATTTCATCGATTCGCGTACCCTACACCGTCACCAAGAAGTTTCGCGAAAACGCCGCCTTGAGCGGGGATAATGTGCAAAGCGGTGGTGGCACACGAGAAGTCAAACAAAGCATCGTCGAAGAAAACAAAGCCGCTTGGGAAACACTGGAAAAGTTTACTGGCCAAAAGTTCGCCAATAACCAAGCGGCGTGGCTGCAATGGTGGATTGCCGAAAACACTCCTGCCAACCTCGACCTTCGCCGCGATCAGTAATGCCCAGGTGATTTTGTTTGCAGGAACAAAAGCCACAATACAACACCCGTGGGAATCGCCATCGCGTCCTTTCAACCCCATGTCATGTTAGACGCTGCCCGTAATACGCTGCTCACGCGACTTCGCCAGAACCACGAGCGTCGCGTAGGTCGTACTGAAACCTAATCCCAACATGACCGCCAACCGGCCCGTGTACGTCGTGCCTTCAGGTGTAGATACGGTTTGAAAACTGTGAGCTAAACAACAACCGAGTAGAATGCCTGCGGCGGTGACCATCGAATCATTGTTGCCCTCGCCGGCCAACACCAAATGTCGCACGGGGCAGCCGCCGGCCAAGACTCCGGTTAGCCCAACCAAGGCCATCGCCAGGATCCCCCAAACATGATCTCGATGGCTGATCGGTTGATTCTCGAAACTGATTTGCATTTTGCCGAACACCATCGAACAGACGGCGTACCCCGCAATCAACGCCAACGCGGCCCACAACATTCTGCGTGGCCCGCCAAACACTTGGCGGGCCGCCGAGATGGCACAAAAGCCGGTTAACGAAAGGAGGGCTCCCGCAACACCGGCTAAACCTAACGCGATGTACCAAGGTGCATGCGGAGGCTTGCTTGTCAAATCAGCCGGCCCAGGCCCGTACGGCATTTGTCCCGTTAGAAACAAGACCAAGCCGCCAACCGCCAGTAACCAAGCGGGACTCCCGGCCACGAAGAAAACCGGAGCCGTTTTTCCCGAGGTGTATCCGCGAGCTTCGAACTGCCGCCCCGCGCCAACACCCGCCACAAAACCAATCAGCCCCACCCATGCGTTGAGATCGCCACCGCCCATTCTTTGTAACATCCGAAACGGACAGCCAAGAAAGACCAAGGTGCCCACTCCCATCCACAGCCCCAACGAGAAGCGAACTGCCGAATGAGCCCCGGCTCGACCTTCGACCGGACCGCGCACCAACCGGCAGACCAACGCGCCCAAGACAAGTCCCACAAGTTCGGGACGAAATATTCGCGGCCCCTCCGCCGCCGACAAACCCAAGGCACCGGCCGTATCACGTAAGAAACACGCCCCACAGACTCCCATGTTTCCGGGGTTGCCGTAAGCGACGATCATTGCGGACAGAATACCAACCAAAGCACAGGCACCCCACAGAAGCCAAAGTTTGATTCCTGCAACGTCGGTCCGCAACATCGTTGTATTCTCCAGCCGATTTCCGATTCCCACAGTTCGTTCGTTTGTGAGTTGACACACCGTGTTGGGCGTCGCGTCTTGAGGGAATTGTCACATAGTTTCGTCCATTGCTGAAGTGTGGCGATCTAGCGAGCGTCCCAGCGAGAGATTGATTGAAGCCCAAACCAGGCTTAACATGGACCACGGTAGATCCGAAAGACTTGTCCACCATCCTCCACGCCTTCCTTTTCCCGAGAAAACGAAATCGATGCTTGATCCTACCTGGACCGTGATTCTGGCAATTAGTCTGGGTGTTTACATGACGATCTTGCTGGCCATCGGCGGATGGGCCTCGAAGAAAGGCGGCGACAGTGCGGAAGAGTTTTTGCTGGCCGGACGTTCGCTGCCGATCCCGATGGCCGTCATCACCTTGTTGGCAACTTGGTTTGGGGCGGGGGTGATGTTGTCCGTCACCGATGAAGTTGCAAAGTCGGGAATCTCCGTGGCTACGATGGACCCCATCGGGGTGGCCTTGTGTTTGTTTTTAGCCGGTTGGTGGTTGGCTCGACCTTTGTGGAACATGGGCATCTTGACCGTGTGCGATTTCTATCGACGGCGTTTTGATGTGGTCACAGAAAAGTTGGCCGCCGTGATTCTCGTCCCCAGCTACTTTGGGTGGATCGCGTTGCAGTTCATGGCGATTGCGAAACTACTGGAAATGTTCTTTGGCTTGAGCGTCGAGTGGGGCGTGTTTCTGGCCATGGCTGCCGGAACGGGCTACACGATGCTCGGCGGACTGCGGGCCGTCGTTTGGACAGACTTCTTCCAATTAGGGTTTGTCTTGATTGGAATAGTCTGGTTGGCGTTGCTCACATTTTTTGAGGTTGGTTGGGAGCAAACGCAAACCGCGATGCGCAACTCACTCGCGTTTCAGCCCGACTTGAAGGAGGTGGCGCTGTTGCTGGATTTGTTGGTGATCGGTTGCTTGGGCAACTTGCCAGCCCAAGACTTGATCCAGCGATTCTTGTGTGTTCGCTCGGCAAGCGCGGCCAGCCGCGCTTGTTACTGGGCCAGTGTGGGTTATCTGCTGTTTGGTTTGTTTCCGATCTTTATGGGCCTCCTGTCGGCTTACGTACTGCCGGAGTCGCAAACTCAAGTCGTGATGGGGATCGCTGGCAAGTTGATGTCAGGACCCGTGCTGGTGATCTTCGTGTTGGCCGTCATTTCCGCGGTCTTATCCACGATTGACGGTGCTATTCTTTCACCGGCTAGTGTATTGGCCCAAAACTTGATTCCGATTGCGTGGAGCAAGCAAGTTGGTCACGTCACTGTGAATCGCCTAGCTGTTTTACTGGTCGCGTTATGTTCCTTGGTCACTGCGTACTCGGGAGCGTCCGCGATGGAATTACTGGAAGCCGCATACTCGCTGATGTTGGTCGGGTTGTTGGTCCCATTGGTGGGCGGTTTATGGCTACGCAGACGCCCGCCGATCGCCGCGATCGCTGCGATGATCGTGGGAACGGCGGTGTGGCTGCCTCATTTGTTCTTGGAAGATTCCGAATGGTTGGCGCAGCCGTGGCTTGTACCTCGAGGAATCTACTTGCCGATGAACATCACGGCAACGATTTGTTCGGGCCTGGCCTTTCTTTTCGTCGGCCAAAATCTTCCCGAAGCCGTGGAATTGAACAGTGAAACGAGTGACGCGACAAGTTAACCACTTGTCAGCGCTCAGTTTTCGGTCAAGCGCAGTTTGGCCTCGATGACCTCCTCGCGCGAGTCCGGTGAATCTTCGGCGGTTTTCATTTCAAATTCTGCGCGAACAACCAAGGGACTCACGTCGGTCGAATCGATCATCGAATCTCCCCGAGTCTTGATGGCCCGACGAACCTTTCCAGGATATTCGACAAACGGAGTTTGTCGCCACCTGAGCAACCTCGCATCGGCCCCCGGCGGGATTTTATACTTGACTTGGAATACCACCGCCCAATGATGCAGGCTATCGGAACGCGACGAGATTGACTCCATCGCCAGAACCGTCTCGTCGCCCCATTGAGCTTGGCAATGAGCGGCAAACCATCGCTCCAAGATTTTTCGATTCGCCGCTTGTTGCAACCAAACGGGCACCTCGGCTTCCGTTTTCGGAGCCGGTTGCGGTGCTGCAATCGGACTTCCATCCGCTGTTTTCGTCTCCTGCAGGTCGGCATCTGTCGCCGCGACGTGGTCCGTCTTTGACGTTTGCTCAGAGTTGCCCTTGCTGCTTTGCTCAGCCAAACCAATAATCTCAATCCACGTCAAGTCCGTCGCGGCCATGCGCACATCCACGGTGACACGACGGTCTTCCACGAGAATTTGGACGTCGCGGTTCACATGACCATCGGGCATCGGATCAAAGGTCATGGACGAGCGGCCGAAGAAAACCTGCCACAGCAGGAGCCAACAACAGGTTGTTCGCGTGAGGTGAAGCACCATGACTAACTCATTAACTCGACAGGAGCAGACTCAGCCGCGACCGGTGCGTCATCGTCTCCGACCAATTGCAAACGGACGTATTCAATCTTCCGCGCGGTCGCACGCAAGATCGTGCAACGAATGCCATCCACAACGAACTCTTGTTTCAACTTAGGAACCTCGCCCAAGCGGCACAGGATCCAACCGGCAACTGTGTCGTATTCGTCGTCCTCCGGGATTTCGAAACTGGTCTCATCGATCAATTCATCGACACGATATCGAGCTGGAAGTTCAATAATGGACTCGGAAACTTGGCGGACACGCGGTTCGATTTCACGATCCGTTTCGTCAGTAATATCGCCGACGATTTCTTCCAAGATATCTTCAATCGTAATGACACCCACCATGGTTTGGTGCTCATTGAACACGACCGCCAGATGCATGTTGTTGCCCGGTTGAAGAAAGACCTTCAGCATTTCATTGACGTAGCGAGTGTCCGGCGTGCGCAGTGCTTTGCGCATCCAACGTCGAATGGGGCGGCGTTCGCTGGCGGGCTTCAACGCCTCCAACAACGCATCACGCGTGTGCATCACTCCGACAATGTTATCCAAAAGATCCTGGTAAACCGGAATGCGCGAGTGTTGGCTCTTGCGACAGATTTCCAAAATCTCAGGCCAGTCCGCGTTGACGTCAATTAATTGCAGCCGACTGCGTGGGGTCATGATCGTTTCAACCAAGAGCTCGTCCAATTCGATCACGCCTTCGATCATGTCACGCGCTTCGCTGTGAATAAATCCTCCGGTTTGTCCGGCGGCAACCATCGACAAGATTTCGTCTTCTACTTCTTCTTCCTCGTCGTCGGGCTCGTTCCCTTGACCCGATAATCGCTTGAGAACGCCACCGATGAGTTCCATCCCGATCAGTACCGGTTGAAAGAAGATGGCAAGGAGCCACCACAATCGCCAGGTGTAAAACAAGAACGGCGACGACACATAACGGACAACAGCCCACGGTACCCAACTACTGCTAACCAACAGAATTCCGGTCCCAGTTAGCACGGCGGTCCAAAGTGTCGAGCTGGGCAACATCCACGACTCACCGTCTCGCGAGCCGAACAACCATGCGGCGCCTGCATAGAGCATGGTCGAGATAGCAAACATCTCCATGACTTCCGCACCCAAACAAAATCGCCGATAGTCCTCTACGATGAGCTTCGAAAGCCACAGGCATTTTCGGCGTTCGCAATAGTCCTCAAATTCGTGACGTGGATAGTCATTCAGTACTTTCGCCGCAGTTGCCGACAAGACGGACGCGATCAATCCAATGCATGCGATTAGCCCAAGTGTTACGTCATTCATGACTATCTTTCACTGGTCCAGACGGGCGGCATTCCCAAGGGAAGCAGCACTTGATGTTCCATTTGCCGCATTTCTTCACGCTCGGCGGGCTCGTGATCATCGTAGCCTACCAGATGGAGACTGCCATGGACTAGATACAGTGCCAATTCGTGGAGCAGTGGCACGGGGAATTCATGAGTCCGCGTCAACTCTTCACACTGTCGCTGCGCGTAGTCCAGGCTTACAATCAGTTGCCCCAACAAGAAACCCAGTTCCTCTTCAGTACCGAGGCAAAAGCTGAGAACGTCTGTGTCATAATCATGTTGCAAGTACTGGTTATTGAGTTGCTGCATGCGGTCCGAGCAAACCACCGCGATTGAAACCTCGGCGGCCACGACTTCGGCGTGTCGCAAGGTCGCGATTACTGCCTGCCGAAGTTTGGTCCGTTCCGATTCCGACAGGCAGCCCGGAGCAACGCCGTCAAAGAAGAACTCGATTCGAAAATTATGATCGTTGGCCTCGGCGACACCCGGCAAATCATTCATCGCGTTCGTCTGACCTTTCGCTTATCCAAGTCTGGCATCCGGATAGCTGATCCGACTGTGGTGCATGGCGTTGAGAGATTTGATCAAACTTTCTTGCACGATGTGTAACTCCTTGAGGGTGATCCCGCATTCATCGAATTGACCATCCCGCAGTCGCTTTTGCAACAAGTCTTGTACCAGTCCCTCCAAACGTGCCGGCGTGGCTTCTTTCATCGCGCGGCTGGCACTTTCGCAGGCATCCGCCAACATAATAACGGCCGCTTCGCGAGTTTGTGGCTTGGGTCCCGGATAGCGAAAATCGGACTCTTCAACCGAGCCCGTTTCACGGCGTTCTTCGCTTTTGGCTTGTCGGTAGAAGTATTCGACCAAGGTGGTGCCGTGATGCTGCTCGATCATGTCGATGATGGGTTTGGGCAACTTGTATTGGCGTGCCATTTCAGCGCCATCTTTAACGTGGGCCACGATCACCAAGGTGCTCATACTTGGCAACAGCATTTGATGGCGGTTTTGTCCTTTCGCTTGGTTTTCCACAAAATACTCGGGTTTCCGAACTTTGCCGATGTCGTGAAAGTAGGCCCCAACCCGAACCAACACGCCATTGGCACCGATGGCATTGGCCGCAGTTTCGGCGATGGCCGCCAAGCTGATGCTGTGATTGTAGGTCCCGGGCGCGCGTTGCACCAAATCCGCCAGCAGTGGATGGGTCGGCACACCAAGCTCCAAGAGGCTGATGTCCGTTTGGAAGTCGAAAATCTTTTCCAAAAAGGGCAACAATGCCGTCAAGGCCACTCCCGCAAAAATGGCCTGCAATCCCATCCAAAGGCTGTCCCACATGATGGGGGTGCTTAGCGTCCACCCCAAGGCAACCTTGACATAAATCGCAGTCGGAATACCGGCAACCGCCGCCCACAGTCCGACAAAAATCAAACGCGTGCGACTGCGAACGTTTCCCGCTAAGAAACTGCAGATACAAGCCACCGACGCCATCGTGACAAACTCGCCCAATCCTTGCCCCATGCTGAAGACCATCACCAAACATAGTGCGGCACTCAACAGCAATGACAACTGCGTTCGATACAGGATCGTTATCACCATCGCGAACAGAGCGATCGGCAAAATTTCAGCTCGAATCGGTGCGCGCCAGAGCCAATAGGCTGAAACGATTGCCACAGAAAGCAGCAACAGCAACGTCAGGAAATGTCGCCATTCGATCAACCACTTCGCCTGGTCGTACCACAAGTAAATTCCCACGAGCGCAAATACGGCGACAAACAAACCAATTCGCGCCACGATGTAGTTCAGCAGTTGCGGCCAAGTCCACGTGGCCAAGAAAGCCTCGTGCTCTGCTTGGAGCAACGACAAGTGGGCCTCCGTTAAAGGCTGGCCTTTCCATACGGTTGGCCCTTCAGTCGCTGGTCCGGAAATCAAAGGCTCCCCGGCGCGGAACTTGCGGAATTGCGGGGGAACTTGCGACTCCGCCAAATCGGCGGCACGCTTCGTTTCTTCCGAGGCAAATCGCAAAGTACTAGGAATGGTCTGCTTTTCAAACCAACCCGATAAGAAGTTGATCAACAAGTCGGTCTCGGGAAACGTCGTGGACTCGCGACGCAGTTCTGCCGCCAAGCGTTGTTTCAACCGTTCCTTGACCAAGGAGATACGAACATCGTCGACGTTCACCACTTTGGCATCCGTCGGCTGTTTCGAGTAAACTCGAATTTGTGACACACTGTGACGATCCAGCTCGTGTTGAACTTGGTCCAACAACCCACGCTCGAAAAATGGATTTAGAGAATTCTGGATACTCCGGCTGACGGCTTCCAAACTGGGATCGGCCTTCAAGGCGTTTTGCACTTGCTGGAACAGTTGGGATTGTTCATCGATCGAAGTCACTCGTTGCTGTTCCGTCAGGAACTCGCTCCACACAGCCAGATCAAGTTCGGCAAATTCTTTCGCTTGTTGAATTCGAAACAAATGTTCTTGGAGCTTATTCCGAACTTCTTCCAGCGGCTTGCTATCCAGTTCATACAGGGCCAAGACATTCAGTCGAGCTCGACTGCGCACATCCGAAGTTCGTTGTTCATCGACGATTTCGAAATCGACACGTGCGTGCGGAGCCGTTAACGGGATCGAATTCCAGCGATACGGGAACGCGGGGCGCCAAGCTTCCGTGCCCGCCCATAACAGCAAGACCGCAACCAACACGAAGCCGATTCGGCCCCAAAAGTCGGACGATTGCCAAATCCGCGACGCCTGCGACCAGACAGTATCAGGATCATTGACGGGAATGATTCGAGCGGTTCGAGGATGGTTGGCCATAAATCAATTACCTTGCAAACGCTTCAATTAATTTTGGCTTTTCGGCTTAGGGGGCTCGCGTTCGGCAATCGATTCGTAAGCCGACACGATGCGCTGCACCAACGGATGTCTGACGATATCTTCCTCCGACAATCGAGCAAACGCGATACCCTTGACATTCTTCAACCGATGAGCGGCATCGATCAAACCGCTGTGAGTGCCTTTGGGCAAGTCGATCTGGGTGGGGTCACCAGCCACGACGACTTTCGAGCCATTGCCCATTCGAGTCAAGAACATCTTCATCTGGGCGACCGTTGTGTTCTGAGCCTCGTCGAGAATGATAAACGCTTCATTCAAGGTTCGTCCGCGCATGTAAGCCAACGGCAAGACTTCGATTACATCGGTCTGCAACAACCGCTGCCCCGTCTCAAAGCCCATGAGTTCATTGATGGCGTCGAGTAAGGGGCGGAGGTAGGGCTGGATCTTTTGCAGCAAGTCGCCCGGTAGAAAGCCGAGACTTTCACCCGCTTCCACGGCGGGACGCACCAAGACCAACTTGCGCACCTCTCGCGCTCGCAACGCTTCGATGGCCAGGGCCACAGCCAAATAAGTTTTTCCGCTGCCGGCGGGGCCCAAAGCAAAGGTCATGTCGTGCTGACGGATCTGACGAATGTACTCCGCCTGACCTGGGGTTCGAGGCCGCACCGTCGCACCCACGACAGAGGTCTCGATCGGTTTGGCCGGCTCTTTGTTCCAAACCCCGGTGACCTGTGTCATGGTTTGATCGAAGGCTTCGGGGGTCAATCCGCCATGTTTTTCCACAAACTTCTTGAGACGCTGCAAGACCTCGGCCGCTTGCGCTGCTTTTTCGTCCGCACCCGTGATGGTGATCGTACCATTGCGGTGCACGATTTCGACTTGAAAGAACTCGCGCAGACGCCGCAAATGTTGATCGCGGGCCCCAAACAGCGGCAGGATGACCTGGGGCTGAATTTGTTCGATCGTCAATTCGGACATGAACGTGATTCGCTAGAAGAAGACAAGGACCCAGGTTGTGCCCCGCCCAGCGGTGTTCCACAAAAGCGATTGGCCCAAGCCAATATAGTCTGACCAACCAAGGGAATATCTTCGGCTTGGTTGGTCAACAGATGATCACTCCCTGGTAACGTGATCAAGCTGCTGCGGCCTGGTGCCCAATACAGTGCGTTTGTACTGTGGCGGTAGTTCAAGGTTTCATCATCCGGCGAGTGAAACAACAACAGGGGTTTGGTCAATGATTTGATACGACTGGGCACGTCGTGACTTCGCAAATCCTGCATCAATTGCGCGGTGATCGGGACGGGCCGATTGCCGATCGTGACCCAACCAAACCCACTCGCATCGATTTCGGGATTGCTTGCGGCCAAGAAATCCGAAAGATGTGTCGTACAGCTGGGCGAGGCGATGGTCACAATCGCACGAACCGGCTCCAATTGCTCGGCGATTTGGTACGAAGCCGTACCGCCTAATGAATGACCCACCAGAAGCTGGGGAGGTTCATATTCTCGGGCCAGAAATTGTGCGGCGCAGATCGTGTCCAGACAAGTCGTCGTGAAGTTTGTGGTCTGAAAATCGCCGTGGCTGTCGCCCAATCCGGTATAATCGTAACGCAGGACACCCACCCCACCCTCGGCCAACACCCGGCTGATCCGAACAATGGCTTTCAAGTCCTTGCTACACGTAAAACAGTGCGAGAACAATGCGAAAAAACGGGGACGTTCGTTGGTGTCCAGGATGCCGACCAATTCCTCGCCCCGATGGTTTGGGAACGTCACCCGATAACTTTTCCGCATGATTCCTCGTACCCAGTGGCCCTTTCCCCTTACCGTAGCTATTCTTGATCGTGCCCGCACAATCGGCAAGCGGAGCGTTACAATCGACCCAGAAAAGGTCCCCCGGAGTGAGTCGCAAACGTCAATCTGAGTTCTTCCAAAAAAGTGGCGGTCGAACGGGGTCTTACTACGAAGATCGCCGCCGCGAGCGACGCGCCAAAGCGGCGGAAAACCAAAAAACGGCGGAAAATCAAACAGAAGACGCCGCTTCTGCAGACCAGGCCGACGTCGAGGAATTGGACGAGGACACCCCGTTGCAAATCGACTGGGAATCGATGGCCGAGACCGAAGCGACAACGGCCGCCGAACCAGAACCCGATCGCGGCCGGACCATCGAGCGTTTGGCGCGGCCGGAACTCCAAACGTCGGCAGCCGATTCTCAGTGGTTTCGCTTCGAAATTCTGCCCGCTCATCAGGGAGTCAGGATCGATATTTTTCTGGCCGAACAATTCCCGGAACTCAGTCGCGTCAAGTTGCGCCGAACCATCGCGGCCGGCCACGCGCGGATCGATGACGAAGTGGTCAAACCCGCGTTTCGACTTGAACCGGGCCAGGTTCTGCAACTCGAAATCCCACCGCACCTGTTCGATGAAGAACAAAAAGGTGAGGCGATCGAGTTGGACATCTTGTGGGAAGACGACCAAATATTAGCAATCAACAAGCCCGCTGGCATGGTCGTCCATCCGGCCAAAGGTCATTGGAAAGGCACATTGACCAGTGGCTTGATCCATCGTTTTCGTGAACTGAGTTCCATCGGTGGCGCGACCCGACCGGGCATCGTGCATCGACTGGATCGTGAAACTAGCGGCGTGATCTTGGTGGCCAAAACCGACCAGGCCCACATGAACTTGGTGGAACAGTTTCAGAATCGTACCGTGACCAAACAGTATTGGTCGATTGTTTCGCCAGCTCCCAACTTTGATCAAGATCATATCAACCTTCCGATCGGCAAACACCCTTATCAACGGGAGCGAATGGCCATTCGAGAAAACCACGCGACTAGCCGCCCTGCCGAGACGGTGTTTCAAGTCCTAGAGCGATTTCGCGGCTTTGCCATCGTGCAAGTGATGCCCAAAACCGGACGCACACACCAGATTCGTGTGCATATGGCCCACATTGGCTGTCCGGTGTTGTGTGACCGTTTGTACAGCGGTCGGGCCAGTATCACCGAAGCAATGTTGCACGGCGGAGTGGATCAAGCGGCGGGCAACGATCAAAAAGCTCTGTTGAATCGGCAAGCGTTGCATGCCCACAAGATTAGCTTCCTCCACCCCATCTCTCAGGCTCCGCTGTCGATCGAAGCCCCGCTCCCGGCGGATTTGCTAAGGATTCGGGATTCGTTGCGTCAAATCCGGCGCCTGTAACTGGTAGATAAGTACTGGTGGGCAAAGGAAGCCGGCGCGGACTATAATAGGCGACTTGCCTTCCCGGAAGGCTTTGAAGATCTGCCACCCTGTTGAGGACCATGACCATGCGCCGTTTCACGCCAATCGTTGTACACCTTGTTGCACTCGCTCTGCTTGGTTGTTCCGTTGTTTGCGGACAAGAAGAAGCCGAGTGGGTTGCCTTAACCGATGGAAAGTCGATGGAAGGGTGGAAGGTAAACGAAAACCCCAAGAGTTGGACCATGGTCGACGGTGCGTTTGTAGGCATCGGAGAACGCAGTCACTTGTTCTATGTTGGGGATGACAAACCCTTCAAGAATTTCGAATTCAAGGCCAAAGTGAAATGCCAACCCAATGCCAATGGTGGCATTTATTTTCACACGCAGTATCAAGATTCCGGATGGCCCAAACATGGCTACGAAGCCCAAGTCAACAACACCCACGGCGACCGCAAGAAGTCCGGGGGGTTGTACGATGTTCAGGATGTCCTCGATAACTCGCCAGCCAAAGATGGCGAATGGTTCGACTACTACATCAAGGTCGAAGGCAAAACCATCACGATCAAAATCAATGACAAAGAAACCGTCAAGTACACCGAGCCCGAAGGAAAGAAACCAGGACAGCAATTCACCCGTGTTTTGACGGAAGGTACTTTCGGCCTGCAATGTCACGATCCCGGTGCTGCAGTTTCGTACAAGGAAATTCAAGTACGCCGTTTGCCGGACTAAGGGGCGACTTGGCGGTGAATGTCGCGGACCGCGGAGTGAGCCACGACGGACTAATTGGACCGCGGAGTGAGCTACGACGGACTAATTGGACCGCGGAGCGGTCCACGACATACAACTGGACCGCGGAGTGAGCCACGACGGACTAATTGGACCGCGGAGCGGTCCACGACAGACAACTGGACCGCGGAGCGGTCCACGACCAACGGGCAGGTTATAGCGATTGAATGAATTGAGCGAGTCCTAGCGGGGCTCGCTTTTTTTTTGCGAGTACGACTCCGGAAGTTTTCTTCCCTTGGCTCAGTTTCGACGCATGTAACACATCGGCGCAAATCGTATTCGGTCGAAACCCTCATCACCGTGTTCACCACCATGCTCGAGACAATTGCTCCTACCGCTGACTTGAAGTCAACCTTTCCCGACATAGGCTCTCCCTCACTGGGGCCGAAAGGAATCCGGCTGGATTCGACGCGCTTGGATCCGTTGACGCATCTGCCCAACCGCTTGTGTTTCATCGAAGAACTGCAGCGGGCAGTCAACTCGCATCAGCCGACTGGCCCCATGTTGGCGCTTTTATTCTTCGATCTGGACGGGTTCAAGTTTGTCAACGATTCGCTCGGGCACCAAGCGGGCGACGAACTCTTGATTCAAGTTGGCCAGCGACTAAATAAAATTCTTGTCGATCCCCACGAGCGGTTGTATCGTCTCGCCGGCGATGAATTTGTGATCATCGCGGACCGCATCGATCGGTTGAACCAACTGCCCAAGTTGGCCGAGCGAATCCTCCACGAGTTCCAAGATCCATTTATCGTGACCCACGAGAAAGCCTTTGTGGGAGCTTCAATCGGCATCTCGATCCGCCATCAACACGAGCAATCCGCGGAACAATTGCTCAATCAAGCCGACGCCGCCATGTACCAGTCCAAACGCAACGGTCGGCGGTGCTATTCGTTCTACAGCGTGGATCTGGACCAAGAGCATCGGCGTCTGTTTCAGTTGCGCAGCGAGATCCGAGAAGCGATCGAAAATCAGGAGTTTACCGTCCATTACCAACCAAAGTACGATCTGAGAACCCAAAGATGTTGTGGGGCTGAAGCGCTTGTGCGCTGGTTCCGCAACGGTGAGTCGTATTCGACACCCGACGAGTACATCACCGAAGCAGAGAAGTGTGGCCTGATTGTCCCGCTATCCCAGTTGGTCATTCGCAACGTGGCTCTGGACATCCTGCGTTGGGAGCAGCTCGGGCAACCTGTGCTTCCGATCAGCATCAACATTAGTGCCAGCCACTTTCGCTTTGGGGATCTATCCGAAGATCTTGCTGCGGCATTTTTCTTCCAAGGCATTTCCCCAAATCTCATCGAAATCGAACTTACGGAAGAGGCCGTTTTGCATGACATCAAAGCCTCCAGTAAGAAGATTCGCGATCTGAAGCAAATGGGGTACTCCATCGCTATCGATGATTTTGGTACCGGACGATCTTCAGTCGCCTATTTACAAAAGTTGTCCCTTGACAGTGTGAAGATCGACGAGTCTTTTGTGCAAGAAATCACCAGCAGTGATTTTGCCTCGGCGGTGGTTGATTCCATGATCCGAATCGCCCACACGAAAGCTGTTAAGGTTGTGGCCGAAGGAGTCGAATCGGGGCCGGTCGCCGAGTGCCTGCGAAACATGGGTTGCGATCAAGCTCAAGGGTTTTTCTTTGGCGCGGCCTGCGCCGCCGAATCGCTCTTTACTCAATCGGCCGATTTTGAACTTGGTTCATCCGCCCAAACGACATCGACATAGTATAGTTCGGTGGCCACAGCAAACTCGCCGGCAGGCCGATCCCAAACCAACGTCTGCCATTCCGTGGTTGGCTCAAGGACTTGCCAACGATTCACTTCTCCAGCTCGGATCGGCATCTGGAACCCAGGTACGTCGGCTTTCCAACGATAACGCAGTTCGCCTTGATTGCCCGCGGCCAATTCCAACGTAGGAATCTTGGCATGTCGCAGGTATTGATCGAAAATCGGTTGCATGTCGCGTCCATATCGCTCCGAAAATAGCGAGATCAAATCCTCGCTCAAAATGTTGCGATATTTGTATCTGTCGTAAATCTCGCGAACCAAAGCCCACCAAGCAGCATCGTCGTTGCGAACGCCACGTAAGGTATGCAGAAATAGAGCGCCTTTGAAATACATGTCCTGGCTAGGTTCTTGATGCAGACCTCGTTGCGTGATGATGGGCTGACGATTGGCGATTTTGCTGCGATAACCATTGGTGTATTTGAGAGCATCCTCGTAACCAAAAACGTGCTCGACATACATGCATTCCAAATACGTGGTCCAGCCCTCCTGAATCCACATATCGGCCACATCGGCGCATGAGACGGCATTTCCAAACCACTCATGACCCGTTTCGTGAATGATGATGAAATCAAACTTGGGACTGACACCAACGCCCGTCCAGTCGCGGCCGCCATAACCATTCTGAAAGCCGTTTCCGTAGGTCACCGCCGATTGATGTTCCATACCGGTATACGGAACTTGAATCAATTTGTAGCCGTCTCGTTGAAACGGGTATTCCCCAAAGTAGTGAACAAAAGCCTCCATCATGGGCCGAACTTGCGCGAACTGAAATCGAGCTTTCTCTAAATCCTCCGGCAAGACGTAATAGTCGAGCGTCAAGTCGCCAAGTTTTTCGCCAAACTGTTCGTAGTGACCAATGTTTACCGAGACACAATAGTTGTTGATCGGGTAACTGACATGGTAGCGCCAGCGTGAGTAACCGTCACCCAGATCGTCCGAACCGAGAAAGCGACCGTTCGAAATATTCTTAAGGTCGCTCGGAACCTCTATGCTGATGTCCATGGCTTCGACTTCATCGCGCAATTGGTCTTTATTCGGCCACCAAATACTAGCGCCTTCTCCTTGACATGCGGTGTAAATCCACGGACGGCCCTGCGGGTCCTGTCCAAACGTGAAACCGCCGAACCGGCCCGTGGTCTGCGGCGATCCCGAGTAATGAAAATCGATTTCATGAACCTCGCCTGGCTTCAGGACTTCCGGAAAGTCGACGAAAACGGCATTGAACTCTCGCTCGAATTTCAGTTCTTGCTCGCGCCAGACAATTCGGTCGACGTTGAGATTTGCATACAAATCCAGTTGAATCCGTTGGTCTTCAACTAGCATCTTGAATCGGACTTGGGTCCGACCTTGGATCGTTTTGGCAGCTGGATCGATTCGGATATCCAAATGGTAGTACAGCAAATCATTATTCGCTCGGAATCGTCCATATTCGCCGCGCAAGACCGCCATCCGCTGGGCGCGCTCTTGTCGTGCGGAAATTCGAGGGCGGGGCTCGTCGGATTGTTCCACATCCTGCCGAGGAACACCGCTTGGAGCGGCCGAAGCGACCAGAACCCACTCATTGGCCAACAGCCAGAGCGCCAAGGCAAGCAGACGCCCCGTCGCGGTTGGGAATGCTGGCCGGGTTTCACTCAGTTTCGCGCGAAGACAATCGGACATTACAAATTCTCGAGAGAAAGTTATGATACGGGCCGAAGTGCGAATCTATTAGGAGCTCGCTGCGCTTGGCAGCCACTGCCGCAGTCGACCGCCATTTCGATTCCCACCACCAATGCCACCTGAGTGTAATTCAATAGGACGCCTATGACCATCAGTAAAGCCGTGATCACTGCGGCCGGAAAAGATCAAGCTCATTTGCCGTTGCAGACGGTTGTCGATCAATCTGGAAGGGCTCGATCCGCGTTGGAGTTGATCCTGGCCGAGGTGGTCTCCGCTGGGATCAAGGAAATCGCGATTGTGGTCGCTCCTGGTGAACAAGATCGCTACCACGCGGCGGCGGGAAACTTTGCATCGCGACTGACCTTTTTCCCCCAGCCAGAACCG
Source organism: Planctomycetaceae bacterium (assembly GCA_016794985.1). Lineage (GTDB taxonomy): Bacteria > Planctomycetota > Planctomycetia > Pirellulales > Pirellulaceae > M30B19. Next base: position 38,446 of record JAEUIQ010000031.1, on the reverse strand, counting down.
CGCGGCTACGGAGATGCGATCCTGCGGGCGCGATCCTTTGTGGGCGGCGAGAAGTTTTTGCATTTGGTTGGTGACCATCTCTACGTCAGCGACCACTCGCAATGGAGTTGTGCTGCTCAATTGGTTGCGGTCGCCGAGCGGGAAGATTGCAGCGTTTCGGCGATCCAGCCGACGCATGAAAGCAAACTGCGGTTCTTCGGTACCATCGGCGGGAGCCCAGTCGCGCACGCCGAAAAACTGTTTGAAGTCACCGCCATCCTCGAGAAACCAACCCCGACGCAAGCCGAGCAGGCTTTGATTGTTGCTGGCCAGCGCAGTGGGTATTACTTGTGCTTCTTTGGGATGCATGTCTTAACGCCGACCGTAATGGACCTCTTGGTTGAAGCGAAAGCGGCGCTGCCAGCAAACGCGACGGACAAGCCCTCGAATATCAACTTGTCAGATTCGCTCCGCAAGTTGATTCAACGTGAAAAATACTTGGCATTTCAAATCCAAGGCCAACGCTTCAATATTGGAGAAACCTACGGGCTCCTCATTGCGCAAATGGCGTTGGCCTTATCTGGGCCGGACCGCGATCGGATCTTGGTCGAATTGATCGAGTTGTTGGCGCGACCCAAGTAATCAGAGTCCAAGACTGCCTTCGAGCTGCGTATTCCATTTTCACTTTCAAGGCCACCTGCATGCGATCGCTAATCGACTTGATCGTCTCCTCCGAGCCGGCAGTGCGTGATTTGTCGATGGAATCACAAGTGTCTGCGTTGACACTTCCCGAGCTGTTGAATCAAGCCGAGCTATTGGACGTCTTCCGCCGCGACCGTGAAAACTTGTACGAACGCGTTCGGGCTTTATTCTTCTTATACGCGATCCATCGATTTCATTTGCCAACTCTGGTTCCCGAATCGAAACCTGGAAAAATCTCATTCGAAGGCCATCATCATTTTCTGCATCGTCGCTTCAACGAAGCGATCGATGTGTTCTTGGCGGATCAAGAACGCTCCGGTCCCAGCTGGGCCGTCTCCAGTGCGCTCGCAAGCGCGTATCATCGTCTGGCATTCCAAACTCTGGCCGATCAAGTTCGCAAAAGCGTCAAGACCGTCGCGGGAAATCGCTGGATGTTCCGCATGGGGAACCCAGACGAGCTACCGCTACGGCTCCGCGACGAACTCTTGCAACGCGATGCGAATCTCGGCTACCCGATGTTGCGCGAACGAACATCGGTGCGCATGGATTTCTCCCATAGTGCCTGGAGCGACATCTTTTTTCTTGGCATGGACTTTCCCCAAGGAGCTCGGGTGATCAATGCCTCGATCAACTTGGCCGTTCAAGGGCGTCACCAGACCCCTGAGCCTCCACTGGATTGCTGTCTAAGAGTCATCGATCAACCGGTGCTCCGTTTGGTTAGTATTGATTTGAACGCGGTAGTGGAAATCACCCACTTGAGCCAAGTGTTCGATTTCGCGGCGGACTACTTGGGATTGCTAAAGGCCGCGGTGATTGCTTCCGGGTTAGTCCCAGCTGGCCTAGAAGGACATCAAGCGGATATCGCTTCGGTGCTCCGACCTTTGGTAGGTCCCGGTTTGGGGCTCGAAATTGTTAGCCGAGTCAATGATATACCGAAGGGGTCGCGACTGGCCGTTTCAACAAACTTGCTCGGTGGGTTGATTGCCATGTGCATGCGGGCCACGAATCAAGTCTCGACGTTGACGGGGTCGTTAACCGAAGCCGATCGGCGCATCGTGGCCGCGCGAGCCATATTGGGTGAGTGGTTGGGTGGGTCGGGCGGAGGTTGGCAAGATAGCGGTGGCGTGTGGCCTGGCATCAAGTTGATTGAAGGCTGTGCCGCAGCAGCAGGCGACCCCGAATTCGGTATCTCTCAAGGTCGTTTGTTGCCTCAACATCAGGTGTTTGGCCCGGCCGAGGTGGACGCGCGGACTCGACAACTGCTGCAGGACAGCCTCGTCTTGGTGCATGGAGGCATGGCCCAAAATGTAGGTCCAATTTTGGAGATGGTCACTGAGAAGTACCTGCTGCGGAGTGGCGCGGAATGGGAGGCACGTCAGCAAGCGATCGAAATCCTAGCACAAATCATTCGGCACTTGGCCAATGGCGACATTCGCGCGATCGGCGCCGCGACAGATCGCAACTTTAGCGGACCGCTGCAAGCGATTATCCCTTGGTGTACCAACGCCTACACCGAGCGACTGATCACGCGGTGCCGCGAAACTTATGGATCAGACTTTTGGGGTTTTTGGATGTTGGGCGGAATGGCCGGCGGCGGGATGGGATTCATTTTCAATCCCACTCGGAAGGTCGAAGCCCGTCATTGGCTTTGGGAGTTGATGCGTGACACCAAACGTGAAATGGAACATGCGTTGCCATTTGCGATGGACCCCGTGGTTTATGACTTTGAGATCAATGACCAAGGAACACAGGCGCAGCTCTTGCCAGGAGGTTCGTATCCGCCCGGTTATTATCCGCTGTTGGTGCCCGGTTGGCTAAGACAAGACATTCAAAGTCTGTCGCTGGAAACTCGAGCCGAACTGGAACGCGTCGGTCAACTTTGTCGGAGTAGTGACCAAGATTTAGCGACTCGCTTGATCGCGCGCATTCTGCCGGGGAAGGCCGACGCCACGGCGACGCGGCAGTCGCTCAGCGATCTGTTGGAGATTCATGGGTTTGATCCGATCGCCCATCAGCAATTGCGTGAAGATTTACTAGCGGGTCGATTAGGCTTGGCCCAAAATCTCTTGCCTGCCACAACCACGATTGAAGACGTGGGAGACGATGATGTTGTCGATTGTCGCCAATCAGTTCCCCATCGAGCAATCGATCTTGGACGCCAAGCAATTGCCAACGGCGAGGTCGCCGTCGTGACGTTAGCAGCGGGAGTGGGCAGTCGCTGGACTCAAGGAGCGGGGGTTGTCAAAGCCCTGCATCCGTTTGTCCGTCTGGCCGGGCGCCATCGCTCGTTCTTGGATATTCACTTGGCCAAAACGCAACAGGCCGGACGCTTGTACGGATGCCGCCCGTTGCATGTCGTCACAACCGGGTACCTGACCGAACAGCCGATTCGTGCGGCCGTCGAGCGTTGGAAGCATCAGCATCAGTCCGCCGGCGTGTATGTGTCTGCGGGAAAGAGTGTGGGCTTGCGATTGGTACCGACGATTCGGGATCTGCGGTTTGCCTGGGAGGAAATGCCGCAACAAGTTTTGGATCAGCAGCAACAAAAGGTTCGGCAAAGCTTGCGTGCGGCGATGTTGAATTGGGCACAAGCCACCGGCGAAGCGACCGACTATGTCGACAACTTGCCGATGCAATGCCTTCATCCGGTAGGGCATTGGTTTGAAATCCCCAATTTGCTGCGCAACGGACTGCTGCGGGATTTATTGCTCGAACAACCACAACTGAAATATCTCCTGTTGCACAACGTAGACACGTTAGGCGCGTCGGTTGAGCCCGGCCTTCTTGGTGTCCATATCCAGAATGGCACCTGCCTGTCCATTGAAGTTATTACACGTCGCATGGAGGATCGGGGCGGAGGATTAGCGCGCGTCAATGGCCGCACCCGTTTGGTCGAGGGTCTGGCGATGCCCAACGAGCGAGATGAATTTGGTCTCACTTATTACAACTCGATGACGACTTGGATCGACATCGATCAACTGCTGGCTCGCTTTGGCTTGAATCGAACAGAATTAAACCACAGCGAACGAGTCGTGAAGGCGGTGCGCCAGTTTGCACGCCGCTTGCCCACCTATATCACCCTCAAGGATGTCAAAAAACGTTGGGGCAACGGACAAGAAGACGTGTTTCCAGTTTGCCAATTCGAAAAGCTGTGGGGCGATATGACCTCGTTGACGGACGTGACGTGTCAATATTTGGCGGTGCCAACATTGCGCGGTCAGCAACTCAAAGACCCAGCCCAATTGGACGGATGGCTGCGAGACGGCAGTGCCGCTGCGACCGAACGAGGCTGCGACTTCGTTGCTTGAACCTCAGGCGATCCTCACTTAGACTTGTAGCTGATCGGGCGAACATTCTCTCAGCGCCGTTAGAGACGAACACATGAGCGTGAATCAGAATTCGAGTCAACAGGGTCGCCGCCAATTCTTGGGCGCTGCAGGTGCAACATTGGGCTTACCGTTGTTTCTGCCGCGACATGTGTTAGGCAACATGGGACGACCTACCATGGGAATGGTGCCTCCCAGTGAACAGATCCACTTGGGCGTCATCGGAATTGGCCCGCGGGCCACCTACGACTTGCAAGCGATGCTGACACTGCCGGAAGTTCGGTGTGTGGCGGTGGCCGATGTCCAGGCCCAACGTCGCGATGCCGCGCGGAACATGTTGAACAACCAACCAGGGCAGGGCCGTTGCGAGTTTCTGCGAGATTTTCGCACCCTCTTGGATCGCCAAGAGATCGACGCCGTCCTGATCGGGACGGGAGATCGTTGGCACGCTCGCGCGGCGATCATGTCCGCCGAAGCAGGCAAAGATGTCTATTGTGAAAAGCCTTGTGGCATCACGATGCAACTCTGCGAAGAGATCGTGCAGGTTTTCGAGCGAACAGGTCGAGTCTTTCAAGCGGGCACGCAACGACGCAGCGTTCCCAACTTTCAACAAGCCGTTCGACTGGCACAAGAAGGCAAACTGGGACAATTGGAAACGCTGTATGCTTCCATTTATGTTCCCACTTTGCAGAACCATTGGTTGCCAGGACAACCCACACCGGAACCTACCGAAGTCGATTGGAACTTGTGGCTGGGCCCGGCACCATGGCGTCCGTACAACGAACAGTATGTCCAAGGCGGCTGGCGCGGGTACTATGATTTTGATTCAGGAGCCAGGCTGTTGGATTGGGGCGCGCACACGGGAGATTTGTGCCAATGGGCCAATCAGTCCGACGCGACGCTGCCCAAGACATACGAGGCCAAAGAAGACGGCATCGTTTGCACGTACGAAAATGGTGTCAAGTTGATCTTTGATTTCATCGCCGACCCATTCGGAGATCGTGGTCCAAAATGGATTTCGCGATTGGGTACTTGCCCCATTCGTTTGGTGGGCAGCGCAGGTTCGCTCGAAACCGGCGACAGTGGCGAAACCGTCGCTTCGACCGAAGCACTGCAAAGTTTGCTGAGCCCAGCCGCGGCTCGAGTCAAAGGACTCGACGTGACGCAACATGCCCAGGACTTCTTTTCGGCGGTCAAAACCCGCCAGTTGACCGCCGCGAATGCGACGGTGATGCGGAATTCGCATCTCACTTGTCATGCCGCCGCTTTGGCGTGGATCCTGCAACGAAAGTTGGAACTGAATCCGACGACCTTTCGCTTTGTCAACGATGATGAAGCCAATACACTTCGGCAGCGAGCGGAACGAAAGTGGGCCTAGAAGATCACGGCGCGCGCGATACAGGTTCTTCCGTACGAGACACGAGCGCCCCGACGACCTGGTCAGCACGAATGGCCCGACTGCTGGTAGCTGGACGCTGGCTGTGGTTTGCCATCGCATGCTTGATGCTCGTTGTGGCTTGGTTCTCGCCGCCGCGGCCCGCGAGTAGCCGCTCGGTCGATCAGATGTTTGGCTCGCAAGATGCGGCCGTCAGCGATTTTCGCGAGATCAAAAAAATATTTGGCGATCGTGAAACGATTTTGGTTATCTATCGCGACCGAGATCTATTCGCCGAGAATGGTCGTGGTCTGCAACGGTTGGCGAACTTGTCCCAGCAACTGGAGCAGCTCCCGCAGGTCGAAGAGGTATTGAGCCTCGATCGATTGGAGGGGGCACTGCGGTTGATTTCAGCGGTGGTCTATCCGGGCTCTACAGCGGAATGGGCCTTGCTCGATCCGCAAAACGAAATGGCTCAACAATTTCGAGCCACGTTTGATGGTTGGACCCATCGGCAGGACAATGATCTCGCTGTATTGGTCTGCTTGATCCGCCCCGCTGGGGAAGATGAGTCGTCGGGGTCAACTCGAGAAACAATCCAACGCATTCGAGCGGTGATCGCAGACATTCCGGAAGCCCACGTGGTCGGGGAGCCGGTCATGGTCGAAGATGCCTTTGATTATTTGCATCGAGATGGGCTGTGGTTGCAATATGGCTCCATGGTGCTGTTAGGGCTCGTGATCCTGCTGGTGCTGCGGACGCTGCGTTGGATGTTGGTGGCTGCGGTCGTGGTCTATTGGAGCAACGTCATTACGGTATGGATGCTGGAGCGAATGTCGTTCCAACAGTCGATGATCAGTTCGCTGTTGGGTTCGATTATTGCCGTGATTGGCGTAGCGACAACGGTGCATTTGATTGTGGGCTACCGGGGACGACGCTTGGCTGGCGATCCAAATGCGCTGGCTCTGGAAACGAGTCTTCGACGGTTGCTACCGCCCATCTTGTGGGCATGCCTGACCGATGCGGCAGGTTTTGGTTCCTTGGCCGTTGCCCGGGTCAGTGCGGTTCAAGAGTTCGGATTGATGATGGGCTTGGCCAGCTTGGTCACGTTGCTTGGAATTTGCTTGCTCGTTCCGGCCTTGGTGCTCGGGGGAACGACAATCCATTCGGGTTCGGAAGGTCTTGGGCAGACGCTGATGGAACGATTGCTTGTTCGTGTCCTGGAACGAGTGCGACAACGACCTGGTTTGATCTGCACCGTGACGTTGGGCGTCAGTCTCGCGATTTCCAGTGGATTTTATTTCGCCCGCGTGGAAACAGACTTCACCAAGAACTTTCGGCCTGGTACGCCGATTCTAGAAGGGTATCACTTTGCCGAAGAAGAATTCGGGGGAGCAGGGTTGATCGAGATATCTGTCGCAACGCCGCGCTCGTTGGATCGCGATTTCATGGCCAAGGTTTCGGAGTACCAAAATCGTTTACGTGAGATCCGCGATTCGACCTCCGTGCGGCCTGACGTATCGGAACCACCTCGATCGTTGGCGAAGGTCATCTCGTTGGTCGATGTTTGGGAGACGACCCAAAAGTTTGGGGCGTTGCGACTTTTGCCGCCCGCAACCTTGGTAGCTTCCATGCGGCAAGTCTTGCCACAGTTCACCGACTACTGGTACCGTTGGGATCGCGCGGGCCAGGTCGGGTACCTGCGAATTTTCTTGCGAACTCGACAGCAGCAATCGGCGGAAGAAAAGCGAGCTTTGTTAGCGGAAATTCGCCTGATCACCGAACAGAGTTTCGGCGACTCCGAGCCGACGTTTCGCATCTCAGGCTTGTTTGTCCTGTTGTCAAAGATTGTAGATTCGCTGTTGGACGACTACTTAGCCACCACCTTGGTCGCAATTGGCAGTATCGGCGGGCTGATGTATCTTGCGCTGTGGAATTGGCGTTTGGTTCTGATTGGCTTGGTCCCGAACCTGGTGCCGATATTTGTGTTGTTGGGTGGAATGGCTTGGTTGGGTTTTCCCATCAATATGGGAGTAGCCATGATTGCGGCGGTTAGCATTGGTCTAAGTGTGGATAGTTCGCTGCATTATTTATGGGCTGTCGTTCATCAAGGCCAAGAATGTGCCAGTACGAACGAATCCCAAGGCGTCGAGTGGGCGCAGCAGCGAGTTGGGACAGCCCTCACGTACTCCACGATCGCGTTGGTCGTGGGGTTCATCAGCTTGACGACCAGCGAATTTGTGCCGACGATCTATTTCGGGGGCCTCGTGAGTGCCGCAATGTTGGGTGGACTACTTGGCAACATCATGCTGTTGCCCGCTCTGCTGGCCTGGACCGAGCACCGCCGAACAACTCCGCAATCAAGTAAAGTCACCACATGAACTGGGTAATCCTCGGGTTGGTCATCGCAGGATCTTGGGTCGTCCGAGAAGAAGGTGCGGAAACGCTGCTCGCAGCGCCGTTCGTCGCCCAAGATGCGCCGTCACCCCAAGCCAGCTCGTCGGACTTGACTACCAACGCACTTTGGTCGGACCCGGCCATTCGATTGCTGTCGGATTTCGGACCGCTGAGCCCTTTGGCAATGTCGCCGTTTTTTGGCGTCACGGTTCTAAGTGGCTTGGCCCAGTTGGAAGAGACAAGTTGGGGCGGGGCGTGGTTGTCGGACTACACCATGGTGGCGTCGAACCCGGTGCTGAAACATCCCGCAACGTTCTGGATCTTTCTCGCCTTGACGTTGCTCACCAGCTTGCCGCGTCTGACCAAAGTGAGTAAACCGGCTGCCCAAGCGTTGGACTGGATCGAAAGTTACTCGGTGCTTTTGATCACCTTGATCATGTTCGCGATTGGCTTGAGTGCCTCGGATCAGAATCCCGTGAGTGAGACAACGCTCTCGCCCGTGCAGGCCGGTTTGTTTTCCTTGAGCTTGGGATTCGTATTGATGATCGCGGCGGTGGCCAACTTCGTGGTGGTCAAGAGCGTACGATTCATGTTCGAGTTGTTGATTTGGATTTCGCCGATTCCGTTTGTCGATGCGGCTTTCGAGTTATTGAACAAAACGGTTTGCTTAGGCCTTCTCCTCTTGTATGCCGTTAGCCCTGTGGCGGCTTTAGTGGTGAACCTGTTCATCTTCGCGGCTTGTGTGGTGATCTATCGCTGGACAAAGAAGCGATTGGATTATCATTGGCATTTTTGGGTAGAGCCCTGGTGGCAGTGGCTGTTTCCTTCGTATCGCAGGTTCGATGGTCGTCACTTGTGGTGCTACGCCGAGCAAGACTTTGGACCGTTCCAAAAATTCGATTTGTTGCAAGTCTACGTGTGGGAGGGAAAATGGATGATCATTCGCTACGACCTGTTCTGGCGGAGAAAAGTCCACGAGTTCTCCCACAACGACCTGCCGTACTTGGAGTGTACGGATTGGAAAGTCAATGTGGTTTTGCAGCAACAGATTCCCCTACGTCTCGCCACCCACCGCGGCTACAAAAAAGATCTGGAACGCATCTCGGCAGGTCTCGAATTACTGACAAGGCAGCGTCTCGACGCTCGCAATCAGAGGCAAATCGAGCAGGCAGAAACTCCTGGATTGGCGACACCGACACCTTGCGAATAGCCGGACCGCCCAGTTAGAATGTCGCCCGGTTCACGCACGCGGGCGTGGCGGAATTGGTAGACGCGCATGGTTGAGGGCCATGTTCCCGTAAGGGAGTGGAAGTTCGAATCTTCTCGCCCGCATCTTCGAGCTGCTAGAAAGCTCCGTTAGGCTTGGTGTCGGATTTCACGGCCGTGTTTCACCGTTAGCGACAGGCAAACCCTTGAGGGGGGCAAACCCTTGAGGGGTGGCAAGCACGTGAGCGGGGCGGTGGGTCTGTCCGTAAAACCTTTTCCACCGATGCCTAAGGTTATACACCGAAGGATGCGGAAATTTGCACTCGGATGAGTGCCGTTGTTTTAGTGAACAAACACGGTTGCGGTACTTGCATACTGGATCAGCATCGTGGATTCTTCGGAGCGATTCTCGACAATTTGGTTCGGTCGCAACGAACCGGATGAGCCGCCGGGCGGCGGGCGATGGCATCAACGAATACGCCCGTGGTCAGCAGATTCGACGGCAGGACTTGTCTTGCTGGGATTTGCTGTCGACGAAGGTGTACGACGAAATGAAGGTCGCGTCGGAGCGGCTGCGGGGCCTGCGGCCATTCGGTCGATCTTGCGGAACTCGCCGTGTAGCCACGAAGGCCCGTTGTGGGACGCTGGGGATGTCGAATGCCCGGCGGGCGATCTGGAGGGGGCGCAATTGGATTTGGCAAATCGTATTGCCGGAATATTGGCGAGAGGTGGCAGGCCAATCGTCTTGGGCGGTGGTCACGAGATGGCGTGGGGAAGTTTTCAAGGTTGCTGTGCGAATTGGCAGGCAACCGAATCTCTGCTGGTCATCAACATGGATGCTCACTTGGATCTTCGCGTGCCGCAAGGGAACGCCCCACTTCAGGGGAACGCCTCACTGCAAGGGAACGCCTCGCCACAGGGGAACTCTGGTACAGCGTTTTTTCAAATGGCTCAGTGGTGTCGCGCCTCAGGTCGCCCAATGCAGTATTCGGCGTTTGGGATCAGCCAATTCGCTAATACTCGCGGGCTATTCGAGCGGGCCGCCCAGCAGAACGTGCAGTACATTCTGGACGAAGAACTTCAAACGGCGAGTCAATTGACGGAGGCCAAGCGGCACTTGCAGGAGCAATTGTCCCGGCACGATCGAGTCTACTTGACGATTTGTTTGGACGTGTTGCCAGCGGCGGTGGCTCCCGGAGTTTCAGCGCCGGCCGCCTTGGGTGTGCCCTTGGCCAACATCGAACCGTTGCTGGATCTGGTTGCGGAATCAGGTAAACTAGTTGTCGCAGACATCGCAGAATTGAATCCTCCGTTGGATCGGGATCACCAAACAGCTCGCGTTGCGGCTCGAATGGTAGCTCGTTTGGCGCGGCGGTGGCGACCACGGACCACGTAAACCTATAGTGGAGGGCACACCAGATGGCTCTGGCAAAACGCCTTGCTTCACCATACGAACGCGCCAGTCATCGTTGGGGACTGGAGAGTTGGCTGGATTGCTGGGGGTGGATTTTCCTGGCGGTCGGCATTCTCGTGACCTCGTTCATGTACTTCGTGGGTGTTAACACCGCTTTCACAGCTTTGCGTGTCCACGACTCGTACATTATGTTCCTGTTCGTGCATTTTCAGTTGTTCGTCGGGATCGTTTCTTCGATCGCGTTATTCTTGGTGTTTCGGTGGTTGGCCGAGTCGTTGCGGCTGCTGAAGAAACTGACCTGTCTCGACTTTAGTGGCCAGATTTCTGACAGCCGACGAGAGCCGGCGACCCAGTGGATTTGCAGTGCCTGCCGGAATCCAACCTATAACAACGCGACCTGCGAGCACTGCGAGGCCAAATTCGAGTAGTGATGCGGCCTAGGCCCTCCCACACCAGGGCGGCAAAGTACTAGCTGAGCCACTGCGGCGAAGGTAAAATGCGGTGGGATTCGTAAGCGGATCTCGAATTCAGTGACCCCTCGAAATCGAATTTTGGCAAATTATTGAGACTGGCGACCCATGGCAGCAAACACCTCGAACGACTGGGGATGGTTATCCGCGCTTCCCGTCCATGAATCTGTGGAATCGTTGACCCTACCTGGACTGCTCGCACAGCAGCGAATCGATGTGGGCACGTTGGCCATCATTGCTGGTGTCGGCGTTGTGGCGTTGATCGCCTTTGTGTTCTTCATCTTGACAGTCAAGTACATTGGCCTGTGGATCCAAGCGAAAACGTCGAATGCGCGTGTCTCGCTCACCAGTTTGATTGGGATGGGTTTTCGTCAAGTGGACCCACGAATCATTGTGAATGCGAAAATCATGGCGACCCAAGCCGGGTTAGATATCTCGGAACCCAATGGTGTCACAACCGCTCGTTTGGAAGCCCATTATCTTGCCGGTGGGCATGTCATGCGAGTTATTCAAGCGATCATTGCCGCTCAACGAGCACGTATCGACTTGGGTTTCGACCGGGCAGCCGCAATTGACTTGGCCGGTCGCGACTGTTTGGATGCCGTGCAGACAAGCGTGAATCCCAAAGTCATTGATTGCCCTGACCAACGTAAAGGCAAAGACTTTTTGAGTGCAGTGGCCAAGAATGGCGTGGAACTCAAGGTTCGTGCTCGGGTGACGGTCCGCACGAATCTGGATCAATTGATTGGCGGCGCCACCGAAGAGACCGTGATTGCACGTGTTGGTGAAAGCATCGTTTCGTCGATCGGTTCAAGTACCACTCACGGCGACGTATTGGAGCGACCTGACACGATTTCCAAAGCGGTGTTGGCGCGGGGATTGGACGCCCAAACGGCGTTCGAGATCGTCTCCATTGATATCGCGGATATCGAGGTCGGCGAAAACATTGGGGCTCGTTTGCAAGTCGACCAAGCCGAGGCCGATACACGTGTCGCCCGCGCCAACGCCGAACGCCGGCGCGCGGAAGCAATCGCGATGGAACAAGAAATGAAGGCCGAAGTCGCTTTGAATCAAGCCAAGTTGATTGGTGCGGAAGCGCGAGTTCCCGAGGCGATGGCCGCCGCCTTTCGTGCTGGTCGAATGCGAGTGAGCTAAGCGATGGCCAAGGCCTATTGGCTATTGAAGTCCGAACCCGACGTCTTCTCGATACACGATTTAGAAGCGGCCCCTAATCAAACGACGGATTGGGGCGGCGTCCGCAATTATCAGGCTCGCAATTTTATTCGCGATCAGATGAAACCCGGCGATCACGTGCTGTTTTATCATTCCAACGCTGAACCAAGCGGTGTAGCCGGTGTAGCCGAGATCAGTTCGGCAGCCTATCCGGACTCGACGGCCTTGGATGCGACGGACCCCTATTTTGATCCCAAGAGTCGACTGGAACAACCGACTTGGTTCGCAATCGATGTTCGCTGGGTTCAAACATTTGCTGAAATCGTGTCATTGGAGCAACTCAAGGCCGATCCAGCATTGGTTGGTATGGAGGTGCTTCGTCGTGGCTCGCGTTTGAGTGTTCAAATGGTCAGCAAGCTTCACTTCGATCGTGTCCTAAAAATGGCGAATGCGCGCCGAAAAAATCGGTAGATCCTCATGACGACCCTCGAACCTCGTTCCCGCCGGCCATTGAGGATACGGGACGTTTTGGTCCTCGCAACCATTGTCTTGGTTGGCGTTGGCTCGTTTCTTTACCAGTGGGTAAAAAGCTACGAGCAAGTTCTGCCGGAATCGGACGCGGAGTCGCGAGCCCAAATGCGGGACGAGTTTAGGAAAGCGAATGCCGAACCCGCCTTTAGGACGGTCAATATCCCAAATCTCTCACTACCGGTTGTGTTCTTCCGGTCCGGACCCCAAGACACCATCCGCGCAGCCGACATTGGACACGTCTGTTCGATTGTTGATGTTGACCTAGAAACCGGATACTTCATTTGCCTTCCGGAACGAAATGGGTTGGCGGACCACGAACTATTCAACATCCGTTTCTGTCAGCACTTGACCGTCATGGGCAACTCGAACCAAAAGGAAATCGAACAAAAGCTCCTGAAGCTGCCGACTTTCCCCAAACTTTCTGAATTGGCTTTACCGCTGAGCGAGGAACAGGTGGATGGTCCTTACACCTTTCGGGATCTCAAGGTGACGCCGGTCGAAGATCGCTGGCAATTGAGTGGCACTGTGAACTACTCCGCCGCGATTTGTCGGCTATCCACAGTGTTTCACTACGAATTGCTGGCTGGCGAGAACGTGGCGCGAGGCCGCTTCAAACTGCCCTCTTTGCCCACCGACGTGCCAACGTCATTTGTGATCGATCTACCCAAACCAAGCGCGCTCCCGCTAGACAATCTGGACTCTGTCCGTCTGAAAATCGTCTTAGAGCTGGCTTCGAATCGAAAATATCGCGACTGATAGCAGCCAGCCCGAAATCGCCCTTGCGATCTTAAGTGCAGATTTGCTAGTGTCGGTCGGGCAGTCTTGCCAGCGGTCACAAATCGGTGGATCGCGACTTGGATATGGAAGTTGAACAACGGCGTCCCCGTGTTGGCGGTTGACGACTGTTGAGCGAAAGGGAATTCGACATGTTTGGTCGGCAACCAATCTTTCTGATGGGAATCGCTTGTGGCTTAACGCTGTTCGTAGAAACGGGTGCCGCACAGTCACCATTACGAAACTTACTGCCAGGTTCACAATCGAACGAACAAGAAACAACGGCAGAAGCGAAGCCGACCGGCTCTCGATTGTTCAAGGGATTTCCCACGCCCTTTCGTCGAGTTAATCACGAGGAGGCCGAAGCGGGATATCAGTTGCAGATGTCGGATGGCCCTTGGATGATCATGTGTGCCTCGTTCCCAGGTGAGGGCAAGCACCAAGCGGAAGCTTTGGCGAAAGAACTTAGGTCGATTGGTTTCAAAGCTTACACGTACGAACACTCGTTTGACTATTCTCAACAACTCCAAGGGTTAGGGTATTCGGTCAAGCGATCCGAAGGCCTCGTGGACCAATACGATTTGGCGCCGGCGAAAATGCGCGCCGCCAACCCGATTCGAACCGAGGACGTTTCGGTATTGGTCGGACATTTTTCTTCAGCGGAAGATGCTCAACTCGAGAAAACACTGACGAAGATCAAGGGGCTTTATCCCAAGTCCTTGCACGTTTCCGAAAACAGCGAAACCTTTCAAAACATGGTCGGCTTTCGCGAGTTGCTGCGTTCGGTGACGACCAAGCAGGGCAATACTGGGCCTGCCAGTCCGATGAAAGGCGCTTTTGCCGTCCCCAATCCGCTGTTGCCAGAAGACTACTTTGAGCGACAGGTGGTGGATCCGATCGTGATCAAAATGAACAAAGGCGACAAATTCAGCTTGCTGAATAATCCCAAAGCCTTCACGGTCCGTGTTGCGACGTTCAAAGGAGAGACCGTCTACGACGAAAAAGAGATTCAACAAAAGACAGAAGAATTCAATCTGTTGCTGCGCACCGGCGGCGGACTCAAAGAGAGCAAATTGATGGAGGCCGAGGCCAACGCCAATTACATCGCGGAACTCTTGCGCGAGAAGGGCTTTGAGGCCTATTCGTATCACGACCGTGACTCGAGTATCGTATGCGTCGGCTCGTTCGACTGGGCCGTGAAAGATGCCGACTCACGCAACCCCGTCGTCAACCCAGCCGCCCAAGAAATCATCGACAAATTCAAAGCGAAAGTCGTCGACAATGTTCCGGGCGTGAAGCCGTTCTACGAACCCTTGACGGTGGTTGGCCCTACTGGCAAACGAGTGGCGCTGGACCTGATCCCGGTAGCCGTGGCGGTACCCCGCATCAAGTAGACTGCTGCGGGCTCTCTGACCTTCGGATCACGTGACAACGTCACTCCGGCTGATGGTCTAACATCAGTCGATCGGCGAAGAACTCAAACATGCGCTGTGTCACGTACGGTTGGTACGCCCCAAAACCGTGCCGTGTGCCGGGGAGGTAGAGCATGTCGAACTTCTTATTGGCTTTGATCAGAGCATCGACCAACCGCAACGTGTTGGCGGGATGCACGTTATTGTCTAGTTCTCCATGAACGAGAAACAAATGGTGCTTTAGATTGGCGGCCAGTTCTGCGTTGGTGGGTACTTGGATCTCAAAGCGAGTTTTCTGCTCGCTCTTGGTATCTTTTTCCTGTTGGTTTGTTTGTTCTTCTTGCTTTTGCTCGCCCTGTTGCTTTTGCTCGACTTGTTGCTTTTGCTCCTGTTCGACTTGCTGTTCCTGTTTCTGTTCTTGTTGACGCTCTTGTTCTTGCAGTTCTTCGCGCCGCCAAAGCGGAATTTCTTGCGCGCCCCACAGTCGCTGTTCGAACTCCCAAGGCTCTTCGCCGACCGCCATTTCGTAATCGTAAAAGAAGTCGTCCGGTTGGACGTCCAGCACCGCGCGCAGATCTGACGGACCACTGGATGATTGTCGCGAGCGAGATTCGCGACGATTCTGCATGTCTTTTTGCTCTTCGATCGGAACTTCGCGGAGACCATGCCAACGTTCGGACCACGAGTTGTTGTAAATGTTGTTGTCGTGATTGCCGGCAGTTGAGAAACCCGCCTTGAAGAAATCATTGTACGGGGGAACCATCAGCGCAGCCGCGGTCATGAACCCTCCGCCGGAATGGCCGTAAATACCCACTCGCTCGACGTCGATAAACGGAAATCGTTGCGCCAATTGTTCGATGGCGGCTTTCTTGTCCGCCAAAGCGTAGTCTCGCAGATTAAAGTAGCCATACCCAGCGTAGGCCTTCGAACGGCCTGGAGTTCCACCGCGATGCCCGACTTGGATCACGATGAAACCAATTTGTGCCAATTGCTGTTCGCCCGCCGTCGCTGAAAACGTATGCCGCGTCCCTTCTTGTTGCGGGCCGGGATACACGTAGGTGATGATGGGATATTTCTTGCTTGGGTCGAAATCAAAGGGCTTGTACATGTTGCCAAACAGGTCCGTCACTCCGTCAGCCGCTTTGACAACAAAAGTCTCAGGCATTTGAAATCCGATTTGCTGCAATCGGCTCAAGTCGCATTCTTCCAGCTTCATGACTTCGGCCCCATCGCTGTTACGGAGAACAGAACACGGAGCCAGGTCCACACGAGAATAATTGTCGACCAAGAATTTCTTGCTCGGCGAAAGCACCGAAGAGTGATTGGCGTCGCCTGGGTCCAAGAGTTTGATTTGACCACCGTCCAACCGCACCGAGTACAAATGCCGATAGTTTAAGTTTTCCTTCGGCTCACGTCCCATACCGGTGAAGTAGAGAACGCGGTTCTCTTCGTCCAAGTCCACCAAACGATCCGCAAAATACGTTCCGCTAGTAATCGAGTTCTTTAGTTGCCCTTCCGAGTCGTACAAGTAGAAATGTCCCCAACCGCTTCGTTCTGACCACCAGATCATCTCTTGCTGGTTGTTCAGAAACCGAATCGATTTCGGCGCAATCGTTGATTTCTCAAACCCCTCTTCAAACAAGGACTTGATCTCGCCTGAAGCCAAATCAAGAGCACAATATTCAACATTACGCAGCAAGCGATCGCGTCGGAGAAATCGCAGCGAGTCGCTAGCCTCAGAGAAACGAACATCGCTGTAGAATTCGTCTTTCCAGCGAGGCTTGACCATCGTTAGCGCTGGTTGGCCCACTCGATACGTGTACAACTCGGTTCGGCGAATTGATTCCTCACCCGGCATCGGATAGGGATAGTTTTCCAAAGTTGGTCGTGGCGTCGCCAACGAATTGATGACCCACAGTTCTTTCACGTTTCGGGTATCGGAACGAGTGATTGAAAACGACTGCGAGTCCTTGGACCAAGTGACGTTGGGGCGAGTCAAAGTATCGTCTTTGATTTCAGACGTCGAACTCCGGCGACCTCCGCGACCCACAAAACTGTACTTGTCGACGCCATCTTGCGTGATTTGCACGGCCAGTTCATCCCACTTGGGGTCGACCACCGGCCCCGCTTGTTCCTGGTCACTCTTTTCTTGCGCCGGTTCCTGAGCGGCTTGCCCAGTCGTGTCTTGATTTTTTTGTTCTTGTTTGTCTTGTTCCTGCTGTTGATTCTCTTGCTGCTGAACGGACGTTTTGTCTTTATTCTCTTCTTGAGTTTTGTCGCCGTTGTTCTCTTGCTGTTTGGATTGGTCTTGCTGTCCAGTCTCCTGCTGCAATTCCTGCTCTTGTTTGGTTGTGTCTTGCACTTGGGTTTCTTGATTTTGCTCCAGTTGCTTTTGCTCTTGCGTTTGCTGTTCTTGCGTCTGTGTATCCTGCCGAGTGGCATTCATCGCAAGGGCCTCCGTTAGGTCTGCCGGAGTATTGGAAGTGGATTGCTCTTGTTTGCCTTGTTCGGTTTGCTCAGTTTGCTTGGTTTGTTCGGATTGCTCGGTTTGTTGCTGGTTCTCTGGACTTGGCGTTTCCGTCGCAGTTGGCTCGGGATTGGCAACGGGAGCTTCGGGCACTTGGACAAAGAACAAATTATGCCCACGGGCAAAGACATAGGATTTGCGGTCGGGGGAAAAATTGCGATGGGCGTCATTGGGACC
This sequence comes from Planctomycetaceae bacterium, assembly GCA_016794985.1. Lineage (GTDB taxonomy): Bacteria > Planctomycetota > Planctomycetia > Pirellulales > Pirellulaceae > M30B19. Next base: position 20,983 of record JAEUIQ010000031.1, on the reverse strand, counting down.
CGGCGCATTCGCAGCATCACCCGAACGGTCGCTGCGGTCTTGTTGCCCGCGATCTCGTTGCTGTTCGTTGTCGCGTTGCTCTTCTTGTTGTCGCTGATCTTCTTGTTGCCGCTGATCTTCTTGTTGCCGCTGGTCGTCCTGTTGCCGCTGGTCTTGTTGTTGATCCTGGCGTTGATCCTGGCGTTGATCCTGGCGTTGATCCTGGCGTTGATCCTGCTGTTGGTCCTGCCGTTGGTCTTGCCGTTGGTCTTGCTGTTCTTGTTGGTCTTGTTGCGAACGGCGGCCCCGGTCTAGGCCAGGTCCCCGCGGTGCGGGCCCCAACTTTTTGAGCTCTTGCGTCTTCAACGAGTACTCGTACTGCGATTGTTCGAAGACAAATTTCAAGGTGTCGTCTTGTTTGTTCACTTCGAGTCGCCCCAGAGACAATTGACTTGGTTCGATCGCATGCCGAGTCAAGGTCGACAATTGCGCTGCCATTTTCACATGGTCGAATAGCGGCAGTCGCGTGACGGTTTCGGGGTTCACTCGCCAATACTTTGTTCCCTCGGCCGTTTTGTAGGAGTACCAAAACTCGTCAGTCTTATCGATCCAATTCGGTGTCACCGAGGTACTGTAAACGAATTGGCGGAGGTAGGCCGAACTGTATTGCTCCGCTTGTCGGAAGTTGGGGGTGGTGATGCGTTCGCGTTGACGATCGTCCGGTGTCCGAACCTGAGCCATGACCTCCCCGGCGACCGACGAGAGGAGACACGCAGCAGTGAAGGCTGCGACTGACAGGGAACGAGAAGTTGCGATCCTAGTTTTCATGGCTTTTCGCGGTCCTCTTGGTTGTTTGGTAATTGCCCGGCGCACGTCGTAGTGACTAGATTAATCTGGAACCCGTATCCTGCATTTCAAGTTTCGCTTGAAATGGGGAATAAAGCCAGGTTTCGTCGGGAGTCAGACAAGGAGAGCCTCCGAGAAGATTGCCAGAATCTGTACGGCGCTGCCTGGCGGTCGCGACGGCGTGGAACTGGAGAATGCGATGTTTACAAGTCGCAGCGTTCTGGCTAGTTTGTCGTTTTCGTTCGAATGTCTTCGGTAAACTTTAGGTGGTCAGATGGACATAGAAATCCGCCGCGTTTCGACGGCGTCCGACCCTGGACAATTGGAACTATCTCACGACAAACTACAAATCTTACGGCCCGACTTGTACGGGCTGGCCGGATTTTGGCAGTCGATCAAAGTGAGATTGGGGCGATCGTGGGACCAAAAGCAACAGGTCGCTCGACAATTGCTGAGGGGCGATAGCCGCGCCGCCGTGGTGGTCTCCACGGCCCCGCTGTTGGTAGCGGCGTACACGGATGAACTGGACTGCGTTGCAATGTTGCGATTTCCTGATTCGTTGGTCGGGCCTTACGGATTAAAGATTGGGTGTCGATTACTGACGGTCAATTTCTACGATAACGACTGCGACTTGGCTCGAGATTTATTTCCAGGCCCCAAGAACACGCAAAACTGGAACAACTTTGGACCATTGATTGCCGATTTCTTGACTTCGGATCAGCAACGCTTGCTTCAGCGAAAAAAACAGATCTCAGAAAGCGAATGGCAGCGAACCTTGGCAATGGGCCAAGAATATCTTCGACGTCATCCGGGCAAAGCTCGCGACGGACGCCCCATCTTTTCTTGGGACCCTTTCCAAGCGCCTCCACCACAATTGACCCCTTGGCGTCCCCGATAACCACGAAGAAAGCCGATGTTGACTGCAAGTCCTCTGGCAGCGCTGCAAAGTAAATTACTAGGTAACCGATCCCGGCATTGATCGCCAACTTGAGGCTGGCGCGTTCCGCAAGTCGCTCGGTTAAAGTTCGGGAGCTCATTGGTGATGGCAAGCCATTGGCGCCGATTCAGCTTGTTTGATGAGGCGACTTGCTTCAGGTACCCTACCTTTGGTCAACGCTTCCGTTCTCTGTCCCCTAGGAGACTTTTCGCTGGCCGACAAAGAAACCATTTCACGAAGAAACTAATCGACGTCCTTCATCCTAGCCTCCAACCGGGCCAACGCTTGCCACTGCCGGTCCCAATTGACGACTTGCCAACTCAGCTTGTCGTCAAAGCTAGGCCGTCCAAAGTCCAGCTTTCGTTCACTTAGCCTTTGAGCAACCTCCCCCGTTCGTAAATAACGTTGAAAGTCTCGGTCGACATGACCGATCTCGCGGCGAAACCTTTCCTCTTCACGAACCAACCGGGGGGACACACAAGGAACCAACCCTGGGGAACCAACATGGGGGGACACACACAACTGTTTAGGGTAAGCAACCGGGCACAAGCAACCGGGGACACACAATGTCGTGCGAAACCGGAAGCCTGTTGGGGACATGGCCAGTTGGGGACACACACAACTGTCTGGAGCAAGCAACCGGGGACACACAACTATCGCTGGGAGCGAGTAACGCGTGCAATTAACGTTTGGGAGAGTTACGTTTGGTGCCAACCACTTCTCGAACGATCCGCGCCCGCTAGCTGCCCGTCCGGGCACTCGAAGGTTGAGTGTCCCCGGTAAACCTGTCGGGCGGTATTCGACTACCAAATGCAAGGCGAAGTAATGTTGGCCCGAGCATTACTACGAGAGACAAAACGGCAGCCGAAAGCAAACAACAAAAATCAGCAGCGGGAAGGCCGCAACCGAGCTCGTTTCGGTTGGGCCAAGGATTCACCACTAAGCCGACACGACCATCGCAGGAGCAGCGATCGAGAGACAGACTTATTTCGCAAACGAACTCCCACCGAGACCGCAACGGTTAACACTCGCAAGCTCGGTCGATTCGCACCCAAGAACAACCCCTGCGCGACGATCGCCCCCCACGGGTTCATCCCGTGGGAGCGCAAGTTTGAAAGCTAGAGCGAACCCCACGCGCACGAAGCGGTCGAGTGACAGACTTGTTTAGCAAACAACTCCAACCGAGACCGCAACGGTTCACACTCGCCAGCTCGGTTGATTCGCACCCAAGAACAACCCCCGCGCGACGATCGCCCCCCACGGGCAACGCTATGAAGCATTCTTTCTGGAGAAAACAGGCCCGAATGGGCCGAAACAACCTTAGCCGGTCGGCGCAAGCCACCGGTTAGAGTGGAGCCTCGTCCAAAAAAGGCCTGAAGGGCCGACACAAGTGCTGAACGTGAGCACAAAAAATGCGTCACAGCGTTGCCCTGTGGGTGCTTCGCACCATTGACTTCCGACGCCTTTACACGACCCCATTTTCTGACTGTGACCGAGCATTAGTATTCCAATGGTCGCAACACCGAAGAGCGTCATCCGGTCTGACTGCCCTTGGTAACTGGAAAGATTTCCATGTAAGATACTCAGCTCACGGAGCCGCTCGCTAGATATCGTTTCGAACGGAGAAGACCTTGCTTATGGCCAAGAAAAAGCACGAGCTCTTGAACGATCCTGTAGAGATCGCGTCGCCGGATGGTAAGCCCGTCATCGTCTTTGACAGTCCTAAGAAGTTTGCAACATGGCTCCGCAAACACCACCTGGAACATCAGGGCCTTTGGATTCAATTCTATAAAATTTCAAGTGGCTACCCAAGCATTACTTACGCCCAGGCACTCGATGTGGCTCTGTGTTATGGATGGATCGATGGACCAGTAAGGAAAGGAAACGAAATTTGTTGGATTCACAAGTTCACACCGCGAGGAAAGCGCAGCGTTTGGTCTCAAGTCAACAAACGACATATTGAAAGGCTCACGCGAGAGGGGCTCATGCAACCGGCCGGGTTGGCAACCGTTGAGCTTGCCAAAGCCGACGGACGATGGGATGCGGCCTACGCCTCTAGCTCGACTTTCGAGGAGTCTTCCGAATTCCTGGCGGCATTAGCGAAATCCAAGCAAGCCAGCCAATTCTACGCCACACTGACACGAGCCAAGCGTTATGCCTTTTACTATCGACTTCACAACGTCAAAAAAGAGGAAACCCGGCAAAGAAAGATTGCCGAGTTCATCGGGATGTTGGAACGGGGAGAAGCTTTTTACTAGCCATTGACCCACGATATCGCCAATCGATCTTCGAGTCTTTCTCGCATCGTAAATCGTGGCGAGATTTTCGATCGTCGAACTTGAAAAAACGGACGATCTGCATGCGTTTGGTATCGTGATGCCCGTTTCATCCCGGCTGAGCTTTCGTGTTTGGCAACGACCCACACCACGTTGGCGGGCCCCTTCACTTATCTTACTTCATGGCGATGTGTAATCGGGCATTTCGAGCTTGGCTGGATCGGTGATCAACCAGGCTTGGTTGTTCGTAGGGTTGAAGGGAATGGAAACGTGTTCGTGAACGACCTGCCACTTGCCGTTGCTCTTGCGGTAACCAACCGTCACGCGCATCCAGGTTTGGCCACTGGGATGATCTGCTGGTATGGGGATGAAATGATGTAGGCAGTGAGCAAAGGCTGTATCCCCCGCGACATGTATCTGAATATCGCGGTGCTCCGACTTGAACTGCTGGGGAAAGTAGGGCAAGCAATTTTCCCAAACTTGCCGGATATTATCGACACCGATCGTTTTGTAAGGCGGAATCGCATCGTACAACACGGCTTCCTTCGCGTAGTCTTTGACCAGCCCGGCCACGTCTCTTGCTTCGAGCGCCCGCGACCACTCGTGCATCATGTGACGAATTTCGGCTTCGTCGGCCGACATATTTTCGATGGCGTTGTAGAGTTCTTTCTCCTTCTCGATTAGTTCGCCATTCGGATTGACCTCTGCAAAGTCTTCGATTTCGAAGCACGGCCTAATTTCAATATCCGAATCTTCGTTCATGGGATTGGGACAGCGTTTGACCCAGTCGATCGCTTCCTGCATCGAACGCACCTCCCAAATCCAAAATCCTGCAACCAGTTCTTTCGTCTCGGCAAACGGGCCGTTGGTAACGGTGCGATTCGGACCGCTGAATCTGATGCGTGCCCCTGCGCTGCTTGGCTTGAGCCCCTCGCCCGCCTTCATGATTCCCGCACCGACCAATGCTTCGTTGTATTGACCCATGTCGGCCAGCAACTGTTCACTTGGCATTTCTCCAGCTTCTGAAGCGGCAGTCGCTTTGACAAAGACAATGACCTTCATATTTCACTTTTCTTGGGTCAAAGAGTTATTCCAACACGAGGAGAAGTGATCGCCGTGATCACGATGTCGCGATAGAACGTGGCCAACACATTCTATTGCTCAAGCCTACCCGAACACATCAGCTCAGGAACCAAACACTCGGTGGTAATGAGCTTCCATGAAGGCAACCCATTGGCCATCCGGAAGCAGCATCCGCGACGACAGGATCCGGTGATTGTCGTCGACAAACTCGATGGAATCCTGATACTTGGCGTATGCACCTTCCGTGGCAAAGCTAGGACCTTCCGAATCGAGCGTCAGAATTTTTCCGCTTTGATCAAGTGTCCCTTCATAAGGCCACAAGTGGGTCATCATCGAAGCGATAAACGTGCCGACGAACTTCTTCTTTGTTGGATCATAACCTAAGGTCATGATGGAGCGTCCATCGGACTCGGTGCTCCCCATGTTGGCCTCGCCAATGGTCCATAGTCCACCTAGTGACCGAACCGTTTCCCGGCCTTTGGTCAACATCGCCGGCTGGTCTGGCCCCATACTACAACTGGATTCAAAGACCCACTCGCCGACAAGCTTACTGAGCCATTGATGTTCCGAAGTTGGTTGTGCTTGCATGGATTGTTCCTCGCGTACTCTTTGAACGAACTACCTGAAACTATCGGGAGAATCCGACGTAAAACCATGTCGGCTGGCCAAAACACGTTGCCCGCTGAGCGCTAGCAACTCTTGGTCGAGTCGAAAATCGGCGCAGCGACAAGGGCTCCAGAAGATCTGGAAAATTTGACATCGACGCGATTTGCAATATTAAACGACATGCGATCCTCCGCGGTCAAGCTGTAACGAAGAATCGGATACAATTCGGCGATGATTTGAAGTCCCGAAAGTTGCGGACGCCCTGGATCAATCAGTTGGCGACTTCGGTGGTTGGTTACCGCTCAGGAAGTTCGATCCAATCGATAGACGGCGCAGTCACTATCTCCAAACCGACGATGTTCCACGAATCGAAATCCCATGCGCTGATAAAATCGAATGGCCCGCTCGTTGCTTACGAGTGGATCTATCAGGATCGCCATTACTTTGGACTCCGCAAAACAGCGTTCGATGGCCAGTTGCATGATCTGTGTTCCAAATCCTTGCCCTAGGCAATCCGGTTCGCCGATCCAGATGTCGATTGCCCGCATGTTTTCTGGAACTTCTCCCCAATAATGCGTTTCTTCGAGCGCGGGATCAATGATCTGTACAAATCCAATGGCGCGACCGTCAAGTTCGGCAACCAACTGTTCTCGCCAAAGGGGGTATCGGTCCAGCTCCGTTTCCCAGTTCCACTCGTCATCCGGGTCGCTGGCAATGACATGCGGCTGTTCGTCCCAACGTTGAAGCAGGGCGAGATCATTTAGGGTAGCTGTGCGCAGCGAGATTCTCATAAGCGTTCTCTTGATAAATTCGCGCCCCTAGGTCGCAGGCATCGCTCTGTCGGTTACCGTGTCGCCCACCACCCCGAGTGTTTCCATGCGAATCGAACTGGCGGCCCTTGCCCCAGCATTATCGCAGCGCGCGTTGCTCGTTTGCACTCCGTTCGACAACGATTTCATTGTCTTGATTGTCGAGTTTCAATTCGGAGGACCGGAGGCAAGTCGCGTTACGTTCGGTATTTTAACCGCAGCGCGAGCTCTCGGTATTTGGGTAATCAATTTTACCGAACGCACAAACCAACCGTTCCCAAATCCAACAGCTCGAGCAAACGCCGGCAGCATTTCTTTTACTGGAGGGGCAGTATTCCATTTCTCGCAGAGTCGACGCGCCCGGCCACCGCAGAAATCCAGATTCTCACTCGACCGGATTCGCTTGACGGTGATCGACTATAATCTTCTGCGGTCACCCATTTGGGTGACGATTAATGTCGATTTATTGAAAGTTGATAAGCCATGGCCGAGTTAGCGGGCAAGCGGGTCGTGATCGCGGGTGGCAGCGGATTCTTGGGGCTTTCGATGGCCGAGCATTTCATAAAGGCCGGGAGTCATGTCGTGATTCTTTCCCGCTCCAAACCACAGGTCACAGGTCCATGGTCGCACGTTGTGTGGGATGGCCTCAGCCTGGGGAAGTGGGTGGATTCGCTGGAAGGTGCAGACGCCGTCGTGAATTTGGCAGGTAGAACGGTGAACTGCATCAAGACGCCGGACCACCAAGACGAAATTCTGCGATCGAGGGTCGCTTCGACCCGGGCCCTCGGAGGAGCCATGCGGCGTGTCAAGGCACCGCCTCCAGTCTGGGTACAAATGAGTACCGCGCACATCTACGGCGACCCGCCCACGACGGTTTGCACCGAAGCGAGTGTCGAAGGGATCGGCTTTGCCCCGACCATCGGGCGGGCTTGGGAATCCGCTTTCGCCGAGAGCAAATTACCCGAACAGCGCGGCGTTATTATGCGAACCAGCTTTGTTGTTGGTCGCGATCGCGGTGCCGGCGCAGGAGCACTGGGCACTCTCGGCCTGCTTGCCAAACTTGGACTTGGAGGCCGAGTCGGCCGGGGCACTCAGGGCCTGTCGTGGATTCATGAACATGACTTGAATGCCTTGTTTATTCGCGCCATCACGAACGAATCGATGATGGGCACGTACATCGCATCCGCCCCAAACCCAGTTTCGCAAGTCGAGTTTATGCGGACGCTGCGGAAGGTCCTTGGCATGCCGATCGGTTTGCCCGCGTTGGAGTGGATGGTCCGCGTCGGAGCACCATTACTTCTGCGCACGGATCCCGAACTCGCCCTCTTTGGTCGCTATGTTGTTTCCGCCCGATTAGCCGATGAAGGATTCGCTTTTCAGTATCCGACACTCGAGCCGGCATTGCGGGACATCTATCAGCGTTGAACGGGTTGTGCTCTTGTTTGCGAGGCACTTCCAGAGATGTCAGTCGAGGACTGCGGCAACCCGTTGCTGCCTTCACCCATCTGCCTATTGTCGGTCATCTTCGATCGTCCCTTGTGCCCGTTGTACGGCGATCTTGGAAAATGAGGCCTCGTCATTGGTGAGCCAGGGCAGCTGATCGGATTCGAGGTTTTGAATGGTATGGCATCAACTCCACGCTGGCGAAGTATCGCAGTCGCACTTACGGCTGCCGACATGTTTTGAGACGAAGGCGACTTGGAGAGTGTCCCCACAACGCTCCTCCCCAAAACGCTTCGCTGCGGTAATTTGCCATTCCGTCATCAGTCATGAAGCCAATTCTCAACCGCCGAGAGTTTGATTCGAAAAGCAGCCAATTGTTTGAGAGAATTTCTGTTCGATTCCATTTGGAATGCGTTTATCTAAGAGTAAGCCCAATCTCGAACTGCTCCACAAACAGGCGATTCCATCATGTCGACCATTTCGATAATCCGGACCGCCAAGGATAACAACCAACGGCAATTGGCGCGAAGCTGGGTGAACAGCTACGCGATCGGTGGAACAGCACTGGTTGTCGCAGCCGTTTTTCCAGGCAGCACGTCCGTCGCTTTGATGGGAATCGAAGCCAAGATGTGTCTGCATATCGGGCAGATTTATCGAGGCCCGCAATACTCCATGCGAGATGCGTTCGGGGCAGCTGCCGCAGTCGGATTGGCTTGCGTGCTGGGAAAAATTGCGGCCTTGGAGGCGCTCAATTGGATTCCCTGGGCAGGTTGGGCAGCGAAGGCGGCCATTGCTGGCGCGGTGATCAAAGGACTCGGTGAAGCAATCATCGAGTACTACGAAACCCATCCTGTAGGCGGTCTGCCTGCGATTCCGTCCAAGTAACTCGTCACCAACTTAACCACTCGAAAAAGGAACCTTTTTATGCGACGCTCCATGAACGTGATCTACTTGAGCATGATGAGCACCATGGCCGTTATCGCTATTGGCTGCGACGGCCAACCGTCGAAGAGCGGCAATCGTGATTCGGCCCCCATAGTGACCGCTGACGTTGCTGTACCGCGAGCCATCGAAACGCCGGCCACTCCAATTCAGGACGACCGTCGAAACGTGGGCACGCGCGAGACTCCGATAGGGAAGTGGACCCAAGCGACACAAAAAACATTGCCAGCGCACATCGAATGGGACCGTCGCGAACTGGAGAAGAAGTTCAAGATTATCAACTTCCACTACAATGACTCCGATCATCAGTTGGAGATTCTCGTTGAGTCTTATCACGATCGTCACGGCATGCCGGATCTCGAAGTTCGACTCTTCGATGCGGACAATGTAGAGCTAACCACGATCTTCTTTACCGACATCTCGGCTCAACCGATATCTGGGTTTATTGAAAAAGGCGAACGGGGGCGGTTCTTTATCAGGTTGCCGCCCATGGACGTACTCAATAGTACCGCGAAAATCGTCATCTCCTGCAGCAATTATTGAAAGTTGCTTTTCGCGACAAAGCACGAGGTTTTCACCTAGTCGGTCCGGCGCACGCCAATCAAGCGTCGACCGACGGGCCCGCCGCGGAATCACAAACGATCAAGCTCGCCGAGTCCTGTTTTCTGGCTCAATGTTTCCTCCCTCGATCAGCGGTCCCGTTGATCAGCAAAGCAATTCTCCCACGTGCTCGAAAGCCAAATGATATGAGTCGGTTTGCAAAGTTCTCGTTTTTTCTTCTGATACTCATTGCGTCGGGTGTTCTCGCGACAGGATGTGGGCGTTACGAGGCAGCGTCATCCAGTTTGACCGACGCGAAAGACTTCAACGGATCACCAACCAAGACGAAAGTCGAATTGGAAAAGAATCCGAGTCATAGCAAGGGGCAAAAAGATCAGGACCCGCCTGCGCTCCGAGCCGACTCCTCGCGCGAAACCAATACAACACAGGCATTAGCCTCGAAGCCCTGTGAACATTGCCATCAAAGCGGAAGATGCCGAATTTGCGCTGGTACTGGCTTGATTCCCTGTTTGGTTTGCGGCACAACAGGTGAACTGGATCAGTTTAACCCGGGATCGATTTCGAACGATAATGCTCCCACGTTCATCAAGGTACCCTGTCCGTATTGTTTTGGCGGCAAAAAGACCTGCGTCATCTGTAAAGGAAGCACCATGTGTACCCATTGCAACGGACAACGCGTCGCAAAATGACGGCGCGTCTTCCTCGCACCGGCAGGCCATAGAATCAATTGCCCATGGGCACTAATTGGTTTCGAAGAATGGGAACCAAATAACTTTGTTCCAACTTCAATCCGGCAACGCGCTCCACTTCCTGCCGCATTTGTTCAGTGGTCCATCCCGCACGTGCCAAAACCGGGTCCAGGTCATAGACGCGAACCTTGCCGCTTTTGCTTGCCACACCAAGAAATTTGCTGTCGGCACTGAAACTTACGGAAGACAGCCAAGCTTCAGATAAATCGGGTGAAAGCGGCAGGCGCCTGGTAGACAAGACAGCCCATGGTTCGTAACGATCTTTTCTCGCATCCGCCACATCGATACGGACATTCCACAGTCGCGTTGTTCCATCGGCCGAACACGTCGCCAGCCACTTGCCATCCGCACTAAAGTCGGCATCCGGCACAATGGTTGTTTTTGCGCCTGGGAAGAACTCGACGTGCGAATGCCCCTTTAGACTCGCGACCTTGGTTCTCGTGATAGTATCCCAGACTACAAGAGAGTCCGAACCAAATAGCTGCCCCGATTGAACCAACCGACTCCCACAAGGCGAATAATCCAAGCCACTCGCCTGTTGCGGGCCGTGGAGTGCAAGAGGCGTTTCTGAATTGGACTGGGTCAAGTCCCACAGATAACAAGCCCCATTAAAGTCGGAGACCGCCAACTGTTGTCCATCCGGCCGAAATGCGATGGCCATTACCTCACTTCCGCTGCCCAGGAGTGTACGGACATTGGTACCGTCGTTGATTCGCCATAGGACGACCGAGCCGTCGCGCCGCGATGACGCAGCCAACGTTCCGTCGGAGCTTGCCGCGACCACACAGCCAAGAACAGGTTGCGAGGTTGGATCTTTAGGTTTTTTGGTCAGATCATCAAAGACAACCGACGAAGCCTGGGAGTTTGGTTCAAACACGATGGCTCGACCGAACCTTGTTCCCACCAAGATGTTATCTGATTTGGGGATGTAAGTCACACGATACGGATGATCTTCTACGGGACGCCACATCAAAGGATCTTGATCCATAGATTTGTCCCGCTGTTGCAAACATGATTCACTAACGGTAACCCACTGCCCTTGGGGGCCAGCCGCCAAGTCAAGATCTCCCTGAGGTTCGGCATTGGAAAACGCAATCATGTTCTCCTCCCAAGGATTGAGATCCCATCTTCGAATTGACTTGTCGTTGCCAATCGTCAATAGATGACCCTGTTTCGTGAACAGGCACTCAACCTTCAGCATTCCAGCTGGTGCTTCGTGACAAAACCCACGATGCTTGATCTGGTAGGACACTGCTTCGACAAGTGTCAATGTGCCATCACCCAGCGTGCACGCAATTGAATTTCCGTCAGGCGAAAAAGCAACGCTGTGAATATTTTCAGCCCACATGTTGCGCAGGTCCTCTATCCCTTGCACCTGGTCAGCAGGTAGTTGCAGCGGCCCACCAAATTGCCCACCGGTCTCGTTCGACAAGAGCAATGGTCGAACTTCGGTCCCGCCAAGCGGCGTATCCCGTGCATAATCCCAAATGGAGAGCCGACCATTCGACGTTCCGGACACCAATTGCCGACCATCCCAACCGCTTCCCAATGCCGTAACTTTCTCCAAATGAATTAGTCGTCGTTCCAGAGATTTTGCCTCCATGTTCCAAATTCGAACCAAATGGTCTCGACCCGCAGTTATCAGTCGTTGGTTGTCGCCGGAGAAGCAAACCAGATGATCCACGGTCTGCTGTTCTAGTATTTGCTTTTGTCGATTCTTTGGCAGTTCGTCGAAAGATGGTGGAAGACTTGGGCGATACTCCGGGTCTTCATCGCTCCATTCCGAATGTAATTCGCCGTTGGCCGCGTGCCATAACTTGATTTTCTTGTCATGCCCCACCGTTGCGATCCATTGACCATCCAAACTCCATGCCACCCCCGTAACGCCCGATGGTTGTCGCGGACCAAGCGCTGGAGATTTTGTCGGCTGCTTCGGAGAATGCGCCGTGATTTTGCGAATGATTTCTCCCGAATCCGTGTTCCAAAAGATAAGTTCACCAGTTGGTTCGGCGGACACGAACTCTTTTCCATCTGGGCGAATGGCGACGGCGTCAATGCGATCCTCCATGTCCGTGTCCGTTAACTCCGGCAATCCGTTATAGGTACGCTTTTCGCGAAGCGTCGCGGCGTTCCACGAACGAATGTACGCGTCAACGGAAGCGTCGGCGGTTATCAGCGTGTCGGCTTTTCGTGCATAGGCGCTTAGTGTCCGGGTGGGAGTCATAGCCTCGATGCCGGGCTGCTGCATCCCTTCTAAGCCCAAGACAACTTTGGAGCGATCCAGATCCCAAATAAAGATCGAATCGTCTCGACCAACCGAAGCAATTTCTTTTGGATTGATTGGGTTCACAGCGATGCTACGGATATTGCGGTGGCCAAACATGTTTTGGCCGTGGCCCACTAATGTCTGCAACAAATCGCCTGAGTCTGTATCCCATAGTCGGATCGAGCCATCCGAGCCTCCGGAAAACAACCGCCGATTTTCAAGCCAAGCGATGGCTCGCACAGCCGTTTGGCCGTTGGGCGCAGTGGGGTGCCCTGCCAGCGATGTTAGAAGTTGCCACGTCTCGGGATCCCATAAATGGATTCGACCATCTTCTCCGCAACTCGCCAAAATCTTCCCATCAGGGCTATAACTCAAATCGTAAATCTCGACTGGCTTTCCCTCAGGTACTTGCTCGGGATGTGCCATCGTCGCGACCGGATGGCCTTCCAAGGTCCAGAGCTTGACGTTGCCGTCACCACCGGCAGTTGCCATTTGCTTTCCATCCGGACGTATCCGAACCACATTGACATGCGAATCATGTCCGACCAATTGTCGTGGTCCAACGGGTGTCAATGTCGCCGAATCCAACCATATCAACGTGCCATCCCTGCGAGCAACGATAACATAACGCACCCCGTTTTCGTCCAGCGTAGGCGCTATCCCAATGCCCAAGGCGGCAATCACCGACTCATCAAACGCCGGCTGAAAGATGCTGCGTTGAGTGCCGGTAGTGAGATCCCACGTCCTAACTGATCCATCCGACCCCGCCGAGACCAACTGGGACTCATCGCCAGGCACGAACTCGACGGCGCGAATCCGACTCCATTGAAGCTCGTCGGTTGGCTTGTGACCGTTCAAGACCATCAATTGCCTCCAATTGGTGGTCGACCAAACCCGAACGGCGCAGTCACGCGTGTCACCCGAAACGAGGAATCTCCCCGATGGTGAATAAGTACAGTCTAAGGTCATGATTCGGCGGCTTGTGACGTTTTGGGGAGTCAGGGCGAGCTGCGCGGCGAGTGAAGCGCCAATAATATCGTGGCCAGCAAGTTGTTCGGTCTTGCTACGCAATTCCAAAGCCGTGGCGCGAAAAATCGATTCACTCTGTTGAAACTGATCCTTCTGCGCAATCTTTGCAAGCAATTCAACGGCTCCCAAATGTCGCGAGTCCTGTTGAATCGTTCGCTGTCTGGACTCTGTCTCCGCGATGATCCGCTTTTGCGACTCTATCGCCAAGGCTTCATTGGCAGTCGCGACATTCGCACGACTCTCCGCCTCGACCCTGGCTTTCTCAGCACGCGATTGCATGACCGCGAGTGAAGCGACCACCACCAACAGGACCCCCGCACACACTGCCAAACCGATCCGTTGCCTGCGCAGTCGCTGCCGTTTGGCTTGCGCCGCGCTCACCAGATTCGACAAGTGAGCCGCATCCTCAGCCTGCAAGGCCCGCAACTCTTCGACCTGGGACTGGGCCAACACCAAGTCGCCTGATTCAATCGCCAGGTCGATCAACTGTCGGCGCGCCGCGCTTTCCGCAGTTTTTGTTCTCTGACACCATTCGTCCGAGAAGTCCGCGACAACCTTTGCAATAGGGTCATTCGAGCTAGTTGGTGCGGACCCTGTCAAAACGCTATTGGATTGCCACAACTGAGTGGCTTGGCGAAAGCCGTCAACAATGGCAATGAGCTTCGTCACCAATTGGTGTGGCAGTTCCGAACGAATGCGGCGAGGAACGCCCAGTAATTGTTGCATTCGTTGCCACTCGTTGTACGTGCGGCGAAACTGTTCCTCTGCCGGGCGATGATCGAAATAACGCTGAATCGCCTCCGCGAAATGCCCGGCATCCGAGTAGCGCATCTTTGGATCAAGAGCCATTGCGGTGGCGACAATGGATTTTAGCTCGGCTGGTAGATGATCCGGTAACTCGGGAAAACGCCCCATCGCCGCCCGGAAAAAAGCCATCCGCGATGAACCGATGAAGGGAGGACGTTCGGCCAAAAGTTCGTACAAGATTGCGCCCAATTGGAACACGTCGGTTGCCGGACAACACTCCTTCCATCGTCCCATGGCGAGTTCTGGGGCCATGTAAGCCGGAGTCCCCATCCCGACACCTTCCGGCTCTTGCGTCAGATGGCGGACTTGTTCATCACGCAAATGATGGACGTCGCTCCCAAACCGAACCGCCAATCCCCAGTCGACCAAGTAGATTTCGCCATATTGCCCGATCATCACGTTTCCCGGTTTGATATCGCGATGCACGATCCCGCGCATTCGATGGGCATACGCGGTGGCTCGGCTTACGGTTAGTAAGATACTCAAGTTGCGCTCAAAGGTCAGACTATTATTTTGAAGTAAATCGGACCAGGGAGTTCCCTGAACCAATCGCTCAGCGACCATGGTTGGTTCGCCGCGGTTGGGGCCCAACATCATCGTGGGTGGGATGTTTTGATGGTCGAGGTTCGCTTGGGCTCGTCCTTCACTAATGAAGCTCTCGAGTAATTCAGGAGAAATTCGCTTGAGCTGTTTCAACGCCAATGGTTGTCCCGTACTGGCTTGCCACGCATGGTAAACCCATTTATGGCTCCCTTCGTCTAATTGCCCCACGATTCGGCATTCGTCAACGAATTGAATCGACTCGCCTGCACTCAGTCTCAACGACTCGTGCGATTCATTCGGATCGACTTCGCTCCCAGCCACAGCGCGACGCCGAGCCGTAGTGATGGTCTTGCGCATGGCCCCCAGCAGATCCGTGCGATCGTGCGGAGATAGTCCTGGGACTCGCTGAAACAACTCGCCAATCTCGTCCGCCAGTCTGGGAAATCTGGCTCGATACTTATCCTCGCTTGTCGACGGCCAATGCAGAACTTCGATACAAATTAGATCGAGCAGCACTTCCGGATGGTGAGCAATTTCAGGGAAGGTGTTTTGATACCCTTCTACCGACCAAAAGTCGTTCCGCTGATACCGCCATCGGCAATCCGAATCAAGCACAACCAATTCAGCCAAAAATTCGAGACTGTCGTCATGATGTCGCTGCGTATAGTCTCGGATCTCATACGGTGTTCCACGTTCCCAAGCTCGTTCAAACTCCAGCAGCGCGTGTAGTCTTTGCTCGTGCCTCGGATCCATGGTAATCTCCACGAACGTTGCAATTGAATTTCAACTCGCGAAAAAGTTTATCGAACACGTGATGCTGTCGCAATCGCCAAAATCCGTCACGCGGATTCATCTGATCTGGATCGGTTTATCCAGTCTATGGAATTTTGATGTTCGCTGACGTCGGAGACAACCGCGAGATCGCCAGGGCGAATCCTGATAACCGCCCTCCATCCGTTTGCTACAGGGGTTTGTCTTTGAGCCACGCTTCATACTTGTTCAGCCGCGTGCGCAATTCGGCAATCACACGATTGAACTTCATACGAGCCATATTCTCAGACGGCTGGCCGTCATTTCCATGAAGCCGCAAGTCGTAAGCAATGGTTTTCCAAGATTTCTCATCCAGAATCCTGAACTTGAAGAGGAGCCATTCGTCTGGTTGCAACCCACATTCGTCACGAACGATTCGGCAGAGCTTGTCCGTTTCACGCAGCGACTCGGCGAGAATGAGTTCATCAATTGGCAGAAGTTCATCGTCACGAAGCCCGTCATCCGCAGGTGAAAGATCAAACAGCACGATGTCGTCGTTTTCCGCGGTGGCTTGATCTAACGATACGGTGTGATCGCTTCGACGAAGCAAAGCGTTCAAGTATCTATGTTTCTCAATGACAGCCCGCTTGGTCATGGTGCCAAGCAACGACATGAATTGCCCCTCGGTCTCGACCCGCAAGCTGCCGTTTCGAGCCTGTTGAACGAGGCTGCGAAGTACCGTGCTGGTGATGTCGTTACTATCAAACAATCGCCGAACTTCATGAGTCAGCGCCGCCCGAGCCATTCGATGAACTTTGGGATAAATTTTGGATATGAAGGCATCCTCAGCATAGGATGGCTCCGAACCTCTCGCCTCCTCGATGTGACGCTTGAATTCCGCGAAGACTCCATCATCACCACCACTGCCTTGATTTTTCATACTCGTCACCCTCCCTTTCGTCTGGTTAAATACCTGACATTGGCCAATCCAGCCACCGTCGGATGTTCACTAATTCTAAACGACGGCGTCGTTGGACCCGAACCGTTTTTTTATCGAACCCAACTTCTTGTGTCGATGCGATTCAAGGTATCTGCGTCTGCCCGCCCGGAAATCGGTGGTTGCCGTCCATCGGGACCAGGCGGGCCCGATTCGGAAAGGCCCTGTGACTTGTTGAGTCGCGAGCGTTTCCAGTTCACGCCGTATCCTCTGCAGATTTCAGGTGCTGTTCCACGGCTCGTTGGAGTTTTTCGACCTGGCAAGTAGCATTACAGAGTCGTGCTCGCTCGGCCCCGACGTCAAACTCCAAATCGTTCTTTTTTGCCAGCGTGGTTTGCAGACTATTTTCCACAAGACCGACATCCACATCGACTTTGTCTTTGATCCTGCGCTCGATTTGCAAGAATGAAGACGAAACATGACGACGCACTTCCGGAATCGCCCGAATCCTCGCTTGGTCCACCGACCGTTGATACTCGGAGCGAAACGCGTCGATCGATGCGACCTGATCTTCACGACCGTCCCGGAAAGCGAGTCGTGCCTGCAGCGATTCTGCGTAATTGATCCGAATTACAATCGGCGTTGATGGTGCGTTCTTGAACTTAATCAGGTGGCGACCCAATATGGCGTTTGATAAGGCCGACTTTCCTCGGCTGAACTCGCCAATGACCAAGACCCGAAACCGATCGGTCTTGATTCGGTCGATCAAGCTATCTAGTGTCGCGTTGCTTTGTATCGAGGAAATACATCGACTCGCATCAAGAATGTCGCGCAAACTTTCCGCGACCAACTCCATTCTCTGATGGACGATTTTATAGTTCATCTTTTGGCTCTTTGAAGTGGAGGGAAACCATCTTGCTGATGTGGTCATACAGTATTCGCCAGCGATCATTTGTCATAAGTTTGCCGCCAATCAAAAGCGATTTGAAATCTTACCAAAACAGCCACCAGCGATTCCCAACCTTTCAGTTCCACGACTCGATTCGTCTTCGCCTTGTTGGCAAACGCCTGACCCGATATCAGGGTTAGCAACACGGGCGAGTAGGCAAAGAAAAACACCGCGGAAAGTAGGCGAATTAAAAGTCTCAGCGGATCGGATATTGGAAGAAGGACCGAGACGCCGGCGCTAACGAGTCCCGCCAGGACGGCAATTCCCAGTCGCGTAGGCCAGGGCCCGATTCGCCCAACTTGTTTTGGGTCTGTGGAGTTCGGAACGAATTGGGAAAAAACACGGCAATGAACGGCGACATATTGGTCAGCCTGCGTTGATCAGGTTAAGGAGACGGTTGCGGCAGATTCTTTCCGCTGCCGCAGGATTGTGGCACCGAAACAGTAGTTGGCTGCCGTCGTCGCAAGCGGACGCCAACCCGGCAGCGGGACGCTTGAATCCGAAACGCTCCATTTCTGTTCTTGTCGAGGCCGCGAAGATGAAAAAAATGCTTCAAGAAATGCGAACAGGCAGTTCGCTGAGAACCGCCTGTGCAATTGACGACGCGATTGGTCTTGGGATTCCACGCAATCCGTAGGCTGAGCATTCACCCAGACGCACGCGTGGCGACTTCCTGGCGTAATATCATGTCGACTCGACTTGGAGTTCCATCCTGTAGGATCAGGTCGGCATTGAGGCGATCGTTGGTCGCCACTTGCTGAATTGCTGCGGCGCGCGTTGGAACGATCCCGCATTCGAACAGACGAGTTTCGACTCGAGCCATGGCCCGCGAGATATCGCAATCGAGGAAAATCTTGAAATCAAACAACTCGGCGAGTCCCCACGCTTGGAGCAGCAAATAATTTCCTTCGACCAAGATTGGCGCATTTTCTGGCGTGACGTGAATGGCGTTCGGTTCGGGGTCTTTCTTGGCGTGATCGAAGGCTGGAAATCGTCCCGTTCGAAATCGCCGCAGGTTTTCGAGATCCGCTTTGAATTGGGCGAAGTCAAATGTGTGCGGAGCGCCACGACGCTTCAAGTCAGCATCAGAAAGTTGCTCGCGCGGCACATGATAGCCATCCATCGGCAAAACCACCGCACGTGGCAGTCGTTGGGCCAGGGATTGGCACAAGGTTGATTTGCCACTGCCGGGAACGCCAACCACCGCTATCAAATAGGCGTTGGTTCTGGCTTGTAGAGCACTTAATACAAGGTCGACATCGGATTCAAGATCCATCAGAACAACTTTCTGAGCCCGTGAATTTTCGCGAACGGTTGATGGTTGCCGTCGCTATCCATCGCGGTGTTCGTCGGTAGCAGTTCAAAGCTGCAGCGAACGCCTTATCGCCTGGACTAAAGGAGTCATCCGGCCTTGGTGGGATGGTCGCGAGCATCCCCGCTCCCAATGATGACATTCCAAAGACGGGATGTCACTATGGAGCTCCCTTACGAACTTACCCCACGAGCCCCAGCAATTTGAATGGCGGTCGCTCGATCGAAATCAGCGGGAAGAGAGCGGTGTCTCGATTGGCGGTCTCGTCGGGCGAGTTGGTTCATAACCCGAAGCCACGAGGCTTAGGGGCAACGCTGTGAAGAATTATTCTTGGGGAAAACAGGCCCGAATGGGCGGAAACAACCTTAGCCGGTGTGCGTGAGCCACCGTTTCGATTGATTTCACGACCGGAAAAGGCTTGGAAGGCCGACACAAGTGCTGGAACTTCGCACACCCGCACACCGAAATGCTTCACAGCGTTGGGCCTAGCGGCGCCTGCTGCTGTGGGTGGAAATGGGGACGGTGGAACCGGGGCCACCCAAACAATGTCGCCGAGAGATTCGGCCCCATCCCGATATCCGCCAATAAATTGTGTGTCCCCAGGTGGTCTTTGGACTTTGCCCATTCGCGTTGTGATATAACAAGTCCACCAAGAAAGGAAGCTCGCCCGTGTGATTGTCACACAAGATTTAGACTTTCGAGGAAATAATGGTTCCGTTGATCGGGAATTCAAATGGAGCGTTGCTATAGCGGTCAAGAAAATGTGTTTTACCCAGGCGATTGGGTAGCCCGACGAGAATTGATGTCATAAACATCTATCGAAACCTTCAGAACAAACATCCCAAGGAGCATCATTATGAAATGTGGATTGGATGGAACAATGGCAGAGGCAGCTCAAGTCTTGACGCAAGGAAACGTTGAGTGGAACAAATGGCGCACTACCGAGAATGGTCATCGGTTTAGATGCTTGAGTTTTCGATTACCTGATACGCTAAATCGATTTAACTTTGACAACCTGAATTTTAAAGAGATGTCGATGGGTGACACCTGTCTAAACAAATGCGACTTTAGGGGAGCAAAGATTGAAAATGTCAATATGTCCAATTCTCAGTTTACTGAATGCGATTTTTCTGAAGTCGAATTCGCGGACGTAGATTTGAATGGAAGCAAGTTTGACAGGTGTAAATTCTTGAAGGCCAATTTCAAAAATGTCGCCGTTGACGAAAAAACACTTATTCATTGCTGCGATATGCGTGACGCTAAGGTCTCCTTATCTTTTATTGAGCAGTTGGAGTTCAATAAGGTTTTATCTCCAAATATTCGGCGGCAAATTCGAATCGTTGATCCAATGGTAGATTTGAAGAGGATGTTTAGTGGTTTCTATAGCTGGTCAAATGCCTTCGGGATGGTTTGTTTTGTGTTTCCTTACGCTTGGTTTACACTGACGCAATTGATTCGCTCAGATTTTTCTGCTGCATTATTGGACGGCGGCGAAACCTCACCGTTGGTCTGTAATTTGGCAAAGTACACATGGAGCGGTGGGCAGACATGGAGGACATGGCAGTTTCATTGGATGTCAATTATCGCGGCGATTTACTTTTTGTATAATTGTACCAGGGGATATCTTTGGTGGCGAATGATTGATTTGGAACATCAGCGGGGAATTTTCGGGGTATATCCAAAGTTGGGGCAGTTCGACGAAAGATTGATTCAGTCTTTTGGTTGGTTTTCAGCGTTAGCACTTTTATTTGCATTGGTGCATTCCTGGATTATTTTGCTTCGAGATGTACCGCTGTAATTAGAATGCTGGAATTACCACGATAGAACCCAAACAAGTGTCGTTGGAAATCGGTGAAGGTACTAGCAATTTGTTCTACAGGGCAGGATCATCTTGGCAAGCTTGATATACGAGAAGTTCCGCGATTGACATGCAGTGCGGCAAAGCGACACTCCAGGGTCCAACATCCGTTGATGAACCTGTTCGACGTACCGTTGAAGTTTAGGAACTGTAAGTACCGCGTGAGCGTACGATGAACTACCCCTGCTTCGTTTTCCGTTTTTCGATCTGGCGGCGGCGATTTCGTTTGGCCATTTCTTTTTGGGAGCGTTCCTCTCCGCGGATTTCGTCGATCGTCCAGCGATGCTTTGGATGGGTCTCC
>JAEUIQ010000107.1 GCA_016794985.1 Planctomycetaceae bacterium | reverse complement strand
TCCATCCGCCGACCTAAGATCACTAGCACCGAGGCCACAACGTCTTCGCAATCAGCCGGCTGCAAGCCCCACTTCTGGCACCAAGCAAAGATCATCGGCGAATAGACGCAGTAGAACTGCTCCCAGGCCGAATTCCAGGCTTCAACGGCGTTGGTCCTGCGTAAGCGGGCAATTAGGGAAGCGCGAGTTCTCGAATCTTGATTTCGGTCCATGTTGGTGATGCTCCGGCGAACGTTCTTCCATCGTTCAATAGGGGGTCAGATCGTCGCTGTTTTCATTGGTGCAACCAACGAGCCAACAGCTTGCGACATGTCCAAGTCAATCATCAATAGGGCGTTAGGCCCGGATCCTGACACCAATTTTACAATTTTTTCTAGCAAGTGGGTTTGGACTCTTGGCCTCAAAAGCGGTCAAAGTCTTCCATGGCGCGGATCCAAGACTCGGCCGCCGCGATTTGGTCCGATTCCCCAATCAACATTCCTCGGGCTTCCTGAGTCGCGAATTGGCAAACGTCCCCTTGCGGAACCCGGGCAACAACACGCTCCGTGCAGCCAATCTGTCCGCATCTTTGGAGCCCAAGTTCTGGCCTGACGGGAGCTGCTTTCACCGCCGCGACGGAACGATGCCTTGGGGCCCACAGCAATCGGATCAACAATATCAAGTTCATCATGACAAGGTCCTTGTTAAGCAAAATGAAACGCGAGGGCTTCGAGTTCCAGAAACCCTCGCGTCGTTTGGCGTACCACTTATTCCCGGTGCACGACCAAGCGACATGCGATACCAGCCGCCAGGGCATAACCCCCTTGCCAACCGTTGACGCTCCAGCCGCCAGTTTCAGCTCCGTCCCAACTCAGTCGCCCCAGCGCTCCGTTGCCTTCGATTGGAAAGACGGCATCCCAGTTTGCACTGGACGTGGTCCCTCCTACGACATTGGTTTTGGCGACTCGCAAACGCAGTTCGTTGCCCTCTCGCTGATAGCCTCCACGAATGATTGGAAATTCTTCGCCTTCGAAGTTCTTTCGGCAAAGGACGCCCGTAAATGTTCCGTCGGCATGGAACACCCACAGCGAGTTGCGCAGCGCTGCATGCCAAGAGTTCTCCGCTTCGTCCGTGTGGAATTCTTCATCCGTCCAGCGAAAGTTGCGAACATCGCGAATTCGAAACGTCATGCTTGCCGCCGATTCGTGCCGGACCGCCGCCATCGTCGGGGCAATTTTGTTTTCCTCCGACAAGGGGACCGTGGCTTTAATGAGATCATTTTCGATGTCCTCCGCCAATTGGTTCACCTCTTTCCACAATCGTTCAACGGATGGCAATTGGGCTTGCGCGTCGAAAACGGAACAAACCAACGAACCGAGGCTGAGTAAAACGGTGCTGAAAAACAAACGCTTCATTGGAAACTCCTTGGGTATTCCAGTCTTTGGTGCCAGAAGGACTGGACTCACGAATGGTGAGTCAGATCAATCCGACTGTTGCACGACCTTCCATAGGGAGCACCAGGGCCTCTTTGGACACTGATTCTTGAGAATTTTGATTCTGAGTCGGATTATTTCAGTCCACAGCGTTCGCGACGTCACGTGATCAGAAGGAGCGACCGAATGTAGTCGTTCGCTCCGCGAACTAACCTTGTGGTGTAGTGGTCCCTACTCGAACCAGTCATAGTGTGTGTTAATTCGCACTGCGAACCAAAACCAGACCGCAATGCGTTTCACGACGATTTTGAAAGGCGACGACATGCGAAATACGATGGTTGTGACTTTGAGTTATGTAAGCAGTCTTTTTGTTTCCCAACTCGAAACAGTTTCGCCGATCTTTGCTCAGCAGTCCTCACGTGAATTGCCGCGAAACGCGGTCGATACAGGGTTCAATCGAAAATCGCCGGACGTTGGGGAACTTATCCCAAACCTGACGGCCTATCGCGCAGATGGCTCGCAAGTCCGACTGCGCGACCTCCACGGAAAACACACGGTCTTGGTGTTTGGATGTCTTACGTGACCGCCTTTCCTGCGCAACGTCCCCAGTTTGGAGGCGATCAACCAAGACTATGCCGCGAAAGGCGTCCAGTTCTTCTACATCTACAAAGCCTTGGCTCATCCGGAAACCAATGGCTATGTCGCTCCGGTAACACTGGACGAGCGGTTGCTGCATGTTCGTGAAGCGCAGGCCAAACTGGGAACCAAGATTACTTGGTTGTGCGATTCGATGGAGAATGAGCTGAAGCATGCGCTGGGCGACGCACCAAATTCGGAGTTCATTCTGGATCCTGCTGGCCGAGTCCTGGTCAAACGCGGTTGGAGCAAACCCGATGAACTACGACAGGACTTGGAAAAATTGATTGGTCCCATCGAGCGGCCAACCACCATCGCATCGTTGAATTTGCCGGCACAGAAATGGGATCGCCAGGTTGCAACCGGAGTAATGAAGCGGTTGGAGGTACCGAACCAGTTCCGGCCCTTGATCGTTGAGACCATCAAGTCCGACGGCGAACCATTCTACGTCAAGTTGCGAGTCGAAGCCGAGCCAGCCCTGCTAAGTACTGGAGAAGGGAAGCTGTATTTAGGCTTTCAGCTTGATCCGTTGTATCATGTTCATTGGAACAATTTGGCGGCCCCGTTGAAGTACGAGTTCGTCGCTTCAGCCGCTGCGACTGTCCAGCCGTCTGCGGCACAAGCAGGCAAGCCAGAGGTCGAGTCGGACGGCGATCCACGCGAGTTCCTGGTTGATGTGACACTTCTCGATCGCTCGAAGCCGTTGGAGTTGAAGGTGGACTACTTTGCTTGCCACGACGAAGAGAACTGGTGCAAGCCGGTTTCTCAGTCGTTTCGCATCTTGTTGGAAGTGGATCAAGATGGTGGAACAGTTCGTCGCGGTGGGAATTCGAATCGGCAGGCGGCCGCGGATGGGCCAGGAAGCGAACGCCATTTCGAACGCAGTCAGAATCGCCCGAGTCGTCCCGGAAGCAGGCCTAGACGTGGGACCGCGAACTTACCAGAAAATCGACCGATTCCTGGTCGCATTATTTCGATCGATGCCGTAGTGAAGTCAATCACAGTTCAGCTATCCGACGGCTCGGAGGTAGAATACAATATTGGCGACGCTCGCTTGATGGATGCGGAAGGTTCAATTCAGATTGAAGATTTGCGAGAACGCGATCGGGTGATGGTTGGGACTTCGGCCGAGAAGGATTCGGAAGGGCGAGTTGTGGTGCGACGCTTGATGAGGCGATAATCGGCTAAGGTTCGGTGTCTTTCGTGAATATGGGCGAAGTTTGGCGAATGATTTCGGCGGGGCCGGACTTAACGACGATTGCCCAGGTCTGGTGGCCGGCGGAGCTTCGTCATTGGCTTTGGACGCTGGGAATTCTAAGCACCGGGACTTTGATCTTTTCTTTGATCGCATTGCCGCTGGTAATGGTTCGCTTGCCGGCGGACTACTTTACTCGCCGCCCGGTCCGCGATTGGCCGACTCAACATCCGGCAGTGCACGTAGTCTTGGTTGCGCTGAAAAACCTCTTGGGTGCGGTTTTCGTACTTGCGGGGATCGCGATGTTGGTGCTCCCTGGGCAAGGTCTCTTGACGATTTTTATTGGGATTCTGCTGTTGGATTTTCCTCGCAAGCGGCAGGTAGAGCGGTGGTTGATTCGATTGCCGCGAATTCTGCCAGCCGCCAATTGGATACGGGTACGCTACGGTCAGCCTCCGTTCGAGTTCGAACCGCGAGAAAAAGTCTAGCGTGCCAACGGGACCGTGTGGGAAGTCATGCTAGATCCCCCAAAACTGCGCAGGACGTCTCGGCGATTATTGGTGCAAATAGGCCGAAACACCCTTAACAGGTGCGTTTGAGCCATCGGTTAGATTGGTATCAGGATCGCAATTGGCCTGGAACGCCGATACAAGGGTTAAGGATTAGCATTCGAAAACGCTTCACAGCGTTACCGATTCCGGAGTTTGAGCAGACTTGTTTGGCATATGCCACATCGGCATAATGCGTACGGTGGGCCGCTGGGATCGGTTTATATTTCCGCGAGAGTTGATTGAAAGTAGAAGATGTTCTTACATACGGTTCTGTTTTGGCTACGCGAGGATTTGAACGCCGATGAACTGCAAAAGTTTGAAGCAGGCTTGCGGGCTTTAACCGAGATCCAATCCGTCAAATTCAGTTTTATTGGCAAGCCAGCTTCAACGCGCCGCCCCGTGATTGACTGGAGCTATTCGTACAAGCTGGTTGTCGGTTTTGATGACTTGGCAGGTCACGATTTCTATCAAGAGGCCCCAGCTCATCTGGAGTTCATCAGCGATTGTCGCGAGTTTTGGACCAAGGTACAGATCTACGACGCCGAGTAACGGTCGATCGAAACCGAGTGATTAACTCCATAAAAAAGCCTAACCGAAAAGAGCGCCCAACGGACCATTGTTGGCAAAGCCGTGAAGCATTCTTTCGGCTCAAGCAGGCCCGAAGGGCAACGCTGTGAAGCATTCTTTCGGCTCAAGCAGGCCCGCAGGGCAACGCTGTGAAGCATTCTTTCTGGAGAAAACAGGCCCGAATGGGCAACGCTGTGAAGCATTCTTTCAGGAGAAAGCAGGCCCGAAGGGCAACGCTGTGAAGCAATCTTTCAGGAGAAAACAGGCCCGAAGGGCAACGCTGTGAAGCATTCTTTCTGGAGAAAACAGGCCCGAAGGGCAACGCTGTGAAGCATTCTTTCAGGAGAAAGCAGGCCCGAATGGGCCGAAACAACCTTAGCCGGTCGGCGCAAGCCACCGGTTCGATTGATTTCACGACCGGAAAAGGCCTGGAAGGCCGACACAAGTGTTGAGGCTTCGCACACCAAAATGCTTCACAGCGTTGCCTATTGGGGTGGCAGAGTTGTATCCAACTAGGTCGCGTTGGAGCCACTTTTCAGTGTTGCCGAGCGGAAACTAATGGTGAAGTAAATGAAAACCGTCAAAACCGCGCACGCCAAGACACCCCAATACATCGGCCAGGCCCTTCCATCCTTTCCATCGCACGCGGTTAGCCATCCCCCCACGGCCAAGTAGCCAATCAAATTGCCGACACCGCCGGACATAAAGCTCAACAACGCTTGAGCGCGAACCTGCCACGCTGGATCGATCCGCTCGGCCAAATAGATTTGAGTACTAATGTAAGTGAACGTAAACACCATGCCATGCAGGGCAACTCCCGACAAGACGGCCAACGGTTCGCTGACGGCATATAAAGAGTATCGAACGACTCCCAGGAAGATTCCCGTACAGACAATTCGCTTGAAGCCATGGCGATGCAGTACTTGGGCCATAAACAGTAGCATCAATACTTCCGAAGCTTGCCCCAAGGACATCCAAGCGCTGATCCGTTCGAAGTTCAAATCCGCCAACAACCGCGGCGTGTACGGATAAAACGCCGCGAATGGGATCGCCAGCAACGCGGCGGTGATGTACACCACGCGGTGATTGGAATCTCGGAGCAAGCCCAGCGCGTCGAGCCCCAATCGCTGGCGGAGCGACATTCGAGTTCGAGGCGAACGGTTTTCCTCACTCGTGCCACTTGATCGGGGGATCGAAGGCAAGAACCAAGTAAAGCCGAACAACCCGCACCACAACCCAGCGCTGAGAAAAAAAGCGTTCGGATTTTGATCCAACGACAATAGACTGGTCGCCCAACAACCGACGATCCAACCGATCGTTCCGAGCGAACGTATTGCGCCAAATCGAGTTTGACCAGTTCCAAGTCGCGCGAACACTATGGCTCCAGATAAACTGGAAGTGGGAGCTGCAAAAATGGCCTGCACTTGCAGTAACAACAGGATCACGATCGACGGCAGTTGTTGGTGAATCGCAATGGCGACCAGACTGGCGAACGCCGCCGTGACCAACGTGACCCAGCGGAGCACGATGATTGGCGGCACCGACCGATCCGCCAATGCGCCAAAGAACAACGGCGAAAGTATGGTCGCTAACGCGGAGGCCGCAAACGCGAAGGGCTTGATGGAGTCCAAGTTCGCTGCGTCGAGGATACTGGCCATCGGCACAAACCAAGCCGCCATGGCCATCCCATGCAAGAACAGCATCCCCATCAGTTCCAACTTGGCGGTCAGTGACAGGTTTTGGTTCAATCGAGTCCTCGGAAATGAACGATCAGGCATCCACGCAGCAACGCAGTGGAAGTGTGGAGCAGAGTATCGTGACCGTAAACAGAACCAACAAGGGGCGGCTTGGGACGGAGTCCCGGGACTGCGGTCGCATGCTGCCGCTTTCTTGCCACAGCCTGCTGTAGCGGGGGGCAGGTAAAGTTCTAACAACAAGAACAGCCGCAACGCGCAGCCACCGACACCGACTCGATCGGTGACCAGTAATCAGCAAGCCCCGTGGCAGCGTGACAAACCCCAGGGGACACACACACTACCAACCCCGGGTGACATACCAACTTCTGGGGACACACACACTACTGTTCGACACAATCCCGGGGTGACAAACCCCGGGGGACACACACTACGGTTCGGCACGGCATTTGCTAGCCAAATTTGGCAGATGTCCGATCCTGCCAAGATGTGTGGTCCCATGGACGAGCCGAACTGTGGTCGTAGTGTCCCCAGTGTTCCCGCACAGCTTCGCCCCCCACGGGTTCATCCCGTGGGGGCGCAAGTTTGAAAGCTAGACCGAACGCCACGCGCACGAAGCGGTCGAGGGACAGACTTGTTTAGCAAACAACCCTCACCGAGACCGCAACGGGTCTCACTCGCAAGCGCGGACGATTCGCACCTAAAAACAACCCCGCGCGTCGATCGCCCCCCACGGGTTCATCCCGTGGGAGTGCAAGTTTGAAAGCTCGACCGAACGCCACGCGCACGCAGCGGTCGAGGGACAGACTCATTTAGCAAACCAATCCCAACGAGACCGCAACGGTTCACACTCGCAAGCCCGGACGATTCGCACCCAAGAACAAACCCCGCGAGACAACCGCCCCCCACGGGTTCATCCCGCGGGAGCGCAAGTTTGAAAGCTAGAACGAACCCCACGCGCACGAAGCGGTCGAGGGACAGACTTTTTTAGCAAAGAACCCTCACCGAGACCGCAACGGTTCACACTCGCCAGCTCGGACGATTCGCACCTAGGAACAAACCCCGCGCGACGATCGCCCCCCACGGGTTCATCCCGTGGGAGCGCAAGTTTGAAAGCTAGAACGAACCCCACGCGCACGAAGCGGTCGAGGGACAGACTCGTTTAGCAAACCAACCCCAACGAGACCGCAACGGTTCACGCTCGCAGGTCCGGTCGCTCCGTACCCAGGAGCAGCCTACTTGCAGAAGTGTCTGAAGCACAGTTAATCCTACGGCCTTTAAATCCTTAAGCTCCCTGAGGTAGCTGGCCAGTCATCGCCCCGATGGCGTAAAGCCAACGGTGGCAACAGTGCTCAATATCCATGGCCTCTACTTCCAGTTGAAGGACCTGGGGACAAGCCTGGAACGCTCAGCTTCGGGGCGGAGGATATTGGGACACCCAAACAAAATCGCCGGGCGATTCGGCCTCGTCCCAATAGCCGCCAATTAGTTGTGTGTCCCCAGCTGCTGTTGTCCATCATCGGACCTGGCTTGTTGCGACGTCGTCGGGCGTAAGTTTGGTTTTGGTTTGCTGAATTGATTCAAGCCCCAGGGTTTGCCGAATGTTGGACTTTGGGGCTTTTTTCGTTTTTTGACGTTGGTCAGGCGTCAGGGTTCAGGTGGTAGGACGCAAGCTTCAAACTCATCCCCAAAATATGTGGCGACGGTTGGGGTACCACATTGGAAAAAGTGTAGCTACACAAACAGTTTCTCAGCTAACCAAACCTTCAAACACCCGTTTGCCTTCATCAAAACTTCATTGAAGCTTAGCTGCAAAATGACAAATCAAATTTGGGTTTTTGTGTAGAATAGAGCGGGTCTAAGGATTGTCCTTGGAATTTGCAAATGGGACGAGCCGCATCCAATGCGCCGTGCCCAACACACCCGTGGCCGGATTAAGACGCGAACGTCGGAGGATGAGAATGAAGAAGATTTCGGATTTGGCTCGAAGCACGCGCTTGGCTATAGTCGCAGCAGGCGTTGCGTTGTTTTTGTCGCATTGCGCTAGCGTAAACGCTGGCCTGCTGTTCATCGGAGCAAACTCGGACGAAGCTGAACATTTTGCATTCGTTGTGACATCAGACTATTCGGCGGGGACCGTATTGAATTTCACAGATTCAAGCTACGGTAGTTCGGGTGTCGGCGAATCCACCAGGTTTCGATGGACGGAGCACCTTGGCGAAGCGACGCCGGGTCCGTTGACTCTGACGTTGACCACTGGATTGAGTGTTGGTCAAGTTGTTATTTATGATGACACAGATAATCGTTTTGAGCGACCAAACGGAACGGTGTTTGGAACGGTAAGCGGAGCGGAAATGAATTTTTCTAACAACGGCGAGAATCTATTTGCGTATCAAGGTA
This sequence comes from Planctomycetaceae bacterium, assembly GCA_016794985.1. GTDB lineage: Bacteria > Planctomycetota > Planctomycetia > Pirellulales > Pirellulaceae > M30B19. The sequence goes on along the minus strand of JAEUIQ010000107.1, from coordinate 125,975 downwards.
CGGTTACTAATCTCGGCGGTAGCTCCAACTATCGGGGAGATTCTTCGGGCGTAACTTCTTTCCATGGAGCATTTCTGTGGAAAGACCAGGCTGGATGGCAAACTTCTGGTGCTGGTGTGAGTGACAACAGTTATTTGCCGGTCGGCACACAACAGGAATTTGCGTTAAATACGACCTTGGACAATGTGCGGTACACCGGGTCGCGGACGTTTTCAAATGTTGCAGACATGATTGCAGCAATCAAGACTGCTTCGAATTGGGGCGGCAGTGACTCGGTAGTGTCAGGGACGTCCGATTTCGGTGGCGACTTCACTGCAGTTCCAGAACCATCGGCCATGTTGCTTGTCGGCTCCATCATCGGTGCTGGTTTGTTGCGACGTCGACGGGCGTAGGTTTGGTTTTGGTCTGTTGAATTGATTCAAGCCCCAGGGTTTGCCGGATGGTGGACCCTGGGCTTTTTTGTGTTCTGCCTTGCTTCAGGCTTCAGACTTCAGACTTTGTGACCCCTGTCTTCAATACTCCGTGTTCATCCGGTGCGCCAGATGAACTGGCAGTTTTCGTTAGTTGAAAGGTACTAACCATGGTAAGTGCTCGTTCGCTATATAGTCGACCAAGCAGTCAGTTTGAGCAATCGACTGATTGAAGCCTTGGAAAATGACGACGCCAGCCGTAACGCAAGTGAACTCGATTCGGCCTCGTTACACAGTTAGAAGTGGCCAAGCTCCTTTTAACGAAGCCAACACTGATAATGAAGTAACGCGCGCGTGCAGCTATCAGACTGCTCGGGGTGACTGGAGACAGCGGGTGTCAATAAAGCTGTCAAGGCAACTGGGAGATCCATCTGGAGTTATCGATGCGGAGCATGTATCGACGCCAACAAGATCTGGGAATCAATAACGAGATATTGGCCAGCATAGAAGTCGGAGAGGGGAATAGGAGCTAAGAAGTCGAGTAATGTCGATGGAGCAAAGTCCCCTCGGCAGAAACATGCACTTAAGCGTTCGATGAACTACCCCTGTTTCTTTTTCCGTTTTTCGATCTGGCGGCGGCGATTTCGTTTTGGCCATTTCTTTTTGGGAGCGTTCCTCTCCGCGTATTTCGTCGATCGTCCAGCGATGCTTTGGATTGGTCTCCAGCCATCGCTCAGGCAACCGATGGCCGAGTTGCTCACTGGCCGCCAGGCCGTCCTCCATAGACTGCTCAAAAGCCTCGGAGTCACGTAGACTTGGGAGACTTTGCAAGACTTTCTTCAGCCGAGCGTACCGCTCCACGCCGCTCCTCTTGGCACTGCCAACCAGAGTTTAAAAAACACCCGCGTTTCGACCAGCTTCTTCGCTGCCGACGAACAGATAATTCTTCCTCCCGATAGCCGTGAGTGTTCGATGAAGTGCGTCTTGTGCGGTTTGCTAGGTTTGTGGGACAAACCCCGGGGGACACACACACTACCAACCCCTTGCTGCGAAAACGCTTTTGGATCAGTTCGTTGTAGGCCAGCTTGTATTCGTCACGCTCTCGTGTGACCTCTTCGAGCTGTAGCTCTTTCTCTTGCAGATCAACGTCTTGCTGTCGAAGTTCCTGTTGCATGTAAGGTTCGACGCGAGCCGGATCATTCGCTCGAATCTGTTGCAGGACAAACCCCGGGGGACACACACACTACGGTTTGGCACGGCATTTGCTAGCCAAATTTGTCAGATGTGCGATCCTGCCAAGATGTGTGGTCCCATGGACGAGCCTAACTGTGGTCGTAGTGTCCCCGGTGTTGTTCCCCATGTTGTCCCCCATGTTGCCCCCGAACAGCGGTCAGCCAACAACGTCTTACTCAGGGTAATCAAGAGTTTCCTTCGGTTTCGACGTCGCCAGAATGGCTTGCGGAATCTTCGCCGATGACGAATCGCATTCCAATTCGAATCAATTTGGTAAGGACCATCAATTCAATAATCGGACACGCTGCCACCAACGCAACGAATGCAGCTTCCTCAATGTGATTCCTCAGTGTTTGCAGAAAATGAAGGATTCCAAATACGAAACCAAGCAAAACAATGACGCAAAGTCCGGCATTGACATTGGCCAATATCGTGGCGGGTAGAACTGCAAGATAGAAAACCAGCCGACGAGTCGGCTGGTGGACATTGCATTGCTGCAATAGCCAAGTTGCTCGAACCCAGAAAAAAAAGCAAATGCTCGCTGCCAAGACCGCGATACTAAACACGGCGGGAGGCGCAGGGTAGGCATCTCGAATATAACGTTGAAACATGACGGCATGTTGCGCTAATAGAGCAATGACGCTCAGCCAAACCATTAGGCACATCAAATCCGAAACGGAGAACTGTGGCCAACCCCAAAGCGATTTCAACCGTTGCGTTAGACGGTAGCGGCTTAGAAGGGTTGGTGCGTACCAGCATCCGAGAATTGCTCCGTACGTAAAGAAATGCCCGATTTGACTTTCCGTGCTCGACAAAAATCGTTGCAAGAAAAAGGCAAAAAACAACATGGAATACAAACTTCTGCAGCAACTGCCGGCCAGTTATTGTCAGAACGAACAGTTGTGACCAGACTTCTCTCGGCAACAAATCGCGATACGCTCCCAATAGGAACGGGCGGACTGAATTGTAACAAGAAATTTCCACGAATGGTTAAAGATCAAGAAACTTCTTGTCGGTTTCGATGAATCGATCATTTAAAGCATAGCCGGCCTCAGTCCAACGTTTAGGTTTAAAAGTTGCACCAGAGGCATTCGATCTTGGTTTCTTTGACTTTGCCAGCGGAGGCTTTGTTGTCGATTTCGTAATCGTGCCGCTTCCAGCCGTGTTGCTGTTGCCACCGGTCATAGAGTTGGCTCGGGTAACCGCTGAGCATAAACTTGCCTTCGATCTGGGACAGAACTTGCAAGAGTTCTTCGTGCTGCGCCTCGTTCATCTCGAAGTGGTATTCACCAGTCGTGGACCGAGTCTCGTGCAGGTAAGGCGGGTCGCAGTAGAAGAGCGTCTTGGGGCCGTCTTGCTTGCGGATCACATCGCATGCTTTTTGGTTCAGGATCACAACGCCGCGCAGACGGCGATGGACTTCCGGTAAGCCCTCGATGACGCTCAGCCAAGCCGAGGCTTGTTCGCTGATCCGCGAACGAGTCCGATTTCGCGACAACGTTGCAAAGTCTTTCATGACTCCCTGACGCGATTGTCGCGCGAGAACGAAAAACTGCACGGCTCGTTCGATGGATAATTCGGCAGCCTTATTTTCCTCGGCAGGATCGCTGGAACTTTCGGCCTGGGCCAAGCGGGCATTGGTGGCGGCGGCGGCTTGGTCGAATTCGATTTCGCTAAACGGCGTGACTTCGACTCGGCGTCGAAAGGTCTCGAACAGGTCCGGGGATTGGAGCACTCGCCAGAAATTCGTTAGCTCACCGTGGACATCATTCACAACTTCGCTACATCCCTTTTCGGCGGCCTGCAACCTTAGTTCATTGGTGGCCCACCAATCTCGGTTTGGGTCGCGGCCCAGGAAGACGCTGCCGCCGCCAAAAAACGGCTCAACATAATGCAAGTGGGCCGGCATTAGGCCAATGATCCAATTTCGCAAATAGTATTTACCACCGTGCCACTTCAGCGGTTGAGTCAAATTAACGGTCATCTGGGAACTCTAAACATGGAAAGTAGTCAAAGGTCGAGGCCGGAGATTATGTCCGGAATAACGGCCAGCGGAAAGCCACTCGATCGGTACCTTTACCTGGGGCAGCGCCGGAAATCGCTAGGTTGGCCAAAGCAACGGACTCGATTAAGATGGAAGTGGATCGCCCAAAGACGCTCGGTGTCTGGGCGTGCAATGGAGCCCAAATGATTGTGATTTGCGCACGTGTTGGCAAGCGTCGCCCCAAAACAATAGCTGGAATATAAAAGATGAAACTTACTGCGATAACTTCGGTTTTGGTTGCCTGTGCCTGGTTGGCGACAGGATTGCAAGCGGATGAAACCATCGAGGTCACGAGCGAAGGCGTTGTAGAGGTCGCCCCGAATTTGATCTGGATTGAAGGTAGCCTATCCGGCAGCGGTGATTTAGCCGAAGCGAAGAAGGTCCTGGCGGGGCTCAAAGAAGATATCCGCAAGGTTTTGGAGAACGAGGATTTCAAGGACATCAAAATCGTCTACGGCAGCCGAAATGTGACCGCTGGTCCGAATAACGCCATGGACATGCAGCGTCAGATGATGGAAATGATGGGCGAAGGTGGGCCACCGGCGGACACGGACGGCATCTTTACGCTGTCCGAGAATTTCCGATTGACTCTATCTGGCATTACTGAAGCCAAGTTGCTGGACGAATCCGAGCGGATGTTGCGATTGTCGGAAGCTTTGACAGATAAACAAATCAAGTTGGGACAAGCTCCGAACCCGATGGCCTACTACAACGGGCAGAATATGGGACAATTCATGCGTGTTGGGCTGGAAGACCCAGATCTCGCTTGGAAGCAGGCCAGTCAAACCGCGTTTACTTCCGCAAAGTCCAAAGCGACCGCTTTGGCTGAAATCGCTGGCGGTGACTTGGGCAAAGCTGTATCCGTGTCGGTCGAGAATAACTTGGCCGACCCCGAGCAGGGGCAAATGGGTTTGCCGGGCGTTGTGATGGCGATGGGCTTGATCTCGAGCGCCGCCCCTGCCGGTGTCTCACAAGCCTCGTTGGATCGAATTTCCGTAAAGGTTCAATTGCGGATTCGATTTGAATTCATTCCGAAGTAATGATTCGGCAGGCATCCTTGCAACAGCAAGCAAGCTGTTTGGCGTGGATCTTTTGCGATTCAAGAATGGTTGGACGAGCCAACCAAATCGTGGCCTGAAGAAGTTCGAAAACTCTTAATGGCGCGTGGCGTTCCCGCCCCCGAGTCGTTGCAGCATCGGCCCAGTGGGCTCCGCTTTCGCGGCAAACAAGGGACTTGTCGGTTATTTTGCCGCATGGCGTGCGCACGAACGTGCGAACGAAAATGGTACGACATCGCGAACGCAATAAAGGATTATTGGCAACTACTTCAAGACATGTGAAAGTCAGAGTTCAATCCAGACGATTGGGCCGTGATCTTGTGTAATTTAAAGAATCCTTGGGATAAACATGAATTGAATTCCCGCGTCACTTTGCAAGGTCATGTTCCAACTGACGGCAACAGTCGTCCCCAAGCTATTGTTTGCAGATTGGAATTTCGTTCGGCTCCGGTTTCGTCTCTTTGCGGTGACGAGTTGGGGTTCCGAGATTGTGTGTTTGCAAACTGACCTGGATTGCGGTACACTGGGGTCGGAGCAGAATCCCACCCCCGCCTCGAGCCTAGTCCAATGCCCCACCCCGTCGTTAGCTCGCGACCGGCTGCCATGCGCGCGGCTTTCCTTCCAATCATCCGAGCGGTTTTGCTGGTCGGGCTGGCTTTGCTAATACCAGCGCCAACAACCAAGACGGGGTTTGCGGCCCAGGACGAATCGCATCTTCATGCTTGGCAGAACTTGACGAAATACTGCAACGATTGTCACACAGGTGACAGCGCGGAAGGTGGGATTCGGCTTGATGTCTTTGATCCGGCCGACGGTGATCTTCGGCAACGGGTGAGTTCGCAGATCGAATTGATTGAAAAAGTCCTGTTGGTCCTCAAAGAGCAGCAGATGCCTCCTGCAGATATGGAGCAGCCGTCCGCTCAGGAACGAGTGGCCTTGGTCGAATGGTACGACGGTTTACTGCAGAACTTCGACTTTGGAAATGCTAACCGACCCGGGCGAGTTACGGTCCGACGATTGAATCGCGCCGAATACAACAACACGATTCGCGATCTGACCGGATTGGAACTTCGACTCGCGGACAGTTTTCCCTCGGACGACGTGGGGAATGGTTTCGACAATATCGGTGATGTTCTGACGTTACCGCCAATCCTCATGGAAAAGTATCTGGAATCCGCCCAGCGTATTGCAGATGAAGTTCTGAAAAATCCGGACGCATTCGCGCGGGTGTTCCCATTAAAGCCAAAAGATCCTCAGAATTTGGAAGAGGCCGCCTTGGTTGCTTTTCAGAATGCAAACAACTTTGCCGCCCGGGCCTTTCGTCGACCGGTGACGGAAGACGAAGCGACTCGGCTTCGCGGATTGATGACGCGAGCCTGGGAAGCCGATGTCGCTCCGCCCGAGATCATGGGCACCGTGATCACAGCGGTATTGGCTTCACCGAATTTCTTGTATCGGGTTGAAGATGATGCGGCGTCGGCAGCGGTAGACGGAGTTCGACCGCTGAACGATTACGAGTTAGCGACGAGGCTGGCGTATTTTCTGTGGAGCAGCATGCCAGATGAAACACTGTTCGAATTGGCGCGTCGCGGTGAGTTGCGAACCAGCGACCAGTTGGCGGCTCAAGTTCCGAGGATGCTGGCCGATCCCAAGGCACGAGCTTTGGTCGACAATTTCGCGGGTCAGTGGTTGCAGCTACGTGATTTAGACAACTTGTCGCCAGATCCCGACCTTTTCAAAGGGTTTGATGATGAGCTTCGTCGGGCGATGCGTCGCGAGACCGAATTAGTGTTTTGGAGAATTGTCTCAGAGAATCGAAGTGTCTTGGAGTTATTGGACGCCGACTACACCTATGTCAATTCGCGATTGGCTCGTCACTATGGCTTGGAGGAAAATCCGAGTATCGCCAATCATGCGGACGATGGATGGAAATTAGTCCCCGCAATAGGCATGCGGCGTGGAATCCTGATGCATTCAAGTATCTTGCTGTTGACCTCGAATCCCACTCGAACCTCACCGGTCAAACGCGGAAAGTGGATTTTGGACAATTTACTGGCGGAGCCACCACCACCGGCTCCGCCGAATGTTCCTGAGTTGGGCGAGGGCCAAGAAGCATTAGGCTCCCTGCGGCAGCGCATGGAGCAACATCGGGCCGATCCGAATTGCGCCGTTTGCCATACGAAAATGGACGCTTTGGGGTTCGGCCTGGAAAACTTTGATGTCATCGGAGCCTGGCGCGAGTCCGATGGCGCGGAAAAAATTGACTCTACGGGCGAGCTTCCGGGCGGCAAATCATTTCAGAACCCAGTAGAATTAGTGCAGATTTTGACCGAAGACAAAAGCAAGGAGTTCGTGCGTTGCATGACGTCGAAGCTGTTGACCTTCTCGCTGGGCCGTGGCCTAGGTGTCACAGATCGAGTTCATGTGCGGCGAATTTCCGAACAAGTCCAGGCAGATCAGCATCGCTTTCACACGATGGTGCAAGCGATTGTGACGAGCCCTCCCTTCATGTACCAAGAGGTGAGTCGATGAGTAACCACTCGAATTCGCGAAAACTAAGCCGGCGAACCGTGCTTCGTGGTTTGGGAGTCTCCTTGGCGCTGCCGTGGTTGGAGGCAACCACCAGTGTGGCCAGGGCAGGCGCCAGCTCGATGACTTCCTCGCCTTTGCGAATGGCATTTATCTTCGTACCGAATGGCGTGGACATGCGGAACTGGACTCCGACCACGGATGGTTATGGGTTCAAATTACCGCCGATCTTGCAACCACTCGCTCCTGTAAAGGACCACTTGATGGTCTTGAGCGGGTTGGCACATGACAAAGGACGAGCCAACGGTGATGGGCCTGGTGATCATGCGCGAAGCGCCTCGGTGTTTCTCACTGGAGCACAACCGCGGAAGACCGATGGCGAGCAAATTCGATCCGGCATTTCCGTGGATCAAGCGGCGGCGAAGGCAGTCGGGCATCACACAAGATTTTCTTCGTTGGAACTTGGCGTCGATGCCGGTAGGAACGCCGGGAACTGTGACTCGGGTTATAGCTGTGCTTATTCATCCAACATCTCCTGGTCATCGGAAACAACTCCCGTCGGGAAGGAAATCAACCCTCGGTTGGTTTTTGAACGATTGTTTGCCAGTGGCAGTCCGCAGGAAATTGATCGTGGTGCCCAACAGCGTGAACTTCTCAAGAAGAGCGTATTGGATTTTGTCTCCGAAGACGCCAAGCAGTTGCAGACCCGCTTGAGTAGAAATGACAATCGGAAGTTGGACGAGTATCTAACCGGCATTCGCGAGATTGAACGGCGTTTGGGCACTGCTACAACGGCCCCGAGTCTAACCCACGAATTCGATTATCAAATTCCAGGAGGTGTGCCGGGGTCGTACACCGAACATCTTCGCTTGATGTGCGACATGATGGTACTAGCATTTCAGACCGATTCGACTCGGATCGCCACTTTAATGTTTGCGAATGCCGGGGACAACAAGAACTATCGCAACATTGGAGTCCGAGACGGTCACCACGACCTGTCGCATCATGGACGTAACCAAGAAAAAATGGACAAAATTTGTTCGATCAACGGATTTCATGTCCAGCAACTCAGCTATCTTTTGCAACGAATGAAGTCGATCGAGGAAGGGGATGGCACGTTGTTGGATCACGCCATGATTTGTTATGGCAGCGGCATCAGTGATGGTGATCGACACAATCACGATGACCTACCAATTTTGCTGGCCGGCGGAGGCTGTGGCACGCTGGATCCGGGACGTCATGTTCGTTTTGAAAGCGAAACACCGCTGTGCAATCTGTTTCTGTCCATGCTGGATCGAATGGGTGCAAGCGTTCCATTCATCGGTGACAGCACGGATCGGTTGCCACGTTTGCAAGTCTAAAACGGCGGAGACTCATGCGGCACCACATAAGTATCGTCATTCTGAATTTAGGTTGGCTGTTGGTCACTGCGAACGTGGCATGGCCACAGTTGCTATCCGATAAGTCGTCCGAACAATTGATTGCCCAATTGTCCGATTCGGACGTGGTCGCCCGGCGCGATGCGATTTACGAATTGGTGAACCGAGGGCAGACGAATCAAGCGGTGATCGACGCTTACATGGCGGCCGCACAAGACAAGGACGTCCAAGTCCGAATTCAAGGCCTGACCGGATTGGCCCGAGCGGGAAAATTGGCGGAACCGGCGGTCAATATGTTGTTGGAGCGACTTGAGGAAAGGGACAATCAAGTTCGCTTGCGAGTTGTTCATGCCTTGGGCAACATCGGAAGTCCAGCGATTGAGCCTCTGTTGGACAAATGGGCGAACGGGTCGAGAGAGTTCAAAGTAACGGCCTGCGCGGTGTTTGAAGCAATGGGTCCAGTGGCCAAGCCTGCCATTCCGATGCTCGCCGAGGCCATGAACGCCGACGATGTAGCTCATTCCGATCGGCGGCGCGAGCGTACGGATTCGAATCGGCGTTCGACGAACAACTCGACTCGTGAGATATCGCTCCACGCGAGTGCCGCCGCGGCATTGGTGGCGATCGAGCCTACTGAACCAGATCTGTTGCTTTCCATTGCCAACTCCGCCAACTTTGAAGCGCGAGCCATCGGAATCTCAGCGCTGGGGAATTTAGCCGATCCATCGCCGGAAATCCTAGAGCGATTCAAGCGCGCCTTATCTGATGAAGCTACTCAAGTTCGTGAAGTTGCTGTGATTGTTGTCGCCAAATCGAAGCTATCCATGGCCGAAAAAGAGACGCTCATGGAAGCCGCGTTGTTGGACTCGGAGGCTTCGGTTCGCTCTGCAGCCAATATTGGGATGCGACAAGCGAAGCTGGGCGGAGCAGAATTTGCGAAACGATTGGCGTCGCGATTGCCCAGGGCCGAACATGCCAATGCTGTCTCCATGCTCGAAGCCTTGTCGTCGATGGGCTCTGCTTCGCGGGTGGCGGTAAATGAAGTTTTGGCGTGCCTGCAACGATTTGGTGTCGCTGATGATTCACCAGATGATGACCCTGCGAGCGCCCAAGCCGAGACTGGAACACCGCCATCCGAAACAACGAATGACAAAATACCTCGGGAGCTTGCGGTCGCAGTACTGGCCAGTATGGGCTCCGAAGCAGTTGCCGATCTGTTGCAACTGGTCAGTCAGCAGCCCGAATTGGAGCCGTTGGTATCGGAAGCTTTAACACAAATTGGCCAGCCAGCAATCGACGTTTTGTTGCGCGGAATGCAGGACAACAATCCAACCATTCGTCTCGCTTCGGTTCGAGCAATGGGCGGGATGGAACCATTGACAGAGAAGGGCATGACCGGTTTGATTGCTGCGACCACGGACGCAAACGCTGAATTGCGAGCGACTTCACTGGCGGCATTGGTTCGATTTGTCAACGAAAGTGAGCCGGCGCGAACTGCGATCATGACTGCAACCAACGATGAGACGGCGGCGGTTCGCGCGGTGGCATTTGCAGCGTTGGGGGAGGACGGTTTTTCGCGGGAGCAACGCCGCACCGGTTTGCAACGAGGCTTGAGCGATGCGAGTGCGGAAGTTCGCGTCGCTACATTATCCGCCATTGCCAAAACACCGGGACAAATGCAAAGGCAGGCTGGAACAATGTTGGAACTCGCGGCTGCCCACGAAGCGGAAGTTCGCTTGGCAACGTTTCGGGCCTTGGCGTCCGTTCCGAAAGAAGTGGTTAGCGCCGGTCAATTTGTCGGAACGGATGTTTTCGCGCTCACGGTCCTCCGGGCCTTGAGAGACGAATCCACGGCCGTGCGAGCGGCGGCGACCGCCTTGCTGCCGATCTTCGAGTTGCTGGGACCGGAATATGCCGATGCATTGACCGAAAATCTCGCCGGCCCTAAAGAACTAGTTATCGCCACCCTGGAAGTGTTGCCGAAGTTCTCAGCAGAATCCATTAACTCGGTCGAACGATTGCAACCGCTGTTGAAGCATGAATCGTCGGAGGTGCGAATTGCGGCGGTTACTGCGGTCGCAACGGCTGACCGAGATGCACTGCGATTGACCAAGTCGCTCCTCCCCATGTTGGACGATCCCGAATGGGTGGTGCGCCGAATCGCGGGGCAGACACTTGGGCGGCAAGGTTCTGTGGCGGTGATGGCAGTTCCGCGTTTGTTTGATCTATTAGGTAGGCACGAAGACAAAGATTACGCTGGCGAAGCGCTCCGGCAAATCGACGCGACTCCGCCTGAATTCATGCCGACCTTGATCGAGAACATTGATTCCGCGGACCGCCGAAAAGCCTTTTATGCGGTCACGCTGCTGGCGAAGTTGGGGCCGGCAGCGGCAAGTGCCATCCCAAAACTAGAAGCCATTTTGCAAGCTGACGCGCAAGCAGGTGTGCCGTTAGACGAATTTCGCCGCAACACCATTCGCGAAACGATTGCCAAGCTACAACCCACAACGGAAAACCAATAAGTCTAGTCCGCCGCGTACCTTATGACGATGCTGCCAACTTCATGCCTCGCGTGGCCATCATTTGTCGCGACGGACAAAGAGTAGGCGGCCATCCACTTCACCACTGCGGCGGTATCCGAGCAAATGAAAAAATTGCCTGACTAGAAACAAAGCAATATGCGGATCGACTAAAACCCGACGGGCGTCGTGTTTCGGTACGGTGACACCCGGTAACCAGGCTAACCAGCGTTCGCAACGCCATCTGCGCAGCCAGCGCGAGATACTTAGCCAAAAACCGGGAATTTCGCGAATCAGAAAGAACCCGTCATCGCCCTTGGACTGGTAAAGCGGCATGAACATGCGACCAGAAAAAGGGGCCTTCACCACTTCGCCGTTCTGCTCGGCCAATCTTTGGCCCACCTTAACCGGCTGAAAACTAGAAAAGCCTCGATCCATTCGAAACTCATCGTTCGGCTTCAGCCCGTGTCGGAGCACGACTTCGTAGCAACCGCCGAGATCCGCCGAATGGGCACGAAGCATGTGGATCGCTTGCTCGAGGCGTTGATTACATGACCTAGGCAAGCAACCCGCGAATTGCAAAGCACACCACAGCATTTCTCGATGCAAGATGATCGATTGGGGATCGTCATGTTGGCCAGCTTCATAACCAAACGTGACGACCTCGTACTCGTTGAGGTAACTAAGCAGCGTTCCGGGAATCACTTCTTCCAAACCCAATACGGCAGGGACCGGAAACTTGCTGACAAAGTCACGGTTGCGCAAAGTGTCATCGAAAGGCATAAACGGAGGCGATTGGCTGGATGTCGTATGCAAATCGATAAAGTAATGAGGCCCTTGACCTTCCGCCAATATCTGCCGGATTTCTTGGTACAGTTCGTCTCGCTCCCGCGTTTCAATGATCAACGGATCGCTTCGCCATTCGGGCTGTCGATTCAAGGGAGGGACAACGTTCGTTGAATCAATAGACTCGGACTTGTTCTCAGTGACCAACCAAACTCGATTCAAATCGCGATCGACGAATCGGACCCCTTGTTGAAGCGCGGAAAGGTTACCAGCCAAACCCACGATGCGGCCAAATAGTTCGACTTGGGCAGTCTTTAGTTCTTCCAATAACTCTAAAAACGCAAAGACCCCACTTGGTTCGTTACCGTGAATCCCGGCAATGACGACCAACGTCGGCCCACCCGCCTGCCCATAAGCGCCCAATCGCCGCTGAATGGCGGCGTGTCGGTTCGTCTGTCGGTGCCGGATGTTGATCTGCATTCGCGAATTGTGTTCCAAGCCTAGCCCTAAGGTCAATGGAGGCACACGATTTGTCACGGTGACGGTCCCGCTAAACTACGACAGCGCGGCCTGTTCCAATCGCAAAATGTCTCGTTTGGTGATGATTCCGACCAGTTTTTCTTTCTTGACGACGGGTAAGCTGCCAATGTTGCGTTCCAGCATCAAGGCTTTCGCTTCTCCAACCGAGCGATCGGGAGAAATGCAAACCGGATTGACGACCATCCGATCACCACATAAAGCGTTGTATTCGACGCGGCCCTCGTCACTTTGGATCGCATCGAGTCCTTTGAGGTACTCCCATTCCAACTGGCGAAACTCGGGCAAAAAATCACTCCGCGACAAAAGGCCGACGACTTGCCCATGAGTATCCTCGACGGGCAAGTGTTGAATGTTTCGCCACCACATGATTTGCAAAGCCAATTCAAACAAATCCTCTTGGCCGACCGTAATGAGGTCGGTGGACATCATGGTGTCAACTCGTTGTTCCATCAAGTTAATGGACCGCGCCGGTGCCTGCGGCGAAATCGTCCAATCAGCCACCGGCAATCCGGAACGCTGTTTCTTCCAATACTCGCGCGTCAATGCGACTTGCCGCTGGTACGATTCGGCCCGCGTATCGGTCCCACGAAAAAACTGTCGTTGCCATTTTGAGCCGGTCATGCGGGTGACCGCCCGATGTTCGATGATCGACAAATATTTGGAAACATCGCTACTCTCGACACCGGAATCCAACAATCCTTGTCGGGCCATGGGCAAGAAGTAATCCAAAATCAAACGTCGGGCATTTTGCGTTTGACCCATCCAAGTCAATTCAACATCCAAACCATGCTGAGCCGCCTTCAAAAAATTATCTTTCGCTTCCCGAAAATCCATTTTTTCCCAGAGGCGTTTCATCGACGCGGGCATGCCACGCATAAGCCCGACCCAAAACGCAGCATTGGCCATTTCGTCCATTGTCGTTGGTCCGGCCGGCAAGTAGCGATTCTCGATTCGCAAGTGGGCCTGTTGTCCGTTTGACCCAAAACAAACACGATTCCATTTCCAGATCGTGCCATTATGCAACGCCAACGCGCGAAGTTTCGGGACAATGCCACGCCGCAGTAGATCCAAGCTGTCTTCAGGCTCACCGGTAATCAACAGCGGGTAACGGGCGACATCCTCTTGGAAGATTTCCAGCAAGTTGTCACGAATCCAACGATTCCCAAAGTACACTCGCGCCTGACGCTGCCGCAAACCCGCGTCGCGTGTGCGTGTATCAACACTTTGCTGAAACAGTGCAATTCGCGTTTCCGACCATAACTCGCGGCCCATGAGCAGCGGCGAATTCGTTCCAATCGAGAGAACTATCCCTGAGATAGCCTGAGCCCAATTGTAGGCATCCACAAATTGCTTAGGATCTATTTGCAAGTGGACTTGGAAACTAGTGTTGCACGCCTCAAACAAGATGTTGTCGTGCTTCAACATCATGTCATCAATGCCTTGAATTGCCAATTCAGTATCGCCACCGCCTCGCAACTCAATGATTCGTTTCTCCATCAAACGATATCGATCCAGAGGTGTCATGTATTTTGAATCGAGTTCCCCGATCCCAATGGTCGGCAAAATGCCGATGGCAATCAGTCGCTTGTTCAAGCGTTCCGCGGTTTGATCCGCCAACTGCATCAATGCAACCAATTGCTGATCCATTTGGGAGAAGGCGTTCCCCGCCAACGTCACCGGATCAAGATTGATCTCCATCGTGAAGCGGGCAACTTCATGCGTGAAGTTCGGATGATTCAATGCCTGCAGAACTTCGGGGCCATTTAATGAAGGTCGATAATCGTCATCCAATACAAACAATTCTTGCTCGGCGCCGATCTTGTAGACACCCGATTCAAACATGTTCTCGGCTTGCATGATTCGAATGGCCTTCAGGTCATTCAACAGCAGCTGTGCGTACCTTCGCCGTTGTTCTAGCGAATCAATACTACCAACGTTAGTTTCACCCATAGATCATCTGTAAAGAAATTGCTTAACGAGCTCCCCGATACGCTGCGATGATACCCGATCGCGATCCGCATTGCAAAAGAATTTGAGGTCATTTTGCAGCGTCATGCGGAATGCTTGCCGAGTTAAGCAATTGAAAGACGGCTACTTCGGATACTGCGTGCCGCCCTACATCCTCCGTCTCCATCGTGAGGCTGGAAAATACGGCACCTTCCAAATCGATCGGCACTCGGGCGACTAAGGAATAAGTGTTGGAAACATGAACCTCCAGGATATCGCGGTCAATTAGTATTCGGGTCGCGACCGAGGCTTCCTGAGCGACCGTTCCCAATAGATCGGTTGGCAACTCGCCCCATACCGTACCTTGATTATCCAAAATTCTCATCCGATCGCCTTCGATAACGACATCGACGGTATGCACAGCCCCCGTTGGTTTTGCAGTCTGAAAAAATCGACCTCTCCAGTTTTTCTGGTTCTCATTTGGTTTCCACACAATTTCGATGTCGACCGCAAGTTGTGGGAGGACAATCCCGTGGGAGGCTTGATCAACCATTTCTGGGGTCGAACGCGTCACCTTCAAACGCGACCCGCGAATTTTCTCCCGGATCGAGGAATGAATTCGAGACCCCAATCGGCCATGGTCGCGGCTAAATATCTCGCGAGGCAACGCCAAATGCCCGCCCCAGGCTTGGTTTCCAGGACGCGCCGGAGTGTCCGGGATCCACCCCATCAGTACCCAAGAGTTTCCGTCATGCGCTACTTGGGCCGCGCACAAATCCTTCCCGTCCAAAACATCAGCATCTGCCAATTCCCACGGTCCACGCGATTGACGTGAGCGGAGGTAGGTCGGTCCTCCAACCGCTTGATGGTATTCACTGAACAACAAGTACCAATACTCGCCGATCTTAAACATTTGCGGGCATTCCGGTTCGCCCATCGATCCCGTGTCGAGCAACAGTCCTTCATTGGTCCAGTCCTGCAGGTTGCTTGAGGTCGCATAACTGATTGCTCCAGCGCGATCTTGCGGGCGGTCGTGAAGTTGGGTCGTCATCACGCACCAAAATTTTTGCTCGTCCTCGTTCCAAAAAACAAACGGATCACGACGCCTGCGAAACAACTCTTCTCCTTCAGGAACCCGGAACGAATCGTCGGACGCCCTCCAATGCAACAGGTCTTCGCTTTCGCTGCTGTACATTGCATTTTTGTGACCATAGTACGACCGAAAACGGTTGCCGGGGGCTTGCGCGTCACGAATAACCCCCAACACAAAATAGGGGACCTTAGAATTGGCGGGGTGAGCCACGTCGACCGTGAGCTTGGCCGACTCCCATTGCAACAGGTCGTGGCTCGTCACCAAGGCGGAATGAAAGCCGCCAGGTCGAAGATAAAAGAGGTAGCAAACGCCATCGAAGAAAAAAGGATGCACGTCTCCGACCGCGTGATCGACCGGTCGAAAATGCACGGCATAGCCCGAGCGATCTTGCGCCGCGGCACCCGGCGCCCATGAGGATACGAGTCCGACCAAGACGGTCGCAGCCGTGAGCCATTTGTGAACACGGGAGCATTGACGTCCGGACAAATTCTCTTGAATTTTTCCGGACGTCATAGACTACCATACTCTTCCGAGTTGGTCGAAGACCTATCCTCAGCCACGACCATCAGGGCTGTGAACGACCTACTGCTTCGTGATTTGGATCGCGTACAGCTTCGAACGATCGGAGATGTACATAACCCCAGACGCCACCGTCGGAGTCGTGTAGATCGACGACGAATTGGGGCTTTCGCGTACTTCCGGTGCGACTGTCGCCAACATAGCTTTAATCTCGGCGCGCAAACGTCGCACTTCGTCGTCATCCTCCGATTCTTTCATGGCTTTTCGCTTTTCCGCAACTTGCTTTTCGAGTGCTTGTCGCTTCAACGCAAACTCCATCGAAGCATCAAAGATGCTCAATCGCCCATCTTCGTCGCCAATAAAGACGTGACCGTCCACATAGAGTGGTGAACCCCACAGGGCAGCCATCAAGTCATGCTGCCAATATCGCTGCCCGGTCTTGACGTCCAAGCAATGTACGAAACCACTCAAGTCCGCAGCAAACACCAAGCCCCCATGAATCGCGACCGTGGCCATGGTGCGGCGATAGATCGGCTCGCGTTCCTCATCCACACCACCGTAATGCCAAATCACACCCGAGTTAGGATTAGGTTCGCCCGGAGTACCGATTTCACCAAGCTCGGGGCTAATGTCGCCCGACTTGGTCGCATCAACGCGCCAAAGATGACCAACACCTTCACCATGTTCCGGATCCTGCCCGACCGCCAAGAAAACACTGTTGTCGTAAAAGACCGGGGTTCCAATGATGTAGCATCGCGTTCCCGCGCCACCCAACTCATAGAGGTTTTCCTTAGGATTAAGGTCAAACTTCCACAACAGCTCGTGGTTTGCGGTATCAAACGAATACATCCACCCGTCGCCGCCGGCAAAGATCACTTGTGTCTTCCCATCGACCACTCCGATACAAGGTGAACTCCATTGACCATGAAGAATACCACTTGCAGGACTATTGTCCTCAAAAACGACTTCGCCCGTGTTTTTGTTAAGACCTAGGAAACTTGGCGCACGCGGGGCCGGAATTTCTAAGTGCCCTTCGTCAACACCGTTCCCGGTATTCAAGTACAAGGTATCCCCGTGGGTCACCGGAGAACTAACCGCCAAGTTATGCGGGAAAACACCCAGTTCATCGTACATGTCGACGGTCCATAAAATGTCCGCATCGTTGATTTCCGTATCGACCTCGTCAGTCTCTCCATCGTTGGTGCCGTCGTGAAAGCCGTCCAAATCCAAGCACATCACTTCGCAACGATTCGTAACCAACCAGAGTCGATCGCCTTCCACAATCGGGGCCGAACAAATCCCCTGCAAAGGCCAATCGTTAACCCGACCTGACGGCATTTTCTCGCGCGACAACTGCCATAGGAACTTGCCATCTTTGGCATCGAAACAAAGCAAAATCCCCATGTCCTTGGCGGCAGGGTATTTGGGCCGATAGGCAGCACCGTTGTTGGTTCCAACAAGAACTTTTCCACCAGCATAAATGGGATTGCCGTAAGTCTGAGAGCCAAGTTGGGCAGTCCACAAAACCCGATTTTCTTCTAAATCGAAATCCAGGGTGATTCCTCGCGTTCCATTCACCATGTTCCGGTCTGGAGCACCACCCCACATGGCCCACTCCACGGTTTGACGATCTGGAAGGTCGGCTGCGGCTTCCAGGCTACCCGCTAACTCTTCTCCGCCGCCACTCCGATCCAGGGCCACAGACACCATGCCCATGTCCCGTCGACCACGCGACGAACCCGATTTAGCCGCTTCGGCACTCGGCGCACCACCACCCGCTACCTGGGGTGCTAAGTCCGGTTGCCAAGGCGCTGGGTTTTCCGGCAAAGTAAACTTGGGCTCCGGTTCACTGCTGCATCCCAAGACAATCGCAATTCCCAGCAACAAACAGCAACCAGCACCAAGCTTTGAACTACCAACAACCATCATTGCAATGCTCCGATTCGGAAACGACAAAATCACGAAGGGCACCCCAGACCTAACAACCAACCACGCCCAATTTCGATGTCGACGAGGTTCTACGCTCTAAATGAAAAACGGCACTACTCGTCGGACTTGCCTTCTTCAGTCTTGCCTTCTTCGGTCTTACCTTCTTCGGTCTTACCTTCTTCAGTCTTGCCTTCTTCAGTCTTGCCTTCTTCAGTCTTACCTTCTTCAGTCTTGCCTTCTTCAGTCTTGCCTTCTTCGGTCTTGCCTTCTTCAGTCTTGCCTTCTTCGTTGGCTACTTCCCCTGATTTGTTTTCATCTTTGCCAGATTCACCCTTACTCTCTTCTTTCGAATTGTCGTCGGATTTCTTCTTTCCGCGGTCCGACTTTCCAGATCCACTTCCACCGCCCGCCATCATCGGCATCAAATCCGGCGACCATTCGATGCGTTCTTCTTCCGGTGGTAGCGTGAACTTCTCATCCTTCTCGCAACCCAGAATCGCTCCCACCAACACGAGGCCCATTACCGCAAATCGTAACCCACTCATAAAAATTCTCCTTGTTTGTTTGAATCCAAATAAAGTTATCCGACAAAGTCAGGCGAAGCTGATTTTCGGCTCCAACCGGTTCGTGTTTATTTTGGTGTCACCTGAACATTGTCGAAGTACGACTCGCTAGTCGAGTACAAATAAAGGCCAGGGCTTCCAATAAGATTCGGGTTCGGATCTTTCGCGACGAGCGTCCAATCGCTCGGCTCTTCTTTATCCCGCTCCCAAACCTTGCCTTTGACATTCGCGACCCCATCCTCAATGTCCACTTTCAATTTCATACGATACCAAGCATCGGGCTTCACGTTGAATTTCATTTTCGTGCTCAGCCGAAGGTGAGCGACCCACGTATCAATCGTCAATTCGTTGGCATTGCCGTCAAGGATCAAGTTGTATCGTTGACATGTGATCCCGACACGCGACAAACGCCGCTTCACTTCCAACAACTTTGCATCGGCTTGAATCGTGTAACCCGACATGTCGTGGGGGCCGATATGAACCCATAAGCTAGGGCGATCGGGCGCCGGGGCGCTGCGCATCGCCGTCGACCCGTCCACTTCAGCTGGCCGCAAGCGAGAAAACGCCCGCAACCAAGTCGGCGGCACTCGCGTCTCGGTAAAGCCTTCAAAATCCCAAGACCATTTGTCGGCGGCAGGGAATGTTCGAATTCTGGCAATCGCCTTTAACTCGCCTTTGGCCACGACCACCCGACCACCGAAGTCTTTCTCTCCGGACCCCGCAGTAAAGGTCATTCCATCGACTTTGCCATCCCCTAAATCTTCGGCGGTCAGAGCGACATCCGACAATTCACCAATCAATCGTCCTTGAGAGTCATAACCGAAAGCTTTGAACGATTGGCTTTGCCCTGGGCTCAACGTCACCTCGTAGGGGACCACTTGAATATGAGCTAATTCACCGATTGCGCCTTCCTCTGCCAACGGAGGAACAGGGCTACTCTTCCCGTTCCACTCTTTTTCGCCTAAACAAATGGTTCGGTCGCGACTGACGATCACGACCCGACCGCGAGAGATCGCGGGAGAGGCATAAATCTCATCAAACCCCGGGGCCGAGACCCCCAACAACTCCTCGTGCGACAGTACTTCACAACCTTCGCGACTCGGTTTCAGAATATGGACGTTTCCGTTCACTTCCGTTGCATAAAGCTTGCCGTCCGCCCAAACTGGCCCCGACTTGCCGACGGTTCCTAACTTGTGCTTCCAAAATTCAGTGCCCGTCTTCGAATCCATCGCGTGGAGATCGCCCGTATCCGACAGGACATAAAGTATTCCGTCTTGAACCAACAAGCCGCAGAAACCGGCCTTGATCCCATCGACGCGCCAGACACTGTTCGTTTCCGTGATATCGCCTTCGCCGATTGCGTTGATGCACTGCACTCGACCGAATTCTTGATTATCGATATTGTCTTCACCGTGAGATGCATAGACATAATTGCCATCGACCACAATCGTGGCATTCAATCCACGACGTGACATGCGAAAGTTCCAAACCATTTTTCCGGTTCGTGCGTTCATCGCAGACACGCTGCCATCGCTGTCACCAAAAATCAGCAAACGCTGGCCATTGATCACTCGAACGACCGGCATGGAACAATTCGAGTCAATTGGTCGGCCCGGCGTGCTCGCGACCCACAGCAATTCACCAGTCCGTTTGTCGAATGCATAAAACGTATTCGCAGGCACGGGCCCCTTGGTCTCACCCCAATTGGATGTCACAAAATTGACGATGACGCGATTCTCATCAACGATCGGGGTTTGATTGCGACCACCATATCCGGAGATCTTTCCGTACTCTTCGAACAACGATCGTTCCCAGATAACTTTTCCATCTGCGTCGTAGCAGCGAAACAACCCAGAGACCGAATGCATGTACACATAGCCAGTCTCCGTGTCACCCGTCATGCTTGACCAACCAACTCGCGGGGCAGGCACATCGGTTTGAAACACGTTGAATTTGTCGCGCCACAGAATTTCACCAGACTCCAAATCCCAGCACACCACCTGTTCGCCCGAATGGATCTTTTCGCTCGGGATGTTGATGTTGTGATCGGTGCGGCAATTCAGGAACACACGGCCGTTAAGAATAACTGGCGTGGCACGACCGCCAATGTCGCTTGTCCACAAGACATTTCTTTTCGACTTGAGGTCCCAGGTTTCGATCAAATTTGTCTCGCGCGAGATGCCCGTTTGGTCGGCCCCGCGCCAATACGCCCAATCGTCACCCACAACCAATGGCGTTCCACTGCCCAGCAACGCGAAGCCGGCCAACAAGCCGACAATTTGCCTTGTAATTGAAGTTGCCGTCATCGAATCAATTTCCTTCGTGATTGTCTAACGCCCCAGGGAATCGAATTCCCTTGCCATTGCCTCAAAATCTGCCCACTGAAATTACTCAAAGTTTCCTTACAACTGTGTTGGATTCGGAGCGTCGCCGTAGACAACTTGTGGATCGAATACCTTGGTCAATTCTTCGAAGACCAGTTGTCGAGGTGGATCTCCATCTTGCGGCCCAACAGGGACACTTCGATAAAAACAAGATCGATAACCGACATGGCAACTGGCCGCTCGTCCGGTCACCTCAACCCGTAACCAAACCGCGTCTTGATCGTCATCGATCCGCAACTCGCGCACTTTTTGAACCATGCCGCTGGTGGCACCCTTGTGCCACAAAGCGTTCCGACTACGGCTAAAGTAAACTGCTTCACCCAATTCGATTGTCTGCTGCAAAGCCGTCTTGTTCATATAGCCATGCATCAACAGTTCCCCGGAAGCATAATCCGTCGTCACCACTGGGATCAAACCATTGGCATCAAACTTCGGGGCCAGTTCATAGCCCTCTTCCACTTGTTCTATCGAAATCCGCTCCGCAAACATCTGTCAGTACTTAACCTACTTCCCGAACCCTATTGCCTATTTCAACCCCAAACAACTTTCGTTGTGCGGCCCTATTGTAGCCCGGCACACGACCGACCGCCAGTATTCCGCAGTTCCCCGACGATGCGGATAACCCGTAAAATTGTACCGAACTTGTACCAAACATGGCCAAGCGATTCCGCCCCAGCGATCAAAAACCGGAAATCATGCCTGCATGAACGGCATTCTGAGCACTGCCCCCAATCAATTCGAATCTTCGCTACCGATAGTGACAGGGAACGAACGCCACCGCGCGCGTGCGAAAGTGGACTGTTTTTTCACTTCAAGAAAGTCATTGGGAGCAAGGTGCGATGATCTTCGGGCTGTTGTTTCGCAAAGAAGTGTTGTTGCTGGCGGGGATAACCGCTGCGTTTGCTGTTCCGATGTTTCGCAGCGGCGAGTTGTCCGTCGGCAAAATTTTGCACTGGGCCGCCAATGGAATTGCTCCTCAAGAACCAGAAGCGCCCAAGTCCGATCCCAACTTTGGAGTTTGGACACCCAACGGTTCACAGGCCCCAAGCACCAACCTGGTGCCGCAGGGACCCGCGCCAGATACGAAATTCAACTTGGCGGGACTGCTCGGTTCCATTTTCGAAGTTCAGACCGTGTCCGAACCGACCATTACAACTGACCCCACAAACTCGCTCGTGGCGACCTCGAAACCAGGACTCGGCGCGGCAGCATCCGCCCAACCACCATCCGCCTCTCCAACTTCAGTCGGGATCCCCGACGCAACCGTGACCTCGACGCCCGGCAACTCGCGTTCGGCCAACCGAGAACCACTTCCGGTCTGGATTCCGGTCAATGATCTGCGCGAGATCATTCGATTCGATGTGTCTCCGTATTGGGTTCAACAACGCTGGCAACCTTCCACTCGATTGGACCTGGACCAGGATGGCTACTATGGATTTCGAGTACCGTTAATGACCGACGAAAAAGTCGGGCAACTCAACGGAGCATTAACCTATTACTTTGACGGCGAAGGCGTTGTGCAAAGAATTCAATTTCGCGGGACGGCTGCGGAAACCGCACCCTTGCACAATCTGCTGACTCAATACTTCCGATTCCAAGCGGTCCCGGATCGCGAAAAGATATTGGCTCCGATCCATCAGAATGCGGCGCGCGGATTATTTCGCTTCACTGACCCCGTTGTTGAGATTGCCGGACAAAACCGGCGATTGTGCGAGGTTGCTTTTGAAATCAACAGTACTCAAGGGCGGTACCAATTGAGCGAAGCCTACCGCCAGTTGGCGATTCAGTAATGCCGAACGGCGCTGGCAAAAACTTGTCCTTCAGCGAATGTTCACGCACTACCATCCCACGCAGTAATCAATCGTCCGCGCAATCTCAGCCTTGAGGCGATTGCGATGAACGATTCGATCCACGTAGCCATGTTGCAACAGAAACTCGCTCGTTTGAAACTCGTCCGGTAGCTCGATGCGTATCGTCGCTTTGATGGTTCGCGGCCCAGCGAACCCGATGAGGGCTTTGGGTTCCGCAAACGTGATGTCGCCAAGCGACGCAAAACTGGCAGCTACACCGCCCATCGTTGGATTGGTAAGTACAGAAATGTACAAGCCACCGGCTTGGTTGTAGCGGGCCAACGCGGCGGAGACTTTCGCCATCTGCATCAAGGACAAGATTCCTTCGTGCATTCGGGCCCCACCGCCCGAAGCCGATATGATGATCAGCGGCAGCTTCTGCTCCGTCGCTCGCTCGGTCAAGCGAGTCAATTTCTCGCCGACCACCGACCCCATGCTGCCCATGATAAACGCCGAGTCGGTAATGCCAATCGCCACGCGACGAGCCCGTACCATGCCACAGCCCGTCAAAATCGCGTCTTTCAATCCGGTCAGTTTGCGTTCGGCAACCAAGCGTTCGCGATACGGCTTTTTGTCTTTGAAGTTCAAGGGATCGGCCGCCAACAGATCCGGGTCCCATTCCTCGAACGTGCCGGTATCGAGCACTTGTTCGATCCGCGTCTTGGCCGATACATAAAAATGGTGATCGCATTCGGGACAAACGCCCAAACGCTTTTCCGCCTCTTTACGAAAAATGGCGGCCTTGCAACTTGGGCAACGAATCCAGAGCCCTTCTGGAACCCCGCGCCTTACCGAGCGAGCCTCTAATTCAATTTCTGGCGACGGCCCATTAATCGCTTCAATATCCGAAATTGGCCCTTGAGCCATGTCAGTTCTCCGATCGTCTTTTCAAAGCGACCTACAGCATTTGGATGAAACGCTGAGGCGACAAACTGAAGCAGCGGCACCAGGATACGCGAAAATCCCGCCTTTGGCCACTGATAAAATTCGCCGGTTTTTTCACAACCCCAACCCCAACCCTCAATCTCAAGCCATTGATGCTCAATGACTTAAGGCCAATTTCAGAACAATCCAATAATTCGCCACGCGTCCAAACCCAACGCGAAAATAATCAACCCCAACAGCAACAGGGCTCCAATCATCGTCAATCCTTCTTGGACTTTCTCGTTCGGTGGTTGGCCAGTCACCCCTTCCCAAGCCAAGAAAACCATGTGCCCACCATCCAAGATTGGAATCGGCAAGAAGTTCAAAATGGCCAAGTTTACACTCAACAAAGTCAAGAACAGCAACAGTCGAGTCGTACCGGACATCGCCTCCGATGTTGCTCCAACCGCAATCGAACCGACGCCCCCAATCGCGGTCAACGGCAAATTCCCAGTGACCATCTGCCGCAAGATGCCCAAGATTTTTCCCGAGTCGTATTGCACTTGCTGCCACCCACAGACCACTGAGTCGGCAAAATCAGAAGCGGTGTAGATCTCTTTGACTTGCTGTAAAGCCAATCCCCGCTTTTCCGAGAAATGTCGCGTCGATGCCACTGGAAGAAGCTCGACTTCAATTGGCTTGCCATCGCGTTCCACCTTCAACTTCAAAAAAGCCGAAGGTAATGCCAACTGCAACAGTTCATGAACCACTCCCCAACTCTTTTCTAGGGCTTCTCCGTCGATTGGCTTTATCTTGGCACGTTCGAGGTGGAGGTCGCGATACTTCTCTTCGCTGTAGTCGATGGTAGCCGACACGATCTTGTCTCCGTCTCGCAGGCCGGCTTTTGCTGCGGGGCCATCGGGGACAACCTGCTTGATTTCCGAGTAGACATGCATGGCCACACCGATTTCTTCCACCGCGACCGGCATCCCTTCACCAACGGAACTGACACTCGGTGAAAAGCGAGGAGTCAGAAGAACTTTCACTTCCGTCGTCGCGTTGGATTCCTGCCGCTGAACTAAGAACTCGACCGGCTTGACTTCGCGGGCCATTTTTCGCAGATACTGCGGAGCCAACAGCGGATCAAAATCTTGTCCATCCATTTTTAAAATAACATCACCAACTCTCATGCGTTGTTGGTGGGCTGGCGAACCGATCTGCACGGCGGTGACGGGACCATGTTTCATGACCATCCCGCATTCCCGCAACGGGTTGGTCTGCACCGTCAATTCGATCAACTCGCCATCTTTGGCACCCGCCTTCACATACTCCCGATAGCTAAAGTAAATCCCTTTTGTTCCCCGTAACACCGTGAACGTCAATGGTTGGTCCCAATACTTGTAGAGCTCCCGCCCAAGCTCCACTCGATCGTTGACTTCCGTACCATTGACACGAACAATCACATCGTTGGGCTCGAAACCAGCATCATGGGCCGCTTGCCCCTCGGAGGTCGGACGATCCGCGCCCAACCGAGTCGACAACATCGGACCAATCCCGATCGACGGCGGGCTGAAACCCTTGAGCTTGATCAACCCAAAGACCGGCTGGATAAAGAGCCGCTCGGTTTGGGCCGAACTCTCCGGCCGTTTGATCTCCAACTGGATAGGCTGTTTGCCGCCGCTCACCATGATGGTGTGAGCAACTTCGTCGAACGGGAAGTATTTGTCCTGGGTGCTGGCTCCATTGATTTCCAGAATTTGAGTCCCAGACAAGTTGTTCTCCCAGGCCGGTGAACCTGCAACGGTATCGCCAACCAGAGCCGGCGGGTAGCTCACGCCAAACAAAAATGCGATCGAGGCAAAAATGACGGCGAAGACCATGTTCACGATCACTCCCGCCGACATAATCAACATGCGTTGCGGGACGGTCTTGGCCTGAAACGAGCGGGGATCGATCGCCGGTCGCGCGTTCGGTTGGGCATCAACACGCGGCCCATCCGACGCCAACTTGATCGATTCGTTGGCGGCGTGCGGATCCGAGACCGCTTCCATCGGATTATCGTGTTGCCCCAACATTTTGACGTAACCACCCAGCGGAAGTATTCCGATCCCGTACTCGGTTTCGCCCCACTGGAAATAAGCCAAGCGACTGGGAATTCGCAAAACCCCCAAGTTGATATCGAATGCGTCAAAACCTACGTAAAACTTCTCACATTTGACCCCACACGCTTTCGCCGCCAAGAAGTGTCCAAGTTCGTGAACGAAAATAACTAGTCCAATTCCGATGATCATCTGTACGATCGACCACACGAAATTGAGACTGGGCAGGCCGGCAGCTGCTAAAAGCTCGAAATGCACTGAATTGTCTCCAGCCGAGCCCAGCGGTCCAGTTCCAAGACGGCACGCAGGTCGGGATAAGGTTCAAAAGGATGGGAATCAAGGACCTTGCGGCAGACCGGAACAATTTCCGTAAACCGGATTCGTCGCTCCAAAAAGGCTTGCACCGCAACTTCATTGGCGGCATTCAGGACCACGCCGCACGACCCGCCCCGTCGCGCAACCTCTAAGCCTACCAACAAAGCAGGAAATCGGTCCATATCGGGCGGCTGAAAATTCAGACCCCAAGCTTGCCCAAAATCCAAGCGTCGCGCCGGACTATCGAAACGATCTGGAAAGTCCAACGCCGCTTGAATCGGAAGCTTCATGTCCGGGGGGCTGCATTGCGCCAATACGCTACCATCCGTAAACTCCACCATCGAATGCACGACCGACTCTGGATGGACGACAACTTCCAATTGATCGGCCCGTAAATCGAACAGCCATTTGGCTTCGATCAACTCTAGTGCCTTGTTCATCATCGTCGCCGAGTCGACCGAAATCTTGGCACCCATGTTCCATGTCGGGTGAGATTTCGCCTGCTCCGGCGTCACGTTGGCCTGTTGGTCAACGCTCCAAGTCCGAAAGGGGCCGCCGCTGGCCGTCAGGATGACGCGACGAATCTCTTTCCGCTGCCCACTGTGCAAACATTGGAAGATGGCACTGTGTTCGCTGTCGACAGGAAGGATTCGCGCTCCCGTCTTTAGTGCTTGATCCGTGGCCAAGTGTCCCGCCATCACCAGCGTCTCTTTGTTCGCCAGCGCCACAGTCTTTCCAGCGGAAATAGCGGCCAGTGTGCTTTCCAGTCCAGCTCGCCCCACAATCGCTGCCACGACGACGTCGACATTCGGGTGCGCCGCCAAAGCAACCAAACCGTCAGCCCCTGCCTCGAATCGACCTCGGTATCCGGGACACGCCTCCTCCCAGCCATCCCGTTCCGATTGGCTCGAACAAACCACAAATTCGGGCTGAAACTCGCGAGCAATGGCCGCCAATTCGGCCAAATTTTGGTGTCCGCTGATCCCAAAGAGGTGAAACCGCGACGACTTGGCCGTCGGTTGCCCCGTCTCGTGCTGGCCCATCGCATGCTGGCCCTGTCCCGGTTCAGCTGCAACGGAGCTGCTCGCGGCCGTGCTGCCTGCGTGCCGAAGCACGGCCAAGGTACTCCCGCCGATGCTTCCGGTCGAACCCAAGATCGCGATCTGTTTTGGACGATTTACCGGGGCGGGCGGCAGCAGCCACTTTGGGTAGCCATCACCGTTGGCCGTCGTTTCGAACCGACCCATTCCAATTTGCAACAAGCTCACACTCCTCGAACCTCGATCGCAAAGAC
Organism: Planctomycetaceae bacterium; assembly: GCA_016794985.1. Taxonomy (GTDB): domain Bacteria; phylum Planctomycetota; class Planctomycetia; order Pirellulales; family Pirellulaceae; genus M30B19. The sequence goes on along the minus strand of JAEUIQ010000107.1, from coordinate 98,620 downwards.
CAGATTGTAGCAAACGATTGGTCGCCCGTAATCGGCATCGCCGGATTGATTGGAAAATCCCGTCCCGGGGTCGGTTCAACTTTTCTTACCCCGCGCGGCGCTGCTTGTCCGCAGCCAGGATCGTTCGTAGCATAGCTAAAGTCCGGGATGCACGACGTCCCGCGATACAAGGGGCCAACTTGTTCGTGGAACGATAGACCGTTCCTACGACCATCGCCTCGTTGCCGTAAAGATACAATGTCGAAAAACTCGTCGGACTCGCCGGATTCAAAGTCTCGTCGTCAGCAGGGTGGGGATTCGAACCGCCCGAAATCCTCGGGCCCCAACCATTCGTCGAAGGATCGCGATGGTGGACTCAATCGTCCACGGCCTTGGCTGTTCCTGGCCATTGCATTATCGGTCGTCGCCATTGCGTACACGTTGTATGAAAATGCCAACAGCGTTTACATTCGTACCAGTGATTTGCGGCAATTGATCGAGGTCACTAGATTGGACAGCGAGGGACAGCCCGTTATTTCCGGGACCGAAACCGGTGAATACATCGCGGGCGATCTCAACGAAAAAACCAAAGTTCGGCTGAAGAACCTGCGGATTCAACAAATCAATCAGCGGGAAGTTCGGGGCAAAGTCACCGTCGAGTATTTGGACAAAGATCAAAACTCGAAGAAGCCGGAAGGTGAGAAGTATTTCACATCAACTCCGCCGGACGGCAATGAGGCCTATAGTCAATTCTTGCGCGAGTTGAATTCGCGTGGCTTTCAATTCGACGTCGTGGATCGCAGTTTCTTTGATCGGTACGGACCCACGCTGGTAACCATTGCGATTGTCGGCGGGCTGTTGTTCTTCTTTTACACTCGCATGGCCGGCGGAGCGGGGCCGATGCAGTTCGCTCGGAGCCGCGGTCGCCTGTACGCCAATGAAGATCATGGGATCTCCTTCAACAGTGTCGCGGGCATCGATGAAGCGGTGGAAGAAGTCAAAGAAGTCGTCGACTTCCTCAGCAACGCTGAAAAATACCAACGACTCGGAGGCCGAATTCCGAAAGGCGTTTTATTGGTCGGCCCACCGGGAACCGGGAAGACCTTATTGGCGAAAGCCGTGGCCGGTGAAGCAGGGGTCCCGTTCTTTAGTTTGTCGGGTAGCGACTTTGTCGAAATGTTTGTAGGCGTCGGTGCTGCTCGCGTCCGAGATACGTTCCAACAAGCCGTCGCCAAGTCCCCCTGCATCATTTTCATCGACGAGCTAGATGCCTTAGGCAAGTCGCGTGGCAATGGCGCAATCCCGAGCCATGACGAACGTGAGCAAACACTTAATGCCTTGTTGGTCGAGATGGATGGCTTTGATTCGAACTCGGGTGTCATTGTCATGGCGGCGACGAACCGCCCCGAGACACTCGACGCGGCTCTCCTGCGACCGGGTCGTTTTGATCGACAGGTCTTGGTCGATCGTCCCGACATCCACGGGCGAGAGAAGATCCTTAGTGTCCACGTGAAGAACGTGAAACTGGCTGACGACGTCAACTTGAAACACATCGCCGCCATGACCAGCGGATTTGTGGGCGCGGATCTGGCCAACTTGGTCAACGAAGCTGCGTTGTTGGCAGCTCGCAAAGACAAGGACCTGGTAACGATCGACGAATTCTACGAAGGAATTGAACGCGTCACCGCTGGACTCGAAAAGAAGAAGCGGGTCATGAACGAAGACGAAAAACGTCGTGTCGCGTATCATGAAGCGGGCCATGCGTTGGTCGCTTATGCGCTGCCGAATACCGACCCCGTTCACAAAGTTTCGATCATCCCACGCGGGTTTGCTGCACTAGGCTACACCATGCAGCGTCCAGACGAAGATCGTTACCTGATGACCAAAGGCGAATTGGAAAGTCAGATCAAAATTCTTTTGGCGGGAACCTTGGCCGAGGAGCTGGTCTACCCCGAAGTTTCGACTGGCGCACAAAATGACTTGGAACGTGCTACGGACTTGGCTTATCGAATGGTGACCGAGTTTGGAATGAGTTCGTTGGGTCGCATCAACTATAGCGGAACGACGCGCAGTGCCTTCCTGCCTGGCTTGAGCCAAGACAATGGCAGGATCCTGAGTGAAGACACGCTGCAAAAGATCGATGCCGAAGTCCAGCGAATCATCGATGAACAGATGAAACTCACTCGGCAAATATTGGAACATCGCAGCCAACACCTGGAAGACATCACGGTCCGGTTGATGGAAGTCGAGTCGGTGGGCAGCGAGGAGCTGAAACAAATCCTTGGTCCTCGCGTTTTAGTTCGCGACAGTTCGCACACGATTCGCCGCGATTCGCTGTTTGGGCGGACGGCTCGTTTGACGAAGAACTCGGAGTCTCTGGATGCGGTAGATCTGGATGCTGAAGTCGGCAATGGGGCAGCCGAGGAAACTGCGTAGTGCTTTGTTGCCGTTCAACCGATCACATTTCTCCGCACGGGATGAGTCAATCATTCAGAGCTGTGACCCGATTTATTAGGTCAAACCTGACACAAGTGTAGAGGGTCAATGGAAGACATCTTCACGCAGTATTCTATCGAGCAGTGGACCGTCTTGGTGATCGCCGCGTTGCTTTCGGGCATGGCCAAGGCCGGACTCAAGGGCTTGAGCATGTTGGTGGTTCCCTTGATGGCAGCGACCTTCGGCGGGCGGCCTTCAACGGGCTTGCTCTTGCCGATTTTGTGCATGGCGGACCTGTTTGCCGTGCGTCACTATCACCGACACACGGATTGGAAATATCTGCTGCGATTGTTGCCGCCCGCCATCATCGGAGTTCTGTGCGGGACTTGGCTGGGGTTGCAGGTCTCGGACGCGGTGTTCACCAGCATGATCGGATGGATCATTATTGGCACCGTCGTTCTGCTACTATTGCAGGAGTCGGTGGATCTCTCGAAATGGGTCAGCCAGCGTCCTTGGCTCGGCTTCAGCTTTGGATGGCTCGGAGGTTTCACGACCATGATCGGCAACGCGGCCGGTCCAGTCATGGCCGTCTACATGCTGGCGACTCGAATTCCGAAAAACAATTACATGGGTACGATTGCTTGGTTCTTTCTGGCGATCAACTTGATGAAGGTTCCGCTGCAAATCGGGTTTTGGAAGAACATTACTTGGTACTCGTTTGCGGCGAATATCGTGGTGCTCCCTGCGATCTTTATTGGCGTGATGTTGGGAATTTCCATCGTTCGCCGCATCCCTGAAAAAGCCTTTCGATACTTGATCATTGCCATGACTATGGCCACCGCTCTAAAGTTGGTGGTCGAAGGCGTGTGGCGATAGTGGAATTTGGGCTGGGCGACCGACTATTGTTTCTCTCTATCGACGCGATATACTAGCCACGATCCTCTCGAACTGTTTGAAGCAGATTCTTAGCTGATTTCTGTTACCTCTTGGCACCATTCTCCTTGAACAAGAAACAGATCTACCATGGCAGGAAAGCCCCATTCCGAACTTCTGAAAATTGTTTGCGATCGATTGTTCTCGATGTTACCACCGGGCGTGGTGTCGGGTGACTTGCGAACCTTTATCATGAATCACCGGGACTGGGACAGTCATTTTCCTGATTCGAGCGAGTTAGCCAAGTTCGAAGAAAGGATTTTCTACGAGTTAGCAGGTCGACTGGGAACACGCGGGGACGCGCAACGAGGTCCATCCTGTCCGCAATGCGGACAGACGCAACCATCAAACACGGGTGTTGCAGCCGAACCGGTTTGTGCGAACTGCGGGTATCGTTCTGTGGTACTTTTCTCCACCAAATTGTTTGAGCCGGCCAAGACAAGTGGGGGATCCCGACTGCCGGAGCGATTTCAACTCAAGGAAGTCTTGGGTGAAGGCTCGTATGGAAAAGTGTACCGAGCGTGGGACACAAAATTACTCCGTGATGTCGCCCTCAAGATTCCCAAGGTGGAGCGACTCGATCGAGATATCTTTCTCCGCGAAGCTCGTGCTGCCAGTCGATTGAGTCATCCCAACATTGTACGAATTTATGATGTTGGTGAAATTGAAGGCATGACGTTTATCGTTAGTGACCTTATCCCTGGCATGACACTTGGCCGTTGGGCGGCGACCAATCGGCCCGACATCAAGACGTCGTGCCAAGTCATGCTCAAAATCGCTGAAGCAATGGAACATGCGCATCAAGCCGATGTGATCCATCGTGATCTCAAGCCGGGCAACATTTTAATCACCGACAACTTGGAACCTGTTGTCTTGGACTTTGGTTTGTCCCATAGTCGAACAGCTCAGTTCGAATCAATCGCCAATCCGGGAAGCCCCATCGGCACACCCGCATTCATGTCACCCGAGCAGGTGCAAGGACGCTTGAATCGAATCGACACGTGGACCGATGTGTACGGAATGGGTGTAATCCTTTACCACTTGGTGACGAACACCCTGCCGTTCACGGGCGCATCGGAATCGATCTATGAAGAGATCGTTCATCGCCCCACCGTGCCACCTCGACTACGAAACAAGAAGGTTGATGCGGCATTGGAGTCCATTATTTTAAAAGCCTTAGCGAAGACGCCGGAAGACCGGTATCGTACCGCACACGAGTTTGCTGGGGATTTGCGACGATACTTGGCAGGCAAAACCGTCAGTACTTATCGTCGTTGGGACGCACGAGTTTTGAAGACGTATGGTCGTCGCTACGGGTTTGCCGGTGTTGCTGTGGTAGCGATCGGGGCGCTCGCGAGCGTTTGGAACGCGTGGCGCGACGAACGAGAGGCCAACAACCCGTTGATTACGGTCACGATCGAATCGGAGCCAGCGAACGCAAATCTTGAGTGGATTCCCTTGAATGAAACAACTGGCGAATGGGACGTGGCGAATGGCAGTCAGAGCGTCGCGGGGCAAGAAATACAAATGGCGCCTGGCTTCTACAAAGTGCTTGCCAAATCCGGGAAAGAAGCGTTCGAGATTTACCGCACCGTTCCCAAAGCCGATGAAGGGCCGATTGGTAATTATCTTGGCGTGGGGGCCTTGCCACACCGGTCCTGGTTGCTCACTGGCGGGGTGTATGAACTAGAACCGATCCGTCTCGTGCCCATCGCCAAACTGAAGTCCAACATGACGTTTGTGGCCGGTGGAAAACTGGAGTTCTCACCACTGCCAACAAGACCATTTGAATTACTTAATAAACGTAAAGACCTCGGGCAGTTTTTGATTGACAATTCCGAGGTTACCTATCGTGACCTGCTGGCTATTTTTCCAAAATTTCAAGTACAAGATGATGTGGACCTCGATGCTCCTTGCTCGATTGACTGGGACATTGCCGTCGCCTACGCTGAAAAGGTGGGGAAGAACGTGCCGGATCTTTGGGAATTGCTGTTTGTCGCAACCAATGGTGGGACGACACATTTCCCGTGGGGAGACACTTTCATTCCCACTCAGGTCACCGACCCGACCAGTCTGTCGATGATCGACGAAACACAAGCTCCTCCCCATGTTCGAGATCTTGTCACGAGTCGTTTGGAATGGACCGTTAATCGGAACTTCCGCGTGATTCCGGAAATGAATATCAAGATTGGGAGTTTGGACAAGTTCCACGTCTTTGGACTTGGGGATTGGTCCGAGTCCAGATTGAAGTTTATCGAACAATCGCAAACCCCGCCGTTCGAGGTTTGCGACCGCCAGCAGGCTGATCGTGTCGGCCTGCGCTGCGTTCGTCGATTGGAGGTCGATTGATTAGCCGACGGTGAAACCGTGGCGTGAAGCGAGTCGAGTTAGTTTTCGCAGTTATGAAGGAAAGTAAGATGAATTCAAATCAAGATCGCCCGTTTCTATCTGGGCCTCCAACCACGCCATTGCATTTTCTGGAATTTGCTTACGGATTGAATTATTACCTTTCAGGTTGTTGTACCCCGCAAGCACCTGGCGAACATTTTGGAGTAATCGTGTCGTACGAAGAACTGAAGCTGCTGGGCTGCGCGGCGGCCGGGCCGGTTTCGGGGCCAATGACAGAAGAAGTGGTTCTTCCACCGAGTGTCGGCGTGGCAACTCCCTGCGTCTCAGGGGAAATCATGGCTGGCAATGTCAAAGTAAATCGAATTCTTGGGAACGGAAACATCTTTAATGCAATTGGCGTCCATAGTTACGGTCGAATTGGGTCTGGTGTAGAATTCGAAAATCGCGAACAAAATCGTAAACTTGTTAGAATTAAGCACAATCGGGCGTTTATTGGCACATGTTTCTGGCTGCGGAAGTGCAAGGTAAATACGGTAATCGATTCCCAGCGCATCATGGCAGAGTTTTACCTCGCACACACGGCTTCCGATGGAACGAACTGTTCGTCCGTTCGTGAAACGATTACCCTAGATTTATGCTCGAAATCACCAGAATATCGCATAAATGAGCAGGGCATAACCAAAATAATCAAGGCAGAGCGTTTGATCACAGGGAGCTTTTCTATGGCAGGTTCTAATCATGAACTGATGATTGTGAACGAAATCCCGTAAATAATCGGCGATAATCAACCGGATGAATTGTAAATCAGCCAGAGTGCAGTAGCACCCGGTTTTTGCGGAATTGGACGCTGGCGCGTCCCAGCTAATTCTGTCAATTATTTGCTAACGATTCCTTCGGTGAAGCCGCTACTGATGAGTCAAGTTCGGCGGCGGGGATGCGCAAGATCTTTACTTCTTCAACGATCATCAACCAGAACCGGCTTGGATTGCGATTTGCCGGGCATGTTCGACAGCCCTTGGTGTATAGGGGACTTGGCGGAGGAATGGTCGGCAAGGGAATGTTGCGCATGCTCCGGTGAATTCAGATTTGAAAACTCCGTAACCGTTCAAGAACCCTGGGGTGCTAGGTGCAAGTCGCCTGATAAAGCAAACGGAGCCGGGCAAGTCGCTCTCCAACAGAAATGAGCTTCCGAACGGTAACAGAACGACTTGCGGAATGCACCAGCCCCCAACTTGGCCGACAATCTTGTGAACGGTTACAGATTATTCCGCCCAGCTACGGATCCGCGACACTGGCCGAATAATCTGACTAGCGGAGTGGTACGCGGCAAGGCGTCAAACTCAACTCGCACTCACTGGGCAGCGGCCGACGACTTCGGCGATGGCGCGGGTGGTGACTTCTAGGTTGCGCTCGTTCAGGCCCGCCACGTTCATGCGACCGTTGCCCACAAAGTAGATCCCGAACTCGTCGCGCAAATGAACGACTTGTTCGGCAGTCAAACCAGAGAAACTGAACATTCCTTTTTGCTGCGCGATGTGCGAAAAATCATGATCGCACTTCTCGCGCAAGGACTCTGAAAACCGTTGCCGCAGAGCCGCGATCCGCTGGCGCATCGCTTCCAATTCACGCTTCCAATCCGCACATAGTTCTTTGTCGCCGAGAACCGTGCGAACCAGAGCCGCGCCGTATTGAGGCGGGTTCGAGTAATTCGCACGAATCGCAGCCTTGACTTGGGAACGCAGGGTCGCCGCTTGCGCGCTGTCCTTGGTCAAAAACAACACTGCCCCCACACGCTGATTGTAGAGACTGAAGTTTTTGGAAAACGACTGCACGATAATCGCTTCATGGAGCTGCGAAGAAACCAAACGACAAGCCAAGACATCCGCTTCCAGCCCGTCGCCGAATCCTTGGTACGCGCAATCCAAAATCGGGAGCAGACTTCGGCGCTTGAGAACATCAACAATCGCTTGCCATTGCTCAGCCGTCGGATCCACACCTGTCGGATTATGGCAGCAACCATGCAAGAGAACCGCGTGTCCCGTGGGCACTTGCTCCAACGCCGACATCATTGATGAAAAGTCCAACCCGCGTCCGGCCGCGTCCAAATAAGGAAATGGCTTGGTCTGCAATCCGGCCGCGTTGAAAATCGACTGGTGATTGACCCAGGTCGGATTGGTGTGCCATACCGTGTCGGTGACTCGGCAGCGCCCCAGAAAATCCGCTACGACCCGCAAGCCACCGGTTCCGCCCAACGATTGAGCCCCGACCCAATTGCCTTCTCGGAAACGCGGATTATCGGATCCCAAAATCAGCTCCGATGCTAGCTGGGCATAAGCTTGGTCCCCGTCGATCCCCAAGTAATTGGCTTTGACATTGCTGCTGATCCGACGTCGGGCCTCGGAAACTGCCCGAAACTCGGGGATTTCCCCCGTTTCATCCTGGTAAATGCCGATGATCAAGTTCACGCGGTGGTCACGCTGATCTTGCTTGAATTTTTCGTTTAGACCAAGAATTGGGTCGTCTGGGGCAGTTGTCAGGTGCTCGAACATCGTGTTTGGACTCCACAAAATCGGTCCTCGCGGACCAAGCCAGAAGGAACGGCTCAGAATGTACCACGCCTCCAGAAATTGAACATTGGCCAAAATGTGCTTTTTGAGCTAGAATTGAGATGCGTCTGCGAACTTGCTCGGTACTCATCGAGTAATTGATGAACGGGGCCTGCCGTTTGGCGACCAGTCACCGAGGCGCTCCGCAGTGAATGCGAGCCGATTCCTTCCAACTTTCCACGGAAACTCCGAACGATGCTGCGAATGATTGCGAAAGATCGCTGTCTGCTGTCTGACCTTTCACACTCGTTGGGGACCAAATTGGCTCAACGAGTTTGGTCCGGAGCGACCGCGTTATTAGTAGTTGCTGTTTCGAGTTCCGCGTTTGGTCAGACCGGCGGCCTAGTGGGGACGCCAAGTCGATTGGGGACCGAAACTCAGGTGCGAACCACCGAATACAACTCGGAATGGGTTGAATCCTCGTCACCGGTTGCTGGCGGTGTGGTTTCCACGACTCACTTTCCTGGGACCGGCAATACCATCACGACGGTTCGCGAAAATGTCGTGCCAGCGGGTGCGTATTTGACGTCAGCTCCGTTGCCGCAACAGGCTGCTCCAAACTATGCGGCGATCCCCACTGGAAACGGCAACTACTTGGTACCGACCGTTCAGTACGTGCCGATGAACTCGGGAGTGGCTGCCGGGACGCCCTATCAAGTTGCCGCGGTTCCCTACGGCACTTGTGCTTCATGTCAAACTCAGATGTTGACTCAGCCCACCGCGTTTCAGCCCGGAATGGTGCAACAACCCTTTGCCAATCAACAGCCTGTTTTGGCTCCGCAATCGGGCGGCGTCTACGGTCCAATCCAACAGCCAGGGTTCTATCCAGTCGCGCCAGCCCAACCACAGAGCGGGCAAGGTGGATACAAATCGTTGATTCCACGTGCCTTGCCAGCCGGCACCTACATTAGTCAGGGCTGGGCCGGACAACCCAAAGCCTTCGTATCCAATCAGCCCTTTCGCAATTTCATTCGATATCTAACGATTCCTTAATCGTCTAAGCCGCGAGGTAACCACGAACCGGCTGACCCTGCGCGATCGAAATGACTATGCCAGGATGCACTCTATTGCAGACGAACGGGCTCTCGATTCCAATTTGTTTGTGAACGTTGAGCTAACTCTCGAAGTAGCTGGACGCCGTGAAACGACCACCGAACAGTACTGTGTTGGTACTGAACCGGTATTGACGGTGTTTCGTGCATTATCTCCAGCTTTTTAAGGAACGATCGATGAGACTTTTTGATAGAGCCGGGGGCGCGACACGAACGGGGATCACACCGCGATGGTTTGGTTGGACCGTTGGGGTCATCAGTTGTGCATTCGGCTGGAATGCCACAGCGTTGGCCCAGCGTACTGATGAACTGACGGCAGAAGCCCAAGCCGCCGAGCAGCGACTGCGACAGAGCTTGCCAGCCGACTCGGAAGCGATGGCCATGCTCGAGGCGATCGTGGCCGGGCGTTCCATGACGCGAAACGACGGCTGGTTCAACCTCGCCAAACCGCAAACCGCGTATGGCTGGGAGCAAATGTTGGCTTCCTACGATACCGACGGAGATGGCCAAATCTCAAAAACGGAATTTCCAGGCCGCGAGCAATGGTTTGCTGCTTTGGATCGCAACCGCGACGGTGCTTTGAACGACGCCGACCATGGTTGGAACATTGATTCGGGGAGTTCAAACTTTCAACAGCTGGCGCGACGGGTCGATGCCGACGACGATGGTCGGATCACAGAGTCGGAATTGCAAGCCATGACCTCCAAGCTCTTGGCCAATCAAGAGTTTTTGTCGATTGACGAGCTGCGATTGGCCTGGGAACCTCCGCCACGTTCGGGAGCTTCGTTCGAACGTCCAACCGCGAGTCAATTGATTATCGGATTGGAAAAGCAAGAAATTGGTTCGCATATGCCCGGCCCCAATGTCGGCGAACAAGGTGGCGACTTTACCCTGAAGACATTGAAAGGTGAAGAAGTCAACCTCGCCAAATGGTGCTCGGAAAAGCCAGTCGTCTTGATCTTCGGCAATTTTACCTGTGGTCCGTTTCGGGCCCAGGCCGGAAATCTCGAACGTTTGTTCGACCGTTACCGAGAACAATTTCATTTCTTGGTGGTGTATGTTCGTGAAGCTCATCCGAGTGATGGGTGGGCCATGCGCCGCAATGAATCGGCGGACATCAAGTTGCCGCAACCAACCAAGTATCCCGAGCGTGTCGCCGTTGCCCAACAGTGCCAAAACTTGATGGGCAGCAAGATTCCGTTGGTTGTTGACGAAATGGACGATCCCGTTGGTCGCCAATACAGCGGGATGCCCAGCCGACTTTATCTGCTGGACGCCGAACGGCAAGTGCTCTTCAAGTCCGGTCGCGGACCACATTACTTCAGCCCCAGCGAACTAGAGGAAGCCTTACTTTGGCATTTGACCGAAACGGAACCTTCCAAGGTCGAAGGCAGCGTCCAGGAACCCGGGCCCAGTGCGCAATCGAATGCCCCGTCGTCGCGTGATCCAAAAGCAGCATGGAGTCAACTCGGGATCGAGTTCCCGGCTTTGCCAACTTGGGCCGAACGATTGTCGGATTCGTTGCCTGAATCCACGTTGGCTTTGCTCAAGTTGGATCATCTTCATCGACAAGCGAATCCGTTGGGAAGAGAGATCGCAGCCAAGATTCGATGGATTGTCGCAGACGCGCTCCACAGTCCCTATGGAAAAGCAACGGCTGAATTTGATCTTTTGCGAGCGGGAAAATCGTCGACCGATATTCTCGAATGGCAGCAGCAAATTGCCAGTCCTTCGGAACCAAACGCCAAGTTGTGGGCCTTTGCAAAACAGTTGACGCAAGCTGGGCATTCCATTAGCGATGAATCGTTTGCGGAGATTCACGAGCAATGGCAGACCGAGTCAACGGTGGCGATCGTTCATACAATTGCGTTTGCTAACTTCGAAAATCGCTTGTGGTTGGCGCTGGGCCTCACCGAGGAAGACAAACTCAATTTAGCAGCTGTCCTGCCACCGGACGGTTGGCGAGGTGAGGACGCGCGGACGGCGCCGTCGCGACCCGACCTTGCCGAGACGTTACTAGCAGCCCCGACCGATCCGTCAGAATCGAAGAAACGCCAAGCCGGCTGGAATCCCGTAAACTTCGACTTGTTGCAAGCGAAGTTGAAGTCCCAGCAACAACGCTCCTCGCGCGTGCCGCTGCCACATCCAGACCGACTGGGAATCCTGCCAGAGGAAGAACGCAAACGCAGTGAAAAGGTCGTCTGGAGCAACATCAGTTTGGGATATCAACCCGAATTGACACAAGGCTGGTTCAACTTGATGCGAACATTTCGTCGTGAAGCCAATTTGGATCGCGTCTTTTCCAACTCGTTGTTCTGGGTGGTCACCCGCAGCAACGAGTGCTTTTACTGAATGGGTCATAGCGAAATGCTGCTCGCGGTCGCGGGCCTGAACTCAGAAGCAATTAAAGAACGTACCAAGATGTTGGCGACGGGCGATTTCTCGTCACTGCCGCCCAAGGAAGGATTGGCCCATCAATGGGCCTATCGCTTGACCAAAGAAGCGGATCAATTGACGGCGCTCGATCGCCACGAGCTGATCCAAGCATTCGGTGACCATCGGGCCTTGGACTTGGTGTGGTATATCTCGTGGTGCAATTACATGACTCGGGTAGCTGACGCGTTTCAACTGCCGCTTGAGGAAGAAAATGTCTTCGAGGAAACCACGCCGGCTCCATCCGGCACCACGCCGGCTCCAACCGGCACCACGCCTGCGAAGTAGTCACGTGAGCGTTCACGAACCCTTGTTCTTGGTTTGATTCTTAGCGACTTGGTTGAAAGACGCGAAGATCCAAGGGAGGTAACTCGTGACGCAGCAGGGCCGCCACACAAAGCGCGGTGCCGATCGACCATTGCAATCCGCTGCGAAAGTGCCCGCTGGCGACGATCAAGTCCGGGCATTGATTCAGTCGTCCAATGATCGGCATTTGATCAAAGCTGGCGGGCCTCAACCCAGCCCAGTGTTTGACAAGCTTAAATCGCAACAAATCGGGCAACGTTTGTTCGACAAACTCGAGCAATTGCGAGCGGCCCTCTTCGGTCGGTTCGGCGAAGAAGCCAGCTTCTTGTTCCGTCGAGCCGACCAAGATGTGACCGTCAAGTCGCGGTACAATGTAGCGCGTGCCGACATTGAAGATTGTGGAGAAAAGCGGGGTTGTCGCGTCGAACAATAACATTTCCCCTTTGATGGGGAACACATCAGCAAAGCGATCCGTTGTTCCAAACCAGCGTCGCAATAACGCCGATGTCCAACTGCCGGTAGCCAAGACGAACTGTTCACAGTTCCACGACTCCGATGCTCCCCATTCAAGCGTGGGCGGGCCAGTGGCCGATGCCGACAATTGCAATCGAGCAGCTTGTTCGGTTGTCAATGCTCGTGTCTCGACGCCGAGGACCTCGCAGGCGCGGCGGAGCGCTGCCAGATGACGTGGATTGCGAAGTTGAGCCTCGCCCGGAACCTCAAAGATTAACCGGCACTTTTCTCTTGGTATCTGGTTGGCAAACCACGGGAATCGTTGATTCCAAGAATCCGCCTCGAGCGGGAGTCCTTCGATTCCCATTTCATCCCAGAATTGTCGCAGGCCTATCAGGCTTGCGTGTTCCCCACTGGTTTGCGCCACATAGACACCGCCGCAAACATGAAATTCATTGTCAATGCCACTCAGTTGCTTGAGCTCCCGAGACCACAGCGGCATCGCTTCCCGTGAAAGTTTTTGCAGTTGTTCCATGGGATCCGTTGACTCGAATCGAGTCGCCGGCGGTAGAATTCCCGCCCCCGCCCAAGAACTTGCACCTGCCAACGATGCGTCGAACACGACAATGGACTCGTCAGTTCGACGGCGTGTCTTGGCCAATTGATACGCCACGGACCAACCGATCGCGCCGCCGCCGATGATTCCGAAGGTTCGACGTCTTACGCTCATATGACTGCTGAACCCAATTGGTACTGGCCATCGATCATTCGAAGTGTCGGTGCAGACAAGTTGTCTCGCAAAGTTTCGGGCAGGAGGCGTTCCGGAAATCCTTGAAAGCATACCGGACGCGCGAAGCGCTTGATCGAGCCGGTTCCAATCGACGTCATGTTACCAATCGCCGCCGGATACGGTCCGCCGTGCATCATGGCGTGATTGACTTGAACCCCAGTGGGGAATCCGTTGAAGATGATCCGTCCAACCTTCGTTTGCAGGACGTCGAGCAATGGCCGAACCAGCTCAATTTCATCATCTGTGGCAAAGATCGATGCTGTCAGGGAGCCCTTCATTTGCTGCGCATAGGCGAGCATTTGCTGCACCTCCTCACATTCCACAAAGACAGTGGATGGCCCAAATATCTCCTCCTCCCAATGCGTGTGTTCCAGCAGTTCGGTGGCGGTCGCTTCGAAAATCACCCCCGGAACGCAACAGTCGGACTCCGAAGTCTTCTGCGCAGCGGCCATCGAAGTGATTGAAATGGCCTGCGCGCCGCGCTCGGCCGTCAACTGGCGAAATGCCTTGGCAATGCCTGGATGCAACAACGTGAAGGTCTGGTCAGTAACCTTTGCTTGAACTTCGCGACGCAGTTCTTGCCACTCCGTTTGTTTTAGGCCGAGCAGTAGGCCGGGTTGTGTACACATTTGCCCACACCCCGCGGTGATGCTGCCAACCAACTTCGCGACCAGTGGTTGCCACCGATCATTTCGCAACGCTTGCGGAAAGAAGAAAACAGGATTCACACTGCCCATTTCAGCGTAAATGGGAATCAATTGTGCACGGCGCCCCACGGCATCATAGAGAGCGCGACCTCCAGTCAATGAACCGGTGAATCCCACCGCTTGAATTCGCGGGTTTTGTACGAGAGATTGCCCAACCTCATGGCTTACCCCATGCAGTAGCGAGAACAGTCCTGCGGGCAAGGCACACCGTCGGATGGCACGGTTCAGGCACCCAGCCAATATCTCGCAAGTGCCAGGATGACCGGGATGGGCTTTAACAACCACCGAGCAACCGGCGGCCAGGGCCGCAATCGTATCATTGCCAACGACGCTAATGGCCAAGGGAAAGTTGCTGGCACCAAACACGGCAACCGGCCCGATCGGCAACCACATGCTACGACAATCTGGGGCCTGCCGTGTGGCGTCTGCATGATCGAGTCGAGGCTCTGTCCAGTGTCCTTCGCGGACAACTTGAGCAAACAAGCGGGCTTGATTTACGGTTCGCTGCCGCTCGAACATCAAGCGATCGCGCCCCAACGCTGTTTCTAGGTGGCAACGATCCAATAAAGCGTCGCCGGCAGCCAAGACTTCATCGGCAATCGTCTCGAGCAACCGAGCTCGTCCTTCCGCGGCGACATTGCGATACTCGTGAAAGGCCGAAGACGCTGCTTCACAAGCGGCAGAGATTTGTTCCGGAGTGGCTTCCCCATACCCCGGTTCCAGGAATGCTCCTGTTTCGGCACACGTCGCGCGAAACGACTCTTCTCGCGGAGGTGCCAAAGATCCCGCAATCCAATGCTGGCCGGTTAATTTCACATCCGCCAATGTGGAGCTCCCAATGTATGCAGAAACCGAGAGATGTTGGTGGCGAGGCTACCGACACGAGCGACTTGCGGCAACCGAGGTTTCAATTTCGGCAATCTTTTCGATCCGACGTTGATGCCTTCCCCCTTCAAAGTCGGTTTCCAGAAAGGCTTGAACCACTGGTAGCAGATCCTGTTGTTTCCAAAGATTTCCCGAGAGACAGAGAACATTCAGTCCGTTATGTTGTCGAGTCAGTCTTGCCAATTCGACAGTGTCGCAAACCGCAGCGCGAACCCCAGGGAACTTATTCGCTGCGATCGCCATGCCGACGCCGGAACCACAGATCAATACCCCGCGATCGGCGTTCCCCTTGGACACCAAACAACCAACTTCTTTTGCCGAGTCCGGATAGTCGCAGGGGACCTCCGCGTCGTGGGCTCCCACATCGACGACCTCAACGCCAAGCGTTCGCAGCAACTCTGCGGCTTGGTGTTTGAACCTGATTCCGTGATGATCGCTCCCAATGGCAACCTTCATGTTTGCTCCTCCAAGCCTTGCGGCAAGTGCAGTTCGATCTGTCGCGCCCACAAATCGACGTATCCTTGGATTTGCGTGGCGCATTCTTCGTAAATAGTTACCGAGCCACCTATCGGATCGGAAACATCTTCACCACCGCCGGACAAAACAAACGTTCGTCCAGCCGCCGATGGGAAATAACTGAGTAAGGCTCGCTGGTGACTATTGGTCATGGTCAGAATCAAATCTGCGGATTGAACCAAAGTCTCGGTGACCGCTTGGCTTTCGTGCAACGAAAGGTCCAAGTTCCGTTTGGCCATCACCGCGACCGCCTCGCGACTGGCGCGATTGCCGTCATGCGCTGCCACACCCGCCGAGGCGACCATGATTCCATGTTCGGACAATTGGTCGGGTTTGCAATGAAAACGCTTCGCGAGCGCCTCCTTCATCAGGCACTCCGCCATTGGACTGCGACAGGTATTGCCAGTACAAACCAAGAGGATATTGAAATTTGCCATTCGTTTGAGAGTCTTTCTAGCGATCACGCCTTCTCGCAAGATCGTGCACCGATCACCATCAACACGGACGACCGTCGATGATTGGCCGAAGCGACATGGACCATCGTCCAAAATCATGTCGACGGATTGTCCCAAGGTCGCCAATACTTGTTGAGCGTTTGTAGGTTCCGGCTGCCCTGTCACGTTGGCACTGGTTAGTACAACCGGCCCTCGACAAAACCGCAAGACGCTCAGAAAGATCGGATGTGCCGGAACACGGATACCTAAACTACCGTCGCCGGCAACCCGACGTTGAACGTCGGCGGAAAGTTGGGTAATCACACTATCCGGACCAATCTCCGGAAACACAATCGTCAAGGGCCCGGGCCAACACCGCCGCGCGAGTCGTCTGCCAAGCGGCGACATCGTGGGCACGTAATCCAACGCGTCATCGGCACTCTTGACCGCAATGGCCAACGGTCGCTCGCAGGTTCGAGCTTTCTGAACGCAGAGTTTCTCCAGTGCATCGGGGGCCAACCCGCTCACCGCCAAACCGTAAACCGTCTCGGTCGGTAGCGCTATGACCTTGCCTTCCGCCAAGGCTTGCACCGCGCGATGGACCGCATCGTTCGGGTCATGGATTTTCTGCAGGTTCAACACCGTGGCAGGCATCGAGTTTTGGCATCTTTCTAAGTGGTGAACACAGAACAAAAAGCCGGTCGTTTGTATGACCCGTATCAGTTGGGTCTTGCGTCAAGGACTCGCGAAAGCCCACCCATGCTTTGCAATGCCATCGCCGTTCCGTAACAACGACCCAACTCATGCGAGTCGACAAAACAGCCGTCGATTTCTGGCAAAGCCAAGACCAGTTGCTGATGTCGTTTGGCGGCCGCAGTCTTCGCTTCTTGGTCATTCAACGACCGAATCGCCTCGGTTCGACTTTCCATATCGTACCAGAAGAAAAATCCACCGTACGCCAAGGTCGAAGTGTGATTGTCGTACTTGTACGCCACGTTCAATTTATCGTGATGCAACAAGGATTGTTCAACGGCAAACTGCAGACGCGTTTGGTCCGACTGGCCCCACAAATAGAGCGCCAATTCGCAGATTGGCATCCGACCAGCAGAGGCCGGTATGTCGCCATCTTCTCCTTGATTCATACGGTTGTCTCGTCCATTGCTGTAAGGGTACGCGCCATTGCCGTATCGGTCACGCAGCAAAGATTTTAGTCCCTTGTCGACAACTTCTTGATTGATATTGGCACCTACTTGCTTCGCATCAGCCAAGGCGACCAGCGCGGTCGCGGTGACAAACGAATTGCTGTATTCGTGGTACCAACTCCCTCGATTGCCTTGGACCGACTCTAGTTTGGCCACGGCACGCTGGAGGGCGTCTCTCTCGTCCGCGCCGGCTCGAACTCGCGCAACCAAAAATCGGAGTCGATAGGCATAGGCCCACAATATCTCATCGCGATCCGCGACGTTGATATTCGTCTCGTTTTTTACAAATTCTGAAATCCGAGTCAAAGCTGCATCCAGCTCGGCTTTTCGCTGCGGCAAGTGCATCCTCGCTTCAAGCAGCGCCAATCCCACCAATGACGTAACGGCGACATGGACGTTTGGCAAACTGTCCGTGCCGCCAAAGTCGTAATCGCTATCGATCACGGCGCCGTCGGCTCGTTGCATCGCCAACAAGTACGTTACACTGCGATCCCACAACTCGACTTGCGAATAGCAATCTTTGGGGGCCGCGCTGCCCACCGAGTCGATGCCCGCTGACCAGGCGCGGGACGGCAGTGGTCCAAACACCTCGAAGCCACGCACAAACGGTCCGAACCCCTCACGTTCCGCAGCGGCTTTCCACGCCAGTGGGTGATTCGGGTCGATGTCGATGGCCGCCCGCCACGTCGCTTGGGCGGTCGCGTGGTCTCCCGAATAATACTGGATCATGCCCTTCATTATTTGGGCCTCCAAGCGTTGCCCTACTTCGTCGTGCGGTTGATCGAAGACGCTCCAGTCCAAGTCACCGCGTTGTGGTTGGGCCATGAAGGATTCAAAGGTTGTCCGTGCGGCTGATTCGGGCGGCAAGCTCCAAATGGATTCGTTGGGAATCTCTTCGGCCGCCTTCGGCTTGCCATTGAATTCTCGGAACAAATGCAGAAGCCACGCTGGTGCTAAAGTCGTCACATGATCGACACGGCCTGTCACCTGAGCGTTGGAATCAAGCACCAAGAAACCGGGTTCGACAAAATCATAGGGACGCAGACCGTAAGTTTGAGCAAGCTCGGCATCGGGCACTTGTCGTACAGGTATGAAATCCGAGTTCAACAGCTGAATAATCTTCGGCCATGAGAACGGACCAGCCAACATGTAGCGGTCTATTTCAATCTTGCGGTCCGTAAACGTATCCGGGACTGTGTTGATATACCAAAATACGGGCTTGCCGGTCGCGCGCGATTCTTTCTGTGCGTCAGCCAACGAGTCACGCCATTGGACTGCCGAACCGATTCGTGACGCAACTTTGCTGGGCTGTACCCGCAGCTTTCTCGTCGAGTTTCGCGCAGCCGGCGGACTGGACTCTTGTGCCTGAGCCCGGCAATCGCCACCGTCCCAAATCCAGTGGCAAGTCGCAACAAGCAGGCCGATCCCGATGCGGCTGTACTTGCTGGTTTTACCTCGAAACCATCGCTGAGGTTCAGCGGATTTTGTCCCTGACGCCATTTTCGACCAATCCGTGCTTGAAGCGCTGTGGAGCACCGCCGGGAGCAGTGCAATTCCGCGGCATTATCGCACAGTTGATCCCCGATTAAAAGTCACCCCCGAAGAACGCCTTGGGCGGCGCGCCGATGATCATCGCGGCTCGCTCCGATACACATGGTCGCATCACGAGGTTGCGTCCAAGGGGATAATTGGTGCTTTCTCCGACTTGCGGGCCGGGCTGAAATCCGCGGCCAGATCGCGAGGCAAATGCGTCATCTCGGACAACCTACCCCAACATCCCCACCGAAAAACAGGACATCAGCGTTTCGGATCCAGATTGAGGTAAATCTCTTCGTCGCTAACGGCTTCGGACTCGATACCATGTTTCGGGACGTCGACACCAGCAATCCAGCACAACGAGTTTAGAATCGTTTTGCGGAACTCGTTGTGCTGCCAATTGACATGAAAATGGCCGCCGGTAAAGCCGAACCCGCGCCCACCGTCCGGGCGGTCAACGGCCCACATGACGGCCTCTTTCCGCCCCATCGCGTCTTGAATATGGCGATAAGGACCAGCCGGATAGACGTACGGTCCATTGCGAACTGCGTCGGCAGGTTTCGTAACTAGCACCGGAGTAAATCGAGTGCCCTCGACTTCTTTGACTCCCTCGGCGTCAAATCCATCGCGGAATCGCATATTGAAGTACCACTCGTCCTTGATCTCGAATGGTTCAACCCCATAGCAAATCGGATGGTCAGGGAACTCTTCGAACTTGGCATCGAAAATCGGATTGCACGACCACTCATGTTCATAGTGTCCGCCGATCCATTCCTTGAATTCTGGGCCACCGCGGTCTTTGGGAACTTCCACTCCAAAATGCATACAACCAAAGCCCACGCCGCGACGGATGTGTTTTTCGAGTAATTGCAGGCGGTTCTCTTGAATCGCAGGATGACCGCCACCACCATCTGAGAAAATCACGATCGCGGCCGCATCATCGAACGTCGCTTCGTCTGTGACCCAACCGTTCTCGTGGCGTTCAACGCGCAAGTCGGAAACGCTTTGCAGTCGCTTTTCCAAGAGAATCGTTCCGGCTCGGAACTCGTGCATCATTTTCGGGTGACTGGGGCGTCCTGCGATCAGGACTAGTTTTTTGGGACCGCGACTTGATTCGCGTGCCGCCAAACTCTGAATGAGGTTGGGACCAACCGCAACTCCTGCCAGCATCAACCTCAAAAAAGTAGAACGCAACATCATCAGGTTCCTCGTCACAAAAAAAGGCTATGGGTTCTCGGCACGACATTCGATACAGGTTACTCGACACGCCAAAGTTTAGGCGTAGTTCCTCGATCCTTCGTCCCCTATCTTACTACTTGCCAGACCGTTCCGAAGCGCAGGGAAACACTCCGTGTGTACGCAGTCGCGACCACTCGATGCCCTCCAGCCCTCAAGTAACAACCGGTGTGATCGGAGCAATCGGCTCGCCTTCCGGGGCCGAAGCGGCAGCGCCGTCACCACGCGCGACCGGTAGATCATCCAAATCGGTTTCCACGAACAATCTCGCCAACAACAAATAAAACGTTGGCACCAAGAACAGGACCAAAATCGTTCCGAACAATAGCCCAAACGACAGACTTGCTGCCATTGGAATCAAAACTTGAGCTTGAAAACTAGTTTCCAAAATCATCGGCATCAACCCGGCGATCGTCGTGGCGGAGGTCAACATCACTGCTCGAAAACGCCGTTTGCCGGCCTCGACGACTGCGTCGTATAACGACCCACCATCGGCTACAAATCGATTCATAAAGTCAACCAAAACGATCGAGTCATTCACAATCACACCGGTCAAAGCGACCAATCCGAAGAAGCTGAACAAGGTGAGTTCGATCCCCAAAATCCCGTGCCCAAAGACCGCTCCGATGTAACCGAACGGAATGATCGCCATGATGATTGCTGGCTGCAGATACGATTGGAACTGCATCGTCAACAAGGCATACATAGCCAACAAGGCGATAATCAAACCGGAAAACATACTAGTGAATGATTCCGCGTTTTGCTGTTGAGCACCATCCCAATTTACAACCAACTGCTCACCAGTTTCTGCCTCGAAGTCCGACTTCAGTTGATCCAAAAACCCCTCCGGCATCTGCAAATCGGAAGTCACTTTCGCGGCCACCCCGGGGATCGAGGCATCGACAGATGCGGAAAGCGTGATCGACCGCAAACGGTTCACGCGATTGATTTCCGCCGAGCTACGCGAGAGAGAGGCATCGGCGATTTCTGTCAGCGGGCGTTTGTTGCCCTCAGCGTCCGCGACCATCAATTCATCAAAGCTAGAAAAAGTCCGGCGCTCATTTTCTGGCAAGCGGACCATCAACCGAACTTCGTCGCGGCCCCGTTGCATGCGCATCACTTCGACTCCGTAGTAAGCGCTGCGAATCGCCGAGTACACCGCGTTTTCAGTCACTCCAAGTGACTTACCCAATTCGTTGACTTTGAATTGAATTTCTTCCTTACCGGGTTTCAAGTCATCGTCAATATCGTAGACGCCTTCAAATGTGCCGAGGTGAGCCTTGCAGCGATCGGCATACTTCTCGAGCAAATCGGCATAGTTTGACTTGCATAACAGCTTGAACTCTATAGCATCGCCGGGTGGTCCCATGGCTTGTGCCCCAAACCGGAGGGATTCGGTACCTGAAATTGCACCAACTTTTTTTCGCCAAACGTTCAGTAAATCTTCGCTGGTCTTGCGCCGTTCACCCACTGGCGTCAACTCGACCAAAACATTGGCCACGTGACTTCCTGAAGATACTCCATTGGGACCTCGCAGAGCATTGCCGGCCTCGCCCATTCTGCGGAAAACCGTCCTCAGCATCTTGCCACTTCCGGCCGCTTCTAGTTCAGCCACCGCTTCATCCAACCCCGTTTCAATCTGCTCGGCGGCCGCGCGAGCAAACTCCTCACTGGTTCCATCCGGAAATGCCACGGTCGCCTCGACAACTTGAGAGTCCAAGTTAGGGAAACCGGTGAACGGGATATGCCCGCCTACAACCAATCCCACCATAAAAATTAGTAGTGCCGTGGCGGCGGATAAAGCAATTTCCGGATAACGCAAACAACGGACCAAGATTGGTGCATAAATGTGTTCAATGAACCACTTCATTCCAGCGTCGCATTGGTGCCGGATCATGTCGATGAGAAAAGTGATCGGCCTAAAAACATACAGCACAGTGCCGATCATCGACAAAAATAGATTGCGATGATGCGCCAAGTGGCAAGGCAAAACAAAGACACTTTCCAACAGCGAGATCACCAACATGGCAATGACCGCCAAGGGCATGACGGCAATGAATTTTCCCATGACACCCGAAACGAACATCAAGGGCACAAAGGCGATCACAGTCGTCGCAATACTCGCCCCGACCGAAGGCACGACTTCCACCGTCCCTTCGACCGCCGCTTGCGTAAATCCCATGCCCGATTCACGTTTGTGATAGACATTCTCCCCGATCACGATCGCGTCGTCTACGACAATCCCCAAAGCCATTAGGAACGAAAACATGGACAGCATATTGAGTGTCTGATCCGCACCCAGGAGCACGATCCCCGCCCCCAACATCGAAACCGGAATGCCAAGCGCCACCCAAAACGCCAACTTCAATTCCAGGAACAAAGCCAACACGATAAACACGCACAGCAATCCTTGCAGACCATTCCGGATGAGCAAATCGATCCGATCGCGCACGTCCACCGACATATCGCCCCACAAGTGCAGCGAATAACCGCTCGGGAGCTGCTTCTCAGCCACATACTTTTGAACCGCATTCACTACCGTAAACAAGTCTTCGTTGGATGCCCGATTGATGTTCAACACAACGGCAGGACGGCCATTCACATATTGCTGTAGGGAAAACTCGTCAAATCCATCCACGATCGTCGCGATTTCCCCCAAGCGAACCGGGTCACCCGTATCGCGATTCAAGACTTCTAACTCTGCGATTTCGACACCGAGGCGGCGTTTATTGTCGCCGCGAATCAAAACTTCTTGGCTGTCCGAACGAATCTTGCCCGCTGGCAATTCTAGATTTTCGCTACGGACGATGGCTGCGACTTGTTCCAAGGTCAAGCCATACTGACGAAGTTTGTCTTCTTGAATCTCAACACTAATTTGATACGGCTTCGCGCCCATGATCTCGACCGTCGAGATCGCTGGCTTGCCCGCCGGCACGATCCAACTCTTGAACATCTCGCGAAGAAAGTTCTCGGCCGGTGCCGCATTTTGCACCAATAACTCATCCCTAATCTGATCGGCCAATTCCCGCAGTTGCAACTCCAGAGCATCCGGCGGCATACTAGCTTCAGCGCCTTCGGGAGCCATCAATGCCAGGCGGATCGCGGTGGTTTTGAATTTGATGGTCTGGATCTCGGGTTCTTCAATGTTCTCAGGAAATCGTCGGCGAACATTACTCACCTCGTCGCGAATGTCCGTCAACACGGACTCAGAATTGACGCCGCGATCCAGTTCCATGATGACGAAGCCAAAGCCTTCTTTGGCCACCGACGTCACCTTCTTGATTCCATCAACCCCACTAACCGATTCCTCGATAACCTGGCAAATCCCCGACTCGCATTCAGCCGGAGTCGCCCCCGGGTAAGGGACAGTCACCAATGCGACATCCAACTCGAAGTCTGGAAACACTTCGCGGCGCATGATGATCAAACAAACCGCTCCGACGATGACCCCGCAGATCACAAAACTGTTCATGGCGGGAGAATTGGCAATCGCCCAGCGAATGATCGATTTCATTGACAATACACCTTCTTTGTCAAAGCATTATTGAGAGACGGAGGTCGCGATCTACTTCTGACTGCCCGTTGCCGCAGAATCCGCGTTCTCAGTCGAGTCGACTCCACTATCCGTTGTCGTCGATTGACTCGTCAACCGAGTCGGGTCAACATCTTTCGCGTTTAAAGGCTCGCCTTCTGTTTTCGAAATGATCTTGACCGTCATATTGGAGGTATAAGTACCGACCGGGGTCGTGACCACTTGGTCCGTCAACAGTAGACCTTCGCCTACCAGTGGGACCACAGCCCGCCGTCCGTCCGGCGACTCAATCGTATTGACCACTTCAACGCGTTGCACAACCAACTTGTTGTCGCGATAAACCCAAACTTTATTGCCCGGTAAAATACTCTTGTTGGGCAACTCCACGAAGAACTGGTTAAGTTCCCGCAGCGGTTCGGTGGGCAACTCGATCCGCAACTTGACGAACATTCCGCGAACCAAAGCGCGGTTTCCACGACTTCCAACCGCGATGGGTTGTGCGACTACCACGCGGGTCGGGATCGTTTTGGTCCTCTGATCAATGCCCAAACCATCGAAGCGGTCGAGCATGCCATCCCACTCGATTTGTTCGGAGCCCGACGCGTAGCGAACCTTGACGGGCACGCGTGGAATTCGATAGGCAATCTCCGTCCCTAACGCATTATCGGTGGCTTGCGTTGCCGCTTGCGGTGCATGTTTCCACAACCAATCCAGTTGGTCTTGTCGCAAGTTGCACCGCACTTCAGCTCGTGAGGTATCTTCGAACACCATGATCGTCGCACCAGGTTGGACGAAGCCGTTCAATTCGACGTTTTCACTAACCACGACACCATCGGCTGGAGCAGTGATGATGCAGCGACTCTTGCGAATTTGGGCCATTTCTAAATCCGCGCGACGCACCGCTTGGGTACTCGTCCAACGGTTGCGACTTTGCTCCAACTGGTTCAAACGACTTGTCTGGGAAGACAGCGCATTCTGCGCCGCCAATACCGCACGCTTGGCTTGATCCAGTTCACTGGTAGAGAGGCCAGCTGCTGGGTTGGACTTACGCGTGTACTCGGCTTGTTGTAAGGACAGATCATTGGTCGCGATCTCCATTAACTCTCTCGCGCCTTTGATCTCAACCTCTAATTCTTCCAACGAAGACGCGGTTTGCTTCAGTTCCGCATCGATTCGACTAATTTCCAAATCGTAGTCCGTCTGATCCACTTGCATCAACACGGTCCCGGCCTTCACGTACCGCCCCGCGCGAAATTCTTCGGACTTGAAGACCACCTTGCCAGTAACTTCCGAAACCACGTTGATCTCGCGAAACGGGACGACCAATCCCGTCAAATCAAGGGACAGCGGCCCGGTGTAGGCTTTGACTGCGGCGACGGAGACCATCACTGACGCGGTAGATTCTGCTCGTTGGGCCGGGGCCTTCTTTAACATGTACAAGCCAAAGGCCACGCCAATTCCCGCCAAAATGAACAGAACGGAAATGACGGTTCGGATAGTAGACGACAACATTCGACAGATACTTTCAGTTCTTACCGCCACGCTTGACGCGCCCTAACCGCAAACGATCGACCAGGGCAACTTGGCGTTGAAATCCACAATCTAGGACTCGGGCGAACCAATCACGCGAATCAAACCCTAGTATATCTACCAATCGAGAAATCGCGGAAGCGGATCAAGAGTTGACAGCACGACCCAAAAATCTTCGGCTATTTTGCCGCAAGCTGCAACGACTTCGCGGTTTTTTGTCCATTGTTAAGATGACCAGCCGCCTTTCCGCGCACTCCCCGAATCGCTGCCAAGGAAAACTCGGATATCTGACGTGCCAGTCGTTCGACGTCCGGTTTGCCGTTTTCGCCCAGGGCGGTCGGGGCAATCTGGGCGATCGTCTGGTGACCGTAGCGATAGATCAGGCATTGGCTAAGCACGCTGACGCCATAGCCGGCCAATTGCTCATAGCCCAATGGAGCCGGCGAAAGAGCCTCGATCGACTCAAGCAGAATCTTGAAAAATGAAGAGAAATACTCTTCGGCGACTTGCGATACCCCTTCCGTCGGATAGAGAACTTCCCGCATCAAAAGTTGAACTTCCCACGGGGCGGTTTCCGAGACGCTTAATTGCAGCAACAAGGTTCGGACCAATTCGAACAGGCGTTGTTCCGCCGGGGTTTCGTTGGTCCAAGTTGGCAACGGATGCTGAGCTTCACATTTTTGCTGGGCGTGCCGAACCAGTTCGGTGTACAGATTCTGTTTGTCGCCGAAATAGTAGTTGATTGATGCGACATTGACGTTCGCCTTGACGCATAACTCGCGAACGGTCGTGGCTTGAAAGCCCTTTTCAGCGAAGACTGGCCCAGCGATTTCAAAGATTCGCTCTTTGGTAGACAAACTCATAGATGCTCTCACCCAGGATGATTCCACAACCGTCTCAATCGGTGGCAAGCGGGTTCGGAAAGCCGGAAATCCCGGACGGCCACAGCATTTACTTTGATTGCCACCATTAAGATAGGCAAATGCAAATTTACCTATTTTCCCAGTTTAGACCTCAGCAAACGGTCGAACCGGTGGGCCCAGCTTGATCGGCTGACTACTCAATAGACGAAGTGGAGGATAGAATTCCGAACCGACGACCCTGGGAAGCAGGGAAATAGGGAGATGGAAGGATTTTTTCTGCGATGATTGCCAGCAAAACGAGCCAATTGGACGACAGCCAACGAATCGTGATCACAGGCGTCGGTTTGGCGGCCCCGAACGGAGACGATTTGGGACAGTACCGTGCGGCACTCTTGGAAGGGCGGAGTGGTGTGGTCCCTTACGAGATTCGGTACTTTGGCAAAACGGTTGCAGGCGTCTGTAATTTCGATCCGTTACGGTATCAAAAGCGAAAGGAATTGCGGCGGGGCACTCGGGCCGGCTCGATCGGGATTTATGCCGCGAGCGAGGCGGTCAAGGACAGCGGTTGGGACTTGCCCAACCTCGATCGGTCGACGATTGGAGTCTACATCGGGGTAACCGAGCACGGAAACGTCGAAACCGAGTCCGAAATATACTTGATTAGCGGTTACAACTACGACACGAGCGTCTGGTCCCATCACCATAACCCTCGGACCGTCGCCAATAACCCGGCCGGAGAGATCGCCCTCACCTTGGAAATCACGGGGCCACACTACACCTTGGGTGCGGCCTGTGCGGCCGGGAACGTGGGGTTGATCCAAGCTGCTCAGATGCTGCGGTTGGGCGAGTGTGATTTGGCCTTGGCGGGTGGTGTCTCCGAGAGCATTCACACGTTTGGCATCTTTGCCGGTTTTGCCAGCCAAGGAGCTTTGGCAACGCATGAAGATCCGACGAAAGCCTCTCGTCCCTTCGACGCCAACCGAACCGGAATCGTCGTCGCCGAGGGCGGATGTGTGTACACGGTCGAGCGGTTAGCCGACGCAAAGGCCCGTGGCGCGAAAATCTATGGGGAACTGGTCGGTTACGCGATCAACACGGATGCTACGGATTTCGTACTTCCGAATCCGGAGCGTCAGGCCCAATGTGTGCAAAAAGCCCTTCTTCGAGCCGGCCTCAATCCTGAGGATATTGATATTGTCAGCACCCATGCCACGGGGACTTCGAACGGCGATGCCTTGGAGTGCGAGGCGCTTCGAAACGTTTTTCGCGAATCGAGCCGGACGCACTTCAACAACACGAAGAGCTTCATTGGCCATTGCATGGGAGCTGCTGGGGCGTTGGAATTGGCTGGAAATTTGCCAGCATTTCGCGATGGGGTCGTCCACCACTCGATCAACGTGGATCAATTGGACCCCGAATGCGCACTCCCCAACCTGGTTTTGGACGGACCGCGAGAAATCGGTCGCGTACGGAGAATTCTGAATAACTCCTTTGGAATGTTGGGTATTAATTCGGTCGTCATCATCGAAGATGTCGGCCAACAAGGGCACTAGAGGACGGCCCGATTATTTGCATAATGGGGAGTCTGGCTGGGGACAGTCATTACCAGATACGGAACGGTTGTTTAAAGGAAGTTGGGAGAAATTGGGACATGGCTCCAGAGGAAATTCGCGAAGTCATCATCGAAATCCTGGGCGATATCGCCCCCGATGAAGATCTGGGTACTCTGGATGATGCCATCGCCTTCCGAGAACAACTGGAGTTGGACAGTATGGATTTCTTGGACATCGTCATGGAGCTGCGGAAGCGGTACCGGGTCCAGATTCCGGAAGACGAGTACGTCCAATTGGCATCGATGAACAGTACTGTCAGCTATTTGACGCCGAAGATGGCGACCATCGCCAAGTAGCGGGCGGCAGCGTGGAACCGAAACCGAGACCCGAGCTTCTGGGCTTGGCGAATCGAGCTTCCTCGCGTTGCGGCACATGCTTTCAACCTACGCTCTTTTTGTACATTAGTCAGCACCTTCCATGGCCGAAGCTTACGATACCTTGATTATCGGTGCTGGCATGAGCGGCTTGGCGGCTGGGATTCGCTTGGCCTATTACGATCAAAGCGTGGCGATCGTCGAAAAGCACAAGACGATCGGTGGACTGAATTCTTTTTATCGAGCCGGTGGCCGCGATTACGACGTGGGTTTGCACGCGGTCACAAACTTTACTCCCAAGGGCGCGAAAAAGGGGCCTTTGTCGCGACTCTTGCGGCAATTGCGGTTTCAGTGGGAAGACTTTGCCCTCGCTCAGCAACAACAGTCTCGAATCGCTTTCCCGGGCGTCCACTTGGCTTTCTCCAACGACATTCGCTTGCTCGAATCCGAAATCGCCCGCTGTTTCCCGCACCAAATCGACGCCTTCTCCAACTTGCGTTCGCAAGTTTTGGACTACGATGACCTGGATCAGGCTTCGTTTGAAATTTCAACTCGAAAAGTTTTGGGGCAGATTTTTTCGGAACCAATGTTGATTGAAATGTTGCTTTGTCCGCTGATGTGGTACGGCAACGCTCGCGTCCATGATATGGATTGGGGCCAATTCTGTATCATGTTTCGCAGCATCTTTCTGGAAGGATTCGCTCGACCCTTGCGCGGCGTGCGTCTGATCCTTAAACACTTGGTAAAAAAGTTTCGCTCGTTGGGTGGACAACTATTGCTGCGGCACGGCGTCGAAAAGATTGTCAGCGAAAACGGGCGTGCGGTGGGCGTGATATTGGAAGACGGACGGGAAATTCAAGCCAAACGCATCTTGTCTTCGGCCGGTTGGGTCGAAACTCAACGAATGCTGGGAAATCAAGATGAAGTGGTCGGAGATGAGGCGGGGCAACTGACTTTTATCGAGACAATTACCACATTGAATTGCCAACCATCCCAGTTGGGACTCAACGATACAATTGTCTTTTACAACGACAGCGATCGGTTTCATTGGCAGCCGCCGCAGCATGAATTGTGCGATTTGCGGACCGGCGTTGTTTGCTCGCCGAATAACTACCTGTATGATGACGCCCAACAGTTGCCCGAAGGTGTGGTCCGAATCACTTCGATTGCCAACTTTGAAAAGTGGAACGGCTTGAACGAAGCAGATTATCGTCGCGAAAAATTGCTGTGGTACGATCGTTCGAGTGACAGTGCGGTAAGGTTCGTACCTGAGTTTCGGCATCACGCCATTGACACAGACATGTTCACGCCGAAGACCATCAAGAGATTTACTTGGCACGACAACGGAGCGGTGTACGGGGCTCCGCAAAAGCGACTCGATGGACGGACGCAGTTGGAAAACGTATTTGTATGCGGTACTGACCAAGGTTTTGTCGGAATCGTTGGTGCGATCATCAGTGGGATTTCGATCGCCAATCAATACTGTCTCAAGTAGTCTGTGAATTATTGCGAGCTAATTTATGCCCAAGGATTTTCTAAAAGACGTTCAAAATCGTTACGATGTCGTCGTGATCGGTAGCGGCTTGGGTGGGTTGACTGCCGCCAACATTCTCGGCCGTCAAGGTCGGCGAGTTCTGCTCTTGGAACAACATTACAAATTGGGCGGCTTGGCGACTTGGTTCAAACGGCCGGGGGGGCACATCTTCGACATTTCCTTGCACGGATTCCCGTATGGCATGGTGAAGAGTTGCAAACGCTACTGGTCTGCGGAAATTGCGGATTCGATCGTGCCACTGGACGGCGTTCGCTTTGACAACCCGATGTTTTCGTTGACGACGAAGTACAACCGGGAGGATTTTACTCAGCTGTTGCAAACTCAATTCGGGATCGCTCCTCAAGTTATTCAGGATTTCTTTGATACCGCTCGGGGAATGAATTTCTACGATGAACAGGAAACGACGACCGGTCAATTGTTTGAAAAGTTCTTTCCGGGTCGCGAGGATGTCGTGCGGTTGTTGATGGAGCCCATCACCTACGCCAATGGTTCGACTTTGGAAGATCCCGCGATCACCTATGGAATTGTGTTTTCAAACTTCATGTCCAAAGGCGTTTACGTTTTTCGTGGAGGCACAGATCGACTGATCAAGCTGATGCAAAAGGAGCTGGAAGCTAACGGTGTCGACATCGCGATCAATAGCCCTGCCGAGAAAGTCTTGGTCGAAGGTGGCAAGGTCGTCGGGGTCAAAGTCGGTGGCCGAACGATCCAAACGCCGGTGGTCGTCTCGAACGCCAACTTATTGAACACGCTGTTTAACTTGGTTGGTGAAGAATATCTGGATCGAAACTTCTGCGACCAAGCGCGTGCCGTTCGCATGAACAACTCCAGTACTCAGGTTTACATGGCGTTGGCCCCAGATCAAACCGTCGATCGGTCCACCGGTGATCTGTTGTTTAGTTCCACCGCCCATCGCTTTCAAACCGATTTGCTGTTGAGCCGCGACATCACCAGCCGCACGTTTAGTTTCTATTACCCCGACATGCGTCCCGAAGGCAAAGCCCGCCACTTGATCGTGTCTAGCACCAACGCACGCTGGGAAGATTGGTCCAATCTCGATGAAGAATCCTACCAAGCCAGCAAGCAAGATTTGATCGAAACGACGCTGGACGCCTTAGAAAAGTATTTGCCGAATTGCCGTGAAAAAATCGTGCATGTAGAAGCGGCGACGCCGAGGACTTTTCATCACTATACCATGCATTATCACGGATCAAGCTTCGGAACCAAGTTTGAAGGCTTGGCAGTCAGCCGCGAATTGCCGCAACAAATCCCTGGGCTGTTTCATGCCGGAAGCGTTGGCATCATCATGTCCGGGTGGTTAGGGACGATCAACTACGGTGTGATTGTTTCAAATGACGTTGACAATTATTTGATGGCCGCCGCCAACCAAGCGTCGCTGGCCTGACTTACGGACCAAAGACGTTCACCAATTGGAACCAGCCTTTGTCGATACAATGGTCCGACGGTCGGCCGGGGACATCAACGCGAACGTGCCAAGGCTTGCCATCCCGAATCGGCGCCAAATCTTCCAAGTCGATCGCAAGTTCGATGACGACCGCGTCGGATTCCAGTTGTCGGGCTACGAACAAATTAGGGTTCCAGTTCAGTTGGCCATGTTGTCGCTCGCTGATTTGTCCGAAAGCGTCAAAGTAGATTTCGAAGCCATGGGATTCGTCGGCATCTGTATCGATGGTCAGCACAATACTTTTTTCTAGAATCGCTTGATCGCGACCACGTGGCCCACTCTCGCTGGGACGAGGATTGGCGAGTTCGTCGCCAGGCAGTCGGTGGGCTGGAATACGCATGGCGATGAATAAGAACTGTTCGTCATGCGCCAGAACGATTGGGGCCTCTGTTTCCGAGGTCGACCAAAAAGATTCGTTCAACTGACCGTCCAAGTAAGGTCGCTCCAAGGTCCATTGAACCGGAAGTATCCGAATCGGAAGTTGTACTTCGCCATGATGGCGTTGGGACGTGAGATGGACCGTTTGTTCCGTGCCCAGAGATTCCAAGCGAAACTTATCCCCGTATTCGGACCGGGCCAACGAGACAAAGCGTTGCCCTTCGAGTTCTGCGACAGAATCACGGGTCCGATAAAGTGATTGTTGTAGTAATGGTTGTTGAGCTATCTCGACCAACTTGTTCCAAGCGACTTCCGCTTGAGCCACATCCCGCCGCTCTTGCTTGACCCGAGCTTTGATCCGCCACCATTCCGGAAGGCCGTTGAGTGATGGCCAAATGGATTCCGCTTGACGAATCAGCTTGTCGGCGATGTCTAATCGCTGTTCGAAAGTCGCATCAACAATCGAGGTCGTTGGCGCGGCAGTGGTGGTCGCGGCCATCGGTGCATCGGGGGACAATTCCGCGTCCCACGACACGGTGGTGGTATGATGTTCGAGTTGACCCAATTGGTTCGCGAATTGTTTCGTTCTCGTTTCACGCGACATTTTTGTTTGTGGTACTGCAGACTGACGAACAATCTCAGGATCGGGATCGATACGACCTTGTCGAGTTGCTTCTCGCTGAGCTTGATCCAACAACAATATCTTTTCAATCGCAGCGGCCGACACTTGTGATTCCATGCCAGGCTCAATCCCGAATCGTTGCAGCGTTTTGGTGCGGCGTTCCTCAGCGGTGAGTTCACCCTCGGCTTCCTCCAACGCAAACAACTGCTGCAATTCAGCAAATCGCTTCAAGCGGTCTCGGCGCGCGTCCAGGCGGTTTTCCCACTGCGCTTCATCACTGATCAACCACGTGAGCGTCGGCAAGAGGGCCGTCAAACTCGAAGGCGTGTCGAGATGGTGTTGCACGACTTGATATCGAGCTAGTGTGGCTTTCCGAGCGTCACCGTTGGCCTCGCAGTAACTGGCCAGATCGACCATCCAGATCGGATGCAGCGAATCCGGGATCCATAACTGCTTTTCCACCTCGCTCCGCCACAACTCTCGATCCGCCGAATGGGCCGTTTCAACTCGCCCCATCTGTTGAATCCATGTAAATTTGCGGGCCATTTGATTGATCGCGTCCAAATTCGTCGCGGAAGTTCGCGCGCGAACCGGTCGAGTGGCCAACGTTCGAGCAAAGGAATCTTTGGCGGCAGTTTGCGTATGGAGCCAACTCATGTCGGACGGAGCCAACGTCGCCAAACGCTTGATTCCCCAAGTTTGTGGAGACCATGTCGCGCCAAACTCGTTAGGATTGGCTTGCCACGTTGCCACAATCTGTGTGCTAGGCCAGGCAACATCGCTTAGTAGTTGTCCAAGGTTGGTCGCCAAAGCGTGACTCGAGAGACTGGTTTCCCCATCACGATTGACAATCGTAGCAATCATGGCGACCCCCTGCGCTGGGTCATGTTGCTGGCGCTGCGCGACATCGAACCATAATGCAGGTTGAACCTGCAAGTTGGTTTTTACATCCTGTGCCGGCAGTGCTGTGACTCGGGCAACGGGAGGGCAAGCCAGGATGATGCGCGGAAGAAACGAGTTCAAGTAGCGAGCGACGTAGTGCGCGGCAACATCATTAGGAACCCGAGGATCAAATACCGTCGGATCCAAAATGACAGTGGCAATTTCATTCTGCCAGAATGCTTGCTTCATCACCGCCGCAGGAACTCGCGACGAACCACATAAGACGCCGACTTGAAGCCCTTGATTGACGGCCAAGTGAGCCAACAGCTCGGCTGGGATATCTTCGGCACAGGCCGCCACAACCAGGACGGCTAAATTACTGTGCGAGCGATGCAAATACTGCCACGATTGCCCGCCGTCGAGAGTCCGAAATACTTGACCATTCGTGCCAATGATCCAACCAACGCGTTCGTCGGCAAAATGCAGACCATTGATGCTGGTGGCTCCGGGTAGTCTCTGTTCTTGCCAAGTCTGGCTTGGCGCATGAAAGCGGTACAGGACTTGTCCGAAGCTTGGAGCGACCCAGACGGATTCACCAAAGGTCCCGAGAACGGCCACATTGTTCGCGGCAGCGGACTCAGGCAGACCCGGTAGCGGCTCCCACATCTGTCCTCGATTTCGCGATACGTATGGAACCCCGTCCGTTCCTAATCCAACCAACCGATTCCCTAAAACACGAATATCTCGAAAACGAATGCCCGAAGCATGACCGCTCGAGTTCACCGCGACGGAACTCGAGATCACAACCGGCGTGGCGCGATCACGGACGCAGCGAAACACGCCGATGCGATTCGACAAGATCCACTCTTCGCCCACACGAATGGCCACATTCGCAATCGCATCGGCAGTCGTTGGCGACACAGCCACAATCGCTTGGTTCGACGGGGTGCCAGCCGTCGAAGCTGCCTCGAGTGTGACTGTGACATCATTCCAGTTCTGACCAAGATCGGAACTTTCGAACAGTCCAGACGGATACTGACCATCCACTTCACTGACTGCCCACAGGACTTTGTTTTGCGAGTCGTAACCCACGCGATTCAACATCGGCAACAATGTCGAAGTTAGACGTTTCCAGGTTACGCCACCGTCTTGTGTCCTCAGAACAACCCCTTCATGCAAGCCGCGAATGGGCAGCGCGTGACCACCAACGATCCAACCATTCAAGTTATCCGCGAAGACGATACTATTCAGCTCGCCTGTCCATTCGGTCTTGACGACAGACCATCTTCGCCCGCCGTCCGTGGTGCGCCAAATCAAGCCACGATTGCCCACCGCAACACCGATTTGTGGATTGATGAATGCGACATCGTTCAGGTGTCCTGGGGACATTAACATTTGGCGATCGTTGGCCTGCCAGACCTGATCGACTATTTGATTTTCAACAGCATCGTTACTGGAGGAAGTCTCGAAGGCCCCACTCGTACTGGTGGCATTCGTTGCGTTGGTCCTGGAAGCTGCCGAATGGGATGGAGGTCCACTGGGCAAAGCTTGTATTGGCTGCAACGAGTTGGGCTTCGGCGCATCGACAACCGGTGGTTGATATTGAAGATCGGTGCGCCGCGGGACAAGCGGATCGAGACGGCTTCCAGATTCCGATGGATTCTGGGCCGAATCTGGAAGTAAAGGTCGGACTTGCGCGACAAGGGTCTCGCCGCTCGTCGCGATCATGAGACCAAAACAAAGATAATTACCAAGATTCAACCATACCCGAGAGGACAGCATAAGTTCAACTCTCAATTTTGGTCATCGACGGGAGGCAAAGTAACCACTCGTACAGGAGCGGCTTTTTCCGCGGATTCGGTTGTTGCCGGTGCCTCACCCGGAGTCCCTGCGATCGCGCGATCGGGGATTGCTTGTTCCAATCCTTCGCGAGAAATCTCTTGCAGTCTGGCCAGCGCTTGCTTCGCCGAGATTGCCGTCTTCTCTTCATTCGCAGTCTCTGCATAGCGAATCGATTGTTGCATCAGTTTCCCGGCAGCAACCAACTTGTGGGGAGATCGTTGTTTGGCACTCGCCAACCCCCAGCGATAGAAAAGTGTGGCGGGAGTCATCGGCAATACCATACGACTGGGGTCTTTCTGCCAGCGTTCGGCAATCTCAGCGAGGAGCGTTTCGGCTTCCGCATATTCATGCAACAACATCTTGACCGTAGCCGCTTCGCTCAGCACTTGCCATTGAAGCGAGCGTGAGGATTCTTCATCGCCTTGTCGCAGATTTTCCAACGAGAGGCTCAGAAGCGAATTAGCCAGAGCCAAATCCAATGCTTGACGATCGGCGGGTTTGGTGGCTGCTTCAGCCATCTTCGAAAGCGCGTAATTGCGGCGACTCAGAGCGACAAGTCGATGACCGTCCCCCAAAACTTCTCGCCGAATCTGCAGTCCGCGATCCAACCAATAATTGGCTTTCGTGAAGTCACGCATCGTCCCGTTGGGTTTGCTGTTCTCTCGCGAGTAGTAAAAGACCCCCAAGTCGTTGGCACACGTCGCAAATTGAATATTTTTGATGCCCCAAACTTGCTCCGCGAATTGGGTGGCTTTGACCAAGCAATCTTCCGCCAAAGAATCATTCTTCATTTGCTGGGCAATTTGCCCCAACATCTTCAGTGCCGACACCGTGTCCGGGTGCCGAACCTGAATAACCGTTTGTCGCAGCGAGAGACAGCGTTCGGCAGCGATCGATGCGGATTCCCATTGCTCCACGCTCATCAGCGTTTCGGCCTGATGCTCGGCCAAATTGGCGAGAAGATGCGTTGGTTGGCCGAACAATTTTTGAACAATCGCGGCTTGTTTGTCTAAGATATCGAGTTGTTGTTGAGTCGCCGTCAGATACTGCTGGGAGGTGACTCGACCGGCAACTCGCAACTCGGTCATCTCGCCTCGATTTTGCAGATACTCTTGTTCTAACTTTTCGAACTGCTTCCACTCTTGGATTTGATCGGCTTCCAATTCTGATAATCGCACGGCGACCTGTCGGCTCAATCGAGCTCCCGCAGTGATCCAATTTCCGGCCCCGATGGTTCGCTCTAAGTAGCTGACAACATCCTTCCAATGCTGAGCCTCTGCCAAGTACTCGCCCGCACCACGCAGTTCGGCCGCTTTTCGCACTTGCTGCTCCAACCATTCACTACCTTCAACCGAGGCGTTGGATGTCGCGGAAATGTTGTCGGGCGTATCGACCGTAGACTGGCCGGCGCCGGGAGACTCGACTGTTGGATTGGATTCCTTGACGCCTGGTTTGGCCCCAGCTAAACGATCGGCAGATTCTTGATCATTACTGGCCGTTCCGTTTCCAGAACCACATCCCGTGGTTGTGAACAAGCCGCCAATCAGAGTCAAACCTGCGAGAATGAAGCCCAATCCTCTTCGTTGCCATTCACCAATCATGTTCAGCCACTTCATAATACTGTCCTGTCGGGCGGTCCGCTTCCGTGGCGGGAATAGCAGAAACTGAGAATTTGGGAAAGTCGGATCTTAGCGATGGCCCCGGTTGTATGCCACGGTCACGAGAAATGTCTTCCCAACGCTAGCATTTTGTCGCGTGCAATTGTTTTCAGCGGTCGAAACTGTTGGGACAGGGCCCCGCTCTTGATCGACCTGGACTTGCCGCCAACAACGCCTCGAATATCGCATGGCAATCCTGCAGAGCTTTGGAATTAGCGAGCATGACTAGTAGCATTCAACCAGTCGTATTGGTCATTGACCCAGACGCACTGACCTTGATGGGGTTGTCCGCGACGTTGCACCACCAGGGTCTCGAGGTTCATAGCGCGCGGACTGCACTGGCGGCTAGTCGTGCCGCGAAGGATTTGGCTCTCGACTTGGTCGTCATTGATGGTTGGGCCGATGAGCGGCTCGGTTTGGCGACACTGGAAACGCTGCGTGAACTTCCCCATTTGGTTGACTTGCCTGCGGTATTCCTTTGGGAAGCACAACACCCCAAGCCTACCTTGCCGTTGTCGGCTTTCAGTTTGAGCAAGCCGTTGGACTTGGGCGCATTGAATACGATTGTTCAGCGAGCACTTTGGCTCCCGAATTTAACCCATCAATCGATGAATATTCCGAGTTGCAAGTTTCTCAAAGAACGTTCGGTGCGCATCTAGAGCCGCTTGTCTGCGGGTATCACACACATGGAATCCGAGTACATCGCCTGGCTGCAATCCGAAGTTCAGCGCCGTCAGTCCATTCCAGGCGCGCGATTCGTTCCGTTGGGAATCGGCGACGACGCGGCGATCGTGGAATCCGCCACCGAGACGGTATGTTGCGCAGATCTCTTGGCCGAAGGGACCCACTTCATTTCGCGAGAGCCCGCCGACTGGGAACAAGTCGGACGGAAGGCACTGGCGGTTAATCTCAGCGATATGGCGGCGATGGGAGCGAAACCAGAAACGGCCTTGTTGTCTCTATTAGTCAATCGCGATCAAGGACTACAACAAGCCCAAGCGGT
This sequence comes from Planctomycetaceae bacterium, assembly GCA_016794985.1. Lineage (GTDB taxonomy): Bacteria > Planctomycetota > Planctomycetia > Pirellulales > Pirellulaceae > M30B19. Next base: position 61,510 of record JAEUIQ010000107.1, on the reverse strand, counting down.
CACGCGAGGGCTGCTAAAACTGGCAGACGAGTTTGGTGTCGTCTTGGTCGGAGGCGACACGTGCAGTTGGAATGGCGGATTGGTCGTCAATGTGACCGTGTTAGGCAGGCTACTAAATGGCCGACCCTTGCAACGTCGTGGAGCTCAAGCCGGCGACGCGATCTTGGTAACCGGCTCGTTGGGCGGTTCGATATTGAAGCATCATTGGGCCTTCACCCCGCGCTGCCGTGAGATCGACTTGATTTACCCGTCGTTTGTGGTCCATGCCGCGACAGACATCAGTGATGGATTGGTGCGTGATCTATCGCACGTTGCCGAGGCCAGTGCAGTCGGCGCGCGATTATTCGCTGAACAGATTCCGATCTCGGCGGCAGCTGAAGAGTTGGCGAGAATTGGTACACCGTCCGCCACGCACCTTCCGCTGATCAATCACTGGCCCGTTGAATCCATGTCGTTGCAACATGCTCTGTACGATGGTGAGGATTTCGAGTTATTGATTGTGATGCCGCCCAACGAAGCCGACCGTTTGTTGGCAGCTGTCTCGAGCGGTCAACTGAACATCGGTTGTCATCTGACCAAAATCGGAGAAGCTACCCGCGAGCTGGGCCTACAAATCGTTACCCCTTCGGGCCTGCAACCGTTGCCAATTGGTGGTTACCAGCACTAAAACGTTTGCACAGCCGGATATTGGCGGCGCCTGCATACCATCGGCAATGCCAATTCATGTGCCACTTAAGCAGCATGCCAACCGACTCGAACTCTTTTCCAATCTCAAAAGTCGTGCCAACGATATGGGCCGTGGCTACTTCATCGAATCTGACGCGATCGTCCGCGAGCTTCTTGTCGATGCGAGGGAAATTAGCCGGCAGGCGCCAATGGACGGTTGAATGCCATCCATCGAATTCGTAATCAAACCGGCACCGGCCAAGCGATCCTCCAGCAAGCGACTCCGTGCAGGATTTCTCCTCCCAAAACAGGTCCGCAGGGGCAGAAACTACCCTAGCCGATGTGCTAGACACCGATTAGAGACGGTCCAAAACAGACAAGGCCCGCAGGGCCGACACAACGAGACTGGATTGGCTTGAAAAAATCCTTCACGGTGAAACCCTGCATGCCCCTAAGGCATATTCGTTGGATAGGGATTTCACTATTTGGATCTTTGGTCTCAGTACCATTGGGGCTCTCATCGTCGCGTGGATCTCTTCGAAGTGGCACCAAAGTTGACTGCAGTCCTTGGCAGGCCGATGCAGTAACAGAAATTCGCCGTAGCTCAGAAGTCAGGGTTGTCTTCTGCCGAATGGAGCAACGATTTCCACGGGGGATCGGGATCCTGTTGGCGATCCAGGTGGCCAAGTCCGCGTTTTTTCGTTTTGGTGAGCGCTCCAGTCCAACCACGAACCGGCGTAGTGAATGTTTGGCTCCATGGCGCGGCGTTTATGAAGACTCCTTCATGCACGGATTGGTCGTCAGTTCCCGAGAGGCCCAGGTATGCTTCAATTTTCTGCGAAATGAGTCGGGAAAAGCCGACCGGCGACGACGGCCAGAGAAAGATGGAATCGCTGAACCCGATCACCTCGACCAGATTCGCTAAGGAACAACGGTCGACAAAGCGTGCGGGACTAACACTTTCTCGCCTCCGCGATATGCTAAAGTAAAACGCTGCGATCCTTCAAATTCCTTGTCCAAGAGGAGCGAGGGCAGAATGAATCTTCGCTCCTTTTTATTGGCGAAAGCTGGCTCATGAAATTCACATTGGCGTGGATCAATTTATCGGTGGCAACGCTACTGCCAACACTCGAACAACCGCTCAACTTCAAGTCGTCTGATCCGGCGAGGACCGAGCCTCCCGCACAAGTTTGTCAGTCCAACGAATCCGAACGACCAATTGTCAATAATGCCGTGACTGGCCATCCCATTGGTTTCGAACGAGCCTTATTCGAAATCACCCTTGAAGGCAAGCAAGGTTTCATCGACCAGCACGGTGACATCGTTATTGAGCCAAAGTATGAAAAAGTCCTCCCATTCCATGAAGGATTGGCAGCGGTCCAAGTGGACCAAAAGTGGGGGTTCATCGACAGTCAAGATAGGATGCTGATCGAGCCGCAGTTTATACAGGTAGGGTCCTTCGCAGATGGTTTGGCACCGGTCAAGCTACATCGTGCCACGAGCCGTTGGGGGTTCATCGATCTTAAAGGGAATTTGGTCATCGAGCCGCAATTCGACCACGTCGAAAATTTTCGCAATGGCATCGCCAAAGTTGGCATGGTCGCCCGCGACAGTATTTTGCTTAGCTTGATTGCGGACATCGGCCCCGCCCTGGACTATCACTACATCGATCGCACCGGCCACGAGGTTCGGGAACCACGCCCCGAACACTACACGACAGGAAAGCCAAACGAACTGATCTCGTTTCGCCAGGATGGGTTATTCGGATTCGTTGATGCCGATGGGAACATCATTATCAAACCACAATTCGTAGCCGCTTCTGAGTTTACGGACGGTTTGGCTTGCGTGTGCCGAGAGCGTTTGTTTGGCTACATCGATCGAACGGGAGAATTTGTGATTCCACCTCGCTTCCAATATGCGAACGAGTTTGCGGAGGGCTTGGCGGGCGTCCAGATCGAAGAAGGAAAATGGGGCTTCATTGACCAGACGGGCAAATTGGTCCTGGCCGCAAACTACAACTGGGTCAATCGCGGGTTTCGCCAAGGATTGGCCCAAGTGGTCGTTGCCGGACAAACACGATACATCAACAAACTCGGGGAGTTGATTTGGTGACCGTGGAACCCAAAGCATTCCCCACCAACTTCTCCGCCCAGTTCCAATCGTGGTTGGTGATGCTTCCCTGGCCGTTGATGGGCATCGCAGTCAGTTGGATGCTGTCTTTATTCGAGTCCAGTGGCGAGGCGATCTTCCTGTTTGGGGGAGTGACGATGATTTTGCTCTTGCCGTTGGCGCTGTTCGTGGATTCCGTGTGGTTGTTTGGCGCCCTCGCGATGCTCGTTTGGTTGTCGGTCCTCTATTTGCCGTTACTCGGTGGCCAGCGTTTGGCGCGACTTGGAATCAATCAACCGATCGCTCTCGTCTGCCAATCCTTGTTTTCCGCCACGCAAGCTGGCCTCGGGTTTCTGATTATTTTGGGAAAGCAAGTTTAGATTGTGGCCAAATGACGGCAGGGAATTGCCCCGCCACCAGAGTTCAAACCAAGTTGGCGACTTATTTGGTCGATCGTCGGCTGAATGGTCGAAACTTCTTATGCAGCGTTTGCTGCCCATGTCGCGGATTCATCGTCACTCCTATCGATGCACCTTCTCAGTCTCGGATGAGCCGCTACTAAGAGATGTTCGCAAGGATTATGCCAATTCGCTTTAGCGCCCCAAGATCTCGGGCAGTTTGCGTAACTCTTGCGGGCTCAATTGACCGTCTTGATCCATGTCCAACCGATCAAAAATAGTGGTTGACGCCGCTGGGTTATTTGGGTACTTCGCCTTTACTTCCTTGCGCGTTATGTGGCCGTCACTGTCGGCGTCCAATTGGGGAAAGAGCGCGTCCCCCATGTTTCCTCCAGCCGATGATGAGCCGCCCAGGGCGTTTCGAATCGCCCCGCGAACTCGGTTGCGAGGTGACAAGGGATTGGGATCACCTAACTTGGCGCCTGGGACAATGAACTCGACATACCCCAGATGCATTTCGTCATCGGTTTGTGGCCCCCATTTTACGTAGGCGTTTGGGTTAGGGTTGGCGGGATTCTCCTTGCTATTGTCGTACCATGCAGTAAAGCGAAGTTGATTTCCCGTTTTGACACTCACCGGCTCCGCGTAGCGGTAGAGCAACTGCCAATTGAAGTCGTAACGGGGAATGTCCAGCATCGTGCGGGTCTCACCATCTGCAATGAGATCAAACCGAGCCGCCTTGCCTCGCAAGTGCATGTGTGGCAAAAAGGCCAAGACTTCGATATCTAGCGGTAAAGTTACGGGCCGACTTGTGACTTGATAATTGTTGTCGTGTGGAGGAATTTCAAAGCCAGCATTCACCAGCCCCGAAACGAACACTTCGTGTTTCGGTTCTTCCTTCGCAAAGACCAAACCAATTCGTGTACGGTCTTCGGTAGCGGTGCCGTTTGGGGTGTAGTGCATTTGAAAACGCAGTCGAGCGCCCTTTGGAATTCGCTTGGCGTATCCTTCTGGGTAAACGAGTGTGCTGTTGCCGGGAACATAGATCCCCCAATATCCTGAGCGTTCGTCATCGGCGTCGTCTCGCGGACCATCCTCCTCTTCCGCCGTTTGAACGAATACCAAAACGTGATGCACGACACTGGGGTCGCCGGGCCGGACCTCAATGGCCTGAACCCATTGATCCTGCTCCAAGTGAGTATCAACGACCACGTTTTGGTAAGGCATCGTGCCTGTCGCTTTGACCTTGACCGGATTCGAGAACTCGAAGACCGCGTCCGGCTTTCCAATCAGCCAACCGCCAGCAAAACTTCTTGATGCCGGGGTCAGTGCGGGATCGCCGGCTGGTGTCTGATTGTCTAGCCAAGCGAGTAGTTGCTGTTTCTCTGATGCGGAGAGCGAGCGATCATTGATCCACGGCGAGGTCGTCGAGTGCGGGTCCTTCGTGGCGAACCACGGCGGCATGATACCCCGGTCGACCACGTCGCGAATCATCGGAGCATGGGCCACGGCATCTTCGTACGAGTCTAAAGGAAAAGGCCCTACGCCTCCGTCACGATGGCACTCGACACAGTGCCGCTGCAGAAGTCGAGAAATCTGATGGTGATACGTCACATCGGTCACTGCTGTCGACACGGGTTTCGCTTCGAGCAAACAACCCGGCGCTGCGGTTGCTGAAACCAGAATCGTACGTTGATCCAGTGCAGCGTCCAAGGCATCGCGGAGATAAGTGTAGCGTGGCGAGTCGATGGAGTAGCCAAATCCGTATTGATCGTCGATGGCGCCGTGGTACACAATCGTATGCGATTGATCCAGCACAAACACGTCCGTCGTGCTGGTTGCCGACAGATGCGTTGCGAACCGAGACTCCTTATCGAAAGTGTATTCTACGCCAGAGGTGAAACGTGCCGCCGCAGCTTTCATCTCGTCAAGCTTATCGGTGGCAATGCAATTGACTAGTAGGAGCCGGACGCTTCGAGAGGAGTAATCTCGCCCGATCTCGACCAGTGTTGGCAAGTACTTTTTGCTAATTGGGCAACTCGTGCTGGTAAACGCGACGATGGTCAGTTGAGTTTTCGAGTCGCCATGAAGACGCTGCGCAACCCCATCGAGATCCACAAATTCGAAGTCCGGCACAAAGCGACCAATCCCGTGTTCGCCAGGAACGAGCCGCTTCGGTCCTTGTCTCAAAGGAACGTCCAGTGGCTTCGCCGGTTCCGCAGGTACAATGTCGCCGTTCCCTCCATTCGCGCCTCGGGCTCGACCTAGAACGTTTCTCAATCGACCACTCAGGGCCGCTCGCGTCGCCTCTTCTTTCGTGATCTTGCCGTCGCCATCCGTGTCGAGCAATTTGAAAATTGCCCCCTGTCGCAGCTCATCCGGCGTTAATGTTTCATCACGGTTTTCATCGAGTTGCTCGAATCGTTTCTCAATTTCTTGTTGGGCATGAACGCGTTGCACAAGAACAAGTCCAACAACCATCGCCAGTAAACCAGTGAGAAACAAAACGACGAAACTCTTGCGACCCATAAATCCTCTGCATGCGGTTGGCATTTTGCTTCAGCCTGTTCTGGTGACCCGTGAGTACCCAATTTTACCTTGAACTGTCTTGCACTCTAATCCAGTCTAGCACATCGATGGTCGGCTCTCACTCGGACGACTGGGTTGCGAGAATCGGTACAATTTCGGGTTTTCTCGTTTATCACCTGTTAACCCCAAGATCCATGCATCGATTCGCCAAGAATTGCAGAATTGCCGCGTTTCAACATTTGGTGGGATTTTGCCGATAATACCGGTAAGGCGGGCCGGCCGAACCCCGGCTGCGGCTCTTTATTGTCGATGTCGGAGGGGATTAAGATGCGTATTGGAAACGATACTTCTTGGGTCGATTTGCGCTCCATTCCACCGAAGACGGCCTCGCGACCGCAGCAGCCGCAAACGATGCCTAATGCGACCATTGAAGGTAGTGGGGCAATCCCCAATCCTAAAAGGATCGCGGAGCGGTCGACGACCTTGACCGAAGCGGACCATCTCGTACGGACTGGGCTCAACGATGAGGCCGCCGAATGGACGCCGTCAACTTCGGTTCGCGAACCAGCAACGTATGCTTCCCCGCGACTCCCAGTGACCGCTGGCCCCGCACCCAGAACAGCGGCGCAAAGAGCTCTGTACGTTGCACCACCGACCGCCGACTTCTTCGCCAATTTCCAAGCCAGCTACAAGCAACTGACTCAATCGTTAGCCAATTCCGATGTTGGGCAATTTGCCAAACAGATTCAACAAACGCTGGGACAAGCGCACACGGAACACATGGAGTTGGTCAACAGCTTTTCGATAGAACACGAACCGGAAAAGGCCACGTTTACTGGGCCCGCCGCAACGCTAAGGTACGCGGCGATCTTGAATCAAGCCTACGCGTCGGATGGATACCAAAACCCTAAAGACTTTTTGGCTTCGCTGTCGCCCGAAGAATTGCAAGTCGTACAAACTCAGAAGCAATTGGCGGATCCGATCGTACCGAAATCGCTGACCGAGGAAGGCGCTCGGAATCTGCTTCTTCCCTATGGAATGGCCGTGGATTTGAACGGCGATCTGGTTTACGAACAGGGGGCTGCTCGCACGTTGGCTTTCCCTCCGGCCGATGCGCCCGATGAATTCAAGACGGCATGGTTCCAAGCAACCGAACAACTGGACACGCTCACGGCGGGCATGTACGCCATGCCGTTTCTTGGAAGTTTGACGAATTGGAATTCAATCGACGAGTCTGCGAACGCCACGCCCGCCCCAGCGAATCAAATGGCGACCTACAAACAAATTGTGAATGACTACCTGTGGATGCTCGACGAATTCCGCGGCTATTTGGCTAAAGGCCAGTACGAACGCGACAAACCTTTTTTCGAAAACTTACAACAGCTGCTTGAGTAGTACTTACGAGGAAATCGGCAAAGAGTCATCGGGACAGGTCGGTTACTCTTGACAGCCCTCCCAACAAGAGCGAATCAACACGCGAATGCAGTCACGCTTGGATGCATGGCGTTGTTCGCAGCGGAAGTCACCAAGGCTTCGGAAAACTTCCGGGTGGTTGCAAGCTCCCACCGAGCTCCGCTACGCCGCAATTGGACTGCGACAAAGCAACAATCATCGAGCGGTATTCATTAGTGTTTATTAGTGTTCATTAGCGGTTCACCTCCTTTTGATCGTGGACTCGAACAGTTCGACTGTGTTACACCGCTTATTCACGCTGATAAACGCTAATAGTCTCGCGGCATGACACGCTTGGGAATTCTACTAGAACCGTTGCAAGCTCCTACCGGGCCCGGCTACGACGAAATTGGACTGCGACAAAGCACCAATCATCGAGCGGTGTTCATTAGCGTTAATTAGTGTTCATAAGTGTTCATTAGCGGTTTGCCGCCTTTCACTCGTAGACCCGAACAATTCGACTGCGTTACACCGCTAATTCACGCTGATAAACGCTAATAGTGTCCCGGCATGACACAATTTGGCATTCTACTAGAACCGTTGAATAAAGTGTGCCCGACCCAGGGCGAGTTCAAAACCAAGATAATGACGTTTGTTCGTAGCGGAAGTCACCAATGCTTCGGGAAACTTCCCGGTGGTTGCAAGGTCCTACCGAGTCCGCTACGCCGCAGTTGAGCTGCGACAATGCAACAATCATCAAGCGGTATTCATTAGCGTTCATTAGTGTTTATTAGCGGTTTGCCGCCTTTCGCTCGTGGACTCGAACAGTTCGACTGCGTTACACCGCTAATTCACGCTGATAAACGCTAATAGTCTCGCCGCATCACACGCTTGGGAATTCTTCTAGAACCGTTGCAAGCTCCTACCGGGCCCGGCTACGACGAAATTGGATTCCGAAAAACCATCAATCATCAAGCGGTATTCATTAGCGTTCATTAGTGTTTATTAGCGGTTCACCGCCTTTCACTTGTGGACTCGAACAATTCGACTGCGTTAAACCGCTAATTCACGCTGATAAACGCTAATAGTCTCCCGGCATGACACGCTTGAGAATTCTACTAGAACCGTTGCAATTTCCTACCGGGCCCGGCTACGACGAAATTGAGCTGCGACAATGCAACAGGTCTTGTCCCGCGCGCGGCTTGGTGTCGCCACTACCAACGAGCGACCTAGTCCCGATCGAATGGATCAAATGCTCAGGCAAAATGCCCAATGGCGAGTTTCGGTACTCTGCTCGCTTTTCGATTCGTTTGGTGTTACGTTGACTGGCACCTCCGCGGCAGGCTGATTAAGGAGCGATGCAAGCTCGATCACTTAAATTGAAAAGCCCGTCTCGGTGTAATCGGAGAGCGAACTCGTGAATTCAGAACGACAAGCAGAGTGGGATATATTCTTGAGCTACGCTAGGAGGGACAATTCCCCAGAGCCAGGTTGGGTCACGGCACTCTACGAACATATCTTGGCCGATCATCGCCGGTTTAGCACGGAACCCCTACGTATTTTTTTCGACAAGAACGCGATTAACGACATGGACGATTGGCGGCAACGAATCCTGGTCGGATTGCGTTCGTCCAAGATTCTACTCGTCTGTTTATCACCCAATTACTTTGCTAGTGAATACTGCCGGGCCGAATGGGATGAGTATGTCCGCCGTCAGGTGCATCAATTGATGGGTTCGGACTGCGTGGCCACGGTTTACTTTATCGAAGTTCCCGGCGGCAACGAACAGCAAAACGCCCGTCAACTGGATGAATTACTCCGTGGCAACTTTACGGACATCCGTCCTTGGTTTCCAACCGGTATTCACTCTTTGCAGGAAGCTGAAGTCCAGCGGCGGTTGGCGAAGCTGGGCGAAAGTTTGTGGGAACGATTGCAACGAGCGCGGCGTGCGACAGGCGTGCCGGGCAATTTGCGTTGGCACAATCCACATTTCGTCGGGCGACGACAGGAGCTGCGGCAGCTGCATGAGAACTTGGCGACTGGTTCCGTAGGTGTCGTAACTGCCGTCAATGGACTGGGCGGGCAAGGGAAGACCGAATTGGCTGTATCGTACGCCCACGCCTGGGCAGACTGTTATCGTGGCGGCTTGTGGAGTCTGGGTGCGGAAGGTCACAAGGAGCTGTTACCACTGATTGGAAAGCTGGCCTGGGAACGAACGTTGGGCTTCACGCCGACCGCGGCTGAGAAAAATGACGCGGTCCTGTTAGGCCGTGGCGTCCTAGATCATCTCAAGTCCCGAGCCTTGGCGGTCCAGGATAGCGATCCGGATCGCGGGGCCGCGGTTTTGTTGCTGCTCGACAACGTGTCGGAGCCTGAGCTGCTTTCGCCACCTGAACTCGCGACGCTGCCTGGCGGACTGGGATCGGGGTGGCTGCGGATCTTGGCGACGACTCGTTTGGATGTGCGCGAGCAAAAAAACCGGCTGGCCGTTCTCTCGATCGATTCGCTTGACGAAGAATCGGCGCTAAGCCTGATCCGTGACCATCAGCCGCCGCGTGCGATCCACAATAATTCTCTGGCCGTTGGCGGACGGCCGTTACCCGACTTCGCCAGTGCCGCCGAGGAGGCATCAGCGCGAGAGATCGTGCGGGCGTTGGGGGGCTTCACGTTGGCGGTGGAACAGGTGGCGATCTTCCTCGGGCTGCATGAAGAAGTTACCCCAACCACGTTCTTGGCGACATTGCGCGAGCGCGGGTTGCCGACGGTCGATGCGCTGCCCATGCGAGACGAAGACGTCGCGGCCGCGATGCTCACGCAGAGCAAGCAAGTGGGCGTGATTCTCGCGGAGACGCTTGATCGCCTTGATGCTCCAGCACGCACCGCCTTGCGATTCGCCTCGCTGTTGCCGCCCGATCGTATCCCGTGGCCGTGGTTGCGTGCGTTGACGATCGCGCGGCATCCGGAACTCGCCACTCCCAACGAATTCGGAGCCGACCCGGTGCAAACGCTCCGCCGCCGTCTGACCGGTTTGCGTTTGCTGAGCAGCGGCGATGAACTCGAGTTCGCTCGGATCCATCGACTCGTGGCAGCGCATCTTTTGGCCTCGATGACGAGTCAAGAAAGGTGTGAATTTGCAGAGAAATTGCTGCCGATGTTTTGGCATTCGCTTTACGGACCAGAACACGAGCGCCCGTTCGACCGAAGCGACACCCAGTGCATGCGGATTTGGTCTTCACTCGAACCAACCCTAACCATACTTATCGAGTCGTTTCCTGACGACTTCGTGTCCCACGGTCTAGCTTGGCTATCCAATGACTTCGGTGTTTATCTCAATGTCACACATAAGCATGCTTCGGCTAGAAGCGTATTGAGGCGGTCGATCCGTTGGGCCGAAATTGCAGAATTAGGCGCTGAGAAATTGGCGGCTCGTTACAGCAACCTTGCTGCCGCAGAACGGGCTTGTGGAAATCGTCAAGGACAATTGTTCGCGGTTCAAACGGCTGTCGAGTTTGACCGACAATCCGGAATCGCCGCGAATCTCGCCAAAAGCTTGGTGAACCTTTCGGAGTGTTACCGCGACAACAAAGACATGGATGCTGCATGGACGACGGCCCTTGCGGCAAGGGAGGCGTTTCAACAAAGTTCATTTGCAAAGAATTGGGAACCAGGTGTTCTTGAATCGAACATTGCCCAATTCGAAATGGAATATGGCAGACTTGCCGACGCTTGGAAATCTGCTTGTCACGCGTTAACTTTTTTCGAACGTGGCAACCAAAATCGAATCGAGTACTCGCGCAGTCTACGGATCGCAGCGAGAATCGCCTTAATGCTCGGCCACTTAAGTCAAGCGATAGACTTTTGCGCAAAGGCAATTTCTAATGATTTGCCGCGGATCCTTGTTTCTGGCGAAGAGTGGGCAAGGAGTTGCCTGTTGCTTGGAGACGTGGCAGCCCAGATCGGCGTGAGAAACGAACATATTGCCATAATGTCAAATGCACTTAAGTCCGCCATTTCACATCTTCAATCGCCACTTTTTCGAACCGATAATTCAGCAAAAACAATTCCAAGCTTAATGGCTTCCGCCGATTCGCTAACCGCGATTATCTCTACGATCTGCTCCGAACATTTTGACGATTTGAAATTTGAACATGCCGAGCAAATTGCCCGACTCGCCGTTGAGGTCGATCGTCAGTTCTTTGGGACACAGTCAAAGAAATATGCCTCGGATCTGTGCAATCTCGCCGGAATTCTACTTAGAAACGGGCAGGCCCGACGAGCAAAGCCAATTATCGAGGAGGCCCTGCGTATTGATGATCTTTATCGACACGACCCAGAATACACCACGGAACGCGGTAAGACGCACTCCCTAATGGCCGGCGTCTACTATGAGCTTGGCGACAAAACCTCCAGTCGACGCCATCAAGAACTTGCCGCGCAGTTGTCCCCCGATGAATTTCCGCCGCACACGACCTCATCCACAGATTCATGGGTCGATCGTCGGATCGTGATTGGCCACGATTTTGCCGAACTCACGGAACGGTCCACTGGACCGAACGGCTCGGCACAATTCATTTCAAGAAAAATCGGTCGAAATGAGCCCTGCCCCTGCGGCAGTGGGAAGAAGTTCAAGAATTGCTGCTTGCGGGCGTCGCAGCAATAAAGGCAAGACTTTGGATAAACTTTTTCGTGGGCCGGGGGGCTTCGAAATCGTCGGGACATGACTGACTAATCACGGTCTCGCCTCTTTTGGGAACCTTGTCTCGCTTTTTAATGAGCCTTACATTGGTTCTCGGGCAATAGGTTGCAAGGTCTGGCGAGTTCTCGTGTCTTCCTATTGCGCATGTGCGTGTGTCTCGAACCGATTCGAACTCAGTTTATTGGAGTATCCATCATGCGTGGTTGGCTTATCATCACCGTCGCTTTGCTCTTGCTCGGCAACGTATCGGCTCAAGATAAAATCAACTTTCGCGACCAAGTTCTAGAGTCAGCATCTCCTGGTTGGAACAAGTTGCACCAAGCCTTTGAACGTGATGGAGCTTGGCGCGTGCAATGGAGTGACGGGGTCGATGTGGACGTGACCATCAGCCGACTGGATGGGAAGTTGATCGTAACCGATGTGCGAAGTTTGAACCCGAACAAGATCGTAGCTGCCGTGCGTCCCAAACGGCAAGCCAATCGTGGTGCGGAAATCATCAAGTTGATTCAACAAGATTTCGGTTGGAGTACATTCGAGAAAGCCGAGAACGATACGACCTGGAAAAAGCGAGCGGACGAGCCCGCGGGCGCAATCAAGCCCGCTCAGCGTTTGTTCCAGAACAGCCTGTGGTCGACAGCACCCTTTGCCATCATGGGCGTTCCGCTAAGCGACATCTTTGCAGACGCGGACACAAACGTGACGCGATTTGCTCCAGTTGACACTCAACCGGGCATTTACCTCATCGAATTCTCGATGACACATGGACTAGAATCGAAAATCCCTGGCGTTTCGCTTATGAAGGGCTCTGCTCCGTTTGTTTACTATCCTGCCAAATGCCAGCCGTATGTTGATTCGAATCAAGATTGGCGTGTGATTCGTTTGGAGTTCGAACGAGAGGGTACTAATCAAGGCTTGATTTACGATCAGATAAACATCCAGTACGAGTCGGGGACTCAGTTTGTGGTTACCAGCGGCCAAGGAAAATCTGCGGTAGAAGCCGCAATTGAAAAGTTGACGTATTCCGTTTCGTTCGATCAGCGACCTCCGACAAGTATCGAATACGATATCACGCACTATCCCGTCGCGGAGTCGACGAAATAAGAAGGAAGCCCATTTATCCTACGACACGGAAGTTGGACGTAGCGTTTGGACCATCGCGCGGGATAGTTTCCCGGGACCGAGCGCGCCTTGAACGGCAATCCTGGATAGACCTGTCGCGTAAACTTGACTCACGTTACTGGCGTCGATGCCACCAATCGCAAAGGTGGGTAGCTCCAGATACGGCGCGCAGTTACGCAAGGTTTCCAATCCCGCAAATCCCGGAAACGATTTCGTGCGTGATGGAAACACGGGCCCTAAACCCAAATAGTTCGCTGACGTTTGCTGCGCCGTTTGAACTTGCTTCACCTCATGGGTCGAAACGCCGATCAATCGTTCTGGTCCAACCACCTGACGTACGGCCTCCACCGGCAATTCATCTTGACCGACATGCACGCCGTCGGCTCCCACACCGGCGGCAATGTCGGCGCGGTCATTGATGATCAACAGGACTCGCGTGGGCGCCAAGAACTGAGCTGTCCACGAGCTGAACTCCCATAATTGGAGATCGGTCAAGCTCTTCTCGCGAAGCTGTATCACATCGACGCCCAATACCACCAATTGCTCGACGTGTTGTTGAAACGCGGCAAATCCACCGCAAGCATCAGTCAACACATACAGCGTCGCCGCCTGGAGCAATTTGAGCCGATCCTCCAACGTTTTTTCTTCGATCCCGAGGATATTGGAACGCCATGCGGCGCTACCTCCGGGATGGCGGCCCTTGTTATCCGCTGCGACCTGCTGCGCCGGTCCAACCAGGCCCAAGATCAACCTTTGTTGCAATTCGTAGCTGCGGTAGCGCAACTTCTCTAGCTCAGGAGCCGCAATCAATTCAAGCAGCTTCGCGGCTTCTTCCAAAACCCGAAGGCTTTGTTGGACTCGATAGCAATTGGCTTGTAAGAAACTTAACTCGTTACTTCGATGTCTTTCGGATTCGGTTTTGATGGTTCGTCCCACATCCGCAGCCACATCGCGTGTCGCCAAGCGTTGTTCGAGGGGCCAAGCGTTGCTGAGTTCATGCAAACGATGACGCATCTCTTTACAAGTCTTTGACAACTCGGGATCGTCAGCCACAAAGCGCGACCAATCTTCCAGGACGCGCATCCCTTCGCTACATCGATTGAAGTTTGCATCCACGATCCGCCACCAGCCACGATGATTATCCATCTTCGTTCCCACTTCTACGACAAAAGTCCCGCTCGGCCACGACGCTCGAAAACGTCCCCCAACTCCGGCATCAATCCATAAGCGCGAGCCAAAATTTTGAGTGGATGAACGGTCGGTTTGTCGGTGTCTTGTTCCATTTGGATCCGGCAGGAGCTGCATTCGGTGGTGCCAGCCTGGTAGGAATCTTGCCGGACTTCACGCATCATTTCCGCACCGATCTTCAACGACGTGCGATAGTTCCGCTCGAAGACACCGAACAGTCCAGCCATACCTGAGCAACCTTTTTGGATGGCCGTCACATTGAGTTTTGGAATCAACTTCAACAGTTCAACGCCTGGATTACCGTCCACAGTTGCCCGTTGGTGGCAAGGCAAATGATGGGCCAGATGAATCGGTGTTTCGCGAAAGTTGGTGCGTAGTTTGCCTTGTTCATGAAGTTGCCACAGGTACTGAGTGGCCTCCGTGGTATTATCGGCCACCAACTTGGCGTCAGGTTCAGCCAAAATATGCAGGTATTCGTGCTTCAAAGCCAAAGTCGCAGCCGGTTCGATCGTCAGGATCGTGGCCCCGTCACGCACTGCCTCTGCCAAGATCGCCACATTGGCTGAAGCGATTTTTTTTGCCGGATTGATGGCGCCTGCTGAAATAAGACTTAGTCCCGAAAACTTTTGATTCAGTGGAACCGTCACCGCGATCCCATGGTGTTCCAAGATCGCCACCAAAGCTCGGCCCAACTCGGGATCGTTCCAATTGACAAACGCATCGACAAACAAAACCACCTTTGGACCATCGCTTGTCGCGGAGTGGTGCAATCTCTTGCGCTTCGCCCACTGCAAAAACGTCTTGCCATGAACGCGAGGCAATTTTCGTTGCGCCGAGATTCCCGTAATGCGTCCAAGCAGCCAACGACTCCAAGAGTGGGTCATCAGATAGTGCGCTAAGGTCGGCGAAGCACTGGCGACGGCGTACATCCAATCCATGCGCAAGAGCAAACGCTCGGCCAATCCCAGGCCATTATTAGCAACATATTGAGCCCGCAATTCATTGACGATTTTCGGGATATCTGCACCGGCCGGGCAGTCGATTCGACACTGATGACAGTTGAAGCAAGTATCCGTGACGCTTTTCATTTCCGCTGTTGATAGATTCGCAGCGGGCATGTGGCCTGTAATGACGGCACGCAACAAGTTGGCTTTAGCGCGAGGCGAAGCGGCCTCCTCGCGCGAGACACGAAAGACCGGACACATCCGCTCGACGCGCCCCAGCGTTCGACATTGGCCGCAGCCGTTACAATTGCGGGCGTTGTGAGCCAAAGTCTCCGGATCCCAATTGAGTTGGGGTTCGATAATCGCCAATTCTTTGGGTACCGCCACACGAGTTTCCCCATCGGCAACGACCTCGCCCAGGTCGGACGTTTGCAACGAGGTGACTCGCGAATCGGATGACGCTCCCATCGACGTCGATGCGGACTCCAACGATGAAGGACTTTGATTCGGACGAACCAAACATTGTGGCAAAACGGAACGAATTTGACTGTGATAGGTCTCAAAGCCACTGCGAATTATTTTCCCCGGATTGAGAATGAAGTTCGGATCAAAGATACGTTTGATTTCGGCGTGGGCTGGGTAGATCGCCTCGGCTTGGCGGCGGAAGTAAGGTGTTCGCGACAGACCGAGAGCGCCGTAAGTTCCCACGGCTCCACCTCGTTGCCAAACATCCTCATAGATGGCTTCCGTTAGCGCTTCCAATCGCCCCATGTCAGCTGGGTCGGCCAAGTCAATAAATGGACGGATTTGAATTCGACCTTGCGAGGCATGCGAGAAATACGAAGCCGTAAGCTTTTGCTGATTCAAACGTTCTTGCGCCGTAACGAGGAATTCGTCCATCTCTTCCGGTGGGATCAGAATATCTTCTAGAAATGGGACGGCGCGCGTCGAGCCGCGCAAGCGATAGAGCGTTGGAATGATGCGACGAACCAACCGCCAGCACAAATCGCGTTTGTTTCGCTCGACGGTAATGTAGTGGGGAACTCCCTGATTCAAGCAACCATCGGCAACCACCAAAATGTCGCTCAGCGTATCGAGCAGTCGATTTTGACTTTCGCTCTGCGCCTCGACCAACAACATCGCTTCGGCACCTTGTGGAATCCAATCGCGATACCGGGGGTCAGCTTCGCGAGCCAAAGACAGCAGACGTCGATCGACCAAATCGCAGGCGCGGATGGGCAGGTTTCTCAACTTGGCACTCACGCGAGCCGCGTCCGTGATTCGGGAGAAGAACAAGAGGGCGACACCGCGATGATTCGGCAACGGAAACGTTCGCAGCGTCACTTCGGTCATGATTGCCAAAGTGCCTTCGCTACCGGCCATCAAGGGCAGCATTTCAATTGCACCATCAAGTTGAATCGCTTGGATTCGATATCCTGCCGGGCGAACCTTGGTCGTCACACTCGGCAATAAAGATTCGATGCGCTCGCGACAACCCAAAACTTGGTTTTGCAGCAACAGCTTGGCAGCGCGACTTTCGGCGGTCGACTCGCTGGCCGTTTGCCCGAGGTGAATGGTCGTGCCATCGGCCAGGACCAATCGTGCACCTAACACCTGCTCGCCGATACTGCCGTGGTCATGCCAGCGGGAGCCACACGAATCTCGGGCGACGGCTCCCCCCACCGTTCCGTAACTGCGGTTGCCCGGATCCACGCCCAAGATCCGTTCGTACTTAAGTAACTCGGTACTGAGACTGGACAGAATGAGCCCCGGCTGGACTGTCACAGAATCGCGCCCCACGGCCAAGACTTGAGTCATCGAGGTCGAAAAGTCGATAATCAATCCGTTGCCCAAGGATTCGCCAGCCAACCCGGAGCCACAGCCACGTGGAATCAAGGGGATTTGGTGCTCCCGAGCATAATTGACGACGGCGACGACATCTTCATGCGTGGTGGGACGCACAACGCCCAGCGGAACGATCTGAAAAATACTAGCGTCCGTGGCGTACTGCTGGATCGTGACATCGTCGCAGAGAACTTGTCCTGCAATCAGTCCGCGGAGATCTTCTTGAATTCGATGTCGTTGGGGGTCCATGTCCGTTCCGTGAGGCGCAGGTCGAACCAGTTGTCGGGCACAGCGAACGACTTGCCAACCTTAAACTTCCACACACCGCCAAAAAGGCGATGCCCGGGGAATTGAGATTGTGCCTCAATCCAAGCCAGACGGAAAGCCGACCATTGGCCGATTCCAGCCCGACCAACGTAGGCAAAACGTGACAATCGAGTAAACTAATCACAGGCCGAGCCCCGGTCCTTTGGTCGAGTGACGGCGGTTGGAAGGCTGAGTGGATTAACAAAATGGGTTTGTTTGATAACTGGTTTTCGAAAGGCAAAGGCGGCGGCGTCAGCGGGCCGAAGCGATTGGACTTGTCCTCCAGGTACGAGTTGGACCGCCACTCTTTTTCGGGAACCATGAGCAAATTCCGGGTGGCACGAGATATCAAGACGGGCGAATTCTTCGGGATCAAACTGCTGGATAGCGAGAAACGTGCCTATTTTGAGCAGCGATTCAAAGGTTTGAACAAACCGGAGGAAGGGGTCATCGCGAGCCAAATGGACCACCCGTGTATCGTGAAGACCTATGAGTACGGAACCACGACCAAAGGCGAACACTACATTTTGATGGAGTACATCCGTGGTCCCGGTTTGAATACTTTGATCAATGATCGGAATCCTGGTTTGATTCCGTATCGGTTGGAATTGCTGACCCAAATGGTCCAGTCGATCGATGCGGTGCACGACAAAGGGTTCATCCACAGAGATATTTGCCCGCGAAATTTCATTTCCTACGATGATTTCAAGAAACTCAAACTGATTGACTTCGGCTTGAGCGTGCCGGACTTGCCGGAATTTCGAACCCCCGGCAATCGAACGGGAACGCCCCAATACATGGCTCCGGAGGTCGTCCGTCGACGCTCCACGGATAAGCGACTGGACCTTTTCTCGATGGGTGTCACGATGTACAAATTGTTGTGCTTCGAACACCCATGGGATGCCACTGATACCAGCGGATTGGCGGCATTGAACCATGATCAACGGCCGGCGACCGACATCATGACGCATCGTCCTGATTTGCACCCCGCATTGGCTCGCATCGTCATGAAGTGCTTGGAGGCCAATCCGGACAATCGCCCAAGAGACGCAAAAGCGGTCTTGCGGGCCTTGGCGGATTTGAAATCTGACAAAGCTTGAGCGGAGTGAATGAGAAAACTCGGTACATTTCCTGACGACAACGCTCAGCATTTTGTGAATTATCTGGTCGCCCAGGAAATGCCGGCGCAGATTTCACCGGCGCCGAGTGGCGGTTTTGATCTCTGGATCGTTGAAGAAGACCACTTCGCCACCGCCAAGCAAGAGTTCGCTCACTTTGTCGCGAATCCCCTCGACCCCAAATATCGCAAGTCGAGCGCTAAAGCCGATCAAGTCCGCCAAAAACATGTCGACCGAGTCCGTTCTTATCAAAAGAATGCGAGAGCCGTCAACCAACGCACGACACGGCGCGCTCCGCCAATTTCGACCAGCATCTTGGTCGCAGCGATTTTGGCCTTCGCCATGTCGAATTTTCAGTTTGATTACACCTCGCCAATCGTCCAAGGGATGGCGTTTATGTTCGCCCCGTCTACCGCGGAGGTGAACTCCATGGGAGTACTCGAACGTCAGTGTTACAACCTGATGCGCGGCGAACTCTGGAGGCTGGTCACTCCGGCCCTCCTTCACATGAGCTTTGCACATATTGTCTTCAACATGTTTTGGCTCGTGAAGTTGGGTTTTAGCATCGAGCGTCGCGAAGGGAAGTGGTGCTTTATCGGCTTGGTCTTGGCAGCGGCCGCGATTCCGAATTTCATGCAAGCGGTGATGCCTCCCTCGCTAGACGGAAGCCCGGCCTACGACTTGGGCCCGTTCTGGATCGTCCCGTTCGGTGGATTCTCGGGGGTAGCCTATGCTCTGTTCGGATTTGCCTGGATGCGGGGCACGTGGAAGTTTGTGCCAGAGTACTTTTTAATGCCGAGCACGGTGATTGTGGCAATGGCGTGGTTGCTATTGGGAGTTTTGGATTTGGATGAAAATCTCCTCGGTTTTAGGATGGCGGATTGGGCGCACTGCGGGGGTTTGTTTGTCGGTCTTCTCTTCGGATCAACAAGCATTGGTCGAAGCGCGACACAGCGATAGTCCGGCAGTTTTTTAGCCCAGCAATTTGTTAGCTGGGCAATTTATTAGCTCGGCAATTTATTAGCTCGGCAATGTATTGGCCGGGCAATGAATTAGTGTTGAGATTCCAATTGCTCGCAAATCCACAGCAGGCGAACCTTGGCCGACTCTTCGCAACTTTTCGTAAACAACTTCCCATAGATCCGTTCCCAACCGTGATGCTCCATCACCACAACATAGCGGACGAGGCAACCAGACGACTCGGCGTTTTCGTCTGGGATAAACTGAACTTGCTCTGGCTCCAACTTGATCAATCTCACATGATGGTCGGCATCGTATTCTCGCAAGTAGATGAATCGCTCGTCGCGGCCGTACCACTCCAATTGCAAAGGATCAGCGGCTTGGAACTCGGCATCGCACGAGACCACCGCCGGATCCATGTCCTTTGGCCCTGGTGGGGTGCGAAACACAATGTCGGCCAACGGAAAGGGCAGGACATATCGGCTCGACCCAGCGGCCAAAGAGATCGCGATTGGCTCGCATCGACTGGAGGCCCACTGCGGTAGAGCGAGTTGGCGCCCCGCGTGCGACAACTTCATCGTGGGTAGCAAACGACAGTGCATTTCAAAGCGATGCGCCAAAATACTTGATGGCAATTCGGAATGCACTTCGACCGAAATTTTGGTCGGGCTGCCACCCATGATCCAAAGTCCGCTCAATGCCATAAGCAAAAAGCTGAGCATAACCAAGAAGACACGAAAAGGACTGCTACGGAGTGCTTTCATTCTACGGATACCGTCGATTGAAAATAGAACAACCTGCGACGGATGAACCCAACGGCCCAGCCACGCGCACTTCCTCACCGTCCGCTTCAGATTAGTCGCCATGGGGCAAGCTGGCAAGTCAAAATCAAGACTTGCCGATCAATTGGCTCGCTTCAACGTTTCAGCAACCGCAAGACGACTCACCGAAGAATAGCTCTGCGTCTAGCCCATGTACCGCGAGCACCAACTGGAGACTGATCCTGAGGTGGCTACGGACAAAACACGAAATGCGCCACCCACATTACAAACGGCTCACCGAGTGTGGCTACGACCTATTGGCCGAACATGTCGCTAATCAAAACTTCTTTGCCGTTATGCAATGATCGTTCACCGGCCTCAAGCACGGCAATGAGTTCCACTTCCTCTCTGACCGGAAAAGGTTCGACGCCTGTTCGAATAAACCCGAGGAACGCTTCTAGCAAATAAACATACAGATCGGCGAGATCGGGCACGATCGTTCGCGAGCCATTCTCACCGTAGAGTTGTAACTGGTATCCCATTGGAAACTGATCTTGTTCCGTAACCAGCAACAGCACTTCGAGTTCATTCGGGTAGCGAATTTTCAGGACATGCCGACCTTTTTCACCCACGTGACGAACCGAGTGGGCTCCGGCACCCAGAACACCGTAGACCATCGACAAAGCGTGAATTCCGTAATAAACCAATTGGCCGGGCCCAGTCGCCATTGCCAGTTTAATTTTACCAAGCGGTTCCAGCTCTCGCTTCAACTTGGCAATGTCAGGGACAAAGCGGAGACTGCTGGCCGACATCAACTTTCCGCCACACTCTTCCGAAATTTTCGCGATTTGATTCGCCTCGCGAGCGGTCATGGCCAGCGGTTTATCGCAGAACACAGGAAGACCTTGGCG
Organism: Planctomycetaceae bacterium; assembly: GCA_016794985.1. Lineage (GTDB taxonomy): Bacteria > Planctomycetota > Planctomycetia > Pirellulales > Pirellulaceae > M30B19. The sequence continues at coordinate 40,568 of JAEUIQ010000107.1, read as the reverse complement.
CAACGGGAATTCAGCAAACTGCCATTGTCTTCCCGAGCCATCATCGATCAAGATCACGCCATCGACATCTTGGCAACATGCTTCTGGTGTGGCACACACTTCGGCAATCTGGCAGGCGGCCGCCATCTTCGTGGCGGCATCCGAGATGGGATCCCAGACTTTCGTCACGCGGCAGCCGGGTATCTGCCGAGTTGATTTGACCATGGTGCCCTGGAATTGTTTGGCCGCGTCTTCATCCCAGCCATTGAAAATGGTCGCGAACGCCGTGCCATGGTTCGAGCCACTGATGCGTTCCTGGCCTGGCCTGCCGTAACTGGCTGCCGAAATCAACGCCAGTCGCAATTCGCGATCCTGTGGCAGCGTTTCGTTCCCCCCCGACGGTTCGCGGAGCGGAGTTTCAAACGTTCCGCCTAACAAAGAGACCTGGCTCGCTTGCCAAATCGACGCGCCGGCAGAAACCCCAGCGACTTGCCGCAAGAATCCACGTCGAGGCAGTTCGGGAGTATTCATGAGAAACCCAGTACTTTTATCGTTCACGTGTCACCGAACGCCCAAACGCCATCCGCTTCGTTCAACCGATTCTATCACGTCTCAAGTAGGGCTGGAGCGCTGGCGGAATGCGCACCGAGCCATCCGCTTGCTGGTGATTCTCGAGGACGGCAATCAAGGCGCGGCTCAGCGCAAAAGCGGTTCCATTGAGCGTATGGACAAATTGGGTGCCTTTTTTTTCTTTCTCTTTATAGCGAACGTTCAAGCGTCGGGACTGATAATCGGTACAATTCGAAGTGCTCGTGACCTCACCCCATTCGCCATGTTCGCCGCGGCCTGGCATCCACGCTTCCAAGTCGTACTTGCGATAGGCGGGGCCCCCCAAGTCTCCGGTCGCGGTATCGACCACGCGATAAGGAACCTCCAACAAGTCAAATAACTCGCATTCGATTTGCCGAAGCTCTTCGTGCAGTGCATCGCTTTGATCGGGCAAGCAAAATACAAACATTTCAACTTTTGTAAATTGATGCACCCGATACAGGCCGCGGGAGGCTCGACCAGCCGCACCGGCTTCCGTACGGTAGCAATGACTAATGCCGCACAATCGCAGCGGCAATGATTCGGCTTCAAAAGTTTGACCGGCATACAAACCGCCGAGCGTGATTTCGGCGGTCCCAACCAAGCACAAATCGGTATTCTCGACGCTGTACACCTGCGTTTCCGGTCCACGAGGCATGAAGCCGATGCCTTCCAAGATATCAGCGCGAGCCAAGTCGGGCGTGATCGTTGGAACGAAGCTGCGTTGCAGCAAATGCTCCACTGCCAATTGTTGAATCGCCAAGTCCAAGAGCACCAATTCGCCGCCCAAAAAATAGAACCCTTGCCCAGTGGTTCGGGCTCCGCCTTCAAAATCAATCCACCCTTTGGCGCTACCTAATTGCAAGTGATCCTTGACTGGAAAGTCGAACTGACGCGGTTGATACTTTCCTCGAGCCACTTCCAAGTTCGCTTGATCGTCGACACCACGTGGCGCGTTGGGATGTGCCATGTTGGGCAACGTCCTTTGGATCGCCAACAACTCGGCATCCAATTGGTCAACCAGCTTTTGCGCCGCATCCTTCTGAGCGCGCAACTGACGCCCCGCTTCGACCGCCTCGGCGCGTTGTTGCGGATCTTTCAGCCCACCAATCGATTTGGCGTTTTCATTTGCCAACCGGTTGAATTCTTGAGCCGCAGTATCGGCTTCTTTCCGCCGCTGCTCCACTTCGACAAACTGAGTCAAGTCGCACTTGACTCCCCGTTCCAAACAGTTCTGGCGCACCGCATCCAGGTTTTGCAAGATATATTTTCGATCCAACATACAAGGGCGTCCTTGAAGGCTTGCCGTAAAAAAGAAGTGATAACCAATTAGCTGACGTGATCCGCCATCGCTTGCCATAAATGAGCGCTGGCGACGATCCCGCGATGAAAGTCCTCGACCGAGAATTTCTCGTTGGGACTATGAGTGTTGTCATCGTTCTGGCCCCATCCCAGCAGCAAGGTATCCACCCCTAAGCGTTCTTTGAACTGCGACACAATGGGAATTGAACCGCCGGAGCGAATCAAAACCGGTGCCTTGCCGAATCCGGCCGTGATTGCGTCATGAGCCGCCGCCATGTACGGGCTATCCAAGGGTACCACAATCCCTGACGCGGCATGTCCTACTTTGAGTTTATGAGTGAACATCTGCGGCACTCGAACTTGAACCAACTGCTTCACGGCGTTGGCGATCTTCACTGGATCTTGGTTCGGCACCAAGCGGCAAGTAAATTTTGCGGACGCTTTGGCGGGGACGATGGTTTTGCCGCCTTCGCCTTGGTAGCCGCCAGTAATGCCATTGATATCCATCGTCGGGCGACTCCAACATCGTTCGATCGTCGAATAACCCGGCTCGCCAAAGGTCGCGCGAATACCGACTTGTTGCATGAAGTCATCCTCCGAGAAGGGAAGATTTTGCCATTGGGTCCGTTCGCTCTCGCTCAAGTCTTCCACATCATCGTAGAAACCAGGAATCAAGACTTTGCCATAGTCATCTTGAAACGCGGCCATCACGCGCATCAGTGCATTGACCGGATTGGCGACCGCCCCGCCGAATGTCCCCGAGTGGAGATCTTGCTTTGGGCCAAACAGCGTCAATTCGAACGAAATGATTCCGCGCAGACCATACGTGATCGCTGGAATACCGGGTCCAAATTGCGAGCTGTCGCTAATGACCACGACATCGCACGCGAGCTTTTCTTCCACCGAACATCCCAACTGATCGTTGTATTTGCCCGCCATGAGTTGGGCCAGCGCCACGGAGCCACTTTCCTCCTCACCCTCGATCAAAAACTTCAGATTGATGGGCAACTTCCCATGAGATTTTAACCAGGCCTCCGTGCTAAAAACGTGGGTCAACATCTGCCCTTTGTCGTCCGTGGCACCACGAGCATAGATATTGCCATCGCGGACCGTCGGATCATAAGGTGGCGAGATCCATTCTTCCAACGGATCTGCAGGTTGCACGTCAAAGTGACCATAGACCAAAACCGTCGGAGCTCCCGGAACAATGGGCGACTCGGCCAACACAATCGGATGGGTCGCCGTCTTTACAAACTGGGTCTTCAAGCCCATCCCTTCAAACGTGGTCGAGACCCACTTGGCCGCGCGATAGACATCCTGAGAAAAACCGGGGTCGGCGCTCACGCTAGGAATTCGCAGCAATTCGAACAATCGGCTCAAATGGCTATCGCGTTGAGCGGTGATCGCCTCAGTGACAGATTGGGGTAACACGGTCATCAACATCTCACGAGAAAAACGGAAAGCGGAGCCAAACTCGAAATGTTTTGTAGCAAGCCTCGATCGCCAACGTCATATGGAACTTCGCTATTTGCCCCAGCGTTACTTGCCCGAGCGTTACTTGCCCGAGCGTTACTTGCCCGAGCGCCATTTGCCCAAACGCGATTTGCCCAAACGCGATTTGCCCGAAGTCAACACAACTTATGGCCCGAGTGACTTCGATAGTAAGCCCCAAGCGCCCACGAAGATCAGTGCCTATCAAGATCCGTGACTATGACGAGCAATACCGATGACGTTCAAGGGCGCAATTCGCGGCCTTTTCGGGGATGCCACACGGGGCGGCATTATACTTGGCCTTGGCGATTCCTGATAAGAGGGTATAACGTCGGATCGACCTGGTGGATGACCGACGTCTGGACGCGGGGTCGATTCGCTGGCTTCTGTAAACCATGTGTTGATGTCTGGATCTTCCGTGCGAGTTCCTCCAAACGCCCCGACCGACCATGAAGTCGAGCTGCACTTTGCTCGAATGCAGCGTTGGTTGCACATGGAATCCGACGCCGAGATTGCTCGGCTGGCAGAACGAAGGCAAAATCAGAATGAAGGCAACGCGGAGCGGACGGGCGAAACGCTCTTGCACATGGTGATCACGGACCAAGTCCCGGGACTGGGTGGCTTGCAACTCGTGACATTTGCTCGGCAGGCCAAGGCTCCAGCCTTGCCGTGGCATCGACTTCGCGTGGGCTCTCCGGTGGTGGTATCACCGATGGAGAACCAGCACCCATCGGCCGCCGTCTCGGGGGTCGTCAGCCATCGAGCCAGCGAGACGCTGCAAGTGGCCCTGTCGCGGGTCCCCGAAGAAAGACGCCTGCGGATCGATATGGCTGCCGACGAAGTCACTCGCCAGCGTCAAGCGGCCGCTCTTCGCCGAGTTGAAGGCGCCACAGGACGATTGGCGCACCTGAAGAAGGTGTTGATGGGTCAACGGACACCCGAATTCCGATCTGTTCCCGAGCTTTCCTTACCGGGACACCTGAACGAGTCGCAGAAGGATGCGATTCGCTTGGCGAGATCGGCTCAAGAAATCGCGGTGATCCATGGCCCGCCCGGGACGGGGAAAACCACGACGTTGGTTGCGTTAATTGTCCAGGCGGTGAAAGCGGGTGAAAAAGTATTGGCATGCGCACCAAGTAACACGGCAGTCGATCATCTCCTTGAGGAATTAGTGGAAGCCGGACAACGAGTGGTGCGGATCGGTCATCCCGCTCGAGTCACTCCGCGACTCCAACAACACTCGCTGGACGGCTTGTTGGAACAGCACGAAAGCCAAGTAGTCGTCAAAGCCCTGCGGAGACAAGCTGAAGATCTCTTGCGACAAGCCGAAAAGTGGACCCGTGCCCCTAGAGTCACGGGGGATCGGCAACAACAGCGTCGCGCTGCCCGAGACTTGGAGCAAGAAGCGAAAGCCTTGGAACGGTACATGGCCAAGTCGGTGCTCGATAGCGCGGACATCGTTTGTGCGACGACCACCTTCAATGACGACTTCTTATGGGGACGCCATTTTGACTTGGGAGTTATTGACGAAGCTTGCCAAAGCACGGAACCTGGATCGTGGTGCCCTTTGCCGTTCGTCGACAAAGTCGTGCTTGCCGGCGACCCGCAACAACTTCCGCCCACGGTCCTCTCCCTCGAAGCGGCAGCCGAAGGATTCGATCGCAGTTTGATGCAACGGCAGATGGAAATCCACAGCCCCGAGATATGCCGGTTGCTTGATGTCCAATACCGCATGCATCAAGAAATCATGGAGTTTTCCTCGCAGCAACTCTATGCGGGCCGATTGGTTGCCGATCCATCGGTGCGTGGCCATGTTTTGAGTGACTTGGATGGTGTCGCCGCATTGCCCATCACCTCGGCACCGGTCGCTTTTTATGACTCGGCAGGTGCGAGTTGGGATGAAGAACTAGAACCCAATGGGCTCAGCAAACGCAATCCTCAAGAGGCCGCGTTTGTCTTAAAGAAAGTTGGCGAACTTTTTGCTGCCGGTGTGAACCCCAACGCCATTGGCGTCATCGCTCCGTATTCGGCTCAGGTGCGGTTGCTGCGGGACTCCGCCAGTCGGCAATCGCCTCGTAGTCAGTGGTCCGATGTTGAGATCGACACGATCGACGGCTTCCAGGGACGCGAGAAGGAAGCCATCATCATTTCATTAGTTCGGAGCAATGCCACCCACGAAATCGGCTTCTTGAACGATCGCCGACGGATGAACGTCGCCTTGACTCGGGCACGACGAAAACTGATCGTCGTGGGAGACAGTGCCACATTGGGAGCCGACAGCTTCTATCAAGGGTTTCTGGATTACGTCAGCCAAATCGGAGCGTATCACACCGTCTGGGCCGAGTTCGACCTGTGAAGTGCGAGCTCACTTAGACCTGGTCTTATCGCAGCAGTGACAGAACGTTTTGCGGGTTCTGGTTTGCTATTCCCAAGACCGACGTGCCGGATTGGACCAACACCTGGGCCCGCGTCAGCATGGCGGACTCTTGCGCGAAGTCGGCGTCACGAATCGAGCTTTCTGCTTCCGTCAAGTTATTCAACAAATCGGAGAGCGAAACGATGTTCGAGTCGATCGTCGTCTTTTGGAATGCACCCAAACGTCCGCGTAGTTCCACAACCTTGGTGATAACCTCGTCCACGATCTTCGCCGCGCTGGTAGCATCGGAGTTAAGATCTTTTGCGTAGCCACCGCGAAGTTCGTACAAGCGGCCGGTTTCTCCCCCCAAGCTTCCCGTATTCAGGCTTTGAATACCCAGTCGAGCTTGCTGGTTCGAGACGACATCCGGCCCCAACTGGATAATGGCACCACCACCTTCGATCGTGAACTCCACGGACGTGTTGCTGCCTTCATCGACCGTCAGCTCTAAACTAAGGGTTGAAGTATTGATCGACAAGCGATTTCCGTCACCATTGGCTTGCACCCCGTTCACAGTCGCATTGACGTCCGTTCCTCGATCACGGTTGGCTGACAAGTTGGCCGCGAAGGTTCCTGAACCTCCTTCGGAGATGACTTCCACATCAATGAAGGCTTTCGTGCCATAAGCAATCGAGTTTAGTTCGATCACGCCGTTGTTGTTGGTGGCTTCGACTCCGGTGGCGTCCTTAACGAGATTGATCGCGTTGATCACATCATCGCGAGTGGCTCCGGCTTGGAAGGTAAACACTTCGGCGCCATCGCGACCAGCCATCTTGATCACCAAATCGTCATTGAGGGCGTTATTGGTGAAGGCATTGGCACCAACCGTCAATGCTGCTTGTTCAGCTTCGTTGACGATGTTGACTTCGACGTCCAACGTTCCTAAAGCTCCGAGGTTGGCGACATTGATGCGCAAGTCGCGTACGGTATCCAGACCGACACCGTTGACACCACCCGCCGTTACTTGGAAGTCCAAGCTTCCGTCGAGTAGTGATCGGCCTTGGAATGTCGTCGTTTTGGCAATGCGATCAATCGCTTCGAGTGACGAGTCTACTTGCAGTTGATTGGCCGCGATCTGTTCCGTACTGAGAACACCGCTATTGGCCGCTTCGACAATCAATCCGCGAATGTCGTTCAAGAGGTTTGAGACCTGTCCCAACGCGCTATCCGCTGTCGCAATCATATGACCGGCCCGTTCACTGTTTCCGATCGCCCGTCGCGTGGCGGTGATGTCGCGGCGAAGATTTTCGCTTCCAATCAAACCAGCCGGATCATCTTTGCCTGAATTGATTCTCAATCCAGTGCTTAATCGGTTCAAAGCGGTTTGCAACTGGCTATTGGATCGCCCCAAAGTGTTTTGGGCGATCATTGAACTGACGTTTGTATTGATCCGACTCATACCGAGAACCTCGATTTGTGCTTTTGTCCCTGCGACAAATTTCGTTGACTTGGACTAGCCCACGAAACCTAAATTGTTTAAGCCAATGTCTGATTTCATGTTGACGCCGACCACTATTGCTGCGATCGGTTTGCCTCGACGCCATTCGAGATCAGGCTCGCCGCACACGATCTCGTGCGAAGCAAACCTTCGACTGACTAATCCTTCCAGTCGAAAAGTGCTATCGTCCAAGAAAATTAAATGTCTTCTAGCAAATTGGCGCAGAATGCGCAGATGTGTTTAGGTGGACCGCTAGTTGTTTTGAACTTTCGCAAAACGCCAACCGCGTCGATTATGACGTTACAACACAGTTGTTCAGGCGCTCGATGTTAAGCTGAACCGATTGTGGGAGTTACTAGGTTGAAATTAGAAAAGCCCTATCACTTGTTTGGTTTATGCCGCGGTGGATCCGACCCCCAGACCCCGTTCGAAGCGAAGTACTACTGCAAGAGCGAGAGCACGTTTTGCGGTGATTGGTTGGCGATTCCCAAGACCGCCGTGCCGGATTGAGTCAAAACTTGGGCGCGTGTCAGTGCCGCAGTTTCGGCAGCAAAGTCCGCGTCGCGAATGCTGCTCTCGGCTTCTGTAAGATTGGTCAGCAGTTCCGAAAGTGACTCGATGTTGGCGTCGATCGTGGCGCGTTGCAAAGCGCCCAACCGGCCTCGAAGTTGCGCGACTTTGTAAATCACCTCATCCACGATCTTGGCGGCACCCGTGACGTCGGCGGACAACTCACGTGGATTTCCCGACCTCAGTTCGTAGAGTCGACCGGTGCGGCCGCCCATCTGTCCAGTGTTGAGACTTTGGACGCCAATCCGTATCTGTTGGTTGCTGACGACCGAAGGGCCAAGTTGAAAGATAGCGCCACCTCCATTGATTTGAAACTCGACCGCGTTGGTCGTGTTCGCTTCAACCGTCAATTCCAAGTTCAAGTTCGAAGAATTGACGTACAACGTATTGCCATCGCCGCGAGCTTGGATGCCGTTGACGGTGGCGTCCACGTCGGTCCCGGTGGCTCGACGAGCCGAAGTGTTGTTGGCAAAGGTTCCGGCACTTCCTTCCGTAATCACTTCAAGATCGACGAAGGCCCTGGTCCCGTAGTCGGCCGTGTTCAGTTCGAGGGTGCCATTGTTGTTGGTTGCCGTCACGGCGGTGACGTCGGTAACTAGATTAACCGCCGCCACGATGTCGTCCAACGACGCACCCGCTTGGAATGTGAAAACCTCGGAACCGTCGCGGCCCGAGACCTTAAAGACAACGTCATCGTTCAATGCACCATTGTTAAAGCCGTTAACGCCAACCGTCAGCAAGGCTTGCGTCGCGGGATTATTGATGATCGTTTCGATGTCGACGGCGCCAGTGGCACCAAGCGTGGCCTTGTGAATCCGCAATTCGACAACGGTGTCCAGCCCCGTTCCATTTGCTCCGGCGGCTGTATATTGGAAATCCAAGACTCCGTTCAACAACGGCCTGCCTTGGAAGGTTGTCGTCTGGGCAATCCGGTCGATCGCTTCTAAAGACGAGTCGACTTGCAGTTGGTTGGCAGCGACCTGCTCCGGGCTGATCACACCCCGATTCGATGCTTCCACCACCAAGCCCCGAATATCGTTGAGCAAGTTGGAAACCTGACCTAACGCACTATCCGCCGTCGCAATCATTTGCCCGGCCCGCTCGCTGTTGGCGATGGCTCCTCGAGCACTGACGATGTCGCGCCGCAAGTTTTCACTGGCGATCAACCCCGCTGGATCGTCCTTGCCGGAGTTGATACGCATACCAGTACTCAATCGAGAGAGGGCCGTGTGCAACTCGGTACCGGTCTTCCGCAATGTCTGCTGGGCGATGAGAGAACTGACATTGGTATTGATACGGGTCATGGCAGGCACTCGGTTGTTGTCGCTGGAAGCTCCAGCAGGCGAGGCGTCCCTTTGGCGAAGGGGCACGAAAACTGCCTGCGGTGAGGATTTCCCAGCACTCGGGTTGAATCAGGTTCAAACAGTCCCAGAATCATTCCGCAGAATACATGCCATCCATAAATCTGGCGCATCGGCTTCGAGCGGAAGATTGCGACTTCACAGCACTTTTCGGACATTGAGTCCAATCGTGCTGACCGAAAGAAACAGAACTTTATGAATTTTTGAACCAATCGGAACCTATAACCATATTGATCCTTTCGATCCTTTCGTTCCGAACAATCGCTATTCCTACACTAGATTGCCAAGCCGTCAAAACCGTTTTGGAAGGCTCTGAGTCGATTGAATTGCCGCGGGATGAAACGGGTTCTGTCGATTTCAACGAAGAGGATCGACGATAGCGAAAAGCCGACCAGGGCGATAATTCAGGAAATGCCACCTCGGCCATGGTGACCTCGGACCAACCAAGACTGGGAGTCGATTCAGATGCGTTGTCAATCTTTGCACCGAAACTTGTGGACCTCGTTGTGTCTCAGCGGATTCGCTATCTTGCTGCAAGAAACCAGTGCCCAAACAATCTCCGACGACATCGATCCAACCACTCCACCCGTCATCGTGGCGGAAACCAAACCCTTGCCTTTCGTGGTGATTGATTCAGCCAAAGGAATCGTTCCGGGAAGTGGAATCTTGATCGACAAAGTCGGCGACGACTTTGAAGAATCCGATTGGTCTTGCAAACTGAACCTGCCCAAAAGCTCGGAAGAAATTGACGGGCAGGTGCGCTCGCCGGGTGCATCGGTCAAAAACGGCCGTTGGTATGAAGGCGTTAAACGCGGCGTCCCAGATGTCGTTGAACGTGTTGCAACTCCAGCGGGAGGACTTCCCGGCAGTAACGGTGCCTTGCTGTTGCGAAGTTTGCAAACGGGGGTACCAAAACGCTTGTCGTATCAAAATCAGCAAGACGATTTCGTTTGCGATGTAGAATCAAGGTTGGGTGGTCGGTTACCGGTCAGCCAATGCCCCAGTGCCGTTACCAGGGTTTACTTACCACCGTTCGAACAGTGGGGGCAACGCGCGGGTGCCCATTTCGGATTTCGCTTGTCTCTTGGAACAACCAAATACACGACGACTACTTCGTCGCGTGGCAGGTACTCCAGTCCGGCTCGAGAACAGGAAACCTATTGGCCCGGTTTGTTTGCCGACCTAGTGCCGGCAAACAAGTCCAAGTCCGGCAAAACGGAATACGTTTGGCGTGTTCGGAGTGATTCCCGCGGATTAGACTTTCCCGGAAAACCTATCGAAACCTCTGGATGGTGGACACTCGGAATTAGCGTGACCCCCAACGGACAGGTCCATTACTACGCCAAGCCAGGCGTCGAAGACCTGACTTTGGACGACCACATCATCTCCCAGTTCCCGTACAACTATCGGGCAGAACATTTCAAGACGTTCTTCTTCAACATCATCAATGGTGACGACGGGAAAAATTGGTCCACCCCAATGATTGTTGATGATTCCCGGGTCTATTTCTTGGATGCCGAACAGCTCAAGACAGCCGCGAACGACAGCCCCGCCAGTTTTCAACGGCGCTAAGGATTTGTCGGGAGGGTCCGCCGACCGGAGCCAATGGCGCGGGATATCTCGGTCTCCCGCGCTCCGGCGTCCGGTCGAACATTTTGGCGGACCGGACTTGTTCGTCACGCAGGACCAAGCCGGAAACGACTCGCCAACAGACTCGAATGAGAGTTTGCCTGACAAGGCTTCGTCGTCGCCGGCCAAGTGCTCTGGCCAAGTACTTCTGAGTTGAAATCGGAGCGAGCAAATCAGTTTCTGCGGACCAATGACTAAATAGCGCTTCCCAAATCTTCGAAAAATTTGAACGTGTTGGCAACGATCATCCATCGCGAAGCCAACGCGACTGGACCATCGGCAACCGCGACGCACCGCACAAGACCCATGGGGTTCCATCGATCGAGCCCCAAGTCAGCATGCGCTAATCAGAACTCTCTAATCAGCACTCGCTAATCAGACCGTGCTAGTCAACACGCAATACCCAGCACGCACTAGTCGGAGCTGTGCAAACCACATTCCGTTTTCTTGGATCCCGCCCAGCGGCCTGAACGTTCGTCTTCGCCCGCCAAAACGCAGCGGGTGCACGGCATGCAACCAACGCTGGGATATCCCTGGTCATGCAAAGGGTTGTAGGGCACATTCTCATGGACAATCGTTTGCCAAACTTGTTTCTTCGTCCAATTGGCGAGTGGGCTAACTTTCACCAAGCCAAACTTGCGATCCCATGCCACAATGGGTGCCACAGCTCGGTCCGGAGTTTGATCGCGACGAATAGCACTCGCCCAGGCCGAGACACCTTGAAGTCTCCGACGCAACGGCCCCAATTTTCGGTCTTTGCAGCATTGATCGGGATTCAGGGTGTAAACCGGACCTCCGTTGGCCTGTTCGTATTGTTCTACGGAAAGTTCCGGGCGCACCAATTCAATTTGAATCCCATATCGAGCCCGAACGCGGTCGACCATCGCCAAGGTCTCTGGAAATTGATAGCCAGTGTCCAGATTAAAGATCTTGGTTTGCGGGGCAATGCGCGCCAGCCAATGAATGATCAACATGCCTTCGGCGCCAAACGCCGTCGCCACGGAGAAACCACTACCAAATCGGTCCACGGTCCATTGCAGGATCTCCCACGGTGACGCCGTTTCGAGCGTCTCACTGACCGCCTGCAACTCTGACAAGAACTCGGGTGAAGGACCCGTCGCGACGGTCGAAGCGGACTTCTCCGGTAACGCGAGCCCGGGCGCGGAATTCGTGGACATGGAACTAGGGAAAACCTCGGAGCCCAAGATTGTTAGCGGAAACATACTGCTGACGCCATTTGTCATTGCCGTCCCGACCTTTCCGGTGCAGACACCAAAGCATTACCAATTGGGTCCACACCAAACAATCATCACTATATCAGTAAACATAGTAAACTACAAGGTGCCCATTGAATTAATCGGCAGATTTGGTGCGGATGGATTAGTTGGAATAGGAAAACGCAAAAAGCTGTCGGAGCGAGCTCCGACAGCTTTTGAGATGCGAAAAACGGCGTTGGATTCGCAATACTTGGCTTTCTGCCCCCGTCTGGTCTTGTGACGGCGGGTCGGGCAGGGTCCCCGGCGAGTCCAATTTAGACCAGTTCTTTTCGAGAACCGATCAGAGTTCGCAACCGTTCGGCCAACAACTTGGAGTCGAATGGTTTCTTGAACGTTTCGTTGATCGCCGAACGGTCGAAGCTCATGGGTTGGCCGTCGTCCGGTAGCAAGGCGATCAGAATGGTTTCGCCAAAATCACTGTTCTTACGCAGGTTCTGGCAGATTTGCACCGCTTCCAACTTTCCAATTGAAAAATCGGTAATGATGCAATCGGGGTGAAAACTCTCGGCTTGAATACCAGCTTCGAATCCGCTGGACGCCACGGCAACCTTGAAAGATTTTTCCGGTGGCAATTCGCGCTTCAAGTTCTCGATTAAAACTTGATCTTGGGCCACGATCAATACTTTGGCCATGGCCTCGTCTTCCAAATCACCCAGCGGCATGCCGTGTTCTTTGAGAAAACGAATCAAAAATTCTCTTGGTATACGACGGTCCTGTGATCCTGGGATTCGGTAACCTTTTAGGCGACCGGAATCGAACCACTTGCTGACCGTGCGTGGCGCCACTTTACAGATTTTCGCAACCTGTCCAGTAGTGAAGACCTTCATCGCAGGCACTCCCTAACATCGTTTCGCGTCTCTGTCAGACCAGACTCTTTGCCGGACGGCTCGGAGACCGGTTTGACTGTTCATCTCGCAACCGTCGTCTCAACCGATCACCAGCACCACACATCCCTGTGGATTGGCAAACCGGGTCAAAACGGCAGTTTCTGGGTCGAAATGAACTTTGGGGGTTTGTAGTTTCAACATTTTTTTGGGTGCAACTCCTTCGGCACCGGGCCACAACAGCGGAATAATGGACTTGAACTCGGTGTTGCACAGTGCTCGCCTCAGCACTTACGACACCCCTGGAGGGATTAACCTCAAGATGTTCCGATTCCAATACGGCTGGGTCCGTGTTGAGCAGGGGAAATTCGCGCAGAGTGCCGCTGCAAGCTACCTTGCGGGTTTGCAGGGCAAATTTCGCTTGGAAGACTGTTCGGCGTGGGAAGGCAGTCTTGGAGCGTTCTGGAGAATCCCCCCCGGGATTCAACGGTTAATCTTGGCCATCGGTGGTTTCGCGGGTCGATTTCACCACGATGATCAATGCTATCCGTCTGAGTACTAGTTTCGAATTTTGTGTATCAATCTCTTTAATGAGGATGAAACGGTTCTTCACGAAATTCGAATTTGCACGCACGAACGTCAGAATTGATCGCGGTCCGTCTCCGAGTTTGCCCGTATCTTCCAAACAATCGTTGCGAATTGCCAGGCTTCGCATCGTTGGAACCCCCGTGTGCCTGGGATCGGCAGTGCCCGGCCGCAACAGACCGGATGCTCAGTTCGTCAATTCGGTCGACTTGCGGGTTCCCGCAGTATTCGAGAAATGGAGCCGAGCCGTTTTCCGATCCGAGTTGTGCGGATTCGCCCGCCACCGCTGTCCGATTCTGTTCGCTAGAGTCCTGCGGTATACTTCTGTCGCGGTCGGAACACTGCTTCTGGCCCTCCTGTTCTGTCGAATCGAGTTCTGGTTTCAACAACAAAGGAAAACTGTGAGTTTCAAATCGAAAGTGGAAGAAGCCACCAAGGACGTGGATTTTGCCAAGCATCGTTATCAGATCACATTGGACACGTCGGCTGGCAAAATCGTTTTGGATTTATTGCCCGAAAAAGCACCTGGTCATTGCATCAATATGATTGGATTGGCTCGGTCAGGGTTCTACGACAAAAAGATCTTTCATCGAATCATCAAGGGATTCATGATTCAAGGTGGTTGCCCGCAAGGTTCCGGGACCGGTGGACCAGGTTATCAGATTCCGGCGGAGTTCAACGACCTACCGCACGTGGCTGGCGTCTTGTCCATGGCACGTTCATCTAATCCGAACTCGGCCGGCAGCCAATTCTTCATTTGCTTGGACAAGCACACGCATCTGGACGGCCAATACACCGCGTTTGGGCGCACGGCGGATGAATCCAGTTTGGCGGTCGTGAAGTCCATTGGCAGTGTTGCGACTTTGCCAGGCGACCGGCCGAAGGCGGATGTGGTCATCAAGACCGCGACGGTCGCCGCTTTGCCAGTTTAGTCGAACGAGCCGCTCGGGGTCGCGGTCGAGACCTGGGACGATCTAGTTTGGCCAGTGCGGGTCCGCATGGATGACGAAGTTCAAGCGAAACGCTCGCCAACACTGGTAAGCCGCGTCGGGCCCGACGGAGGAGGCTTGTTACGATCGGAGTGATTTTGTCGGTCGTTTCGATGGGGGCACATTGAAAGTGACTGGAAGAGACAACGTCGGTTTGCATCGCCTAGTGGCGCGGGTACACTACACGCACCCTCGGGCGGTGCCAAATCGGTATGTTTGACTCCCGTAAGTGATGCGTGAGCGAATCAATGCCGCAGTCATTTCGCCGGTCGAACGGCAAATGATCGCTGGATATCGTGGGTTTCGAATTGTAGAAAGCATGTCGATGAACCTGAAAGTCAAAACACTCGATCCGGCGACGCTCACATTTGGGCAACAGTCCGTGCAGTTGCCCGTCGTTGAAGGATCCGAAAAGGAACTCGGCCTGGACATTAGTCGCCTGCGCAGTGCGACCGGAATGATCACGTTGGACGAGGGTTACGTGAACACGGGCTCGACCAGATCGGCCATCACGTTCCTTGATGGCGAGGAAGGTGTGCTTCGCTATTGCGGCTACCCGATTGAAGAAATTTGTGCCCACTGCGATTTCGTGGAAGTCTCCTATCTATTGATTTACGGTCACTTGCCGACTCAGAAGGAATTGGACGAATTCCAGTTGTCGATTCGCAAGCACACTCTGTTGCACGAGGACATGCGGTCCTTTTACGATGGATTTCCCCGGGATGCCCATCCGATGGCGATTCTGGCAAGCGTCGTGAGTGCCATGTCCACGTTCTACCAGGATTCGCTGGATCCAACCGAACCAAATCAAGTCGATCTTTGCGTCCGTCGACTCATCGCCAAACTACCCACCATTGCGGCTTACAGTCACAAGAAGTCGGTTGGCCAACCGTTCATGTATCCGCTAAACGAGTTGGACTACGTCGAGAACTTTTTGCAAATGATGTTTGCGGTTCCTAGCGAAGATTACGAAGTGGATCCGGATTTTGTCAAAGCACTGAACTTGTTGCTGATTTGCCACGCGGACCACGAGCAGAATTGCAGCACCTCTACCGTGCGGATGGTTGGTTCCTCGAATGCGAACTTGTTTGCCTCGATCGCGGCCGGAATTTGCGCGCTGTGGGGACCGCTGCACGGAGGTGCCAACGAGGCGGTCGTCGAAATGCTGAACCAAATCGCGGCAGACGGTGGCAATGTTAAGAAATATGTCGCGATGGCCAAGGACAAGACACAAGGGTTCCGCTTGATGGGTTTCGGGCATCGCGTTTACAAGAACTTTGATCCACGCGCGAAAATCATCAAAGCCGCCTGCGATAAATTGTTGGCCAAGCGGGCGATTCACGACCCGTTGTTCGACATCGCTCAGGAGTTGGAATCGGTCGCCTTGAACGACCCTTATTTTATCGAACGCAAATTGTATCCAAATGTGGACTTCTATTCAGGCGTCATCTACCGCGCCATGGGCATCCCCGTCCAAATGTTTACCGTTCTCTTTGCCATGGGCCGTTTGCCGGGTTGGATCGCCCACTGGAAAGAAATGCATGCCTCGGACGGAAATCGTATCTGTCGCCCACGACAGGTTTACACCGGCCCAACGCAACGGCCTTTCGTGCCGATCCAATCGCGATAATTCGACCATCCAGTTGGCCATCGAGTTGGCCGTCAAGGTTGCCGCCGGCCGGGAGCGAACTTCGCCGCTCGGGTTAATCCACAGCTGGCGGTTGAGCACAAAGATCGCTTTCCCGCGGACGACAACACCGTGAAGCATTCCGGGCGGTCGTCCGAACCGGAGGCGCCCGCACCGACAGTGGTTTGGGCCAATTTGTTTCAATGCTCGCTGTAAAAATGCTTCACGACGTTGCCCGCCCAGGAACGACGCGACCACTCTGTTCGTCGCTGTCTAAAGGCTATCGGCGATACTCACCCCGGGGGATTTTCGTATCCTCCGGGCTAGCCTCGATTTGCGGGTTTTGAATCTGGCGCCAAAAGCGGTACCAATTCTGTTGGCGTGGGTAAGCCGGATCGTTCGTCGTGCCACCGGCAGCATAGTCGGGATACGCCACCATTTCGTTTGTTGGCATCGGCCCGATCCGTTGACCCTCTAACGTGTGCAGGTCCGAGTCCTTGTCATAGCCAACCGAGTAAAACAAGAACGTCCGACGGTACCCAGGCGGGATCGTAGCCTCTGGGACCGAGAACCGTAGTTCCACCGCGTCGCCGGTTCCTAAAACCACCAGTCGATTGTCCTGGGCATTCAATAACTCTGTGACCAAACCATGGGGCGACATCCCACCCTGAACTGGCGGCCACACGGACTCCGTCGCGATGTCCTTGGCATCGAAGTTCTCGGGACCGTTCTGCCCCAACGGTTGACGGCGTGACGTGCCACGATAGAACGAATTGGCCGAAACCAATTGCGCTTCGTGTTGATGCAGCTCATGCTCCGCGGCGTCATCGGCAACATAGGCCTGATCCCAGTAGATCTCAGCCGAACTCGTAATCTTGATTCGTTGGTCTGCGGTTGGAAACAGTCCCGTCAATGGTACGGCCATCGTTTTGGTCTTTCCACCGGGAAAACCCATGGGGCGGGAAACCGCTTGCCATTGTCCATCTTCGCCAATCACATACAACGCAGGGAATTGTGGACCGGACCAATCGGGATTTTGTTTCAACATGACGTTGATGGAAGTGTCGGTTGGTTGGATCCAACCGGTCAAGAAAAGGGTCTTGTTGGAAATGTCCGTGCCACCGAATTCGAGGATCAAGTCGTGGGGTTCAACATAACCCTGCGTCAACCGTTTCGTGAAACTCTTGACGAATCGATCGTCTAGGTTCAATAAGTCCGTCAATAAGTCTTCGTCGTTTTGATTGGTCGCCTTCGTCGGTGGAATCTTCTCTGCGACGCGATAAAGCCGATGTTGAACAATCTCAGGTGGCCCAACTTTGTCGTTGATATGCACTTCGACATCGGCGGGATGATCGACGGCCAACAATCGCACGTGGTCGAAATAGGCAACTTCCCATAGTTCTTCTGTCAACAAGACTCGGTAAGTTCCATCAGTCGGCTTTAGTACGTTGGGGCCTAAACGCAAGTACTCCCAATTCCGAGTTGGCACCAACCCTCCGCCCGCGGATTGTAAACCGATGGGCGCGGCCCAAAGACAGTCCGACAAGAACTGCCATTCGTCGCCGTCCCAGGTGTAGATAAATGGACATGAGCCTTTCAAAATACATAGCATTTCGACCGTTTGTCGCCCGGGCGGCAACAACAGATTCTGCGGAACTCCATTGGTCCAAATGATCCGTGCCAAGTTGGGACGATCGTAAGCTCCAAGCCCCACATGAACCGCCGGACGAGTCACGGTTTCCGCGAAGTAATGCGGGCCAATTCGTGCTTCCATCAAACTGCCAATCCCCAGATGATTGGTTCGCGAAGCATTGTCGCCATAGCCCAACGGTACAATCGCCAACCAAGGATTCTGGTTTCCACCGTCATTTCGCAAGAACCCCAACTTGCCTTCAACCAAGACCAACACATCCAAGTCGCCGTCGTTGTCGAAGTCACCTCGTTCGCCTTGGTCCGGTTTGGCCGACAACTGGACCGACGAACTTGCAGCTTGGGGCCCGATTCTTTCAGCGCCTTGGGCTAGCGATGTTCCCCGCCAAGTGGTTGGATGGAAATGCAATTGCCCATCCTTCCAGAGGAGCAAATCCTGCGTCGTGCTGTTGTCAAAGTCGCCTAGTTGCCAAGGCCCGAGTATTTCGCCTTCAACTTGCCACGCCCCAACCGACGCGTTCAAGCCCGGCGCAGTCGCGAGCCATTGGACACGACTCCAAGCTTTGGTCTCAGTAAACTGCGCAACGGTGTTCGAGCCAACATTTGCAACCAAATCCCAACTGGCGTTGCCATCGAGTTCACCGACCGCGAACCCTGCCAACGTCGTTCCTTGAGGCGCATTGAATTGTCGATAACGAAAAGCGCCATGGTGTTCGTTGTCCAAGAGGCCGAGCTTGCCATCCGCCGCTTGAACCAACAAATCGATGTACAGATCACGATTCCAATCCACAATCTGTACATCGACTAATGGCCCAAAATCAGCGGGGACATACAGCCACTGGCTCGAGTCGATAAAGGTGTTGTTGCCGCGATTCATCAGCAGTTTGAGCTGCCCGTCGGAAACCACCACGGCATCCAAGTCCGCATCCTGGTCGAAGTCGACGATCACGACCTTGCGGATCTTGGTCACTTGGGACAACGTGTCTGGTTGCGGCTCAGCTTGGAACGAGAAGCCGTCTTCTTTGTTCCATGTCACGGAGAAGACCGCCAATCCATCATCCCCGGCGATCAGAATCTGTGGCAGCTCATCTTTCGTCTTTCCGGACTCGCGACCAGCCGCATCGCTAACTCTCCTGCGAATACCAGTTCCATTCTCAGCGACCGTCAGCAAGAAACCAGCTTTGATGATCGAGTAGCTCCCTGATATCGGAATGGTCAAGATTGGCTGACCCTCTCCGCTTCCGATGGGACCGCGATAAACTTCAATCGCTTCAGACCGCAGCACAAACAGTTCCAGGATTCCGTCAAAGTCAACATCCGCCAGCGCGAAGTCCAGAACACGACTAGCGTTGATTTCGGTCGGCAGTGATGCCAATTCGAATCTTATTGGGGTTCCCGCTTGCTCTGCCTTTAATTCACGGTTGGTTGCCGCCGTCACTTCCTCCGAAAAGGTCCATAGCAAGTAGTCGAGGGGATTTGGCTGCAACGCGCCCAAATCGCTAACGGCGGGCAGCTTCCCTTTCATCGAGTTGTCCAAACCGAAAATGATTTGGTCGGCCGTCGGCCACGCTTGATTTTCAAAAGCCTTTTCCAATCGCTCAAATTCTTGCGAGTAATCACCTCGGTACGACGGATCGTCGCCCGCATAGTTTTGGCTGCTGAACCCAGCCTTTTCCAAGATCGGACGGACTTGTTTCCAATATGCCAAACTGTTGGGATCCTGCTGCTGAATCATCGACATCAACGACTGACGAATGACCCATAAATTCTCGGGACATAAGCGGCGTAATTCTTCCAACGCCTTTCGGTTGATTTTCAGCATCGACTCTCGTTCGGTCAAAGCAGTTCCAATCAACAATTGATAACTCTCAGCAGCCGCGAGGTACCAGAATGGAATGTGATCCGGATCGGCCTGAGCCGCCGCAAAAAACTTTTCAACTTTCTCAATATCTTGGTTTGTTCCGGTTCCCAAATCACGCAAAATCTCTCCATGCAAGTACTTAGCAACCGGTGATTCGAATCGATTGAGATATTCTTCTACGGCTGTAACCAAGTCCTCCCTAGCCTGCTCCGAATCAATGATCAACTGGTTCGCTTCGGTTGTGGATTCTTCCGTGGATTGCTTTGCCGAGCGGTTGGCAATCAGGCGGGCGATCGCCAAATTGCGGTAGGGTAATTCTTCATCCGGCATCAGGCGTAAAATTTCTTCGTAGCGAGAAATTGCCTCCGGGATTCCAAAACGCAGTTTTCCGCTGTCATCTTTCCCGACCGCAAACGCTTCGTTTTCCAAGGCGCCGTTCGCTTCATAGGCCAGTTCGCTCATGCGAATGGCGATGGCATCGCCGCCTGATGTCCCTTTCGGCAGGATGTACCAAACCAGCGCGGCCACCAACAAAATGCCCGCCAATGCGACGAGAACGAAAGGCTTGTACGAACGACGAGTTGTTTGCGAAGCATTCATAAATTCATCTTCAGCAATCGGAGTTTCTGCGGAAACGTCAACCGAACAGAGGTTGGTCAACCTTTGCCCGCACCCTCAATGGTAACAGGCTAAACTTCGGATTAAACTACCAGTTATCGCAACAAGTTACGTTGCGGAAATAGAACCAAAGGTGCGGTATGAACCACGATTTCTCGGACGCTGAATTGGAAGCCTTCTTGGAGGAAGCCTTGGATCCGGTCCGAGCGGCAGAAATCGAGCAAGCGGCCCGGACCGACACGTCCTTGCTGAAGCGACTCGCCTTTTTAAATCGTCGTCGCGATCATGGAGCCCATTCGCTGGCGGCAATCTGGCGTCGATTCCAAGTTGGCGTTCCGACGCGGGAAGAAATGGGGCAGTACTTACTGGGGATCTTAGATCCCGAGCACGCCGACTATATCGCGTTTCGCTTGGATATCTTGAAGTGTCCGTTCACACAATCGTTACTGGTCGAACTAAAAGCCGCCACAAACCAAGCCGAAATGAAGCGAGCCAAAGCGTGCCGAGACAGCCTCTACCAAAGCGGCACCCAAATCATGGGCCGAACTCGAAAATCCTAACTCAACATTAACTCATAAACCAAATTCAGTCACCTGAGTGTCGTGACCTGTTTCCATGGTCCAATTCCCCAGCCCAAGCTAAAAGCCTAACACTCAGTCAAGCTGCGCGACACGCGAATTCCGCTCGTGCACGTTTCCTATCGATCTAATTTTGGCTCGCTCGCGACTCGCACCGTTTGCACAAATGCCTGCTTTTGCTGATACAATTCACGACGTTGGAGCATCGACTGGTTTTCGGGTTCTTGCAGCAAGGCTTGAGCCAAACTATCGACCGCCTCGTCGAACGCGCCGTTGGCGGCTTGGGCCGCGGCCAACGTATCCCACTGGGCTGCTTTCACTTGCTTGGTACCTGCAATCGACCGCTTCGCAATGGCGACGGCCGCTTCGGGACGGCGCCACTGGTCGGCTGGGCAGGTGGCGTAAAGCCAGGCCAAACGACGATAAATCCCTGAGTGTTGTTCCAGCTCCAAGCCGCGAAGATAAACTTTTTCAGCCTGTTCCCAATCACCGTTGGCTTGATACGCGTCGCCTAAATTGGCCAGCAACCACGGCTCGCTGCTCTTATGTTCTACTAGTTTCTCCAAGATCGCGATCGCATCACGGCAACGTCCTTCCGCAATCATCGCGAGGGCTTGACCGTTCAGGGCCTGCACATCATCCGGCGAAGTTGCCAAGACCTTGCCGTAGTTTTCAATCGACGCAACAAAGTGACCCTGTTGAAATTCGATCTCTGCCAGATTGAAGTAAGCATGGGTTTGACCTGGCCGCAAAGCAATTGAACGTTGCAAGGCAGCTGCCGCGTCGGCCCATTGACCGCGTTTTCCAAGAACAATGCCGCGATTCGCATGGGCTTTCCACTGCCCGGGATTGAGTTCGATCGCTCGCTCAAAATCGGCCAGGGCCTGATCGAAAGCTTGATTCGTTGGATCCTGATTGCCGACCAGCGCGAACTCGAAGCCGATCTCCAATCGCAATTCGCCACGTCGATTCAAAGCGTATGCTGCCAGGGACTTCAAGTAGTCTTCATAGGCACTCAGGTATTGATAATTCTTCAAGTCGTTGTCAATCGCTTCAACGAGTGCCGTCAACTCTTTTGGTGACGAGGCAGCCTTGTTTTGCTGCTCAAACTGTCGGCAACGTTCCTTCTGGTTCTCGGGCTCCAACACCTGCCGATGGTCCGAAGCCACCACGACTGGCGACTCGACGTCTTGGCCGACCGATTCGCCGTTCTGACCGTGTGTGACGGCAGATCCAAACCACAAGCCCAACCACACGAGGCTCGCCCAGCACTTGATTCCATTCGAAAAAGAGCCTGCTGTCGTAACGGCGCTCATCTGCACTTCCCTGTGACTAACGAACTAGTTTTAACCAACTTGCAATTTATCAACACCCGCCGATTGCGTTTGCGCAGGCAGCGATACCGATGACTACGACGGCAAATCCGGTTGCGGTACGGTCATCGAGAAAGGATCCAAAGCACGCTGCAAGACATCCGCAGGCAACACCTGCTTTTCTTGGCACAACTGTCGGATGGTTTTGCCCGACGCGAAAGCCTCTTTCGCCAATTTCGAAGCCATATCGTATCCGATCAATGGGTTCAAACTTGTAACCATCGACAAACTTTGCTCGACGGCCGCCTCGCATTGGGTCGCGTTCGCCTCCAATCCAGCGGCACAAAACTCGATGAACGCATCGATGCCGTTGCTGAGCAGATGAATGCTCTCCAGAGTCGTTTGGCCCATCACTGGCATCATGATGTTCAATTGGAATTGTCCTCCGGTCGCACCGGACAGCGAGATAACGCTATCGTTACCGATCACGCGCGCCGTCAACTGCATCATGCTTTCGCAAAGAACCGGATTTACTTTACCCGGCATGATCGAACTACCTGGCTGCCGGCTCGGCAAAATCACTTCGAAGAAACCACAACGGGGTCCGCTCCCCAGCCACCGAATATTGTTCGCAACATTGTACAAAGTCGTGGCCACAGCTTTCAGTTGACCATGGCACTCGACCAAACCGTCGCGGTTCGCGTTGGCCTCGAAGTGGTCCACAGCCTCGACGAAAGGCACACCGGTTTGCCGAGCAACTTCGGCGGCGACGCGACTGCCGAATTCCGGGTGACTGTTGATCCCGGACCCGACTGCCGTTCCACCGACAGGCAATTCCAAAACGGCAGCCAATGCTTTTTCCGCGCGAGAAATCGACAACTCGACTTGGCGCGCAAACCCACCAAATTCTTGGCCCAAGGTCAATGGCGTCGCATCCATCAAGTGGGTTCGACCAATCTTGATGATCTTGGTCCACTGCTGGGCCTTGTCGGCCAAAACCGCATGAAATCGTTGCAAAGCAGGCAGCAAACGACCTTTGATTTCACACCCTACCGCGACATGGATCGCGGTCGGAAAGGTATCGTTCGTGCTCTGCGACATGTTGACATGGTCGTTCGGGTGGATCACCTTCTTTTCACTGAAACGATCACCGCCGATCAATTCGATGGCTCGGTTGGCGATCACTTCGTTGCAATTCATATTGCTGGATGTACCCGAGCCGGTTTGAAATACGTCGATCGGGAACTGATCATCGAATTTGCCATCAGCAACTTCACGAGCTGCATCTAGCATCGCTTGGATGCGCGTCGCATCCAGTGGATTCTTCGTGGCCTTACCAAGCCAGCCAATATCACGGTTCGCGACGCCACAAGCGTATTTGACCCACCCCATCGCATGGATCAACGCGGGTGGCAATCGCCAGCCGGAAATGGGGAAATTCTCCACGGCGCGAACGGTTTGGGCTCCATAGTACGCGTTTTTGGGCACGCGGACTTCGCCCATGGAGTCCGTTTCAATCCGAGTTTCTGCGGCGGATTGGCTGGTTTCGGTTGTCAATTTGGTCATGGCTTCTGGCAAAAAAGGCATTTTTTCGTGGTCCGATCCACGGACGTCACGAATCTTTATACCCGCTGCCAACGATTTTTCCAACGGCGATCTACCCTTTGCACACCATCCTTGCCGGAAAGCGGCTGTGTTGGGGCGCATTTCTGGCCCGCTCGTTCGATCTCGGCGGTCTTTGGAAAGTGGGAGTTTGACGACGGCGCCACCGCTACGTTATTCTTTCAAAGGCATCCTCGGGAAAAAGCTAGTTGAATGAGGTTCTTAGCATTCATCCGAAGGCTTACTCGCCGCCTTTTCAGCAAGTCTATCCGACGAGGGTTCAACAATGCGACTGCGATAATGCCCTAACTCAACGTCCCAATGTGCGCCGCGTTCTGGTAATTCACCGCAAATCCGAGAAGTACTGCCAACGTAAATCATGACCAAGAAAAATAGCCGAAAACCAAAGCTGGAATTCACACTAGCGCGTACGGCCGTGGCGTTGACGATTGCGGGTTCTGACCCCAGCGGCGGCGCCGGACTGCAAGCCGATCTCAAGACGTTCCAGCAAATGGGCGTCTATGGTATGAGCGTCGTCACGTTGCTGACGGTGCAGAACACACAGCGAGTCGAACGGGTCGTACCACTGGAACCCGAACTCGTGGTTCAACAGCTTCGAGCGGTGCTTGCCGATATCCGTCCCCGAGCGATCAAGTTGGGCGCTCTGGGCAACGCGGCGATCATCCGCTCCGTGGCTCAAGAACTAGCCGCAGTCAATGTGCCCGTGGTCATTGACCCAGTGATGGTCAGCAAACATGGACATTCATTGATCGACGATGCTGCGATCGAAAGTTACCGCCGCGATCTCTTCCCGAACAGTTTGTTGATCACTCCCAATCGCCTCGAAGCTGAAAAGCTGACGGGCATGTCGATCCGAACTTTCCCCGACGTGCAATTGGCGATTCATCGCTTGCAACAAATGGGTTGTCGGCAAGTGCTACTGAAGTTTGGCCGAATCGATGACACCTACAGTGTTTATTTATCTCACAAAAATGGCATCGTGCGGTTGGCAACGCCGTACCAAAAATCGAATTCGACGCACGGTTCGGGCTGTGTGTTGGCCGCCTATATCACAGGTCTATTGGCGCTGGGTGCAACCGACTTGACCGAGGTTGCCGAACATTCATTAGTGGAAACCACCAAAGCGGTCTCCGTCGCCGCTCCACTGGGACGAGGTATCTTCCCGGCAGAGACTCGCGTGATGCACAATCCGCTGAGCGAAGCGTCGGCAGCTACTGATTGATTTGGTCCGCTGTCGATCTCGAAATTAAGTGACTCCATGTCGCCAGAGAACTACTTCGAAACGCTGCCGTCTAATTTAGGCGTCATCATTCACACTTCCATTATTCGCGACAACCGCCCCATTCTCGTTGTCGCGCACGATACGGACGGAGAATGGTCCTTCATGGATGGAGGCGTTGTTCTATCGACGAACCTGAGCATGGTCGCCCTCCGCGAAATCTTGGAACTCGACCCAAGCCTGCAAGAACTGGGCACGCTGCCGCGCGGGCACTACGCCGAACGAACAGACCGTCACACACCCTGGAGTATCCAAGCACTGGACGACTTGGAATGACCAAAACGAAGGGGGAATCAGCTTGACTAAAGCAGTCTGTATTTATTGCGGGGAAAACAAGCTTGGTGCCTTGGTGCCCTGCGTGGCCTGCAAGACCGCGCCGGATACCAAAATCGATCGCGCGAAATCGATTTTGTTGTCTGACCACTGCTTGAGTGTGTCTGAGCTAAACTTTCGAGCCGTGCGAATACGAAACGGCGAGTCACTTGAATTCGAAGAGGAGCAAGTTGCTGCGTTCGCTGACGCTCTGATGGATCAGTCTAGTTTGCATGCGGCAAACCGCGCCATCCACTTCATAGCGATCGGTTTCGCCGCTTGGCTGTTTGTTGCCATTGTGGTGCTGGTTTATGTCGACATCGATTGGGTGAAGGGTTTAACATTTGGTTTGCTGGCGGTGAGTATTCTCCCTGCGATCGCGTTATGGATGGACATCCTCGGTAACTTCCTAAGGCGGTTTCGTTCGTGAGAGATCGCACGAGCTTGTTGTCGCACGATGCGGTCCTGACGAAGTCCTAAGCGATCGTAACCAACATCCGGACGATGGATGCTGACTCGTGGATCATGGCCTTCATTCATTCCCCAAAGGAAACAAGCCTAACCGGGCCGCAGGGCCGATGAGTTCTGACAATGCGGCTTGGTACTCTTCAATCGATTCGAATTCGCGAATTTGTCCGTTAATGATCAAGCTGCCGCGAAAATTTCCGCGAACCGGCAGATTGTTCTTCGGCGGCTGCGGATCGCCTTGCTCCATTCCAGGTTCTGGCTGAACTTGAGCCAATACTCTTTGCTGCGTCTTCACGGCTTCATTGAAATTACCAAACGCAAAATCAACTCCATTGACAGTGATTTGACCGACGGGTTGCGGCTGTTCGGTCGTTGCCTCGACGAATTGACCCCAGATGCTGACAAATTCTTCAGGAGACTCCTGAACACCACGAAACACTCGGTCACGCACCGCCGCAAAGACTTGTTCATCATCAAATTTCATCGAACGACCATCCAACGACACTACGCCAGTAGCCGGACCTGATTGCTGCCGCGCTAAAGACGCGATAGGGTAGTTAGCCAAAACGGGGCGGGGCTTCGTCCGCTCAACTTCATTGGTCCGCAATGGTTCGCTCCAACTGGGCGAATAAAATGTCAATTGGTAAGTTTCATCCGCGTTCATGTTCCATTGTTGTTGCGTTGGCAGTGCCCGCGAGACCACCGCGACCCGGCCTTGCCGAACTTCAACTTCTGTCGTTCCGTCCGCTCCCACGGCGACATCGAAGACCGTACCCAAATCGGTAATCGCCAGTCCCGGAGTCAAAACTTGAAATCCATGCGCGCCCGCTGGCACGTTGGCCGAAATCTCGCCGTGCATTAGCGACAACGAGTTCTCCGAAGTCAGTTCCAAGCGACTCGGAGCAAACACTTCGATCTTGGTACCGCTGCTCATAGTCAGTTGTAACTCCCCCGAGTCCAATTGGAGTGTTTCTGACCCTAAGGTCTCGCCCACTTGCCAACGAGCGTCGTCGCCCATGTCCTTGACGCCAGATATCGACGCATAAAGTCGCTGCGGTTCAATCGTGACAGGAGTCTCCGGCTCAAGTTCCTCATGGGGTAGATTGCGGTCCGCCGCATTTTCTTGATTCGCTGGTTGGTTCAACTGAGACACAATCGTCGCGTCGAGATCGGGAAGTTGATTTGATTCTGCTCCGTTTCCTTTTCCTCCACTCGGATTCGGCACATCCGGATGGGTGCCGCGATTTGGCCAAGCTAGTTGAATGATTTCGCTGCGATACGTGGCCAGCAAGCCTAATGCCGTGAGCAAGAGTGCCGCGGCAGAGAACCACCCAACCCAGGCCAAGGATTTGCGCGACGAAGGAACTCGAGCCCGTACCGTTGCGGACGACAAGACAGCGACCTGAAATTCGGACAGACTGTTGGTTCCCTGGTTGGTCGCTGCAGCAGTCTGATCATGTTCGGCGCATTTTTTCATGACGCGGGCGACAAAGGCGTTGTTGCTCGCTTCATCTTCGGCTGCCAATCTCAAGAGACGATCAACTCTTTGTTCGTCCATCACGAGTTGGCGAAAATCCGTGTCTTCATGCAATGCGGCTTGCAATTGCTCTTGCTGGGTCGATGTCAAAGGCTCGCCCGCGACATAACGTCTCCAGATCATGGCGGTATTGGGTGTTGGTTGGCCATTGCTTGTGTGATCTGGGCCGGGTGGTTTGGGGTCTTTTTCACTCATGTTGAGGTCTCCTCGCCGCTTGTTGGCGAATACACTTGGCCAGGGTCTCACGGATTCGGAGTAACGCCATCCTGATTGCTCCTGAATTTCGCCCTTGCTGCCGTCCGATTTCTTCTGCGGATACTGATTCGAAGTAAAACTGCCGGACCAAGTTCCGTTGGGGCAGCTTAAGTTTCTCCATGCAGCCTCGCAGCAATTGCAGATCCAACTCGGCATCAACATCTGACAAAGCAGGTTCGCTGGCGTCGAGATTTTGTTCGCGTTGCCATTCCTGCCAGCGACACTGGATCAAATCCAGCTCCACGTCCAGCGTGCGAAAGCGAACCTGGCGAGCCTGCTGCCGAAACCAAGTACCGACGCAATGTCGAGCGATCCCCAAAATCCAACCCTTCAATGCCCCTCGTCCAGAGAATTGGCTGAGACTTCGGTAGACCTGAACGAACACTTCCTGCGCGACATCATCTGCCGCCGCGTCCTGGCCCAAAAACCGAGAGACATACAATCGAACATCCCGTTGGTACAGCCGAACGATCTCCTCGAACGGCGGTACGATACTCCGTGCTTCAGCGTACGACGTCCCTGCACCGACGTCAGCAGGCGTGGTGGCCAGGTCATCCGTCAATTCGGAGTCCGTGGGTTGGAGGCTAATCGGTCGCTCCGGCAATGTTGATTCTTTTCTTGCAGCCAAGGACGACGTTGAGCAAGGCGCCCCAGTGCCGGCGAACGTCGCAACAGATTACTAGTCGCCCATAATTTAGCAACGTCACGGAATTCTTTACAGAATCTGCCGCGTCAATCCCCACATGCCACGCCCCGTCTCGTAGGGCCGCCATGTCGGCAGGGACGCCAGGCCCCCAAAGCGCCCCGTCCCCACGGGACGCAATGTCGGTAGCAACGCACGCCAACCAACGTGCAGCGTCCCCACGGGACGGGGCGCGCCGGGCGGGAATTCTCAGGAATCTGTGTTGCATGCGATTGGTGGATGGGTGATGTGTTTTTGCAAATTTTTCCGTGACGGCGCCGCGAATCTTGGCGACTTGGGTTTGGACTACAAGCTCCTCTTTCGATGATCAACTGGAACCAAACATGAAGACGCAAGCCTTGACCGAGAGAATACCATGCGACGCCTGTGGTACTTTGCTAAAAATCGATCGCTCGTTGGCTGGCAAGCGAGTGGCGTGTCGCTGTGGGCATCGGTTCCGGATTCCCACCGATCATTTTACGGAAACCGTACTGGCCTCGGACGGTGTTTCCCACAACGATGAGCCTGCCGGACACCATTCGTCCATCGCCTCGGTCGCCAACGATGACGATGTCGCTCGCGTCGAAGCCGTTCGCCAGGCCTACTCAGCGATGCGACAACAACTATCTCAGGTTATTATCGGGCAAGATGCTGTGATCGAGCAGGCTCTGATCGCGATGCTATGTCGCGGTCATGTTCTGTTGACGGGCGTACCTGGTTTGGCCAAAACGCTCTTGGTCAGTGGCATCGCCGGAGCTCTAGACCTTAGCTACAAACGGGTGCAGTTTACTCCGGACTTGATGCCATCCGACATCACAGGCACCGAAGTCTTGCAAGAAGATCGCGCCAGCGGTCGTAAACAATTTCAATTTGTCGAAGGGCCTCTGTTCTGCAATTTGGTGTTAGCCGACGAGATCAATCGGTCGCCACCCAAAACTCAGGCCGCCCTTTTGGAAGCGATGCAGGAACGACGAGTCACCATTGGTGATACAACGCATGTGCTGCCTTCGCCGTTTTTTGTCATGGCGACTCAGAATCCGATCGAACAAGAAGGCACTTATCCGTTACCCGAAGCCCAATTGGATCGTTTCCTCTTTAACATCATCGTCGAATATCCAACGCCTGCCGACGAATTCCGGATTATCAAGTTAGCAACTTCGGATTGGCAACCCGAGTTGCAGCCCGTGCTGAATGCCGAACAAATTTTGTCCTTGCAACAAACCGTTCGCCGAGTCCCCGCCGCAGATCACGTGATTACCTATGCTCGGGATTTGGTCCAGGCGACCCGACCGCGCGATCCACAAGCCCCCGCGTTTATTCGCGAATGGGTCGGGTGGGGCGCGGGTCCGCGAGCCGGCATCAGTCTGGTCATGGCCGCGAAGGCTCGCGCGGTCCTGCATGGTCGATTTCACGCCACAACAACGGACGTAAAAAACGTGGCATTGGCGGTTCTACGGCACCGCTTGGTCACGACATTCAATGCCGACGCGGCGGGCATCCAGCGCGATGACGTGATTCGCAAACTACTGGAACACGTCAAGCCACCGCAAAAACAAGCTGGAAACGAGTGAATACGATCATGACACTCCTTCCGCAAACCACGCTCGATCGCCTCGCACTAGCTCGTTTCCCTGTTCGTCGGTCGATGAATGGAACACGCCAAGGTAACCATCGCAGTCCATTTACCGGAGCGTCCGCCGAGTTTGCCCAACATCGCGAATATTGCCCCGGCGACGAACCACGTCGAATTGATTGGCGTGTTTTGGCGCGAACGGATCGCTTTGTTGTAAAGCAATACGATCAGGAAACAAACCTCCGCGCGACGATTCTGTTGGATGCCTCGGCGTCGATGGGTTATGCGGGAACGCGATCCAAACAAGGCAGCAAGTTGCAACATGCGTCTAGAATCGCGGCGGCCCTGGCATGGGTCTTGATTCAACAGGGGGATGCCGTCGGTCTGATTGCATTTGATCAACAAGTTAACCTGCGATTGCCGATTGCCAGCACCACCGGCCACTTGCATCGATTACTGCGAGCCATCGACAGCTTGCAACCCAATAAGCCTTCGGCCACGTCGCAGGTTATTCATCAATTGGCGGAGACCCTGCCGTCCCGCGGCCTGGTGATCTTGTGCAGCGATCTCTTGGACGATCCCGCGACCCTGCAACACGCGTTGTTTCATTTACGACATCGCCATCACGAGATTGTGGTAATGCATGTGTTGGCGGATGAAGAGGTAAACTTTCCCTTCTCCGATACGATGCGCTTTCGGGACTTGGAGGGTGTTGAAAGTTGGCTCGACGTCGATCCTCAAGCGATTCGTCGAGACTACTTGCGACAATTGCAGGACCATCTTTTGGCTGTGAAGCAAGCCTGCCATCAAGTGGCGGCAGATTACCTGCTAACGACCACCGATCAGAACGTCGCCGATGTCTTGATTGATTACCTCGCGACGCGATGCGGAAAAGTGGTTCTCAACGGGGGCGCGTCATGAGCTTCCTCAGTGCATCTTGGTTGCTTGCCCTTACGGGTCTGTTGATTCCGATCGTTTTGCACATGCAGCGTCGGCGCACGCGAGTAATTGACTGGGCAGCAATGCGTTTCTTGCAGAAATCGTTGACCAGTCGTCGACGCGGTTTGACGCTCGAACAATTCCTTCTGTTGTTATGTCGTTGCCTTTTGTTGGCGGCTTTTGTGGCAGCGTTGGCGCGACCTTGGACCGTTGGCAGTGGTTCGCTGACTAGCATTGGATTAGTTTCGGTGGCGACCGCGGGTTTGGGATTGCTGACTTGGGGAATCGTCTCCTCGTCGAATGCGATGCGTCGCAGTGCGTGGATCGTCAGCGGCCTGGGGCTCCTGTCGTTAACGATGGCTACAGCATGGTTTCAAGGTCAAGTCATGCAAACCGATAGTGAGGAGCCCTGCGATGTGGTGCTCATCATCGACGGTAGCGATTCGATGGGTCTGAACGCCACAGATGCGGCGATGGCGAATAAAAATCACTTCTCCGCCGCGGTCACAGCCGCCGAACGTTTTTTAGACAAGCTGCCGGCTAATTCGACTGCGACCGTTCTGATTGGCGGGAATGCCAACTCCAGCAACCATCTCGGCTTGCAAGCTAACTTGCAAGCGGTTCGCGAGCATCTAAGGGCGACAACGTTTACCGGTGGGAGTGATCCTTTGCCCCAACTTATCGAGCGGGGTAGGAAGATTCTCAGCCGCGGGCAACACGCTCGCCAACAAATTGTGATCTTCACCGACAACCAATGGACGAATTGGCAGTCGCTGTCAGAAAACTTGGCGACGAAGGCCGATTCGGCGCCAAAAGACCAAGAGTCAGGCAATGTCAGTGCACCGATTCCACTATTAGGTCGGGTCGAATCCATGCCTGAACAGCGCCACAACTTGGCGGTCACAAAGGTGGAAATCCCCGACCGCGCGTGGCGAATTGGTGAACGGATCCGAGCCGAAATCGAGGTGTTCAATGGCGGATCGCAGGCGGTGGCGACGGCTCCATTCGAGATTCGTCTCAATGATGTGGTACTGGAAGCCAAGAAGATAGAAAGCTTAGCACCTGGGCTCCGTCAAAGCATTTCACTGGACTTTACTTGCGAACACGCCGGTGCGCATATCCTGTCGGCTCGTCTCGATTACTCCGACGATATCCCGGGCGACAATGGAATGGACCGAGCGTTTGCTGTTCAAACTTCAATTCCAGTTTTGATCGTCAATGGGGATATGGCGAACCCGCCCGCGCGTCGCGCCGCTCATTATCTTCGTTTGGCATTAACCAGTCGCCTTTCTACGCCGGAAATGGTCGATGCTGTTGACCTGAACAGCACATTTGACTTCAGCCCTTATCAAGCCATTGTCTTATGCGACGTTCCTGAGTTGACGAACGACGTCGCAACGGCGCTTGGGAAGCACATTGCAAATGGTGCTGGGCTATTTCTACTGATGGGGCCAAATTGTGAAGCACAATTTTACAATGAATGGCAATGGGAGCAAACGAAGTTGCTGCCCGCTGCCTTAGGAGAGCTAACCACACGAGCAACCGACTTGAATGCTGGCTGGAGCATTGATCTCGCATCAGGACAACATCCAGCGTTAGAGGATTGGCTGGAATCTGGCGAACACGACCTATTGGACTGGCGTGCCACACGAATATGGCAGTTAACTATACCAAAGGCCGAAACAGATTCCCCGTTGCAGATTGCCTTGCGTTTTACCGATGGGCAGCCGTTCCTGGTTGAACGAACCTTGGGACTGGGCCGAGTGTTGATGCAGACCTCGTTGCCGGATCCACGCGAGAATAATTTTATTAACCGAGTCAGTTTTCCTGTTTGGATGCATTTGTTGACCCGTCAATTAGCCGATCAACGACCGATTCGCCTGCATCAATCTCCTAGCGCCAGTTGGGTTGTCGAATTGCCAAGGGCCAAGACGCCGCTGAACGATGAACAGCAAGCGGGACTGAATCAAGAAGTTTCCTTGACGCTGCGCAGTCCGCAAGGAACCGAACGACCCGTGACAGCGCGCATCGATGAACAACGCTGGATAATTGATTTGGGTAGCGGACATGTACCCGGTCATTATCAGCTAAGCGGTGAACTTCAGACTGCACTTGGCAGCGGCCCATGGTCATTGACTGTCGGACGCGAGGGCGAAGAAGCTGATCTGACAGCAACTTCGAAACAACAGTTAGCCGCCATTGCCGAACAGGTTGGCTTAGAGTTCTTGGTCGATGAATTTCAATTGGAACAAGCCGCAACGGGCATGCCCATACCCGTCGAGTGGTGGCGAACATTGGCGTTTGTGGCGCTGAGTCTCGTTGTACTCGAGGCGTTGCTGTTGCAATGGGTACGCTATCAGCGTTCCGAGTCCGCTAGTCTCTACTCTTTCCTCGTCCCCCTGGCTCGACCATTGACCTGGGTGTTCTTGGCCGGAGTTTGGTGGGGAACGTGGCTGTTGTGGATTTACGGTTGGGCCGCGATGGGCACAATGGTTTCAGCCACTTTCAATCGTTCGTTGTCCTGGCAGGGAATCGCTGTCGCTACCCTAAGTTGCTTGATCGTATCAATCTATTGGGACGGACAGGTACGTTGGAGCTTATTCCACATCACACCAATGAAGTTCGCTAGATTGCTACTGGTGGGACTGTTGGGATTCGTTTTGCTGGAACCCGTCTGGACCAAAGATGAAGAAACGGCCGAATCGCGCCGCGTGGTCGTCTTGTGGGATCGGTCAGGCTCCATGCAGCTGCCAGAAGCCGATACGAACAGAGAATCCATCGCCCAACAAGTCTTATGGCCGGCAGCCAACGGACGACAACCTCTCCTACCTGAATTGGAACGCGACTACACGGTGGACGTGTTCGAATTCGCGGCGAATGCTAGATCTGTCAGATCAGATGGATCTGGCGGATCCGACCGACCTGAAAATCGCTGGGCAGAAACCACGGATCTTTCCGCGGCGCTGCAGCGTGTGCTTGCGGACGTCCCCATCACTGAGTTGTCCGGCATTATCGTGGTCACAGATGGATGCGATCGATCCGACGTTTCGCCAATCCAACAAACTGCCATTTTCGCCGATCACCAAGTGCCGATCCATTCGATCGTGATCGGTGATCAAACTCCGATCATCGACGCCGAAGTTGTTGCTTTGCAAGTGCCTGGGCAGGTTTTCGCGGAAGATACCATTACACTTCGCGCGTCGTTAAAGTTCGATCAATTGCGTGGCAAGATCGCTAATGTTCGCTTCCTTCGAGACGGTGAGTTGCTTAAAACGACGGCGGTGCCCATCAACGTGGACCAATTCCGCACGACCATACCATTCGAAGACATGCCGCAAGAGATTGGTATGCATCGCTATTCGGTCGTGGTGGACTCGATCGACGGTGAGGAAGTCGCTGCGAACAATCAGCGCGAAGCGAGCGTGTGGGTTACGAATGATCGGCTGCGACTGCTGATCGTCGAGCAGCGGCCCCGCTGGGAGTTCCGCTATTTGAAGAACCTGTTTGCTGGGCGAGATCGAAATGTCGCTTTGCAATATGTCTTGTTGTCACCTGATCGTTTGGCCGGAGTTCCGGACCCGTTCCCAATGTCCGCGTCTGCCGCGCGTGCTTTCGACGATTGCGAAGCGAACCGTTTGCCGGAATCCGAGCCGGAGTGGTTGAAATTCGATGTTATCGTATTGGGCGATATCGACCCTAGTGAATTGGATCTCGCAACGCAGCGAACGTTGCAAAAATTTGTTGGACAACGAGGTGGCACGCTGATCGTCGTCGCTGGGCAACAGGCCATGCCACACCGTTATCTTGATGGCCCGTTGGGCGAATTGCTGCCGGCCCAATTGGCGACAGGTTTCGCACGATCTTCCCAGGAAGGCTATCGATTGCGCTTGGCGGAAGAGGGTCGCCGTGGTTCGCTGATGCAAGCACCGTTTGCGGACCCCAACCAGGCGGGAATGTGGGATACGTTGCCAATCTTGCATTGGCGGAATCCCGTCTCCGTGGCCAAGCCCGGCGCTACCGTGTTGGCATGGGCGGACGAGGACAATCAAGCCAGTGATCAAGACGCGGTTCTGAAGTCAGCACTGATCCTCTGGCATCGCTACGGCGGAGGCCGCGTTCTACAACTCAACTTCGATCAAACATGGCGACTACGTTTTTGGAATGGAGACGAACACCATCACCGATTCTGGGGCCGAGTCATGCGTTGGGGCACGGAAGATCGCTTGGGTATGGGCACCGATTTGGTTCGTCTGGGAACCGACAAGTCGCACTATAGCTCCGGTGATCAAATGACCGTCAAGGTTCGCTTGGTGGACGATCAACCACAGTCGGAACGCGAACCGGATGTGCGTCTTGTGCTGCTCCGTGACAATTTGCCAATCAATGACTTTTCACTTCAGGAGGTCGCGGACTCAGGTGGATTGCTGCAACGACAATTGACGTTACCAGAAATTCCGGGACGCTATCGAATCCAAGTCGTCGGCCGAACCATCGAACGATTATTGAAAGCAGAAAACCGTGCTGAAGAAACGGTCTTCGCCGAGTTCTCGATCGACGGCTCGCCGCCCGACAGCGAGGCGAACGATATTGTGGCTACGACCGCCATCGTTGGCCCCGTGGCGCAACGGACCGGAGGTTTGGTCCTGACCCCGGAAACCGCTCAACAGGTGCTAGAAAAGCTAGGGCCCAAGTCGACCTATCGGCGCGATGTGACGATCACGCCGGTCTGGAACTCCTGGCCTGTCGTGGTAGTGTTCTTCACGTTGCTCATCGGCGAATGGGTGCTGCGACGCTGGAGAGGTTTGATTTAACCGGATCTCTGACAGACATTCTCTTCACACGGAAACAACCCATGAGCACTTCGATAACTCGTCTTCCCTCGGTTGCAGAAGTTCCTCGTCCAATTACCGACAAATTATCGCATGTCATGCAACGGCAAAAAAGTCATGCCAACTTGTTCCGCTGGAGCGGATGGTTGGTGCTAACGACCCTGGCTTTACTGAGCATGGTCGGTTGCGACTTGTACTTTGAATTCGATTCATTCCTTCCGCGGCTTGGTGGCTGGTTGCTTGCGATCATTGGCGTCGCAGGGTTCGGTAGAATTTGGCAACGGTTCTCGGAACAGCCGTTGAATTGGTTGGAGGCTGCCTGGCGAGTCGAGTCGATGAATCCACAGCTTGATGAACGACTCAGTTCAACTATTGAATTGCTGGGCGAGCAAAACCAACACCCGCAGCAATCCAAAGGTCGCTATTCAACACAACTATTGTCGGCCCTAAGCCAAGAGGCCACCCGGGCATCGGCGACCATCAATCCCGAAGATATTCCGGTGCGATCCAATACGCTAATCGTGAGCACGGCGGTCGCGCTGGTGACACTGTTCTTATGTGTGACTGTCATCAACCCTCGCGGCGTCGGGTGCTCTTTGAGAAATTGGCTGTTGCCGTGGGCCGACCCCATCTTCCCGCAATTGACCATCGAATTATCACCCGGCGAAGTCACTCTCGTGCAAGGCGAACCGTTGACGGTACAAGCTCCGACATTGGCCGAAGATATCGACGCCACGT
The DNA here is from genome assembly GCA_016794985.1 of Planctomycetaceae bacterium. GTDB lineage: Bacteria > Planctomycetota > Planctomycetia > Pirellulales > Pirellulaceae > M30B19. The sequence continues at coordinate 4,237 of JAEUIQ010000107.1, read as the reverse complement.
TGGAACGGATAACTCGCGACACCACTTCGACAACGCCGTTTGACAACGCAAACGTTCGCTCCGCGACTTTACTCGACCTCCAAGAGGATTCGACCTATCGCTTGCGAATTGGCAAACGAGTCAGTCGCACATATCCCATTCGAGTCTTGGCGAAACCCGAAATCCTAAGCCACTCGGTGCAGGTTCAATTTCCCGACTACACCGGAATGGTCGCAGAGACTTCTACGAACAACACGGAACCGGTATTGGCTTTGACGGGTTCGACGGTCACGATCCAACTAGAGGTCGACCAACACGCTCGGCTGGCGGAGCTGAAATGGGACGACCAGCGCGAGCAATCCTTGACTGCAAATAATTTTCGTTTTGAAATCCCCTGCCGGGAAGTCGGCACGCGAACCGCAAGCCTGCGAGTGCTAAGTGCGGAGAACATCCCCAGCGAGTCAATCATGATCACAATCGAAGTTTTTGCGGACCTACCGCCGACGATCCAAATTCTGGATCCAACTATCCCGCGGTTTTATCTTCCTCGTGAGCGCGAATTAGTGCTGCATTTTGCAGTGCAAGACGATTTCGATATTCAGCAAGTTGAACTGATGTACGAAACCGTTGGCGTTGAACCGCCCCAGCAGCATTCAATCCTTACTCGTCTCGAGCGACTCCCAAATGAAGAGGCCGCCGCGTATCAAGGGCAAGCCTTGGTAACATTCGACAAACTACCGGAGGATTGCCGAGCGGCAAAGGTATGGTTACGAGCAAGGGATAATCGCAGCGAATCGTTTGGCGGCCCGCAGTTGATTGAGAGCGATCGTCTGATGGTTGAGTTCAAGCCGATCGATTCCACGCCTCTGGAACAACGGCTGGCCTCCGAACAACAAGAAATCCAGAAGGCCTTGGAGGAGGCGCGTCAAGACTTGGAACAAGCGCAGAACTTGGCCGAGCGATTGAGCGATGAAACGACAGCCGAAGAAGTTCAAAACCTGTGGGACGCCGCTCGTGAGAAACTTGCGGACAGTCAGAAATCGTTGGAACGATTAGCGGAGAAAATCGAACAATCGAATTCTGATATGAGTGAACAGGCTCAAGCCGCCCGTGCCATGGCAGATGAACCCTTGGAAGACGCTCAAAGGCAGTTGGAGCGTGGGCAGCGGATGGATAAAGCGGGGGATCGAGCGGCTGCTCAAAATGCCGCGGGACAAGCCCAAGTCCCAATCCAAAAAACGTTGGACCAGTTGGAGCAATTAGAGAAATCACTGGCGGAGAAGTCACAGCAGTTGGAATCCGCTGCGAAGCTAGAGGATTTGGCTCGACAACAAGAAAAGTTAGCGAACGATTTGGCCACACCACAGAAAGGCCACGACGAAGCAGAGCCATCCGAAGGTGACAGGCAAACAGCGGAAAGTGACGGTGCCAACTCGGAACCAGAATCAACCGATGCCGATTGGCAAAAGCGCCAACAACAGGTAGCCGACGAATTGGCGACACTGCAAAACAAGGAACCATCGGAAGCTGATTCGGAGAACGTCAAGAACGAAAATTTACCGGAACAACAGAGTTTAATGGATCAAGCTGAAGAAGCCGATCGCTTGGCGCGGAATGCTCGAGACTTGGCCGACCGCTTAGAACAGGCGAAGGCTGATGAACGACGCCCCGAGGTCGCCAGAGAAAAACAAAAAGAACAGATACAGGAGGTCGAGAAACTGCAGAAGGAAGTGGAACAAATGGCCCAACAGGAACGCGAGCGGCCACAAGACCAACAACCCGCCGGCTTAAAGGAGGCCCAGCAGCTATTGGAACAAGCCAAACAAAAGCTAGAAGAGGAAGCCCAAAACGCCGAACAAAATCCCCAAGACCCCAACCAAAACGGTCAACAAGGTCAACAACGTCAACAGCAACAACAACCCCAAGACGCCAACGGCGAACAACAAGGTCCACAACAGGCCCAAAACGCCGAACAAAATCCCCAAGACCCCAACCAAAACGGTCAACACGGTCAACAACGTCAACAGCAACAACAACCCCAAGACGCCAACGGCGAACAACAAGGGCAACAACAAGCCCAGAACGCCGAACAAAATCCTCAAGACCCCAACCAAAACGGTCAACAAGGTCAACAACGTCAACAGCAACAACAAGCCCAAGACGCCAACGGCAAGCAACAAGGGCAACAACAAGCCCAGAATGCCGAACAAAATCCCCAAGACCCCAACCAAAACGGTCAGCAAGGTCAACAGCAACAGCAAGCCCAAGACGCCAACGGCGAACAACAAGGTCAACAACAAGCCCAAAACGCCGAACAAAATCCCCAAGACCCCAACCAAAACGGTCAACAAGGTCAACAGCAACAACAACCCCAAGACGCCAACGGCAAACAACAAGGGCAACAACAAGCCCAGAATGCCGAACAAAATCCCCAAGACCCCAACCAAAACGGTCAACAAGGTCAACAACGTCAACAGCAACAACAAGCCCAAGACGCCAACGGCGAACAACAAGGGCAACAACAAGCCCAAAACACCGAAAAAAATCCCCAAGACCCCAACCAACAACGCGAAAACGGTCAACCCGCGCAAGCTCAACAACCACAGAAACCCACGACACCCGCCGACGCTTTACGTCAAGCCGCGGACGCTTTACAGAAAAATTGCGAGAGCTGTCGCGAGTGTGCCAATTGCAAAAACCCGGGTGGCAACGGCGGCAAGTCCTCAGGTCAACCCAAATCACAACGGCTTGCCGAGGCGAAAAAAGATTGTGACGCCGCGGCTCAAGCGCCCCAAAAAAGGCAGGCGGAAGAACATGCCAAGCAAGCTGCCGAGAAATTGTCGGAACTGGCCCAACAGGCGGCTCAACAAGCGGGCCTGCGTAAGAACTGCGACAAGTGCAAAAAACCGGGCGAAGGCCAGTCGGAACAGGCGGGCCAACCAGGAAACAGTCCAATTGGAACAAAATCCGTGACGGACGAACCAATGGAGCGACTTCCATTACGCGGCGAAACCAGTTCCGGCTGGACTAGGGCCAAACGGCAACTCCGCAACGGCTTGTTGGACGGGCGCGAAGCCTTGATTCCCGAATCGTTTCGTGATGTGGTCACGGAATATTTCGAAGCCTTGGCCCAAGATGCTAAAGAATCAGAGTAAACGATGGTTGCAAACCAACTTTCACGAAAGCCGACCACGATGATCCAACGAGAATTCAACTGCCACTCGTGGTTCCAGACATTCGTCGTGACATTCCTTGGAGTTGTACTTTCAACCATTTCGCAAAATCAGGCACTGGGTGCCCAGGCCGCTGCGGCGCCAGTCAACAAAGCTGCGGAACTGCGGGCTCGGTATCAAGCACGTGCTGATGAAGCGATCCAGAAAGGATTGCGTTGGTTGCAATCAAGACAAGTGACTCGGGAACAGGCCGCCGAATTGAATCACCCAGAATGGTGTGGAAGTTTTCGCGACGAATTCGCACCTGGAAACACTGGCGTCACGGCGTTATCAGTCATGGCGTTCCTGGCTCAGGGACAGTTGCCGGGGCAAGGCGCGTATGGCGATTCGATCAATGAAGGCATTGACTATCTCTTGAGTCAACAGCTAGACAACGGGCTCCTGGTCAGTCGTGATCCGAAAGGTCGGCGCGCCGAGATGATGTACTCGCACAGCATTGCCACCCTACTCCTGTGCGAAGTATCCGGCATGTTAGACGACCGTCGGCAACAGGAACTGGACGGCGTTCTCCCGCGCGCCATCTTGGTATTGCTGCAAGCGCAAAAGGTCCCCAAATCTCGCGCTCACGCTGGAGGCTGGCGCTATTCCCCGGGGGCTCGTGACAGTGACCTTTCGTTGACAGGCTGGGCGATCATGGCTTTGCGAGCGGCGAAGCAAAACGGTGCCGCGATTCCCGATGAACATATCGCTGACGCGATCGACTACATTCTGAAATGCAGGCGGCAAGACGGAACTTTTAGTTATATGCCCGGCATGGGACCAGGCACCCCTTCAATGACTGGCTTGGCGATCCTCTGCTTGGAACTCTGCGGGGAACATGGGCATGAAGCGATCGAACCCGCAGCGGACTTCTTGTTACAACATCAACCAGCAGCGCACGATCATCATCGACACTTCGCGTTTTACTATTGTGCTCAAGCCATGTTCCAATTGGGCGGAGAGTATTGGGACCGCTTCGCACCAACCATGTACGATACCTTGTTGGCGGAGCAGAACGCTGATGGCAGCTGGGGTGCATCGCAACC
>JAEUIQ010000018.1 GCA_016794985.1 Planctomycetaceae bacterium | reverse complement strand
TCGGCCCATTCGGGCCTGCGATCATGGAGCATGATGTTTGCGGCTGCGATTGTGTCGGCTCATGCGGGCCTGGGCGCACCGGAAAGAAATGCTTCACCGCGATGCCCAAATGAGGCAAAGTGAACTGCCGTTGGGTCTGGCACTGACTGCGAATACGCTGGTTGAGTACTGGGGCGGGCGGTTATACTAGGGAAAACTCGGACTCCAACCGCGGGTTGGGAACGAGAATCCACCTACTTCATTTGGAGGTCGAAACGTGAAACGCACTTGGTGCGTCTGGTGCCTGCAGCTGACCATGACGGGATTGCTCGTTGGTGGTTGGGAACCAATTCCTGCAGGAGCCCAAGACGCCAAACAACAAGAATCGGCAGAGGCCGAAACGAAAGAGCAGGATGAAAAACCTGCTACGCTTCGTGAGCAGTATCAAGCGATCATGAAAGAATACAACCAGGCAGTGGCCGATATCCGCCGCCAGTTGCAAAACCCGGATCTTACCGCGGATGAACGCAAAGCGATTGTCGAAGGAGCACCAAACGCCGAGGACTTGGCCGAGAAGATCAATCAATTGATAGCAGCCGAGCCCAAAAGCGACGTCGCCTTGGAAGCTCACATGTTCTTGGCGCGCAGCACGCGCACTGGCAAAGTTTTCGACGCGGCTATTGCCGCAGTGTTCGAAAACTTCGCCGATTCGGAACGCCTGGCAGAATTAGCCAGCGTTGTCCCAATGGGTACGCCAGTCGGTGACAAATTGCTCAACAAGATCCTCGAAGTATCACCACATGATTCGGTCAAAGGTAAGGTGACTTACACCATGGCCAACATGCTGTCGCGATCAGAAGACCAAGAATCTGAGAAGCGTTGCATCGAGTTGCTGGAAACGATCCAAGCCAAGTATGCGGCGATTGAGGTCGGTCGTGGTCAAACATTGGGTAAGTTGGCAGAGCGATTGTTGTTTGCAGTTCAGAACTTGAGAGTTGGCAAAGTTGCCCCCGATATTGTGGCAAAAGATCTGGACGAAGTTGAATTCAAATTAAGTGATTATCGTGGCAAGGTTGTTGTGCTTGATTTCTGGGGTGACTGGTGACCACCTTGCCGGGCTATGTACCCGCACGAGCGGTCGCTCGTCAAGCAACTTGCGTCTCAACCGTTTGCCCTAATCGGTGTGAATAGTGATCGTGATTTGGAAAAGCTTCGTGAAGTGGTCAAAGAAAAGAATTTGACCTGGCGCAGTTTCTGGAATGGTCCTGAAGGTACTTCCGGACCGATCTCTACCGAATGGAACGTCACCGGTTGGCCAACCATTTATGTCTTGGACCATAACGGCGTCATCCGTTACAAGAATGTTCGTGGTGAAGCGATGGATAAAGCCATCACGACTCTGTTGGCCGAAATGGGCCATGAAGTCGAGATCACCCACTCGGAAGAAGAGGACCACGAATAACGCTGGCCTGTGCTTTCTAGTAACGTTGGGGAACAATCTGAAACGAGGTGGTCAGCATCGACCGCCTCGTTTTTTTGATGAAAACAGCGAAGCGAGTGGGTACACTAGGGCTTGTGAACGGCTGACGAAAACTGCTGTGAAGATCACTGAGCCTGTTCGAAGGTACATTGGTCCGTAAAATGAGGGAACTTCGTTCAAGGACCAAAGATGGTTTGGGCAACGGATTGACTTGCGGATGAAACACGAAAGCTATGTTTTATGAAATCAGATTCACGAAGAAGATGTCCATCCGAATTGGCTCATTGCGCGTGGCTACTTTTTTGCAGTAGTGTTTTTGCCGACGCCGTTGGCGCTCAACAAGTCATTACTTCTGTCCCACCAGCGAACGTGAAAACCTCTGCCGAGATATCGATCGCCATCAATCCGGTGAATGTGAACAACATCATTGCCGGTAGTTTGGTGCGCGGGCCAGGGTTGGAAGGCTCGAATCTAACCTATGTCTCTCAGGATGGTGGCCGAACTTGGAGTCACGCCGCCGTTCCAAACTCGGATCAACGTACGCAAGGTGACGATGTGGTCTTATTCGACGCCGCCGGTCAATGTGTTCATGCGTTCATCGCGTTTCAAGGATTGTGGGAAGATCGCCCCGCCATTGCCAGTAATGGTATTGGACTCACCACCAGTGCTGACGGTGGACGAACTTGGAGTCCGCGAACGATGATTATCGATCACCTCAACACCAAGACACCCTTCGAAGACAAACCCTGGTTGGTTTTCGATCGACATCGTCGTTCGCCCCACGTGGGGAACCTGTATGCTTCATGGACTCGGTTTGATGTTTATGATAGCCCCGATCCTGCCGACAAATCTCACATCATGTTTTCGCGCAGCACCGACGGCGGAAAGACTTTTGCACCGCCGATTCGGATTTCCGACACGCCGGGCGACTGCTTGGATGATGATGGTACAGTCGAAGGCGCTGTTCCGGCGGTCGGACCTGACGGCACGGTCTATGTCGTTTGGAGCGGACCAAGAGGACTGGAGTTGGACAAGTCCAAAGATGGCGGGGTTACGTTTGGCAAAGATCGCATTTTGTGTGAAACGCCGGGCGGTTGGGCCTCAGAAGTCGAGGGCGTATCGCGACACAACGGGATGCCCGTCACCATTGTCGATGCATCGCGTGGGCCTTCGCGTGGGACGGTTTATGTCAACTGGATCGACGAACGCCACGGGAACAAGGATGTGTTCTTGATGTCATCTACGGATGGTGGGGATACTTGGACTGAACCTCGGCAAGTCAATGATCGGGTCGGCGATAACGGGCGCGATCAGTTCTTTACATGGATGGCCGTGGACCCCGCAGATGGTACGGTCAATATTGTCTATTACGATCGTTCGGCGACAATCGGGTCGCGGACTCGCTTGACGTTGGCCCGTAGCTTGGACGGCAAGACTTTTTCGTACATCCCGGTGGACGTCCCCGAATTCGATTGCCGCGCCGATGTCTTCTTTGGCGACTATGTTGGGATCGATGCCTTTCAAGGCCGGGTCGCGATTGGATTCATGCATTTTCCGGAAAACCAAGAGCAACCCAGTGAGGTGCAGGTGGCTTCGGCAATCATTGACTTCGAACCGGGAACGCAGCAAATCATCCCGCATGGGTCACGCTTCGCCGGCCCAGAAACCGTGACGGTTCAGCACATTTTGGTAGGCTTCGCCGGTTCGGTGCCGGGGAAAGATATCTCACGTTCGAAAGAGGAATCGCAGGCTCTGGCACAACAACTCCTGGAGCGCGCTCAAGCCGGCGAAGATTTTTCAGAACTCGTGAAGGAATTCACCAATGATCAAACGCCAGGCGTTTACGCAATGTCGAACTTTTCCGTTACTTCTTCCAGCGATTCTGGCAAGGAGCCCACTGCCGAGCAACCTGTTTTTCCTCGCGCTGGCATGGTGCGAGCGTTCGGCGATGTGGGTTTCGCATTGGTGCCGGGAGAAATCGGTATGACCGAATACGACGCCACGAACAGCCCGTACGGTTGGCATATCATCAAGCGACTGAAGTAGGCTATCGGCCGTTGCCAGATTCAGTTTGCTTCGTAGCTTTGTCAGCCTCCTCGCGTTTTTTCTCTTGGGCTTCCGTCCATTCCTTCAACAGCGTTTCGCGCGACTTGATGACTTCGGGGAGGTCTTTGTTCTTGTTGATAAGCTTCATCGAGATGCTATTGACGCAATGGCGAGTGTTCTTGACCGTAAACTGTTCGCCCTCGAAAACGTGTCCAAGATGACCACCACAATTCGAACATAGAATTTCGATTCGATACCCATCGGCGTCCAAGGCACGAGTGACCGCTCCGGGAATTTCATCGTCAAACGACGGCCAGCCACAATTGCTGTGAAACTTGTCATTCGAGCGATACAGTGGTTGATTGCACTGGCGGCAGATGTAGGTCCCTTCCGCTTTGGTGTCGGTGTACTTGCCCGTGAATGCTCGTTCGGTGCCTTTCTTTTGAATCACGTACTTTTCTTCCGTGTTTAACTTGTTGTATTTAGGCTCGTAGCTATTCACTTCTTCTTCGGTCATTTCGCTGACGTCCTTGGTCTTGGTCTCTTGGGCTGCCGTTTTTTCTTTGTCGCTGGGCTTCGTCGCCTCAGGCTTCGTTTCTTCTTGCGGAGGCCCTTCCTGGTCCGCGTTCCTTTCTTGCCCGAACAGGTCAGTCGTGCAGAGAGAAAATCCAGCTGCCACTGCGAGTCCCAATAGGCGGCGGCGATTGGTCAATGCCAAGTTTTCCGTTGCTGCGTCCGAATCCAGGGCGACATGTTGCTGAATTGTTGATTGAGCCTCCATCAGTTCCGGGTTTTCTTGGGCTTGTCGAGTGGAACGCATGCTTCAATCTCCTCAAAACATTGGACTATCGAACAACACAATCCCGGCAGGTGGATGTGGAACTTCACAGGCGCTAGGTTGCCTCGGTCGTCCAATTTCTTGCGAACTCGCTGAAACGGACGGCTGCCGTGACGAAGGTAGCTATGTACCCCGCAGCGGTCGCCCCCATTGTAACCCAAAACGGGCAAGAATCAAAACGTCGGTTTGGGCTCAGGATTTGGGACCGCAAACAAACGAATGTATAGCGACGGGACAAAGACCAGGGCTAGGACCGTTGCGCCAACGACTCCGCCGGAAATCGCCACGGCCAAAGGCGGCCAGAACCCGCCGCCCGCTGCGATTAATGGCAAGAACCCCGCCACGGTTGTCAGCGAAGTTGACAGCACATGCCGAGTCGCACTGCCGACAATCTCCAAGATGGCGGTGGGGTCTCCCGTGCGGGCGGCCGCATGTTCGCGGATACCGGCCAACACCACAATCGAATCGTTAATCGCCACCCCGACCAAACCCATGGTACCTACGATCGCCATGAAGCCAAACGGATAGCCGAACAACCACAACGATCCGAATCCCAAGCCCATCGACAAAACACCGACGACGCCGATGATTGAAGCCATACGGAACGACTGGAACGACAGCACCAATGTGGCCACCATCAAAACCATTAGCACGCCAACGTTCGCCATCAAGTTTCCAATCGCATCATCGCGCTTCGCGGCTTCGCCACCCAATTGAAGTTGGTAACCGGGAGGCAATTGAAAGCCCGATTCGGCCAATCGCTGTTGAAAATCCTTCAGCACCGGCGCTGGTAAAACCCCGGCCGGGAGAAAGGCTTGTACTTCATTCATGCGACGATGATTGAAGCGTGGGATTCCCGAGATTTCGGGGACCAAGTCGATACTCGTCAGTGCTAACAATGGCACATTGGAGGTTAAAGCATCAACAGTTGTTGGAGTTCCAGGTCGGCGCAGGTTGAAGCTGAGGATCTCGTCTAAACTCTTGCGTTGATTTTCTCGAACGCGGACACGAATGGGGAGTTCCTCCGTTGCTTCAACAACCGACCCGCCAAGAGCTCCATCTAGTGACCATTCGAATTGGCGAGCAACCTCCACTGGGCTCAACCCGACACTTCTGGCTTCCGCTTCATCTACTTCCAGTTTGACTTTCGGAAACGACTCGGAGAGTTCCGCTCGTGTGTGGATCACTTGTGGCGTCTCGTGCAACACCAAGCGAACGGCGTCGCCGAGGTCTTGTAATTTTTGTAAATCGGGACCGAACAATCGGATCTCGATCGGGGCGTAGAACGGTGGCCCTTGTTCCAATTGCCGGACCAACGGCAGGGTTTGTGGAAACTTCTCGTCCAATCGCTTCTGCAAGCGGTGGATGACTGCCACGTTATCAAGGGCCGTGGTTCGCTGAACGATTGCCTGAGCGTAGCGAGATTGGTTCTTGCGAGTTGGAATCAAGTTGTAATAGAAGACCGGGGCACTTTCCCCGACAAACCAATAAACGGATTGCACGGTCGGATCTTGTTTTAGTTCTGCCGAAACGGATTCTGTGATCGCCAATGTTTCATCAATCGACGCATTCACGGGCAACTCGAGTTCAAGATTCAAAACATCGCGGTCGGCTGGGGGGAAAAACTGTTCCGACAATTGTCCAGCAGCGATAAACCCCAGTGAAGGGATGACAATCCCAAACGCGATGCCCCAGTTGGGTCCGCGATAAATTCGCGTCAGCCAACTTCGGTACCAGTGGGCCAACCCAGCAAAGTAAACTCCTTCTTCCAAAAACTGCCAACGTGGAGAGGCCCCGAGTGAGTTCGACTCCGCGGATGCTTTGGTTTGGTATCTGAGCCCCATCGCCGCCAACGCCGGAACGATGGTCATGGCGAGAAACAACGAGCTACTAACAGCAATAATCACGCTGATCGCGATCGTGCCCACGAACTCGCCCGCAGGACCAGGCATCAAAGCAATTGGTCCAAATGCCAAAGCCGTGGTCAAGGTCGAACCAAGTAAAGGAATACTCAAGTGTTTGACGGCGTGACAAACGGCATTCCCACGCGACTCGCCTTCTTGAAGTCGTTGTGACACTTCATCGACCATCACGATCGCATTGTCAATCAATAGCCCGAGCGCCACAATCAATCCCGTGACCGACATTTGATGAATGGGCACGTCGAGCGCGCGAAGAGCGATCAGAACCATCAAACAGGAAAGCGGCAAAGCCGATGTCACAATGATCGCACTGCGCCAACCCATCATGAACAGAATCACTAAGGAAACGGCACCCGCCCCGGCGATCAGATTGCCCAACAAGTTTTCTAGTCGATCACCAACATAGCGGTTCTGTTCAAACAAAACATCCAATTCAATCCCATGGGGCAGGTCTTGACGAAATTCTTCGAGGAGTTTCTTCGCTTGAATTGTCCATAAATCGATGCGCGTGTCGGCGCGAACCAACACGCCCACCGCGATGGCAGGTTGGTCATGGACGATCGCCAAGCCGCTGGGAGGATCTAGCGGCGCGCGGCGCAGGGTGGCCACGTCTGACAATTGGACAATCGCGCGATCCTCGCCCACCCTGATGGGAGTGGCCGCGACATCCGTCAGCGTCCGCTTTTCACCACTGACTTCTAGGAGCAAATCGCCAGTTGCGTTCCGCATCTGACCTGCAGCGACTTTCGCGTCACTGGATTGAATCTGGGCAGCGATGTCGCCTAGACTGAGTCCCAATGCGGCCAATTGGGCATGGTCCAATTCGACCAACACTTCTTCCCCCGGGTCTCCGTAGATGCGAGTCTTGGCGGTCCCTGGGAGATTGGCCAAGTGTTCGTCCAGTTGCTTCGTCAATCGCCTTAGGATCGTATAGCTGGCTTCGTTCGGGTGACTCCACCGCAAAGCGACAATCAAGGCGTCAGCCTTGATATCCAGTTCATCAAAGACTGGTTTCGTGGCTCCGGGGGGCATCAAAAGTGAAGCATCGTCAACTTTATCACGAATCCGGGACCAGATCGCGGGAGCTGTCCAACGCGAGACATCGTCGCGCAGCTCGATTTGCAACGAGGAAACTCCGCTGCGACTGGTCGAACGAACTTCCTTGATCTCCGCGATTTCCTCGAGCGCTTTTTCGATTTTTTCGGTTACCAACGCCTCGACGCGCTCTGCCGTTGCACCTGGGAATCTTGTGGTGACGTTGGCCGCGCGAGGTGTCAGTTGCGGATCCTCCATTCGCGGCATCACGACGTAGGCCGCCAACCCCGAAACCAAGATCACGCCGATGGTCAACACCAGCAAGCGAGGCTTACGATAGTAGAGGTCCAAGAGGGTGTTTTCTTTCGTGGAGTTCACGGTGTGTCTCCCTGGGCGGTGATGTTCACGCGCTGGCCGGGCGTCAGTCGATGCAAACCGGTCGTGACATAACGCTCCCCAGATTCTATCAAGCCACGAATCAAGACTCGATTCGAATCCACGTGCAAGACCTCCACATCACGCCGTTCGAGCTTGTGATCGTCTGGTGATACAATCGTCACTGACCATAAACCACGTTGGCCACGCGAAATGGCCGTGATCGGAACCCAGAAGCCGTCGGGAGTCTCGTCGCGAGTTAAGGTCAAGCGAAACATCTGTCCAGGGAACGGTAACTCTTCGCTGGCAGAATCACTGGATAAGCGAAACACCACCGTCTGAGTTCGAGTCGCCAGATCCACTTCGGGCAAGATGTCACGCAGCGTTGCTGAATAACTTCGCCCTTCCACATCGACGGCTTGTTTTTCGGTGGCACTAAGTCGCGGAATGTACTCTGTGGGAAGGCCAACCCAGGCCTCGATTTCTTTCTGCTCGACCAACCGGAAAATCGTGGTTCCCGGCCCAACGACAGCCCCTTCATCAACTTGCCGTGTGGAAACCTGACCTGCGTATGGAGCACGAAGATAGCAATCCTCCAATTCGATTTCCAAACGTCGCAGTGTTGCTTCGTTCTGCGCGACGCGGGCACGAAAGAGGGCAATCTGTTCAGGCCGAGTTCCGACTTGTAGCTCCTCCAACTGTCGGCGAAACTTCTCGCGCCGACTCGTTGCCGCCTCCAGTTGAAATCGACTGTCGTCAAATTCTTGGGCCGAAATCGCTCCCGTCAAATTCAACTCTTGGAATCGATTGAACCGCGCCGTCCACAGCTTGACGTCTGAATCAGAATCCGCGACTTGGGCTTGCGCCGCGGCAATTGCTTCCGACCTCGGTCCGGCCAAGGCTTCGGACAATTGGGCCTCAGCCGCTTGCAGTGAAGCTCGCGATTGTTCCAAGTCCGCTTGGGTTTGTTGCACGTCCAGACGCGCCAGCACTTGCCCGGCTTCAACCAACTGCCCGGCTTGCACCAAGATCTCTTCGACGCGACCAGCCCGCTTGAATCCTAGTTCACTGGTGCGAGCCGCTTTGATGAGTCCACTAAATGTTCTCGTCATCGATGCTCGGTCTGCCGGCACGAGTAAAGAAGTTTCGGCAATCACCAAGTGAGACGCTTCCACTGGGTCGGCACCAAATTTCGGGTCCGGCGATTTCGCGAATTGCGAACCGGCAAACGCCAGGCCGGAAATGCTCACTAGGGCCAGCAGCAAATATTTACGTTTCGTCATAATTTGACCTTGCGCCATTTTTTTGCAACGATGACAAGTCGTTGAGGGGTTGCTTGATTAACCGGGTTGGAAGATTTGCGAGGCTTCTTCGTGGAATATTTCGGACATCACTTTTTGCACGACCACATCGTAGTCATGCTCGTGATCCAATGGACGCCAACCGTAGCCGTCCAACATGTGCCTTAGATGCGAGCGAACCGCATCGTAACCATTCGCAATCCCCATCGCGGGCAGATTGCTGTTGGTCGCCAACATCGAGTACGCACCAAAGGTCATTGACCACAGTCCGAAGACAAGTTCTTCGGGAGTTAATCCGGTCGGCAGCGTCATGTCTCGAGCGCCGACCGCCTCGTGGACAATCCCGGAGACCAAAGTCAGGCAACAAGTCTCGCCGCGATACAACTGTTGTTGTCGCGTGGAACTCGTTTTCTCCCAAATCGACGGAATTCGAACCAACTGCTCGACGACGAAGTGCTCAGGAAACATCCGAGCAAACAATTCGCAAGCCACGCCAATCGCCTGCATTCGTTCCCGCGACCTCCCGGAAAACCGTGCGGCTCGTTGGAACATTTCCGTCCGTTGTTCCAGGGTTTGAATCGCCAACGCCAGGATGATTTCCTCTTTGCAGGGAAAGTGGTTGTAAACCGTCCCTTTGGAATACTCCAATTGTTCCGCAATTCGGTTCATGTTGAGGGCATGGTAACCCTCGTGGACGATCACCGGACGGGCGATCTCCAGAATCCGCTGCTCCCGATACAAGTATTCCCGCTCTTTTCGCGTTGAGTTAACCATGAGTCAATTATTGACCAAGCGCCAAATTTGTCAAGGTAGATTTTTCAAGGGCAACAAAATGTACGGTCCCGGGTGGAACATGATTTTTCCACGGCAACTGAGACCAATCGCCACAATTCCCGTGCCATCGATCTGACCCTTCCCAACTCCAGCATACCCCTAACTTCAGTGCCAGCTCTTTGCCAGTCATTGATCCGCGAATGTTCTGGCCAGTTCCAACCGTCATTACTTCCGCCCAAAGTCAGCGGGGATCTCGCCCCACTTCTCGGTTTCCCATTTCGTGATCGGATTGGTGACCGAGTGGTCCACGAGCCATTGCCGGGCCAGTTCGACACGATCTAACAGATCGCTATTGATTTCGTTTCGTAGTAATTTGGTCTTAACGGCCTTTTTGCGAACCCAAGCCAAAGCTGTCATCGAGTCCGTATAAATCCGTCGCTGGTGATCACCTTTCGCGTGGACCATGGCCAACGCACTGACCAAGGCCAAGAACTCCCCCAAATTGACCGTACCTTCCGGGAACGGTCCGCGATGGAAAAGTTGCTTGCCGTCCATCGTGACACCTTGATATTCGAGCACGCCCGGGTTTCCGCTGCAGGCGGCGTCGACGCAAATGGCCGACATATCAACACCCATCTTGCGCAATTCATCCAAAGTGCGTTTGGGGGTTGCGTCTTTTGGTTTACTTGACGAGCTACCAACCTTGATATGTTCGGCGTGATGTTCCAAGAAAGCGGCTTCAGCCTCAGACAATCGATCGAATGATTTGTATTTAGCTCCGTCAAAGCCCAAGACCTGAGACTGGCAATCGTCCCAGGTAAGATAAACCCCCGGCGCTCGGCCTTGCCACACAACATAGTACTTTTGTTTCTTTGCCAATTCTTCACGCTCGTGTGTCGTTGAGGGTTTGTGGTCAAACGCCGTCTAGCTTGATTGCGTCTACAAGTTCGCGGGACGGTTTCGCAGCAACCTTGTTCCCCCCCAGCTGCTCTCCGCCAGATCGTCGAGTTTTCCAAAAGTCATGACTCGATTGGCAAGCTCATCGAGATTGGCCGTTGGGAACTCGCGGCTTGTTGCTGGTCGCCGTTTCCAATGTTACGCTAAAGGACCTTGCGAGAAAACGTCGCTGCTTACGAATCGTTGGTGCTTTCGACAAGATTGGACGGTGGGTTGAATTTCAATCCTAGAGGAGTTGGTAGCGAAGCGGAAAAACGAAAAAATTGTCCGCCCTCATCCGGCGAGTTGAGGGCGATGGACTTGTGGAAAAACATAAGGAGTCTGTGACCATGGGTATTGGTTGTTGCGTTAAATCGAAACAGAAGATTGGCTTCGTAAAGCCGGGTCAGGGCTCGAGTATAGGGCCGGGTTGGTTGGTGCTGGTCCTGGCTCTAGTTTTGTCGCCGTCGTTGTTCGCGCAAGAAAGTGAAGCAACTGCGGAAGCTCAAGAGCAAGCGACCGGGGGCATCACCGTCACCACTCAAACCACATTGCAAACTCCTTGGCGGACCGCGGTGCCGAATTCGGCGATTGGTTTTGTTGGATGGAATGCTTGGGCGACTTCACCGCGATCTCCGGAGAACAACGCTCAAGCTGTATTGGCGGAGCCCGAGGTCGAGCGATTCATCCAAGATGTGATTCGGCGAATTGGCGGGCTTCCGCGCCAAGCGATGAGCAATGCGCCGCCGGCGATTCGTCGAGCCGCCAGTCGTTTGACAACCAATCTGATCGAGAGCTTCTTCCTGCGATCTGGATGCCTTTATTTGGATCGGCTGGTGCCGCCTTCCGAGGGAGCCCCGCCGGTGATTGAAGCCTGCGCCTGGCTAGAAGTTGGTGCCGAAGCAGACGCGGTTCTAAAGGATCTTCGAACGTTGTTGGCGGACACTCCGGCAGAGGTTGTGGATGTTCAAGTAGCTGGACAGCCATTCATGAGTTTTGATTCTGAGCTTGGTCCCGACGCAAAACTTTATGTTGGTGTGGTCGAGCAATGCCTTGTCGTGAGCATTAGCGAGCGTAGCTTGGCGGAATCATTAAAGCGCAAGACGGCTGGGAATGAACCGAATTGGTTGAAGGAGGCTGAATCGAAGCATGGGCTGAACCAATTGCAAGGGCTGGGGCGCTTCGACTTTGCCAAGCTTTGGGCTCAGATGTTGCCGGCCTTGGTCGAGATGGGCATCGGCGAACAGGAAATGGCGGTAGTGCGTAGCCTTGGACTGGAGCGGTTGCAGTCAATCGAAACGGTAGACGGATTTGCCCAACAGCATCGCATCAACCGCGTCCAAGTGAACTTGGAACCGGGAACCGGTGGGGTGTGGAGTTTGTTTGATGGGCCGGGTCTCAGCGCGCGGGACTTGCGTCAACTTCCCTCGGACACGCTGTTTTGCTATTCCGTCGCCATGGACCTTCCAAAGTCGTTGCAATATTTTGAGCAGTTTATCACGCAGATTGATGGACCAGATTCGAATCCGATTTCTGAATTTTACGAGGAAGTGTACGAAGAAACGGGAGTGGATATCGAGGCGGAAATCTTAGAGCCCTTGGGACATGCGTGGACGTTTCACAACGCGGCTGCTGACGGCTGGTTTTCGGGACTCGCGTTGTCGGTGTCGATCCAAGATCAGGCAACTTTTTCCAAGGGGCTTTCGAAGCTTGTCGACTCGTATCGACGTGAAACCGAGCAGGATCCGCAGATGGGGAAAATCACCGAAAGAAAATTGGGTGACCTGACCATTTCGTCGCTCAGTTTTCCGACTGGGCCGATTCCGGTCATGCCCAGTTGGACGATTCACAATGGCCAGTTGGTGGTAACGCTGTTTCCGGACACGATTCCTGCGATCGTTCGTCAGCCGGAGACAAATTTGGTCGAATCTTCCGCCGAGATTCAAGAAATCTTGGCTGGGGATGGCAGTACCGAGGCCGTCTTGATGTTCAGTTATGTGGACATGCAAAGACAGTTCGAAATCATCTATCCGTACGCTCAGATGTTGTTGGCGATGGGCTCGAATGCAACACGAAGTTTGGGGAGTTCCGAGGCGGAGATGTTTGACGAGTTGCTCAATGGGTTGATGTTGCCACCTTCTCGCGTCATTCATCGTCATCTGTTGCCGACGATCTCGACCGTTAAACGAAATTCACAGGGAATTCGTTTCGAGTCACGCACCACGTTTCCCACGGTTGACGTGACGGTGATGGCACCGGTTGGCGTCGGTTTGCTGTTGCCTGCCGTCCAACAGGCTCGGGTGGCAGCTCGCCGGGCCCAATCCGCCAATAACCTAAAACAAATCGCGTTGGCGGTACTGAATTACGAATCCGCCTATCGAAAATTTCCGGCAGCTTACAATCAATCGGAGGACAACAAACCACTACTTAGTTGGCGAGTCCACATCCTGCCGTACATTGAGCAAGGAAATCTGTACGAACAGTTCCACTTGGATGAACCATGGGATAGCCCGCACAATTTGGCTCTCTTGGAACTGATGCCAGAAACTTATCGTGGGCCGCAGAGTCAAGCGGCTCCGGGCTACACGGTTTACTTGGGATCATCCGGCAAAGATGCCGCTTTAGGATTGCCGACCCAGACTGGCCAGGCGAGCGCCGCCAGTGGACAACGCATTTCAGCCATCGTCGACGGCATGTCCAACACCATCCTGGCCGTGGAAGTCTCGGATGAAATGGCGGTACCGTGGACCAAGCCGGATAGCGAAATTGATTTTCAAGCGTGCGAGCCTTGGCGTTTCTATGGCCAATTTCCTGGAGGAGTCAACGTGGCGTTTTGTGACGCTTCGGTCCGGTTCTTGAGCTACATGGAAGATTCCGCTTGGAAAATCTTTCTGCAAATCAATGACGGTGAAGTGCCACCCATGGATTCGGACTGGTGATTGAGTGAGCCCAAATTAGTTGGTTTTGAAAATTGTAGAGCGAGAACGCCATCAAGGGAGTAAAAAACGTGAGTCCAGATAAGTTGTGCATTCATTGGCGGGCGGTCGGGTCGGTGTTTAAGTTAAGAATCGTCGAGGTAGTTAGCCGTCTGGTTGTGTTGGCTATGATCGCGCTGAGTCAGGCGTCGACTTTGGCACAAACGGCCGAAGCCGATCGCGACGGCAACCAAGCGTCTCCTGCGATCGATTCGCAAAAGTCGCTGCAAACGCCTTGGCGAAATGCAGTCCCGGAAGCGCCGCTTGGTTTTGTGGGCTGGAACGGGTGGTCCACGTCACCTCGCAATCTCGAGAACAACGCCCAGGCAATCTTGTCGGAGCCCGAAGTGGAACGATTCATTCAAGAAGTGATTCGTCGAATTGGCGGCATTCCGCGCCAAGCGATGTCGCAAGCGCCTCCGGCTCAGCGACGTGCGGCCAGTCGACTGGCGACCAACGTTTTGGAGAGCTTTGTGTTGCGTTCAGGTTGTTTCTATCTCGAAAGCTTTGTTCCCCCACGAGGCGGGCAACCGCCCAAAATTGCCGGCTGCGTTTGGTTAGAACTCGGGCCGCAAGCGAACGCAATTTGGGACGATCTGAACACGGTGTTGGCTGATGCTCCGACGGAGATCGGCGAACAAGAAGTCAAAGGACGAAAATTTTTGACGATGGACGTTACCTTAGGTCCAGAGACATTATTGTTTGTGGGAGTGGTCGACGAGTGCCTAATGATTAGCATTGGCGAGCGATCGCTAGTGGATTCACTTGATCGACTCGCGGAGGGGAATTCTCCTTCATGGTTGCAGGAAGCGGAAAAGAAGCATGGCCTAGCTCAGCTTCAAGGATTGGGGAAGTTTGATTTCGCGAAGCTTTGGGGGGAAATGTTGCCGGCCTTGCTGGAAATGGGCATGGGCGATCAGGAATTGGGTTTGATTCGTAGTTTGGGGCTGGATCGACTGCAGTCGATTGAGACCGTGGATGGATTCGCAGAACGTCATCGCGTTCAACGAATTCAAGTCAACGTCAGTGCGGGTTCGGGAGGAATTTGGAGCGTGCTCGAAGGATCTGGTCTGGCCCCTGATAGCCTCCAATTCTTGACCACAGATACTTTGTATTCCTACTCGATAGCTTTGGACCTTGGTCAGACGTTGCGATACGTCGAGCAAGTGATCAATCAAGTTGACGGGAGCGGAGCGAATCCAATTTCTGGATTCTACGAAGGGCTTTATCAAGAAACGGGAGTTGATCTGGAAAAGGACATCTTCGGCGCACTGGGTAAAGTATGGACGATTCACAACGCTGCGCAAGATGGCTGGCTATCTGGGTTGGCCTTGTCTGTTTCAATCGACGAACCGACTGATTTTCAACGTGGCCTAGAGAAGTTTATCAATGCTTATGTGCAGGCGACGTCCCAAGATCCGGAAATGCCCAAGGTCGATTCACGAGAACACGGCGAGCTAAAGGTTTTCACGTTGAGTTTTCCTTCAGGGCCGATACCGGTGCTCCCCAGTTGGACGGTTCACAAGGATCGGTTGATCGTGACACTGTTCCCGGACACGCTGCCTGGGGTGGTCCAAGTACCGGATCAACCGCTGTTGACTTCGTCGCCGGAGATTCGGCAGGTGTTTGAATCCAAACTCGATTCCGAATCGATTTTGATGGTCAGCTATGTTGACATGCAACGTCAATTCGAGATGTTGTACCCGTACGCACAGATGATGTTGGCGATGGGTTCCAATGCATTGCAGGGGCTTCCGAGTGCCGAAGCCGAGTCTTTTGGCGAAGTAATGGACGGATTGACCTTGCCGACATCGCGGGTGATTCATCGCCATTTGTTGCCCACCGTTTCGATCCTCAAACGCAACGAGGCCGGCTTGCTTTTGGAATCGCGGACGACGTTTCCGACGGCGGACGTGACGGTGATGGCTCCGGTTGCCGTCGGGCTGCTTTTGCCAGCGGTACAACAGGCCCGCGATGCTGCACGGCGCACTCAGTCACAGAACAATCTGTTCCAAATCGTCTTGGCATTGCATAACTTTCACGACACGTTCGGCAAGTTTCCTGCGGCGTATAGTCAATCGGAAGATAAGCAACCTTTGCTCAGTTGGCGGGTCCACATCTTGCCGTTTATTGAACAGCAAGAACTCTACGATCGGTTTCGGCTAGATGAGCCTTGGGACAGTCCGCACAACTTGGCCTTGCTGGAGTTTATGCCACCTACCTTTCGAGGGCCAAATAGCCAAGCTCCTCCGGACCACACGGTCTACCTTGGCGTGACCGGAGATAATGCGGCTTTAGCCCTGCCCACGCGTACCGGCAAAGCCAGTGCCAGCGCCGGAATTGGCTTCGCACAAATTGTCGACGGCAGTTCAAATACCGCGATTGGGCTGGAGGTTTCCGACGAGTTGGCGGTGCCTTGGACGAAACCTGACGCCGACATCAAGCTCGACGATTTCGATTCCAGTATGTTTTACGGCCAGTACCCGGGAGGGGTTGTCACGGCTCGAGCTGACGGCTCGGTCGAATTTGTCCGAGTCATGTCCGACGATTTTTGGAAGATATTCTTCCAAATTAACGACGGAAACGTATCTCCGATGTTGGAATCTGGGCGTTAATGCGGGTATCCCGTTGTCCAAATTTTAGTTGACAACTACGATATTGGAGACTTGGCTGGAGACGCATCCAGCCAAGGCTGTTCCGCCGGGAGTCCCTGGTCCGGGTTTAGTTATTTTTGTGAAGATTCACATCTAGGGAGACCTCTCATGGCTCAAATTGAGTCCACTAAAGTGTCGTACAAAGTTAAAGACATCGGGTTGGCCGAATCTGGCCGCCTGGAAATCATGTTGGCCGAAAACGAAATGCCGGGCTTGATGGCTCTGCGGAAGAAGTACGGCCCTTCCAAGCCACTCAAAGGTGCGCGGATAGCGGGTTGCTTGCACATGACCGTGCAAACCGCCGTTCTGATCGAGACCTTGGTGGAGTTAGGCGCCGAGGTGACTTGGAGCAGTTGCAATATTTTCTCGACGCAAGATCAAGCTGCGGCTGCCATCGCAGCGGCTGGCATTCCGGTTTACGCCTGGAAGAACGAAACGGAACAAGAGTTTGATTGGTGCATCGAACAGACCCTGAACTTTCCGTCAGGCAAGCCGCTCAACATGATCTTGGATGACGGTGGTGACTTGACGGCGATGGTTCATGACCGATTTCCGGAACTATTGAGTGACATTCGTGGCATCAGCGAAGAAACCACCGCTGGCGTTCACCGTTTGGATGTCTTGGCGAAGAATGGCCGTTTGCGCGTGCCAGCGATCAACATCAATGACTCGGCCACCAAGAGCAAGTTCGACAACCTTTACGGCTGTCGCGAATCGTTGGCGGATGGCGTCAAGCGAGCAACCGATGTGATGCTGGCCGGTAAAGTTGCTGTGGTTTGCGGCTATGGCGACGTGGGCAAAGGTTGTGCTCACTCGTTGCAACGCTACGGCTGCCGCGTGATCGTGACGGAAATCGATCCGATCAATGCTCTGCAAGCGGCGATGGAAGGCTTCGAAGTGGTCACGATGGACGAAGCCTGCAAGGAAGGTCGATTGTTCGTCACCACGACCGGTAACAAAGACATCATCTTGGGTCATCACATGGAGCAGATGGCCAACGATGCAATCGTTTGCAACATCGGCCATTTCGATACGGAAATCGATGTCGCTTGGTTGGAAGCTCAGGTCAAAGCAGGCCGAGTCACCAAGCAAGAAATCAAGCCAGCCGACATTGGCGCGGTGGATCGCTACACATTCCCTTCGGGTCGTTCAATCTTGTTGTTGGCCAAGGGCCGCTTGGTCAACTTGGGCTGTGCGACCGGGCACCCAAGTTTCGTGATGAGCACGTCATTCACGAACCAAGTTTTGGCTCAGTTGGAACTTTGGAAGAACTCGGAAAATTACGAGAACAAGGTCTACCGATTGCCAAAGATTTTGGACGAAGAAGTTGCTCGCTTGCACTTGGATCAGTTGGGAGTCAAGTTGACCAAATTGACACCAGATCAAGCTGAGTACATGGGCGTACCAGTGGAAGGACCTTACAAGCCTGACCACTATCGCTACTAAGCTGCGATTCTGATATTTTCGCGGAGGGAGCCAACTCTTGGGGTTGGCTCCCTTTTTTGTTGATTCATCGGGATTGAGACGTGTTCCGCACGGTCGAGACTATCAGAGGACTTCGCTCATTTAAACCGCGTCGCGCAGCGTCATCACCGGCGGGCGATAGTCAGACATTTCGATCAGCAGGCTGCGATATCGACCGGCTGCTCCAGGTGTAAGGGTTCCTAAGATGCGGGGAACTTCTGTCCCAGAAATCCAGGGCAAATTCGCGGGTACTTGGTCGACATGCAAGAAACCATGGGTCGCCGCCACGAGAGCACCCATCGCCCAATTCGGGCAATCGTAATCGCTGCAACGCACGACAACGGTCTCCGGCAGAGCTTGAGCCAAACGCAATTCAAACGGACCTGGTTCATTTTCCAATGTCGGCTCGGCGATTAGGATT
Source organism: Planctomycetaceae bacterium (assembly GCA_016794985.1). GTDB lineage: Bacteria > Planctomycetota > Planctomycetia > Pirellulales > Pirellulaceae > M30B19. The sequence continues at coordinate 1,966 of JAEUIQ010000018.1, read as the reverse complement.
CTCAGTTTGTGTGGCGGTGGTAACGAATTTGAACCACGCAAGCCGAGCGTTTGCCATGTTTGTATTTGCTGCAAAATTTGCTCGACGATGGGATCGACAGAGTTGTGTTCGGAATGCGATCCTTGGCAAGCCATGTTGAACATGGATTGACCGTTTGTGCCGATGTTCCAACGCCTTTGCTGAATCAGCGGATAAGTCGCATCCAGCCCATCCGAGGGGGGCAGCCAAGTCAATTCGACTTCCGCTTGACACTGAAGGATAAGGCGATGTTCGAATGCCTGTGGCGAGCGACGGTCGGCCCACAGCAACCACAAGGGCAAGGCAGATAAAGGCCACCCCGTGCCACCTTCCAAGCGGTCTTTGACGGAAAACTGGTCCAAGATATTCATGCCGGTCCGCAGAGCCAATGCTGCTGCATCGATCATGGGCAAGATACTACTTTGATTGTCCGTGCCGTTGACCAACACTCCACAATGGTGGAAGGCAACCACCAGCACCCGATCTGCTGCCTGGCCTGCCTGAGACAAAAGCGCGTGCACCATTTGGGTGGACATCTGAGTCAAGTCCGCCCGTAGCGACAAGTACGTTGACCAATCCGGAGAGGTGGCCATTTGATGCGGAAAGTGCGTCGAGCCGCACCAATGGCGAAAGAGCCGCTGCATGGCGGGCGGGATTGGCATTTCCTGAAAACTGAGTGACTTCAGTCGCAAGAGTTTTCCGGCACTTGTGCCTTCAACCAAGCAGCCCGACAGTCGACTAAAGTCTTCAGAAACCGCGAGCCCGATCAGATAACGATGCCGTTGATGAAAACGCAAGCGATCCGCTTTTTGGACGGGATGCCGCGGGTCGAAAATAGTCTTGATCCAATCCATGGACTCTACTCAAGCAAGCTTCACACGATTCACCGCATAACAATCGCCGCCTTCGCCTCGCCAATTCAACCAAACTCCAGTCGCCCGGGAGGAGTGGTTGGTAATCTGGGCAGGCCCGCAGATAGGCATAGCCCGCGACGCCCCCGCAAGTCGCGGCGATTCATCCCAGATAGAACGAATTTAGTCAACCTCAGGTGGGGGAGGTCGCAGCGATCCGGAAAAACGAGGATCGGCCATCGGCGATACCTCCCCATTGGCAATGCAATGAAGCATTTTCCCAACGAATCCAGGCCCGAATGCGCCGTTACAACCCTATGGCTTGGTCACAACCAAGATAGGGAGTTGAATCGCTGCGGAGGTCGTCGACGCCCAAGATTCGGCTGTGACAAAGCACCCGGCATGAATGGGTATTCATTAGTGTTCATTAGTGTTCATCAGCGGTTTGCCACCGTTTGCTCGTGGGTTCTAACAGCGCGAATGGGTTACACCGCTAATCCACACTAATGAACGCTAATAGCCGGTCAGCGTTGCACTTTTTGGCAAGCTACCGAGGTAGCCGGAAAAATGTGACTGACACAGTGCTTGGTCACAACCAATATCTGGAGTTGATTCGCAACGGAAGTCGTCGTCGCCAAGATTCGGCTGTGACAAAGCACCCGGCATGAATGGGTATTCATCAGCGTTCATTAGTGTTCATTAGTGTTCATCAGCGGTTTGCCACCGTTTGCTCGTGGGCTCGAACAGCGCGAGTGGGCTACACCGCTAATCCACACTAATGAACGCTAATAGCCGGTCAGCGTTGCACTTTTTGGCAAGCTACCGAGGTAGCCGGAAAAATGTGACTGACACAGCGCTTGGTCACAGCCAAGATCTGGAGTTGATTCGCAGCGGAAATCGTCGCCGCCAAAATTCGGCTGTGACAAAGCACCAGGCATGAATGGGTATTCATTAGCGTTCATTAGTGTTCATTAGTGTTCATCAGCGGTTTGTCACCGTGTGCTCGTGGGTTCTAACAGCGCGAGTGGGTTACACCGCTAATCCACACTAAGGAACGCCCAAGATTCGGCTGTGACAAAACACCATACATGAATGGG